>CBDCNB010000002.1:0-51426 GCA_965219315.1 Bryobacteraceae bacterium | reverse complement strand
GCAACCCGCTGGATATTTCGAATTGTCGCTATGCGCCGGCAACAGTAAGGGACGTCGTTACACAACAGAACTATGACATCGTGCATGTTCATACCCCGGTGGCCAATTTGGTCTGCCGCCATGCGCTGCGCCATCACGATGCTTCCGTAAAGATCTGTACCGCCCATGGATTTCACTTCCATGAGTATGGCGCCAAGGCGAAAAACGCGCTCCTTTCTGGGGCTTGAGAAATATGCGGGCCGGTGGACCGATTATCTGGTGGTGATCAATCGCGACGATGAAGCAGAGGCAAAAAAACATCGATTGGTGCCCCTACAGCGCCTGGTCTACATGCCGGGCATCGGAGTCGATACCAGGGGAAATACAACCCGGCTCATGTCGCTGCGGAAGAGATGCTGACGTTCCGGAACAGCATTGGAGCGGCTCCTCACGACCCTGTCGTTTTAATGCCGGCAGAGTTCATTCCGCGTAAGAGGCACGGCCGATGCGCTGCAAGCATGGAAGCAACTGGGGCGTAACGACGCGCATTTGGTGTTTGCGGGTTCCGGCCCCGCCGAATCGCTCATGGTGCAATCGGCGCGCCGGCTTGGGTTGGAGCGCCGGGTTCACTTTCTTGGAGTTCGTTCCGACCTCGGCGTGCTGATGCGCGCATCGCAAGCCGTGATGCTGTGCTCGGATCAGGAAGGGCTTCCACGAAGTGTGATGGAAGCTCTTAGCTTAGAAACGCCAGTGGTCGGCAGTGCCATCCCGCGGAACGCGGGAGTTGCTGGGAAAACGGAGCCGGTTATCTCTATCCGGCAAGAGATATCCAAGCCCTTGCGCAGGTGTTGAAGCATGTGCTCGATAATCCGGAAGAGGCGAAGCTTCGCGCGAGAGTGGGACGGCAACGGATCGCGGCTTACGATCTGCGCCATATTATTCATCTGCACGGGGAGCTTTACAAAACGGCTTTGGCGACCGCCTCCGACGGGAAAAGAGCGCACCGGAACCTGGCAGGAACGTACTGCTAAGAACCGACGCGCTCCATTTTTGAAATAGTTTAGCGGAAGGTTACTTCACCGCCCAGTTCTGGTTCGAACCACCGTTGGCGGGCCAGCTAATTACTTCGCTACCTTCCTGTCTGCCTGAGGCCGGAGTTGTCGATCACATTACCGGTCGCTTTGTTCGTGAAGGTGAAAGAGCCTGGCTGCGATACGTCGACAGTCCACAGTTGCGCAGGATTTCCGCTCTGAGAAATCATAGCGAGCTTGCCTTGTCCTAGATCGGCGAGATACAGTCCGTTAAAAGTATTCTGAATGGAATACGATCCGTTGCTGTTCTGAGTGAAACGCCATTTCTGATTGGGGGCCATCGTTTTCACGCCATTGGATCGCCGGTGTACCGGACCTTGAAGAAAAACCGGGATCGTCCAGAACAAGGCTGCTGTAACGATTGGCGACAATGTATGTGCCGTTGGGAAGGGGAGCTGAGGCGGCCAATGGGGGCGGAGCCGGCGCAGCAGAGCCGCTGAAGCGTATGTTGCTGACGTTTGAGGTGGTATCGATCCGCGCCGAAGACAAGTCCCTGATCGATTGGCCGGCAATGGAGAAGTTTTGAAAGTCGATACCATTGATGTCCCGCCCGGAGTCGTACCCCAAAAAGATGGAGTTTCTCCGACCAAACGAGCCTACCGAAACATTGTCGACATTCACGTTGTGAATGTAGCCTAGCCTTCCATTCCAGGCTTCCCAAGTCGGGACCTCGATCTGAAACTCCCAAATGCGGTCTGTAATGGCGTCGGCCCGGATGTTGGACAACGTAATATTTTCGATATCGGCGCCCTGGGTGGGATAGAACGCAGCTACCTGGATAGCGCTAATGATGTCGATGTTCGAGAAAGTCTCGTTGGAGATACTGTTCTGCGGGTCGGTGGTGCCGATCTTGAACGCATCGCCGGTGCGGGCATTGTAGAGAACCGAGTTTTGAACGGTGATGTTGTAGATGTCCTTGACGGTGCGGCGGACGCCGGTGCCGCCGCCCTGGGAGGTATTGTCGTCCGAGCTGTAGATGAAAGCGTTGTCGACCAGGATGTCGTTGGCGGAGTCGAAGTCGATGCCGTCGGATTCGGTAGTAGGATTGTTGGCGATGATCTCGATATTGCGCACCGCGCTACGATGGGCGTCCACCAGGCGGATGCCGGTGACGCCCTGGTCGAGCAGCAGCAGGCCGTCGATCTGCAGGTTGTACACGTTTTCGGTGTAGATCATGTGAAAGTCCTGGTTGGCGGCGGGAAGGTGGACGGCGTTGCCGTTGAGAATGCCGCGCCCGCTCAGTTTGGCGTCGGAGGCGTCTTCGACGGTGATGACCCCCTGGTCATGAAAGCAGCAGGGATAATCGGGCGCCACTTGCAGGACCGCGCCGGGGGCGAGATACAAGGTTGTGCGGGAAGGCAGCCGCACCGAGTGCTGCAGATTGTACACGCCCGCCGGTACATACAGCGTGCCGCCGCCGGAGGCGCTGAGGCGGGCCAGGGCGGCCGTCAAGCCGTTGGCCGATTCGGCTCGGTTCTGGTTATCGATGCCGGGCTGCGTCAAGGCATCGACCACGCCGGGCGCACCCCGTTGCGGCGGATTGGCTTCGGGGGCGTCGGCCAGCAGAAACAACTCCTCGGCCAGCCCGTTGACTTGGCGCAGCACCAGCCGCCGCGGGCTGTTCAGGGTGAACGACAAGGTGTTGCCCGACACGGTCGCGGCAATCTGTTCGTTCTTCGGGCTGAGCGTGTAGCTGGTCACCGGCTGGCTGACCGTCACCGTCACCTGGGCCTCCGCGCCCGCCAAGGCAAAGCGCGCAAAGCTGACATTGCCGGTCGCCGTGCCGTACAGCTCCACCGGCACCGACTGCCCGTTCACCGTCACTGCGTACGTACTGCTGGCCGCTGTTCCCGGTACGGTCGGGTAGATGGTCTGCGCAGACAAAGCGTGCGTTGCGAGAAGCAGCGTAGTCGCAAAAGCAGCAACTCCGAAGCTTTTTCTTCTATCACGGCCCACAAAGGCGCGGCTACGCCAACTAAAAGTTTTATTTTGAAATAACAAAGGTAAGATCTCCTGTTCTGTCAAAACGTGCGGGCGCGCAAGCGCTCGCCGTTAGCACAGAAATATCAATTCGAAAGAAATAAGGAATTTAACAAACTAAACAGCCTACTTAAAACTCCGATAGACCAAATATCGCTGGTCTTTTGGCATCATTTTTAACTTTTAAATGCCAATATTTTGCTGGAAGATGATTAGAGACGAGTCTCTACGCCTTCTTCATCGATCAAGCGTGCGAGCCGGATCATTTAACTACCGATGCAGCCATCGCGTAGCTCAAATTTCTATATCACAAAGCCGAGTATCTCGCAGTTATTAAGATACCACAACTCGCTAATCTCCCTATAAAGAAATTAAATACTGCTAAAAAAATTGCCTAAGTTTTTCTGAGTCTTAAATGATTAGCCGAGTGTTGTTTGCCGAACGCGCTCCCAAATGCTGGTTATATTATTCCCACTACTGTTTTTATCTAGCTGCAAAACCCTATGACCAAAACGACAAATAAAGCGGTTTTCATGGTGTCCCTCGATTTTGAGCTGTACTGGGGAAAGCGAGACCTGGAGTCTTTACACGATTGCAGAATTCGAACCGCGAACATGCACAATGCCATTACTGCGCTGCTCAGGACTTTTCAACAACATGAAGTACACGCTACGTGGGCAGCAGTTGGATTTCTATTTCTAAAAGATCGCGAGGAGCTGGCAGCGACTCTTCCCGCCGTCAGGCCAATATACTCGTCGTCCGTTCTGTCACCTTACTGCGATCTCAACCTGATCGGAGGTAACGAGAACGAGGAACCTTCTTGTTATGCGGCATCTGCTATCGAGGAGATCGAGCGAACGCCGTTCCAAGAAATTGGAACGCACACTTTTTCTCACTACTACTGCCTGGAAGATGGCCAGACCGCGGCGACGTTTGAAAGCGATCTCGACGCCGCGTCGGCAGCCGCCGTCCGTCGGAAAGTTGAACTTCGCAGCATCGTTTTTCCGCGCAATCAGGTCAACTCCAATTATTTGGCTTACTGCGCGTCCAAGGGTATTCTTTCCTACCGGGGTGCGGGTTCGAACTGGATGTACACAACCAGAAAACGGTCGGACGAAACGTTCCTCAGACGAGCCTCACGCATCCTCAATGCCTACGTCAACATCTCGGGCGATACGTCTGTTCCACTGAACAAGATTTACGACCAGGATCTGCCTTTCAATTTCCCGGGTACCACACATCTTCGGCCGTCCTTGATGCTGCGGAAACCATTGCAATTATGCGCTCACCGCCGAATCACTAAAGCAATGGACCATGCTGCTCATCATGGGCATCTTTACCATCTCTGGTTTCATCCTGAAGACTTCGCCACCGACACGGAAAGAAAAATCGAGGTTTTGGATCAAGTGCTTGCCCACTACTCCAAACTGCGCGAGAGCCGGCAAATGGAAAGCTTGAACATGGGAGAGTTAGCAGAACGATTACTACGAAAACAATCCAACCGAGCAACATACAATGTCTTTGAGAAAAGCCCGGCACAGGAATTGGTATGAATGTTGTGATCTCGCAAGAGCACCGCTTCGATCGTACTCCCGACGGTTTGATCTGGACACAGGCGGCGTTTTCGCGCTCGTACTTTGCACCTTACTTGGAGGTCTTCGACTCCGTCCGCGTCGTCGCGCGAGTGCGTAATGTGGACACTCCGTCTTCGAACGCCAAAAGAGCGGACGGGGATGGGGTGGCCTTTCACGCCGTTCCGTATTATGTCGGCCCGCAACAGTTTTTGTTCCAGTGGAGAAATGTGCGGCGGGCGCTCAGGAGCTGCGTGGGAACAACCGATGCCGTCATTCTTCGCGTTCAATCTCAGATTGCCGCCGGAATCGAACCCAAGCTCTACCGCACCGGTCATCCCTATGCGTTGGAAGTGATGTGCGATCCCTGGGGGATGTTTGCGTCCGGCTGTAACGACCATCCGCTGCGTGCGATTTTCCAGCGCTTGTTCTATCGGCAAATGAAGAAACAATGCGCGCGTGCGCCGTCCGTTTCCTATGTAACGGAACACTCCCTGCAGCAGATCTACCCAGCCGCCAAGCATGCCTTCACAACCTCCTACTCAAACGTGGAGATGCCGGCGTCGGCTTACGCGGCAGCTGGAAGGCATTTCTTTGCCGGGTCCGGTCCGCTGAACGTAGTTACCGTTGCCTCGCTGGATCAGCCCTACAAAGGCGTCGACGTACTGGTTGACGCAATCGCGAAGAGTGTTGCCGCCGGCATGAACTTGACACTTACCGTCATCGGCGACGGCGTCCTTCGAAGGCAATTGGAAATGCACGCTGGCAAACTAGGAAACAGAGTGCGGTTCCTAGGGCATGTTCCGTCGGGCGCAGCGATACGCGAGCATTTGGATCGATCGGATCTATTTGTGTTGCCGTCTCGGACAGAAGGGCTGCCGCGAGCGCTGATCGAAGCCATGGCCCGTGCTCTGCCATGCGTATGCACAGCCGTGGGTGGGATTCCCGAACTGCTGCCCACTTCCGATCTTGTTCCCGCCGGTGATTCGTCTGCTTTATCGGCCAAACTGCAAGAGGTTACTCGATCACCGGAACGGATGACGGCGATGTCGGTCCGTAATTTAGTCATAGCACAACACTACCGGGGCGAAATCTTTCGTCGACGGCGTTTTGAGTTTTACCGTCATCTTCGAGAGATGACGGAGGCATGGGTGAAACAGACGGAAGGCCGATTGAGCGGCGTAGCAGCTACTTTTTAGAATGTGAGTTTCGCGCCTAGCTGCAAAGTTCGGGGCGGGGCGCTGGCGATAAAAAGACCAGGGGTCGTCACTTGATTGGTCACCGGACCTTGAAAATTTACCTGGTTCAAAGCGTTTTGCGCCTCGCCGCGTAATTGCAGGCGAATGGATTCAGTGAAACGGAAGTCGCGGAACAGAGACAGGTCGGCGCTCCGGAAACCATCGCCGCGAACGATGTTGCGGCCACTGCTGCCGAAGGTTCCTAACTGGGGCAAGGCGAATGCTGCCGGATTGTACGCGTGATCGTGGGGAATATCGCGGTGGGGATCGGACACCAGGATGAGCCGATTGAAGCTCTCATTACGGTAAGGGTCGAAGATGCTGCTAAAAGGAGTAAACGGCTGGCCCGACTGTATCGTGATGATGCCGTTGACCTGCCATCCGCTTAACAAGCGATTGAGAAAAGGAGTCTGCTTGGCGAAAGGGATGGCCAGCAGGTAATTGAACGCGACGGTGAAGCGGTGTGGCACATCGAAGCTGGAGACGGCCCGCTGCAAGTGCCTGTTCCGGCTGTCGAGAACGTGTTCGGAGGGATCGCTGGAGGCGAAATCCGTCGCGTCGTCGATACTCTTTGACCAAGTATAAGCAGCCAATAAATTCAATCCAGATTCGAAGCGTCGCGTTACGGTGGTTTGAAGGCTATGGTAGACAGAGTTGGCGGCATTGTCGAATAATTCGATGGATTGATAGCCCGGATAAGGACGGAACGGATCGATGATAGAAGCCGTACTGCGTCCAGCAGCGATTGCCGACACGACCGAAGCGCGTTGCGGCGTGGTCAGAGTGTCAAGCGGAACCTCATCGAGATTGTAATCGAACGGCAGATGCACTCCCCTGGTGGCTCGATAGCCGATTTCGATCAACCAAGCTTTACCGAGGGCGTGCTGTATGTCGAATGAGTACTGGAGGCTGTAGGGGCTTCGTAGATGGTAGGGTATTGCCGCTATCGACTGCGAAGGCCGGGCGCTTTGCCGCAGATCCAGCAGCGTCATGGATGGTGCGTCGTTGCGCGCGAACGGTGTCGGTGAATTCGTGAACGCGGACGAGGAGAACGGCGGATTGTTCTCAATCTGCTGCACGGTGCTGGCTTGCAGCAAAGTTTCATAACGCCATCCAAAGCCGCCGCGCAGCACTGTCCGTCCGTCTCCATTCACGTCATAGGCGAACCCGAAGCGCGGGCCGAAATTAGCCTTATCGGCATGATACAGACCCTTCCAACCGGGGGAGGCGGGAGTGATAATACCTCCTTCGGGCAAGAAGTTAGACAGCTTCTGATTCACCTCCGTCCAGGGCGGGTTGTATTCGTAGCGTACGCCGTAGTTCAACGTCCATCTGCGGGCCGCTCGCCAACTATCCTGCAGAAATCCAGCCCAGGCCCACTGTCGGTAACCTCTGCCGAACTGACCGGTGGTAATTGTGGCTTGGTACGGCAAGCCGAGCAGCAGGTCGGCCAGCACATTGGCTTGTGAGTTCGCCGGAGTTTGCGGGAGAAGTCCGTTACGCGATCCATCGAAAGAGATGGTTCCGCGGAGATCGGTAGCGCCACGAGTGTTGAAGTGATAACGAGACCCTTCGCCGCCAAATTTCATGTTGTGAACGCCCCTTAGCAAACTGACTGTATCGGCAAGAAACACTGTTAATTCGTCTTGATCCCGATTGTAGAAAGACAGTCCGCCTAGACCCGCCAATCCTCCTTGGACAAAAAAGATTGTCGGTATGCCGTTGGCGGACGATCCATTCGGTAATCCAAAAGCGGTAGCATCCCGTCCGTCGCCGTTGGCCAGGATATTGCCGTACCGGTTGACGCCTAAACGAATTTCGTTGACGGCACTTGCGCCGAATGTGTGCAGATAACCGATAGTGCCATTGGTGGTGCGCTCGGGATTGGGCAGCGGAAAGCCGGGGATATAGGGCCCGCCGAAGCGGTCGATGATGTACGTTTGATCGTTCAGGTTCCAAGAAGTCCGCAAGGTAACTACGTCGCGTTCAGTAACGTAGTGGTCGGTGCGCAGATTGTACTGGTAATCGTTGACCGAGATCTGGAGTGGCGCCGTGTAGTTCCCGGCCGGCGAATTTGCATTTGGCGAGGGGTAGAGAGCCAGAAGCCGCGCGCTGATGGGGGTGAGTCGGCTACGCAGATCAAGTGTAGCGGGAAGCCCGGCAGAGTTAAGATAAGCGACGATTCCTTGCCGTTCCATCGTCGTCGGTACATGACTGGTCCGCGTCTCCGAGCCTTCCAGATTCCGCAGCAGTTCCGTATCGAGAAAGAAGAAGTGCTTCTTTTTCCAGATGGGTCCGCCGACGGTGAAGCCAAACTGATTGTGGCGAACGGTTCCGCGTGGCAGGCCGGCGCGATTACTCAGCGTATCGTTCGCATTCAGAACATTGTTACGAAAGAATTCATAACCCGACCCGTGGTAGCGTTCCGTTCCGCGGCGCGTGACGATGTTTACAGTACCGCCCATGGTACGGCCATATTGCGCTGGGGCGATGCCTGAAATCACGGCAAACTCTTCCACGGCCTCGTTGGACGGCTCGAAATTGATTACGTCATACTGGCGCAAATTGGTCGGCATGCCGTCAAACAAAAAATCGTTCGAGCGGCTTCGGGCGCCGTTCACCGAGAAAGCGCCTTCAGTATTTTCCCGTGCTTTGCCATATCGGTTTGCGGCGGTGGAGAGATTCCAGCCGGCATCGATGCCCGGAGCTAACAGAGCGAGATTCTGCAGTTGTCGGCCATCGCTGGGCAGATCGGCGATGGCCTTGCGATTGATTACCGTGGAATCCGTGCTCGATTCGGTTTGCGTCAAAGGTGTGGCATCGTTCACCTCGATACTCGCCTGAGCCTGCCCGAGTGCAAGAGTGAAATCGAGACGAACGTTGGCGGCTACCTCTAGCACTACATTGTCGCGGCGGCTCTCGGTGAAGTTTGTTGCTCGAACAACTACTTGGAATCGGCCTGCCTGCAAGCCTGGAATAGTATAGATGCCGGAACCATTAGAGATAGTGGTCCGTTCAAAACCGTCATCAGCACTCCGGACGAACACGGAGGCTCCTTCGATGGCTCCTCCCGAAGAATCCTGAACAAGGCCGGATACCGTAGCGGTGGGCGTGTCGCTCCAAAGCGGGACGGACGTAAGCACCGCCAGCGTGAATAAAAACCTGATCATCGAGAATAGAATTCGTTTGCTTGCGCAGCTAAGTTACGTTGTTTGCTTAGAGATTCCGCACAGCGCACGCGCGAGGTAACTTAAGTGGAAAGACGATCACGGGCGGCATGTCATTCTGGTCATATGCTCGGCGAACACAACGGTGATTGCGTCGTAGGACCAGGTCTAACCGCATTGTGAACGAAGAGTATCCACTTCGTAGCGCTTTTCCCGGGACTTTTTTCCTAACGGACGCCGATGTTTCTACGATAAGCGATTATCTGGCCGAAACAGGCTGGGTGCAAAGGGATGAACGGGTTGAGCAGGTGACGCGCGCTGGCGAAGGAAACATGAACTGCGTGTTGCGTATCGTGACCTCGCAGCGTAGTTTTATCCTGAAGCAGTCGCGACCCTGGGTGGCAAAATATCCGAACATTCCAGCGCCTTGGAATCGCGCAGCGATGGAGGCTCGATTCTATCGACAGGTAGAGGAGAATCGAGCAATCGCCATTCACATCCCTGAGCTTGTGGCGTTCGATCCATCGGAACAGGTTTTGATGCTGGAGGATTTAGAAGAAGCCCATGACTTCACCTTTCTTTATTCGTTGAGCGATAGCGGGGCAAATAGTGAAGCGTTAGAAACGCTGACAGCTTTTCTGATTGCGCTGCATACTTCTTTTTGCGATCCCAACCTGGCGACGCTTTTTGCAAACGAGGAAATGCGCCGATTGAATCATGAGCATATCTTCGCGCTTCCTCTTCGCATCGATAACGGGCTCAATCTCGACGCGATAACGCCGGGGTTCTCCCAAGTAGCGCGGCAATTACAGGCAGACGATCGTTATTGCCAGGAGATTACTCTGCTCGCCCAATGCTATTTGGCTAATTCGCGAGGAACATGTCTGCTGCATGGCGATTACTTCCCCGGCAGTTGGCTGGCGGCACGGCATAGCGTTTATGTGATCGATCCGGAGTTTTGCTTTTATGGTCCGCCGGAATGGGATGTGGGCGTTATGGTGGCACATCTTCACTTGGCCGGACAGCACCCAGCGTTGATCGAGGGTGTATTGGAACAGTACGGCGACTCCACCGCCCTGAATAAACGACTAATGAATCAATTCGCGGGGGTGGAGATCATGCGGCGGCTGATGGGAGTGGCACAGCTTCCCATCCCTTACGGATTAGAGCGAAAAACAGAGCTGCTGGAGCTTTCGAAAACTTTGGTTTTGGAGAACAGCCGGCGATGAGGTTGCTTTTGTCGCTGTCGATGCTATGGTTATTTGGCTCTTGCTCCCTGAGCGCCTCGCTACCCGTTTGGATCGACACAGACCCCTCCGTAGCGCGAGGAGGCCATGAGGTGGACGACGGCTTCGCTCTTATTCAAGCCTTTCACTCGCCGTCCCTGGCCGTTCGCGGCGTGAGCGTTGTGTTCGGTAACGCGCCTTTGGACCAAGCAGTTCCTATTGGGCAAAGATTGGTGAGCGATTTCGGGCCGAAGGGAATGCAAGTTTATCAAGGGGCGGCATCGCCGCAGCAAATGGGGCAAGAAACGGAAGCGACGCTGGCGCTGGCTGCGGCTCTTCGGCGTGAGGAGCTAACCATCGTCGCCATCGGGCCGGTGACCAATATAGCGACGGTTCTTCTGAATCATCCCGAGCTTACGCGCAGGATCAAAACCATAGTTGCGGTGGCCGGTAGACGACCGCATCAAAGGTTCTCTTTGAGTCCGTCCGCGCCGGCATTCCGCGACTTCAATTTCGAGTCGGACGCTCCGGCGTTTCAGGTACTGCTCGATGCCGGTGTTCCGCTGGTATTGACCCCGTGGGAGATCTCGTCGAAAGTTTGGATGCACAAAGACGATTTGCAGCATTTGAGAGCAGCGAACGCCTCTTTAGGATGGGTCCTGGATGCTGCGGACGATTGGCTTACGTTCTGGAGGGAAAAGCTGGGCGCGAACGGGTTCAATCCCTTCGATACGCTGGCAGTGGGCTACGTCATTTCCTCCGCCGGTTTCGGCTGCGAGCGACTTCCCGTTGCCATTCGACAGATGCCGGATGACACAGTCTCTCGAGCCTCGAAGCCGCCCGATAAGCCGTTTCTGCTTGTCGATAAAAATATCCGATCGAAGAGTTCATTGCTTTACTGTTTTGAACCGCCGACTCATTTTTCTGAAACACTTTTGGCTCTTCTTGCAAAACATGACTAAGCTGTCTCTTCGCTGCATTGCTCTTTCGCTGATTGTTCTGACACCCGGTTTCGCTATAGGAGCGGACTCTCCTTTCGACTACTCCGCTTGGAATGAACTGCTGAATAGATACGTCAATGCAGAATCCAGAGTCGATTATCGCGGACTAGCTGCCCACGATAAGGCACGGTTAGATTCTTTCCTCCAACAGTTCGGCGGCAAATGGCCGTCGCAGATGACGGAAGCGGAACAGAAAGCCGCCCTGATCGACGCCTACAATGCGTTTACAATACAGTGGATTCTCGCTAACTATCCCGTTGAAAGTATCTGGCGAACCAAGCATCCATTCACGGAAGCGAGGAATTTGCTCGATGGAGCAAAAGTTTCGCTCGATGGCATCGAGAGCCGGCTGCGAGCGATGAACGATCCCAGAATTCACGCGGCGCTAGTGTGTGCGGCTCGTAGTTGTCCGCCGTTGCGCAGGGAGGCTTATGTTCCTTCGCGAATCGATGAACAGCTCACCGACAATTTTAGAAAATGGCTTGCGAACAATAAGTTGAACGAGTTTTTTCCGCAAAAAAAAGTGGCGAGCGTCAGTATGATTTTCAAATGGTATGCGGGCGACTTTCAGAAGAATGGCGGAAGCGTGGAAAAAACAATCTCCCACTATGCTCCGCAAGGCGCGGGTGCTTTCTTGCTTCAGTCGGGAAGCAAGCTCGAGTACCAGACGTATCGCTGGGGCTTGAACGATGTTTCCAGTCTGGGTAGTAATTATTCGCAGCTGAAATTCTACTGGGATGCGCTGCGGAACAAGTGAGCGAAGACGTGCGCATCTATCCGGAGCTTTTCAGTGCGCGACTGCGTTTACGGCCGCTGCGATCGAGCGATGAAGAATTCCTCGCTGGTTTGGACGCCGATCCTACGGTCATGGAATATATTCACAACGGAGTGATGTCTCGTGCGGCCGCCTTGCGATTTGCACGCTCCGAAATTGAGATGGCGGCATTTCGACGAAGCTGGGGCAAGTGGCTAGTCGAGTTGAGGAATACGGTTGAGGCAGTCGGCTGGGTCTGGATGGGAAAGCTAAGCGGTTACGATCGCGATGACCTGCAGATCGGCTATGAGTTTGCTCCGGCACACTGGAACCATGGATATGCGACCGAAGCCGCAGCGCGAGTTGTAGAATATGCCTTTCAAGAGGTACAAATGGATCGGGTCGCCGCAATCGCGAGGCCGGACAATATGCGCTCCGTGCGCGTTCTGGCCAAACTGGGATTCCAAATCGTCGGTAAACGCCGGGACGAAGGAAGAAATCTATGCGATGAGTTCAGGCTTACGATGGAGCAATGGCAATCTGGAAAGCCAAAGTAATTCTTCTATGAGCAAAGCATGCAGGACTTCGAAAAACTAGGCGCGTTCTATCTTGGTAAGCCGTTCGATCCGGCTACGCAAACAAGCAGCGATGTGCCGCTGCTGTATGCCTCCAAGGACCTCGTGACGCATGCGGTGTGTGTCGGCATGACCGGCAGCGGCAAGACCGGTCTGTGCATCGGGCTGTTGGAAGAAGCTGCCATCGACTCCATTCCGGCGATCGTGATCGACCCCAAGGGCGATCTTTCGAATTTACTGCTGACTTTCCCTGAACTTCGTGCGGAAGATTTTCGACCTTGGATCAGCGAAGACGAAGCGCGGGTGAAAAATGTCAGTGTGGACGAATTTGCCGCCCAGCAGGCCGAGCTTTGGAAGAAAGGGCTGGCCGATTGGGGCGAGGATGGAGCGCGGATTCAGCTTTTAAAAGATGCCGCCGATTTTTCCATTTACACGCCAGGGAGCGACGCAGGACGTTCGGTTTCCATGCTCAGCTCCCTGGCGCCGCCGGAGCCCGCGATCCTCGAAGACAAAGAACTCTTTCGCGACCGGATCAGTGGAACAGCGGCCAGCCTGCTTAGTTTGGTGGGTATTTCGGCCGACTCCGTTACGAGCCGGGAATATGTGCTGCTCTCTGCAATTCTGGAGAAAGCCTGGCGGGCAGGGAACACTGTCGATCTGCCCGGGCTTGTCGCGGCTATTCAAGATCCCGGTATCGAAAAAATCGGTGCCATGACCCTGGAGACTTTCTACGGGGCTAAGGAGCGCTTCGATCTTGCACTGCGGATCAATCAGGTGATTGCCTCCCCCGATTTCCAATCCTGGTTCGAAGGCGAGCCGTTGGATATCGACGCGCTTCTGCATACAGCCGAAGGAAAGCCGCGCGTGTCCATCTTTTCTATCGCGCACCTCAGCGATAGCGAGCGCATGTTCTTCATCGCTCTTTTGTTGAATCGAATTCTCAGTTGGGTGCGCACGCAACGAGGAACCGGCAGTCTTCGTGCGTTGGTCTACATGGATGAGATTTTTGGCTACTTTCCGCCTACCGCTAACCCGCCGTCCAAGAAACCGCTACTCACCTTATTGAAGCAGGCGCGCGCGTATGGCGTCGGTATTGTTTTGGCCACGCAGAATCCGGTGGACCTCGATTATAAGGGGCTGGCAAATACGGGCACCTGGTTCATCGGACGTTTACAAACCGAACGGGACAAAATGCGTGTCTTGGACGGGCTGCAGTCGGCGACGGGAGAGGCGCAGACCAGCTTCGACCGTCCCACGTTAGATAAGCTTCTTTCCAGCTTGGGTAAGCGCGTCTTTGTTTTAAATAACGTGAATGAAAACAGCCCCGTGCTGTTTCAAACGCGATGGACGCTTTCTTATTTGCGTGGGCCGCTTACCCGCGAAGGCATCCGCGAATTGATGAAGGATCGGCGTCCGTCTTTGAGCACAGAAAGCGCGAAGCCTGCTGCTGACGGACTATCAATCCACGAGGAAGGGAACGCACGCTCGTTCGCCGCGCCTGTGCTGCCTCCCGCGATTTCTCAATACTTTCTGCCCGCGCAAAACGCGGGTACCGCACAGTACCGCCCGGTCATTATAGGTGCGGCCAAGCTTCGTTTTGTAGACGATAAGCTTGGCATCGAACAAACGAAAGAAGTTCTGTTGGCAGCGCCGCTGCGGGATGGCCCGGTGCCCGTCTCTTGGGAACAAGCCGAAGTACTTGCTCTTGGTTTAGACGAATTAGAAAAGCAGCCCGATGGGGAAACGGCATTCTTGCCGCTTCCGGCTGCAGCCACTAACGCAAAAAAATATGCTTCCTGGACGAAAGAGTTCGTTACCTTTCTTTATCAAAGCGAAAAGCTTGAGCTTTTTGAAAGCGTGAGCCTGAACGAGATGTCGAGACCGGATGAATCGGAGCGTGATTTTCGCATCCGCCTACAACAAAGGGCACGGGAAGAGCGCGATCGCGTGGCGGAAGCTTTAAAGCAAAAGTATGCTCCGAAGCTTGCCGCGCTGGAAGAGCGGAAACGTCGAGCGGAATTGGCGGTAGCTCAGCAGAAAGAACAGGTAGGCCAAGCCATGCTCCAGTCGGCCTTGTCGGTAGGGGCAGGTCTGCTGGGTGCGTTCATGGGGCGCAAGATGTTGAGCGCTTCTAACATAAGCCGCGCCGCTTCGGCTGCCCGGCAAGCGGGGCGCACCTGGAAGGAAGGGCAGGATGTGGGAGCGGCGTCGGATACACTGGCTCGCCTAACTGAGCAAGCGGGTCAATTGCAGCAACAGTTCGACGACGACTTAGCGGCCCAGCAATCGAAAATCGATCCGGCAAGCGACAGTCTAGAGAAGGTGGCGTGCCGGGTGAAGAAGACCGATATCACCGTACAGCTTGTCAGTCTTTCCTGGCAGCCTGTAGCTCTTCCAGAACACTCGCAATCAACTCTTTAGCGTCAGTGAGGCTTTTTGTAATGAGCTGAACGTCCATTGCCGGCTTGCCTGGCTGCCGGGCACTTTGACAGTAGACGCCATGCTGACCTACCAGGACCATCGCGTCGGTAATGCAGTCCAGCGTGACCGCTAGCCGTCCCCTTTCGCGGCCCATTTTAAACTCATAGTGATCTAAATCGTTCTTGCGTTCCTGGTAAACCGACATCCGCATCACGATTGTTACATTGTCTACACTGAAAACAGTTTCAAAAGGCATGCAAATACCTTCCTGGCCACAAGCAGATGAGCGCGAAACGGAGCTGCTCTGCATGGTTCTGGAGAATGGACAATGGGGCGGCTTTCATCCATTTGTGGCAGAGTTCGAGCAAAGCTTCGCCGCTTATCAACACTCCAGGCACGGCATCAGCACGTTCAATGGAACTGTTTCGTTAGAACTTGCACTGACGGCGCTAGGTATTGGGCCGGGTGACGAAGTCATCGTTCCCGCGGTCTCATTCATTTCCACTGCCACGGCAGTTTCGCGGGCCGGTGCACTTCCTGTTTTCGTCGACATCGAGCCGTACTCGTTCAACATCGATTCCCGGAGAGTCGAGCAGGCTATAACGTCGAAGACAAAGGCTGTTATGGCCGTTCACTTCGGAGGCCCGCTGTGCCGGATGGATGAACTCTTATCTCTTTGCCGTCAGCGCGAAATTTACCTGATCGAAGACGCCGCGCATGCGCATGGTTCGGAGTGGCGAGGCCAACGGGCCGGAAGCTTCGGCATTGTTGGTTCATTTAGTTTTCAAAACGGCAAGGCGCTTTGCGCGGGCGAGGGCGGCATGCTGGTGACATCCAATGACGAGATCGCAGAGCACCTTCGTTCCGTTGCTAACCAGGGTCGGGTCGTTGGCCGAAGCTTTTATGAACATCACCGAATTGGGACTAATTTTCGTCTTACGGGATTTCAAGCGGCTGTTTTACTGGCGCAATTCGAACGCCTGCCCGCGCAGATAGCGACCCGCACTCGCCATGCTGCCCTGCTGAAAGCAAAGCTGAGCGATGTGCCGGAGATTGTTTGGCAGCAAGTTCCGGATGAGGTCACACAGCATTCGCATTACTTACTCCCGGGACGCCTGGTAAACGCCCGTATCTCTCGCAATGAGTTTCAGCAAAGGCTGGAGGAGGCCGGTATCCCTTGCACACCGTTTTACCCGCACACGTTGTACAACAATCCCGTGTATCGAGTGGATGGAAGCTGCCGCGTGATGCCGTGTCCTGTTACGGAACAACATGTCGAAGATGCGTTTTGGCTGCCTCATCGCCTTTTTTTGGCGGATGAACAGACCATTCTGCAAACGGCAGGGACGATTCGTTCTGCTCTTTGTTCTTAGCGATCTATCCAAACAGCGACGCCACCAGGCGGCACTTCACGCTTTCCTACCAGAATTTGTGCTCCAGCGTCGGCAGGGATGGTCTGCGTTTTGCTTGCAAAGTTAGTTGCTACCCAGAAGCCGTCGCGCCAGTTCACGGTGAAGTTAGGCGTGAGATTGGCCGGCGCAACGCCTGCCGCTTGGTAGACGCCATGCATCAAGGTATTCTCTAATTCACCGTCCAGAGTATCCACGCCAATGTAAGTGACTGTTCCCTTGCCAAGCCGGTGTGTGACAGCCGCAGGTCTACCGGCATAGAATTGATCGGCGTACTTTGCTAGCACTTCGGTGCCGCTATCGGGCTCTACGATGTCGCCCCAACTGCCCCAAGGGTAGCTCTTTCCCTCTGCGGTCACATGCCCGGTGACGCCCACCGGCAGCAGATCGTAAAACGAAATACGTGCGCCGATGAGCGGATAAATCTGTTGCGCCCAAAGCGTTTCCGGCAGATGACCTTGCTTATTTTTCTGCCCGGTGCGACAAGTCAAGATCAGATGACCGCCGTTGCGTGCGTACTCCGTGAATCGCTGGATCAAGTTCCCATCGAGCAGTTGGAACGCCGGTGCCACTACAAACGGATAGTCTTTGAACTCGCGATCTGGCGTAAGGACGTCTACCGGAGCCATCATGCTTTTCAGCGCCCGATAGTAGCGGAACCAGTGGGCCTCGGTACTCCAACGTTCGGTCTGTTTATGGTTGGAGATGTCCCAGCGGTTATCGAAGGAGATCAGGAAGGCTGTTTTCCGCGCCGCATATTCCTTGGGCTCGCGCGCTTTTTCATCGTAGTGCTTGCGAAGCGCAATGACGTCGCGCATGGCTTGTGCATACTCGCGCCCGCCCGGAGACGGAGTAACGCCGTCGGGTTCAACCAAGCCTTTGTGGTAGAGCTCCGATCCAAAAAGCGGCTGGCGATACCGATAGGTGCAAACCATGCGCGCGCCTGCTCCCAGTCCCTGCAAAATCCACATATGGATCGCTCCGGGAAGCGGCCAGGGGTTGATCGTTCCCCAATTCACCTGCCCAGGCTGGAGTTCCATGGGCCCGGACAGCCCCGTAAACGGACGCATAAAATCATGCATGAAACCAAGCATTTCGGCGCTGCCCAGACGAAAGCCAAGCGGGCCTTCGCCCAATTCACCATGGACCGGATAAACAGTCCAGGTGAACACGTCCAGCGTTTTCGCCGATAAGTCGGGATCGACATCCTCGTGCATCGACATGAAATTTGTCGTGATCCATTGATTGGTGCTGTACTGGCGCAGCACCTTTGCTTGCATGGCGATGTAGTTCGCTGTCTCATGAGCAAACCAGCGCTTAAAATCGAGCACGGCATGGGGGCTTGGGTCGGCTACCAGTGTCTGAGCATTCGGTATCTCGATCTGATCGAAGTTTTGATACATCAACGACCAGAATGCGCCGCCCCAATCCGCGTTCAAGCGGTCGATTGTCCCGTATTTCTCCTTCAGCCACTCGCGAAAATTTTTTGTCGCCGCCTGCGAATACGAGTAGCGCCTGCCGTAGTGGCTTAATTCGTTATCGATTTGCCATCCCCACACTCGCTTGTCATGCCCAAAACGTTTTGCCAGTTCAGTATCGATCTTGGTGACGTAGTCGCGGTACGTCTGCGAACTCCAATCGGCTTGTTCACGGCTGCCGTGCTGCATGGTCCGTCCTTCGGCGTCAACACTGAGCACCTCGGGATGTTCGCGCGTCAACCAAATAGGCGGCGTTGCGCTTGGTGTGCACAGAATCACCTTTAAGCCTTGCTTGGCAGCCAAGTCGACATTCTTTTCCAGCCAATCGAATTGATATTGGCCCTCCTTAGGTTCCATGAAGTACCAGGCAAATTCGCCCATGTGAATGTACTCCATGCCCAACTTGTGAATGTTGGCAATATCCCTTGCCCATTGCGTCTCCGGCCAAGCCTCCGGATAGTAATAGACGCCGATGGTCAACATGTCCTTCTTAGGAAACCAGTCGGGATTTTGCGCGCCTATCGGAAGAGTCATTATTAAACACAACGATAAAGAAAAAATTTTCGCCGGGAGAGAACTGATCATGCAATGAACATTAGATCATCGTTGGCGCGAGCAGCTAACCGGAAAGCGAAGAACGTACAATCAAACGGATATATGTTTCGTATTGCTTTCTGGTCTTTCCTATTGAGCGTGGCGGCTTGCTCGTCACCGGCGCAGTCTATTCAGTTCATTCAGGCAAAGAAAATCTGGTTGCTGACGACGGCGCAAAACTCATATGCCATGGGCTTGGGAGCGGATGGGCAGTTAGAACATGTGTATTGGGGCGCCCATTTGTGGCGCACCGAGGATTTATCGCCAATTACGCCGAAGCCTGACATTTCGTCGTTCGATCCGCATCAGATGCTGGAAAATGAGGAGTTCCCCGGTTGGGGAGGCCCCCGTTACTATGAGCCGGCTCTGAAGATCACGCGCAGCGATGGTGACCGCGATCTCGTCTTGCGTTACGTTTCGTACCGCATCGAGGGCGACATGCTCGAGATCGAGATGAAGGACATACGCGATGAAGTAAACGTGACTCTGCATTATCGCGTTTATCCAGTGGTCGGCGTTATCAGCCGTTGGGCGACGATAAAAAATGGCACGAAGCAAAACTTTACTATCGTGAGTGCGCAATCGGCGACCTGGTACATGCTGCCGGGGGACAACTATCGTCTCACCTATCTAAGTGGACGCTGGGCAGCGGAAACACAGCTCAATCGTGAGCCCATCCACGAAGGAATGAAGGTGATCGAGAGCCGCAAAGGCCACACCAGCCACAACTTCAATCCGTGGTTTGCCATAGATGATGGCGGCGCGACGGAAACACATGGGCAGGTGTGGTTTGGCGCGCTTGCCTGGAGCGGCAATTGGCGCTTCTCCGTTGAGCAGACTCCCTATCGGCAGGTACGAGTGACGGGCGGCCTGAATTCGTTCGATTTTTCATATCAGCTCAAGCCGGGAGAGTCGTTGACTACGCCGGAGTTTTATGGCGGTGTCGCGCAAAACGGTTTTGGGGAAGCTTCCCGCTTGATGCACACCTTGGAGCGCGTCTACATCGAGCCGCACGGCCTGAAAGCCCGTGTGCGTCCGGTACTCTATAACTCTTGGGAAGCGACCACTTTCGATGTGACCGAAGAAGGGCAGATGCGGTTGGCCGAAAAGGCTTCGAAGCTGGGCGTGGAACTGTTCGTGATGGATGACGGATGGTTCGGCAAGCGTAACAACGATCATGCCGGGCTGGGTGATTGGACCGTCAATCCGCAAAAATTTCCGCACGGCCTTGATGCATTGATAGCCTATGTCAATCGTCTTGGTATGGGTTTCGGGCTGTGGGTGGAGCCCGAAATGGTAAACCCCGACAGCGATCTTTATCGCGCGCATCCGGATTGGGTGATGAACTTTCGGGGACGTCCTCGCAGCGAACTACGCAATCAACTGGTGTTGAATCTTGCACGTGACGACGTGAAAGAGTACGTCTATGGATTCCTGAACCGGCTGGCGACCGAATACAACATCAGGTATTTCAAATGGGACATGAATCGCACGTTCTCCGAGCCGGGTTGGCCGGAGGTGCCGCCGCAAGATCAGCAGAAATTGTGGGTGAAGTATGTCCGCAATCTATACGAAATTATGGACCGTCTCAGGGCGAAACATCCTAACCTTGAGATCGAATCCTGTTCCGGGGGCGGTGCCCGAATCGATCTCGGCATTTTACGCCGGGTGGAGGAGTTTTGGACTTCGGACAATACCGAGGCGTTTGATCGGCTTCGCATTCAGGAAGGCTTTTCACAGGCATATGCCGCAAAATTTATGTCGGCGTGGGTGACCGACGTGCCGAACATGAATCACCGGAGCACGCCATTGGAGTACCGCTTTCTGGTCGCCATGCAAGGTGCGCTGGGCATCGGCGCGAACCTGAATAAGTGGACTGAAAAAGATACGCAGCTTGCCACGAAGATGATTGCTTTGGATAAGCGCATACGTGACACGGTTCAGTTAGGAGATCTGTACCGTATTCTCTCTCCGCGCACAACCGATACGGCGGCGAATGAGTATGTCGCCCGCAATGGCCAACAGGCGGTGTTATTTGCTTTCCGTCATTCGCAGCAATACAATACGGCGCCCCCTGTAATTTACCTGCGCGGGCTGGATGAGCAGGCGGTGTATCGCCTAGAATCCAGTGACGGCAAACTGCTGGAGCATCAGCAGGAGCTAAGCGGAGCTTACCTTATGCATCACGGGTTGAATCTTAAGCTCGTGGATGATTACGACAGCACGCTGGTGATTCTACAGCGGCAAGGTAAGACATAATCGCCAAAGCGTGAGGCGCCGATGCACAAAAAGCTAGGCAGGCGATATTGGAGTGTCGCCGCTCCTGGTTTCCGGCCGCGTAGCTTTGCTCATGGCGCTGTAATTTCCAGTGACATAGTCATAATATTGAAGATTATGCCGCTCAGTGGGAGAACTGTTACAGCGCTTGTAGTTTTTCTGGTGCTTTGGGTGATTTGGTGCTTCTTTGCCGTGGATACGCTCGTCCCGATTGTCGTTCGGCACTACACGTTTTGGCATTGGCTTGTTGCCTGGATACTCTGTCTCCTTCCTCTGGTGATTGTCGCTACCGCCGTAGTGTTCGGCATCAAGAAAAAGAAGGTCTAGGTTTGGTAATCGGGCTTGCCCTCATGCAAAAAGCTGAAATCGTTGTCGATCATCTGAAAGTGAACCGGTGGCTTGTCTGTCAGTAATTTCTTCGGATCGAACAGCATCACTGGAAGAGTAAGATGCGCGCGAAAATGCAAACCTTCTAATGCGGATTGTCCGTTCGCTATCGCAGACGCGGCTACGATCTCACCCGCTCTCGTGGTTTGATAAGCAGTATGCACAGCGAGAGCGTACAATACTTTCCAATCTTCCTGCCGATTGTTAATCACCCAGCTATCGACCACGCGCACCTGCCCGGGTGGAAAACTCAGCATAAAGTAGCCTGACGGCTGCCCTGCTTGTCGCACTAAATACAACTTATGCGGAGCGACGGGACACTGCTGCATATAAGAGAAAAGCTCCGGTTTGCGCTCACAGGCAGTAATCCGCGGGCTAGACTGCGGCAGAACCTCTGCGGGAATCTGTTCG
Organism: Bryobacteraceae bacterium; assembly: GCA_965219315.1. Classification (GTDB taxonomy): domain Bacteria; phylum Acidobacteriota; class Terriglobia; order Bryobacterales; family Bryobacteraceae; genus Bog-105. Next base: position 29,867 of record CBDCNB010000002.1, on the reverse strand, counting down.
GGCGCAACATGATCGGCAGTCCATCCTCGGGGTGCTTCTACACCGGCTCGATGAGACCAAAAAAAATTACGGATCAGTCGAGCAGGTAGTTTCACATTCCGCCGGGGATGACTCCGGAATTGGCAAAACGCATGTAGTGGCCGCGAGTAATACTTCATCTCACCTACTGGGCGGTAACCGCTCTGTGCAATTACTTTTTGCGCAACGTCCGTACCGCCAATGCAGCACGATACATCGCCCATGGTTCGCATCTGGCGCAGCAGCAGAGCGCCCAGTCCCGGTATATCGGAACTAGCTGCCCAGTCGATTGGATGAACGCCGTTGAGCGCTGATCCATTCACCAGCAGACGGAACGGCCAGGCGCAGGCATGCGCAAGATAATCTGCTCCTTCGGCGTAAACGAAACTGCGAGAAATACCCTCGCGACTCCAGTCCTCGCGGCAATGATAATACTTCCAATACAGGTGCTGCGGATCTACCAGTGGAGCGTTTGGAGATATCTCAAATATGCGGGTGAGAAACGTCCGAATGGCCTTTTCTTCGTCACGCTTCGTAGCGCGGAAATCGAGCTTCATGGATGAAGGTAAACAGTCCGTGTGAACTCGCGCAGCAAATCGTATCCGTCCCAAAACCGATTGAAATTCAGTGCCTGACCTATAGGTACGATCCGGTCGATACCTCTGCCGTTGAGTGAGATCGCGAAGGCACGCAGTTCATGGTTGCTGAAGCCGAATTGAGTCAATGTTTGATCTCGCCGGATCACCAGAGAAGTGATGTCGCTTAATTGCGTGGCGTACGCTTGAAATAGTAAGCCGCCGCCACAGTGCTCCCGGTCTAAGTCGGAGACCTTATTTAAGGTCAGCACCGCGCATTCCGGGCCCGCTTGACGAAACTGAGTCACCGGCTGATCCAAAATAGCGCGATAAGCAAAGGTGAGCTTATTTAAACGAGGACCGGTAGCTAACGAATAGTTTTTCCTTGCAACCTCGCGTTCCAACTCATCGTAAAAGTCGCCGGCAGCGCGCTCGCAATCTTCTCTTTCGCCGACCCAGACCACCAGTCGGGGAGACGAACAGGCCATTTGGTCGAACCAGAATGTGTCGTTATAGAACTTCCCGGCCAGCGATTGACGCTCCGACAGTTCCGCCGTTCGATAGGCACCGGCCTTTATCACCGCCAAAGCATATCGATCGGGAAATGTAAGCTCTTGCGCATGTGGCGGCAGCGGTATGGAGCGAATCGTTCCGACCGTGGCGTCGCCGCCCCAGATCACGCGCACGTCCGCCTTTTCGGAAACTGCGGCTGTAATTTCCCGTTCTCGCCCATATCGCAGCATGACGGTGTTTCGTGCTATCGACGGATCGCTTTCTGCGGCTACGGCATTGAAGATGCGGCAGATCACCGCGGATGCCTCTGCGGCACGATCTGAAACCCGAATCACGTTGGTATTTCCCGTGATCACCGACAAAATCCAAGAATAGATGAAGATGGTGTCGACATTCGATGGCGGTATATGAAAGACTAGCCCTCGCGGCATCAGCAGTGTGGAATCGGTTTGAAGCGACTCGAACTCTGCTTTCATGCGCACGAGTTCGGACTTCCTCATCCAGAACGCAAGCGCCTGTAGTTCGGGATAAAGTCTCGCCTCACTGTCGCGAAACAAACTGGTGGAGAAGCGCGCGCAGAAATCGAGCACACTGTCGTTAAATGGCACAGCGCGTCCCTGGGCATCGCTTAACCGCTCCAGCAACTCGTGAAGCTCGACCGCTTCCTGCTTGGGAACAATTTGCGTAACCGTCATCAAGCTACCTGGCTGGCGTGAACATCGCTGCAGCCTCGCAATTCTGTCTTAGGAACGCGGCCGATCACGGAGAAACGTTTTCCCTCACGCCCGCAGGTAGAATCGTCGATGCCGTGAACAACCCCAAGATCTTCCGTTAATATCGAATGTCCGGGATAGCTAAGAGGCAGCACGCTCAATACCTGGATAATGCCCGGCGTGCCAATCGGTGCGGGTTCCAAAGTGACCGGATCGCGAACAATTACATCGGCAAAATTGGGCGGGTACAAATAGCCGTCCTCACCTTCCACATAGACGCTTCCCACCTGCTCCACCATGCCGTAGAAATTGTAGATGCGCTGGAGCCCCGTGGCCGCTTTGAACCGCCGTTTGAACTCTACATTACTGACGGCCATCTCTTGCAGCTTTTTCCAACCGCCGCTATGAAGCAAAATCCCGTTCGAAAGATCGAAGTTCTTCTCCAATAAATTTTGATAGAAGTACTGCCACACCATAAAGGTGAACCCGAACATGAGGAACGGTCGTTCACCAAAACGTTCGAGAAACGCACGCAGGCCGGTCTCATCCAGCTCCATGTTTTCGTCGAGCACGTAAAAGTGCTGCCGCCCGAAATTCATCATTCCCAGCAGTCCCGCCGCTCGCGCGCTAAACCGTTTACGATCTTTCAGCAAGGCCGACGACTCAATCAGAATCATCGGCAAACGCTCGCGGCCGATCACATGACCGATGATGCTGCCCAAGGCCGCTGTTTGCCGCATCGCCGTTTCCTTGTCGAGGAAGATTTGGCTCACCTGCTGGCCCGTAGTGCCGCTGGAAGTCATTGTTTTAAAAATGTTTTCCGGTGTGATGCTTCGCAATGCGTGGCTCTTAAACAACCCCACCGGCAGGTAAGGCACTTCCTGGATTGTGCCGGCAGTTTTTTGCGTGCCGGTCACATGGAGAATTCTAGAATATTCGGGACAGAAGGCGTCGTGGCGCATGGTGAGCGCGTTCAACTCCGTCAACAGCAGCCGCTCTTTTTCCGATTGCGGCAGGCTGTACTGCGGCGTAGCAAGCAATGTGTCGAAGCTCATGCGCGTTGTCCTAACTCTGCATAGTCGATTTTTCCATTAGCATTGAGCGGTAATTGCGTGATCCGGCGAAACTCAAATGCACCGACATGAATTTTGAGTCGCGAAGATAACTCCCGTCCGTATTGCGTAAAGGCCTGATTGTCCCCGTGTTCACAATAGATGATCAGTTTTTCTTGACCTGAGATCACCGCTGTCGCGCCATGATGACGCAGCATTTCTTCCACCTCATCCATGTTCAGCCGCAATCCAAGCACTTTGGCATCACGTTTGTGCCTGCCGGTGATGAATAGAAAGCCGTCGCGGTCCAAATAACCGATATCACCGGTTCGAAGAGTTCCGTTCAATTCGTCACTGCGGCTGAGATCCGCGCGATCGCCGGCATAGCCCAACATCACGTTAGGACCACGGTAAAAAATCTCGCCGGCCACACCCGCCTCGTCGGTTAAACCTGTTTCGGTCTCCACCGCCAAGGCTCCGTTTTCAATCGCGGGACCGACGGAACCCAGCTTCCCGGTGAGCTTCTCAGATGGAAGAATTGAAATTCGTGCCGTTGCCTCCGTTTGGCCATACATGGTGTAAAACTTCCCGCCGCGCTTCATCATCAATGTATGAAAATGATCGATCGAATCCGCATGCAACTTACCTCCGGCTTGGGTCAACGTTGCCAGTGAAGGCAAGTTCAATTTATCCAGATCGAGACGTTTTAGAATCTGATAGGAATAGGGCACGCCTGCCCAGGAAGTACAGGTTTGCTCGCGAAAAGTGCTCCAAAACTCCGGCGACATCAACCCGTGATTTGTGAGCACGACCGTAGCCCCAGCGGCCAGATGGCTGTTCACCACAGACAAACCGTAAGAGTAATGAATGGGAAGCGATGTGATGGGCCGCTCATTTTCGTTAAGGCCGAGACCCGTTTTGATCGATCGCGCGTTGCTCTCCACGTTTTGCCGGCTAAGTCTGACAAACTTCGGTGTTCCGGTGCTACCTGAAGTGGAAAGAAGCATCGCTAGCTCCGGATGGATGTGGTCCGTGCGCTCCGTGTCGCTACTCCAAATGTACAAAGGGGGATCGCCAAAGGAGGTTTGGCTGTACACGGTTTCCATTTTCTCGATCCCGAGATTGACAATTGAAACCGAGCTGATGATGAACTCCGGTTGATATAGATCGATCAAGCGTCTTTTAAACTCTGGTGCAAGCTCTTCATCGAGCATGGCCACCGCATGACCAGCCTGAATCACCGATAGATATGCAATCACGCAAGCCGCATTGTTTCGACAAAACAGAAAGAACAATCCCTTTCTTTTGCTTGCCAACAAACTTCCGGTTTTCGTCACGGCTTCGTCCAGTTCCGCGTAGGACCAGGCTCGCTTCGAGTGCGCGTCATACAGCGCACACTGCGAAGAATTTTTCCACATTTCAGCGATTAAGAACATAGCTCTTTAAAGGACCATGCCGCCATCGACCCCAATTGTCTGGCCAGTGATGTAGGACGCCATATCCGAACACAGAAAAGCGATGACGTTAGCCACCTCTTCCGGTTCGCCCAACCGCCCCAGTTTGATGTTCCCCACGCGCTCGTCTAGCTTCGCTTGGGGCAGCTCCTTTATCAAATCCGTGCGGATCATTCCCGGAGCAACGGCATTCACACGGATGCCTTTGGGCGCTAGCTCTTTTGCCGCTGAACGCGTTAGGCCGAGAAGAGCCGATTTCGACGCCGAATAAACCATCTGGCCCTCGCTTCCCGCTTGTCCCACGATGGAGGCCAAATTCACGATGGCTCCTGCCTTGTTGCGCGCCATGAGCCTGGCTGCTTCCTGTACGTGATGAATCACGGCAATCGTATTCAACTCCATTGTTTCGCGAATCATCTCTTCCGGAATCATTCCGATCATTCCGTTACGCAGAATACCCGCGTTGTTAACTAGAATGTCCAATTGCTTATAAGTCTGAAAAATCGATTTATACGCATCCTTAATCGCCGCCGGCTCTGCTGCGTGAAAAGAGATGCCCATCGCTCGGACGCCAAAACGATCCTTTATATCGGAAACTCGAGATTCCAAAAGCGCAGCATCGGAATGACCGTTGAGAATTAGATCGGCGCCAAGTTGCGCCAAGACCTGCGCCGTCGCCCATCCAATGCCTTTTGTGGAGCCGGTGACGAAAGCAATCTTTCCTTCAAGCTGCAAACGAGACGCCATGGTTGGAAACTGTTTCCCGTGCTTTTCCAAAGCTGCTCATGCCGATCACTTCATCGGTATCCAGCATGATGTCGAACGCTGCCTCAATCTCGGAGATAAGTGCCATATGCGCCGCCGAATCCCAGCCTTCCGTGTCTCCGTACTTTGCGTTCTCAAAATCCGAGTCCGCCGGCATCCCCAGTGCCGTCTGGAAAGCCATTTTTAACTTTTCGTTTGCAGTCATTTGTCCTGTTCAATGTTTTCAAATATGCACGCGCATGATGCAATTTCCCTGTCCGCGCGGATGCTACTAGTTTATCGATCCGAACCATAACAACGTTATCGCGGAATAATTAATTGCTCATGCGTTGAAAGTTTCTTCAAAACATAGCGTAATTTTCGGGTTAACTGGTTCTTACGCCCGCCATTAATTCGGTGAAATAGTAGTCCGGCAAACTCGGTTCCGAGCCAAGCCGTTTCAACTGAAACGCATCGGTTTTAGCCCCTATGCGGTTGGTGCCGGGTAGAGTAGTCACTGCCGTCCGGAATCCGCTTTCGCGCGTCACCTGCAACGCCTCCGCTCCGATATCCTGCTCACGTCCGTTCGGATAGCAAAAATGAAGTACCGGCCTATCGAGCTCTTTTTCGACGCGTTTCTGCGATCCCCGGATTTCGTCTTCCAGCTCTCGTTTTCCGCTTACCGTGGATAGTATCGGATGTGTTTTGGTGTGAGCGCCGAATTCCACATTTGTCCGCGCAAGCTGCTTCACCTCATCCCACGTCATCGGCTCACACCACTTCGGAGCCGAGGAAGGAAGATCGATCCGCAACTGCTCCATCATTCGTGCAATTTCTCCCTGTCGCCGCGCGTTGGTCATCGTCTTTAGTTCCTGCGCGACTTTATGCATCTGCTCATGTGCCTGGCCTTGCTGAACTGCAAGAATACGCTTGTCTCCATTGACGTTCAGCTCAAATTGACTTTCCGCGGTATTTTGTAACGCATATTGGATTTTGTCCCACCAATTCCAATCTCTGCGGTCCAAAAAATCGCTCACCAAATACACAGTCGTGGGGATTTGGAACTCATAAAAAATTGGGTAGGCGTTTAAGAGGAAATCGCGGTATCCATCGTCGATCGTCACCGCCACGGCATTGTCCGGCAACTTTTCCCTGCCGGCAATCGCCTCGCTGACTTGCTGCATCGATACCGGCCTATAGAACCGTCGTATATGTTCGCACTGCCGGCGCAACCCCGAGCGATCCGCCGGGAAGTTGTGATACATCAATATTCGAAGCGCGTTTCTCGATCGCATCCGAAATGCCTGTATTCCACCGTAAGAATGAAGGCCTTTTCGCAAGATGGACTTTGCTAGACTCAATCGCTCAGATGGTAGCATTTAACGGTCGCGAATGCGCGTGGATAATCGTCGCTTGCTGGCTAGGTTCCAAGGCGAATCGAAAACATAACTACTGCCTTGATAAACACTGCAATGATTAACGATCTCTGGTATAAAGACGCGATTATTTATTGCCTTTCCGTGGAAAGCTTTATGGACGCCAACGGCGACGGTGTCGGGGACTTCAAAGGGCTGATGCGCAGGCTCGACTACCTGCAAGGTTTTGGCGTCACCACCATCTGGCTGATGCCTTTCCAGCCTTCGCCGGGCCGAGACGGTGGTTATGACATTCGCGACTATTATGGCGTCGACCCGCGTTATGGCACGCTAGGCGACTTTGTTGAATTCACTCACGCCTGCAAACAGCGAGGCCTGCGCGTTCTCATCGATTTAGTCGTCAACCACACCTCCGATAAACATCCGTGGTTCTTGGATGCCCGCCAAAATCCCGATTCTCCCTTCCGCGATTGGTATGTTTGGTCCAAGAAAAAGCCGAAGGATGCCGCCAGCGGGATCGTTTTTCCCGGCGTTCAAAAATCTACTTGGACCTATGACGAGGCTGCTAAGTCATACTACTTCCATCGCTTCTACGACTTCCAACCCGATCTGAATACGGCGAATCCGGAAGTGCAGGCCGAAATCCTGAAGATTATGGGCTTCTGGATCCAGCTCGGCGTTTCCGGTTTCCGCATGGACGCGGTGCCCTTTGTAATCGCGGTGAAAGGGGCCGATTTGAAAGAACCGGCTGAGCAGTACGACATGCTTCGGACTTTTCGTGAATTCCTGACTTGGCGGGAAGGCGATGCAATCATCCTGGCCGAAGCCAATGTCCTGCCAAAAACAGATATGGAGTACTTCGGAAAAGACGGCGATCGACTAGAGATGATGTTCAATTTCCACGTCAACCAAAACGTGTTCTATGCTCTCGCCGCCGCCGATTGCCGGCCATTAATCGCCGTCCTGAAGGCAACCAGACCCCGGCCCGCCACGGGCCAGTGGGGTCAGTTTCTACGCAACCATGACGAACTCGATTTAGGCCGTTTGTCTGACGAGCAGCGCGCGGCCGTTTTTGCGGCGTTCGGTCCTGAGGAAAATATGCAGCTGTACGGGCGGGGCATTCGGAGGCGCCTTGCACCCATGTTGCAAGGCGACAGGCGGAGGATAGAGCTTGCCTACAGCCTGATGATGACCATGCCCGGTACGCCGGTGATTCGTTATGGAGATGAGATCACGATGGGCGATAATTTGCACCTGCCGGAGCGACAATGCGCCCGAACGCCCATGCAATGGTCCGGCGATTTCCAGGGCGGATTTTCAAAGTGCGAAAAGACGTTTCTTCCGGTGATCAGCGGCGGTCCGTATGGATTCGAACACGTCAATGTCGCCGAGCAGCGCCGCAATCCAGAGTCCTTTTTGAATTGGTTTGAGCGCATCATGCGCATGCGCAAGGAAGTTCCCGAGATTGGATGGGGCGACTTCCACGTGCTGCCTACCGGACAAAACGAGATCCTTGCCATACGCTATGATTGGCGCGGCACCTCCGCCCTTTTCGTTCATAATCTCAGCCCGGTTCCGTGCGAAGTTTGGCTTCGTTCCGGCGTCGAGGGTGAGACTGGTCGACGCCTCATCAATCTTCTATCGGATAACCATAGCGGGGCGAACGAAGACGGCAAACACTGCGTCTTGTTAGAGCCATACGGTTATCGTTGGTATCGCGTCGGCGGCCTGGATTATCTGCTGAACCGGAGCAATTTCTAAGAACGTCTATCGAAGGGTAGCCGCGGTCTTCGCATCCCCCATTCCGGTACGTTCGCAACTCGCACAAAAAAGATAACTTCTTTTTCGTTCAATAGCTTAGCTCCCCATAAAACGTAATCGCCTATCGCCAGTCTTGTACACTCGCGCACGAACGAAGGTTTCCGATCTCCATCATGCCGGTACTAAAATCGCTGCCGCGATGTTATTCGAACTGCTTTCTGTTCAAAATTTAGCAACGACAAGGATTACTCTATATGTACAAAAAGTCATTCTTATTGAGTGCGCTTTTGCTGGCTGCCGCCATAGTAGGGCGGGGGCAACAAACGCCCGCTTCCATTTCAATCAGCAGCGTCTCTGGACTGACGGCAACAATTACCCAAATCAACAGCTCTATCTTAGATCTGCAAGCCGCGGTAAATATGCTTAACGCAAATACGAAGGTCAGTGCGGAAATTCCGGCGGGCGCCGCAAATGGAGTGAACGGCACATTCACTCTGAAGTATGCTCCTTCGCCCTTGACCAGCGTATTCGTTTACCGGAATGGTTTGAGACAGCGCGAGGGCGAGGATTATCGGTTGACAGGAAAAACACTTACCTTCATTGCCACTTCTGTTCCGCAAAGCGGCGACACCTTGGCGGTCGATTACATGACTGCTCCGCAAGCAATCCCCAGTGCCTCGCTACTCGCGTTCAATACCCAGGCGCTTTACTCGTCCGGAACACAGACGCTTACCTTTTCAAATCCTGGTCCAGTGGGGACCGTGTTTTCAAACTGGAGCATTACCGGGGCAAATACCGTCGATTTCACGATTGCCGGCAATACTTGCGGCCAGTCATTGGCGGCGGGTGCGACTTGCAGTGTCGCCATCGCTTTTGCCCCGGCCCAAGTGGGATCTCGAGCGGCGGCGCTTATTGTGACCGACAATGCGGTTGGATCACCCCAAACAATCTTTCTGTCGGGAACAGGCGCTTTAGTCCTGCCTGTCGGTTGGGCCGCCATGGTTTCTGCTTTCGATAATGCCTGCGTAGATGTGGCCGGACAAGCAGTAACAGAAGGTTCTTCGCTTGCGATGAACTCATGTAATAAAAGCACTGGACAAGCCTTCCTCTTCTCGCCTGTGGTCGGCGGCTACAAAATCACGCACCAGGCTAGCAACATCCAGTTGGACGTGAACGGCGGCCCGGATAACTATGCCGACAATTCGGTTGTCGGACTGTATACGTACTGGGGCGGCATGAACGAGATCTGGAGTACGTTGGGGACCTCCGACGGGTTCTTTAATGTGGTCGTTAACAGTAGCGGCAAGTGTTTGACAGCCCAGGGAACATCGGTTGTCGTTAGCTCATGCAATGGCGGTAACGCTCAAAAGTGGAGTTTGATTCCCATTACACGCTAATTGCTCAATTTGCTCGACAGCTCGGAAGGGTAGCCGGACACGTTTCGGTTCGGTTACCCGCGGGGTGCGGAATCAATCAGGCAGAAACAACAAGCCAAGCTGATAATCGGTGAATTCCCCGCTACCGGTCAGCGTGAAAATCGAAGTGATCAGTCCTTGCGCGGTGGCGAACTGTCCTTCTCCCCCTTCTACTTTCCAGCTTGCCGTTCCAGTCATGGAACCCGGTTCGATAGTTGTGTCTACATGCCCGGCCTGAATGGTGGCAAGCTTCAAAACGTGTTCGCTTTCCTCGCCCAATGTAATAGCGCCGCTTCCTTGAAACGAACCCGCGCCGATGAGATGAAATTCCAGCTCCAAAAAGGCCAGTTGACCGTCGGAAGCCTGCAACTCCGATTCGATGCCCGCCTCGCGAATGTGCGTGTGCAGCACGGAGCTGGTCGCGCTCGCCGTTGTACGTAGCAACTTCGTGTCTGACGTTGCGGGTGAGGTTTGCCCGCGAAAGTGCATCGTGTAAAAAATTCTCTTCATGGCTGCGTTAGTGCTCTCTTACACATTAAACCGCAGCCCGCCCTACCCAAACGGCTGATGTGCGCGGGTGCATTTCGTAGGCAAACTATAGGCATGAGTAGTACAGACACAATCGACCTGAAGAGTTATTCCGATGCGCTGGTCAAATTAGTAGAACAGGCTTCTCCCGGCGTGATAGCCGCCAAGACCGCTCCCTATCGCGTCGTCAGCGGGGTGGTTTTGCGTGAAAACGTAGTCGCGGTCACCCACCATACGTTGCGTCAATCCGGGCAAATTACAGTCCAGACGTGGAACGGTAAGCAAACGGCGGCGACGATCCTCGGGCGCGACCCACGCTTGGACTTGGCTTTCCTAAAGGTCGAAGGCGATATGTTAGCGGCTTTACCCTACGCTGAATCGTCTTCTTCGAAACCAGGCAGTATCGCCGTCGTCCTGGGGATGACCATGGATGTCGGACCCTCGGTAAGCTTAGGCATTCTCGGAGCCGTCGGTGGCAGCCGCCGTACTTGGCGGGGTGGTCAACTGGATTCGTTTCTCCGGTTGGATGTCAATCTTTACCCATCACAGTCGGGTGCGGCAGTCGTGAATGCGGAAGGACATCTTATCGGCTTAGCCACTCCCGCACTGCTAAGGCATTCGGCCGTCGCCATACCCATTGCAACAATAAACCGTTTGGCGGACGAGCTACTGCGCGAGGGTCGCATTCGTCACGGCTATCTCGGATTGGGAATGCAGGCTGTGGTCATCCCACCTAGCTTAAGAGAGAAGCTGAACAACCCTGCTGACGCTGCGTTGATTACTCTAACTATCGAACCTGATTCCCCGGCTGAAAAAGCGGGCTTTCAGCTCGGAGATATTCTGGTCTCTCTCGATGGGAAGTCAGTATCCGATACCGAAGCGTTGCAGGAAATTCTCAGAAGCGGCGATGCGGTGGGCCGATCGGTGAAGGCGATCATCGTTCGAGGCGGCAACGTTTCCGAGATGGAGGTAAAAATAGCCGAGCGTTCTCACCGAAGCCTTTAATAAACAAAACGTGATTGGGGTCCTTATCATCGCCGATTCCTTGTCGCATGCGCGGAGTTTAGCCCGTCTTCTGCATGAAGATGACCGGCTGGACGTGGTGGACGTGCGCTCGGCGGTATCTCTTGCCCGCGACTCTGAGTTCTGGGAAATGGCTGATGTGATTGTGGCTTGCAGTCTGCTCCCGGCGCAGCTTCCTGCAGGGAGCGCACCAGTGTTGATTCTGGCCGACGAGGCCGCGGCTATACCGGCTGCCTTCAAAAGAAACATTCATGCTTGGTTGCCTGCTGATTCTTCCGTCGCTGAAATCGCGGCTGCCATTATCGCTGCCGCGAATGGACTGAAAATACTGACGCAAACACAGGCGGCTCGATGGTTGCCGAGTGTTGACGCGATGATAAGCGAAACTGCGTACTGGGAAACGCCGACACCGCGCGAACTGCAAGTACTACGCCTGTTGGCTGCTGGGCTCGGCAACAAAGAGTTGGCAGGACAACTCGGCATCTCCGTTCATACCGTTAAATTCCACGTCGCGCAAATCTTGGCAAAGCTGGGAGCCTCCAGCCGCGCCGAAGCAGTCTCTATCGGCATCCGCCGTGGACTCGTACCGCTTTAGTGCTCAAATGAGCGACTGCGTACGTTACTCGATACCCTGGAAGCATGCCTTCTAAGACAACGACTTGGGACACGGAGCTCTACGAATCGCGACACGCCTTTGTCTGGCAATACGGCGAAGGCTTGATCGATCTGCTTGCTCCGCAAACGGGCGAGCGCATTCTTGATTTAGGCTGCGGCACCGGCCAACTTACCGCAAAGATCGCCGCCGTCGGCGCGACGGTCTTAGGGCTGGACGCCTCGCCCGACATGGTCGGTCAAGCGCGGCGGAATTACCCCAGAATGCAGTTTCAATTGCATGATGCCACCAACATGCAATTCGAAAATGAGTTCGATGCGGTATTCTCCAATGCTGCGCTTCACTGGATGTTGGACGCCTCTACCGTGGCAAAGAACATTGCGCGCGCCTTGAAGGACGGTGGACGCTTCGTCGCTGAATTGGGAGGCCAGGGCAATATTCAACAAATCGTCGCCGCTTTGGAGGTAGCCAGGGAACGCCACACCGGCGCAATTCCGCCACGTCGAACTTTTTTCCCCAGTATCGCCGAGTACACAGCTATTCTGGAGGCCGTAGGATTGGAAACACAGCTTGCGCAGCTTTACGACCGTCCTACGCCACTGGAAGGCGAGCGCGGTATGGAAAACTGGATTCGCCAGTTCAAATGGTATTACTTCGAAGACCTGCCCGCCGCGCAGCGCAATCCGATCCTTGCCGACATAATCGCTGCGCTTCGCCCCAAGCTTTTTCGCGACGGCGTCTGGTACGCGGACTATCGCCGCCTGCGTGTAGTAGCCACAAAGCGTTCTATCGGCGATAATAACTCCAACGAGGCAAAGACAAACTCATGACCAATCTTCTGGCAGAACCGGTCGTTACCACAATGACGCTCCAGGAGTTTCTGGATTTCGACGAGCAGCACGAGAACGAAGATGACAGCCACTCTTACGAACTCGACGAAGGGGAACTAATTACTTTGTCAAGGACCGGATATGCGCACGGACGACGAGTAATGATGATCGGTGCTTATTTGCTGGGATGCTTAGACCAAACACGCTACGACGTCATTGGAGGTGAAGCCGGCATTATCATGGAGTTCGATCCAAAGCCAACGGTTCGCGAAATGGATATCGCCGTTCTGCACCGGCCCGAGGAACCACCAAAGGGCATCTTGCGTCATGCTCCTCTTCTCATCGTTGAAGTTATTTCCCCTAGCAATACGGCCATCGACATGGAACGGAAGCGAAAACAGTACCATCAATTCGGAGTGGGCGAAGTCTGGTTTATCTACGAAGAAACACAATCGGTTCATGTTTCCAGGCACGAACCCCAAGAGTTCTTTATTTGCGAAAACCCAGGCGTGTTTACATCCTCGATAGGCCTCACTATCGAGACAAAAGATTTGTTCGTGTAAATCACCTAAATCAAGATGCCAGTAGCTTCTCTATCTCCCGCTCAATCGCGTCCCGCACCGTTTCGCGGGCAGCCTCATCCTGATACTCGTGCCGTGGCCAGAAGAATCCCTTCAACCCATCTCGCCGCCGGCGCGGAACAATGTGAATATGCATGTGTGGCACTGTTTGACTCACGCGATTATTGATTGCGACAAACGTCCCCTCCGCATCTACGGCCGTTTCCACCGCCTTCGCGATCAGTTGGGCCGTGGTGAATATCGGTCCCATTAGATCTTTGGGAATATCGGCCAGCGTTTCATAGTGCGCTCGAGGACTGAGAAGAACGTGCCCGGGAAACAGCGGATGGCTATCTAAAAATGCATAAGAATCCGCGTCCTTATAAACGGTATGTACCGGCAATTCACCGCTGGACAACTTACAAAAAATACAGGAGTCGCTCACCGCACCATCGTAATCCACTTGTCTCCAGACACAATCTATTTTTTATGCTGAAAAGATGGGTCGGAATCTCGCCAAGTGAAAATCTTTATTTACTTCGTCGGAAAACCACGCGACGCACATTCCAATGCAATCGCGGCTGAATTTCTGAAGCGAAGTTCCCGTTATGCCAATTGCGAGATGCGCGAAATTGTTCCTCATCGTTTTGATTTATTCGGGAAACACGGAAGCGCGCGTAAGATATTCCTGGATCCTGCTGGACGCGCTATGAATTCGGCGCAATTCATTTCAACGATAGAACGCGCGGAACAGGAGGGTCAAGACGTCGTGTTCCTAGTGGGAGGACACGACGGTTTACCACCGGAGTGGAAGCCGCGCGCGGACTTCCTGCTGTCTCTTTCGCCAATGACATTTCCCCATGAGCTGGCACGCGCCATGCTCGCCGAACAAATTTACCGGGCATTCGCCACGCTGCATGGACATCCTTATCCGCGCTGAAAAACTCCGGCTAATCGGTGACGCCGTGCTTAATGGCAAACCTCACCAACTCGCCTGTGCTGTGCAGATTTAGCTTCTCCATGATCTTGCCGCGATGCGAATCGACCGTGTAAACGCTGAGGTTCAGCCGCGTAGCAATCTCCTTGTTAGTTTTGCCCTCGGCGATCAACTGCAGTACTTCGCGTTCACGGCTGGAAAGAAGATCGATCGGATCGGTGATGTTCTGCCGATAGTCGTTCAACAAAGCCCCCGAAACTGCGGGACTCACATAGCCATCGCCGCGCGCCACCGATCGGACCGCGCTAACAAGCTCTGTATCGATAGCATCCTTTAAAATGTAGCCGCGTGCGCCCGCCTTCAATATTTCGCGAACGTAAACAGCTTCCTTGTGCATGCTCAAAACAAGTACTCGTATCCGTTGGTTTGCCGACACCATCCGGCGCGTCGCTTCGATACCGTTAAGCTCCGGCATCGCCACGTCCATCAACACAATGTCGGGCCGCAGCCTTTCCACCAAATCGACCGCCTCGCGCCCATTTGCCGCCTCGCCCACCACCTCTAAATCGGCATGGGAAGACAGAATTAACTTTAGGCCTTGCCGAACAATGGTGTGATCGTCGGCCAGCAAAATCTTGATTATTCGTTCAGACACGCTATCTCGATCTTGCCATTCGCCTGAAACGGAAACTACTTCTTCTCCGCTGCGGACTCGATTTGACGGCCAAGTGCCCCGGCATCGAAGTAAGCGCGAAAGCGCGTAATCTTGTCGCCATCCATTTCCAAAATACTTACGCCGTCGTAATGTACCGGAGTCCCGCTTACGGTTGTACCTTCGGTGCTCCACTCCAGCGCCGCCCGGCTTTCACTTGCGAATCGATTACGAAACGTAGAGCGCATCTCGCCAAACGTCTCCCGATACTTGGTCCAAAACTCCCTGACCCCATCTTGGCCATGAAACTTTTCCGGAACCACAACGTTACCAGTCTCCGCATTGTCGGAAAAAAGACTGACAATAGTGTCTACATCCCGTTGAGACTCTAAGCGGCCTAGTGCTTCTACGAAACGATCCGCAAGTGATTGGGGCATATCTCCAGTTTGAGATGCAACCAGGGTGTTTCAGGAGTCAATCGATTGTATGAAAGCATCTGCAAATCTTTGCTGGAAATGGTCTCATATAAGACGGAGTGTTCCATCGATGAAATCGGTCATCTTTTCTTTATCCATTGCCTTAGTGATCGCCGTCGGATTGATCGCCGCACCCCCACAACAAGTCGGCAAGAGCAAAATCACGGTCTACAACCTGAAAAGTAAGTCGCAGAAAGTGATCTACCAATCGGATCTGTTAATCGAAGCGCCGAACTGGTCGCCGGACGGTAAATATCTTCTAGTCAACACGGGAGGCGCCCTGTACAAGCTTTTCTTAACAGACTCGAATCAGCCGCAGCTAAAGAAGATCGATTTAGGATCGCTAAGCAAGTGCAATAACGATAAAAGCATCTCACCGGACGGAAAGCTGATTGCCTTCTCTTCCAGCGGAAATGCGAGTGGGTCTCAGGTCTACACTGTTCCTTCCCAAGGCGGCACGCCAAAATTGATTGTCGGAGAGATGCCTAGCTATTTTCATGGCTTTTCGCCGGATGGCAAATGGCTGGCTGTTGTGGCAAAGCGGCGGGGCAACTTCGATCTGTTCCGGGTTCCTGCCGATGGCGGTCCGCAACAACAATTAACCCGGAATACCGGATACGACGATGGACCGGACTACTCACCGGACGGTAAGTGGATTTACTTCAACTCCAATCGTTCCGGCGCCTGGCGCATCTGGCGCATGCCTGTGGACGGCGCCGGCCCGAACGACGAAAAGGCTCAGCAGGTGACTAAGGGCGAATACGAGGATTGGTTTCCGCACTGCTCTCCCGATGGCAAATGGCTCGTGTTTATTTCATTTCCGAAAGGTACGGAGACACACAACGACCGTATGCCGGGAGTCATGTTGCGCATGATCCCGCTTCCCGGTAAGGCGATAAAAGAAACTCCTATCCAAACCCTCACCAACTTTTACGGGGGGCAGGGAACCATCAACGTAAACTCGTGGTCTCCCGATGGGAAGCAGTTTGCTTACGTGAGCTACCAGCCATGAGGCAGCACTACCAAATCGTCTCCACGCTGTAAAAGTGAAAAGCCCGGTCGCTTGTAATTACCGGGACCTTTTCTTCCATTGCTGTCGCAATGATCATACGGTCAAACGGATCGCGATGGTGTAGCGGGAGCGAAAAATACCGTTGAGCGTGCCTAGGAAAGAAGGGAATTGTCGTAATAGAAAGATCTTCCACAGCCGACCTCAGGCTTAACTCGTCCAGCTCTATGCGCTTCGAGGAAATAAGAATTGCAATTTCAACAAGCGAAATGGTGCTCATGGTGAGCAAATTTGCGTTATTGCTCATCAACCGTTCGGCCTCCTTAGAGAGTAGTTGCGGGTAAATAGACGCTTTCAAAAAAGCGGACGTGTCCAGCAAGTAGCGTGACACGCGCTATTCCTTTTCTGAAAAGACGTCAAACAAGGAAAGGTCTAGCGGTTTGTCCCAACCTGCATTCAGTTTTGCTTTGCCTTGGAGAGTACCCAGCTTCCGTTTTTTTGCGGGCAGTTCCACGGCAGTGATTCGGGCTACCGGTTTTCCTCGCCGCAGTAGCAACACATCTTCCCCTTGCTCGGCATGTTGAATCAGCTTGGTAACGTGTTTGACGAATGTCGCTATACTGACTTCCACAAAATTAGAATATCAGGTTATAACTTGCACAGTGCCATAATTACACCTCACCCATTAGTACACTATAAATGAGCGACTTATTGTCCGCCAATCCATCTACGCTTATCGCATCCATCCTCTATCCTCTATGAAGACCTGCTATTTCGACGCATTTTCCGGCATCAGCGGCGACATGACTGTTGGCGCGCTAGTGGATGCCGGCGCGGATTGGGCGGCCTTGGAACAGGCTCTGCACAGTCTGAATTTAAACGCTTCCTTCCGCCTGGAAAAGACCAAACGCAAAGGAGTTGCCGCATCGAAGTTCAGCGTCGATGGCGGCGAACAAAAAGCGCATCGCCATCTGCCGCACATCGAGAAAATTATCGCTGCGGGGGATCTGACCGCAGCCGCCCGCAAAAATGCGTTAGCGGTTTTTCAGCAGCTAGGCAAGGCTGAGGCGAAATCCCACCGCGTTCCCATAGAAAAGGTCCATTTTCATGAGGTAGGCGCGGTGGATTCCATCTGCGACATCGTCGGCGCCTGTGTAGCGCTGGATCTCTTGCACATCGATGAGGTGCGTAGTTCGCGCATCAACGTGGGAAGTGGAACCGTGAATACCGAACACGGCGTCTTGCCGGTACCCGCGCCGGCCACCACCGAAATGCTGCGCGATCTACCCATCTATTCCGCCGGGCCGGAAGCGGAGTTGACTACTCCCACCGGTGCCGCGCTGATCAGCACTCTATCTTCAGGTTTCGGCGGTCCGCCTGCTATTCGTGTTCTGTCGCAAGGCTTCGGCGCGGGCGATAAAGATTTTCCTATGCAAGCCAATGTGCTGCGCGTGCTGATCGGCGAGACCACGAACGCCGGAGAGGCCACCACCGTCTCCTTGATCGAAGCCAACATTGACGATACAACGCCGCAAGTGCTGGGTTACACAATGGAGATGCTTTTTGCGGCCGGCGCTTTGGACGTCACCCTAGCGCCCGTGTTCATGAAAAAGAACCGCCCGGCAACGGCGATCTCCATCATGACCGCCCCGGAGCAAACCGAACGGCTGATTTCCATCCTTTTTGCAGAGACTACCACCTTGGGGTTGCGCATTACGCAAGCTGAACGGCGCGTGTTGGCGCGAAGCACTGCGGAGGTAGAAACTGTCTACGGTACCGTGCGCGTGAAGTACGCCGACGGAGGACACTTTACGCCGGAATACGACGACTGCAAAAAAATCGCAATCGAAAAACAGGTTGCTCTACGAACCGTCATCGCCGAAGCGGCCGCCGCTTTTCAAAAGATCAGAGCTTAAAGCGAGTTTGATGAATCCCGGTAAATACTACCTCACCACTCCTATCTACTATGTGAATGCAGCGCCGCACATCGGGCACGCCTACACAACTATTGCCGCCGAGACCATCGCGCGATGGAAACGAATGCTGGGCTTCGATGTCGTGCTGACTAGTGGCACCGATGAGCATGGAACCAAGGTAGAGCGCGCCGCCGTCGCGCAAGGCAAAACACCGCAAGCTTTTGTCGAGCTCATTTCCGATGAATTTCGCTCACAATGGCAAAAGCTCGACTTGCAGATCGATCGTTTTCAGCGCACCACTGCGGTGAATCACGCGAAGTTGGTCAACACCCTGTTCGAGACCTGCAAGAGCAACGGACTTATCTACAAAGGTACCTACACAGGACTGTATGCCGTCGTCAGCGAGTCGTTCGTCAACGATGCAAAGCCGGGCGATATCGATCCTGAAACCGGCAAGCCATACGAGGAAGTGACGGAAGAAAACTACTTCTTCAAATTATCGGACTTCACGGATCGACTGCTGCAATTTTATGATGCTCATCCGCAGTTCATCCAACCGGAGGTCCGTCGTAACGAGGTCTTGGCCTTCGTTCGCCAAGGACTCTCCGATATTTCGATCACTCGTACCAGCATCAAATGGGGCATTCCTGTTGAGTCGGACCCGGCGCATGTTTTCTACGTCTGGTTCGATGCCTTGACAACCTACATCAGCGCGGTGGAGGGAATGGATCGTTGGCCTGCGGACCTGCACCTGATCGGCAAAGAAATTCTGCGCTTCCATGCCGTGTATTGGCCGGCGTTCCTGATGGCCGCCGGATGGGAACTGCCCAAGCACATATTTGCGCACGGGTGGCTCCTGTTTGAAAACGACAAAATGAGTAAATCGCGGGGAAACATCGTCAGACCCGCTCCCATTGCCGACGTCATGGGCGTCGATGCGCTGCGCTACTTCCTGTTGCGGGAAGTGGTCTTCGGACAGGACGGCAGTTTCAGTTTCGATGCGCTGGTCAACCGTTACAATGCCGACCTGGCAAACGGGTTAGGCAATTTAGCGAGCCGCACCCTCAGCATGATTCAGCAATACCGCGATGGGTCCATCCCGCAAAGTGTTGGAGACCCGGGCATCGCTGAAGTGGCGACAAAGACAACGGAAGCAGCTATGGCCGCCTATACTTCCTACGATTTCTCGAAGGCTTTGGAGCATATCTGGAGTATCATTTCGGCTGTCGATAAGTACATCGTCGAACGCGCGCCCTGGAAGTTGGCCAAAGCGGATGAAAAACAGATCGAACTCGACGACACCTTGTACACAGCAGCGGAGGCGTTACGCATCGTCTGTGGTTTGGCCGCCCCGGTTTTGCCTCATGCATCGGAAGCGATCTGGCAGCAATTAGGATTCACTGAACCGGTCAGCGCTCTTCAAGTCCATTCCTTACGTTGGGGAGCCTTACCCCCGGGTCGAAAGATCGGTGCCGTCGCGCCTGTTTTTCCCAGACTGGAAGGGAAAGCCACCATCGCAAGAATGCAGGATTTGGAAGCTTCGGAAAAAGAGCGCCAAGCAGCCTTGATGGGCAAAGCGGTAAAACAAATAGTCTCAGAAAATGAAACTCCGCAAAACTTCATCTCCATCGACGACTTTGCCAAGGTAGACCTGCGTGTCGGCGAGGTGAAGTCTGCCGAACCTGTCCACGGCGCGGATAAGCTTTTGCACTTGAAAGTCGATATCGGCGAAAGCGAGCCAAGAACCATCGTTGCAGGCATCGCGTTGGCGTATGAGCCGGAGCAATTGATCGGGCGCAAAGTAGTGATTGTCGCCAACCTGCAGCCCCGCAAGCTCCGTGGACTCACCTCACAAGGCATGATTGTCGCCGCCAGCCTCGAAGGCGGTCTGCCTGTCTTAGCCGGTTTCCAGGAAGATATCTCTCCCGGCGCACGCTTAAAATAAAACGGGCCGAAGATGAACAAAACAGCTGACAACATGGAGTTGGTCGATTCCCATTGCCACTTGGATGACAAGCAGTTTAACTCCGACCAGGAGGTGGTAATCGAACGCGCGCGCGCTGCCGGGCTGAAATACATGTTGACCATTGGAACCGGCGATGGACCTCCCGACCTCGAAGCCGCTGTCCGTTTGGCGGATACATATCCATTCATCTATGCCACCGTGGGCGTTCATCCCAATGATGCCGAGAAGGTGAAGGCAGACACCTTCAAGCATCTGGAGTCTCTCCTTCGGCATCATAAAGTCAAAGCAATGGGTGAGATCGGTCTTGACTATCATTGGGGCGTTCCCAAGGATAGTCAGCTGTTAATATTTAGGCGGCAGCTTGCGATGGCATCCGAAGCTGGTTTACCGGTAGTCATCCACACGCGCGATGCTTGGCAGGACACCATGACCGAACTGAAATCTCTTTGGGCGCCAACTGGGTTGCCTTGTGTTCTACACTGCTTTACGGGTGATTCGAGACAGGCACGGGAATGTCTCGATCTTGGTTTCTTTCTCGCCTTCGGTGGAGTGGCGACGTTTCCGAAATCAGCGCCCACGCAGGATGCTGCTCGCCTTACGCCCATCGATCAATTGCTGCTGGAAACCGATTCGCCCTATCTTGCGCCCGTGCCTCACCGTGGCAAACGGAATGAGCCCGCCTTTGTCGTGCATACGGCAGAGTGGATTGCTCAGTTGCGCGGCATCCCGGTAGCAGAATTGGCCGCTCGAACAACAAAGAATTTTCAGCATGTATTTAGGCTCCCGACGGCAGAACCTCTAAACCATTGAACCCGATCCAAACAAACATAAAAATGTTTAGCAAGATACGTCAATCCTTAACCGCTCGTGAGGCCTTCGCCTTGGTCCAATCGGACTTGGCCGAAGTGGAAGGGGAAATCGGGGTGGAGTCGGTCGCGTCGGTGGAGGCGATCACCACCATCAATCAATATCTTCAGGCGGGCGGGGGAAAACGTCTCCGGCCCGCGCTACTGCTGCTTGCGAATCGTCTATTCGGGCCCGCTACCGATTGCGCCCGTCGTTTGGCCGCCGTGGTGGAGATGATCCATACCGCAACACTTGTGCACGATGATGTCATCGATGTTGCAAAATCACGCCGGGGAAGGCCGTCCACCAATGTCGTTTGGGGCAATCATACCTCGGTGTTGGCTGGCGATTGGCTCTACATGCAAGCCTTTCAAGTGGCCTTGCGCGAGCGAAATTTCCATATCCTCGACGTACTCATCTCACTCACGCAGATGATGGTTGAAGGTGAGCTGCTCCAATTGGAACGCCTGCACAATATCGATATCACCGAAGCCGATTATATGGAGCTAGTGGATCGCAAGACGGCCAGCCTATTCTCCGCCTGTGCACGTTTAGGCGCTGTGTCCGCTAAAGCCGACGAAGAAACAGAATCAAGGCTGAGCGAGTTTGCTTGGAACTTAGGAATGGCGTTTCAATTAGTCGACGACATCCTCGATTTCACGTCAACAGAAAAAATCTTGGGTAAACCGGCCGGTAACGATCTCCGGGAAGGGAAGGTCACCTTACCGCTTATTTATGCCTTGCAAAGCGCGACGGTGGACGAACGCCGTGCGGTGGAAACCGTGATTGCCGACGCGAACTACGAACAGGTGCCCTTCATGCAAATATCGAAAATTCTCGAACGCCACGGGTCTATCAGGCAAGCCTACGAACGTGCGTATGCCTTCACCGAAAAGTCGCGAGCACTTATTGCCGGTTTCCCTGAGTCTCCTGCGCAGCGGGCGCTGCAAGCAATTGTGGAGCTGGTTACCGAGCGCAGTTCATGATTGCTTCCGTTTAGAAGTGTGCTCTTTATTCAATCCCATGCCGGCGACGACCTGCGCATGGTTGATGGCCGCTGTCAGCGAAACGCCTCCAATGATGTTGCCGATCAGTGCCGGCAAGAAGTAGCCCCACGCCACCGCCCCCCAGCTCTTCACCCCCACCATCACCGGAAACAAAACTTCCACGGAACCGGCAACAATGTGAGTGAATCCGGCCAACCCGACAATGTAAGTCAAGATCAGAATAATTGCAATCCGGCCGGTGTCGACCGCGGCCAGCATCCAAACTACCATCGCTATCAGCCACCCGGCAAAAATACCCCGCAACAGCGCCGTTCCAAAATCAATATTCGCTGCTTCCTTGCCCAAGCGCAGCATCGCATCCCGTACCTCGGGCCTAAACATGGGCGTATCACCGGCAATCCAGGCAAAAATGTGAGCTCCCACTAAGTTCGCAATCAGCACGATCGTCCATAGGCGAATTACTTGTATCAGCGTCTTCGCATTACGACGCGCAAGCAGGGGAATAATGGCCGTTAACGTGTTTTCGGTGAAAAGCTGTTGCCGCCCCACAATCACAATCAGAAATCCTAGTGGGTAGCCAAGACTTACCAGCAAAGGACGCCACGGCTGGTCAGGTAAAGCCGATTGAATCATCGCTTGCGCGACTAACGAAAAGCCCATCGACATGCCGGCCGCCAGCCCGGACCACGCTAACGCTGAAGTAGGCCGCTCTAGCTCCTCCTCTCCGTCGCGTCGAATCGTTTCGTGTATGACAAACGCGCTGACGGAGGTTCGATCTTCCGCCTCCTGCTGCTCCGGCTCCGATAGCTCCGGCGCAATCACTTCCTCTTCTTCTTGTTGTTCTTCTGCTGGCATTTTTTGAAATATGGAACGTCCGCGGCTCGGAGGTCGCGCATACGATGCAGGAAGGAAGTGAGTTTATCGAAAACGTTTCGTTAAGGCTCCAGCACAACCTTCAAAAGATTGGGCTCCCGCCGATAAAGGCGTTCAAACCAGGAAGGACCTTGCTCTAAAGGTGCGGTTGCCGTTAGCAAGCTGTCAACCCGAATCGCATCGCGTGCCAGCAGTTCCATGCAAGCCGGATACTCTCCCGAGGAGGCCGCTGAGCCTTGCAGGCGAATCTGTCGGCTCACCACCGATTGCAGCGGTATCTCCACCTTCGGCGTCACATTCCCCACCAGCGTCACTGCGCCGCCCTTGCGAGTGCTCTCGATGGCAGTAACAACCGTGGCGCCGGTTCCTACACACTCCAGCGCGACATCTACTCCCCGGCCGTCCGTCAATTGACGGATCGCCGCCACCGCGTCGCCGTCCTTCGCATTCACCGTATCTGTCGCGCCCAGCCCGGCGGCCATCTGGAGACGGCTTTCATCGATGTCCGCCACGATGATGCGTCCACATCCGGCTAGCTTCGCCGCCTGTAGCGCCAGACAACCGATCATACCCGCGCCCACCACCAAAGCAGTGTCATTGATTTTGATCGGCGTCAAACTCACTGCATGGACGGCTACGCTCACCGCCTCCACCATGGCAGCCTTGGCGAAAGGCAGTGCGTCCGGCAACCGGTAGACAATGTGCTGTGGAACCGCAACATACTCCGCAAACGCGCCCATCCGCCGAAAGTCCGGCGTCGACACGCCCAAAACCTCGCGATGATCGCACAGGTTTACTTCGCCGCGCCGGCAATAAAAGCAGCGCCCGCAGTACACCGTCGAATCGAAAGTAACCCGATCGCCTTCCTGAAAACTATCGACATCGCTGCCGACACTTTCCACTACTCCCGACGCTTCATGCCCCATTACAATCGGTGGAATACGGCGGCCCGTGCTGCCGTCATAGCCATGTACATCGCTGCCGCAGATGCCGCACGCTTTTACGCGTATTAGCAATTCATCCGGCCCGGGCTTCGGCCTGTCCACATCGGCAATTTCCAAATGCCGGTAATCGGATAGCAGCATCGCTTTCATCTATTTACAGTGTAGAGTCTGCAATGTAAACCGAATGGAACAAACCCGACCTTTTAGCAATATTTCACGAGTTAATTCATGTGAAACCGGACGCCCCCGAACTAGTCCCATTACAGGTAGGAGTTTAGCCATCTGTTAGTTCCTACCATTCTTAGGAGGAAAGAATGGTCAAAATCAGCACGCTAGTATTAGCTGCGTTATTGACGGTCGGGTATACGGCTGCATTCGCTCAGCAACCCGATAACACCAAAATGAATCAGCAGACACAACCGTCGGCTGATCAGGCAAAAAACGGGAAGAGCGATCTCAAGTTAATGCAGGAAATTCGTCGAGAGATTGTTAAAGACAAATCCCTTTCGATGTACGCTCACAACATAAAAATAGTGGCGCGGCATGGCAAAGTAACTCTTCGTGGACCAGTGAAATCGGCCGAAGAGAAGGCAACGATTGCGCAAAAGGCTACCGCAATCGCAGGTGAGGCAAACGTTACCGATGAACTCACGGTTAAAGGCCAGTAGGTTGTCGGAGAGTGGATAAAAGGAGAAATTTATGGCAGGAAATAAAGTAGTTTACGGAATTTACAGCAATCGGGATACGGCGGAAACTGCCGTCGACCAATTTATCAATCAAGGCTTTCGTCAGGAGGATATTTCAGTCCTGTTGCAGGATAAGTCTGGCACTAAGGATTTCGCCCACGAAAAGAATACAAAAGCTCCTGAAGGTACTACCACTGGTGCCGTTACAGGCGGAGCGGTTGGTGGAACTTTAGGCTTGCTAGCCGGCATCGGAGCACTTGCAATTCCAGGCCTGGGACCTTTCATCGCCGCAGGACCAATTATGGGAACATTGGCCGGTTTGGGCTCCGGCGGCTTGGTCGGAGGCGTCATTGGAGCTTTAGTTGGTATGGGTATTCCAGAGTACGAAGCGAAACGCTACGAAGGAAGAATCAAAGAAGGCGGAATTCTTGTCTCTGTGCATTGCGATGACGGCGACTGGGTCAGCAAAGCAAAAGACATACTGAAGACAACCGGAGCGGACGACGTTTCCTCAACCGGCGAAGCATCTTCGGATGGCGAACCCGAGGATCTCCCCGTTCGAGTGAAAACGACAACTTACTAAAGTAGTAAATTACCAGTCTCGACAACAACCCGGTCCGTATCTAACGGTACGCACCGGGTTCTTTTGTGTAAAGATCATCCTACAGCCCGGCTCCAACTACAACCCCGCTCGAACGTAAACCTTGTCCTGTGCTGCTAAATCGGCGTTCTTTTCTTTTACCTTTACTTTCACCGGCTGCAGCCCAGCCTTATTCTCAGCCTTGGCTTCGAACGTCAGCATGTACTGATGATCCAAATTTTCCCGAATCTGTTTAAGATACGGCTGGAAAGAGACCGGCGGGCTTAAGCCAATCCAAAATAATTCTCCTCCGGTCCCATCGGCCAGCATAGAAAGAAAGTTTTGCCCCCAAGTTTGATACCTGTAACTATGTCCATAATGCCCCACGGAAGGTGAGTAAATTGCATAAACCACCACGCCGGCTTTTTGAGCACTCCTGATGCCTGCATTCACATAGGGATTGTCGGAAGTGTACCCGCCACCGTAGCCTTCAATGCCGCTGCCGA
This sequence comes from Bryobacteraceae bacterium, assembly GCA_965219315.1. Classification (GTDB taxonomy): domain Bacteria; phylum Acidobacteriota; class Terriglobia; order Bryobacterales; family Bryobacteraceae; genus Bog-105. The sequence goes on along the minus strand of CBDCNB010000002.1, from coordinate 4,294 downwards.
TCATAATCACCTCACGACGAACATTGCCCTTAGGCCATTTTTTAATAGCGTCCGAAAGAGAATCATAAGGGCTGACATCCGCGCCTCCAGGTCCTAAAGGCAAACGAATCGATTGAGCGGCAGCCGCATGATCGGAGGTGAATTTCGAGGTCATTTGCGTCATCCCATTACGCATGTAGCCTACCCCGATCTCGGTGTCCGCTGGAAGCGAAGTCAAAAATTTCTTCAAGGTACTGATATGAGTGCCGAAGTCCGATTGAGCTGAGTCATCGATCAACAGTAATAGTTGCAGACCGGCATTATCACCCTCAAAAGGCACCAACTTCGTAACAGGTCGTTTGTTTTTGTCTTGCGTTACTTGAATATCGTCAGGCTGCAGCTTCGGCAATTCCTTGCCACGGCTTGGCTCAGCAGTCACGATCATACTCACGGAAGTACCCGGAGCACTTTCTTTCTGCTGTGCCATAGCAGGGATTATTGCCATTGAAAAGGCAACCGCCGCACCAGCCAACAAAATATTCTTGGTCATTCCTTACACCTCAAAGTGGATGAGGGCAGCGGAAGATAATATCTAAACGGCAACCCTCTTGTGTTTATTGGAGCTTGATAATCGCTCCATCGATTCAGTTACGTTCGATTCGAACTGTTCGGCTCTTACAGCGGCGGTATGAAACCGCATCGTCCGTGCACGAGCCTTCTCCGCAATCACCGCACGCTGATCACAACTCATTCGCAAATTCGCGGCTAAATCCGCCGCTTTACGTACCGGTAGAATCTCTGTGCCTAGCTCGTAAAACTCCGCGAGTCCCGGCCAGATATCGCTCATCATAGGCGCGCCGCACGAACCCGCTTCGAAAAGCCGCACACTCGGCGAATAGCCGACCCGTATCATGTCCCGTCGCGTCAGGTTCAAAGCGAACTTCTGAGCATTGTAAAACTCTCGATGTTCAACCGCGGGAAGATGCTCGATATGTTCCACGTTGCCCGGCCAAGCGATATTGTCCGGATACTGCGGCCCAGCTACCGCAAAATTTTTCTCTGGATACCGCGTCGCCACCGAGAACAATAAGCGCTCTAAAGACTGCTGCCGGTCCGCCGCGTACGTACCAAGGTAAGCCACATCCCATCGTTTCTCTTGGGGCTCGGGATAGTAAAGCGAAGGATCTACCGAACAATATAAAGGACGGGCGCAAGGCGAGCCGAGTTTCTTCTCAATTGCCTCGAGCATAGGTCCGCCCGTGAACGAAAAATAAAGCGCGTATTTCCGACAGAGTTCCAACGTTAGATATTCGCATTTACGGACAAGTAAGTTCGCCATCGTCACCGGTGTGTCGATGTCGTAAAACGCAGCTAATCCCTTCGCTGTGGATGTGACCCAACTTCCGACGGCGATTCCCTCGGGAACATACGAACCCACTACGACCACGTCGGCATGCTGAACCGTTGCGGTAAATCGGGATTTCAATTCGTCCATGCTTCCGTACAGCGCGATGTCGCAGTATGATGCGTTCGAAAACTCTCGGTTGTCCGCATACCAAGGCATGTCGCGCTCCAAAAACGTAATTTTGTGTCCACGCCGCCAAAGTTCTTTCAATAAACCCCGATACGTCGTCGCATGTCCATTACCCCAGGCGGACGTAATCGACAGGCCCAGAAACACGCAATGAAGCGGATGCTGTTTCAAGCGGAAAACTCCAGTGCCGCCCCATGTTCCGCCAGTGCCCGCTGCAATATCGATTGCACCAGCTTGGCCCGTTGCTTATAGGTGTGCTCCTTCAGAACGCGCCGGCGGGCCGCTTCTCCAATGGATCGGGCGCGCTCGGTAGACAGGCTTTGAAGAATATGGGCCACCTCCGCGCCGCTTTCAGCAAGGAGAATTTCCTGCTCCGGGTTCAGAAACGTCTCGATTCCCTCCCATGCATCCGTAATCAGGCAAGCCGCCGCCCCCGCCGCCTCGAACACTCGCGTGGCTGGAGAAAAACCATAGCGCGCCATGCTGTCACGACTGATATTCAGCACGGCGCGGGCAGAACAATTGAATGCATTGTGGTCTGCGGTGTACACATGTCCGACATAGTTAACATTGCCAGGCATCCCCTTATCGCCCCAGCCGCTTCCGCCCAAAAGAAATCGCTGCGCCGGTGCAGCCTCTGCGGCGCGAAGAAAGAATTCTTCCACCCTCGCTTCTCGATCGGGAAGACGGTTGCCTAGAAATGAAAGATCACCACTAAACCGTTGGTCCGCCGCTATGGGAAAATGCACGTCCGGATCGAAAGCATTGTAGATCGCGAAACAGGCTCGCGCCCCATGTTCGCCATACTCCGTAGTCACCCGTTCACCACCGCCGTAGGTCAAAACCAGGTCAAACCGGGGCAAGATCGCCAGAAACGCATCGTTTGTGTTGGACACCAACCGCTCCAGCGTTGCCGGTGCATCCACATCCCAAAATATTTTGCAGGCCGGTTCACCGACGTTGGATATCCGGGCCTCTAAAAATTCGTCCAATACGCCCACTCCACTTGCTTTGACAATCACGTCGTCCTGTGCGGACTTGGTCAAATAGCGATCCACTTCCTCTGGATCGGCCGGATTGTAAACAACAATGCGCGCCCAATCGGGATCTTCGATATCGCGATGCTTTTGGCGATGATAGGCGTCCGGCTCGTAAAAGGAGATTTCATGCCCCAGCTCGGCCAAAGCTCGTAGGATGCCGCGATAATAAGTGGCAGCGCCGTTCCAATAAGCCGAAACCAGGCTGGAACCCCAAAAGGAAATTTTCATAGCTAAACCTCAAAGGACAATGCCGCTTCTTGCCCCATCGAAGCCATAGGCTTCACACTCCCGTAAATAGCCAGCAATTCATCGACGCGATGCGCGCAGCTATGTCTGGCGCGGATCGTCTCCAAGCCTGCGTCGGAAAGTGCCCGGGCTAGGCTCGCATCTTGAATGACGTCGTGGAGCAATCGCTCCATGTCTGCTGCGTCGCGCGCCATCAAAAAATCTTTGCCCACGCGAAACAGATTTTCTGTGTCGCTCCAAGGTGCCGATACTAATGGAATCCCGCACGCTAAAGCTTCAAAGGGCCGTATTGTAGGGATACCCGGAAGCTGCAGTGTATAAGGCCGTCGTGGCACATGAACGGTAGCGCGGAACTGCCCAAATAGCTCGGGAACTTCGAAATTGGGGATCCACCCGTTGTAGCTGATTCCTGCCTCCGCCAGCTCCTGCAAGGCGCTCGATGGATACCGCACGCCGCGGACCTCGGCTTTCCATTTCCGATGGGCAATCGGGCGCACAAAAAAATCGCGAATCTCTTGGGTGCGCTCGTCGTCACCCCAATTGCCGATCCAGACGACATCGCCTCGCTTCTCCGCTTCCCTTCGTGGATAAAACACCCGTGTATCTGCCCCCTCGTGCCACACGTGGACCTGGGTGCCCCATCCCTGCCGCTGGTAGGCGTCTTTCAACGAGGCTCCATAGGCGAGCACACCATCGTACTCACTCAACTCGAAGCGCCGTAACTCCTGCGGCGCTGTAAGCGCTCGATGATGCGTATCATGAAAAAACACGCGTAGATTTCGGTTCCCTCGTCGATACCGTCCGATTGCCGTTACTAATTCCGGCTCGCTCCATTCGTGGACAACGGCTAAGTCGACATTGTCCAGCCACTTGCTTATTTGCAGCTCGTCTAATTGGTAAGCCGTGCTATGTAACTGGGGAAAAGCAAGATGAAACTTCGCTACTGCTTCTTTCCCCGCATCCTGCCGGAGATTCGCCAAGCTCCAACCGTCTTGCGGTTCGAAAATCCGCAGCTCATGCCCTCTAGCCCCTAACTCTGTAGCAACTCCGCGAAGAAAATGCGCATTTCCGTGATTCCAGTCCGAAATCAAGGAGTGATAAAACATCGCGATACGCAGCTTCATGCAGCCGTTTCTTCCTTCAACGCCTGTCCACTACGTAGCTGCTGATAAAGCTGCCAATATTCAGCAATCGAATCGCTAGCTCGGTACTCCGCCGACTTACTAAATGCCAGGTGGGCAAACTTCTCCCGCCTTTCTCCGTCGCGGCAAAGATCGTTGATCTCCCGCACCCACATACCTTCATCGCGCGGATCGACAAACACGGCCGCTCCTTCCCACAGTTCGCGCAGGGAAGGAATGTCGGACAAAACCAAACAACAATGCGACCGCGCGGCTTCTAAGACGCCAATTCCGAAAGGCTCATAGAGCGAAGGGTGAACAAATATGCTAGCCGTCGCCATTTCCCGAAGCAGATCGCAGTGAGCCAACGTTCC
>CBDCNB010000001.1:0-1342250 GCA_965219315.1 Bryobacteraceae bacterium | reverse complement strand
GTCGACGCGATGATAAGCGAAACTGCGTACTGGGAAACGCCGACGCCGCGCGAATTACAAGTATTACGCCTGTTGGCTGCTGGGCTCGGCAACAAAGAGTTGGCAGGACAACTCGGCATCTCCCTTCATACCGTTAAATTCCACGTCGCGCAAATCTTGGCAAAGCTGGGAGCCTCCAGCCGTGCCGAAGCAGTCTCTATTAGCATCCGCCGTGGACTTGTACCGCTTTAGTGCTCGAATGAGCGACTGCGTACGTTACTCGATACCCTGGAAGCATGCCTTCTAAGACAACGACTTGGGACACGGAGCTCTACGAATCGCGACACGCCTTTGTCTGGCAATACGGCGAAGGCTTGATCGATCTGCTTGCTCCGCAAACGGGCGAGCGCATTCTTGATTTAGGCTGCGGCACCGGCCAACTTACCGCAAAGATCGCCGCCGTCGGCGCGACGGTCTTAGGGCTGGACGCCTCGCCCGACATGGTCGGTCAAGCGCGGCGGAATTACCCCCGAACGCAGTTTCAATTGCATGATGCCACCAACATGCAATTCGAAAATGAGTTCGATGCGGTATTCTCCAATGCTGCGCTTCACTGGATGTTGGACGCCTCTACTGTGGCAAAGAACATTGCGCGCGCCTTGAAGGACGGTGGACGCTTCGTCGCTGAATTGGGAGGCCAGGGCAATATTCACCAAATCGTCACCGCTTTGGAGGCAGCCAGGGAACGCCATACCGGCGTAATTCCGCCACGTCGAACTTTTTTCCCCAGTATCGCCGAGTACACAGGTATTCTGGAGGCCGTAGGATTGGAAACACAGCTTGCGCAGCTTTACGACCGTCCTACGCCACTGGAAGGCGAGCGCGGTATGGAAAACTGGATTCGCCAGTTCAAATGGTATTACTTCGAAGACCTGCCCGCCGCGCAGCGCAATCCGATCCTTGCCGAAGCAACCGCGGCGCTTCGCCCCAGGTTGTTTCGCGACGGCGTCTGGTACGCGGACTATCGCCGCTTGCGTGTAGTAGCCACAAAGCGTTCCATCGGCGATAATAACTCCAACGAGGCAAAGACAAACTCATGACCAATCTTCTGGCAGAACCGGTCGTTACCACAATGACGCTCCAGGAGTTTCTGGATTTCGACGAGCAGCAGGAGAACGAAGATGACAGCCACTCTTACGAACTCGACGAAGGGGAACTAATTACTTTGTCAAGGACCGGATATGCGCACGGACGACGAGTAATGATGATCGGTGCTTATTTGCTGGGATGCTTAGACCAAACACGCTACGACGTCATTGGAGGTGAAGCCGGCATTATCATGGAGTTCGATCCAAAGCCAACGGTTCGCGAAATGGATATCGCCGTTCTGCACCGGCCCGAGGAACCACCAAAGGGCATCTTGCGTCATGCTCCTCTTCTCATCGTTGAAGTTATTTCCCCTAGCAATACGGCCATCGACATGGAACGGAAGCGAAAACAGTACCATCAATTCGGAGTGGGCGAAGTCTGGTTTATCTACGAAGAAACACAATCGGTTCATGTTTCCAGGCACGAACCCCAAGAGTTCTTTATTTGCGAAAACCCAGGCGTTTTTACATCCTCGATAGGCCTCACTATCGAGACAAAAGATTTGTTCGTGTAAATCACCTAAATCAAGATGCCAGTAGCTTCTCTATCTCCCGCTCAATCGCGTCCCGCACCGTTTCGCGGGCAGCCTCATCCTGATACTCGTGCCGTGGCCAGAAGAATCCCTTCAACCCATCTCGCCGCCGGCGCGGAACAATGTGAATATGCATGTGAGGCACCGTTTGACTCACGCGATTATTGATTGCGACAAACGTCCCCTCCGCATCTACGGCCGTTTCCACCGCCTTCGCGATCAGTTGGGCCGTCGTGAATATCGGTCCTATTAGATCTTTGGGAATATCGGCCAGCGTTTCATAGTGCGCTCGAGGACTGAGAAGAACGTGCCCGGGAAACAGCGGATGGCTATCTAAAAATGCATAAGAATCCGCGTCCTTATAAACGGTATGTACCGGCAATTCACCGCTGGACAACTTACAAAAAATACAGGAGTCGCTCACCGCACCATCGTAATCTACTGGTCTCCAGACACAATCTATTTTTTATGCTGAAGAGATGGGTCGGAATCTCGCCAAGTGAAAATCTTTATTTACTTCGTCGGAAAACCACGCGACGCACATTCCAATGCAATCGCGGCTGAATTTCTGAAGCGAAGTTCCCGTTATGCCGATTGCGAGATGCGCGAAATTGTTCCTCCTCGTTTTGATTTATTCGGGAAACACGGAAGCGCGCGTAAGATATTCCTGGATCCTGCTGGACGCGCTATGAATTCGGCGCAATTCATTTCAACGGTAGAACGCGCGGAACAGGAGGGCCAAGACGTCGTGTTCCTAGTGGGAGGACACGACGGTTTACCACCGGAGTGGAAGCCGCGCGCGGACTTCCTGCTGTCTCTTTCACCAATGACATTTCCCCCATGAGTTGGCACGCGCCATGCTCGCCGAACAAATTTACCGGGCATTCGCCACGCTGCATGGACATCCTTATCCGCGCTGAAAAACTCCGGCTAATCGGTGACGCCGTGCTTAATGGCAAACCTCACCAACTCGCCTGTGCTGTGCAGATTTAGCTTCTCCATGATCTTGCCGCGATGCGAATCGACCGTGTAAACACTAAGATTCAGACGTGTGGCAATCTCCTTGTTAGTTTTGCCCTCGGCGATCAACTGCAGTACTTCGCGTTCACGGCTGGAAAGAAGATCGATCGGATCGGTGATGTTCTGCCGATAATCGTTCAACAAAGCCCCCGAAACTGCGGGACTCACATAGCCATCGCCGCGCGCCACCGATCGGACCGCGCTAACAAGCTCTGTATCGATAGCATCCTTTAAAATGTAGCCGCGTGCGCCCGCCTTCAATATTTCGCGAACGTAAACAGCTTCCTTGTGCATGCTCAAAACAAGTACTCGTATCCGTTGGTTTGCCGACACCATCCGGCGCGTCGCTTCGATACCGTTAAGCTCCGGCATCGCCACGTCCATCAACACTATGTCGGGCCGCAGCTTTTCTACCAAATCGACCGCCTCGCGCCCATTTGCCGCCTCGCCCACCACCTCTAAATCGGCATGGGAAGACAGAATTAACTTTAGGCCTTGCCGAACAATGGTGTGATCGTCGGCCAGCAAAATCTTGATTATTCGTTCAGACACGCTATCTCGATCTTGCCATTCGCCGGAAACGGAAACTACTTCTTCTCCGCTGCGGACTCGATTTGACGGCCAAGTGCCCCGGCATCGAAGTAAGCGCGAAAGCGCGTAATCTTGTCGCCATCCATTTCCAAAATACTTACGCCGTCATAATGTACCGGAGTCCCGCTTACGGTTGTTCCTTCGGTGCTCCATTCCAGCGCCGCCCGGCTTTCACTAGCGAATCGATTACGAAACGTAGAGCGCATCTCGCCAAACGTCTCCCGATATTTAGTCCAAAACTCCCTGACCCCATCTTGGCCATGAAACTTTTCCGGAACCACAACGTTACCAGTCTCCGCATTGTCGGAAAAAAGACTGACAATAGTGTCTACATCCCGTTGAGACTCTAAGCGGCCTAGTGCTTCTACGAAACGATCCGCAAGTGATTGGGGCATATCTCCAGTTTGAGATGCAACCAGGGTGTTTCAGGAGTCAATCGATTGTACGAAAGCATCTGCAAATCTTTGCTGGAAATGGTCTCATATAAGACGGAGTGTTCCATCGATGAAATCGGTCATCTTTTCTTTATCCATTGCCTTAGTGATCGCCGTCGGATTGATCGCCGCACCCCCACAACAAGTCGGCAAGAGCAAAATTACGGTCTACAACCTGAAAAGTAAGTCGCAGAAAGTGATCTACCAATCGGATCTGTTAATCGAAGCGCCGAACTGGTCGCCGGACGGTAAATATCTTCTAGTCAACACGGGAGGCGCCCTGTACAAGCTTTTCTTAACAGACTCGAATCAGCCGCAGCTAAAGAAGATCGATTTAGGATCGCTAAGCAAGTGCAATAACGATAAAAGCATCTCACCGGACGGAAAGCTGATTGCCTTCTCTTCCAGCGGAAATGCGAGTGGGTCTCAGGTCTACACTGTTCCTTCCCAAGGCGGCACGCCAAAATTGATCGTCGGAGAGATGCCTAGCTATTTTCATGGCTTTTCGCCGGATGGCAAATGGCTGGCTGTTGTGGCAAAGCGGCGGGGCAACTTCGATCTGTTCCGGGTTCCTGCCGATGGCGGTCCGCAACAACAATTAACCCGGAATACCGGATACGACGATGGACCGGACTACTCACCGGACGGCAAGTGGATTTACTTCAACTCCAATCGTTCCGGTGCCTGGCGCATCTGGCGCATGCCTGTGGACGGCGCCGGCCCGAACGACGAAAAGGCTCAGCAGGTGACTAAGGGCGAATACGAGGACTGGTTTCCGCACTGCTCTCCCGATGGCAAATGGCTCGTGTTTATTTCATTTCCGAAAGGTACGGAGACACACAACGACCGTATGCCGGGAGTCATGTTGCGCATGATCCCGCTTCCCGGTAAGGCGATAAAAGAAACTCCTATCCAAACCCTCACCAACTTTTACGGGGGGCAGGGAACCATCAACGTAAACTCATGGTCTCCCGATGGGAAGCAGTTTGCTTACGTGAGCTACCAGCCATGAGGCAGCACTACCAAATCGTCTCCACGCTGTAAAAGTGAAAAGCCCGGTCGCTTGTAATTACCGGGACCTTTTCTTCCATTGCTGTCGCAATGATCATACGGTCAAACGGATCGCGATGGTGTAGCGGGAGCGAAAAATACCGTTGAGCGTGCCTAGGAAAGAAGGGAATTGTCGTAATAGAAAGATCTTCCACAGCCGACCTCAGGCTTAACTCGTCCAGCTCTATGCGCTTCGAGGAAATAAGAATTGCAATTTCAACAAGCGAAATGGTGCTCATGGTGAGCAAATTTGCGTTATTGCTCATCAACCGTTCGGCCTTCTTAGAGAGTAGTTGCGGGTAAATAGACGCTTTCAAAAAAGCGGACGTGTCCAGCAAGTAGCGTGACACGCGCTATTCCTTTTCTGAAAAGACGTCAAACAAGGAAAGGTCTAGCGGTTTGTCCCAACCTGCATTCAGTTTTGCTTTGCCTTGGAGAGTACCCAGCTTCCGTTTTTTTGCGGGCAGTTCCACGGCAGTGATTCGGGCTACCGGTTTTCCTCGCCGCAGTAGCAACACATCTTCCCCTTGCTCGGCATGTTGAATCAGCTTGGTAACGTGTTTGACAAACGTCGCTATACTGACTTCCACAAGATTAGAATATCAGGTTATAACTTGCACAGTGCCATAATTACACCTCGCCCATTAGTACACTATAAATGAGCGACTTATTGTCCGCCAATCCATCTACGCTTATCGCATCCATCCTCTATCCTCTATGAAGACCTGCTATTTCGACGCATTTTCCGGCATCAGCGGCGACATGACCGTTGGTGCGCTAGTGGATGCCGGCGCGGATTGGGCGGCCTTGGAACAGGCTCTGCACAGTCTGAATTTAAACGCTTCCTTCCGCCTGGAAAAAACCAAACGCAAAGGAATTGCCGCATCGAAGTTCAGCGTCGATGGAGGCGAACAAAAAGCGCATCGCCATCTGCCGCACATCGAGAAAATTATCGCTGCGGGGGATCTGACCGCAGCCGCCCGCAAAAATGCGTTAGCGGTTTTTCAACAGCTAGGCAAGGCTGAGGCGAAATCTCACGACGTTCCTATCGAGAAGGTCCACTTTCATGAGGTAGGCGCGGTGGATTCCATCTGCGACATCGTCGGTGCCTGTGTAGCGCTGGATCTCTTGCACATCGATGAGGTGCGTAGTTCGCGCATCAACGTGGGAAGTGGAACCGTGAATACCGAACACGGCGTCTTGCCGGTACCCGCGCCGGCCACCACCGAAATGCTGCGCGATCTACCCATCTATTCCGCTGGGCCGGAAGCGGAGTTGACTACTCCCACCGGTGCCGCGCTGATCAGCACTCTATCTTCAGGTTTCGGCGGTCCGCCTGCTATTCGCGTCCTGTCGCAAGGCTTCGGCGCGGGCGACAAAGATTTTCCTATGCAAGCCAATGTCCTGCGCGTGCTGATCGGCGAGACCACGAACGCCGGAGAGGCCACCACCGTCTCCTTGATCGAAGCCAACATTGACGATACAACGCCGCAAGTGCTGGGCTACACAATGGAGATGCTTTTTGCGGCCGGCGCTTTGGACGTCACCCTAGCGCCCGTGTTCATGAAAAAGAACCGCCCGGCAACGGCGATCTCCATCATGACCGCCCCGGAGCAAACCGAACGGCTGATTTCCATTCTTTTTGCGGAGACCACCACCTTGGGGTTGCGCATTACGCAAGCTGAACGGCGCGTGTTGGCGCGAAGCACCGCGGAGGTCGAAACCGTCTACGGTACCGTGCGCGTGAAGTACGCCGACGGAGGACACTTTACGCCGGAATACGACGACTGCAAAAAAATCGCAATCGAAAGACAGGTTGCTCTACGAACCGTCATCGCCGAAGCGGCCGCCGCTTTTCAAAAAGATCAGAGCTTGAAGCGAGTTTGATGAATCCCGGTAAATACTACCTCACCACTCCTATCTACTATGTGAATGCAGCGCCGCACATCGGGCACGCCTACACAACCATTGCCGCCGAGACCATCGCGCGATGGAAACGAATGCTCGGCTTCGATGTCGTGCTGACTAGTGGCACCGATGAGCATGGAACCAAGGTAGAGCGCGCCGCCGTCGCGCAAGGCAAAACACCGCAAGCTTTTGTCGAGCTCATTTCCGATGAATTTCGGTCACAATGGCAAAAGCTCGACTTGCAGATCGATCGTTTTCAGCGCACCACTGCGGCGAATCACGCGAAGTTGGTCAACACCCTGTTCGAGACCTGCAAGAGCAACGGACTTATCTACAAAGGCACCTACACAGGACTGTATGCCGTCGTCAGCGAATCGTTCGTCAACGATGCAAAACCGGGCGATATCGATCCTGAAACCGGTAAGCCATACGAGGAAGTGACGGAAGAAAACTACTTCTTCAAATTATCGGACTTCACGGATCGACTGCTGCAATTTTATGATGCTCATCCGCAGTTCATCCAACCGGAGGTCCGTCGCAACGAGGTCTTGGCCTTCGTTCGTCAAGGACTCTCCGATATTTCCATCACTCGTACCAGCATCAAATGGGGCATTCCTGTTGAGTCGGACCGGGCGCATGTTTTCTACGTCTGGTTCGATGCCTTGACAACCTACATCAGCGCGGTGGAGGGGATGGATCGGTGGCCTGCGGACCTGCACCTGATCGGCAAAGAAATCCTGCGCTTCCATGCCGTGTATTGGCCGGCCTTCCTGATGGCCGCCGGATGGGAACTGCCCAAGCACATATTTGCGCACGGTTGGCTCCTGTTTGAAAACGACAAAATGAGTAAATCGCGGGGAAACATCGTCAGACCCGCCCCCATTGCCGACGTCATGGGCGTCGATGCGCTGCGCTACTTCCTGTTGCGGGAGGTGGTCTTCGGACAGGACGGCAGTTTCAGTTTCGATGCGCTGGTCAACCGCTACAATGCCGACCTGGCAAACGGGTTAGGCAATTTAGCGAGCCGCACCCTCAGCATGATTCAGCAATACCGCGATGGGTCCATCCCGCAAAGTGTCGGAGACCAGGGCATCGCTGAAGTGGCGACAAAAGCAACGGAAGCAGCTATGGCTGCCTACACTTCCTACGATTTCTCCAAGGCTTTGGAGCATATCTGGAGTATCATTTCGGCGGTCGATAAGTACATCGTCGAACGCGCTCCCTGGAAGTTGGCCAAAGCGGATGGAAAACAGGTCGAACTCGACGATACCTTGTACACAGCAGCGGAGGCCTTACGCATCGTCTGTGGTTTGGCCGCCCCGGTTTTGCCTCATGCATCGGAAGCGATCTGGCGGCAATTAGGATTCACTGAACCGGTCAGCGCTCTTCAAAGCGATTCCTTACGTTGGGGAGCCCTGCCCCCGGGTCGAAAGATCGGCGCCGTCGCGCCTGTTTTTCCCAGACTGGAAGGGAAAGCCGCCATCGCAAGAATGCAGGATTTGGAAGCTTCGGAAAAAGAGCGCCAAGCGGCCTTGATGGGCAAAGCGGTAGAACAAATAGTCTCAGAAAATGAAACTCCGGAAAATTTCATCTCCATCGACGACTTTGCCAAGGTGGACCTGCGTGTGGGCGAGGTGAAGTCTGCCGAACCTGTCCACGGCGCGGATAAGCTGTTGCACTTGAAAGTCGATATCGGCGAAAACGAGCCAAGAACCATCGTTGCGGGCATCGCATTGGCCTATGAGCCGGAGCAATTGATCGGGCGCAAAGTAGTGATTGTCGCCAACCTGCAGCCCCGCAAGCTCCGTGGACTCACCTCACAAGGCATGATTGTCGCCGCCAGCCTCGAAGGCGGTCTGCCTGTCTTAGCCGGTTTCCAGGAAGATATCTCTCCCGGCGCACGCTTAAAATAAAACGCGCCGAAGATGAACAAAACACCTAACACCATGGAGTTGGTCGATTCCCATTGCCACTTGGATGACAAGCAGTTTAACTCCGACCGGGAGGCGGTAATCGAACGCGCGCGCGCTGCCGGGTTGAAGTACATGTTGACAATTGGAACCGGCGATGGACCTCCCGACCTCGAAGCCGCTGTCCGTTTGGCGGATACATATCCATTCATCTATGCCACTGTGGGCGTTCATCCCAATGATGCCGAGAAGGTGAAGGCAGACACCTTCAAGCATCTGGAGTCTCTCCTTCCGCATCATAAAGTCAAAGCAATGGGGGAGATCGGTCTCGACTATCATTGGGGCGTTCCCAAGGATGTTCAGCTGTTAATATTTAGGCGGCAGCTTGCGATGGCATCTGAAGCTGGTTTACCGGTAGTCATCCACACGCGCGATGCTTGGCAGGACACCATGACCGAACTGAAATCTCTTTGGGCGCCAACTGGGCTGCCTTGTGTTCTACACTGCTTTACGGGTGATTCGAAACAGGCACGGGAATGTCTCGATCTTGGTTTCTTCCTCGCCTTCGGTGGAGTGGCGACGTTTCCGAAATCAGCGCCCACGCAGGACGCTGCTCGCCTCACGCCCATCGATCAATTGCTGCTGGAAACCGATTCGCCCTACCTTGCGCCGGTGCCTCACCGTGGCAAACGGAATGAGCCCGCCTTTGTCGTGCATACGGCGGAGTGGATTGCTCAGTTGCGCGGCATCCCACTAGCAGAATTGGCCGCACGAACAACAAAGAATTTTCAGCATGTATTTAGGCTCCAGACGGCAGAACCTCTAAACCATTGAACCCGATCCAAACAAACATAAAAATGTTTAGCAAGATACGTCAATCCTTAACCGCTCGTGAGGCCTTCGCCTTGGTTCAATCGGACTTGGCCGAAGTGGAAGGGGAAATCGGGGTGGAGTCGGTCGCGTCGGTGGAGGCCATCACCACCATCAATCAATATCTTCAGGCGGGCGGGGGAAAACGTCTCCGGCCCGCGCTGCTGCTGCTTGCGAATCGTCTATTCGGGCCCGCTACCGATTGCGCCCGTCGTTTGGCCGCCGTGGTGGAGATGATCCATACCGCAACACTTGTGCACGATGATGTCATCGATGTTGCAAAATCACGCCGGGGCAGGCCGTCCACCAATGTCGTTTGGGGCAATCACACCTCGGTGTTGGCTGGCGATTGGCTCTACATGCAAGCTTTTCAAGTGGCCTTGCGCGAGCGGAATTTCCATATCCTCGACGTACTCATCTCACTCACGCAGATGATGGTTGAAGGTGAACTGCTCCAATTGGAACGCCTGCACAATATCGATATCACCGAAGCCGATTATATGGAGCTAGTGGACCGCAAGACGGCCAGCCTATTCTCCGCCTGTGCACGTTTAGGCGCTGTGTCCGCTAAAGCCGACGAAGAAACAGAATCAAGGCTCAGCGAGTTTGCTTGGAACTTAGGAATGGCGTTTCAACTAGTCGACGACATCCTCGATTTCACGTCAACAGAAAAAATCTTGGGCAAACCGGCCGGTAACGATCTCCGGGAAGGGAAGGTCACCTTACCGCTCATTTATGCGTTGCAAAGCGCGACGGTGGACGAACGCCGGGCGGTGGAAACCGTGATTGCCGACGCGAACTACGAACAGGTGCCCTTCATGCAAATATCGAAAATTCTAGAACGCCACGGGTCTATCAGGCAAGCCTACGAACGTGCGTATGCCTTCACCGAGAAGTCGCGAGCACTCATCGCCGGTTTCCCTGAGTCTCCTGCGCAGCGGGCGCTGCAAGCAATTGTGGAGCTGGTTACCGAGCGCAGTTCATGATTGCTTCCGTTTAGAAGTGTGCTCCTTATCCAATCCCATGCCGGAGACGACCTGCGCATGATTGATGGCCGCTGTCAGCGAAACGCCTCCAATGATGTTGCCGATCAGTGCCGGCAAGAAGTAGCCCCACGCCACCGCCTCCCAGCTCTTCACGCCCACCATCACCGGAAACAAAACTTCCACTGAACCGGCCACGATGTGAGTGAATCCGGCTAACCCGACAATGTAAGTCAGGATCAGAATAATTGCAATACGGCCGGTGTCGACCGCGGCCAGCATCCAAACTACCATTGCTATCAGCCACCCGGCAAAAATACCCCGCAACAGCGCCGTTCCAAAATCGATATTCGCCGCTTCCTTGCCCAAGCTCAGCATCGCATCCCGTACTTCGGGCCTAAACATGGGCGTGTCACCGGCAATCCAGGCAAAAATGTGAGCTCCTGCTAAGTTCGCAATCAGCACAATCGTCCATAGGCGAATTACCTGTATCAGCGTCTCCCCATTACGACGCGCAAGCAGGGGAATAATGGCTGTTAACGTGTTTTCGGTGAAAAGCTGTTGCCGCCCCACAATCACAATCAGAAATCCTAGCGGGTAGCCAAGACTTACCAGCAGCGGACGCCACGGCTGGTCAGGTAAGGCCGATCGAATCATCGCTTGCGCGACTAACGAGAAACCCATCGACATGCCGGCCGCCAGGCCGGACCACGCTAACGCTGAAGTAGGCCGCTCTAGCTCCTCCTCTCCGTCGCGTCGAATCGTTTCGTGTATTACAAAGGCGCTGACGGAGGTTCGATCTTCCGCCTCCTGCTGCTCCTGCTCCGATAGCTCCGGCGCAATTACTTCCTCTTCTTCTTGTTGTTCTTCTGCTGGCATTTTTTGAAATATGAGAACGTCCGCGGCTCGGAGGTCGCGCATACGATGCGGGAAGGAAGTGGGTTTATCGAAAACGTTTCGTTAAGGCTCCAGCACAACCTTCAAAAGATTGGGTTCCCGTCGATAAAGGCGTTCAAACCAGGAAGGACCTTGCTCCAAAGGTGCGGTTGCCGTTAGCAAGCTATCAACCCGAATCGCATCGCGTGCCAGCAGTTCCATGCAAGCCGGATACTCTCCCGAGGAGGCCGCTGAGCCTTGTAGGCGAATCTGTCGGCTCACCACCGATTGCAGCGGTATCTCCACCTTGGGCGTTACATTCCCCACCAGCGTCACTGCGCCGCCCTTGCGAGTGCTCTCGATGGCAGTCACAACTGTGGCGCCGGTTCCTACACACTCCAGCGCAACATCTACTCCCCGGCCGTCCGTCAATTGACGGATCGCCGCCGCCGCGTCGCCGTCCTTCGCATTCACCGTATCTGTCGCGCCCAGCCCCGCGGCCATCCGGAGACGGCTTTCGTCGATGTCCGCCACGATGATGCGTCCACATCCGGCTAGCTTCGCCGCCTGTAGCGCCAGACAACCGATCATGCCCGCGCCCACCACCAAAGCAGCGTCATTGATTTGGATCGGCGTCAAACTCACTGCATGGACAGCTACGCTCACCGCCTCCACCATGGCAGCCTTGGCGAAAGGCAGTGCGTCCGGCAACCGATAGACAATGTGCTGTGGAACCGCAACATACTCCGCAAACGCGCCCATCCGCCGAAAGTCCGACGTCGACACGCCTAAAACCTCGCGATGATCGCACAGGTTTACTTCGCCGCGCCGGCAATAAAAGCAGCGCCCGCAGTACACCGTCGAATCGAAAGTAACCCGATCGCCTTCCTGAAAACTATCGACATCGCTGCCGACACTTTCCACTACTCCCGATGCTTCATGCCCCATCACAATCGGTGGGATACGGCGGCCCGTGCTGCCGTCATAGCCATGTACATCGCTGCCGCAGATGCCGCACGCTTTTACGCGTATTAGCAATTCATCCGGCCCGGGCTTCGGCCTCTCCACATCGGCAATTTCTAAATGCCGGTAATCGGATAGCAGCATCGCTTTCATCTATTTACAGTGTAGAGTCTCCAATGTAAACCGCATGGAACAAAACCGACCTTTAGTAATATTTCACGAGTTAATTCATGTGAAACCGGACGCCCCCGAACTAGTCCCATCACAGGTAGGAGTTTAGCCAACTGTTAGTTCCTACCGTTCTTAGGAGGAAAGAATGGTCAAAATCGGCACGCTAATATTAGCTGCGTTATTGACGGTCGGGTATACGGCTGCATTCGCTCAGCAACCCGATAACACCAAAATGAATCAGCAGACACAACCGTCGGCTGATCAGGCAAAAAACGGGAGGAGCGATCTCAAGTTAATGCAAGAAATTCGTCGGGAGATTGTCAAAGACAAATCTCTCTCGATGTACGCTCACAACATAAAAATAGTGGCGCGGCATGGCAAGGTAACGCTTCGTGGACCAGTGAAATCGGCCGAAGAGAAGGCAGCGATTGCGCAAAAGGCTACTGCAATCGCAGGTGAGGCAAACGTTACTGATGAACTCACGGTTAAAGGACAGTAGGTTGTCGGAGAGTGGATAAAAGGAGAAATTTATGGCGGGAAATAAAGTAGTTTACGGAATTTACAGCAATCGCGATACGGCGGAAACTGCCGTCGATCAATTTATCAATCAAGGCTTTCGTCAGGAGGATATTTCAGTCCTGTTGCAGGATAAGTCTGGCACTAAGGATTTCGCCCACGAAAAGAATACAAAAGCTCCTGAAGGTACTACCACTGGTGCCGTTACAGGCGGAGCGGTTGGTGGAACTTTAGGCTTGCTAGCCGGCATCGGAGCACTTGCAATTCCAGGCCTTGGACCTTTCATCGCCGCAGGACCAATTATGGGAACATTGGCCGGTTTGGGCTCCGGCGGCTTGGTCGGTGGAGTCATCGGGGCTCTGGTTGGCATGGGTATTCCAGAGTACGAAGCAAAGCGCTATGAGGGAAGAATTAAGGAAGGCGGAATTCTTGTCTCGGTTCATTGCGATGATGGAGATTGGGTCAGCAAAGCAAAAGACATACTTAAAACAACCGGAGCGGACGACATTTCCTCAACCGGCGAAGCATCTTCGGATGGCGAACCCGAGGATCTCCCCGTTCGAGTGAAAACGACAACTTACTAAAGTAGTAAATTGCCAGTCTCGACGACAACCCGGTCCGTATCTAACGGTACGCACCGGGTTCTTTTGTGTAAAGATCATCCTACAGCCCGGCTCCAACTACAACCCCGCTCGAACGTAAACCTTGTCTTGCGCTGCTAAATCGGCGTTCTTTTCTTTTACCTTTACTTTCACCGGCTGCAGCCCAGCCCTATTCTCAGCCTTGGCTTCGAACGTCAGCATGTACTGATGATCCAAATTTTCCCGAATCTGTTTAAGATACGGCTGGAACGAGACCGGCGGGCTTAAGCCAATCCAAAATAACTCCCCCCCGGTCCCATCGGCCAGCATCGAAAGAAAATTTTGCCCCCATGTTTGATACCTGTAACTATGTCCGTAATGCCCCACGGAAGGCGAGTAAATTGCATAAACCACCACGCCGGCTTTTTGCGCACTCCTGATGCCTGCATTCACATAGGGATTGTCGGAAGTGTATCCGCCACCGTAGCCTTCAATGCCGCTGCCGATCATAATCACCTCACGACGAACATTGCCCTTGGGCCATTTTTTTATAGCGTCCGAAAGAGAATCATAAGGGCTGACATCCGCGCCTCCAGGTCCCAAAGGCAAACGAATCGATTGAGCGGCAGCCGCATGATCGGAGGTAAATTTCGAGGTCATTTGCGTCATCCCATTACGCATGTAGCCTACCCCAATCTCGGTGTCCGCAGGAAGCGAAGTCAAAAACTTCTTCAAGGTACTGATATGAGTGCCGAAGTTCGATTGAGCTGAGTCATCGATTAACAGCAATAGTTGCAGACCGGCATTATCACCCTGAAAAGGCACCAACTTCGTAATAGGCCGTTTGTCTTTATCTTGCGTTACTTGAATATCGTCAGGCTGCAGCTTCGGCAATTCCTTGCCACGGCTTGGCTCAGCAGTCACGATCATACTCACGGAAGTACCCGGAGCACTTTCTTTCTGCTGCGCCATGGCGGGGATTATTGCCATTGAAAAGGCAACCGCCGCACCAGCCAACAAAACCTTCTTTGTCATTCCTTACACCTCAAAGTGGATGAGGGCAGCGGAAGATAATATCTAAACGGCAACCCTCTTGTGTTTATTGGAGCTTGATAATCGCTCCATCGATTCAGTTACGTTCGATTCGAACTGTTCGGCTCTTACAGCGGCCGTATGAAACCGCATCGTCCGTGCACGAGCCTTCTCCGCAATCAACGCGCGCTGATCACAACTCATTCGCAAATTCGCGGCTAAATCCGCCGCTTTACGTACCGGTAGAATCTCTGTGCCTAACTCATAAAACTCCGCGAGTCCCGGCCAGATATCGCTCATCATGGGCGCGCCGCACGAACCTGCTTCGAAAAGCCGGACACTCGGCGAATAGCCGACCCGTATCATATCCCGTCGTGTCAGGTTCAAAGTAAACTTCTGCGCATTGTAGAACTCTCGATGTTCAACCGCGGGAAGATGCTCGATATGTTCCACATTGCCCGGCCAAGCGATATTGTCCGGATACTGCGGCCCAGCTACCGCAAAATTTTTCTCTGGATACCGCGTCGCCACCGAGAACAATAAGCGCTCTAAAGACTGCTGCCGGTCCGCCGCGTACGTACCAAGGTAAGCCACATCCCATCGTTTCTCTTGGGGCTCGGGATAGTAAAGCGAAGGATCTACCGAACAATATAAAGGACGGGCGCAAGGCGAGCCGAGTTTCTTCTCAATTGCCTCGAGCATAGGTCCGCCCGTGAACGAAAAATAAAGCGCGTATTTTCGACAGAGTTCCAATGTCAGATATTCGCATTTACGGACAAGTAAGTTCGCCATCGTCACCGGTGTGTCGATGTCGTAAAACGCAGCTAATCCCCTTGCCGTGGATGTGACCCAACTTCCGACGGCGATTCCCTCGGGAACATACGAACCCACTACGACGACGTCGGCATGCTGAACCGTTGCGGTAAATCGGGATATCAATTCGTCCATGCTTCCGTACAGCGCGATGTCGCAGTATGACGCGTTCGAAAACTCCCGGTTCTCCGCGTACCAAGGCATGTCGCGCTCCAAAAACGTAATTTTGTGTCCACGCCGCCAAAGTTCTTTCAATAAACCCCGATACGTCGTCGCATGTCCATTACCCCAGGCGGACGTAATCGACAGCCCCAGAAACACGCAATGAAGCGGATGCTGTTTCAAGCGGAAAACTCCAGTGCCGCCCCATGTTCCGCCAGTGCCCGCTGCAATATCGATTGCACCAGCTTGGCCCGTTGCTTGTAGGTGTGCTCCTTCAGAACGCGCCGGCGGGCCGCTTCTCCAATGGACCGGGCGCGCTCGATAGACAGGCTTTGAAGAATATGGGCCACCTCCGCGCCGCTTTCGGCAAGGAGAATTTCCTGCTCCGGGATCAGAAACGTCTCGATTCCCTCCCACGCATCCGTGATCAGGCAAGCCGCCGCCCCAGCCGCCTCGAACACTCGCGTGGCTGGAGAAAAACCATAGCGCGCCATGCTGTCACGACTGATATTCAGCACGGCGCGGACAGAACAATTGAATGCATTGTGGTCTGCGGTGTACACATGTCCGACATAGTTAACATTGCCAGGCATCCCCTTATCGCCCCAGCCGCTTCCGCCCAAAAGAAATCGCTGCGCCGGTGCAGCCTCTGCGGCGCGAAGAAAGAATTCTTCCACCCTCGCTTCTCGATCGGGAAGACGGTTGCCTAGAAATGAAAGATCACCACTAAACCGTTGGTCCGCCGCTATGGGGAAATGCACGTCCGGATCGAAAGCATTGTATATCGCGAAACAGGCTCGCGCCCCATGTTCGCCATACTCCGTAGTCACCCGTTCACCACCGCCGTAGGTCAAAACCAGGTCAAACCGGGGCAAGATCGCCAGAAACGCATCGTTTGTGTTGGACACCAACCGCTCCAGCGTTGCCGGTGCATCCACATCCCAAAATATTTTGCAGGCCGGTTCACCGACGTTGGATATCCGGGCCTCTAAAAATTCGTCCAATACGCCCACGCCGCTTGCTTTGACAATCACGTCGTCCTGTGCGGACTTGGTCAAATAGCGATCCACTTCCTCTGGATCGGCCGGATTGTAAACAACAATGCGCGCCCAATCGGGATCTTCGATATCGCGATGCTTTTGGCGATGATAGGCGTCCGGCTCGTAAAAGGAGATTTCATGCCCCAGCTCGGCCAAAGCTCGTAGGATGCCGCGATAATAAGTGGCAGCGCCGTTCCAATAAGCCGAAACCAGGCTGGAACCCCAAAAGGAAATTTTCATAGCTAAACCTCAAAGGACAATGCCGCTTCTTGCCCCATCGAAGCCGTAGGCTTCACACTCTCGTAAATAGCCAGCAATTCATCGACGCGATGCGCGCAGCTATGTCTGGCGCGGATCGTCTCCAAGCCTGCCTCGGAAAGTGCCCCGGCTACGCTCGCATCTTGAATGACGTCGTGGAGCAATCGCTCCATGTCTGCTGCGTCGCGCGCCATCAAAAAATCTTTGCCCACGCGAAACAGATTTTCTGTGTCGCTCCAAGGCGCCGACACTAATGGAATCCCGCACGCTAAAGCTTCAAAGGGCCGTATTGTAGGGATACCCGGAAGCTGCCGTGTATAAGGCCGTCGTGGCACATGAACGGTAGCGCGGAACTGCCCAAATAGCTCGGGAACTTCGAAATTGGGGATCCACCCGTTGTAGCTGATTCCTGCCTCCGCCAGCTCCTGCAAGGCACTCGATGGATACCGCACGCCGCGGACCTCGGCTTTCCATTTCCGATGGGCAATCGGGCGCACAAAAAAATCGCGAATCTCTTGGGTGCGCTCGTCGTCACCCCAATTGCCGATCCAGACGACATCGCCTCGCTTCTCCTCTTCCCTTCGTGGATAGAACACCCGTGTATCTGCCCCCTCATGCCACACGTGGACCTGGGTGCCCCATCCCTGCCGCTGGTAGGCGTCTTTCAACGAAGCTCCATAGGCGAGCACACCATCGTACTCACTCAAGTCGAAGCGCCGTAACTCCTGCGGCGCTGTCAGCGCTCGATGATGCGTATCATGAAAAAACACGCGTAGATTTCGGTTCCCTCGTCGATACCGTCCGATTGCCGTTACTAATTCCGGCTCGCTCCATTCGTGAACAACGGCTAAGTCGACGTTGTCCAGCCACTTGCTTATTTGCAGGTCGTCTAATTGGTAAGCCGTACTATGTAACTGGGGAAAAGCACGATGAAACTTCGCTACTGCTTCTTTCCCCGCATCCTGCCGGAGATTCGCCAAGCTCCAACCGTCTTGCGGTTCGAAAATCCGCAGCTCATGCCCTCTAGCCCCTAACTCTGTAGCGACTCCTCGAAGAAAATGCGCATTTCCATGATTCCAGTCCGAAATCAAGGAATGATAAAACATCGCGATACGCAGCTTCATGCAGCCGTTTCTTCCTTCAACGCCTGTCCACTACGTAGCTGCTGATACAGCTGCCAATATTCAGCAATCGAATCGCTAGCTCGGTACTCCGCCGACTTACTAAATGCCAGGTGGGCAAACTTCTCCCGCCTTTCTCCGTCGCGGCAAAGATCGTTGATCTCCCGCACCCACATACCTTCATCGCGCGGATCGACAAACACGGCCGCTCCTTCCCACAGTTCGCGCAGGGAAGGAATGTCGGACAAAACCAAACAACAATGCGACCGCGCGGCTTCTAATACGCCGATTCCGAAAGGCTCATAGAGCGAAGGGTGAACAAATATGCTAGCCGTCGCCATTTCCCGAAGCAGATCGCAGTGAGCCAACGTTCCGTCGGCAATCTGCAACTCCCAAACAAATTGAGATCGTAGTCCCGCAAGCGTCCGCCAATTTTTCGCTTGATCCCAAATACGCCCGGCGCCAAGGAGAAACGGCCGCTTATTTTCGAAAGAAAGCTGCGGAGCATAGCTGAAGTTGCGAATCACCGATACCTTATCAGCCGCCACTCCATAATCCACTCGAAGATCGTTCCCCATCGCAAAACTCGGTGCCACCATCGCGGAAGCTGCGGCGATGCCCGCGGACACTCTTGCTTTGTACTCGGCCCACTCCACTCCCGGCGATTGCCTATGAACCGCTCGCCACCAGGAGAAAACACAGGAATGAGCAACGCTGACTACCGGTTTGTTCCAAGGCAACGCAGCATGTGAGTAACCGTTCAGGTGGATCATATCGGCTCGGTAGTCTCCCTGAACTTTCAATAGCCACTCGCCCGCTGCATCCACATCCCGCCAAGGATGTTCCATCCACTCCAGGGAGTAATCGCTTTCCAGCAAAGCGACCGAACGCAACGCCTGTGCTTGCTCGCGTTGCAAAACAGAAGGACGAGGACCCATCGTTACCAGTAAGACAGCAGCGCCGTATCCCGCCAGACCTGCGGCCAAATCCAGCGAATACTGCCAGACGCCTCCCACGGCATCTGTTGTCATCAAAATCTTCAAAGGAGCAAATCCTTATCACCGCCCCGGTGGAGCCATTTCCAACGCTACCAGTGCCTGCGGCCGCGCCTCTTGTATGTCGCTAAATGCATCGAAGCCTTTCAGATAGGCTTCATGCGCGCGCTCCCATGCAAAATCGTCCGGTGCTCCCCACATTCGCGTATACTCGGGCGAACCAGGATAGGGAAACAGTGGTACCGGTTTATTCGCCCAAACCCCATGCGATTCCACTTCCTTCCGCCAAGCCTCCACCCCAGCGTCATCATCCTCCGCCATCGCCAACAAGTTGGCTTGTACAAAAGAAATACGTTGCTTTGCATAAGCAAGCCGCTGCGTGAGTTGCTCGGTCGACATCTTGCATTTCTTATCGAGATAAGCGCGTCCCGCTTCGGTGATGCTCTCCACTCCAGCCTCAATCGAAACGCAGCCCGCCTGGGCTAACGCCGCGATGGCCTCCTCGCTCCATAAGTCGATCCGTGTCTGCACGCCCAGCTTGATTCGCCGTTCAGCGATACCGGCTAATAACGGTAGATCGGGTAAAAAGATCTCGTCGATGAAGTAGACATACTCCACCCCTTGCCTAACTAGGTAATCCAGTTCTTCCAATACGGTGGGGAGGGGCCTCTTTCGATAATTATTCCGAAAATTATCCTTTGCGCAGAATGTGCAGTGATAAGGACACCCACGCGACGCCTCCATCTCCGCCCCCGGACCAATCGGCTCGGCATCGAATCGGTGATGATGATGGCCATGCTTCGCAACATATTTGTCGGGCCACTTCAAAGCGGGCAATCCCTTCATGTCCGCCGCCCGATTCGGACCCCGAACCACTACCCTGTCCCCTTCCGGAAAAGCAATGGAAGATACGCCTGCCAGGTCGCCGGTCAGCAGCGGAAGAATCTCTTCGCACTCGCCGAGTACCACCACGTCCGCCTCCAGCTTTCGTAGTGTCGCTCCCGGGGTCGTGGATGCGTGTGGACCCACAACAACCAACCGCGCAGTATACGGACGCAGCAATTTACATAGTTCCTGTGGTATCCGCAACTCCGGCGGCGCGCAACGCCAAAACAGATAGGTAGGGGCCGTCGTCACCACCACCACATCGGCTTGGAATCGCGTCACCTGCTCCACAATTTGTGCATTGCTCAGATCGTCCATGTGACCATCGATGAAGTTCACCTCATGGCCCGCCGCCTCCAGAAGCGCTTTGGAGTAACCGAACTCTAAAGGAAGATGCTTTTCCCGGCAGCCGAAGTAAATACTTCCATCGAACTTCCAGGATGGGTTAATCAGAGCAAAACGCATCAGGCTACTTGCACCTCTTGCTGCGTCATCGGCGACGCACGTTCCGTATACCACTCATGCAACATCCGCAGACCTTCGCCAATACTCACCGATGGCGACCATTGCAGGCACTGCTCGATTTTAGAAATATCGGAAACATACCAGCGTTGATCGCCCAGCCGCTCCGCGCTTCTTTGCGAGACAACCGCGCGCCCGGTTAATCGATGGATTTGCCCAAGCACCTCCAGCAGACTTGCCGTATGTTCCACGCCTCCCCCTACGTTAAAAACTTCCCCCGCCGTCTTCCCCATATTGTTCACCGCTAAACGCATCGCCCGCACCAGATCTCCGACAAATAGCAAATCGCGCACCTGCTTTCCATTGCCATAAAGCATCACGGGTTCACCCTTCAATGCCTGCCTCAGAAAATGAGCAACCCAACCCTGATCTTCCGTGCCCATCTGGTAAGGCCCGTAAATACAGCTCATGCGAAACACCGTCGCTTGCACGCCAAAGGACGCTGCATAATCCAGTACATACTGGTCGGCGCTGCCCTTCGAGCAGCCATAGGGTGAAAGAAACTGCAATGGCTGCCTTTCATTCACGCCTTCCCGCAAGCCATTGCCGCGCAGTCGATAGCGTGTCTCCTGCTCTTCCAAGTCCAGATGGGGCAGCTTCCCATAGACCTTGTTGGTTGACGTAAACAACAACGCAGGCCGCCCCGTCGAGTGGCGAACCGCTTCTAAAACATTCAATGTCCCCAGCAGGTTCGTTTCAAAGTCGGCTATCGGAGATTCCAGACTGGTCGTGACCGCCACCTGCCCCGCCAAATGATAAACAACCGTTGCGCCCACTACCGCTTCTTTCACAGCGTCGCGATCTCTCACGTCGCCTTCTGTGAATAAAACTTGGTCGGGAAACTCACTCCTCAACTCGGCTATGTTTTGTGCCACGCCCGCGCGTGACAGATTGTCGAAAATATGAACAGTCTTTCTGTGGTTGAGATAACTCCGCGCCACATTGGCGCCGATAAAGCCGGCCCCGCCGGTGATAAGAATGGAAGAACGCTGCATGGTCACCCGGCTCCTTACATCACCAGCCCACGCGATGTTAGCTCCGCCCTCATCTCCAGAAAACGATCGTCGGCGGTCTGTTCGTCTAACCACTCGGCTAGTTCCCGCATTCCATCTTCCAAGCTATATCTCGGCTGGTAGTCAAGCACTTGGCGTGCCAGGCTGATGTCGGGAAAACAATGGCGAATATCGCCGACCCGATAATTGCCGCAGATCTCGGGCTCGATATCTTTACCCAGCACTCTCGCCAGACCCTCCGCTACTTCTGCCACCGTCACCGTCTGTCCGCTTCCCACGTTGAATACTAGATCCCGCGCGCCTTCTTTCTCCAATGCCAGCCGACAGGCTTGCGCAATATCGTACACGCTCACAAAATCGCGTAACTGCCGGCCATCCTCAAAAATAATCGGTCGCTTATCATTCAATAGCCGTGAGGCAAAAATCGCCAAAACCCCGGTATATGGATTCGACAACGATTGATAAGGCCCGTACACATTGAAGAACCGAAGCGCCACCGTAGGAATGTCATACGCCCTGCCCACCATCAGGCACATCTGCTCCTGATCGTATTTCGAAAGCGCATAGACCGAAGCCAAAGATGGTTGCTTGCTCTCCGGCGTCGCCACTGCGCGCAAAGGCATGCCCTCAAGCGTCGTCATCTCCCACTGGTGGGCCTTCAGTTGCGCCGCGCTACGCGCCGCATGATTGTAAGCGCTGCCGTCCGGCGTCAGGTATAACCCCTCGCCATACACGCTCATACTGGAAGCAACAACCAACTTGTCCACCGGCCGTTTGATCAATTGCTCCAGCAAGGCTGCCGTTCCGCCATTATTCACGCTGGTGTAGTCGGCAATCTGATACATGCTTTGCCCCACCCCCACCAATGCGACGAAGTGATAAACCGCGTCCACTCCGGATAAAGCTTCTTCTAAAACACGCGGATCGCGAATATCTCCCCGAATTAATTCGGCCTCTTTGTGAAGATACTCCGGACGTTTGGGCTCTGGTCCATGCACCTGCGAAATCAAACTGTCCAACACTCGTACCTGGTATCCCGCCGCTATCAGATTGCAAGCCACATGGGAACCGATAAATCCGGCGCCGCCCGTAATAAGAACAGTCCCTTTCATTCTCCGATGGACCCTTCGGTGTAAGTAATTTTACTTGTCATAAGATAAGTACACTGCGCTTCCAAACCTCGTCATCCGCGCATTTTGGGGATGCCGCGGAATTTCCCACTTACAATTGCTGCAGTTGACTGAACAAACTTTTATAGGTCTATTCCATCGTACATAGATGGCAGCGTAACCATCCTGTTACGTAAATTAACGAAACTGCGATCATATCGAGGAAAATGACCGGCGCTCTTTCGTTCAAGCAGAGTACCGCTTCACCATCGCGGCGCAAAAATCCGCATACTCCTCAGGATGGCGCGGAGGGCTGGTATGGTGTGGCTGAACGCCCGCCCGTTCCGGCGTAAAGCAAAACGTCACCGTCACATTAAATGGTTCCAGTAAGCGCATCTGATGGTCGAACCATTGTTCGGCATTCGGCCGCTCGAAATCAGCCCAACTGAGTCCCGTGCGCAAATACTTCACACCAAAGTCGCGAAGATGCCCCACCGCCGTCTCCAATCGATGATCTTCGAAATGGAACCAT
Source organism: Bryobacteraceae bacterium (assembly GCA_965219315.1). Lineage (GTDB taxonomy): Bacteria > Acidobacteriota > Terriglobia > Bryobacterales > Bryobacteraceae > Bog-105. The sequence goes on along the minus strand of CBDCNB010000001.1, from coordinate 1,319,235 downwards.
TGGCAAATCCCCATGGCGGGAGCATGCTCGGCAAAATGGCGCGCCGCCATTTTCGGCGATCCATCTTCTCGAAAAAGTCCCATGTAGAAGTGCCGGTAATAAGAAGATCCCTCGCTTTCGCGGTGCCGTGTCGTTGCCGGCCACGCGCGCGGTAAATCGAACAGACTATACCAATACACATGGTCCAGCCGCGGAAGCAAAATATCGGCCGTCGCCTTTAGCCCGAACTCCTGCACTTCCTCAGCGCCGAAAGACGATGCCCCCACCTCCGATACCCAGATCGGCTTGCTACTCACCGCCTGGATCTGCTCTAACTTTTCAGGCCACTCATGAATGGTCCAATGGTTCCAGTCCAATGGGAATCCATGGACAGCCACCACATCTACTGTGTCCATCACGCCGAAACGATCCATACGCTCGATAAAAGCCGGATCGATCGGCGAAATGCCGCCGAGCACCCTTGGCAATTTCGCGTTCTCCGCTCGAATGGCCGCCGATGCCAGCTTCGCCATCTCCGCGAAGGTCGACCAGTCCTTATCGATTTCAAAGTCCCAATGCGACAAATTATTGGGCTCGTTCCAAAGCATAGCGGCTTCAATCATGAATAACTTTTTTATTTGAGCGTCGTCATAGGAACGGGATGCAAAGAAGCGGATGGATCGCAGCGGCAAACGAATACTTCCGGTTCCGGTACCTCCTCGATGCGGAATCCTGCGCTGCGCAGCAGCGCCTCCGCGCAGGCAAGGTTGGGAACCCACCAGTTTGTGGGGTCGCCGGTGTAACGTTTCTCCACAAAATGCATCTTGGGATAACCCGGTTGGTCAAATATAGAGGTTTCCGAGAAAGGATAATCGCTCGCCACTTCCTCCACCTCCCGGCTGCCGCGTAACATCGATTGAAAGATAAACCAATCCTTCGTCACATGCTGGCGAAGCAGGTCCAGGGCAAGCAACGGATGCCGCAGATGATAGAAGACTCCCATAAACAGCACCAAATCGAAACGCTCCCGCAATTGCGGAACCTCGTAAACCGATAAACGCTCGAATGAGATATCCAAGCCCAATACATTCGCCGCAAATGCTGCCTGCCGCAGGTAAACGTCATCGTGATCTATGCCCAGTACCCGCTCCGCCCCGCGCAATTTCATTTGCATCGAATAAAAACCCGCGTTGCATCCCACATCCAGAACGGACATCCCCGTCAGGTCCTGTGGTAAGGCGTTCTCAAAGTTTCGCCACTTGAAAGATGGATAGTCTCCTAGAAAATGGTGGGGCGCCGTTTGCACCCCGCGCAGCGACAAATTATGAAACCACGGCCCCAGCTCATCTACTTTTCGTTCGATCTCTTCGCTTGTAAAACTTTGTGCCAGAGAATTCTCTCCCATTACTTATGACCCATATTTTACTTGCCGGTTACCTATGACTTCTATTCTGTTGATCAGGCATGGACAAACCGATGCCATCAATCGCGTGCTGTCCGGACGAACTCCGCGTGTTCACTTGAACGACGTCGGACGAGCGCAGACGCTGAAACTCGCCGGTTATGTAAAGTCGCAATATACGTTGTCCGGCATCATATCCAGTCCACTGGAAAGGGCGGTAGAAACAGCGCAACCGTTAGCCGATATGCATGGTCTGCCTTTGTCGATAAATAACGGCTTCACTGAATTCGACTTCGGAGAGTGGACCGGACTTACGCTTGACGAACTGCATGCGAAACCGGAATGGGCAGAGTACAATCGATATCGGTCTCTGCATTCCGCTCCCGGCGGCGAATGTATCGCCGATGTGCAGCGTCGTGCTTGGCTCGAAACACAGAAAGTGGCTCGCGAGTTCGACAATACAACGGTCGCTGTGATCTCTCATGCGGACGTGATTCGGGCTTTGCTGATGTTGGTATTGGGAATGCCGCTGGACAACATACTACGTCTTACCGTCCCTCTGGCGTCTGTCTCTGAACTCGTTGTTGGCGCCGGGCGCGGGCCCGTTGTCAGCCGCGTTGGCCTCACTGTGCCAGAGCCCCTCCAGTGAACGACCTGACGGAAGGAGTAGCTACCCGGTTGGACAATAACCTAGACAATCAGAGCCGCTTGGAACTCCTGGTCTCGCAGCTGGAAGACTTCGCGGTTATTCTCATCGATAAGCAGGGACATTTTCAAACCTGGCATCCCGGCGTCGAGCGCCTCTTCGGCTATCGCGAAGACGAGTTTGTCCACCGGCATTTAGATATGCTTTTGCCCGCGCCCGATCGAGCGAATGGAACTACCGCGCGGGAACTCGCCGATGCCCTGAAAAACGGGCGCTCGTCCAATACACGAATGCTCGTAAAGAAAGACGGGAAGGAAGTCTTTGTCGACGGAGTGACCATCGCCCTCTTTCGGGAAGATAAAGTTCATATCGGTTTTGGAAAAGTATTTCGCGATCTCGCCGAGCGCAAGCGGGCGCAAGAAACTCTGCTGGGTGCGCGAGACGATCTCAAATTAGCGAACGAGAGCTTGGAACGCGCCCGAGTTGAAATCGAGCGCTCCAACGAAGAACTGCAGGAGTTTGCCCGCGTCGCTTCTCACGATCTCGGCGCTCCGCTCACCACCACCCGATGGCTGGTCGACGTGCTGGAATCGGAGAACATCGCACAACTCGACGCACGAGGAAAAGACTGCGTCAAACGCATCGGCCAGGGTTTGGATCTCATGTCTTCTCTGGTCCAAGCCGTCTTGCAGCATGCGCAAGCCGGCCAAACGGCAATCAGTTCTTCGGAAAGTACCTCCGCCGAAGAGGCATTGTACCGAGCCCTGGAAGACCTCCACAGCGAGATCGCTCTCTCCGGCGCGCAAATCGTCCATAAGTCTCTGCCCGATCTGCTGATCGCCTCCGAACCCCTCTGCCGTGTGTTTCAAAACCTTGTCTCGAACGCCCTGAAATACCGCAGCCGCGATCGCGAACCGGTCATCGAAATCTCTGCTCAGCGTGATGATGGAAGCTGGCGCATCGGTGTGCGCGACAACGGCATCGGTATCGACCCGCAGAATTTCGAGCGCGTTTTCGTTCTCATGCAAAGGCTCCATGGCCCTGAAATTCCCGGTAGCGGCATCGGCTTGGCCACCTGCAAAAAAATCGTCACCCGCGCCGGTGGCCGCATCTGGGTCGAATCCACGCCCGATGTCGGCTCCACCTTCTATTTCTTGCTTCCGGGCGAGTGAACCAATCGATCAAGCTTGCCTCTCACCGTGTTTAACACCCCGCTCCAATCCTCCTCGCGGTGCTGGCGAAAAAGACGCATCGCGGGATACCAGGGCGAATCGCTACGGCCGCGCATCCATCGCCAATCGCAGGCAAACGGTAACAGCGTCCATACTCGCAATCCCATCGCCCCCGCTAAATGCGCGACCATCGTGTCCACCGTAATCACCAAATCCATCCTCTGCAACTCAATCGCGGTTGCAAGCACACTCTGGCCCTCTTTATAGGAGTCACTCACGCAATCCGCCCAGCCCTCCAAACCTGCTCGTTCCGCGCCCGCTTGGAAACTGAAGAAAGTCGCTCCTTCCACTTTGAACAATCCGGCGAACTCCCCCAACGGTACGCACCGTTTCGGATTGAACGCGCCCGATGCCCAGACCACACCGACGCGCAACCCCCGGTCCTTCCCGTTCGATGGGACGCGTTGAGATCCCACCGATATGTTCACGTAAGGAACAGAGGACGGAATCGTGTCTTCTGTTACGCGAAAAATACAAGACAGCTCCACGATTTCTACCTGTTGATCCCAGTGCGGCGCTGCTTCGCCCCAGGTTATGACCGCATCTGCTAAGCCACATTCCTGCAGCAACGACTTTAGCGGCGGCTGCGCCTCAATGGTCAGTGTCGCGGCCCTCGCTCGAACCAATGGAACGAATCGCAGATATTGCAACGTATCGCCCAACCCATGTAGACAACGAATCAACACATGCCGGTCGTCGAACGGCCGCCCATCCCAGAACCTGTGCGGGTCCGGCCTACCTCTCCGCGAGATGGCGTCGCTCTCCATCCATGCCGCCTCGAACTCCCCCAGCAGCATATGGCAGCGCCAACGCTCTGCCGCGCAAGCATCCGCCTCATACCCCGCTTCCTCCGCCAAATGAAACCGCGTGCATGCTTCGCCTACCCGCATCGATCGTAGCTCTCTCTCGGCCTCTTCGAAAAGCCGCTTTGCCCCATCATGATCAGCCTTGGGCAACTGCTTCTCCCTCCTCGTTCCGCATCGTCCTCTTTTGAATAGCACGCCGGATATGCTAAAAGAAAAAGCACGCCGCCAGCATGATTCATTCGTCTATGCAGCCTTTTATGCAGCGCGCCGTCGAGCTCGCTCTCCACAATGTTCAAACCGGCTCTGGAGGCCCTTTCGGCGCAATCATCGTTCGCGGACAAACCATCCTTGCCGAGGCAGGGAACACCGTCACCTCTTCGAACGACCCTACCGCCCACGCCGAGGTGAATGCCATCCGCATCGCTTGCGCTGTCCTGCAAAATTGCCACCTGCCCGACTGTGTGCTCTACGCGAGTTGCGAGCCCTGTCCCATGTGTCTGGGCGCCATCTACTGGACCCGGCTTTCGGCTGTTTTCTACGCCGCTACGCGCACCGATGCCGCCGCCGCGGGCTTCAGCGATGACCTTATTTACAAAGAACTGGGGAAATCTCCTAACAACCGCCGCATCCCCATGACCGTCCTTCCCGTGCCCGAAGCCACTGCGCCATTCGACGCTTGGTCTCGTTCGGCTCTGCGTCGGCCATACTGATTGCACGTCCATGAGTTTGTCTTTCACCTGCAATATATGCGCCACCCTCAACACCATCGATTCGCCCGACCATCTTCAACGTGAAGCGCCAAGCTGTGTTCAATGCGAATCGAACGTCCGCTTCCGTTGGATCGTTCACAGTATCTCCACCGCGCTCTTCGGGAAGAGCCTCCTGTTGCAGGATTTTCCTGAATCCCGCGAAGTTCGCGGCCTCGGCTTCAGCGACGTTCCCCGTTACGCCGACGTCCTCGCCGCAAAATTCGATTTCACCAATACTTTCTACGACGAAGAGCCCTTCTTCGATATCACTGATCCTACTTGCGGCGAATCCGCTTCTTACGACTTCATCATCGCCAGCGAAGTCTTCGAACACATCGAACCGCCCGTGCAAGTGGCCTTCGATAACTTGGCCCGGTTATTGAAACCTGACGGCGCCATCATCTTCAGCACGCCGTGGAAGCAAGACGGCAAAACGATTGAGCGCTTTCCCAACCTGCATAGCTGGGAACTCATCCGCTTCAAAGACCGCCAGGTGCTGGTGAATAAAACCGACACCGGTCGCTTTGAGGTGTTCGATAATCTTGTCTTTCATGGCGGCTCCGGACATACTCTTGAAATGCGCCTCTTCTCCCAGCCCGACTTGGAGAAACACTTCGCGGCCGCGGGACTTCAGGCCACCTTCGTCTCCGAACCGTTCCTCGAATTTGGCATCAACTTCCGCGAACCGTGGTCTCTTCCGTGCCTTCTGAGCAAACATCCGCTCTCGAATGCAGTGCACCTACCTGTCAGTCAGCTCGACAAGGAATCGAACGAACTGCGCGCCGCCCATCGAAAGCTCAGCGCCCTGCACGAAGTCCTGGCCAAACGCACCGACTCTCTCAACATAGTCACCGAACAGCTCGCGCTCGTTGAAGCTGAACTCGACAATGAAAAAGCAAAGCGGGAAAGCCTCGCCGCCGAACGTCAGCAAGTCGCCGCCTCCAAGTGGCTGCGCCTGGGTCGCCTGCTCAACCTCGGTCCAAGGCTTCCTTAATCGCTGCCTTCGAAGTCTCGCTTCAACAATCCCCGCGCCCGCTCGGCGTCCGCTATTGCCTGCTCCATTGTCGGCGCCACGGCAGTGATATGCCCCATCTTGCGCCCCGGCCTCGGCTCCGTCTTCCCATACAAGTGCAGCTTGGCTGTCGCAATTCCCGCCGCCGCTACCCAGTCCGGCTCGCCGTCATCCCAAACGTCTCCTAACAGATTCACCATCGCCGCCGGCCCAAACTGCCGCACGTCTCCCAACGGCAATCCGCACACGGCGCGTAGCTGCTGCTCGAACTGGCTTGTTAAATTGGCATCGAATGAGAAGTGTCCCGAATTATGCGGCCGCGGTGCTAGCTCATTAATCAGCAGCTTCCCGTCTTTGCAGACGAAAAACTCCACGCACAAAACGCCCACCACCTCCAACTTCTCTAACACTGCTCTGGCAAGCTCCACCGCCTGCCGCGCTATCGCCGGCTCCACCCGCCCCGGCGCAATCGACAAATCCAAAATATGGTTGCGATGCCGATTCTCCACCGCTCCGTAATGGACGAAACTTCCATCCTCTCCCCGCGCCGCGACTACCGAAATCTCGCACTGGAAATCGATAAACGCTTCCAGCACCGCTTCCCCTTCATCTACTGCTTCCCAAGCCGCTTGATAATCCTCGGAAGTCTTCAGTCGGTACTGCCCTTTGCCGTCATATCCAAAACCGGCGGTCTTCAACACCGCCGGCAACCCAAGCTCCTCCGCCGCGCTATGTAATTCTCCTAAACTTCCGGTCCGTCGAAACGGCGTCAACGGCAGTCCCGCCCCCGCTAAAAACGTCTTTTCTCGTAACCGATTCTGCGTCACATGCAGCACATGTCCGCCCGGACGAACCGGCACGCGCTCTGCCGCCGCTGCCGCTGTGGCCGCCGGAACATTCTCGAACTCAAACGTCACCACCTCCACCGCGCTCGCAAACTGCCGCACAGCGTCCAGGTCCTCATAAGCGGCATCCACTTCCACATCGGCCACCTGTCCCGTCGGCGTATCTTCCGCCGGTGACAACGTATGCACCCGATAGCCCATGCGCCGCGCCGCAATTGTAAACATGCGCCCCAACTGCCCGCTTCCCAGCACCCCGATCGTGCCGCCCGGCAAAACCGGTCTCCGCCCTGTGTTTTCATGAACCATCAAGCCAGCTCGTCCCGTAAAACACTCTCGGTCTGTTCCCGTCGCCAGGCCTTCAACCGCACCCTTAATTGCCCATCCTGCAGTGCCAGGATACTGGCCGCTAACAAAGCTGCATTGGCCGCCCCCGCCTCGCCGATCGCCAAAGTCCCCACGGGAATTCCCGCCGGCATCTGCACAATCGAAAGCAGGGAGTCCACCCCGTTCAAAACGCGGCTCTGGATCGGTACCCCCAGCACCGGCAATACTGTGTGCGCCGCCACCATCCCCGGTAAATGCGCCGCTCCACCCGCCGCCGCAATAATAACTCGCAATCCCCGCTCTGCCGCGCCCTTCGCATACTCCGCCATCCAGTCCGGCGTCCGATGCGCCGATACAATCTTCTTCTCGTGCACTATCCCCAGCTTCTCCATCACCTCGCTCGCCCGCCGCATCGTCTCCCAATCCGACCGACTCCCCATAATCAAACCCACCACCGGTGCACTATTTATCGTCAATCCGCCCCTCCTCCGCCCACGCCGGAACGTTCCAACGTCATTACAGCAAAACTGTACTTTCCCGCTACAAACTTCTTGTCAAACAAGAAGGAGTACACTGAAACTGTAAAACCTTTGCCCTTCCAATCACAGGTGTATACTCGGAACGATTCTGCCGTTGAGCTCATGCCCAGTCCCTCTTTGCGCGTGAAAGACTACCTCGAGCTCACCAAGCCGCGCATTACTTGGCTCATCCTGATGAGCACCGCCATCGGCTATTATTTCGGCCACGCGCCCGGCCACTGGAACTTCTGGTCTATCATCAACACCATCTTCGGTACCGGCCTGATTGCCTCTGGAACCGCCGCTCTGAATCAGTGGTACGAACGTGAGGCCGATCGCCATATGCGCCGCACCCAGTCACGTCCTCTGCCCTCCGGTCGCCTCCAGCCGCAACATGCTCTCTGGTTTGCCGTGACCCTCGCCCTCCTCGGCGCGCTCGAACTGGGCTTTTTCGTGAACTGGCTCTCGTCCGCCCTCGGCCTTCTCACGCTTGCTCTTTATCTCGGCGTCTACACGCCTTTGAAGCAGAAGACTTGGTGGTCCACTACCATTGGCGCTATTCCCGGCGCCATGCCGCCGCTCATCGGCTATGCCGCCGCCTCGGGCCATCTCACCCCTGGTGCCTGGGCTCTATACGCTATTTTATTCATCTGGCAGTTTCCACATTTCTACGCCATTGCCTGGATGTATCGTGAAGACTACTCGCGCGCCGGTATTCAAATGCTGCCTGTCGTCGAACCCGACGGAGCTTCCACGTCTCGCCAAATCTTGATCTATTCCATTCTCCTCGTCCCTATCAGCCTGTTGCCTGTCTGGATGGGCATGACCGGTAGCCTTTATACGGTCGGCGCACTTGCCATGGGTCTGCTGTTCCTTTACTCCGGTATCCGTGTCTCGCTGGACCGCACCAAAGCGCGCGCTCGCAAAGTACTCTTAGCCTCGGTGATCTATTTGCCGGTCCTCTACGGCCTCATGATCATTGATCCCATTCGCTTGTGAACCGTCAACAAAAATCACTTTATCTTCTATTCCTCGCCGTCCTCTTTTCCCTCGCCTCCTGTTCTAAACCCGCTCCGCAACTGGAAGACTACGGCGCGGTTCCTCCTTTTATACTTACCGATTCGCACGGCACGGCGTTCGGTAGCGATCAACTCAAAGAAAAGGTCTGGATTGCCGATTTCATTTATACAAATTGCCCCGGACCCTGCCCGCGCATGACCTCGCAAATGCACAAGCTCTCGGAAAAGTTGAAAGACGATTCCGGCATTCGCTTGGTCTCTCTATCGGTCGACCCGCAACGCGATACGCCGGCTGTTCTAAACGCTTATGCCCACCGCTTCGGCGGTCCCACGCCACAGTGGACCTTTCTCACCGGTCCCCTCGCCACCATCGATCTTCTCGCTGTGAAGACATTTCACATCGGAACCGTCCTCAACCGTCTGAATCACAGCACCCGCTTCCTGCTCATCGACAAGAACGAACATCTCCGCGGCTATTACTCCACCTTCGATCCCGGCGGCCTGCAAAAGCTCCAATCCGACGCCGAGTTCCTGCAATCACAGTAGCCATTTATTCCCAACCCCTATTCTGAAAGAAGGTAAAACAAAACACATGAAAGAAATCGCCACGGACGTAGCCGTTGTCTCCCTGCAAATCGTGAACGCGTACTTAGTTGGCAACGCACAATCCTGGGTGCTGGTGGACTCCGGTCTTTCCGGCAAAGCCGACAAAATCAGGAAAGCAGCCGAGAACCGCTTCGGTCCAGGGGCCCGGCCCAACGCCATCGTTCTCACTCACGGCCATTTCGATCACGCCGGCTCTGCCAAGCCCCTCGCCCAAATGTGGAATGTCCCTGTCTACGCCCATCCGCTGGAGCTTCCTTACCTCACCGGTCGATCCTCGTATCCGCCGCTCGATCCCACCGCTCCCGGCTTTTTCTCCGCCCTCAGCCGTCTCTTCCCTGCGCAGACCGCCGATCTCCAACACCTGGTCAGCAGTGTCGATATGAAAAACCCTCTGCCCGGCCTTCACGGATGGACTTGCATCGACACGCCGGGCCACTCGCCGGGGCATCTCTCGTTTTATCGCGAGAGCGATGGCACATTATTAGCGGGAGACGCGCTTACCACGCTGGATCTTGATACCGTCTCCGGTGTCCTCACCAAGAAGAAAAAGGTCTCTCGTCCTCCCGTGCCGGCCACCACGAATTGGCCGCAAGCCCAGGATTCTGTAGGCATTCTTGCTCGCTTGCGTCCTAGGATCATCGCTCCCGGCCATGGCCAACCCATGGCAAACGCGCAAGATGAGCTCCAAGCCTTGGCCGACAACTTCCCGATCCCCACCCATGGCCGCTATGTCGATGAACCTGCCCGTGTGGACGCCAACGGAGTGACCTACCTGCCTCCGGCGCCTCCCGACCGCACGCCCCGAATCGCCGCCGGTCTTGCTATCGGAATAACGATAGCGACTACTGGCATTCTCATCGCCCGCAAACAAGACCAAAAGTCAAAATAGGGCGGCAATATGCTTGACACGCAAATTGTTGTGATATCGTTTCTTTCGCTATGCCCGACCTGCAGATAGCCACCTTTGCCAAGCTGTGCTCCGGGAGACGAATGGGGCCTTTAGCCTGATACGAATTACAGATCGGCATTTGGTTTAAGGCACTTCGCCCGAAATGCAGTTAAACACAATTCAACTCACGCTGGTCGTGATGCTGAAATCTGGCTTTATGCAGGGGAAAGCTACGGTAACGATCAACGGCAATACTCTGACCTGCTCCCGTTTTTAGCGCACGGTTCTGCATAAAAATACCTCCCGTGACCCGCTACCAAAATTCGTACCAATCGAGACTAGAGTTTCGAGCGGTCACGGATCTGTTAAGCCCGACTGGCGGGCCTGAAAGGGTAATAATAATATACCTGACTGACAGAATGTGTCAGCTTGGGAGAAGCGTGACAGGCCGTTAGTTTTGGGAGAGCGCGTGGATACTTTGATACAACCCGCGCCCGACTTTACGGATACGGTTATTCTTTACGAGGTAGATCAAAAAAGTACTTCTCCGAAGCGTTGGAATCCTACGAAATGCCGCAAACTTAATGGTTTGCTTCCACCTTGACGTGGTATCAAAATGGCGCCAAACTACATTTGTGCCGACAGATGTTTCAGGTAAATCACGCCAGAGCCTGCGACTTGAATCAGCGCTGTGGAACGACGTTGACCGTGCGCGCCGCAGTCGGTCCGTGTTCACCACTCGGAACACGTGGATCACGGAAGCTATCCTGGAAAAGCTATCACGGGAGCTAACAGCCGAGCACGTGAAAAGACGACTAAATGCCTGAATTCTATGAATTCTTTGCGGGCGGAGGGATGGCGCGAGCTGGCTTGGGTCCCACGTGGCGATGCCTATTTGCAAACGATTTCGACCACAAGAAGAGTCGGATTTACCGGGACAATTGGAACGGAGCTCCCGAACTTAAGCCCGATGACGTAGGATTACTCACGACGAAAGACCTCCCCAACGTCGCCGATCTAGCGTGGGCTTCATTTCCCTGCCAGGATCTTTCGCTGGCTGGCGCAGGCGCTGGTCTCAAGGGGGAACGATCCGGCACTTTCTGGCCGTTTTGGAAGCTAATGAAGGGGTTGATTGCGGACAATCGCGCACCGCGCCTTATTGTGCTGGAGAACGTTCCCGGCACGCTCACATCACACGATGGCAAGGATTTCGCTACGATATGCGCCGCTTTCGAGGAAGCGAATTACAGAATTGGCGCGGTAGTCGTTGACGCAGCGCTATTCGTGCCCCAGTCCCGCCCGCGACTCTTCTTTATCGGTGTGCATCCCGAGCTGATCCTTCCGGACGCAGTAGTTTCCGAGGGACCGACCTCCTTGCCATGGAACACCAAAGCGCTGCGGGGCGCCTATGAGAAATTACCCAAAAACATTAAGCAGATTTGGAAATGGTGGAATCTGCCACTTCCGCCGAAGCACACTGCCCGCCTCTCTGACCTGATCGAAGAACATCCAACGGGTACATCCTGGTTTTCCCCAGAGGCTACACGGAATTTGCTCGCCATGATGAGCGAACTAAATCTCGCAAAGGTTGAAGCTGCCAAATGCGAAGGGCGTCGCATTGTAGGCGGCGTGTACAGGCGTACTAGGCCCAATGGCCCAGGCAGAAAGATCCAGCGAGCGGAGATTCGCTTTGATGAGATTTCCGGCTGTCTGCGGACTCCGGCTGGTGGGTCAAGCCGACAGGTGATTGTTGTGGTTCACGGAAAATCGGTCAAAGCACGGCTAATTTCGAGCCGAGAGACGGCGAGGCTAATGGGACTCCCGGACACTTACAAGCTTCCGGCTAACTACAATGAGGCATACCACCTAACTGGCGACGGAGTAGTGGTGCCGGTAGTCCGGCATCTTGCGCAAAACATTCTGGAACCTATACTGGAGGCTTCAGAATTACGTACAACGGTCGCGGCATGAGCGTTATCCCATGTTCTCAGAACGAACAACTACAGAGGCTCATTCGGGATTACGTCGAGGTTCTGAAAACAGAGGCGCATAAACTCGGGTCACATGGACTTAGCGAAGAAGAGTTCTACAATAGCGGCCTTTTCCGGGGTGCGATTGAGAGAACACGTGGGCAATTTTCCGCAACTATGCGCGATAAGCGAGAATTCGCGCAACACGTACTCAATTACATGCAAGATCAAGGATTCATCCAGGACTGGGAGTCGGCTGGGGAATCCAATCGTCACGATTACGTTGTGCGATTGAAGACTGGGCGGGTCGGCGTAATCGAGTTAAAGGGTTGTTTGGACGGCAATAATACGAACATCTTTGAACGTCCTCCGCACGCTCAAGAATTTATCATTTGGAGCCTTTGCACGAATCCCGGCGCCGATCCACGGCTCAATGCTTGGTCCGGTATTCACACGCGCCTCAGCGCGGAAATCATTTCACGGCAACAGCGCGTTGACGGAGTTGTTATCTGGGATATGGTCTGCGGGACGGTTGGAAGGCCATGCCCGAAACTCGGCGGATCGACAAAGCGGTTGACAGCCGTTGCGCATTACATGGTGCCACCCGCCTGCATCTATGTAATGCCTGCCACCATCGCCAGCCCAAGGAACAACCCAAATCCACTTGCTCAATCATTAAACGACGTTCAATTGCTCCATGCTTTCCATGATTGCTTTCGGGGGCGGAATGAGGAGGTTAACTACGTCGACTTCGAGGTAGAGCATCGTGGGGCTGACCTCGTAAGACGCACGCGTATACGACGCAACGGCGCAGTTGTACGCGACTCTAATCTAACTCCTATTCAGAGAACCTGAGATGGAATCGCCCGAGTTACGACGGCGAATAATGCAGGCGGTTAAGAACAAGAACACTGCACCAGAGTTGACGGTTCGGCGCATCGCGCACCAAATGGGATACCGCTTTAGACTTCATCCTAAAGATCTTCCCGGTAAGCCGGATCTGGTATTTCCCCGAATGCATAAGGCACTGTTTATTCATGGCTGTTTTTGGCACGGTCACGATTGTCAACGCGGTCAGCGTGTTCCAAAGACCAATACCGATTATTGGGTGCGCAAAGTAACCAAGAACCGTACTCACGATGCGACGGTTAAGGAGCAATTACGGGCGAAGGGTTGGGATTTGTTGGTTTTATGGGAATGTGAGTTGAGGGACGCGCCCGCTCTTTCCAGTAGACTGACTAATTTCTTAGCTTCTCCCGGATGACCTTTGACGACAACGCGCAAGAAGCCGAGAAGATGGCAGCCGATTGTCTAGCCGAAGTGCTGCCGGGATGCCTTGTGTATGGCGAGGTCATTCTCGCTCCATCTAAGGGTAAGCGAAAGATTGCGGTTCCTGCATATATGGCCGCAAAAGATCTGCTTTATTACGTGATGCGCGAACAGTGCGTGACGAGCGCAACGCTTGCCAGGAAGCTGGGTGTCAGTGAGCACTTAGTTCAGTATTTGTTGAATCCGAAACGTCATAGTTCGCCTTTGGCGCGCTTCGAGGAAGCATTGCAGATATTGGATAGGCGGCTTGTATTGTCTATTCAGGAAAAGCCAACTCACAAGTAATACGAGAGGTTATGAGCGAAGAACAAGCAGACAAACTATTGCAAGAATTGACGAGACTAAACGACATTCTTCTTGCGCTGACCCAGATCGAGCTGCTAAAGCTTTCCAAACAGAGGGATTCCGTAGAAGGCGTACAAAAACTTCCCAAATCCAGAAAGCCGACCAGCTAATGTTTAGCCCAGATACGGCGCTTAATTGGCGATTCCACGCCTGTGTTTGATTATTTCGAAACAAGCATCGAGCAATAGTCTGGGCTTCTTCAGTCCCCTGTCCCGGTAGTCGAACTTCTAATAAAAGATCGTGTGGCTAGGGCTAGGAGTTCGTTTCTATTAACGTTATTCGGTTGATCTGCGTGTGCTGAGGGCATGTTGTTCTGGTGTCCTTGAGTATTTATGACAGCCCTTTGGGGATTCTCCTCGGCAGTCGTGTCGTGCCAATTAACATGAAGCCTGACTCAGAAATGATAGAAGGGCCGGAGGCATGGAAGCGATTCCATGCCGCTATGAAAAGCGTACTCGCTGTACCCTATGGCGAGATACAGAAGCGAATAGAGGAACACCGAGCGCAATCAGAGAATAATCCAAATCGTCGCGCCCAAAGCGAAAGGTTAAGCCTTCCGTTTCCCACGCCCCTGACTCTGCGCCTCCAGCTTAGAAATTTTCCGGTATTTCTCGCTCTTTGCCCGTTAGTTGCTCAGGCATACTGTTTCTTCCACAAGTAAAACGTCGCCTGGCTGATCGACAGCTTGCGGCAAATGTCCGCTGTCTTCTCGCCACTCTCCCGCTGCTTTAACGCAGCAATGATCTGCTCCTCGGTATGCCCCTTCTTCGGCATGTTGCACCTCCTCGTTTCCATTCGAAGATCGTCAACCGCCTACGATAACTCCAATTACGATTGATACGAATTATTGGTTTTGGGTCATAATCCAGACCCTTCCTCCGGCATTTCGCAAGCGAGTGACAAATCGAAAAAATAAATTTTTCCTGCTCATCCTCAATAACTTACGTCTTCCTGAGCCATTTTCCGCAACCCACTTTTTTGACATGCCATGCTATTTTCAAATCGGTTACGGCCCGGGTGCCAGATCTGCTTCGATCTACCCTATGGGTCAAAACCGCCGAAAAGGAGACTGACGACAACCATGACCGCACGCCAACAACGCCGCCAAGAAGAACACAAGGCCCGCAAGGAAGCCTACAAAGCCCACAAACAAGCAGGAAAGCAGCAAGCTGAAACTCTAGGCGAGATGCAGGTCGAACCCGCTGCGTCTCCCGTCCGCGCGGATGTCCATCGCGCGCTCGTCAACAAACAGAATGCCCAGCTCTCCACCGGCCCGCGCACTGCGGAAGGCAAATTGGCTTCGTCCCGCAACTCCTTCAAGCACGGCCTCTACTCCAGGAAACTCGTCATCCAAGGCGAGGACCCGGCCGATCTCGACGCCCTCCGCGACGACCTCCGCCGCGAGCACCAGCCCGCCAACACCACCGAAGAAATCCTGGTCAACGAACTGGCCGAAAATTACTGGCGCCTCCGCCGCATGCGCCGCTACGAAACCCGCGTCATGGCCTCGGAGACTGCCGAAGAGTTCGCCCAAAAGATGTCGCTTCTACCGCTGATTCAACGCACGATGGCCTCTGCCGAACGCGCCTTCCACAAAGCTCTTACCACGCTCCGGCAACTCCAAAAAGAACGCACGGAGCAAACCGAGCCTATCGCGCGGCCGTCCCAAACACGAATTGGCTTCGTTCCCCAAAATCGATCCGCACCCATTCAGTCCGTTCTGCAAACCACACAAAACCCGAGTTCTAACGGCTCTCCGGTACCCGCCGCACGCCCGGAAACACCCGCAACCAACCCCCAACCAGGTTCCGCCGACGCATTCGACCCGCAACGCGACTATCTGGAAGCCGCCTAGTACACCTTAAACACCCGAATCGCCGCTGGCCTATTTCGACGCCGCCGCTCTCTGACGTAAACTGACAATGACTATATGTGTGGCATAGCAGGATACGTGTCAACCAAGCCCTCCTCCGATTCAGAGGCCCTTCTGAAGCGGATGACCGATGCCATCGCGCATCGCGGACCGGATGACGCCGGCTTCTATCATGATGATTTTGCTCATTTGGGCCACCGCCGCCTGAGCATCATCGATCTCGCCTCCGGCCATCAGCCCATGGCGAACGAAACACGCTCGCAGTGGATCGTTTACAACGGCGAAATCTTCAATCACGCCGCTATTCGCCCCCGTTTAGAGCAGGTCGGGCACCGTTACGGCTCGCACTGCGATACCGAAACCATTCTTCACGCCTACGAAGAATACGGTCCATCGTCTATCGACCTTTTTCGCGGTATGTTCGCCTACGCCATCTGGGATCGCGATAAACGCCGCTTGTTCTGCGTTCGTGACCGCCTCGGCATCAAGCCGCTCTACTACTTTTGGAACGGCCGCACCTTCGCCTTCGCTTCCGAAATAAAAGCCCTGCTGCAACATCCCGATATCAGTGCCGAACTGGAAGAAGCGGTTCTACCCGAATTCCTCGCCTTCGGTTACGTCAGCGAGGAGCGCACCTTATTCCGAGGCATTCGCCGCCTCATGCCCGGTCATCATCTCACGCTAGACCTGAGCGCCGCCAACCCGGAGCCTAAAATCGCGCAGTACTGGGACGTGCCGGTTGCCTCGCCCAATCACAGCCTTAGCGAACAGCAGTTCATCGCTGAAACCCGCCGTCGCCTCGAAGAAACCGTTGAAATGCGTCTGATGAGCGACGTTCCTCTAGGCATGTTTCTCAGCGGTGGCGTCGATTCTAGCGCCATTGCCGCCCTCACCCGCAAGCTCACCAATGGCCCGGTGAAAACCTTTTCGGTCGGCTACGCCGAGAAACAATACAGTGAACTCGGTTACGCCGCTCAGGTCGCCCAGGCGATTGGCACCGATCATCATGAGATCAAGGTCGATATCGACGGCTTCTTTAATCGGCTGCCGCGCCTCATCTATCACGAAGACGAGCCGATTACCTGGCCCTCCAGCGTCTCCCTCTACTTCGTTTCGCAATTAGCCGCCCGGCAGGTGAAAGTGGTGCTGACCGGCGAAGGCAGCGACGAACTCTTTGGCGGCTACGAACGCTACCACTGGAACATGATCAATTCGCAAGCCGCCCGACTCTATGGCTTCGTTCCTGCAATCCTGCGCAACACCATCAACAAGCAGCTGCAAACCAGTTCGTTGCTGAACGCTTCTCTGCGCCGTAAGCTGCGCCACACCTTCATCGGTCGCGATGCCACCATCGAATCGCTGTTCCTGGATAACTTCTACTGCGCCTTTTCGCGTGGAGAACAGAATGCCCTCCTTGGATCCAATCCCGATGCCGTCTACGGCAACTATCTCCATTACTGGAATCGACGGAAGGAAAGCAGTTTGCTCTCCCGCATGCTCTACGCCGATCAAAAAACCTATCTTGTCGCTCTTCTTATGAAGCAAGACCGGATGAGTATGGCCTGCTCCATCGAAAGCCGTGTGCCGTTGCTCGACCACACGCTGGTCGAATTCTCCACCACCATCCCCGATTCACTAAAGATTCACGGAAAAACGCAAAAATATATCTTTAAACGCGCCGTGGCAGATCTGCTCCCGCACGACATTGTTCACCGCAAGAAAATGGGTTTTCCCACTCCTATCCGGTCTTGGCTGCTCGACCGTCGCGCCGAGCCGCTCTACGCTGCCTTGCGTGATAAAAATGGCTTCCTTTCGTCGATTGTCGATAAAGCCGCCTTGGAAAATCTGATCGGCCGCCATCTGTCGCAGCAAGAAGACGCCACCGACCGCCTCTGGCGCCTGCTCAACCTCCAGCTTTGGGGTGATCTGTTCCTCACCGGACGCCGCGACCGTTGGATGGATGGCGTCATGGCCTCGCCGATGGAAGCCGTTCCCGCGTCCTTATGAAAATTCTCTGGGTGAAGTCGGATTTCCTCCACCCCACCAATCGCGGCGGCCAGATTCGTACCCTGGAAATGCTGAAGTGCCTCCATCAACGGCACGAAGTGCATTATGTCGCTTTCGATGACGGTCAAAATCCTGAAGGCTTTAAGCGGAGCTCCGAATACTGTTCCCGTGCCTACGCCGTTCCGCACAAAGTGCCGCCCCGCCGGTCGGTTCGTTTCGCAGGACAATTGTTGTCCGGTTTGGTTCTTCCCTTGCCGGTCTCGGTCAAGCGATATACGTCCGATCGCATGAAGCGCCAAATCGAGTTTCTTTTGGCGCGAGACAAATTCGATAGCCTGGTCTGCGACTTTCTTTTTCCCGCCCTCAACATTCCCGATATCGGCCGCGCCGTGCTCTTCCAGCACAACGTCGAATCGGTCATTTGGCGGCGTCACGTCGAGCAAGCCACCAATCGCGCCAAACGCGTCTACTTCAACCTGCAAGCCCGCCGCATGGAGTCGTTTGAGCGCAACGTTTGCCTTCGCTCAGGAAAAGTAATTGCTGTCTCCTCCGTCGATAGCCAAACCATGCAAAGCCTTTTCGGAGTGAAGAATGTCCCGGCTGTCCAAACCGGCGTGAACATCGGCTACTTCGCGCCGCCCCCGAACCCGGAAACAAAAGCCGACCTCATCTTTGTCGGTTCCATGGATTGGCTGCCGAACATTGATGGCGTGAAATTTTTTACCGGTGAAATTCTTCCTCTTATCCGCAAGGAACGCCCGCACTGCCGTATCGCCATCGCCGGGCGTCGCCCCAGCCCTGCCATTCAGGAGCTCGCTCGGCAGGACCCGGGCATCGTCGTCACCGGAACCGTTCCCGACGTTCGTCCCTATCTTTGGGGCAGTGCCGTCTCTATCGTCCCGTTGCGCATTGGCGGTGGTACCCGCCTGAAAATCTTCGAAGCCATGGCCGCCAAACTGCCCGTCGTCTCCACCACCGTCGGAGCCGAAGGGCTCCCCGTCACCGATGGCCGGCATATCGCAATTGCCGACACTCCGGCACTCTTCGCCCGTCGCTGCGTAGATCTCTTGGCGGATGCCGATCGCCGCCAAGGCATGGCCGAAGAAGCCTGGAACTTAGTATCGCGCGAGTTTTCGTGGGACGCCGTCACCCGCGAATTTGAAACCATGCTCGATACCGGTCCTAAGCCGAACTAAATTTAATCTTTCTTATTTACTACAGTTTGGGGCAAAAAAGGCCGATAAGTATCCAAGAGGGTGTGTGAGGTTGCTGTTTGCCTCCAACCATCGGAAAATAAAGGAAGCACGTTTACATGGCAACGTCCCAAGCCAACCCGGCCTCCACCGCGAGTTTCGCGGCCGCTCCTAGTCAAACCAGAGAACTAGGCGGCTTGGCCGTTAAGGTGGTCATCATCTACGCCTTTCTCATGTTTTCCCGGTCTTTCGAGATTTTGACGGAGATCACCGGGCGTAATTTGTTCATCATGCTCGTGCTCTCGGTGGTGGGTTTGTTCTTTGTATTTGCAAAGGGCACCTTCGCGCAAGCTGCTAAAATCCCCGCTGGAATGCTTCTTCTGGCTTTCACCGCCTGGGCCATGGTCACTCTACCGTTCAGTTCTTGGAAAAGCGCCAGCTTGGGGGAGCTGGTCAACACATGGTCGAAGTCGTTGGCCTGTTACCTCATTATTGTTGGCCTCACTCCCAGCTTGAATGTCGTCAGCAAGATTTATACCGCCCTCGGTTTCGGTGCCGTCGCCTCCACGCTGCTCATCGTGAAGTACGGATGGTACGACGGCGGCCGGTTGAGTGGCTTCGGAAGCTTAGCAAACTCCAATGAGGTAGCCTTTCACCTCGTGGTGGGGCTGCCGTTTCTATTGCTCCTCATTTCACGAAAAAAAATCGCTTGGAAAATTGCTCTCGCGGCGGTAGTACTTCTCGCCCTCCAGCTTTCGCTCAAGACCGCATCGCGCTCCGGATTGATCATGCTCGGCGTGATCTTCACTGTTTCTTTTCTCCGCGTTTCCTCAGGTGCCAAGTTCAAAATGGCGATTGTCGGCGCGATTGCCGTCATCGTCGGCATAGGATCGATCAGCCAGGAGCAAATGGATCGCTATTCGACTCTATTCTCGTCCGACGACACCAGTGCCGCGGCGCAATCGGCTCGATTGTCTGGTGACGAGCGCCGCCAAAAGCTCGATGAAGCCATCGAGTTGACCCTGACGCACCCTATTTTCGGCGTCGGCATGGGTGCCTTTATCCCCTCCTCGACAGCGCTGGAAGACAGTAAAGGGCAAAAGGAGGTTTGGATTGCACCCCATAATTCCTATGCCCAGGTATCGAGCGAAACCGGTTTTATCGGCGTCATTCTCTTCGTGGCAACGCTCGGCTACTGCCTCCGTGCTCTGTTGAAAGTCAATAAAGCAGCCAAACGCTTGCAGTTGGAAGAAATACGTAGCCTATCCCTCTGCATGCTTCTTGCCCTCTGCGTGATGTGCCTTCACTTCCTGTTCGACGCCATTGCCTATCAGTTTTACTTGCCGATGATGGCGGGTCTTTCCACCATTTTAATCGAGAAAGCCAAGCCGGTCATTCAAGCAGCCGAACTGCAAGCCGCCGGTAAACCGATCCCGGAGGAATTGGAGCTTTCGGATGTCGATGACCCACTGGCGGTAGCGGCTGCGGGTAACTCGCGGGCGAGAGAGAGGCTGGCGGGATCGCGGCAGATACAAGGCGGGCGCGCCCTCGTCGCTCGCAGCCAAAATCGGTACCGGCTCGGACGCCGTCGAGCGGATTCTTAAAGGACTGTCGCGTTCGATGCCGAGTTAGCTGCCCGGTCGACCGCAGGTGTCAGCAGAAGCGGCTCATTCGGAACCACAATCCAGCAAATGAGGTAGAACACCAATCCAACCACAGGTGGCCAGATCGATAGGCAAACGATCAACACGCGGACCAATGTCACGTCGATGTTCAGATACTGTGCGATGCCGGCGCAAACTCCCGCAACCTTCCGGTCTTCTCTCAGCCGGAAAAATGCCCGGCTAGGCTTTCGATACGGAGTGGTCGAGCCGCCTGTTTCTCCCGCCGCTGTACCGCATTGCGGACAGAACTTAAAATCGCCGGAAATGTCGTTTCCACAATTACTGCAATACATTTCGTCCTCCAGTTTAAAGACGAGAAACGTCCGTCGAAAGTTCGCTACTGTATGCTCGCTCGTGCTGAAGTCTGCTGAATTTGATCGTTGGAAAGGGTAGACAATTGAATCTGTCGGCGATCGTTTTCGCCTACGTCCACGCCGATGCCTTCGCTTCGTATGTCTTTCAAAAACTCAGGATTTTGCCAGATATTTCCGTCGAAATGCTCCACTGCGAAAGCCGTGTAGCGTCCCGGACGCACGTTTTGTATAGCGAAATTACCCGTCGCCTGCACCGCCCCGATCAGCCATCCAGTTCCGTCAGGCGCCAAATTTTCTGGCACCAGAATCACCATGGGAAATGGGGAAGCGGCTTGACCGCCGGTCGGTGAAGCTAACGGAATACGACTTGTTTGCCCGCTACTCTGCACTGTCCCATCCACCTCGCCCACTCCGGCATGAAATGCGGCAATCAACTCACCTCCGCCGCCTTGGGACAAGTCCATTTCTTGGCTGAGAAGATCCTGGCCGTTAAATGTCAAGTTCTTGAGGTAAGTGCCTGGAGGACCGCCGACTGCATGCACCACATACTTTGCCGGACTGAGGTTTTCTAGACTGAACGAACCGTCTGCTCCCGCCTGGACGTTCTGAAAGCTGCCGTAGGCAAAATCGTTTGGTGCCGGGGCCACGGTGATATGCACTTGAGAAAAATTTGGCTTATTCACTCCGTCTACCGTCACCCGCCCGGCCAAAACAATCGGAGGAGGTACAGCGAAGTTCACCCCTTCCACATCGCTTGCTCCCACTTCTACATCCTGCCGCGCCAGCAAGTGCCGGCGAGACAGGAAACGCGAAGTTTGCGGTGCCGTCGTATCCATCCCCACCAGTCGCAGGGTGTATTCTCCCGGCACAACGCCGGAAAAATCGAATTTTCCATCTGCCCCGAATTTTGTTCGGCGCCCAAAACTAGCCGCCTGCACCCCATTGCGAGGCGCCAAAAACAACGCGTCTTTCTGCAGCGCCGCCGCACTGAGACCCTCCACCTTACCCTGTAAATGATGGGTCAGCACTCGCCGCATTTGAATGGTGGTGCCGGAAAAATCCTGGCCGGATTGAACATCTACCGTTCCCGCACTGTCGAAGTCCAAAGACTTTGGGTAGTACGTTCGAACTAACTCCCCGGCAGGTTCTTCGGCCTTCGTACTGCCGGCCGTCTTCGTCTTAGTGCCTTTCTCCTGAGCGGAATCAGCTTCGCTTCCGGGTTTTTGCTGGAGCTCGGCTGTTAAGTAAAATTTGCCCGGAGGAAGACCCGCCAGACTGTACTCTCCCGCCGGGCTCGTCGTTGCCTGCGAGACCCGGTACAACTGTCGGTTGCCCCGAATCAAATGTTCGGTAAACGCCTCAACCCGCACGCCACCCTGAGCGTTTCCGTCCTCGTCAACCACTTTGCCGCTGATCGTTGCCTGCGGCGTCAGGGCCATGTTGATACTGGCAACTTGCTGCCCGGCCGAAACCGATACCGGCCGCAATACCGCCCTCGATCCGCTCCCTACAAATCCCTTTCCTTCGGCGATCGCAAAATAGCTTCCAGGCGAGACGGAATCGAAATGGAAACTGCCGTCAGCCGCCGTCGTCGTCTTTGCGTCTTGTGTCGCGCCGGAGCGCGAAGCCCGCATGGGTGCTAGCCGAATGGTCACGCCGGCAATCCCGTCTCCGCCTTGACCGTTCGTCACTCGACCGTCAATCGATCCGGACACGCCGCTTGCATCCGATTGTTGCTGAGCCGCTACGGCAAGCAAATCCACCGCAGGGTATTGCGCCAACACTGCCAATGGGAGAAGGAAAAAGAACAAAAAAGGTCTGTACACAACCATGTTTATTGTAGAAGGACTAACTACCCGACGTATAAAATGCCGAAAACGTTATCCTGATATGTAAGTGGATCTTCAAAAGTCAATTCTCCGCAAAGTTGGGGAGGCTATCGGACGTTTTCGCATGATTCGCGATGGCGACCGGGTGGCGGTCGGTTTATCGGGAGGCAAAGATTCCGTTACCTTGCTGGAGACGCTTCTTCTTCTGCAGAAACGAGCACCGATCAATTTTTCCGTTTGCGCTTTTACGATTGAACAAGGCAAATTCCTAGCACCCATCCAGCCGTTCGGCGCCTTTCTCCGGGATCGAGGCGTCGACTGGACCTACGTGGAAGACCGCCCCTCCTTGCGGTTGCTCACTGAGCAGCCAAACCACGGCTGTGATCTTTGTAGCCGCTTTCGTCGCCGCGCCGTCTACGAGGTCGCCCGTAGTCTCCAGGCCAACGTGATCGCTTTCGGCCATACTGCGGACGATTTTTGTGAGTCATTTCTTCGCAACGCCATGTTTACGGGGCGTCTCAGCGCGCTTCCGCCGGCGACTTGGTCGAGCAAGCGGGAATTTCGCCTCATCCGACCGCTGGTCTATGTCACGGAAGACCACACCCGCGCCTTCGCCGCTAGTTTGCAGGCACCCGTGATTCCTTGCGGGTGTTCACAGAAAACCGGTACGGTCCGGCGCTCCTTGCGAGATATGTTCGGAGAGATCGAAAAGGAACATCCGTTTCTGAAAGAAACTCTGCTCTCTGCCATGGGCAAAGTAGAAACAGGACGGCTGCTGGACACGCGCTTTCTCGATTTGGAGAACTCCAGTGAAGAATCCGGTTTTTTCCCTGATGAAGAAGTTAAAACACCCGAGCTCATTTCGTTATAAGCTCTCATGAGGATAGTTGCGATTTGTGGAAGCTTGCGTTCAGCTTCGTCGAATTTAATGCTGCTGCAAGCAGTGTCGATGATAGTTCCTTCTGAAGTGCAAGTTCCAATATTTGGTGAACTCGATGACCTTCCTTACTTCAATCCGGAGCTCGATGAAGAACCAGCGCATCCGATGGTTGCGAAATTTCGTACGGCTTTACTAGACGCAGATGCGGTACTGATCTCGAGTCCCGAGTATGCTCATGGCATCCCGGGAGTGCTTAAAAACGCACTTGATTGGGTAGTCAGAAGCGGGGAATTCTCTGAAAAGCCGGTCGCGATTATCAATGCGTCGCCGCTTTCGGCATACATACGACCTGCGCTAGTGGAAACGCTTACGGCGATGAACGCCCATGTCGTTACCGACGCCTCACTCACCATCACGCTCTCAGGTAAACCGGCAAACGCCTCATCGATTGTGTCTCAACCAGATGTTGCCTCCCAACTGCGGTTGGCAATTCAACATCTAACTAAGGCAGCTACGTCACTTTCGTCCAATATGCAGGGCCGCGATTCCGCCGGTTAGTAGTTCGTATCCTGCATGGGTGAACCCTGCTGTCACCATCATTTCTCTTAGTTTTTCGGCTTCAGGGAACTTTTTGATTGAGTCTGGCAGATATTGGTACGCTTCCGTCGAACCCGACAACACCCTGCCGACAACCGGCAAAAGAAAGCTTGAATAAAGGCCATAGGACGCCTTCATAAACGCTTTTTTCGGATGAGAGAACTCCAGGATGGCTGCCGTTCCGCCGGGTTTTAGCATACGAAGCAACTCTTCGAGACCCCCACGATAACTCACCAAATTGCGAAACCCAAACGAAACAGCTATTGCGTCTAACGCCTCGTCCGCGATGGGCATCCGTAAAGCATCGGCCTCGAATAGCGGGGCTTGAAAACCTTTGGCTCGGGCCTTTTGGCCCGCTGTCACCAGCATCGGATGGCAAAAATCGGCACCGAGAATTACATTGGCGCTGACGGCTTGAAAATCGAGCAGAACATCGCCGGTGCCGCAACATAGATCGAGAACTTTCGCATCCGGACGTTCGAGCACCGGCGAGAGCCGACGCATGAGACGTCTACGCCATAATCGGTCGATGTTGAAGGAAAGAATATGATTGAGCCGGTCGTAGTTCGGAGCAACTCCGACGAACATATCCTGCACCCACCTGGAAGCCTGCTCTTCGTTAGTGGTTCCCGGTGGAGTGGTGCCGACAGCCGGGCCGTGCATCTTGTTCATACCAGGATCGTGTGCAGTGATTCGGTCATAGCCTGCCGAATGATGCCCGTCTCCAAGCCCGGTACAATCTTCACTTGGCCAATAGCGGTGGGCAGCACAAAGTGTACGGTGCCCTTCACAGTTTTTTTGTCGCTACCGAGGCGGCGCAGCAGCGCATCGCGGCTTAAATCATCCGCAGGGGGTATCGGTCCATAAGCACAGATTGTTTTTTGAATGCGGATGGCCTCGCTGCTCCCTAATAACCCCAGCAATTCGGCCAACCGCGTAGCCGCCAACATCCCGAGTGCCACAGCTTCTCCATGCAAGAAGCGGATATATCCAGTTTCGGCTTCAATGGCGTGACCGATGGTATGTCCGAAGTTCAATATTCTTCGGAGCCCGCTCTCTCGCTCGTCGGCGGAAACCACTTCGGCCTTCAGCTTTACCGCTGCTGCAACGATCTCGTCCACTAGCTCCGGCTTCATGCACAAGACTTCCTCCGCACGAGCTTCAAGCATATCGAAGAGATATCGATCTCCGATGATGCCGCACTTGATCACCTCGAATAGTCCTGCCCGGTACTCTCGCTTGGGTAGTGTTTGGAGTGCATCGGGATCGATCAAAACGGCAAGTGGTTGATGGAAACTTCCGATCAGATTTTTCCCGCTGAGAAGGTTGACCCCTGTTTTGCCCCCCACTGCCGCATCTACTTGCGCCAGCAATGTGGTAGGAATTTGAATCACCGGAACGCCGCGCATGAAAATAGCGGCAAGAAAGCCGCTTACGTCGGTCACAATGCCGCCGCCAAAGCCGATGAGTAGACTGGCGCGGTCGGCCCCTTGCGTGACCATTTGCTCGGCTAGTTCCTCGACGTTTGCCATTCGCTTGTTTTTCTCGCCACCGGGAAAGAAAAGCACGGAAGCATCTGCGTTTCTAAGCTGAGACTGTAGCGCTTGTCCGTGAAGTTCCCAAACATCCGGAGTAGTGACGATGAAAATCCTGCCGACACTTGAAGGGATAAACTCGCCGACACGGCGCAGGATGCCTCGTTCTACTACGCTGTCATAGTTGCGCAGGGCAGTTTGGACAGGGAACGTCGGCATGAACTCCCGTTGTACCATGTCTTTATAAGGTCCTCTATTCAACGCATTCGCACCGATTTCATCGTAGTAGGAGCTGGTGTGGCCGGTCTTCGCGCCGCGATCGAGTTGGCCTCTTCCGGACGTGTTCTTGTCATTGCAAAAGACAGCCTGCGTGAGTCTTCGTCCGAGTATGCGCAAGGCGGCATCGCCGTGGCACTCAGCGACGACGACGAGGTGACGTTGCATGAACAAGATACTTTAGTTGCCGGCGATGGCTTGTGCGACTTCGCGGCGGTGCGCACCTTAGTGGAAGAAGGCCCGCTGGCAATCGAGAAGTTGATTCACTGGGGCACTTTGTTCGACCGTAACGGATCGGCATTGTTGTTCGCCCGTGAAGGGGCGCACAGCCGGAATCGTGTGCTCCATGCTAACGGCGATTCCACCGGACGCGAGATCGTGCGTTCTCTTTACCAGCACGCGAGATCGCTGGAGAACATCATCTTTCAGAGCTTCACCGCAGTGACCGATTTGCTGATGAGAGACGGCGCTGCCGCCGGCGTTTCGCTGTTCGACTCGAAGTCCGCTTCGGGGATTCACGTGGAAGGACGCGGTGTGTTGCTCGCCACCGGGGGCTTGGGTCGCGTGTTTGAGAACACCACGAATCCAGACGTGGCAACCGGTGACGGAGTGGCCTGCGCCTATCGAGCCGGGGCAGTGATCTCCGATATCGAATTTGTTCAGTTTCATCCGACTGCGCTGTATATTCCGTCTGCTCCGCGCTTTCTCCTGAGCGAGGCGTTGCGCGGCGAGGGTGCTTATCTGCGTAATGCAAGCGGCGATCGTTTTATGGAGCGTTATCATCCCTTGAAGGAACTTGCTCCGCGCGACGTAGTTTCCCGATCTATCGTAATGGAGACTCGCGGCAGTGGTGAACAAAGCGCTTTTCTCGACCTCACTCATCTACCCGCCGGCTTCGTCAAAAGCCGTTTTCCACGCATTTACGAAACCTGTTTGCGCTATGGCGTCGATTTAGAGACGATGCCTGCCCCGGTGCGTCCTGCGGCCCATTACGCGATGGGTGGCATAAGAACCGATCTCCACGGTGCGACGAGCATTCCGCGTTTATACGCAGCAGGCGAGGCTGCTTGCACCGGCGTCCATGGCGCAAACCGCTTGGCAAGTAACTCACTATTGGAAGGCGTGGTGTTCGGCGGCAGGGCAGGAAAGGCCATGTCGTTTCTTGACGAGTTACCCGCTGCTGCAGGGGAGCCGTACAGCGTGTCTCCCGTTTTAGTGCCGGCCATCAGCGAACGGGAGCTGCGCGCATTGGCTTGGAACTCGTGCGGCGTTCTTCGCAACGGTCCTGAGCTCGGTGCGGCGCTCAAAAAACTACAATCACGCCGTATGGAAGAATGTAGCTCTTTAGACCGTGACGAATTCGAATTACGCAATGTGCATCAGGTGGCGTCTTTGATCGCGACAGCAGCGTTGGCCCGCGAGGAGAGTCGCGGCGGGCATTACCGGACCGATTTTCCTGAAAAATCTCCGCTCTTCGAGAAGCATTCTTCCATTGCGCTGCCCTCAGCGAGCGCTCCATTCGCTAAGGAAATGAATGACAACGTTGCCTTTGTTTAAGACGTTGCCTTCTCTCTTTATTCTTCTGTTCGCCGCTGAGCAATTGAACGCGGCGAGTCCATGGGCCGTACTTTGGACCGCGCCATGCATTCTAATCGCCTCCGTACTGATCGCCTGGGGCGCCGAGTCGGCGCAGTTTTTTGTGGCGCAGGGTTTTGCCCTTGCCATTCTCGCGTTGCTGCAGGTTCTTCCTGAGTTTGCCGTGGAGGCAGTTCTTGCCTGGAAGCAACAAACCGATCTGTTGCTGGCAAACTTGACCGGTGCTTTGCGGCTGCTGACCGGGCTGGCGTGGCCGATAATTTACTTGACGGCCGCTATTACTCATCGCAAACGCACGAAGCAACCGTTGAAATACATTCAGCTTAAAACCGAGCAGAGCGTTGAAGTAATTGGCCTCATTTTGCCGCTGCTTTACGCCGTTTTTATCTGGCGCAAAGGAACATTGCAGATCTACGATGCAGTGGTCCTGGTGGTCATTTACGCGGCCTACTTGCTTTTATTAACGAGGCTGCCGCCAGAGCAAGAGGAGAACATCGATGAGTTGGAGAAGGTGCCACGAAGCATTGTTCGTGCTCCAAAACATTGGCGGATCTTGGCAATTACAGTGTGCTTCTTAGTAGGTGGCGGACTCATCTATCTCACAGCAGAACCATTTCTAGGAAGCCTAGTAGCAGCGGCAGGCGCGCTAGGCATTCCCAGCTTCGTCATCATTCAGTGGTTTGCACCGGTGGTTTCGGAGTTTCCGGAGCTTGCTTCTACCTTCTACTTCGCGCGGCAGGAGGGAAAAGCTTCCGTCGGATTGATGAATATTGCTTCCAGCAATATCAATCAATGGACGCTGTTGATCGCCATGCTGCCCATTGTTTTATCAATGAGCCACGGAGCGCTGTGGACGCTTTCCCTGGATGGAGAGCAACGCGGAGAGTTGCTGCTCACGATCGCCCAAAGCGCGCTGGGATTGATCTTCCTTGCCAACATGAACTTCGCCTGGTGGGAAGCGCTGGTGATGTTTGTGCTTTTCGTCGCTCAGTTTGTTTTGCCGGAGTTCTTCGGCAATGTAGCGAAGACTTGGGTGACTTGGCTGTTTCTCGCTTGGTTTGTCGGGGATTTATTGAAGATGGTGGTTCGCCGACAAGCGCCGAGTGCTTTCACCATGTTCGCGGACACTTGGCGTACTCATGTGGTGAAGTAGAAGTCTGCTTCTGCTCGCGTTCTTCGTTCTGCTATTGGCACGATTTCTGCCGTCCCAGTTGCCTCCATTCCTGACAATCCGGCAATGACCACCGGCACAACCGCATACCAGAAATCTTGCAAAATGCAACCACACCACCTATTTTTAGTCAAAAGCACGGTTTATCGAATTCAACAACCACTTTGCCAATCTGAACCGTCTCCACCATTGCGAATGCCGCGGCGATGTCAGACTCTCCGAATCGGTGCTCGTTCAACGACGGCAACAGCTTTCCCTCCTCTACTAGCTTTGCAGCCTCACGAAGAATTTCGCCGTGATGAAGCTGTCCTTGTCCGGTAAGGAGCGGCATAAGTGCGAAGACTCCAGAGTACGTCGCGCCGCGGAACGAGAGCGGTGCAAGAGCATGCGTGCCCCACCCCAGACAACTGACAACATGGCCTGTGTATCGCTTGACGACGATAAACGAGGCATCAAGCGTCGCACCACCGACGGTGTCATAGACGATATCGAAACCTTCCCCACTCGTGCACTCTGAAACATAATCTTCTGGACTCACGGCACGATAGTCGATCGCCGTTGCGCCGAAGCGCTTCGCAATTCCTGCCTTCTCCGGAGAAACGGTAGCGAAGACTTCCGCCCCGAATGCTTTCGCGATCTGCACGGCGACGTGTCCCACGCCGCCTGCCCCGGCGTGCACCAAAACCTTTTGTCCAGTGCGCACTTTCGCGCGATCGACGAGACCTTCCCATGCCGTGATCGTGATGAGGGGTAAGGCAGCAGCTTGGCGCATGGAGAGCGTCTTCGGCTTTGTAGCAAGCAATGCTGCATGGACAATCACAAACTCGGCCAGGGTGCCTTGCAGACCTCCGACGCCGCCAACCATGCCGTACACTTCGTCTCCCGGATGAAACTCCGAAACGCCAGCCCCGATTTCTTCCACCACACCCGCCACGTCCAGACACAATACTGCGGGCAGCGGCTGTTTAGCGTGTGCGGCCTTGCCGGCGCGTATCTTAGCATCGAGCGGATTTACTCCACTCGCATGGACGCGCACCACCACCTGGCCCTTACCGGGGCGCGGCTGAGGACGACCGACAAGTGTAAAAGCTCCGTCGGCTTGTTCGACAACGTAGGCGCGCATATTTTCTCCCTAAATCAGACCATCCACTCGCTGACGACCGGCGTGGGTTGCGGACTACCACTCGTTGGAAGCTTGCTTCGCGTCGGCATAAGGGCCTGCCCACAAGGCTATCTGCAGCTGCATGGACTTACACCATGCCAGATGCATCCTGTTCACGTTCTCTTCGGAGTGCCCATTCGCCCTGAGGTACGGCTTGATGGTCTCGTTGATGACGGCGATGAACCCGATGATATCGCGCAGCGGGACGTGCGAGGTCGATTCCACGCCATCGGTCTTGTTCTTCTTCAGACTCGTGTGACGCAACGCGATTTCCTGCTGATAGTTGAGCCAGTCGCGATCATAGGGGCGCATGCATGTGTCGAGGATCCATTGCTGAAAGCGAAGGTTGCTCTTAGCAAGATAATCCGGCAGCGGCTCCCCTTCCGGCGAGCGGGAGCGCCTCGCCAGATTGGGAATGTTCAAGATGATGCCGCTGCGCCAATGCTGGACGATCTCCCGCGTTTGGCTTTGAAGCACCTCGCCGGCCAACAACAGATAACGATGATCTTCGTCGGTGAAGCCAAAGGTCACCTTCAAGGCCTCCAGCTCCCGCAGCGTAATAGGAGAGGGAGCAACGGCGTCCGTTCCATAGGTATAACCTGGCATTTGTTCCACCAACAGTTTGTCCATTCTGTCTTCCTCACCTCAGCTGATTGCATCGATAGCGAACCGATTTTATACGGTGAACGCCTCTGGCGAATGTGTCGATGGAGCTGAAGAAAAAAGCACGATAAGCCCCTCCAGCAGTGTCGGGTGCGTTAGGATGGCATCACGCAATCCCGTGTAGGGCATGCCCCCGATCATGGCGATCTGCACGGAAGCCATAATTTCGCCAGCATTTACACCGAACGCGGTGAAGCCCAGAATGCGGTCGCTACTCACCTCGACCAGCGCTTTCAGAAATCCGCGTGTTTCCGACAACGTGCGCGTGCGTAATACTGCGGCCATCGGCACTTTGAACAAGCGATAGGAAAGACCTTGCTCCTGCGCTTCGATCTCGCTTAGACCAATGCGTGCAAACTCCGGGTCGGTGAACATACAGAACGGAACCTGCCTGCCTGTTGTGACGTGATTCCCACCGGTCAGGTTGTCGCGAATCACGCGGAAGTCATCAAACGCAATGTGCGTAAACTGCGGACTGCCGGCGGATTCACCGATTGCCCAAACGCCCGGCGCCGTTGTTTCGAGCCGTTCGTTCACCTTGGCGTAACCACGTTCCGTTAGCTCGACACCAGCCAGGTCCAACCCGATTCCGTCTGTATTGGGTGTTCGCCCCGTGGCAACCAGAAGATGCGAACCCTGCAATGTCTTCCTGACTCCATCCTGCTCGAATGTGATCTCGACCGATTTGCCGGACTCGCCCGAAACGCGTTCGATCTTTGCGTTCAGAACGAGTTCGACGCCCTCGTCCGTAAAGAGACACCGCAGTCCTTCTGCGACATCCTCATCTTCACGGTGTACCAACCGGTGGTTCCGTTCGACGACCGTCACACGACTGCCGAAGCGTCGCATGGCCTGCGAGAGTTCCAACCCGATGTAGCCTCCGCCCACCACAAGCAGATGTGCGGGGACCTCATCCAGTTCCAACGCTTCGATGTGAGTCAGCGGCTGTGATTCGACAAGGCCGAGGGTCGCATCCAGTGTGGCACGCGTTCCAGTGCCAAGGATTACATTCTTTCCACGAAGCCAGCGCGTCGTTCCGTCGTGCAGGGCCACTTCAAGGATCTTCGGTGCGACAAAACATCCCGAGCCGAGCACCAGCTCCGCACCGCTCTTGTTGAAATTGTCGAGGTGGATGTCGACGAGCCCTGTCACCATCTTGCGTTTGCGATCACGCACGACGGACATGTCGATTTTAAAGCCTTGTTTCGCAATGCCGAATTCTTCGCTCCGCTGAAAGTAAGAGGCGACCTTGGCGCTGTGAATCATGTTCTTGCTTGGCAGGCAAGCGATATTCGGGCAGGAGCCGCCGATGTACTTGCGCTCGATCACTGCGACCCGTTGGCCCTGCCCGGCGAGGGTCCAGGCAACATACTTCGAACCTTCGCCGCTGCCAAGGATGACGAGGTCGTATTCTTCGGGGGAAGCTGCGGACGATGTGGAAAGTCGTGCGGGTGTCATATGTTCTCCTTGGTGTTTGCATGAAGGAACTGTCGCATGGCCGTAGCAATCTCAACGACATGCGTTTCTAACGCGAAGTGGCCGGTATCCAGCAACTGCACGTTCATCCCGGACGACGGCCCGCACATTCTGCCCATTTGCCAATAAATTTCGGGCGACCGCGCCGCCACCTGTCCCGTAATTCCCATCACAGCAAACATACTTATCTCCGCGCTTATCTATTCTCTTCCATTCTTCCCAAGTGTGCTGTCCTGTCCCAGCGACAGATGAGCATAGGCGAGCAAGTTTCTGAAAGATGGAGTCGGCGGTAGCGGTCCAGGCAAAAGGCCGGCAGCGGTGGGTGTAATGCTCGATGAATTGCTGGATGCGAGTGATGAGATCGCCGACGCTGCGGAAGCTGCCACGACGAATCGCCGATTGAGTAATCAACCCGAAACAGCGTTCGACGGCAGCTTCGAACGGCACGACCGGCCCGGCGGTTAGCGTCTCAGCCTCCGAGAAGCTTCGGTCGATGATAAGTTGATCTGCGCGGTCGCCGGCAAACATGTGCATCGTTGCCGGCGGACCCAGTTGCAGGAAGCTTGCAGTAGTGTTTTGGCAACGTTGCTTCTACGGGACCCAGGAGAGACATACAGTCCTTTGACAAATCCCGTACGTACGCTTTCCTTGAAAGTCAGGTAAATCAACTCGTATTGAGAGTTCGGCGGAAGCGCAAACTGCACCCTCTTCATCTTGTGCAAACAAGACTTCTTCGGGCTCATGGAGTTTACCTTCGAAAAATGAGGCTACTACCGTGGCGTGCTCGTCGGAAGCTCCAGCCAACGGGCACGGCGCATCACCTCGCAATTTGGCTGTCGTCGCGAAGCCATATCACAGTGTGCCATAAAGGGTCGGTTTTGCCCATCCGTTTTCGATCTGTAAAACATGCGAAACACAGGAGTTCCTAAAGGACCATTGCGGGCCCGTTTTTGGTACAGCGACGCAGGCTCGACCCGTACGCTTTACGCGTCTCGATAGTATAGTGTATTATTTGACTATACACTTTAGAATGCTGTTTCGTGTGAATCCATCGAGCGGAGTTCCGCTTTACTTGCAACTGATCGAGCAAGTGAAACACGCAATCGATCTGGGAGGTTTGCGCCCCGGGGAGCAGCTTCCCACTATCCGGAAGATCGCCGAAGATCTTGTGATCAATCCCAATACGGTGGCTCGCTCCTACCGGGAACTGGAGCACGCTGGCGTGATCGAAGTCAAGCATGGGGCGGGCGCCTTTGTACTGCGCACCTTGCCGAAGCCAAATAAAAGCTTTGGAAAAGCCCGGACCATTATCCAGAATGCGGTGGAACGTCTTCTCGCGCTTGGGCTTTCCGAAGAGGAAATTCGGCGTTTCATGGAGAACGAACTGGCACTGGCGCGGGCAGAGGATGCAGAGGCGGTGAGCCATGGTTGATCTTGCGATTGAAACCGTTGGCCTATATAAATTTTTTCAGGGCCGCCCGGCGCTGACTGGTTTAGATCTGTGTGTGCCCCCTGGCAGTATCTACGGCTTTCTGGGCCGCAACGGAGCCGGAAAGACTACCACGATGAAGCTGCTGATGGGGATTCTCCAACCAGATCGCGGGAGTGTTAACGTACTCGGAGTGTCCCTGTCGGATCCGGCAAACGGAGTGCGGGTTCGCCAACGGATTGGGTTCGTCACGGAAGACAAAGAGCTTTACCCCTACATGACAATCAGGCAGGTCATTCAGTTCACCCGCTCGTTCTTCCCTCACTGGCGCGAGGATCTGGAGCAGCGTTACAGACGCTTATTTGACCTTCCTCTCGACAAGAAGATTCCCGATTTGTCCAAAGGCATGAGATCGAAGCTCATACTTCTGCTGGCTATCGCGCGCGGCATCGAGTTGCTGATCTTGGATGAACCAACGGACGGGCTCGATCCGGTATCGGTCGAAGAGCTACTTCGGGAACTGGTTTCACTTTCGGCCACTGAAGGAACAACGATCTTTTTTTCTTCCCATCAACTCCACGAGGTGGAGCAAATTGCTGACCACATCACGATTGTGGAGCACGGCCGAAGTGTCGTCAGCGGTACGCTCGACGATTTAAAAGGGCGCTATCGGCGAGTGAACATCGTCCTCCCTGAAAACCGAGCAGATCCAATTCCATGGTTGGATGGCGTCGAGCGCGTGACCCAAGAAGGCAGGGCTTTATCGCTATTGATCAGTAGTAATGCGAGCGCTCTGGTACAGCAGGCTCGATCCTTACCAGGCGCTGCCGTCGAGGTCACTTCGGTGGCATTAAAAGAAATATTTTTGGAACATGCGAGGGAGATATAAATGCTGTGGAGGAAAGCTTGGCTAGAAACTCGATGGCGCTTCTCGTTGATGCTGGGCGCTGCTCTAGTGACGATCTTGATGGGCGAACAAGGCGGCGGATTGCATTCGACAGAGAACGCCCGCCATCTGATGCTTGTACAAACAATGATTTCCATTGTCGCGGCCATCAATCTTGCCGGGGCGGGTATTCGAACGCAATCTCCTTTTCGAGCGAAAGCGGGCCTTCACGGGTCCACACACTACACCCTCTCGCTGCCGGTCAGCCGCCTTCGACTTCTCACCGTACGAGCGCTTTGGGGCTTGCTCGAAACTGCTGGCATTGTCATGTTTATGATCGTTTCTGCCTGGAGTCTCTTTCCTTTGGTGAGAGGCGACTCAACAGTAAGCGACCTTTTGAAATTCCTTCTGGCTGCTCTGTCCAGCGTTCTGTGTTTTTATTTCATGTCAGTAGCCATCGCAACGGTTCTGGACGAGATGTGGCAAGTCTACGGAAGTTATTGCTTGGCTGGGCTTGCCTGGTGGGCCACTGTTCACTTTAGCCTGCCCCCTTCAGCCAAAGTTTTCGGCTATTCAACAGGTGCATCCCCGCTCATGACCCACAGCTTGCCGTGGCCGGCAATGGCGATTTCACTCATAACAGCAATAGTGCTTTTTCTTGTGGCTCTGAAAATCGTAAACAGGTATGAGTATTAGGGCCACTGTGAGCGGAATTTAGACACCGCAGACGCAGCTCCGGTCCAAGGGCGTTGCTCGAACGCTTGGCGCGGCTGTGTGACAAACCGACGCGACTCCTTACCGTGGGTGAAGATGGGCTTTTACGCTTTGCCTAGATTGATGATGCCGACGCCCAGTATGATCATCGCCAGACCGCCGATCTTGCCGGCGGTGAGTGGTTCTTTGAAGAAAATGCGGGCCCAGATGATGGTCCAGATGTAGCCGAGGGAGACCATCGGATACAGAATTGTCAGCTCGCCTTGCGCAATGCCCATGACAAAAAAAACCGAGGAGAGCAGGTAGAGACAGATGCCGATGGCCAGCCAATAATTTTGTACCAACCCCGCTAATCCACCTTTGGAACGTTCGGCGCCCAGCTTCAGAAAAACAGCTCCGAATGAACCGATGAAAGAAGAAACCAGAACCAGAAGTATAGAGCTCGGCGGTGTGTTCATGCTTCCTTTGCTCGCACTTTCATGCCAAGAATCGATACGCCGCCCACGATAAAGATCACCCCGAGAACACGGAATGCATTTAAATGTTCGTCGAGGACAAACACAGAGAGCGCGGTGACCCACACGTAGGTCAGCGCCATGATGGGAAAGAGCCGGGACAGCTCACGGCCTTTCAATGCGATAGACACCAGGAATGTATTTACTCCGTACATGGCATAGCCGCCGAACAGCTTGGGATTTCCGATCATGTCGAAACCAAAGCGGAAGAAGAGTGAGGGATGATGGACAACATCCAGCAACGTGACATGCGCCCCCAGATGCTTGGAGCCAAGCTTAATCAGCATCTGCGCCAAAGCACCAGTGACGGTGCATAAGAGCATAATGAGTATTGATCGGCGCAGGGCAGCCCGGTTGTCGATAGAAGCTTCAAGGACGGTCGGAGAGGTCAAACAGTCATATCCAATCGTTCAAACTTTCCCCATTTTAGAGCATCCTAGAGTTTGAAAGTGTGGAAATGGCTTCAGCGCGGCAATAAACCTTCGACAATTCGCGGAACACCCGATTTAAGGGGAGCACCTGCCTCCGTGCGTACGAAAACGTATTCGGCGGATACCGGCTACGTGTATCAGTATGTATATCGCGGCTATCGCGAGTTTTTCCAAGAGGAATCCGGGAAGGAGTATGTCTTTTCGGCCACCCGCGACCGCCGACATCATTTCTCCATTACCGTGAGATTGCTGGAAAGGGAGATAGTAGATTGCGGGCGTCGGGCAGGTCGCGAACTGCTCCATGCGGAGCATTATGCATTGGTCAAGATGACACTTTTCGAGGCGCTGGATGAGGTGAGCGATATGCAACAGTTCGCGTTGCCATTAACGCCGGATGCCTTGGCTTTAGAACGTCATCTCCACGCTTTGGGTCGGATTTAGGCGGTAATTGCTTCCTCGATCAACTTGCAGATGATTTCTCCGGCTTTTTGGACTTCTCCATTCTTCAGCACTTCGAGAACACTGGAATCGACGAGGCGATACCAGAGATCGCGGCGGGCGTTGAAGGTAGGGAGGCTGGCGGTGATCGATGGCCGAAAGACTTTTAGCATGGCCAGCAGCGCCGCGTACTCCGGGCCGATGTCTCGTTGCAGTTTTTGTCGCAGTCGTACCGCAACGGCGGGCGCTTGGCCGTTGGTAGAAATGGCGATGGTTAAGTCTCCCTGGCGGTGTATGGAACCGAAGCTAAAGCGGCAGCGCGGTGGGTCATCGACCGAGTTGCAGAGCACCCCGCGCTTCTCAGCAAGTTCAAAAATCACGCTGTTGTTTTTACCATCGGTAATCACCAGAAAACAATGTTTCAAATCACTCCGGCGAAACTTGCGTGGCTTCCAGAGTAATCGTTTTTCGTCGGCCAACTCTCGAATGGATTCTTCCGCGTCCGGGTTGACGTAGGTGACATTGGCACCGGCATCGACCAGGGCGCGGACCTTGCCTGCGACCTCGAAACCCGCGCCGGTGATGAGGCATTTCTTGCCGGTGAGATCGAGAAAAATAGGGTAGCGAAAGTTCACAATAAGGGCCGAAGCGGGACACTTTCAGAGTATCCTTCTATTCTGTAGAAAGTGCCTGCTTCGCGTTTATTTCTTATCGACAGCTACGGTTTCATCTTTCGTGCTTACCATGCCCGGGCTCGCAGTGCCGCTCCGCCGATGCGGAACAGCACCGGTATGTCCACCGAAGCGGTGTATATCTTCCACAACATGCTGCGGAAGTTGATTGTGACGTATAAGCCGGATTACATTGCGGCGATCTTTGAAAGCGGTGTGCCGACGATACGCTCGGAGAGCTATGCCGAATACAAGGCAAACCGCGCCGAGATGCCTGCCGATTTGGGGCCGCAGATT
Organism: Bryobacteraceae bacterium; assembly: GCA_965219315.1. Classification (GTDB taxonomy): domain Bacteria; phylum Acidobacteriota; class Terriglobia; order Bryobacterales; family Bryobacteraceae; genus Bog-105. Next base: position 1,281,947 of record CBDCNB010000001.1, on the reverse strand, counting down.
CCCTATGTGCGCCGTTTGTTGGAGGCGATGCAGATTCCTGTGCTCCAGTTTCCGGGCTATGAGGCAGACGATGTGATCGGGGCGATTGCCTTTCGCGAACAGCCGAATCCCCTGGAGGTGGTGATCGTATCCAGTGATAAGGACATGCTCCAGTTGGTGAACGAGCATGTTTTCATGCTGAATCCCATGAAGGACGACGAGTGGTATGACGCGGCGAAGGTGGAGCAGTTCATGGGCGTAAAGCCGTCGCAAGTAGCGGACCTGCTGGCGTTAAAGGGCGATGCGATCGACAACATTCCCGGCGCGCCGGGAATCGGGGATAAGGGCGCGCGCGATCTACTGGGAGAGTTCGGGTCGCTCGACGCCTTATTGGAGCGGACCGGCGAGGTGAAGCGCAAGATGTATCGCGAAAGCCTGCAGAACAATCGCGACCAGGTTGTTCTCAGCAAGCAGCTTGCGACCATCCAAACCGGGGTGCCGGTTGAATGGGAATTGGAGGCCCTAAAATCCAAGGGGCCAAACGGCGCGGCACTGAAGGCGATCTACAAGGAGCTGGAGTTTTTCAGTCTGTTAAAAGAGTTGCCGCCGGAGGATGATAGCGCTTCTCGAGATTATGGGACCTTGACGGATGGTGCTGCGGTAGCGGAATGGCTGAGTGGCCGCCCGGAAGAGACGCCCTTAGCTGTCGCGCTCGACTTCACGAACTCGTTTTTTGGCCTATCCTACAAACGCGGTGAGGGCCGTGCGGTGTCATTCACGATTGCCGAAGGTGTAAAGGCGGCGTTGGAATCAAGCGAGCTGCCCAAGGCCGTCCATGATGCGAAGTCTTTTGCGCCGGCGTGCGCGAAGCTCGGCATCGCTCCACAGAACATAGCCGACGACGCGATGCTGTATGCGTTTCTGGTGAATGCCGACCCGGGCGGCTGCTCGCCGGGGGCGTTGGCGGAGCGCTATCTGGACCGCAAGCTCAATTTGGCGGCGGAGCAGCAGGCGGAAGCCACCTTCGCCATTGTGGAGCAACTGCGCCCGGAGATAAAGCAGGGAGAACTGCTGCCGGTTTATGAGCAGATCGACCTTCCATTAGCTCCGGTATTGGCGCAGTTAGAGGCAACCGGCATTCGCGTGGATACGGCTGTGCTGTCCGAGTTGTCCGAGCGATTGACCGCGCGCATCGAGAAGTTTGCGCAGCAGATTTACGAGCTGGCAGGTAGGAGCTTCAATATCAATTCGCCACAACAGCTCGGCAAAGTTTTGTTCGAGGAGATGAACTTGCCCACGCCGGTAAAGTTCGGCAAAGGCAAGTCGATCTCGACCGCCGCCGATGTGCTGGAGGGGTTAGCCCCGAAATACCCGGTGGCGCGGCATGTGTTGGATTACCGGCAGTTGACAAAGCTGAAGGGCACGTATATTGACGCGCTGCCGCTGTTGATTCGTCCTGAAACGGGTCGCGTCCATACAACATTTAACCAGACCGGCGCGGCCACGGGACGGCTTTCGTCTTCGAATCCGAACCTGCAAAATATCCCGATCCGTACGCTAGAAGGTCGTGAGATTCGAGGAGCATTCGTTCCCGAAGAGGGATGGGAGTTAGTGGTGGCCGACTATTCGCAGATTGAATTGCGTTTGTTGGCGCACATGTCCAGCGATCCGGTGCTGGTGGAGGCTTTTCGGAACAACGAGGATATTCATACCCGCACGGCGGCCGAGGTGCTGAATGTCGAGGCGGCAATGGTGACCCCGGAGATGCGCCGGTCGGCCAAGGCGGTGAACTTCGGGATTGTTTATGGGCAGACGCCGTTTGGCCTGGCGCAATCATTGGGAATCGATCGCAAGGAGGCGGAGCTTTACATCCACCGTTACTTCGAACGCTACGCGGGCGTTCGCGAGTTTATCGATCGCACCATCGAAGAGGTGCGGCAGATTGGTGTTTCGAAGACGCTGCTAGGCCGTCGCCGCCCCATTCCCGATATGCAGAGCCGCAACCCTTCCGCGCGGTCGTTTGCCGAACGTATTGCCGTGAATACGCCGCTGCAAGGAACGGCCGCCGACCTAATTAAACTCGCTATGATTCGTATCGCGGCGTATATTGCAAAGGAGAAGATGCAATCGCGGATGCTGCTTCAGGTACATGATGAGTTGGTGTTTGAAGCGCCGCCAACGGAAACGCAGCGTTTGAAGGAGATCGTTAAAACTGAGATGGAAAGCGTGTATGAGCTGTCGGTGCCGTTGCTAATCGATATCGGCAGCGGAGCAAACTGGAGGGACGCGAAATGATATCGCAATTGGTGAGTAGAAGACGCGCGACGTCGGTTTTGCTCGGGGCGGGGGCATGGGGTTTCGCCGCTTCCTGCGGCAAAAAGAAAACAGGACCGGTGAAAGCTCCCGCGCAGTATAAAGTCAGGCTGCGAACGACCAAGGGAGACGTCGTCATTCTGGTTCATCGCGACTGGGCTCCCAATGGAGCAGACCGTTTTTATGAGCTGACCAAAATGGGTTTCTATGACAACAACCGGTTCTTTCGCGCGATACGCGGTTTTGTGGTGCAGTTCGGAATGAACGGCGATCCCAAGGTGAACAAAGACTGGAGCACAATCACCATCAGAGACGATCCGCCAAAAATGAGCAATAAGACCGGTACGATGACCTTCGCCAGCAGCGGACCGGACTCGCGGGCAACGCAGGTGTTTATCAATCTTGCGGACAACACCAGTCTAGACTCCCAAGGATTCACTCCGTTTGGCGAAGTAGTAGAGGGTATGGAGAATGTGGAGCGATTTTACATGGGATATGGCGACGGTCCGCCAGCCGGCGAAGGTCCCGATCAATCGGACATCGCGGCCAGCGGTAATGGATTTTTAGACCATCATTTTCCGAAGCTGGACCGCTTGATCAGCGCACGCGTCGTCAGCTCATAGCGTAACTTGCCGGAAGAAAATGCTATTGGTCCAGCACCACGAGCGAGACGCCGTTCCAACTGTCGATACCTGCATCGGAGGGAGGCTTGCTGCTGAGAGACACGGTGCCGATGTGCTTATGACTGACATGAAAATGTTGTTCCAGATAGTGGCGTACAAGCACGGATCTTTCGCGTGCCTGTAGGTACTGTTTATCGGCAGTATCGGCAGTAGAATAGCCCTCCACAATCATCGGATGGTTTGGCAGGCTTCCGATAAATCGCGTTACCGTCTGATCGAGCAGGTACTGTCCGCCTGGCGACAGTCTCTCCTGGCCATCGCCATCGGTCTCGAACAGTTCCGCGGCGGATAACCATTTTCGAGTTTGAATTTGCTCCGCCAGCTTCGAGTTGCCGCGGTACTTAGTTGCGCCGATGTCTTGAAGCGAGTAATAGCCGCGGTCTTTGAAGAAGCCACGGAAAAAGAAATTATGCTTCAAGGCTTCTGTATCGTCGGCCAGGTTGGCAGTGCTTTGGTTCAAATTCGACAAGGTATTGCGTATGTTTGCCGCTGCTGTTTCGCCAATGCGGTCGTTGGCCAGTGCCGCTGATAGGGTATCGTCTAATTGCTTGGATAGATTCCTGACGTTTTCAAGAGTGACATCTGCTTTGCTGACTAAATTACGCGTCTGGAAGTCTGTAACAACGTTATCGATCTTTGCCGATGTGTTCTTTAGGTCGTTAGAAGCTAAGCGGGCGTTGTTCACTGTTGCCCGGAGCTGATTGGCTGTTTTTTCGTCCTTCATGATGACGCCAATCGGTCCTTCGCCTCGCTGCACCCCTCGGACAAGCTGATCGATATTTGCGGTAATCTGCTTGCTGTTTTTGCTGATCTTAATGACGTTTCCCTTCACGCCGACAATTACGTCGTCCGCATGTCCTACTGTTTTGGTGATGGTGTTTAGCGCAAGATCCACCCTGCCCCGAACGTCCTTGATGGTGCCTTGCACCTCGTTGAGCATTTTTGAGCCCTTTTCCAGCATTTCGCCAAGTTCGACCGGCTCCTTGCTGGGAAGCGTAGAACCCGATTTTGCTTCCGCCGAATCTTCTTTCCCTTTTTCGATGAAGATGAACTTGTTGCCAACGACACCTTCGGTCTTAATGGAGGCAACGGAATCGTCCCGTACCATAGCGTTTACTTTTTGTTCGAGCTCTAATTTCAGCCGGAACCGCGAATGTGGGTCTTGAGGGATTTTGATATCTGTCACCTGACCGGCATCCATTCCAGAAACGCGCACCGTTGCGCCTTTCTCAATACCGCTCAGGTCGGAAAATTCCGTGTACACATCGTAGTGACTGGCGAAAACCTTGTGCCGGTTCCCAATGAGAAATAGCACCGCGGCGAAGATCAGAAATCCCACCACAACGAAGATGCCAACTGTCCAAACTCGAATACGCATAATCTTTCAATCCGACGATCGCGAAACTAATTCTCGAACCAGTTTATTGTCGCTATTGTCTAATTCCTCTGCCGTGCCGCAGGCAACCAGTTTGCCTTCATCGAGAACGGCGATTCGGTCTCCCAGACGCCGGGCGCCTCGTACATCGTGGGTAACAACGACCATCGATGTCTGACTATCGTTTTTCAGATCGAGTAGCAGATGGTCGATTTCGCTCGATGTAATCCGATCCAGGCCGCTACTGGGCTCATCCACAAGAAGAATACCCGGGTTGCACATCATCGCCCGCGCCAAGCCCGCTCGCTTCAGCATGCCGCCGGACAATTCGGCGGGCATTTTTTCGCGGTCATCGGCAAGTCCGACCGAGCGTAATTTGTCCTCAACAATCTTCTGTATTTCTTCATCCGACTTGTCGGGGTTAAACCGCTGCAGCGGTATCGCAAGATTGTTGTTCAAATTGAAGGAGTCGAAAAGGGCGGCATTCTGAAAGAGAAAACCCATCTGCAAGCGCGTCTTGGAGAGCTCCTCTCTGGATAGTTGACCGATATCTTTGTCATGCACGCAGATGGTTCCTTCATCCACCTTCAGCAACCCGATGATGAGCTTCAAGGTCACGCTTTTACCGGTTCCACTACGTCCCAATAGGCAAAGCGCCTCTCCTTTTTTTACTTCAAAAGAGACTTGCTGAAGAACTTTCTTCTCGCCGAATGACTTCGAAACGTTCTTAAGCGAGATAGCCACCTCTCCGGTAGCGCTCATATCGCACTATCCGGAAAGAGAAAGAAAATTGCTTTTACCAGTACCACGTCGACCAAGATAATCAACAAAGACGATACAACAACACTATTCGTGGCGGCTTTGCCTACGCCGGTTGCGCCTTCATTGGTGGTGTATCCGAAGTAGGAGGAGACTACGCCGATGATCAACCCGAAGACAGCCGTCTTTAGTGTGGGCGGGGCGAAGTTCGACCACTCAAGGGTGCTGAAGGCCCGGTCGACGTACAGCCGAAAAGAGATGTGGGCGATGACCGTTTCGGATATAAAGCCTCCCAGCAAAGAAACAAAGTCCATAAATGCCGTGAGGAGAGGCATTGCAATTATGCATGCCACAATGCGAGGAACTACCAGAAGATTGAACGAGTCTAGCGAAAGCACTTCTAGCGCGTCGATCTGCTCGGTGGCGCGCAATTCGGCAAGCTGTGCTCCGATACCCGCTCCGACGCGCCCGGATACGAGCAAGCCGGTCACCAACGGGCCGATCTCATTAAAGAAGGCGAAGGACTGGACACTAGGAATCATGGCCTGAGCGCCGAATTGAACGAGCGAGCTTCGCGTATGAAGCGTTAGGACGATTCCCAAAGCCAACCCTGAGGCAAGCACCAGCGGCAAGGATCGCCAGCCTATCTCTTCGACCTGCAGCCACATTTGCCTAAACTCCGGCTGCTTGCTGAAAAGGTTGCGGAAGGCACGAAAACCGAAGATGCTGGCTTCGCCGATGAACTCGAATACGCCCTGTGTTTTCGAAGCGCCCCGCATCAGATTCTCACACTAGAGTGATAACACAGAAGAATTGTTGCAGGCACCTAGCATAGCTTAATTCGGATGCGACACTAAAGAAAATGACGGGAAACGAGATTCGGTCGAAGTTTCTGGACTACTTCGCCGGGCAGGGCCACAAAATTACGCGCAGTTCGTCGCTGGTTCCCGCAAGCGATCCGACGCTGCTGTTCACGAACGCCGGGATGAATCAGTTCAAGGAGATTTTTCTTGGGCTGGAAAAACGAGATTACGCGCGCGCGACGTCGTCGCAGAAATGCGTGCGGGCGGGCGGCAAACATAATGACTTGGAAAACGTGGGGTATACGCGCCGTCATCATACGTTTTTCGAGATGCTTGGGAATTTTTCGTTTGGGGATTACTTCAAGAAGGACGCGATTGCGTTTGCCTGGGAGCTGGTAACTGGTCCGACGTGGTTCGGCATGCCGAAGGACAAGCTATATGTCACGGTGTTTCGCGAAGACGACGAGGCGGAAGAGCTGTGGCAGCAGGTGGCCGGTGTTTCCAAGGATCGCATTTTTCGCCTGGACGAGAAAGATAATTTCTGGCAGATGGGCGAGACCGGACCTTGCGGGCCTTGTTCAGAAATTCACTTCGATTTAGGGCCGGAGGCTGCGGAGAAAGGGCGGGAGCGGGAGCAGTTTCCGCTGGACGGCGGCGGACGTTTTGTCGAGATTTGGAATCTCGTCTTCATGCAGTTTGATCGCGCGATGGACGGCAAGATGACGCCCTTGCCGCGCCCGTCTATCGATACGGGCATGGGATTGGAGCGGGTGGCGGCGATCATGCAGGGGCAACTTTCGAACTACGGCACCGATCTGATTCGCCCGATTATCGAGCGCGCCGCGGAGTTGATGCTTGTGGGGCTCGGTTCCGATCCTAAGATCGATACGGCGCTGCGGATCAACGCCGACCATGCGCGTGCCACGGCCTTCTTGATTCATGATGGAGTGTTGCCTTCCAACGATGGCCGAGGCTATGTGCTTCGAAAGATTATGCGCCGCGCTATGCGCAACGGTCGTCTTGCTGGGGCATCGGAACCATATCTACATAAGCTGACCGGTTTTGTTGCCGATCTGATGCGGCCTGCTTATCCCGAACTGCAGGAAAGCGTGGAACGTGTGACGCGTATTGTGCGTGATGAGGAGGGCCGGTACGCCACTACGTTCCAGGTGGCGGAGCGGTTCTTCCATGATGAGGCGAAATCCGCCGTCGATAAAGTACTTCCGGGAGCGGCGGCGTTCAAGCTCTACGACACTTACGGACTCGCACTGGATGAGCAGGAGGAGATGGCGCGGGAGTTCGGACTACAGATCGATCGCGATGGGTTCAGCGCCGAGATGGAGAAGCAGCGCGCGCGGGCTCGGGCCAGTTGGCGGGGTGCGGATAAGGCGCAAATTGCCGATGTTTACAAAGCATTGCCGCCGGTGGAGTTCATCGGGCGTGAAACGCTGGAGTCGCTGGTAGAGGTGACAAGCCTGATTGTCGATAAGGAATCCGTCAACGCAGTGGAGCAGGGCAGCGCGGAAATTGTCTTTCGGAAAACCCCTTTTTACGCCGAGTCGGGCGGCCAGGTGGGCGACACCGGTCTTTTGTTGAATCCCGAAACGCGCGAGATGGTGGCGGTGGTGGAAGGCGCGTATAAGCCCGCTGCTTCGGCGATGGTGCAGCGGCTGCGCGTTCTGAAACCGATGCGGATGGGAGACCGGCTTCTGGCGGTGGTTGATCGGCCGGGGCGCAGTTCCATCATGCGAAATCATACGGCTACGCACTTGTTGCATGCGGCGCTGCGCCAGGTGCTAGGTAGTCATGTGAAACAGGCAGGCAGCGTGGTGGAGCCGAATCGGTTGCGCTTTGATTTTGCGCATTATGCGGCGATGACCGATGACGAGCTGCAGGAAGTGGAGCATCTGGTGAACCAGCAGATTTTGTCTAATAAGCCAGTAACGACCGACGTCATGGATTTAGACCAGGCACTCTCTACCGGGGCCATGGCGCTGTTTGGGGAAAAGTACGGAGACAACGTTCGGGTAGTCAGTATTCCGGATTTCAGCCGTGAACTATGCGGCGGCACGCATGTGGAGCGCACCGGCGATATCGGGCTTTTCAAAATTGCCTATGAAGGCAGCATTTCCGCCGGCGTGCGACGTATTGAAGCCATCACCGGCGAGGGAGCGCTGGAACGCTTTCAGCAGGCTAGTGCGCAGTTGAAAACAGTGGGCGAGCTTTTTCATACGACTGAAAGCGGCATTCTCCCGCAAGTGGAGAAGCTTCTGGAAAACCAGAAGCTTCTCGAGCGGCAACTGGAGCAACTTAAAACACAAGCTACTCATCAACAGATTGAGAAGCTCCAAGGCCGCGTTCTGAATGGCGTGACGGTGTTGGCCGAACAAGTGAATGGCTTGGATCGAAGCCAGCTTCGAACGGCAGCCGATTCGCTTCGTAACAAGTGGCGCAGTGCAGTGGTAGTAATTGCCTCGGTGAACGATTCTGGAGTGGCGATCGTTTCCACTGTCAGCAAAGATCTTACGAGCAAGGTGCAAGCCGGAAAGCTTGTAGGCGAGGTGGCGAAGGCGACGGGCGGAAAGGGCGGCGGGCGGCCCGATATGGCGGAAGGCGCAGGAAAAGATCCAGCACCGCTTCACTCGGCATTGCAGAATGTCTACACAAGCATGGAAGCAGTGCTTTAGGAAAATCAGAAGAGGAGACAAGGAAGATATATGGAACAGTTTGATGTGGCGATTGTTGGCGCGGGGCCGACCGGTTTAGCCTGTGGCATTGAGCTGAAGAGACGCGGCCTTTCATCGATCTTGTTCGATAAAGGCTGTGTGGTGAATTCTATTTATAGCTACCCCACCAACCTGGTTTTCTTTACTACGCCGGAGCTGCTGGAAATTGGCGACATACCGATGACGTCCCTGAACGAGAAGCCGGGCCGGACAGAGGCGCTGAAATACTATCGCCGCGTTGCCGACCACTACGAGTTGAACATTCATCAGTACGAGAAGGTGCTTGGCTTCGACGGACGAGACGAGAACTTCAGCATTCGCACAAAGACCGGTCGGGGCGAACAGTTTTGTTATTCGGCCAAGAAGATTGTGCTTGCTAGCGGCTACTATGACATTCCAAACCGCTTGGACGTGCCGGGTGAAGATCAACCCAAGGTGATCCATTACTATCGCGAAGCGCATCCGTTTTATGACCATGACGTGTTGTTGATAGGAGCGAAGAACTCCGCCTGTATTGCGGCGCTGGAGTTGTTCTGGACCGGAGCGCGCGTGACGTTGGTGCATCGGGGCGAGGGCATTTCCAGCAATGTCAAATATTGGATCAAACCGAACATCGAAAACCGTATTAAGAGCGGCGAGATCAATGCCTATTTTCATAGCACCGTGAAGGAGATTCGCCCGCAGGAGGTGGTATTGCAGACCCCGGAGGGAAAAGTGACGGTTAAAAACGATTTTGTGTTTGCGATGACGGGCTACCGACCGGACTTTGAGTTTATGGCCGAACATGGAATCCATCTCGACGAGAAAACATCCCGACCTATTACAGATCCCAACACGCTCGAGAGTGAGCGTCCGGGCGTTTACCTCGCCGGTGTGATTGTGGCGGGTACACACACGAATGAGATCTTCATTGAGAATGGCCGCTTCCATGGCAAGCTGATCGCGGAAGCTGTAGAGGCGAGCTTACTCCGTCAGCCTGAAGCGGTCGCCTAGTTGGCCGCCCACTGTATGATGGAGCATGCGTTTTGCATCGCTGCTTTTTTTCTTCACTTCATCACTTCTTTCCGCTGCGCAGAGTTATCAACTAGCCGCTACTCCGCAGAATATTTGTTGGGGCTATTATTGGTCGGAGGCGAAACCGGTACTCACCATTCATTCTGGTGATCAGGTGCAAATTCAAACGGTCTCCGGCAATCCAGATCGCCTAATGGCCGCCGGTGTAAAACCGGAAGACATTCAGCCGGCGCTAAAAGAGATTTATGCACAGGTGAAGGATCGTGGTCCCGGAGGTCATTTGTTGACCGGCCCAGTTTCCATCGAGGAAGCTGAGCCTGGCGATGTTCTGGAGGTTCGCATTCAGAAGATCACTATGGACGTTCCGTATGCGTATAACGGATTTGGTCCTACCACCGGAATTTTTCAAGAAGACTATCCTTATCCGCGCATGAAAGTGATCCCACTGGACCGGGAACATGACGTGGCAAACTTTGCCCCAGGCATTACCATTCCGCTTCGTCCTTTTTTTGGCAGCATGGGGATTGCGCCACCTGGTAGTGCAAAGCTAAATAGCGCGCCGCCGTGGATTCATGCGGGCAACTTGGACAACAAGGAACTTGTTGCGGGTACAACTTTATATATTCCAGTTCATACGAAAGGCGCACTGTTCGAGGTGGGCGATGGGCATGCCGGCATGGGAAACGGCGAGGTGGATGTTACGGCGATGGAGACATCGCTGACCGGGACTTTTCAATTTATCGTTCATAAGGGCGTTAGTTTGCATTGGCCGCGGGCGGAGACTCCGCAGTACTACATCACCATGGGTTTTCATGAGGATCTGCAAAAAGCTACCGATTTGGCGGTGCGCGAGATGCTCGATTTCCTAGAGACGCAAAAGCATTTAAGTCGGGACGATGCCTACATGTTGACGAGCGTTGCCGTGGACGTGGATATCACGCAACTGGTGGACGGCAAAAAGGGTGTACACGCGCTTTGCCCGAAATCGATCTTCACAGAGAGCAAGAACGCGCCTATGATTCCATCCGCGGGTTTTTAGCTGATCGGACTAGGGGCGACAAAGCGCTGCCAACCGAACCCTTCCAGCTTGGGTTCGAATAGATCGGGATGGAAAATCTCAGCGAATATTTGCAGCGACTCGACTAAGCGCGGTCCGGATCGATTCATGTATTGATTGCCATCACAAACGAAGATCCGCTTCGAACGAACTGCTTGTAGCTTTTGCCATTCGGGCTGTTCGATTAGCCGATGCATCTCGGTTTCGGTTCTCGGCAGATCGAATCCGCAGGGAAGAGCGACGATGATGTCCGGGTCAGCGTTTAAGAGTTCGTCCCATGTCATCCATGGCGAGTGCTGTCCGGCAGTCCCGAATAGGTTTTCGCCATGCGCCATCTCAATTAGCTCGGGTACCCAGTTTCCTGCAGCCATCAACGGCTGAAGCCACTCGATGGCTGCTACACGGGGCCTCCAATTGCTTTTAAGCGCTCGATTTCCTATGTCTTTCATGCGTTCTTGTAATGACTTTGTGAGACGCTCACCCGCTTCTTGCGCTCCCAGTACGGAAGCGACTCTGCTGATATCGCTCCACAAATCTTTCAGTGCGTATGGTTCCAGTGAAAGCACTTGCGCGTCAGTCGCCCACTCCTCCTGCAACGCCCGCTCGACGTCTTGCAGACTAACGGCGCAGACGTCACATTGGCTTTGGGTAATGATATGCGTGGGCCGTAGCCGCCGGATGAGGTTGGTATCGATTTCGTAAATGCTGATTGCCGAGGCAAGCCGTTCTTTTACTAGACGATCGATCTCGGCGCTAGACCCATTCACTGCCATGGCAGGTTTCGTACAAACCGGTAATGAGCCAATGGAATCCGGATAATCGCACTCGTGTGACCGGCCGACCTGATACGCCCCTAACCCGAGGGCATGCACAATTTCCGTAGCGCTAGAAAGCAGAGGAAGAATTCGCAGTTCTCGCACTCACCTAATATACGGTTTCTAAAAAAAGAAATGCCAGCTTGTCGCCGGCGATTTTTCTCACGTGATTATCTAAGCTCAGGAAACTCGGTTGGGCGGGGTAGTAGGGGATAGTAGGGGTGTTAGTTGGTGTGGTGTAAAGCTGTGGGGTAAAGTTGCGGAGCAACCATCATTCCCTGAGCACTTTGTTCAATCACGATTCCTCTATAAGCAGCTTCGTTGCCAAACTTACAATCTTGTATTTTCAGCACTTTGAAGAAGACGTTTCGAGTTTCTTCCATTGCTTTTTTACCGGGATGGAATGTTTGACATCTTCCGTTCCAAAAGCGGACCCAAAATGAAACCCGAAATGAACCACGAGTAGGCCCGGAAAATTCCGAGGATTACATTGACAAGGACTATGGCTGCTGCGGTAGCTTAGCGGGGAGGGACGATTTTCGATTGACTTGTCCACCCATCGCTTCCTGCAAGGAGATATTGTGCTCATCGAGGATTGTTCCCAATGTTTGCTCCAGTGCAACCCGAGCGCTGCTGTAAGCGACTAAGTCCGAAACCTCGGTTGATTGCGCGGTCGCCAGGTCCCGTTGCTGCTGGACGACGTTGAATGGAGTCGATGCGCCGAGCGCGAATTTTTTCTGTTCGGCAGACAATAACTGCTGTTGCAGCGTGAGTGCCCTCAGCGCCGCTTCATAACGAACTCGGGCTTGCCGTAAACCGGTCACATAATTCGAAACGTCGACCGCAATCTGGTTCAGATTTTTTTGATTCTGCAGTTGAGTGGTGCGCAGCGTGAGCTGGTCGATGGCGTAGTCGGATTGCGCGAGGCGGTTGCGAAGCGTCGCCGCAAAAAACCCTCCGCCACTTTCGGAGGGGAAGTTGCGCCGAAATACCTGCCCCAAAGCAGTGCCGGTACCACCCACAAAGTAAGGATCGGGATTCTGCCGCCGATCGGGCGGAAGTTGCTGCTGTAAAGCGTTCGGCGTGCCGGCCTGTCCTGCCTGACTGAAGGTCGCTAGACCGTCGAGCCGGGGAAGTACACCGTTCTTCGTCCCGAGCGCGGATATCTGCGCATTGGCGTACGTCACTTTTTGCAAAGCAATATCGGTTCTGCTCTTCAGCGCCGTTTGCACCATATCCTGCAAAGGCGGAAGATCTTCTTTTTCCGGGACAACGATATGGTCAACTGGGATCACCTGCACGTTGGATAACACCGGATCGCGCAATCCTTGCCGACTGAGGACGTTCTTGAGTTGCACTTCTTGCTGCAACAGGTTGGTTTGCGAAACGATCAACGCCTGCTCGCTGGCCGCGACTTGCGAGTCTGCTGTCGTGACATCGAGTGGCGCCAAGGCACCTAATTGAACTTGCTTTTTATTGTTCTCCAGAAATTGCTGTGCCACGTCCAGAGCTCTTTGTTTCGCGCTGACGTCCTCGTAATCGGCCACCAGACCGTAATAAAGATTCAACACGTTCGCAACTACCGTGATGACCTGAGCTTTGAAAACGAGCGGATCGGCTTGCAATGTCTTCTGGGCGGCCACAATCGTGCGGCTGTTAACGCCTACCCCAAAACCTTGCAGAAGACGCTGCTGCAAGCGCAGCTCCAGCACCGGCGCGAGCTGCGGATTCAGGAAGTCGGAAAGAGCATTTTCATTCAAATAAGAGTTTGTATAGGTGAGCGTTGTGGTGGTGCCAAGTAAAAATCCTTTTTGAATCGAGCCCGAGTAGGCCCGCTGACTTTGGATCAGGTTCGCGCTTCGGCTGAGCGTCGGGTTGGGCTGCAGTCGGGAGCGGTGAATGAAAGTGTCGCTGTTTTGAATCAGCGGATCCAAAACCGGATTGATCGGGCCAACCTGTGTGATGGAGGCGTTCGCTGTATTGTTGCCATTGCCGGTTCGCGGGGCGCTGGAGACACCCGCCGCCTGTTCCGCGCCTGAAACACCCTGTCCGCTTTGAACGAAAGAAGTTTGCGCGGAACCGCTCGGAACGCCAGGCAGCGCACCGCCCGCGTTGGCTCTGGTGACGTTCCAGACATCGATGATCGGGTTGTAACGGGCAATCTCGATATCGACATTGTTTTCAAGTGCCAGGGCGACGGCGTCTTGGACTGTAAGGTAAAGCTTTCCAGCTCGTACCAGTTCAGCTAGACGTGGTGAGTTGGCTAACTTTACCGACGGCACCTCCGGCGCAAAGTACGGACGTATGATGCCGGGAACATCCGCTTTGTTTGGCCTTATCGCCTCCATTTGCTGCGCGTGCAACGACGAGCCTAAAAACGCGCAGCATATAAGCGCCGCTAAGGGCCGCTGAATGAAGGAAGGCAACAAGTGGGAAACCTGCATCATTGTTGCGCTCCATTCGGTTGCGCTGCATTTGGTCGCGCTCCATTAGGCTGCTCTTCGATAGGCGGCTGCGCTTCGTTGGGCGGAGGCAACGTAGCAGGTAAAGCCGACTTCCGCACCACACGTCCGGTTTTTGCTTCATCCAGCGAAATATGATTTGTATCCAACGTTGTCCCCAGCGCCTGGTCAAACTGCACTCGGGCGTGACTGTAGTTTGCGATGGCCTGCACCTCGTTGCTCTGGGCTGTGGCTAGATCTCGCTGATCCTGCACCACTTGAAAAACAGTGGAAGCGCCTAGCTTATATTTTTTTCGGTCGGCATCCAACGTTTGTTCTTGCAGGATACGCGCTCTCACGGACGAATCGTAGCGGGCCCGCGCCTGTTGCAGCCCGATCTCCGCGTTTTGGACATCCACGCGGATTTGATTGATCTGCTTCTGCAGCCGCAGCTCAGTTTGCCGAAGCTGCAATTCGCTGGTGATAAAGTCGGACCGCGCCGCGCGATTGAAGATCGGTATGTTCAACGATACTCCGGCCGAGTAGTTGGGATAATTACGCCGGAAGATCTGCCCTAACAAATTGCCGTAGCCGCCTATCAGAAAAGGAGGCGCGACCAGGGAAGAGCCCGGTATGAGCGGGGTCAACCCATTCTGTGGGCCCGATAAGCCGTTGTTTGTCAGGTCGGCAAACACTTGTAATGTAGGCCTGATGCCGTTCTTAATGCCTCGGTTGAGCGCTTTGGTGCTGTCGATGTTGATTCTTGCTTCGTCTACTTCCACACGTTTACTTAAGGCTTCCTGAAAAAGCTCGTCCACCGGTTTGATGTCGTCCTTGGGAGGAATAACGAACCGGTCGAGCGGAACGATGTGCACATCGGCGATGAGTGGGCTGGCCACGCCTCCCCGGCTTAGGGTGTTCTTCAATACTATTTCTTGCTGCAGCAAGTTAGTCTGCGCCACCAATAGGTCCTGTTGGGCCGTATAGACTTGAGACTCCGCGCGCGTGACTTCAATCGGGGCCAGCGTTCCAATGGAAACCTGCTTCTGGTTGTCTTCAAAAAGCTGCTTAGCTGTTTTCAATTCATCCTGTCGTGCTTGGAGATCCTGCCGGAAGCTCACCAGATCCCAGTAAAGATTGAGCACCGAGGAGACCGTGGTGATGACTTGTTGCTTGAATTGCAAGGACGAGACCTTCACGTTATTGCGAGCGACGACGATATTTCTGCCGTTGACCCACGATCCAAACCCTTGCAGCAGATTCTGGGATACGAAAAGGTCCAAGCTGCCGCTGGTGAAGGGATTGACCGAATAGAATGAGCTATTGACCGAACTATGTGTGCTTTGATAAGTAAGCTGCGTGTTCAAGCCGAACACCCAGTTTTGGGAGTACTGGGCTTGATAGGTGCGCGTATCGAAAATTAAAGCTGTCGTGCCGGTCAGCTGAGTATTGCTCTGCGGTGTGGTGGAGTGTCCGAAGTTTGCAAATAAGTTCACCTGCGGATCGAGGTTGAGAAGCGCAGGACCGAGGTTGGTGATAATGCCTCCGCCTGAACCAACGCCCGCACCGACGGCGCCGGTATTTGCACCGCCGCTTGCGGCTAGACTAACGCCAGTGAGGCTGACGCTTTGTGGACCCGCCGCGACAGTGACGCCGACATCACGAAGCGGACCGCCGGCCTTGGCGCGCTGCAGCACTTCTTGCGCAAGTAGCGGCCCGTATCGCTGTACTTCGATATCGATACTGTTCTCCAGCGCCAACGCAATTACATCCCGCGTCGAAAGGTAAAGATTTCCCGCCCGAATCAGCGCCATCAATCGATCGGAGTTGTGAAGATTGGCTTCGGGAACATACTGCTGCTGATATGGTCGCGTCAGCCAGCCTAAGCCTCCCTTCGGTGGCTCAATCCTGACCGCGCTGCTCTGTGCGAAAACGCTTTGCGCTGCCAAACAGGCAGTGCACAAGATGGATAAAAATGTTTGCAGTCGTCTCATCAAAGTCGCTTAATCGGAATCTCCGAACGTGTAATTAGGAACGAGACGCAATGGAGGCAGGTTCCGTGATTTCTCATGGTATCTCAATGGGGCTGCCCGCCATCTCGGCCCGTTTATCCCTGCGGCTGTAGTTTGTGCACGGCGAAGGCCATTTGTGGCTTGTTTGCAAGTACTTGATTCTTATGGAGCTTACAACGTATTTTTTGGATATAGCAACTGTCGATGTTCCGATCTTGGGATTTTGTGTCTCGATTCGAGACACTTTCCGGCACCAAATTAAACACTGATCGATAAACCTTGCTATCCTGCCCGATGTGTCCAGCACGTTCGCAGCCTCCTCGATCATGACGCTTTTCGAAGGAACCGGAGCCTACCTGCGTGGGCACTTCCGCCTGACAAGTGGCCTGCACAGCGCCGAGTACCTGCAATGCGCTAAGGTCCTTGCTCATCCCGCCAATGCCGAGCGCCTGGGACACGAACTCGCCGATAAGTTAAGAGCGCTGATCGAAGATGCGCCGGTCGACCTAGTGGTGGCGCCCGCCATGGGCGGCATTATCATCGGGTACGAAGTCGCGCGTCAGTTTGCGGTTCCGTTTCTATTCACCGAGCGCGATGCCGCTTCGAACGAAATGACGCTTCGCCGCGGCTTTGAATTGCGTCCCGGGTGGAAGGCGGTAGTGGTCGAGGACGTCATCACCACTGGCGGCAGTACCAGAGAGGTGGTTCGTTTGCTGCAGAATGCAGGAGTCGATATCTTAGCAGCCGGTTCCATCATTGATCGCAGCGATGGAAAAGCCGACGTAGGCGTACGGCGCGCTGCCCTGGAGCAATTGAACCCTGTCACCTATAACCCCTCCGACTGTCCGCTATGCCGCGAAGGTCTCCCAGTAATCAAACCCGGTTCCCGCCGCGTTGAATGAGGCGGCTCCGTTTCCAAGTCGCCTATGACGGTACGGAGTTTCACGGCTGGCAGGTTCAGCCCGGGTTGCCCACCATTCAAGGTGTACTGGAAGAGGTGATTGGGAGTATCGAGGGTTCTCGCGTTCAGGTGGACGCCTCGGGCCGCACCGATGCGGGTGTTCATGCGCTGGCGCAGATGGCGGCCGTCACGCTTAAAAACCATATCCCATCCGATAACTTCCGTCGCGCGGTGAACCGATTGCTGCCGTACTCCATTCGCATAAGCCATGTGAAGGAAATGCACCCGAGCTTTCATCCCCGTTTCGATGCCCGGCGTAAAACCTACGAGTACCGTATCTTTCGCGACGAAATCTGCCCGCCTTTCGAGCGCCGCTATGTTTACCATCACCCTTTTCCTTTGCATGAGCCGGCCTTGATTGCGGCCGCTCCGCTGCTGGAAGGCGAACACGACTTCACTGCTTTCGCCGCCTCCGACGACCGTGACTTGCTGGGCCGTTCCAAGGTCCGCACGATCTTCCACTCTGCTTTTAGCCGCGAGGAGCGGCTATTGATCTATCGGGTGACCGGCTCCGGTTTTCTGAAGCACATGGTTCGCAACATCGTTGGCGTGCTGCTGGAAGTCGGCAAGCGGAACCTAACGGAGGCAAACTTGCTGGGCCGCCTACAGACGGATTGCCGCATTCGCCCCGGTCCCGCTGTTCCCCCTAGTGGATTATTTCTTGTGTCCGTAGACTACGACGAAAACGTTTTTTGATATGTTGACCGGTGAGACTTGGGTTCGCTCCCGCACCACCGGCTATGCCATCGACTTTTTTCAAACGCTCTCATTTTTTGCGAAGCTTTGCCTTCTTCGCTACCGCTTCCGCCCTATTGGCCGTTGATCCACACGCTGCCTTGCCGGATGGCCCAGGAAAACAAACCACAGTCCATGTTTGCGGAACGTGCCACGCTCCGGAGCGGGTCACCTCCTTACATCAAAGCCGCGGAAAGTGGCAGGAGACAATCTCCAAGATGGTCAGCATGGGAGCCAACGCTTCCGACGACCAGTTGAATTCGGTTCTGCTCTACCTGTCCAAAAGCTTTCCGCCCTCACCAGTTATGCCCATCGATGTCAACACGGCTTCCCCGGTCGACTTGGAGTCCTCATTGCTGCTGCTGAAGTCAGAGGCGCGAGCCGTGATTCAATATCGCAATGAAAACGGTGGTTTTCATTCGTTGGACGATCTTCACAAAGTGCCCGGCCTGAACTTCAAAAAGATAGAGGAAAACAAGGCTTTGATCGTCTTCTGAGTGGTGGGTTGCCGATAAGGACGAGCATGGATATACGGAAATTAGCGGCCATTGCTGCAACAGGCGCAGTGACTTTGCTCTGTGGCGCGGATTGGCCAACCAAAAGTGGCGACCCGCAGCGGGACGGCTGGGCACGCGGCGAACGCGAGATCGTGACGTCTAAGGTGCAAGATTTACGGCTGCTCTACAAAAGAAAACTGGACAATCGATCAATTGGTTTGGATTCGCTGACCTCGCCGATTATCCTTAGCAATCTGATCAGCTATCGCGGTTTTAAAGAGATGCTATTTGTGGCGGGCAGTTCCGGGACTGTATATGCCATCGATGCCGATCTGAACCAACTCCTTTGGGAGACACGTTTCGACAAGAGAAGCGGCAAGCCGCCGGCAAGCGCCACTTCAAATTGTCCGGGTGGATTAACGGCGTCACTCGCCATTGCGGGCGGCAGCAGTCCATTCGGCGGCTTCCGTGCCAAGAAAAAGAAGGATGAAGCGGCAGCCGAAGGTAGCGGTCCCGGTGTCGGCCCAGGGCAGGGAGGTGCAGCGCATCGACCGGCAAAAACACCCGATCATCCTGTTGCCTCCGACGGACTCTTTAGTACCGGGTTCGGAAGAAACGGTTATGTGTTCGCTATCGGCGGCGATGGCTATCTGCGGTTTGTTCGGCAATCCGATGGAAACGATGTAGCTGTTCCGCCTGTTTCTTTCTTGCCGGCAAACTCCAAAGTGAGCTCTATCAACGTCAGTGGAACCACGCTCTACGCAGCGACGTTGGATCGGTGCGGCGGCCGCCCCAATGCTTTATATGCTATCGACCTGGGCGGCGCGGGTAATCCTGTTATGGTTTTTCCGACGAACGGCAGCGGACTATCAGGCGAAGGCGGCACGGCGACTGGCCGTAACGGGACTATCTACGTCCAGGTGTCGAGCGGTCATGGGAACGTTGCTGGTAACTACCGCGACACCGTACTTGCACTGAATCCTCAAAACTTAATGGTGACGGATTACTTCACGCCGGAGTCCGCGCAAAAAAGCCCGCCGCAGCTCGGGATGACACCGGCCGTGTTTCGCTGGAAGGATAAGGATCTGCTTGTAGCTGCCGGGCGGGATGGGACCGTTTACCTGCTGGATTCCGCGTCGCTGGGCGGACTGGATCATCACACGCCGCTTGCTAAAACGGAGCCGTTATTCGATGGAAACAAGGACGGCGCCACCGCCGGTTTTCGGGGCGACTTCGCCACGTGGGCAGACACCGATGCCGGTACGCGATGGGTGTACGTCGCTTTCCAAGGCTCACCCGTGTTAGGGGTACGGGAAGCCACGGAAGGGAAGGGGAACGGCGGCGTCATGGCGTTTAAGCTGGAGGATCGGGGTGGAAAGCCGGTGCTGGCATGGCAATGGACCTCTCGCGATATGCAGGCACCGACTTCTCCGATTACGACGAATGGGTTGGTGTTTGCGCTGAGCAACGGTCAGAACCAGTCCGATGACGCAAGTGCGATCAATGGCCATGCTGTGATGTATGCCCTTGACGGCACAACCGGGAAAGAACTTTTCTCCAGCGGGAATGATGCCGGCACTTTCTCGCACGATAGTGGACTAGCATTGGCGAACGGACGGGTCTATTTCACCACGCATGACAACACTGTGTATTGCTACGGCTTCCCGGCGCTGCAGCCGCAACTGACGGAGCGTTGAACAAGTTGCCCGGTCAGGAAGGAATCTAGGAAATGCAAAAGCTTTTTTACTCGATGGTTTGGGTCCTGTGCGGTGGACTACTTTTCGGCGCGGACTGGCTCACCGATGGAGGGAATCCACAGCGCACCGGCTGGCAAAAAGACGAACATATTCTTACCAGGGAGAACGTCAAAAATCTAAAAATCCTATGGAGGGTGCAGCTCGATAATCAACCGAGGCAGATGCACTCGCTTTTTCCTCCGCTAATCGTCGATGGTATCCAGACGAAAAAAGGGCGAAGGCAGATAGCCATCGAAGCCGGCGTTTCCGATAACATCTACGCGATCGACGTGGAAACCGGAAAGGTTATCTGGAGGAAACACTTCGAGTATCCGCCAATCACGAAAGGACGCGGACTGGATCCCACCGATCCGTTATGTCCCGGGGGTCAAACGGCCACGCCGGTCATCGGTCCTCCTGCCGGCACCGGCGCACGAACCGTATACGCACTGGCAGGCAACGGCATGCTGCATTCGTTGAACGTTGCCGATGGCGAGGATGTCTCACCCCCGGTGCAGTTTGGCTTCCCAAACGGCAAGCTGTATTCGCTGAATATGCGGGATGGCTTGATTTTCACTGCCTCATCGCAAAGCTGCAATGGCAATCCCAACCAGGTGTGGGCAATCGATGTCCATGACCCGCGCCATCAGGTCATGACCTTCAACCCTGGCAGCGGCGGATTGTGGGGACGGTCGGGCGCTTCCATCGATTCCACCGGAACAGCCTGGGCGCCAACAGGAGACGGCACCTACGATCCCCAAACTCGTATGTATGGTAACGGTCTGATTGGAGTTCATGTGGTAGGAGATCAGCTCAAACTAAAAGACTGGTTCGAGCCGCGCGATTGGTTCTGGATGCAAAAGCGGGACCTGGATATGCAGGTGACTCCGCCGGTCTTCAATTACAAAGGCAAAGAACTACTGGCGGTGGGAAGCAAAGCTTGCCGGGTGTATCTGCTGGACACCGCGGATATGGGCGGCGACGATCACCAGACGCCTTTGTATCAAACTCCGCTGATGTGCAATGCGGATGTGAACTTTGCCTCGGCGGGCATTTGGGGCTCCATGGCCACTTGGCAGGAAGGGAAGGGAACGCGCTGGCTATTGACGCCGTTTTGGGGCGCTCCGCGAAAGGATTTCGATGTGCCGGTGACGCACGGTCCCGTCACGCACGGCGCCGTTGTGGCCTTGAAAGTCGAAGGAGAGAATGGCCATTACCGACTGACTCCAGCGTGGATGTCGCAAGACATGGATCGCGCCGAGCCTCCGGTGGTAGCGAACAATGTCATCTTTGCCTATGGCAGCGGAGAGTACACAGAGCAGGCTTATTCCGATATCGGTCTCTTCGATAACAGTCCCCGACGCATCGCCCGATCTACTCATGCGGTGCTGTATGCGCTCGACGCCGATACCGGGAAAACGTTGTACTCCAGCGGCGACCAGATTACCTCGTTCAATCACTTCAGTGGCTTGTCGGTAGCCAACGGCCGCGTATATATCGCTACCTACGACAGTGTTCTTTACTGTTTCGGTTTGGATGAGTCGCGCGGAGGATCAGCGGAAAAGCTCGCGCGTGTCGATCGTTAAATTGTCGAGCGACGATGGAAATTGCGCCGGCCATTCATGAATGGACACACCGGTCTGCCCGGTACGATAGCTATAGATGGACTTTGTTTCATCGTAGACGAACCAAATCTCTTTTACGCCAAACGCCTGATATTGTTTGCGTTTGCGCTCCAAGTCAATGGGGTTGTTGCCGGGAGAAATGACTTCGACAATGAGTAGCGGGGCAGACCTTACCATGCCCGCCTTCGGTTTTTCTTCCAGGTACAGGACGGCGACGTCCATGCCACGGACCGTAGGCTTCGGGTCAAGTGCCATAAGAATGCCTACCTCCCCGGCGATAACGTCGTAGACCTTGTCGTTAAGTATCCGGTCTAAATAAGAACTGATCTTAACAACACGTCGTCCGTGAGGGCGTCCTACTGGTGACAAGATAATCAGCTCTCCTTCGTCAAGTTCAAAATGGTTTCCCTGCTCATCTTGCTCAGGAAGCTGCAGGAACTCCTCCAACGTCATAGTTACCCGCTCTTGGACTAATTCGGTCATAGGCTGAATTCTCTGCTTTCGATTCTATTATCACGGTACGGAGTATGCAAAAGACTCATTGAACCTCCCGGCTCCAAGTTGGAACTAGGGCGGAGGGCGCTTGAGAAAGCGCATCTTTAAGTGCCGTTCGGATTTGAGCGTTGCCCGGATCCCTACGAAGAGCCTCATGCAGTTGATTCAAACCGTCGGTCCACTGCCCCAGCCGCAGCAAAGCAACAGCATAATTCACGCGAATCCCAATGTGGTCAGGGTAAAGCTGCGATGCTTCCCGGTACTTCTCCAGGGCTGCTTGCAGGTTGCCTTCCTTCTGCAGAGTCGCGCCTTCATCGTTTAGCTTCACGGCAGCTACTGCATTCTGCATGGCCCGGTCGCGATCGCGCAGCACTTTTGCCAACTGTGCCCGGATCTGATTTGCTTCGGCAATCTTTCCTTGTTTACGCAGTGCGCTTTGGAGAGCATTCAGCACCGATTGATCTTGCGGACTGTGCTGATAGGCCAACTGCAAATGCGCAACGGCCGGCGCGGCACTATTCTGGCGTAGATACTCGGCACCCAGCCGGTACTGTGCCACTGCATCATCCGGATTAAGCTGCACGGCTTTACTGAATGCGGCCAACGCGCCTTTGTCGTCTAGTTTTATCTTCTTTATTTCGCCCAGATCGGACCATGCTTCGGCCAGGTCGGGCCGTAGCATTACGGACCTGTTGAGAGCGCGCAACGCCTCGTTATACTGACCGTCTGCGGTGTAGATTTTTGCTCGAAGGTATAGCCCGTATCCGGCTTCCGGCGCGTTTCCCAGCAGCTTCGCTGCGCGATCTAGATTATGAGCCGCTTCATCCTGCCGATTCAATTGAAGCAGCACCAATCCAAGATTAAGGTACGCCTCCCCATAGCTCGGTTTCAGCTGGATAGCCTTCTGGAATGCGTCGTGTGCCGCATCGAATCGTCCGGCCTCGTCCAGTGCTTCGCCCAATGCATTCTGCGCCTCAGACGATTGCGGATTCTGCTGAGAAGCTTGCTTGGCTTGCTCCAGCGACATCGCGCGATTTTCCGCTCCGCCTTGGCTGGCGCTGAGCGTCACGCAACAAAGAATAAGTGTTAGCCAATGTCGGCCTTGCATTTCAGCTTGTTTTTAGTTTCTCGTAACGGGAAATACCGCGGCCTTCGGTGATGTGAACCACCTGGTCTACGCCGACATCGCTGAAGCGCTCCACTGAGCCCGACGGCCAGCGTATTTCAATGTCGACGTTCTTTGCCGTCCCTAAGCCGAAATGCAAACGGCGATCATTGACGGATAGATAGGACGATTGCCCCAACACCTCTTTCGCTTGCGCTTTGCCGCCGTGGCAAACAAGCGCTCGCGCCCCAATAGCACTGCGGTTTGACTCGGTTCCTACCAATTTGAGCTTTAGCCAGTGAAATCCGCTCGATACATCGTTCCTGAGAAGAGAG
This sequence comes from Bryobacteraceae bacterium, assembly GCA_965219315.1. Taxonomy (GTDB): domain Bacteria; phylum Acidobacteriota; class Terriglobia; order Bryobacterales; family Bryobacteraceae; genus Bog-105. Next base: position 1,258,481 of record CBDCNB010000001.1, on the reverse strand, counting down.
GGCGCTTCGTTCTGATTCACAACGACAATGTCCAGATCGCCATCATTGTCGAAATCACCGAACGCACACCCGCGGCTGCAATGCAATGCGTCCACTCCGGGTCCTGCTTGTCCCATCAGTTCTTCGAAGCGGCCGTTTCCCAAACTTCGAAAAACGATGCGCGGTGTTTTATAAGGCTGATCGCCGCGGTTCTGCAACTCCGGATAAATGCCGCCTGTCACCCAGAAAATATCCGGGTTGCCGTCATTATCTAAGTCCTCGATGCCTACGCCCCAACTGATGAATCGATTCTCCACCCCCAATCCCGAGCGCAGCGTACCATCTTCAAATTCGCCCTCGCCGTTATTCATATAGGCGACCGATGTGTCGGCGGCGAAATGCGTCTTAACGATATCGAGATGGCCGTCCGTTCGGATGTCACCCACGGCGACGCCCATTCCGGCTTGCTCCATGCCATCTTCGCTCAACGCGACTCCTCGCTCCATTGCCTGCTCTAGAAACGTACCGTTGTGCTGATTCTGAAAGTAAAGGCTTGGGGTGGAATCGCAGGCCACATAAATGTCGGGCCAGCCATCGCCGTCAAAGTCCATTGCTACCGTGGTTAACCCGTATCCTGCGGATGCTTTGCTTATGCCGGCGGCTTCGGTGACATCTTCAAACGTGCCGTCGCCCCTATTTCGATACAAGCTGTGCTTTCCATAAGGCAGTCCGCGTGGGCCGCAAAACACTCCTTCTGCATTGCAGCTAGCGACATCTCCCGCGCGCGGCACCGTTTTCATATCGAAGCCCACATAATTCGATACAAATAAATCCAGGTGGCTGTCGCGGTTGTAATCGACAAACGTACATCCGGTAGCAAAGCGCTGCTCTGCGCATAATAGGCCAGCCTTGGCGGTGACGTCGGTAAACGTGCCGTCGCCGTTGTTGTGATAAAGAAAATTGCGCGGCCAGCCGGTGATGAAGAGATCCTCCCGGCCGTCGTTATCGTAGTCACCCACGCTGACACCGTAGCAGTAGCCATTGTGAAGCAGTCCGGCTTTCTCGGTGACATCAACAAAGGTGCCATCGCGCTGATTTTTATAAAGGCGATTGCTGGCCCCGGGCATGGGATCGCCGAAGCGTGAACTGGAAAGCACCAGGATGTCCTGCCATCCGTCATTGTCGAAATCAAAGAACGCGACTCCGCAGCCCATTGCCTCAATCACGTAATCAGCTTTGTTAGGATGGCCTCCCACACTGATTCCCGTTAGTCCCGCCTGTGCAGCAACATCCGTCAATCGAGAGTGAAATGGGAGGCCTGATGACTTGCCGCGACGGGCCGCTTTTACATGGCGGGAAGCCATAGCGGATTGATTTGAAATAGTCTGCTGTGCTCCGAGGCGGAACCCCGTGGTTGCGAACAAGCCTAGCATCTGGCGTCGTGTCATACAGGAAAGCGAAAAAACCGTAACGACCGATACGCGCTCCGCCGTTACTGTTCATTTTTATTCAAGCAATGCCGCTAGAAGAAAAGCCGCACACCCAGTTCCACCTGACGCCCACTCTGATTACCGAACACGGCTGTCTGCGCTCCGAAAGCACCACCCGGTGAACCCTGATAAAGTGCTTTGCCGAAGTTGGCATCATTGAAATTGGTGTTTGGATCACCGCGATTCAGCTTATTTAACGCATTGTAGGCCGTCATCTTTAACTGACCCTGTACCCTCTCCGTGACGTGGAAATTTTTCAATATGCTCGCATCAAGATTGACGAAGCTAGGTCCCTCCAGGCACGAATACTGTAGTGGGTTCGTCTGTATCTTGTAGCCTGTGGGTAGTTGAAACGCAGAGGTATCGAACCAGCGACCAGGACTTGGGTTAGATACACAAGGATTGCCGGTCACAATCAACGAGCCAAAGCGTGGATAATCACCCGTGTTGTAAGTCAACACACCAGTGAGCTGCCACCCACCTACCAGCGCGTCGGCTACCCGGGACATATTCGAAAAGTATGCTTTTCCGCGCCCAATGGGAAACTCATACGTTGCATCGGCGGTCACTCGGTGGTGCGGCTGGTTGCTGTCCTGCCAGACAAGCTGGTTCTCATAGGTTTGCAGGTCATTGGTAAACTGCTGCACTTTCTCCCGGATGTAAACGTAGGCGAACAGGAAATTATAGCCGCGGCTGAATCGCTTTTGCACCAGCGCTTCGATTGAGTTATAGCGCTCGCCCGCGCCCCTGACGCCGATCTGGTAAAGCGGGCCGTACAACGGATACTTTGTCAGTAGGCTACTGAGCGGCACTGTCTGTTGGCTATATAGCGGCCCGGGAATCAACGTAGGGTTCTGATACTGATAGAAGGGGTTCGTGACCTGGGCGTTCAACGCGCCTTGATATCGTTCCCGAATGCGCGGATCGATGGTGTTCAGAGCCTGATTATAATGCTGGTTGCCGATATTGGCGAAGTAGCTGAGCGAGGCAACTACCTGCCCCGGCAACTCATGCTGAATCTGGATGTTGAACCGGTTGTTGTACTCCTTCTGCATGTTCTGCGGGTACCAGACAAGCGGAGAACCGCCCCGCCCGACGTTGCTGCCCGCCGCGCGCCCTGCAATGGGAACTAAGGGGCTGCTGGCCGGGTAAGGATTGGATAGACTTTCCTGCGGAATGCCGTTCTGCAGGCCCGCTGCGTACTGGTAGCCAGTGACGCCAAAAAACGGCGGTTCCAGGAACTCAATATCTTCAAATCCGGAGACAGGTGTGGATGTAAACAGATACTCAGTGGGCGTGAAATAGAGCGCATAGCCGAAGCGCAGCGATGTCTTGTCATTTAACCGGTATGCCACGCCAAAGCGCGGCTCGTAGGCGAGGTTTTGCGGGTGCCACATGCCGGGATGACTAGGGCTGGTGAAACTCCATAATCCATTGAAGCTGGTGTAATTGTTTCCCACAATGTCCGTCACCGCCGCCGGCATCACTGGTGGATTGGCCGCGATGGCAGGATCTGCCAAGCGGAGATCCAATCCACGAGCAAGATTGTGGGACGGATCACGCCACGCTTGCTCATACTCATCCCGTAAACCAAGAGTAAGCGTCAGTCTTCGCGTGACCTTCCAGTCGTCGCCAATGTAAAACCCGAAAAAATTATCGATAGGCTGCGGCGAAGGGCCACCGATCATCTCGGTATTGCTGTCCAGAGCACCTAGCAGGAACGTGGCGAACTGATCTCCCGAATGCTTCAGGTCGGGATTGTTGAAGGTATTGGCGGTCAAATCGGAGTTAAACACAAAAGAGGACAAGCCGGTCACCAGCGTCGGACCGCCGCTGCGTCTATACTCAAATCCGGTTTTGATGTAGTGCTTGCCATGCTGATGTGCCAGGTTGATGCTGAATGATTCCGCCGAAGGAATCTGGTTCCAAAAGAAGTTCGGCCCACCATAAGAGTTGCCGCCGATGTTCAAATTCGGATAGTAAACAGGAACGCCCGCCGACGCATCCTGATATGACTGATAGAAATTTGTATTCGGCCAGAATTGACCCCACCCGCCGCTGAGTTCCCGGGAAAGGTAAGAATCGCCCAAATCGTTCCAGCTAAAATGCGCGTTGGCAACGGTTGACGAATTGACCGTGTAGACAGCATCCGCCGAGACTTGGTCTCCGTAACGCACAGCACCGGAAGGCTGATACAGTTCAGAGTTATTTGGGGTGGGATTGCTGGTGATGTCGCTAGTAGAGTATCTGCCAAAATGCCCTGAGACGCGCCACTTATCACTGATGTTGTAATCAACGCGGTCAGAAAAGTTCAGATAGTTATAAGCGTCGGTGTAGCCCTTCTTGAAATTGTTCACGCCGCTGATGTTGTCACCCGGATTATTCGGATCCCAGAATGCCGACATGAACCGTGCCGCCAGCGGATCGATGCGGTTCGCGGGTATTTTATTGCCGGGAAACGCCGTACGCGTGATCGTTCCATCGGCGGCAATGGTGGTGGAGTAGGGGTCGTAAATGGTTCGTAAGCTCCCGTCCGGGTTATGGGACTGGGAAAAATCTCCCTGCCTCTCAAGGGGTGTTGGCACCGTTACTACGTAGCTGCTGGGTGAGGCAACTTTCCAATCTTCGATCGAAAAAAAGTTGAATAACTTATTCTTGACGATCGGATTGCTGAACGTTCCGCCAAACATATTCTGACGAAGAGCGTTCGCACTGAAGGTGGTCCGGTCGGCCTCCGCGCTGAGCCATGGATAGCGGCCAAGATAGAACGCCATGCCATGCCAGCTATTTGTTCCGGACTTCGTTGTGACGCTGATTAAGCCACCCGCACTGTGCCCGGATTCGGCCTCCACGCTATTGCGTGAAACGATGGTTTCCTGCACATCGTCCTGATTCGGAACATAGCCCGACTTGTGTCCGATTCCAATGGGACTACCATCGACCAGAAGATTGTTTTTCAGGTTGGTTCCCCCTCCCAGGTCAACGCTGTTGGCGCCCCAGGAGTTGAACGGCAGCATCTCGCCGCGCGTGTTCACTGCGGCGGGCTCCAGCAAGGTCAGCTTGAAAGCATTTCGGTCAAGCCGGGGAGTATCGTTTGCCATCTTCGTATCGATGGTCAGCTCCTGATTGCTGCTATTGAAGTCGATCGCCGGCGGCGCTTCGGTCACCGTCACACTCTGCCGTACGGACCCCGTTTGGAGCGCGGCATTCACCGTCACGTCACCGCCCGATTGCACAGCGACACTTTTTTGAATAAATGGACCGAAGCCTTCGGCATCCACCTTTACCTGGTACGTGCCGGGATCCACAAAGTCGAACACGTAAATTCCCGTCGAGTCAGTCTGCTTAACAACATTGACTCCCGTATTCACATTCGTCAGGGTGACGTTGGCACTTGGCACCACTGCCTTTGATGGGTCTGTCACCAGACCGCGCACTTGCCCCCGGTAGGTTTGGGCAAACATCGGGATGGCAAGCAACGAGAGTATCGAAATCCCTATTGTGCGACGCAGGCGTTTTCTGAAGGTCATTTTTTCTCCCCCGTTTTTTCTTTTACTTTTTCGCGGGCAATGGGGGCGATAGTATCACAACCGAAAAGAGCAGAAAGCAAAACGAGTTGGACGAGGGTGTCAACCATTGGATGGATGTAATGGTGGCGATAACGGGTCGACTCGTTCCCGCACCGTCCGTTTCCGAACGCCTAATCCCATATTCGGACACTCCGCAAAGCCAAAGCAGCTTGTAAGTCGTTCATAAGTTAGTGCGTCGATAATGGCCTGCGACCTGCATTGTATAGGGTAGGTTTACGAAATGATCTACGCCCTCGACAGTCTCTGGAAAGACCTCCACTTTGCGCTACGCCAGCTTTGGAAACGCCCCGGCTTCTCCCTTACGGCGATTGCGGTTCTCGCGCTCGGCCTAGGTGCGAACGCCGCCATCTTTAGCGTTGTAAATGCCGTGCTTCTACAGCCGCTGCCCTTTGCCCATCCTGAAAAGCTGGTCGCGCTTTTTGAAACGGGCCTTATTCCCAACAATGCTTTCAACGTTGTTGCTCCCGGAAACTATCGCGACTGGCGTCGCGATACACAGACGATGAAAGATATTGCTGCCTTTCATGAAGTGTCCTTCAATCTTGCTAGTAAGAGCCGGGCATTTGCGCCGGAGCGCATTGAGGGCGTCGAATGTTCCGCCAACTTTTTCTCAACTCTTGGCGTTTCGCCTGTCGTGGGACGGGTGTTTCTCGATTCGGAGGATAAACAGAACGCCCCGTATGTCGCTATCGTCAGCTATCAGCTATGGAAACAAAGATTCGCTGGCTCTTCAACCGTTCTTCATCAACAGATTCGCCTCAACGAAAATAATTATTCCATCGTGGGAGTGATGCCGAAAGGCTTAAGCTATCCCAATCATAAGGCTCAGGTTTGGGTAGCGTTCAATCGTAATCATTCTGCCCAGGAGCTGGATGCCCATAACAACCACTTTCTTTACGTGATCGGACGTCTCAAGAAGGGCTACACTGCTGGTCAGGCGCAAGCCGAAATAAGCGCTTTCTTGCAAGACTTCCATCGTGATCACCCAACGGCAATTGTTGGGAAAGGTGCGACAGTGATTCCTCTCAACCAGTATTTAGTTCACGATGTTCGTACTTCACTGTTTGTGCTATTCGGTGCTGTGGGTTGTTTGCTCGCCATCGCCTGCGTGAATATCGCCAATCTGCTTTTAACTCGTGCTCTCGGTCGCCAGCGTGAAATGGCAATACGTACGGCGGTCGGCGCGACGCGCCTTCAACTTATCCGCCAACTTCTCCTGGAAAGTATTGTGATATCACTATTCGGCGCGGTGGCGGGTCTGTTCCTTGCTAGTTGGGCCATCCCTGTTCTCGCTGCTTATGCGCCAGGCGCCGATCACCTCCCGCAAATTGGCACTATCCGGGTCAACTACACTGTCTTATTTTTCACAATTGCCTTGGCTACCGTCACAGGATTTGTTGCCGGATTACTTCCATCTCTGAGCACCTCGCGAACTGATCTCGTCAAGAGCTTGAAGGAAGGAGGGCGGGCAAATACCGCCAGTCGCTCTCAAGGAAGAATGCGTAATGTTCTCATCGCTACCGAAGTGGCTATCTCCTTAGCTTTACTCATCGCGGCCGGTCTCTTGCTCCATAGCTTCGCCCAGCTGCAGGAGGTGCAAACCGGTTTCCGGATCGAAAATACAATCACCATGGGCGTCACTCTGCCAGATGCGGCTTATCAAAATCGTCTCGCCGTGGCGAACTTTTCCCGCGCACTGATTGAGCAAGCACGTCAATCGCACGGCCTCAAGTCCGTCGGCTTAGTCAGTTATCCTCCTCTCGCCGGCCATTGGAGCGATGAGGTATTCCATATCGAGGGTCATCCACTCCCGCCCGGTCAAATGATGGATCTTACCTATCGTTATGCCGATCCTGGATACTTTCAGGCTGCGGGAATTCCTTTACTGGAAGGTCGTTTGTTTACGCCAAAAGATAATCGTGGTTTCGACGATCGACATCCAGGAATGAAACCCGTCCTGATCAGTGCATCTGCGGCTAGAAAATTCTTTGGCGGCCTCAACCCAATCGGCCAGCACCTTGCCTTTGGGACCGATGCGGGTCTCACCCCGATCGATCCTTCTCTTCCTAGCCCAAGACTTGAAATCATAGGAGTTGTCAGCGATGTGCTCATCGATACTGCAAAGCCGATAGAGCCCACAATTTACTACCCGCTTTTCGATGGAGATTCCAAAGATATATACCTTGTGGCCCACACGACGGGAGATCCGCAAGCAGTAGTATCTACGATCAAAAAGGCCATTCACCGCCTCAATCCAGACTTACCGGTGCATGACATCCGCACGCTCAATCAAATCGCCGCCGAATCTATCGCCGACCGCCGCTTCAGCCTCGTTCTTCTAAGTGTATTTGCCGGTCTTGCATTGCTGCTGGCCGCCGTCGGTCTTTATGGTGTTGTCTCCTACGCCGTCTCGCAACGTTCGGATGAAATCGGCATCCGATTGGCTCTTGGAGCCAGCCGCTTCAACATCAGCCGAATGATTTTGCTGCAAGGAATGAAGCCCGCTCTCGCTGGGATCGTTACCGGCTTAATCGGTGCGGCGGCTTTGACACGTACCCTGCAAAGCCTGCTCTTCGGTGTGGGCGCAATGGACCCGATCACTTTTCTAATCGTGCCTTTGGTCTTATTGTTTGTCGTTGTCCTGGCCTGCACCGTACCGGCTTACCGCGCCTCGAGAATCGATCCCATGACCGCGCTTCGGGCTGAGTAAAACCGGGCACGCGGACATTATTGGATTCCCCTTGACAGCATTCGGCGCTATGTCTACAATGTAAACATAGTGGCAGACCTACTCGGCACTTTCGAACAAGCTGTCCTACTAGCCGTATTAAAGCTGGCGGACGACGCCTACGGACGATCCATCTTGCGGGCTGCTCACGAGACGCTCAATCGTGAGGTGTCGGCTGGTGCCGTATACACAACGCTAGACCGTCTTGAACAAAAAGCTCTCATTTCCTCAAATCTTGACGAGGGCACCCCCGCCCGCGACGGCCGCGCACGCCGCTATTACAGGCTCACCGCTACCGGGGTGAAAGCTCTCAATGAATCGAGAGCCGCCTTAGTGCAGATGTGGAAAGGCACAAAATGGCCTCTGAGGTATCCCGCATGAATCTTCCAAAACCACCCGCTTGGCTGGAGGCTTTGCTATCACTACTTTTAGCTCCCCAAGATCGCGAAACAATCTCCGGCGATTTGCTCGAGGAGTACCGGGAACGAAGAGTTTCCCATCTCGGTTCACAGGTTGCAAACCTATGGTTTCTGCGCCAGGTTCTAAGCTTCGCTTCCGTTCGACTTTTGGGAGGACCACCGTTGCATCGAATATTAACTTTCATTTGTCTCCTGGGATCATTCGCAGGAGGCTGGCTGCTGATCATGGAAAACTTCCTCAAGCACGATGGCTACGGCCAACGTTCGGCAATTGCGTGCTGCATCTTGCTGCAAGGAATGGCAACTCTGTTTGTTCTGTCAGCGAGAGAACTCCCCCTACTCCGATATGCTGTGTTGATCGGTGCCGGGGCGATTCTTTGGTTGGGAGGCTCGGCAATCTGGAGAATTCTACAAGCGCCGCATTTCGAAGGATTTGTGCTCCTCATCGGCGCCATCTTGGTTCTGCAAGGCGCAATCACGCTTCTGACACTACATCGAGGACAAAAGGTCAGAGCGGTTTAGACAGCCCAGCTGAAATCCCCAGAATTCTTCATCAAACTTTCATGTGCAATCCCACAATTTCGGAGACGACTTATTCCATTTCTTGTAGTCAAATGATCATATGAAAGCTTTACTTTTATCTCTCGCATTGATTGCTGGAAGTGCTTATGCAGTTCCGGTCGCCCAACAGTCCGCCGGCCAGGATATGAAAGATGCCGGCAACAGCACGAAGGACGCCACCAAAAAGGCTTACAAAAAGTCGAAGAAAGGTGTCAAGAAAGGCGCTCACAAGACCGCCAAAGCAACGGAAAACGGCGCGGACAAGGTGAAGGACAGCACCAATCCTCAGTAACTCGCGTCAATTTACGAATTAGTAGGCCGTGCATTTGCGCGGCCTTTGTTATCTCAGCCAATCCTCTAGCTGCACTTTCGTCTCTGTTCCCGCATCCCGGTATTTCACAATCACCGGCGTGTAGAGGGAAATAGCCCAGTCTTTTCCGGGGCCGTGCCGCACGGAGCGCGAACCGGCCACCACCACCGCTTCGGAAGGAATCACCAGCGGGCCATCTCCGTCTGCCCTGTGTACTTTCCCGCGAACTAAATCGTAGACCGGAGTCGATCTGTTCAGGATAGTGCCGCTGCCCAACACCACTCCTGTCTTCAAAATAGTACCTTCGTAAACGCCACAATTACCGCCCACCAGTACCTCGTCCTCGATAACCACCGGCATGGCGCCCACCGGCTCCAGAACGCCTCCGATTTGCGATGCCGCCGAAATATGACAGTTACGGCCTACCTGCGCGCAGCTTCCAATCAACGCATGCGAGTCGATCATCGTGCCATCGTCCACGTAGGCACCGGCATTGATAAACATCGGCGGCATGCAGGTGACCCCCCGGCCCACATAACAGCCGTCGCGAATACTCGACCCACCTGGCACGATCCGCACTCCGCTTTCCACCGAGAATTGTTTTGGCGGATAGGTGGATTTATCGAAAAACTGTCCCTGGGAACCCATCTCGACGATGCCACCGATTCGGAATCCCAGTAGAATGCCTTTCTTCACCCAGGCATTCACCCGCCAGCCCGTCTCGCAAGAATCGTCGCGTTCCGCGGACCGCAATGCTCCCGTGTTCAGCAGCGCGCGGAATCGATCAAACAGCTCTCGATCTCCGGCGCGGTACTCCGCTGGTCTCTCGTCGAATAGCTTTTCTATCTCTTGCCGTAGTTCGTCAATGTTTCCGTCAACGTTTGTGCGAACACTCAAACAGCAACTCCCGAAAGCAAGCCCAGCGTCTGCAGCACGGCTTCGATTTTCTGCTGCGAGGCCGATTGTGGCGGCACCATCGGCAATCGCCAGACCGGTTGCAGCAATCCCATTTGCGCCATCGCCCACTTCACCGGGCCTGGACTCGTCTCGATGAAATTCACATCCAGCAAAGCGTGATATTTACGTTGCAAATCGCGCGCCGTGGTGAGATCGCCGCGCAGGGCCGCCCGGGCCAGTTCACCGAACGCCGCCGGAATCTCATTGGCTACTACGGAGACCACGCCTCGCGCTCCTAGCGCAATCGCCGGCAGCGCCACTACGTCATCGCCCGCTAAAACCGTGAAGGAAGAGGGAACGCGCGCCAGGATGTTTGAGATTTGAGCAATGTTCCCGGAGGATTCTTTCACGCCCACGATGTTTTCGATCTCCGCTAACCGCGCCAGCGTCGCGGGTTCCACGTTGACCTGCGTCCTACCCGGCACGTTATAAACCACCAAGGGCAGGGAAGTCGCTTGCGCCAGCGTTCGATAGTGCTGATACAGTCCTTCTTGCGTCGGCCTGTTGTAGTACGGCGTAACCGAAAGAATGCCGGAAACACCTAGCTCCGCCAGCTCTCGAATGAGTCCGGCGATCTTGGCAGTGTTGTTTCCGCCCGCGCCCGCCAAAACACGTACGCGCCCCCTAGCTTCCTCGACCGTAATCTCCACGACGCGCAGATGCTCCTCGTGTGTTAGCGTGGGACTTTCACCTGTCGTGCCGCAAGGAATCAAGCAGTCAATTTTTGCATCGATCTGCCGGTTCACCAAGGCCCGCAGCGTCGCTTCATCCAGCGATAGATCCTGGCGAAAAGGTGTAACAATCGCGGTTCCACAACCAGTAAACATTCTTCTATTCTCCTATGCGCCCGCGGTCTGTGGATTTGTCGCCGAACAGAACATCGTCGAACGTATAAACGCCTTTGCGTCCAATTACCCATCGGGCTGCTTTCAAAGCGCCGCGCGCAAACCCCTCCCGGCTTCTCGCCGCGTGACGCAGCGTGATCGTGTCGGCTTGTGAATCGAATCCAATTTCGTGCGTACCCGGATGTTTACCGGCCCGGCTGGAACTCACATCGATGGATCGCGTGTATCCATTCTCCTTCATCGTTCGAAGCAGATGGAGCAGCGTTCCCGAAGGCGCATCCTTCTTCGCATCGTGATGTATCTCCCACGCCCACGCGCCGTACGAATCTTCGTTGCGCAACAGCTCTGCTGCTTCGCCGGCAAGCTTCCGAAACACCGCTACGCCGACCGAGAAATTGGGGCTCCAAACCAGACCCGTACCGGCTGCTTCTACCGCTCTTGTCACCTGCGGAAGTTGATCGAACCAGCCCGTGGTGCCGGCAACCGCGGGCACACCCGCTTCCGCTAGCCTGTACAAATTGATTGTGGCTGCTTCGGGAGCAGTAAACTCAATTGCTACGTCTATTTCCGAAAGCGCATCTACCGACAGCGGCGTTTTGCTATCTATCCGCAGAACCACGTCGAATTGGTAATCCGGCGCCAACTGATCGATCAGCCGCCCCATCTTCCCGTAGCCAACCAACGCTAATTTTTTCAATCGAACACCGCCGTATCCAGCTCTGCGAAAAATTCGTTATGCAGCGATGCTACCGCCTCTTTCAGGTCATCCTCGGCGATAACAAATCCCAGATTCAGTCGCGACGCTCCTTGCGAAATCATACGAATGTTCTTTGAGGAAAGTACCTGAAAGGCCCGTCCCACGATGCCCGGAGTATGTCGAATGTTATCGCCCACCAGACAAACAATCGCCTGTCCTGCCTCTACTTCCGCATTCGCAAACTGCTCCAATTCGCGCACGATTTCTGTAAGACGTTCGCGATTATCGATCGTAAGAGAAACGCTGACTTCGGAGGTCGCCACCATATCCACGCTGGTGTGGTATCGGTCGAACACTTCGAAGATGCGCCTCATAAACCCATGCGCCATCAACATCCGCGTGGACGTGATGTTCATCACGGTAATGTCCCGCTTGCACGAAATCGACTTCACCGCGTTCCGGCAAGGTACCGCGTCCGCTGTAATGCGTGTACCCGCTGCCCCCGGCCGCCGCGAGTTCAGTATCAGCAACGGAATATTTTTCTCTACCGCCGGCACCACCGTTGCCGGGTGAAGCACCTTCGCGCCGAAATAAGCAAGTTCCGCCGCCTCCGCAAACGAGATGCACTTTATCCGATGACCGCCTCCAATGATGCGCGGATCGGCCGTCAACATGCCGTCGACATCGGTCCAAATTTGAATTTCGTCCGCCCCTGTGCCCGCGCCAATGATCGATGCTGAAAAATCCGAGCCGCCCCGGCCCAACGTCGTGGTCTGCCCTTCTCGGGTCCCGCCGATAAAGCCGCCCATCACCACTACCGCGTTTTCAGCCGCTGGTTTGACGCGTTCCTGTAATTCACGGTAGGTTTCATCCAGCAATGGCGTCGCCTGTGTAAACCGCTCGTCGGTGATAATCACTCGCCGTGAGTCCACATGCTGCGTTCGGATCCCTGCTGCCCGAAATGCAAAGCTGACGATCAGGCTGGACAACCGTTCGCCGACGCTGGCGATAGCGTCCATCGAGCGCGGCGATAATTCGCCGACCACCGATAAGCCTTTCACCAACTCGTCCAACCAATCGAAGTGAGTGCGGATATAACGGTCCAACTCCGCAGAAGCTAAACCCGCCAACGCAAGTCCTTCGCTAGCGTGAAACTCGCGCAACTCATCCACTAAAGTCAGGGCTTGATCGCGCCGTCCTGCCGCTGCTTCTCCCGCTACCGTCAGCAGTTTGTTCGTCGTCTTGCCCATCGCTGAAACAACTACGATCGGCTGCCGTTTTTCCTGACGCTGCACGATCTCCGCAACGCGCTGTATGGCTTCCCCGGATTCGACGGATGTACCGCCGAACTTCATCACGATCATGGTGCGCTACTTCAACAAGCCTTCGGACACCATCAGCTCAGCATTCAAAACAGCCGCCCCTGCTGCGCCGCGTATCGTATTATGCCCGCAAGCAACAAATTTTATGTCGAACACCGGGCACTCCCTTACACGGCCGACAAACGTGGGCATCCCGCGTTCGCGCGAGGCATCCCGCCTTGGCTGCGGACGGTCCTGCTCGGTCATATACACAACGGGGCGCACCGGCGCGCTCGGCAATTGGCGCTCTTGCGGCCATCCGCGAAAGTCTTTCATCGCCTGCTGCACCTCGGAAATGCTCGGCCTTCCGGAAGAAAACTTCACCGAAGCCGCCATCGTGTGCCCATCCACCACTGCCACCCGATGACACTGTGCACTGACCCGGGCCGAATGCGGAGCGACTTTGCCGTCCTGCACACCGCCCAGGATCTTCTGCGTCTCCTGCTCCATTTTTTCTTCTTCTCCGCCGATATATGGGATCACGTTGCCAAGAATGTCTACAGAAGGAACACCCGGATAACCCGCCCCCGAAACTGCTTGCATCGTAGCCACCATCACGGACTCAATCCCGAACGGTAGCAACGGCGCCAACGCCATCGTCAGCACCACCGTCGAGCAGTTCGGGTTCGTCACAATCGCACCTTTCCATCCACGACTTTTCGCCTGCACTGCCAATAAAGAAAGGTGTTGAGGATTGATCTCGGGAACCAGCAGCGGAACGTCCGGCTCCATTCGATGATTGCGTGAATTGGAGACTACCAAATGTCCTGCCTGCGCAAAGGCCCGTTCGATATCAGTTGCTACTGACGCATCCATTGCTGAAAATACAAGCTGCGGAGCGCCCCCCGGCGTCGATTCCGACACAACGATTTCCCCTGCTTCCGCCGGCATCTCGCCTTCCAAACGCCACGCCGTCGCATCCCTTAGTTTCTGCCCGGCTGAGCGTTCGCTTGCCCCAAGCCAAGTCAACCGAAACCAGGGATGCCCTTGCAAAAAGCGAATGAAATGCTGCCCCACCATCCCGGTTCCACCCAGGATGCCTACCTCGATAGGCTTGTCGATTGTCATTGGCGTCATAGCTTACTGCGAGAGCCGCTGGACCAAATCTCCGTACAGGCCAACCGCGTTTGCTAACTCTGCTTTGGCAATGTTTTCGTTGTCTGTGTGCGCCACGTGAATACTGCCCGGCCCAATGAGAAATGGTTGACCCCATGCGTCTCCAAACGCGGGGATGTCGGTGGTGAACGCTACTACCGTCGTCTCATATCCCGGCAAAGCGCCTAAACGCAACGCCGGGATCAGCAAAGCTTCTTCCATCTCCGCATCGGGCTGCAAGGCCGCTTGGATCCTCTCCCGCAACTCGGTCACGTCGCCAACCACTCGTATCAGCAACTCCGCCCGCGCCTCATCCGCAATCACGTTGGGAGCGCGCCCGCCGCTAATGGTGCCGATGTTCAACGTGCCTGCGCCCAGCAACTCATCTATCGGCAACTCCAACTTTCGTACTCGGTTCAGCGCATTTAGAAGCTTATCAATGGCGGACTCACCTAGCTCCGGGTAAGCCGAATGCGCCATGCGGCCTTTGGCTAGAACCTCTAACCGCCAAGCGCCCTTCGATCCGAGCGCCAGTTTGTTTTCGGTTGGCTCTCCATTGATGATGAACTTGCTGCCGCGTCCGTGTTTTGCGGCAACCAGCGCCCCAGCGCTATTACGCTCCTCGCCCACCACAAACAAGAGGCCGAAGTTCCGCCGCCCCGCCGCCAGTCGCCGCTCGGCAGCCGTCAACATAGCCGCGATGATACCCTTTACGTCGCAAGCGCCTCGACCCCAAATATGTTGCTCGTCTTCCCTCGAAGGAATGAACGGAGGCACCGTATCCATGTGCGTCGAAAGCGTCACCGTCGGTTCGCCAAAACGCACAAAAATGTTGTCCCGATTCGCCTCGACCGCCATGCGCTCTGTCACGCCATCGAACCGCCGTGCAAGCTCACTGAGATGACTCCACAAGAAGTTGCACACCTCCAGCTCGTTGGGTGTGATCGATGGGATATCGATCAGCCGTCGGGTAAGTTCAAATACCTGCATGCAATTTTGACGCTTTACTTTTCGATGCACTGTCAGCCGCGAAGCGTTCGATAGCGCGTCAGCAAAGACAAAATGACGAAACAACTATTCTGAAGTGTTAAGGATAACAAAGATGTCCGTCCTGCCCGGCCTCGACGAAAAATGGAGTAGCCGCCCACCTACAAAGTCCCGCAGACGCTCACTTCCATTCCTAGCTCGCGAAAACAAGCTGTCTTTGCCATCAACGCTTTATTTGCATCCGAGCTCGTCGGTGCATAAGCCACCTGGATGTGGTTTGCCTTATGTCGCCCCATCATCTGATCGCGGCTCACGCCATGGAATACGGCATGCATCATCGGCCATTGTGGCGTAGTCATCCGCCAGCGGCGTTGTGTCTCTTCCTCCGGCAACTCCACCGACGTCGCGCGCCCTAGATCGGCATTCAACCGGCCATCCTCAATGAAAACGCGGCTCCAAACAATCTCCCCGGGTTTGCTGACTCCCTTCAATGTTCCCCCGCCTAGACGAAAATACATCGGCGGCTGCCGCTCACTCGTCGCACCCTGATAGCCTCCGGTTAGGTGCTCCGGCGGCACTGCTCCTGAGATCTCCAATACCCAGACAAACTGCCCGTTGTACTCTTCGCCCCACCGCAAATCATGTAAAGTATTCTCTGGTGGATAACCCAGCGCGTTCCATACCCGGTTGGTCACCAGCGCATCGATACCCGCGCACTCATCCACTTCGTTGAAGTGCGGCAACGGCTCACCTTCGTAAAGCACGCGCTTCCCGTCCACCGATTTCACCGGAGGACGATCCCGGTTATTCAGTAATCCCTCCACCAGGTCGGAAGCCGGCGCAAGATCCTTTAAGCCCTGCTGGTATTGAATACCGATTGCATCGCAGCCAAACTCATCGGCAATGCGCAACACCGCAATGTACATTTTGCATTGCTTAAGAACTTGGTTATCCGTCAGATCCGTTTCCGCGTTCGGGCCGGTGACAAACTGCATTCCCTTTGCCTGGAGCCAATCCCGCACGTGCTGCGCCTCCTCATCCGGCACGGCCAGCGTGGAAGCATATAACGATGCTTGACTCAGGCGTTCCTTAAACATACCGATAGGATTTAGAAGGTGGTCCGGCACAATTGCATTGAACATGCCCATGCAGCCCTCATCGAAGACGCCCAGAATCGCTTTCTCACTCCGCAAGAGCCGCGCTTCATTAGCGCCTATAGTTTCCGCATCGGCATCCAGCTTCATGTTCGCCAAAGAATGAACGTGGCTCACATCCGGTATCACCGGCTGCCCTTGCAGCCATGCCTTCAAACGAGATAGAAAGAAATCGTCCGCGAACTCCTCAGACCAGAGCGTGGAGTACTTCACACCAGCCTTTGTCAACGAGGCATTGAGGTTCAACATGCCCACAAGTCCCGGCCATTGTCCGCTCCAGTTCGCCACCGTCAAAATGGGTCCGCGATGAGTCATCAACCCGGCCAGCACGTGATGACTGTACTGCCACACTGCCTCCATCACAAGTAACGGTGCGTCCGCCGGTATATCGCGGAACACTCTCATCCCATACTTCTGCGAATCGATAAAGCCGTGTTCCTTTTCGGCATCGTAGGCATGTCCGCGTTTGACGGCAAATCCGAAACTCTCGATCCTGCTCATCACCGCATCTTCGGCCTGCTTCTGTGCGGGCCAACACACCTGGTTCGCCGCTAAACGAAGGTCGCCGCTGGCAATCAAAATGACTGGTTGCGTTGTTATCGCCAAATGAGCCGCGTCCTATTTCGGAACATCTTCCAAAGGTACACGAAGATATCGGATACGCTTCCGATTCCACGTATATGTGATGCGCAGAGCGCCGTCGCGCCCCAGGATCATGGCGGGGTAGGAGTACTCGCCCGGCTTGTCCTCCAGCGTTTTAAACATCCGAAAATGTTCGCCATCGCCGCTGACAGCTAAATTCAAAGGCGTTCTTCCGCCGGCTGTATTGTTATATGCGAGCACGATTCGGCCATCGCCCAGCCGCACGACATCGATGCCCGAATTGGGATTCGGTACATCGATCGGTCGCGCTTGGGTCCAGGTCACTCCGTTGTCGGTTGAATCCGCGACGCAGATTTTGCCGATCTGTCTCGTGGAACGTGCATAGAGCCGCAACTTGCCATGCCCAAAGGAAATCAGCGAAGGCTGAATGATCCCATATGTTCCCGTCGACAAGCTGCTGATACCCGGAGATTTCATTGGAAGAGTAATCGGCCCGATCCGCTTCCAGCTCTTCCCGTTGTCGGTGCTTCGCTCGATCCAAACTGCCCAAGAAAGATAGCTTTCCACCGAACTGCCGCTGACCACCGTGCCGTCCGGAAGAATCAGCGGCTTTGTCCGGATCGGCCCATACAAGCCTGCGGGAAGATGCTCCACCGCCGACCACGTTTTTCCCTCATCGTCGCTCCATCGCCTCCCCGCCGACCAACTAGAAGGACGCGGGCCGAACTTGTAATAAAACCAAAGCCGTCCGTCCTTGGTGTGGAACATCACCGGGTTATAACAAGCGGTGTCCCGCTCGCGTACAATTTCAAAAGGCGCGGACCACTTTTGTCCCGATAACCGTGACGCCCAAATTGCGACATCCGGCTTACCCTCCGCCGATCCTCCGAACCACGAAGCCACAAAATCTCCGTTCCGCAGCTCGACAATGTTGGAGGCGTGCGCCGAAGCAAACGGAGCCGACGTAAAAATGAACTCGCCTGTCCTCGAGTCTCCCAACGCGTGGGCAACCAGCAGCATGCTGAATAGCAGTCCGGTCAAGCTCGCCGTTTGATCTCGCGTAATAATCATTGGCCGTCTATCCAGGGCGAACATCGTCTCCAATGCCGCTGGAACCATATAGCTGAAATGCAATATACAATCGTACAGAATTGTACGATACTTAGAACTTGAAAAGCGCTGAGCTATTGCGAAAGCTGAGGAAACTAGCAAAAGCGCGTAGTGTAAATTTCAGATCAAAGCCTGCCAAGGGCAGTCATACCAAGATGTACTTGGGCGATAGTTACACGATATTCCGATTCATAATGCGGATTTGAAAACCGGGCTATTCCGCGCCATTCTCAAGGACCTGAACGTCAGCGAAGAGGAACTATGAAAACCCGACAATTAGCATATCCAGCCATCCTTCACGCGGAACCGGAGGGCGGGTTCAGCGTTGCGTTTTCCGATTTTCCCAGTGCACATACACAAGGCGAAAACCTGACGGACGCCTTTGAGATGGCGGTTGATTGCCTTCAGGCCACCATCGAATACGCACTCGAAGACAAGGAGCAAATTCCTCCCCCCTCGCGCCTCGCGAAAGGCCAGATATTGATTCCGGTATCGCTTGAACTAGCGCCCAAAGTAGCCCTACAACAAGCTATGCGAGAGGCTGACATAACAAACGTCGCCTTGGCCGAACTTCTTCATGTTGGGGAGGTGGTGGTTCGCCGAATGCTAAATCCGAAACATCAAAGCAAAGCCTCTCAATACGTCCGGGCGCTTGGGGCCCTCGGCTTGATGGTTCAGGTCCACATCAAGGAGATTGAACCACCCAAAGCTTGACTAGCGCCGCATCGACAGGTCTCATCATACCCCCAAACACCGCCTCGTCCGTTACACTAAGCAGGTGCCATTCAAACTAGGCATCGATTATCAACCGCGCGGCGACCAGGGCAACGCCATCGAGCAACTCACCCGCGGCATCGACAATGGCGAAGAGCATCAAGTGCTTCTCGGCGTCACCGGCTCCGGCAAAACTTTTACCATGGCCAAAATCATGGAGGCCTGCAATCGCCCGGCTTTGGTGCTAGCGCACAACAAAACACTCGCCGCCCAGCTCTATCACGAATTCAAAACCTTCTTTCCCCAAGCGGCCGTCGAGTACTTCGTCAGCTACTACGATTACTATCAACCGGAAGCCTACATCCCCTCCGGCGACATCTACATCGAGAAAGAATCCACCATCAACGATGAGCTGGACAAGCTCCGTCTCTCCGCCACCCGTTCGCTCTTCGAGCGCCGCGATTGCGTCATCGTCGCCAGCGTAAGCTGCATCTACGGTCTCGGTTCGCCGGAAGCGTATTACGGCATGCTGCTCATGCTTGAAAAGGGCCAGGCGATAACCCGCAAGGAACTCCTCGGTCGTCTGGTAGAAATCCTATATGAGCGCAGCGACGGCGATTTCCGGCGCGGCACCTTTCGCGTCCGCGGCGATGTCATCGAGCTCTATCCCACCTACGACGACAACGCCTTCCGTATCGAACTTTGGGGCGATGAGATCGAATCGCTTAGCCAAATCGATCCCATCCTCGGCCAAGTCAAGCAAACGTACGTTCGTCTCCCCATCTATCCCAAGACGCACTACGTCATGGACGCGCCTACTCGCGAACAAGCCATGCGCAGCATCGAAAATGAGCTGCAATGGTGGCATAAAGAACTGGAATCCTCCGGCAAGTTGATTGAGGCCCAGCGCCTGCATCAGCGCACCATGTTCGACCTCGAAATGATCAAACAGATCGGCTTCTGTCACGGCATCGAAAACTATTCGCGCCATTTCTCGGGTCGCCTGCCGGGCGAAGCTCCGCCCACTTTGCTCGATTATCTTCCCAACGACGCTCTTTTGTTTATCGACGAAAGTCACGTTACCATGCCCCAGTTGCAAGGCATGTACCACGGCGACCGCTCCCGCAAAGATGTTCTGGTCGACTATGGTTTTCGCCTCCCCAGTGCCCGCGACAACCGCCCGCTGATGTTCGAAGAATTCCAAAATCGGGTTAATCAAATCGTCTACGTCTCCGCCACTCCGGGTCCCTATGAGCTCACCAAAGCTGCAGGCGTCATCGTCGAACAAGTAATCCGCCCTACCGGCCTGATCGATCCCGAGATCGATATCCGCCCTATCAAAGGACAGGTAGACCATCTGCTCAACGAGATCCGTATCCGCACGGAACGCAATGAGCGTGTTCTGGTCACTACTCTCACCAAACGCATGGCCGAAGATCTTGCCGAATACTACACCGAGGTTGGCGTAAAATGCGCCTACCTGCACTCGGAAGTCAATACTCTTGATCGCATTAAAATTCTTCGCGACTTGCGCCGAGGGGTGTATGATGCGCTAATCGGTGTAAATCTTTTGCGTGAAGGACTCGATCTTCCGGAGGTCTCGCTTGTCGCCGTGCTCGACGCCGACAAGGAGGGCTTCCTTCGTTCGAGCGGCTCCCTGATTCAAACCATCGGTCGTGCCGCAAGAAACGTAAACGGCCGCTCGATTCTCTACGCCGACGTCATCACGGAAAGCATGCAGCGCGCCATGCGTGAAACCGACCGTCGCCGCATTCTTCAAGTGGCCTACAACGAGGCAAACGGTATCGTGCCGCAAACCATCATCAAGCCACTCGATATGAGCCTCGTCGCAGTCGCCGAAGGAGATTACGTCACCATCCCTTTGGAAGAAGATACGCCGGAGGAAACCGACCTCACCCCCGCGCAGCGCGATGCGCTTATTTCAGAGCTGGAAACCAAGATGCGCGAGGCAGCTAAAATCTTCGAGTTTGAAAGAGCGGCACAGTTCCGCGACCGTATCAAAGCATTGAAAGCGAGCGGTATCTATGAAGAAGCAGTGGCAAGTCGGACTGGTAGTGGAGGGTAATATTACGCATTCGAGCGTCCTTCGGATGCCAAACCTGGTGGAGGATCTTGGTCCTGTTAAGTCGGCCACCATCCGTGTCGCGCGTCGCGTCTCGAACTTTCTTAAGGCGGGTCGGGCAATCGCCGACTACGAAGAACTGCAATCGGCCCAACTCATTCTCATCCGGGTTCCCGATGAGGCTGTTCCGCGAGTGATCGAAGAGATATTCGCTGCCGATCTCGTCTTGAAAGATCTCTCGTTCGTGCTCTGCGAAAGCTGGCTTGCTCTGGAAACACTTGCCCCTCTTCGCCTGCGCGGTGCTGCTGTTGCCACATTGTTAGGCGTTCCTTGTACCGATCAAGATTGGTTTGTCATCGAAGGCGATTCCGTCGCGGTTCGGCATAGCCGGCGGCTTCTGGAAATGAATGGTGCCCGCGCGCTGGAATTGAAGTCCGGTGGCACCTCTCACTATTTTGCCGCGAACCTCCTGGCCACGGCGCTCCCATTGCCTATCCTGCTGGCTGCCCAAGCTGCTCTTCGGGATAGCGGCATCGCTGGCAACAATGTTTCTATCCTGCTCAACGAGATGGCGCAGACCATGTTTCGCGATCTCCTGAACGGCGGCCGCGCAGCTTGGGGCGGTCCTCTCGCCCAATGCTCCGCGGAGGTCGCGGGAAATCACGTTGCCGCCTTGCGAAAGGGTGACCCGCTGATAGCCGATGTCATCGGCTATCAGCTCGACTGGGCGCGTGAGCGCATGTTCAAGAAGCTTCCGTCCGACGAGTCCACCGTCACCCAATAACGCTCATTATCGGCTTCGTCCCGCTATCTGCAACACTAAAAATGTTACATGCAGAAGCGATATCACTGGAAACTGAAGCGCCGCGAGGTCATTCTTGGTGACCGGTCGCTGCTGATGGGCATACTCAACGTAACGCCCGATTCCTTCTCCGACGGCGGGCAGTACGCCGATCCAGACCGCGCCTTCGCGCGTGCTCTCGAATTGGAAACGGACGGAGCCGACATTCTCGATATTGGCGCGGAATCCACCCGCCCCGGCTCCCAGCGCATCTCGGAAGCGGAAGAATTGCGGCGTCTAATACCCGTTCTGAAACGTCTCCGAGGCCAACTCGCGATTCCGATTTCCGTCGATACCTATAAGTCAGGTGTGGCCGAAAAAGCCATCGAGCACGGCGCCGAAATCATCAACGATCCAACAGGCATCTTGCTCGATCCGCAACTCCCGAAAGTTGTCGCCAAGTACGATGTGGGCCTCATCATCAGTCACATGCGCGGCACGCCCGAAACGTGGGCCAAACTATCGCCGATCAAAGATCTTATGCGTTCCATCGGCATCGATCTGGAGGCCTCTACCAATCGAGCCCGACTCAGCGGCGTACAAAAACATCAGGTCGTGATCGATCCGGGAATCGGCTTTGGAAAGCGGCGTGAGCAGAACGCGGAAATCCTTGGCAATCTGCACCTCCTTCGCTCTTTCGATCTACCTATCCTTGTGGGTCCGTCTCGTAAAGCCTTCCTCAAAAAGGAAGACGACACGCTTACCGAGTTTGCCACGGCGGGGGCCGTTTCGGCCAGCATCTTGAACGGAGCTCATATCGTGCGCGTTCACGATATAAAGGCGATGAAGAGCGTGGTCGAGATCGTCGATGCCATTCGTCAGTCTCGTTATCCAGATCCTGAGCCGCCTCCGAAACCCGCTTTTAGGCTCGCTGGCAACGCGGGCAATAATGTGTCCCGCGCTGACCGATTTCCACACGGCGAATAGCGCCGCCGCATTCCCGGCACGGCTGGCCAGTTCTCCCGTAAACCTTGTGTAATTCCTGGAAACCGCCGCGTCCGCCGTTCCCGTCCACATAATCCGAAATCGACGATCCACGGTGGGTGATGGCCAGCTTCAGCAACTCCTGCATTTTCTCGTGCAGGACTCGCGCGCGCTTTGTTGAGAGGCGGCTTACTTGGGTTCTCGGATGAATGCGCGAGGCGAATAACAGTTCATCCACATAGATGTTTCCTAAGCCGCGCAAAAAAGCTTGGTTCATCAGCAGCGGTTTCATCTGTCCCCGGCGCGCTTTCAATCTGTTATGAAATGTTTCGAAATCGATCCCGAGCGCATCCGGACCAAGGCGCTCGAATGCGACAGGCATCTCCTTGTAGAACTCCAAACGGCCAAACTGTCGTGTGTCGTCGAACTGAAGCGTGCCTTCGGCAAAACGAAGAACGGCATGCGTGTGCTTGCCCGATTCCGCATTCCACAGCAGCTTTCCCGTCATCCCCAAGTGGGCGTAAAGCAAACCTCCGTCAAGTTCGAAGAAGATCTGCTTCCCCTGCCGGTGGACTCCGGTCACGGTTGCACCCACCACCGCTTGGGCCGTCTCAGCCAGCCCTCCCCGCGTTACAAATCGCGACGAAAATTTGGCTTGAGTAATCGTCTGCCCGAGCACATGCGGAGCAATGGAACGAACAACAGTTTCGACTTCGGGAAGTTCTGGCAAGGATAGTATTACTTTTCACGTTACAGCACTGTCATTGGCGGGAACGAGTTTTGCGTTACCATCGCATTGAAAGAGCCGACAGAATTGGTATGATCGAAGGCGAAGCACTCTCACCTGCATCGCGGGCCACCCTAGCTCAGTTGGTAGAGCAACGGTTTCGTAAACCGTAGGTCGCCGGTTCGACTCCGGCGGGTGGCTCCAAAAACCATCGCCTCTTCCGAAGGTTCGTTTCCCTTGCATCGAATTTATAGCCCTTGAACACCGGCAGCATCAACCGAATCCTAGCGGCCTCGCTAAGTGATCTACTAAAGAATATGAGTGACCAAAAAAAACCGAACACAACTCAGCAACCGGACAAAGACGAAGCAGAAGACCTACGTCCTACGCCCTCCCAAGCCGAAGGCGATCGCGAGACCGTCGAAGAAGACTTGAAAGATAAAGAAAAGCAAAAGTAGCGCTTAGTAGTCCCGCCTAATCCCCGCCCGTTTTTGGGTGCCGGTTTTTCCAAATTCCATAGGAACAGCCGGCATTCCCTCCTGTAACTCATATTTCATAAGTCTTTGATTTTTCTGTACTTTTCTTGTGGTACGGAGACCTACAACGGAGTTATACTTCCACATAGGCATCTCCTAAGTCTTAAGTTGTAGGTTGTACTGCAACCTACCCACTTTGTTCGCTCGAAAAGGAGTTTCAGGAATTATGTTTGTCCTTTATTTCCGTTCACATTTTTTCGGCAGAAGTGCTTTCTTAGCCCTCTGTCTAGTTCTCTCATTGAGCACAGCCTCGCACTTGCAAGGCCAGGCACTGGCCGGCCTTTCCGGTACGGTCACCGATGCTTCCGGTGCCGTGGTGCCCGGAGCCCAGGTCACCATCATCAACGACAATACAAACGTCACCACCACTGCCAATACGAGCTCGGCCGGTACTTACAGTGTCACCGGCTTGGTCCCGGGTCCCTATACCGTAAAGATCGAGGCCAAAGGCTTTCAAACTTCGAATTTGACAGGAATTAATGTTGAAGTCGGCCGCACGTCTACCGAGAACGCCACTCTGGAGACTGGTAAGGCGTCGCAGACGGTGAATGTCACCTCCAGCGCTATTGCGCTGAACACCACTGCGCCGCAACTCGATACCACTATCCAAAACGAAGTGGTGAAGGCGCTACCGATTGAGATCAACGGCCGAGGTCGCCAAATCGATAGCTTTATTTTTCTCGCGCCCGGAGTCACCGGTACCACCTTCAGCCATCGCATTAACGGAGGCGTCGACTTCCAGAACGAAGTCGTTTTTAACGGTCTGCCGCTGGTATCTTCCGAAACGCAAGGCTATCAGACCATCATTAATCCACCATTCGACCTGGTGAATCAATTTAACGTTCTGCGCTCGTCTTTTTCTGCGCAATACGGACTCGCTCAGGGAGTCATTACTTACCAGTTCACCTCCGGCACCAATACTTTGCACGGCAGCGCGTTCGAGATTGCCCGCAACGAGTTCTTCGACGCCAAGGGCGCTTACAATCCCACAGTGCCCATCGACAAGGAAAACAACTACGGTTTCTCCATCGGCGGCCCAATCGTACTTCCTAAACTCTATAACGGCAAAAATCGGACATTCTTCTTTGCTACATCGGAATGGTACCGTTTCAATCGAACACTTAATACCTTCTCGTCAGTTCCTACAGTTGCCGAACGAAATGGGGATTTCAGCGCCCTAGGCGTGCCAATTTTTGATCCCGCTACTGGCCAGCAATTTCCCAGTAACCGCATTCCTGTTAATCGCTTTAGCCCGGCATCAGCCAGTCTTTTGCCGTTCCTTCCTGCACCAACTACCGGCGGCTTCACCAACAACTTTGCTCCTGCAACGGGAGTAATCCCCATTAGGCAAACCAACTGGGGATTTACTGTCGACCATAACATCAATGAACGGCAAGCTCTTCATTACGCTGAATGGCGTGACAAATACAACGAAATATACGCGACCAATAACTATTTTCCGATCGGATCCCCTTTAGCTGGCGCAAAATTCCAGCCTAGCCTGGGAACAGGGTTTTTTCTCACGTACTCCAATACAATTACCCCCAATTTGGTGATGACGGGGGGATTTGCCTGGGCCGGGGAACTAAACAGCCAATTTAGCCAGCAGCTAGGTACTCGTAATTTTGCACCGGTGGCTGGTGCAACTCAAATACCTTCCATTTATTTCAATGGCCCTTTATCTCCCACAACGTGGGGTACCGATGCTGGGGGTGAAACTTACGCGGTCAATCGCAAGCTTGGTATTTCTATTGCCAACAATTGGCTTTGGGTACATGGGAAGCATACCCTTAACTTTGGGGTGGAGTTGCGCCGTGCTTATCAAGACGACAATGAATGCCAGCGGTGTACAGGTAGCTTCACCTTCAGCAATTTCACCACCGCAGACCCAAATAACATCTCCAGTACCGGTAATTCTTTCGCTAGTTTTCTACTAGGGCAGGCCGATTCTGCAAATCGTACTTTGGCTAACGGACTTCGCCTTCGCAACTTCTCTGTTTCTCCCTATATTCAGGACGATATCAAGTTGACATCTCGTTTTACCTTGAACGTAGGACTTCGATGGGACATCATGCGCCCTTTCCAAGAGCTTGATAATCAAGTCGTTTTCTTTGATCCCAATATCGCGAATCCTGGCGCGGATAACCGTCTAGGTGCAGCTACGAAGCTCGGCTTCTGCAATGGTTGCGCTGGTTACGAACGAGCATGGCTCCAATGGAGTCATTTCAGCCCGCGCCTCGGCTTCACATATCAGCTGAACAGTAAAACCGTGGTGCAAAGCGGATTCTCCATGAATTTTTTGGATGGCGGAGCATATGAATTCGGGACAAACAAAGTGGCGGTCTCTTACGGCAACCTTTTGCAGGGTGTAGTTACGCGAGTGTCCAACAACTCCACAGTCCCTGGTTATGGCAGTTGG
The DNA here is from genome assembly GCA_965219315.1 of Bryobacteraceae bacterium. Classification (GTDB taxonomy): domain Bacteria; phylum Acidobacteriota; class Terriglobia; order Bryobacterales; family Bryobacteraceae; genus Bog-105. The sequence goes on along the minus strand of CBDCNB010000001.1, from coordinate 1,232,351 downwards.
GACAACAAGGTGCTTCCGCTTCCGCCGCCGACTCCCTTTACCCCCACGATTGGCAACGGCTCGGATATTCATGCTTTCAATCGCACTGCAAACACCGCCCCGTATATCACCACTTGGAATGCTGGTATTCAGCGTGAACTGCCCTGGAATTTATTCTTCACTGGAACTTATGTCGGCAACAAAGTTGTCCATCTAGCATCGGCGTTGAATCCCTTCAACCAGTTGAATCCTGCTTATTTGGCACAATACGGCAGCCAACTCGGACAACCCGTCACATCGATACCGGGAGCGCCGATTCCCTACGCCGGTTTTCTGAATGACTTCCCTGGGGCAAGTCTCCAGCAGGCATTACGCCCCTATCCGCAATACGCCAACATCATCAATAACTTCGACCAAACCGGCGCGGCGTTCTACAACGCCTTACAGCTCACTGGAGAAAAACGCTTCACCGGCGGGCTCAGCTTCCTCGTGTCCTACACCCTCTCGCGGTCGATGTCCAACACCAACTCCGGGTTTTCCACTTTCGCGAATAATTCGCTGAACAAGCAAAATCAAGCGGCTGAATGGAGTGTCGATAACAACGATCAAACCAACAACGTTCGTATCAGCGGAACCTACGAGCTCCCCATCGGCCCCGGTAAACCCTTCCTAAACCAAAAAGGTTTCCTAAGCCAAGTTTTCGGTGGCTGGCAGGTCAGCCCGATTCTCACCTATGCAACCGGTACGCCCTTGTTTCAAGGAACCGGCGGCTCGGTGAACGTGCCCGGCGATCCTCTCGACAATAGCTGTTCGAATTGCAACCGCGCCAACGTCATTGCCGGGGCACAGCGGACCTTCAGCTACAGCAACGTTTACAGTGGGCAGCCGGTACTGAATGCCGCAGCATTCAGCAATCCCGGACCTTGGACCCTTGGTAATGCACAACGTGTCCTCAGCGATGTTCGAAACCCCTTTGGATTCAACGAAGACATCTCGGTCATGAAAAGCTTCGGAACGGAGCGAATCAAAGTTCAGTTGCGCATGGACTACTTCAACGTTCTCAATCGGGTTCGTTTCGGAAGTCCAGTCGCTTTGTTGACAGATCCTAACTTCGGAAAGGTCATTAACAATCAGACGAACACGCAAAGGCAAGGACAAGCCCAAATCCGCGTTACATTCTAAACATCTTTTCATTGTCTCTCCGCCGGCACCGCGCTCCAAACGCGATGCCGGCATTTTTATTTAGAAAGCCATTGCGGCTTCCCCAACTTGCTGCTTTAACCCGTTCCGCTTACCCTGGTAAAAAGATCACACATGATGTTCTCCGGCCTCTTCGCTGTTCCGCTACTGGCTCTATCCGTGCCGCAGCTTGGACAACTGGCAGTTCCGGCTACCACCCTGGTGCAAGCTCAACAACTGATGCAAGCCGGTAAACTCGATGAAGCCGAGAAAACTGTTCGTCTTTATATTTCCAATAACGCCGAACCGGCGGACGGTCACTACCTGCTAGGCAAGATTTTATTCTTGGAAAAGAAGCCCACTGCCTCGCTCAATGAATTTACAGAAGCCGCCAAGTACCGCCGACCAACGGCGGCAGACTTAACTGTGGTTGCCTCCGACTATGTCCTTCTCGGCGACTACACCGATGCCGATAAGTGGTTCACGAAAGTCACCGAATGGGCTCCTGATGATATGCAGGGCTGGTATTATCTCGGGCGCACGAAGTACAACGAAAACCGCTTTGAGGAAGCCGTCAGCGCCTTTCAACGCTGTTTGCACTTGGACCCGAAAAATGTGAAAACAGAAGACAATCTAGGCCTCAGCTACGCGGGCTTGGGCCATAACGAAGAAGCCGCCGCCGCTTACAAAAACGCCATCGAATGGCAGAAAGCAGCAGGGATGAAAGACTATGGCCCTTACCTCGATCTCGGTACGTTGCTGGTCGACACCAACAAGCCACAGGAAGCAATACCGTATTTGCTCCAAGCAGCGGAGTTAGCGCCGAGCGATCTTAAAGTCCATAACCAACTGGGAAAAGCTTACCTGCACGCCAACCAATTGGATAAGGCACAAGGAGAGTTGGAGCAAGCAGTCGCCCTCGCTCCCGATAATGCCCCGGAACACTTCATGCTGGGACAGATTTATCGCAAGCAGGGAAGGGAAGATAAAGCCAGACAAGAACTCGCTCGCTTCACAGCCCTGAATGGAGCTCATTCGACCGACCATGACGGCATTCATTAACCTATTGCGGCGAGCCCTTCGCATTCACCACATCTTGCGCCTGTTGGGCCGTTGCTGCCCGCGCTTGCCGGCCTAGTTGACTGAATACTTGCATCTCGGCCTTCGCCTCTTGTGTCCGACCCAGCGTACGAAACGCCTGCGCCAAAAAATAGTGAGTCTGAGGATCGCTCGGCGTTGTCTTCTCGGCCTTTTCAAAAGCCTGTAAAGCTTCCGCGTTACGATGCAGCTTCAACAGCGCCCGGCCACGATCCACCTGCGCCCCGGTCAGCGTAGGGCAACCGTTGAGCGCCTTCTCGATATCGGAAAGCGCCTCCTGCGGGCTTCCGTTTTGCTGCAGTACGATGTTGCCCAGCTTCCATTGCGCCCAGCAGTTACGCGGATCGTTCGTCAATTCCGCTCGAAACTGCTCCGTCGCCTGATCCCACTGCTGTAGGTTCCAATAGGCGTCGCCTAGCTTATAATGCATGCCCGGCTCATGCGGCGCCATATCGACCGCTTTTTTAAACTCGGCTACGGCGCCATCGTAGTTGTTCATGCTCTCCATCACCTCCGCCGACAAGGCGTGGGACAGAGGAGAGTTCGGATTGATCGCGTTCATCTTAGTTAATGACTGTTCTGAAAGATTCATGTACACCTTCGCCAGCATGTACCAAATCTGCTGGTTCTTTGGTTGCCGCCGCGCCACCTGCTGTAGTGTATTCGCCGCGCCGTCGAAGTCGCCGAGCTTCACCAAGTCATTCGCCAGATATGTCGCTGCGTTTGTATCTTGCGGGTTCGCCTTCACCGCTGCCGTCAGTGGCTTCTTTGCCTCGGCATACTCACCCATCTGGTAGCGTGAAATTCCCAGCAGCGCGGAGGCCGTCGTCATCGACGGATTCAGCTTCAGCCCTTGTTGCAGCACGTTCGCTGCCTTGCTGTACTCACCCAGCCCAAAATAAAGCCCGCCCAGGTTGTTGTACGCCGCGCCTAACTTTGGCGCAATGCGCAGCATTTCTTCGTACTTTTCGATCGCGCCTGCCATGTTGCCACTATCCTGCGCCTGCTTCGCCTCCGCATGTAGTTGCTGTACCTTTCCGTCAACCTCGCTCTGTGCGGAAAGCGGAAGGGAAATGACGGACTGCAGCAGTATCGCCAAAGCAAGAAAACGGAACATGCTCGCAACTTACCATATAGGTTTCATGCTCTTCCGCTGTTTCTTTTTTGCGCTCGCTCTGTTTGCGAACGCCGCAAGCGCCGCCGTCGATACTCCGGGCCATTTTGTCGACGCTACCGCAGTTGCCGGGATCCACTTTGACAATGTCGCCTCCCACACGCCCAATAAATATCTCATCGAAACCATGGGCAGCGGCGTCGCTCTCTTCGACTACGACAACGATGGACGCCTCGATATCTTTTTTGTCAACGGCGCGCCGTTAAATCCCTCCATGCCAAAGAACGCCATTCCGCAAAAGAAAACCTCTAAAGATTGGAATCGCCTCTACCATCAAAAGACCGATGGCACCTTCGAAGACGTCACCGAAAAAGCAGGACTAGCGGGCACAGGATACGGCATGGGCGCGGCGGTCGGCGATTACGACAACGACGGCTACGAAGACCTCTACGTCACCGCGTACGGCGGCAACAAGCTGTATCACAATAACGGCAACGGCACGTTTGCCGACGTCACGGAAAAAACTGGTACCGGCGGAAGTGGCTGGTCCACCAGCGCCGCCTGGGTCGATCTGGACAACGACGGACTGCTCGATCTGGTTGTGCTCCGTTATATGGAGTGGGATTTCGCCGATATCTGGTGTGGCGAGCACATTCCCGGCGGCCGCGCCTATTGCCATCCCGACACTTTCAAACCCATCTTGCCGCTCGCCTATCATAACGATGGGCATGGCCATTTCACCGAGGTGGCGCAGAAAATCGGCCTGTCCTCGCCCGGTAAAGGCCTTGGTATTGCTCTCGCCGATTATGATCGTGACGGGCATATCGATCTCTTCTTCGCCAACGACTCCATGCCCGAGTTTCTCTATCGCAACAAAGGCAACGGCACCTTCGAGGAAGGAGGCTTGCTCTCGCAGGTTGCCGTCGACGAAGACGGGAAAACCTTTGCCGGCATGGGCACCGACTTCGCTGACTACAACAATGATGGATTCCCGGATCTAATAGTCGATGATTTGGCAAACCAAATGTACGCGCTCTACAAGAACACCGGCGACGGCAGCTTTACCTACTCCACCCATAACAGCGGCATCGGGCGCATGACCATGCTGCATTCGGGTTGGGGTCTGCGCTTTATAGATTACGATAACGACGGCTGGAAGGACCTGCTGATCGCGCAAGGCCACGACCTCGACACGATTGAACGCACCTCTCCGCAGCTACACTATCGTGAGCCGATGCTTCTCGCCCGCAACACCGGAAAGGGCTTCGTCGATGTGTCCGCCGCTTCGGGAGAAGTCTTTCACCAAGCATGGGTCGGTCGCGGTCTGGCCACCGGAGACTTCGATAATGATGGCCGCGAAGATGCAGTGGTCACGACCAACGGAGGCCCTGCGTATCTTCTGCACAATGAAATCAAAACCCCGAATCATTGGCTTTCCCTGGCGCTTACCGGCCACAAGAGCAATCGCGATGGTATCGGCGCGGTCGTGAAAGTCACCGCCGCCAAAGTAACCCAGTATGGAACCGTCACCACTGCCGGCAGCTATCTTTCTTCCAGCGATAAGCGTCTGCACTTCGGCCTAGGTTCTGCCGATACAGCACAGGCGATTGAAATCCGCTGGCCCAGCGGCATCACGCAAACGTTGAAAAATGTGCGCGCCGATCAAATCTTGAAAGTGGACGAACCAGCAGGCCGCTGAACAATGCGTATTCCTTTCTTGTTCTTCGGTCTTGCCGGACTGGTTTTCGCGCAACAAACGACGTTGCCGCCGCAAAAGCAAACCGTCGTGGTCACCGGCACATCGGAGCCGATTCCCTTGGAAGAAGCCGACCGCTCTGTTCATGTCTACCCGTTGCAGGGTGGCTTGCTCTTGTTCGGGAATCTCGCCGATGCATTCCACCTCGACTCTTCCGTTCAGGTGCAAAGTCGCGCGCCGAACGGCGTCCAGGGCGATATCTCTATCCGCGGTGGCTCCTTCGCGCAAACGTTGGTTCTGCTGAATGGTATTCGACTGAGCGACGCCCAATCGGCCCATCACACGTTCGACATTCCCGTACCGCTCGACGCGATTCGTCAAGTAGAGATCCTGCGCGGCTCCGGCTCCACGTTTTACGGCTCGGAAGCGGTCGGCGGCGTCATCAACATCCTCACCCAACCCGTCGCCAATCCGAAAGAAACTTTGGAGATGCGCCTCCGCTCCGGTTACGGCAGCTTCGGCACCAACGAAGAGAGCGGTTTTTTGTCATTCATCGCCGGGCCTCTCTCCCAGCGTTTTTCGCTGCAGCGCGAGCTCTCCACCGGCTTCCGCGACGACCGCGAGTATCGCAACCTCGTCTATGCCTCCGATTCTTGGCTGCGGTCACAGCTTGGACTAACCCGTATCTTCCTCTCCAACATGGATCGTCCGTTCGGAGCCGACCAGTTTTACGGTCCCTACCAATCGTGGGAGCGTACAAAAACATGGCTGGCTACGATCTCGCAGGATCTCGGGCCTCATACGCTGTTCTCACTCGGCTATCGTCGTCACACCGATCTCTTCGAACTCCTGCGCGACAATCCTTCCTTCTATACCAACCGTCACGAAGACCATACCTGGGACGCTTCGCTGCGCCGCCATGATTCCGTAGGCCGTTTCGTTCACCTTCTTTACGGAGGCGAGTACCTCGCCGATCACGTCGCCAGCACCAACCTGGGAACACACTCGCGCCGGCAAGGAGCGGCGTATGGTGTCCTCGATATCAGGGCGCTGCGCCGTTTCTCCATCAACGTCGGTGCGCGCGAAGAATTCTACACGCAGGCCCCTTCGAACACGCAAGCCGTTTTCGTTCCTACCATCAGCGCGGGTTACTGGCTGTCATCGAGCGTAAAGCTGCGTGGCTCGGTGAGCCGTTCCTTCCGGTTGCCCAATTACACCGACCTCTATTATCACGACCCTGCGAACGTCGGTAACCCTCTGCTGAAGCCTGAAGAAGCCGTCAACTACGAAGGCGGCCTCGACTGGCATCCCGCGTCACGCTGGACCGCCTCCGCCACTGTCTTCTCCCGCCACGAGAGCAACAGTATCGATTACGTGCGCGCGAACTCTACCCAAATCTGGCGGGCTACCAACTTCCAAAAACTCACTTTCACCGGCGTAGAAGCTTCGCTCGCCTGGAGGCCGACCGATGCCCAGCTTCTGGACCTTCAATTTACGGATTTGCACGGCGCTCGTGCCGCCCTCGACGGCCTGCAATCGAAATACGCCTTTAATTACCCGTTGCAGCAAGCCATCTTCGGCTGGCAGCGTGTTTCCGCGCACGGTTGGATGGCACGGCTCCGCACCGGCGTGACGAATCAATACGGCCGCGATGCTTATGTGCTCGTGGATGCCTATGGTGCATGGACCCGTTTCTTCCTCCATCCTTATGTAAGGCTGACGAACTTGACCAACACGAGCTACCAGCCCTTTTTTGGAGTCCCGATGCCGGGCCGCGCTGCCTTGATCGGCATCGAATGGTGCGTGGTGTGCAAACATGAGTGAACATATTTCTATGCCCCGTATTTTTGCCGTTTGCCTGCTTATTTGCTCCACCTGCTTGTTCGCCGATAACCAGAAACCTGCTTGGGTCGTCAAAAGCAACGAAAATGCGAAGCTTCTACTCGACATTTACGCCCGCTATGCGCCGGAAGGTGCTGGCTCCCTCGGCATAAGAGGGGTAGACGAGAAAATATCGATGCCCTCTGCGGGGAAACCGGAGCGTTATCGCCGCGATCTCAATGCAGCCATTACCACCTTGCAGTCGCGGCTTGCCACCGAGACCGATCCGCTGGTCAAACAAGACCTGCAAATTTTGATAGCTGCCGGTCAACGCAATGTTCGTTCCTCTGCAATCGACGAACGTTTGCTGCTCCCCTATCTCAACGTGGCAGGAACGGTGTTTTACGGCATGCACTCTTTGTTGGACGAGCAGATTGCCCCTGAACGCCGCCAAGCTGCCGTGGTGCGCTTGAAACGCTACACGGGAATCGAGAAAGGCTACACGCCCACCACTGTTTTGGCCGAGGAGCGCTTTCGCGAAAAGATGAACGCGCCCGGTCTGCTCGGTCCTTCGAAAGAAGAGGTGGAAAAAAACTTGAGCGATGCCAATTCGCTCGTGACAGGCGTCGGACTCCTGCTGGAGAAATACAAGATGCAGGGCTATCAAGAGGCTTACGCGAAGCTGAAGAGTCAAATGGACGAGTACCAGCAATTCGTCCGTCAGGTGGTTCTACCAAAGGCTCGCACCGACTTCCGCCTACCGCCCGAATTGTACAAGCAAAACCTCGAAGAAGTGGGCGTCGACTTTCCCATCGAGGAGCTACAACAACGCGCCCATCGGTCGTTCACCGAAATTCAGGCGGAAATGAAACCGCTGGCCGCAAAAATCGCCCAGCAACACCACATGCCGTCATCCGATTACCGCGACGTAGTCAAAGCGCTCAAAAACGATCAGCTTAACGCCAAAGAGATTCTGCCGCTCTACCATCAGCGGCTTGCCGATATCGAAGATATCATCCGTCGCCAACATTTAGTCACGCTGCCGAATCGGCCCGCGATTATTCGGCTCGCCAGCGCGGCTGAAACAGCGCAGCAGCCCGCGCCTCACATGGTGCCGCCACCATTGCTGAACAACCACGGCGAGCAAGGACAATTTGTTCTACCTGCCGGTACTTCAGGAGCTAACGGAAAAGCATTGAAGTACGATGATTTCACTTTCTCCGCCGCGTCCTGGACCCTCACCGCCCACGAAGCGCGTCCGGGCCACGAACTCCAGTTCGCCACCATGGTAGAGAATGGGGTCTCCGATGCCCGCGGGATTTTCGCCTTCAACAGCACTAACGTGGAGGGCTGGGGTCTTTACGCCGAATGGTTCATGCTGCCTTATATGCCCGATGAAGGCAAGCTCATATCCTTGCAATTACGCCTGCTGCGTGCCGCCCGAGCCTTCATCGACCCCGAGCTGCAATCCGGTAGAATCACCCCGAAGCAAGCCATGGCGATTTTGCAAAACGACGTTGTTCTCTCCGAGGCATTCGCAACAGAAGAGGTCGACCGCTTTACCTTTCGCTCGCCCGGTCAAGCCGTTTCGTACTTCGACGGCTACCTGCGCTTGCGTGACCTTCGTGATGCAGCCCAGAAGGAAGCGGGTCCGAAATTCGACGTGCAGAAATTTCACGACTACGTCTTGGCGCAAGGTCTGCTGCCTCCTAATCTGCTACGCAAAGCCGTGATGACTGGCTATGTCGGTAAATTATAGCGGATTCCCGGTATCGTCGGTGCGCCAGGATTGGCTTTGAAAGGCGATGAAGATGGCCATCCACTTGTCCTTTAACGGCAAGTTAATGAGCACAGCGCCGTCTTGCCAGATGCCGTTATCGCCGCCATGATTGTTGGCGGGATTACCTTGATTCATGTGGATGTCATGAATACCGGGAGTTTGCCCAGTGTAAAAGGAGCCCAGCGCATAAATGGTTCCTTCAGGAGCCGCGACGGCCTGGTCTAGCAGGTCGACCACTGCGTTGTGCAAGTCGCTTGTCTGCGCCTTTTGCTCAATCGGCAACAAGCTCATGGAACTGCGCTCCACCAAAGGCACGCCGTTTACGCGCGATCGCACGTAGTCCAATGCCAGGCCGCCGGCCACACTTTCCAGCCCGGTATGCCCGCTCGGCAAAGCGTTAAGTCCACTGGAATTAGGCGGGACGAACGAGTCGTTGATGAGGTACAAAACTTCTGAGCCGTCTTGGGATTCGATATTGACGGCAGCCTGAAATTGTTGCCCTCCCCCTTGTAAGTCAATGAGGTAATGCGGGTTGCGTCCTTGCCGATTGAACTGCACCGAGCCGCCTGTCGGATTACCTTTGACTACTCCGTATCGTTGAACCGGCATCGCTAATACGCCTGGGGAAGCCGCGCCACCGTCAGCCAGAAGCTTTCTAAAGATTGAATTTTTCGCAGGAACTCACTCATGTGGATTGGTTTGGTCAAGTAGCAGTTCGCATGAAGTTTGTAAGCGCGATCGACGTCCTGCTCGGCATCCGACGTGGTCAATACAACCACCGGAATGCGCCGCAAGATCGGGTCGTTCTTAAGATCCTCCAGTACCTCGCATCCGTCCCGCTTCGGCAAATTGAGGTCCAGCAAAATGAGATCAGGCCTGGGCGCTTCCGCAAATTTGCCCTCGCGGTGAAGAAACTGAAGCGCCTCCTCACCGTCTTTCGCAATCGATAAACGATGGTTGATATTATTTTCCCGAAACGCCTCCCGAGTCAACGAAACATCACCTGGATTGTCTTCAATCAACAATATTTCAAACTGCGGAGCGTGAATTTCCATGATACGTCTCGGAACGAGAGACATCAGTTGGAAGCCGGAGCCGGTTTCCGGTATCATCTTTTTTTTATTTCACTGAAAATCGGGAGCGTAAAGAAAAATGTCGACCCCACCCCGGGCTCCGAATCCGCCCAAACGCGCCCGCCATGGTGCTCGATAATTCGTTTGCAAATTGCGAGCCCGATACCGGTGCCGGAGTAACGGCCAACCTCGTGCAAGCGTTGAAAGATCTGAAAAATCTTGTCCGTGTAGCGCGTATCAAAACCGATTCCGTTGTCCTTGACCGAGAACATCCACTCCGGGCCGACCTTCGTCGCGGCGACGGATATTTGCAGTGGCACCTCCGGTTTCCGGAACTTCAGCGAATTGGCAACTAAGTTTTGCATCACCTGCGTCAGTTTCACCGCATCTGCCTCAACGGTCGGCAGATCGTTCACTTGTACCAGTGCCGAACTTTCGGAAATAGCCAGACTTAAATTCGCCAGTGCCTGCCGGACGATAATCTCGGACTCAATGGATTCTTTTTGCATCGCCTGCGTCCCGGCCCGTGAATAGACCAGCAAATCGTTGATGAGTACCTGCATTCTGCTCGCGCCGTCTACGGCAAATTGAATGTAGCTATCGGCAGTTTCATCGAGCTTGTTCCGGTAACGTCGAGCCAGCAGCCCCACATAACTAGCCACCATCCGCAGTGGCTCCTGCAGATCATGGCTGGCCACATAGGCGAACTGCGAAAGGTCGGCATTCGACTTTTGTAGTTCCAGCGTGCGCTGCTCGAGTTCCGATGTCCGCTCTTTTACGCGAAATTCGAGCATCTCGTTCAGGCGGAGAATATCAGCTTCCGCCCGGTCGCGTTCTCTGGCATACATCACATTGACCCGGTAAGTGAGGTAAAGAAGTGAAAACGAGAGGAGAACGCCCACTGTTAGCGTGACGTCCAGTCGAAGTTGACTTCTTTTCTGGTTCTCCATTCTGGTCTGAAATGTATTTACCTGTTCCTGGCGCAGCTGTCTGACAAGGGCTCGAATTCTTGCCATGTCGGACTCGTCACGACCTTTCTTCAAAATTGATTGCGCCGCGGCAAGTCCGTCTTTGTTTCTGATCTTGGTAGTCTCACGCAGCTCCGTCATCTTATCGGAGGTTAACTGGTGCAACTTGGACAACTTTTTTATGTCGGCGCCACCTTTTTCACCCAATTTTTCCGCCCCGGCAAACTGCGCGTCCAACTGTTTCTTTGCCTCAAAGAAAGGCTGTGCATAACGCGGATCACCAGTTAGTAAGTACCCGCGCTGCCCGGTCTCTGCATCTTTCACGGTAGAAAGCAGGTCGTCCAGGCGGCGGATCAAATCGCTGGAGGAAAGCATCCTGTCGACGCTTTCGGCATGTTGTGAACTATAGCGGTAGGCTGCTACAGCAAGCAGCAACGGAAGCAGACCAAGCCAGATAATCAGGCGCTGGGTCCTCCGAAAGAGGATTCGCTTCATCTATGGCTCAGGTAAGTAGGGCACTTCCGTATTCTATATGCAAACGTACAAAGAGACTAGAAATTCTGCGAGTGCGGATAATAAAACTTCGAACTCTATGACGAAAGTAGCTAAGCTGCGTCTGCCTCTCATCACATTCTGCACTTTGCTGTTTTGCACGCTGGCGGCAATGTGCGCGCAGCCGTGGCATAAGAAGCCTGCCGATTGGACTCCGCAAGACGTCAGGCATATCTTGACAGAATCGCCCTGGGCAAAGCAGGGAAGCGCTAAGTTTCCAGAAATTATTTATTACGACGATTCGCCCGGCAGCGCGCAAGCAGATCCGAACGCCGCCGGAGTGGGCAGCCGCGCGGGGATGCCGCTACCGGGAGGCAAAACAGGCCATTGGGATGGTGGAGTGGGTCGGGACCCAGGCCACCCGCCGACTCTTCCCCTCATTATTCGCTGGGATAGTGCCTTGCCGATAAGACAAGCTTTGGTGCGCGCCGGTGAAGCAGACCTAAGCCAAGCCCGGTCGGCAAAGGATTACGTCATAACGATCATCGGCTTATGGCCCGGCGAGAAAACTAAGCAGAAAGAAGATTCGGATGATTCTTGGGGGAACCTACCACCGGAAGTGCCTACCGAGCACGAGAAGCCGGCGCGTCCTGGCTTGGGCCATATGCGGGAAGAACTGATGGCGACGGCAAAACTGCTGTTGAGGGGACAACCCTCCCTTACTCCCGAAGACGTGACAATGGATGAAAAGACAGGTGCTATTCATTTTTTTTTCCCACGCAGTCGTCCGATTACTTTGAGCGATAAGGAAGCGACGATAACCGCTCAGTTCGGCCCCATGCGAGTTTCGGAGAAGTTCCGATTGAAAGACATGGCAGAAGAGGGGAAGCTCGAGTTGTAAAACCCCGGTCACTTCCTAGATTGTTCCGATCGCCCGAGCGGCAAGAATAGCAATGGTCGCAAGGGAGATGGTGGCTTGCAGCATGGTCAAAACTTTGGCCCAAACCGTCAGAATAGGCGTGTCGGATGGAGAAAATGCCGTGCTGGTGTTAAAAGCCAGAAACAAGTAATCGACGAAGCCGGGTTTCCACACGTATTCTCGCGATTTCACGTCATCTGGAAGAGTCATTTGCGGAAACAGGAACGCGCCTTGCGTATGGGTATGACAGAGATCACGGTTATGCGGGCCGCCCGCATCGAGACGCCAATACCACGACGCAAAAACGAGGATGTTGCTAAACCAAAGCAAAACAGCCGCGCGCATCAGTTCGGACGGAGGCTGACGCTTATCGGGAATCCCGGCAATCAGCACGGCAAGGGACCCGATCAAATCGGCGGTGGTCATACCCGAAACGACTAGGCCGAGCACAAAGTTTACCTTCTTTTTTCCTTGGCGGTGCGCGATGATCATCGGGGGCAAAAGACTCGACGTTGCAGCTAATAGCAGCCAAGTCGGCCCTAAGCTAAGCCGTTCCGGAACTGCTAAATTGACTACACCGATCGCGATTACACCAATAATTGCGGGCCAGCGGGGTTCGGGATTGATTGGCTTATCGGAGTTGGAGTTACTCGTCATTCAGCTACGACGCCAGCCTTAAGCCCGCGGCGCTTCCGCTACCGCCACAAGATGCTTGCCGCTAGCGAGCTTCTTCTTCTCGCAGCGGACGACTTGGCCTGGTTGAAATTGCCAATTTTCTCCTTCGGGCATCGGCTCCACAATCAGGTAATAGCCTCGGCCCAAATCCTGGGCCGCGATGGCGCGCATCATGTTGAATCCTTCGTCCAGTAGATTGACATAGATAATCGCCTGCTTCGGCGGAGGACCGGCAGCCACTGGATTGTTGGGCTGAATAGACGCGGTTTCCGGTTGCACCAGAGCAGCTTCCGGTGGCTCAGGTACTGCTGCCGGAACATTCGGCTCCGGTGGTGCGTACTGTTCGGCTGGTGCTTCGTACGCCGGAACCCTTGGCTCTGCCGGAGCGGCGTAAGGAGCAGCGGCCGTCGGCGCCATTCCGAAGCGGCTTGCCGTAGGACCAACCGCGAATGTTTGTTGAGTCACTGCGCGACTGCCGCCCCGTACTAGGTCCAAAAAGAAGAAACCCACCGCGCCGACCACCCAAACCACAGAGAGCCAGCCTCCAGGCACCGCTATGTTCGTTGCTCCTGGTTGCGTCACCCGGTTGGTGATGAAAGAACCCACGGCGAGCATCAAGCAAAATCCACATACGGTACCAAAAGCAACACTCTGAAAAATCGTGCGCCGGTCATCTGTATCGTATGCAAAAAGAACAATCAGAAGTGCCACGCCTGCTAATGTCTGTAGCCATCCGAACGGCTCCGGTAGGGCGCGCAGTGCTAAACCTCCTGCGAGTAGTACGCTGAGTAAAGTAACCGGACTTAGTTGATGGTTTGACATGGATGGCATCTGTGATCTCATTTTAGGAGATACGGCAGTAACAACAGCCGCGTTTCACAATGTGTAAAGAAAGGCCATAGCAACAATCAAACCAAATAATGACTATCGATGATCGACGTGAAGGAGTATTTGAAAAAATTAAAAGGGCATTTATTCGTGATACGATGCATCTTTAAACCGCTGGAGGTAAGTCGATGCCAGACAAGATAAAGTCGCGCTTTTCGAGACGGGGATTTTTCCGCGGTGCCGGTCAGGTCGCTGCGGGCAGCCTTGTTCTAGAAAATGTAGAGGCACTCACTAAAGAAGCCAAGCAGGCTTTACACGCACCCAAATCGATTGGACCGGATGCTGTTCCCATTTCTCTGAACGTGAACGGGAAGAAACATCTGATTCACACCGAATCGAGAACCACCCTCGCCGACGCACTGCGAAATGAGGTGGGGCTAACCGGAACGAAAGTGGTTTGCGATCGAGGATCTTGTTCCGCTTGTACGGTGTGGCTGGATAAGACACCCGCTTTAGCTTGTATGACCTTGGCCATGGATGTGGGATCGCGCAAGATTACCACTATCGAAGGCCTTGCGCACGGTGATGAACTCCATCCGCTCCAGGCCGCTTTTATCAAGCACGACGCTCTCCAGTGCGGATTTTGTACGCCGGGAATGATCATGAGTTGCGCGGCGCTGCTCGAACGCAATCCCAATCCGCAACTAGATGACGTGAAGCAAGCCGTCAGCGGGAATCTTTGCCGGTGCGGCACGTACCCAAAAGTATTCGCGGCGACGCTCGAAGTAGCTCAAACGCACCGTGCCGACCTACTCCGAATCGATGCACAGAGGGAGGGATAGCACAATGCTTTACGAACAGGCGGAACAAAGTTCCAAACCCAAAGAAGAGACTGAGGCAAAGTCGCTGAAAGAGAGTGAGGCAAAGCCGAAAAAAGCCGATGTCAATGAGAACGGCGAATCTAAGCCGACCCCTGAGAAGCCCACGCGGGAGCAAGATGTTCTTTTCGGAATTCCTCAAATCGGCTTAACGCAGGTAGCGCGGAAAGTTCCTGCGGACGAGCCACCGCCTCTTCCGGCCAATAAAGATTTAACCTACATCGGAAAACCGACGGCGCGATACGACGGCCATGCCAAAGTGACTGGAGCCGCGCACTATACGGCGGATGTTCGCTTACCGGGGATGTTGTATGCCCGCATGATCGGAGCGGGTATTCCCCACGGCAGAATCAAATCCATCGATATCAGCGCGGCGGAGAAGTATCCCGGCGTCCGTGCGGTACACGTATTACAGCACGTGGACGGTATTGCTCAGTTACGCAATCCTAAGCTAGAGTCGCCATCGTCTTATCCTATAATCCGCTATGCTGGACAGCCCATTGCGGCAGTAGCAGCCACTTCCCCCGGAGCTGCAAACGATGCCGCTAAGCTGATCCAAGTCCAGTACGATCGAATGGATTTCGTAATCGACCGAGACAATGCGCGCCAGCCGGATTCGCCGAAGGTTTATCCCGGCGCTGCCGACCAGGCCGCATCGGCAGGTGGCGGTGGAGGCCCAAAAAATGTTCCGCAAACGGGGAACGTGCACGGCCCGCAAGTCAAAAAACATGGTGATATCGATAACGGTTTCGCCGAGGCGGATGTGGTGGTGGATGCCACCTATGAGACACAGGTGCAAACGCACTCCGCACTGGAGACGCATGGGGTAGTGGCGGATTGGAAGCCTGAGTTGCTGACGGTTTACGCTTCGACACAGGGCACGTCGACCGTTCGGGAAGAGCTTGCCGCCGTCTTCAAGCTGCCGAAAAACCGGGTGCGTGTCATCACCGAGTACATGGGCGGAGGTTTCGGCGCGAAGTTTGGGGCGGGAAATGAGGGAGTAGTAGCCGCCGAGCTGTCCCGCAAAGCAAACGCGCCGGTATGGCTGATGTTGGATCGCCGTCAGGAACATATCGTCTCCAACCGGCCCGATTCCTTACAGAATCTTCGTATCGGAGCGAAGAAGGACGGTACGCTGACCGCCATCAAATTGGTCAGTTACGGAACTGCCGGGGTAGGCACCGGAGCCGGCACTGCGGGTCCGGCTACCAACATGTATAAGTGTCCCAACCTGCATACCGAAGAGTCCGATGTGTTTACAAATGCGGGACCTGGCGCGGCGTTTCGTGCACCCGGCCATCCGCAAGGCTGCTTTGCATTGGAGCAGAGCATCGATGAGCTGGCCGAGAAACTTTCGCTCGATCCACTTGCATATCGTGAACGCATCGATGACAATCCGGCCCGCAAGGTGGAGCGGCAACTTGTGCTGGAGCGCACAAATTGGAAGCAGCGCCGCCCGGCTGGCTCGGACTCGGGTCCGGTGAAGCGCGGGATGGGCGTCGCTCAGTCGGTTTGGTACCGCTTCAATAATTTGGATTCGGCTTGCGAGGTGCGCCTGGACCGCGACGGTTCTCTGCAACTGATGTCGGCGGTACAGGACATCGGAAGCGGAATAAAAACCGTGCTCGCGCAGATCGTGAGTGAGGAGTTCATGGTTCCCCCGTCTCAGGTGCAAATACGAATCGGGGACACGCAGTTTCCCCCTGGGCCGCCGTCTGGTGGCAGCATGACGACTGCATCTATCACGCCTGCTGCGCGCAATGCGGCTTATCAGCTGAAGCAGAAGTTCTTCGCCGCTGTTGCGCCGAAGCTTGGGGTGTCGGCGGATGATCTGGCGATGCAAAGCGGCCGTATAATTCTGAAGTCGGATCCGTCACGGTCATGGTCTCTGAAGCAAGCATCCGCCAAATTGCCTGCGGATGAGATTGCGGCGCGTGCGCAGCGGCAGGAAGATTACGCTAAAGGACCGAAGCCGCTGGTCTACGGAGGGGTCGATTATGTGGAGCTGGCGGTCGATACAGAAACAGGGCGCGTACAGATTGAGAAAGTCTTCGGAGCACACGATTGCGGCCGTCCCATGAATCCGCTGGCCGTGGTCAGCCAAGTCAACGGCGGCATCCTGCAAGGTATCTCTTATGCGCTATTCGAGCAGCGTATTATGGATGACCGCAGCGGCTTCATGCTGAATGCAAATTTGGAAGGCTACAAGATTATCGGGGCGCGTGAGGTGCCTCCGATTGAAGTGGTCATAATTGAGAACTATATCGGTCAAACTTCCACCGACGCGGCAGGAATCGGCGAATCGGCGGGCGTCATTACACTTGCGGCGACCATTGCGAATGCTTTCTATAACGCGACGGGCGTACGCATGCGGAGGTTGCCGATGACACCTCCCAATGTTTTGGCTGCTCTTGGAAAAGTTGGAAAGGACGTGCGCGCATGAACCGCTTTGCATATGTAGATTGCACCACTGTCGACCAGGTGGTGGATCAGTTAGACCAGGGAGGCGCAACGATTAAGGCCGGGGGAATCGATTTACTCGACCTGATGAAGGATGGCATCGTCTCCCCTCCGAAGTTAGTCAATATTAGGAATGTGGCTGAACTGCGTGGCGTCACAGCCACTGCCGATGGTTTGCGCATTGGGCCCTTGGCCACTTTAGTGGAGCTGTCTGATCATTCTTTGATACGGCAAAAATACTCGGCGCTGGCGGATGCGGCGGGACATGCGGCGACTCCGCAAGTGCGCAATATGGCCACGGTCGGCGGAAACCTGCTGCAGCGCCCGCGTTGCTGGTACTTCCGATCTACGGATTTCGATTGCCGAAAAAAGGGCGGCACGGATGCTTGTCTTGCTCATGAAGGGGAGAATCAATATCATGCAGTGGTGAACAACGGCACTTGCGCAACAGTGCATCCCTCGTCGACGGCGGTTCCTTTGACGGCCTTCGGAGCTAGTGTTGAGCTGACCTCGAGCAAAGGAAAACGGACGGTCCCGCTTCGTGAATTTTACAATCCTCCCGAGAAGGATTTAATAAACGAAACGGTGGTTCGTCCCGACGAGCTGCTTACCGCGATCATGATTCCGACCCCTGCGCGGGGAACACTTTCCGCTTATCAGAAATATGGCGAAAAGGAAAGCTTCGATTGGCCATTAGCTGACGCCGGCGTGGTGCTGATGATGGATGGAAGGCGCTGCCGTGAAGCGAAGGTTGTACTTGGAGTGGCGGCTCCTACGCCTATTCACGCCGTCGAGGCGGAAGCCATGCTGCGAGGCAAAATAATCGATGAGACAGTTGCGCGTGAAGCCGGAAAGGCTGCCATGGCGAAAGCAACGCCACTTTCCGACAACGGATATAAAAAGATCCTGTTTGAGACGGCTGTCTATCGAACTACATTGCTAGCTGCAGGTTTGATGGGACGAGATCCAAGTGCGATAGGAGGAGGTAGAGCATGAGCGAGACTTTGCAATCCGGAAAATGCGACTGTTTGCGCAGCAAATCTTCTTTTGGTATTTACGGGGATAGTCATATTTACCTGACGGAAGTGATGGGCGCGACTACTACGTATTGGTGCCTCCGAACAATGGGCAAAGCCGGACCCGATGAGCACTATGTACATGGATCGCTCTGTCAAGCCGGACGTGCCTGCTATCAGCCGCGTTTGGAAGACGAGGATTAACTACGGCTTGCGTTTTGTATTGCGGTTTTCTTCACAGCAGCGCCGTCGATGATCGGGCCGATCTTTAGAAAAACAATTCGGCGGCGTGCCGGCGCAGTTGAAAAGGCTAGCCAAAAACAATATTTATCTTCTGAACCAACATTGGTGGACAATACAAGGCCACGGGACAATTGCGATTCCCTGGAATCGATCGCAGTGTCCACATGGGTTCCACCGGGACATTTCTACTCGCCTCTCGTCGATCCAGACGACCCAGTAGTCTCGCAGACTTTGGCCTTTTTTGAGGCCGAGACTTTACCGGTAAGTGAGGATTTTCAACTAGACGAGACAGCAATGATGCAATTGCTGGAAAACCTTTCCCCCTTGTGCGGCGATATTCCATTTCCAGCATTCAAGGAACACAACTTTCGATATTACTTTGAAAATCCTGCTTTCGCTTATGGAGATGGGATCATCTATTTCGGAATGTTGCGATGGCTCCGACCGCGGAGAATCGTTGAGATTGGTTGCGGGTTTTCGTCGTGTTTAGCGATGGATACAAACGATTTGTTCTTTAACGGATCCATCAATCTCACCTTTATCGATCCCTACCCGGACATTCTTTTTGGTCTTCTCCATCCCAACGATCCATATCGTCAAACCGTTCTGCGGCGCGCGGTGCAAGAAGTTGACATTTCTGTTTTTGAGAAGCTGGAAACGGACGACATTCTGTTTATTGACTCTTCCCATGTGGCGAAAATGGGATCGGATGTAAATGATTATCTGTTCCGCATTTTTCCACGCTTGCAGAACGGAGTAGTGATTCATATCCACGACATTTTCTATCCGTTTCAATATGGTTCGGAGTGGATTAGAAATGAAAACAGATCTTGGAATGAAGCATATATTCTGCGCGCGTTTTTGCAATACAACTCGAAATTCAAAGTGATTTACTTCAATCATTTCATGGCTGCTCGGCGGACTGTTGAAGTTGCTAAGAGATTGCCGCTTTGCTTGAAGAATGGCGGCGGAAGCATCTGGCTCCGCAAATGTTAATGGGGCTCCGTCATCAGCGGAGCTCCATCGCGGATTTCATCTGTGCCGAGCTGCACAATTTCGTCGCCCGGTCTTAGATCGCCAGATACTTCGGTGAGCTTTTCGGCCTGTAGCCCGCGTCGCACATTCACCCATTGAGCGCGTCCGTGATTGTTGCGGATCACAAATACCCGTTCGGTGGTAGTGACGATGCTGCTGGAAGGAACTAGCAAGGACGATTTCGCCTGCGTTATCGGCCACTGCACCGCTGCATACATTCCCGGCGCCAGCAGGCGATGCGGGTTGAAAACGTCCATCTCCACCGGCATGGTCCGCGTGGTTCTATCGAGTGCGTGAGCAGGGCGCGCAATAGTGCCGGTATAGGTCTTGTCGGGATAGGCGGGCACCTTGAAAACAATCTTGTCGCCTTTGTTCAAATTCGCGGCATCCGCCTCCGGTACGGCCACGGTCAATCGCAATCGCGCGATTTGATCGATCTGCAGTAAGGGTGAATCCGAACCAGGACCGACGAGCGCACCGGGATGGACATAGCGCGTGGAGATTACTCCAGCAAATGGAGCGGATACCTGTAAATAACTGGTCAAATCTTGCAAGGCTCTTAGCGTACTTCTGAGCGACTCCACCGTACGTTGCCGCGAACGGACCAGTGCCTGCGCCGCTTCGGTCTGCTGCTTCGCTTGGGTGGCGTCATTTTCCGCTACTGCACCGGGTGTTTGAGAAGCTTCTTTGATTCGCGTATACGTGCTAGTCTCAGCCGCAAGCTGGGCTTCTGCTTGTGCCTGGTCGGCTTCGGCGGAGGACAACCGGGATTCTGCTTCCTTGACATGTGCCGTCATCTCCGGCGCGCTCAACTGCACCAGTGTTTCTCCCGGTTTTACGAAGCTGCCGCGGTCGACCAGCACCTTGTCGACGTAGCTGGCCACTTTGGCTTGGAGCTGCACGCTGAGAAATGGGTAGAGCTCACCCGGCAACTCTGCCGTATGCATCTCTTTCTTCGCCACAACATGAGCAAATTGTAGCTGCGGTGCCGCAAGAGACCTGTCCGGGAGACATAACGTGGCAACGCTTAGCGCGAGTATCAGCCGAAGTAGATAGCGACGATTGTTACGGTCGTTCATAGTGGCGGCTGGAAGGGTCGTAGGGGTTTAAAGAGAGTGAATAAACCGAAGCATTCTTTTGCAGGATGGAATAAATCGCAGGCAGAAATGTCAGCGTCGCAAACGTAGCAAACAGCAGGCCTCCGATGACGGCGCGGCCTAACGGTGCGGTCTGCGCTCCTCCTTCGCCTGCTCCCCATGCCATGGGAAGCACTCCGAAGATCATTGCGCTCGCCGTCATCAAAATTGCACGTAGCCTACTAGTGGCGCCCGCTTGCGCTGACTCAAAGGAGGATCGTTTCTCCTCTAACCGGTGCCGCTCCGCAAAAGAGAGAAGCAGAATCGAGTTTGCTACCGCAATGCCCACTGCCATGATTGCGCCGATAAAGCAACAGGAAGATGGCCGCGATGGCCAGCAAAAGCCCGGTCTGTATCCGCGCAGTGTCTGTTGAAGCGCGGGAGCTTCGCCGCGCATATGAATGCTGATGCCGCGCGGAGGAATACCGGCCTTTCCCAGCGACTGCTTTATGGGAGCGATCGCTTTCCCCAACGAGACATTGTGCAGGTTTGCTGTCAAGGTGATCACACGCTGACCGTTATAACGATCAATCTCGCCGGCCATGGTGGGCGTAGTGATTTTTGCCACCTCGCCCAGATAAGGTTGGCTTTCACCCGATTGCATGACGGGAATCGACTCTATATCAGCTACGCTTTGCATCCGATGCTGAGAATATTGCACTTGGATTTGAAACGCGTTGCCGGATTTGGGATCACGCCAGTAATTCGGTGTCGTAAAACGGGATGATGCCGTGGCTGCTACGTAAGACTGCGCAATGTTCGACATCGTCAATCCAAACTGGCCTGCCCGTTCACGGTCCACGGTTGCATGAACGGTGGGATAGTTCAGCTGTTGTGCAAACTGCAGATCACGCAGAAAAGGCAGGTTCTTCATTTGCGCATGGATCTTGCGGGCGAATGCATAATCGTCTTCCAATGCCGGGCCTTGTACCGTGACATCCACCGGCGTCGGAGAGCCGAAATTCATGACTTGGCTGATGATATCGGCCGCCTCGAACGATACCTGCAGTTGGGGCGCGGACCTGCGAAGTGCCAAACGAATCCGTTCGCGGAGCGCTTCGTCGCCGCGCATGCCTCTGTTTAAACCGATCCGTACGACGACCTCTTGTGGGCCGGCGGTAAACAGATAGATCAAATTGACAGGGTAACTCGCCGGTTGGGTTCCGACGTAGTCACTGGTGATGGCGACATTCTCCGCGCCCACTGTTTGCTTGATTACATCGATTGCTTGCAGCACCAGTGGCTCTGTTTCTTCAATGCGTGTGCCGGTCGGCGCGCGCAGCCGGAGTTGCAGGAGCGGTGCGTCCACGGAAGGAAAGATTTCGGATCCCAGAGATGGCAACAAAAGGGAAATGCACAGCAGAGACAGCCCAAGATATCCCGCCGTTAAAGGCCACCGATATCGTAATGTGCCACGAAGATATTTGGCATAAGCGTTATGGAGCTTCTTGAATAAGCCCGTCCTGTTTTCATCGCGGGGTTGTTCCTTCATCAACCAGGTCGACAGTACGGGCACCAGACTGCTGGATAGCAAAAAGGAGGCGATCATGGCGAATGCAACCGCCAGCGATAACGGAACAAAGAGCTGCTGGCCGACCCCGGTGAGAAAGAAAGAAGGAAGGAACACCGCCAGGATGCAGATCATCGACAGAAAGCGCGGAAGAACAGTGAGACGCGTCGCTTGCACGACCGCCCTTGCGCGAGGGATGCCCGAAGACAGACGCGTATGCAGGTTCTCAATTTCGACCGTCGATTCGTCGACAAGAATCCCGACCGCTAGAGCCAATCCGCCCAGCGTCATGATGTTGATCGTCTAGCCCGTGGCCCAGAGAGCGATGACGGCGGTCAAGATAGCGAAAGGAATACTGATAATCACGATAAAGGAACTGCGCCAGTCGCGAAGAAAGAGCAGCACCACGAGGCCGGTGAGCGCCGCTCCCAGTACTGCCTCAAAGAGTAGCCCTTTCAGTGAGTTTGTGACATACGGTGATTGATCGAAGTCTAATCGAATATCGATGTCGGAAGGGACCAGCTTCTCCAAATCGGGAATCGCTGTTTTCACTTCATCTATGACCGATAAAGTCGAGGTGTTGGCGCGCTTTGTCACGGGGATGTAAACGGTGCGGCGGCTATTGACGTGGGCGTAGGAAGTGAGGATGTCGGTTCCGTCTGCGATGCTGCCGATGTCTCGAAGAAAAATCGTGGGACCCGCGCCCAATCTTAGAGGCGTATCTCCGAGCGTTTGCAGGTCGCCCCCCAATGTGGCGTTGCTGGTGGCAAACATGTTGAGTTTGCCGATACGCACGTTGCCGGACGGCAGCACCAGCGTCGCTTTATTGACGGCGGCAGTGGCCTGTTCGGGAGAGACGCGATATTCGCGCAGCTTATCTGGATCAAGTGTGATGACGATGGTACGCTGATTTCCTCCGAACGGAGGTGGCGCGGACACCCCCGGTAAGGTGGCGAACACCGGACGCACCCGGTTCAACGCCAAGTTCTGAATTTCGGCTTGGGTGCGGTTCGGTCCGGTGAAGGTCAACTGAGCGACCGGCACGCTTCCGGCGTCGAAGCGCGTAATGAACGGCGGTACGGTGCCGGGCGGCATAAAAAAGCCCGCGCGCGGTTTACATATCCAACAGTTTGCGCCATGGCGTCGGCCATATTCGTATCAGGTTGAAAAACCAGCTTCATCAGCGAAGCGCCTTGGACATTTCGGCTTTGAACGTACTGGATTCCCGTGATGTACAGAAAATGATATTCGAAATAATAGTTCAGGAATCCTTCCATTTGCGCGGGATCCATGCCGCTGTACGGTTGGGCAACGTAGATTGCCTTTTCGCCGACCGTCGGAAAGATGTCGATGCGCATGCGCTCAATGGCAAGGACAGAGCACAAGGCGAGCGCCACAATCAGGACGATCACCGTGAGGGGCCGAGTCAACGCTGCAAGAACAAGCCGCATGACGCGTGTCGCCTACCTGCTCGCTTCGGCAAGAAACTTGGAAATGTCTCCCTCGGTGATCGCAATCTGCAGCATCGCTCTCCAGACAGCAAGATTAGCAAGCGAGTCATCGATTTCGGCCTGGGCCAGCAAACGCTGCGCTTCGGCTACAGCCACAATGGTGCTCAAGCCGGAGCGATATTGTGCATTGGCTTGCTGGAAACCTGTTCGTGCATCGGCAACCTGCTTCGGTGTCACCTCCGCAATCCTGAGAGCTTGCACCAGGGTGGCCTGCGCGGCATTGCCTTAGGCTTGTAAGTCGACAAGTATCTCCCGATATGTCGCCGAGTTCGAACGTCCTATGGCCGTTTCCTTTGCTTGCTGCGCCCGTAGAGAAGCGAACGCAAAAATTGGAAAGTCTACCGTGATGCCGGCGGCGGCATTGAAATAGTTAGGCGCCAATCCGTTCCATCCGCCTAGCGTCGAGCCGTTCGTAAGCGCTCCCGTGCCTCTGGCATAGCCGCTTAGTTGCAGGTGAAAGGTGGGGCGATAAGAATGCTGAAGAATTTTCAACCGTGCTTCCGATTCTTCCACGACGGCCGACTGCTCTCTTGCTGCGGGATGATTAGTGATCTTCATCGGCACAACGTTTTCAAGGTCCCATGGGCGCTGCAGAAGTTTACCCGAAGTAACGCCAACAATGTCAAAGCTCGTCCCGGTATATTTGGCAAGCGCTGCTTTGGCTACGTTCACCGACTGCGCGGCTTGTAACTGCTGGGTCTGGGCAGCATAAAGTTCCGTATTCGCTCGCGATAGATCGGCGCCTGGCCGGAGGCGTGCATCAACGGAAGCCTTGACGGAGCGCACCAATATCTGGGCCCGCTCTACTGCGGCTTCGGCTGCGCGTACGGTTTGTTCGCCGGCCAAGAGCGTCATAAAAGCGGCTGCTGTAACGGCTTCGACATCGAACTGTATTTGATCGGTAGTCGTTTGCGCATGGAGGCGCGTGGCTTCGGCACTTTCCACTAACGCGTGACGCCGCCCGAAATCGAAGGGCTCCCAAGAAACCAGAACTCCTACGGCGCTTCCCCAGACACTTCTCCCATTGGCCGTGCCAAGGACCGGCCCGGAGATATTCGGAACCACCGCTTGCGGCAGGAGGAGGCCGAAGACATTATTTCGAGTGGCCCGATTCACCTGACCTAATGCATTTACGCCAGGTAAATAGTTTGTACGCGCTTCGCGTACGCCGGCGGCCGCGGCATTAACTTCCTGGCGAGAGGCTTCGATAGAGGGGAACTGACGCGCCAGTTGTACTGCCTGCGTAATGGTTAGCGGCGCAGTGCCGGCCTGTTGTCCCCTCAATGAGCAGAGAGAGGCGACTACCATCAGGACGAGTATTTTCCGGCAGATCATCTCCCCATCATGATTTGACTTCGATCAATTCTCCAAATAGCTCGCGCAATTTTTGATAGGCGGCCTTCAGTGCTCTGCGACCTGCGGGCGTGGCTTTATAAATGCGCCGCTGCGTTTTCCCGTGGCGAAAAGCGACGGGGCGCAAATAGCCCCTATCTTTTAGCCGGTGCAAAATAGGATACATCGTACCGGGACTCAGCTTATAGCCACGCCGCCCGAGTTCCTCGATTATGTCAAGGCCAAAAATCTCGCCGTCGCAGGCGTGACGGAGGACGTACAAGCGGATGAGCCCTGAATATAAATCCTTGTCTTTCATTTAATTTAAGTTCATTGACAAAATCCGATAATATCTCTGCGGGTGGGTGGCGTCAATCCGGGCTTCTCCGGGTGTTTCTTCGCGGGGACGGGGCTTACAATGGGGCGGATTACCCTTCGGAAGGAGAAGATTTCGTCATGAACAAAGAAAGGGGCGGGGAAGATTCCGCCGCTGTAGAAAATTTGAAGGAAGAAGCAGCGCATGCGGCGGCAGCTGAAGTGCACGACGGCGCGGTGGTCGGCCTCGGTTCAGGAACAACTGCGACCCGCGCGGTGAAAGCAATCGGCAAGCGAGTTGCGGAAGGACTGCGGATTATTGGCGTTTCCACGTCGGAAAAAACGGCTGAATTAGCGCGAGGACTGAATATTCCACTCTCCACTTTGGCCGAACATCCCGAAATCGACGTGACGATCGACGGCGCGGACGAAGTGGAATTGGGAACACTGCAATTGATTAAAGGCGGCGGTGGAAACCTGCTGCGGGAAAAGATTGTGGCGACCTCCAGCGCGCGGTTGGTAATCGTTGTCGACCGGACGAAGCTGGTGGACCACCTGGGTACGCACTTTCCAGTTCCGGTAGAGGTGGTGCAGTTTGGCTGGGAAACCACCGCCAAAAGATTGGAAGACTTGAGAGCTGGTCCGCAACTTCGTAAGAACGCTGACGGCTCCGCCTATATCACTGATGGCGGCAACTACATTCTGGACTGCGCATTTGGCCCGATTTCATCCCCCGTAGCGCTAGCTCAGCAGTTGGATAGCGTCGTAGGCGTGGTGGAGCACGGGATTTTTATTGGATTAACTTCGAAGGTGATTATTGGCGCGCCGGAAGGGATAAAAGTACTAAATCCTGAGCATTTAAAATGACAAATCGTTTCAAGAGTCGCAGAAATGAAACTTCTTTAACTGGTACCTCTTAGTCCATTTTTAATGGATGGGCGACTAGTAAATACGTTATTATATCGCCTACACTTGTTTCAGACCGCATGATATTTGTGCGGAAATTTCGCACTTATTTAAGAGGTTTATACAAGTGTTTAGGCGAAAAAGCTTTTTCATTCTTCCATCGGCCTGTTTTCTTCTGTTCGGCACGCTTGCACTGGCGCAGGCACCCCAGCCGCCTATACTGCCGGGGACGATCTCTACGGTAGACACACCGGGTTCTACGTTGTATGTACCTAGCGGTGTTGCCGTCGATGGACAAAATCACTTGTATATTGCCGATACCGCCAATAATAAGGTATTAAAGGTGGACCAGCAGAGCCATGCCGTTTCAGTGGTCAACGTTACGGTCAGCGGCCCGGAAGGCTTGGCGTTAGATGCCGATGGCAACTTGTATATTGCCGAATTTGGGGATAAAAAAGACGTTTTGAAACTGGCGACAGACGGAACAACTACAACCGTTGCTAGCGGATTGATCAATCCGGCCAGTGTTGCTTACGATAACGCCGGACATAACTTGTACATCGCGGACTATGGGTTAATCACCGCCAACAGTAATATTCTTGGCCGCGTCGTTAAAGTGGACGCAAATGGTGCCCAGTCGAACTTCAATGTTCCGGGTGGAGTAGTTCATCCTTCGGGCATTGCTTATGCAAACGGTTATTTGTATCTGGTCGATAACGGGACTGGCGTGCTGGAGCGGGTGAATGTCGCTACGACCGCCGTCGATATGTTGAAATCGGGACTGGATAACCCCTGGGGCGTGGCGCTGGATGCAGCGGGTGACATTTACTACTCGCTTTACGGCCATTTCAAACAGACCGGCGGACAAGTGTTGATTGTGAATCCAAACCCGCCTCTCGCCGTCTCGCTAGTTGCCGGAAGTGGCGGGTATGGATACGATGACGCCGGTGGAGCGGCGCAAAGCGCATCATTCAGAGATAGCGTAGCCGGTATTACCGTTGCTGCCGACGGGAGCCTCTACATCGCGGATGGTTCGAATAATCTCATTCGCAAAGTGACTTTCCCGGCTCCGGCCACCGGTACGGGCGGCGGTACTCCGGCTCCTACCCCTACTCCGGGCGGCGGTACTCCCGCACCGGCTCCTAATCCGGGCCCCGGTGCTCCGCCTCCGGTAGTCGCCGCACCGGTTATCAACACAATTCCCGGTTGCACTGTGATCAGCTTTTCCGCTGGCCCAAATCCTGTCTATACCTATGGTTCTTACGGAATTACCACCGTATTGGCCAACGTTACCTGTGCTTATGAGGTCCGCATCGGATCGCCGAGTGGACCTCTTTTCGCTACCGGTAACGGCTACAGCTCCACCATCACCGGTAATTGGGTCTCCGAAGGAATGCAGTTCTACCTTCAGCAGAGTGGAAACATGACGCCCCAGGGCACCTTGGCCGAGCCCATCACAATGCACCTTAAACCAGGTGTCGCCGGCCTTGCTTGCGTCGCAACGGCGTTCTCGGCGAGCCCGAACCCGATCATCACCAATGAGCAATACGGACAAACGACAATTACGGCCGTGACGAACTGCTCCTTCGATATCCGCATTGGCGCTCCGGATGGCCCAGAGTTTCAGGAGGGACGCGGTTTTGCCGCCATGCAGACCGGCAAATGGGTCTATAACGGAATGACCATGTATCTGCAGCCACACGGGGACACCAGCGCCTCCGATACGCTGTCGATGTTGAAACTGATTGTCCAGCCCCAACCGACCGGGTGTACCGTAAACAGCTTTAATTCACCGGACAACCCCATCAAAACGACAGAACGTTTAAATACGATCAAGGTCAATACGGATGCTACTTGCGCCTATGATGTTCACGTCAGCAGTCCCGATGGAGCGATACTGGGCAGCGGCTCGGGACAGACTTCATTGTCGACGGGGAACTGGGTGACAAACGGCATGAGCTTCTTTCTGCAACAAAGTGGCGTGACATCGGCCGCCGGCACCCTCGCTAACTTCACTGTAAATACCAAGCTTCCCGACCAAGCAGCGCGCAACTGCACGATCACCAGATTCGACGCTACCGGCAATCCGTTGATTGCGGCGGGAGGATCGGGGCAGACTACCGTGAACGTCAATGCTGCTTGCGCTTGGGATCTTCGCTTGAACGATTCGGCTGGAGCAGTGCTAGCTTCCGGAAATGGCGCCGGCACGGCCACGGCGGCGGCAGTCACGAACGGTACCCTCTTTTACCTGCAGCCGCATAACGATACGTACTACGCCGACAATCTGGCTATCTTGAACGCGACGGTTGCTCCGCAAGCTCCTGCGGGATGTACCGCCTTGGTGTTTACTGCGACACCAGTGCAATCCGACAGTTCGTTCGGCGTCTCCACCATCAGCGCGGACGCGACCTGTCCGTATGACGTCCGGATCGACAGCCCCGATGGAGCGATCTTCGCTTCCGGCCAGGGCTTCACATCGGCCAATACCGGTAATTGGGTTCTCTTCGGCCAGCGCTTCTTCCTACAGAAACAGGGGGATACCACCGCCGCCGGTACTTTGGCCACCCAATCCGCCATTGTCCTTCCGTAAGGGCAAAATTACGAAACGAACCCATATCGGAGGAGTGAGTTCGTTTCGTAAAACGCTGGCGAAGACGCTGGAAGCCGCTCGGGAGCGGCTTCCAGCGTTTCTTGTTTTTGGCTGCAAATATCTGCCTCGAGGTCTAAAGAAAGCCGCCGCGATGGCCTTTTTCAATAAGCCCATGCAGCAAGTAAATGATAATGAACAGGAGGAATCAACCTGGCATATCTATCGTTCCGGGAGGTGAGTTATCAGGTCGATGGGCGAGTGATCCTGGACCGGCTCTCATTGGAAGTGGAGAAAGGGGAGACGCTGGTCTTATTAGGTCGTAGTGGGTCGGGCAAAACCACGGCTCTACGTTTGATTAATCGGATGCTAACACCCACCAGCGGCAGCATCAGCATCGACGGCGAAAACACGGACAATGCCAATCCTATTGAGCTTCGCCGAAAGATCGGGTATGTTATCCAGGAATTTGGTCTGTTACCGCATTGGACAGTGGAGCAGAACATCTCGCTGGTCCCGCGGCTGCTCGGTTGGCCGCCAGAGAACCAACGCGAGAGATCGAGGGAACTACTACAGCAAGTGGGCCTTGATCCGAAAGGACAGGCGACGCGTTTGCCACGCGAGCTTTCCGGTGGACAGCGCCAACGAGTCGCTGTGGCGCGAGCTTTGGCCGCGCGGCCTTCTTTGCTGCTCTTCGATGAGCCGTTCGGAGCGCTCGATCCGGTGACCCGGCATGAAATGCAACAACAATTTGTACGCCTACGCGCCGAATACGACGTCGTATCTGTTTTCGTGACACATGACTTAGTGGAGGCGATGTCGATTGCCACACGCATTGCGGTGCTCGACGGAGGAAAGCTGGAGACTCTCGTTACTCCGGATGAATTTTCCCGTGTGAAAACACCCACTGCTCGCGCGTTTTGGAAGACTCTCCCCAAGGATCTTAGCCGGTAGTAGTGTTTAGGATGCGCTTTTCTTCTGTGATTGCCGGCGGCTTGCTAGCAGCTTGCCTGGGTCCTGGCGAAACGCCCTTGCCTAGTGTGCAAGAGCTTAAAACAAGAGCTTTAATCAATATGAAAAAATCCGAAAAAGCGCTGGAGAAGTATTCTTGCATCGTAAACGAGCAAATCGATGAGCTCCGCGGAGACGGCAGCGTAAAAAGTCATCACACCAAAAAGCAAGAGCGCTTTTACGTGAACGGCACTGAGATCAATCATGTCCTGGCAAAAGGCGGGAAGCCGCTAGCCGATAGCGACGCGGAAAAAGAGCAGGAACGGGTCGATAAAGAAGTAAAGAAGTATAGCGATCCGACGCAAGTACAAAAAAAAGAGGCCGAAAGAGAAAAACAGACCAACACATTCGTTGCAGCGCTGCGTTTCGAGAACGAACATCGCGAAATGCGAAAGGGGAGGAATACCATCGTGTACGATCTAAGCGGTAATCCCAATTTCCATCCCAAGAACATCGAGGGAACATTTGCGCAAGCACTTGCCGGAAAGATTTGGCTAGATGAAGAGACGGGCACCCCGGTTGAGTTGCGAATACGAATTGACCACGACGTAAAGATTGGTGGTGGGTTGTTGGCGAACGTTCACGAGGGGTCTCGATTTTATTTAGTCCAACAACGGCAACCCGATGGGGCATGGGTTATCAAATCCTTGGGTGGTGACGGAGACGCGAGGGCTGCGCTATTTCTACATCCACGATTCCGGTTTCGGCAAGAGCTGGACGAATGCCGCTTGTTTTCGGTAGATGCTAACGAAACGGCTCGCATCCCTAGGTAGATTGTGGATCCTATCGTTCTAAAAAGTCTTTTGCGAGATGTCGGAGAGTTGACGCTGGAACATCTGACTCTGGTTCTAATATCGTCAGCATTTGCCATCGCTATTGGCGTCGGCGTCGGGATTATCGCCACCCGCCAACCCACGGTTCGTCGGATCTCGGTGACGGTGGCCAGCATCTTGCAAACGATACCGAGCTTGGCGCTTTTTGGTTTTCTACTGCCGATTCCATTGATCGGCGGCATCGGCAACCGGACTGCTATCATTTGCCTGGTCTTGTATTCTCTATTGCCAATCTTACGTAATACCATTGTCGGCATCGTCAGCGTGGATCGACCCGTGCGCGAGGCGGCAATTGCGATGGGAATGACCGACCGGCAGCTTCTGCGTCTGGTGGAGCTTCCGTTAGCCGCGCCGACCATTATTGCGGGAATTCGTATCGCCGTGGTAACAAATATCGGCACTGCCGTAATTGCGGCCGTGATCGGTGGCGGAGGTCTCGGCGTTCTGGTGTTCCGCGGCCTGGCCTCGGTGGATACACTGGAAATCCTGGCCGGCGCGCTGCCGGCTGCCGCGCTCGCGTTGCTTGCCGATGCCGGCATCAGCTTTTGGGAGCGCAGGTTGAGTCGAAGATGAAACTTGTGATTGCGGTCGTTGCTTGTCTGCTTTGCCTTTGGTCCTGTTCGCAAGGCGATGCCATCGTGGTCGGCTCAAAGAACTTCACCGAGCAAATAATTTTGGGTGAGATGGCCGCCCAGCAGATTGAGCGCAAATGTCACTTGAAAGTCGAGCGACGTCTCTATTTGGGCGGAACGCTTTTGGCGCATGAGGCGCTCGCGAAGGGACAGATCGATCTTTATCCGGAGTACACCGGAACGGCGCTTAGTGCTGTGTTGAAACAGCCAATTCCTTCCGATTCCGCGCGCGTTTATATGACGGTAAAGGATGCTTATCTCGACCGCTTTAATCTAGTATGGCTACCGCCATTAGGATTTAACGACACGTTTGCCATGGTCGTTCGCAGAAAGGATGGCGAACGGTTGTCCCAACGCGACCTGTCTGCGGCCAAAGCGAGAGCCTGGCGTTTAGGAGTCGGTTATGAGTTTTTAACACGGCCCGATGGTCTCGCCCGCCTCAACAAAGTGTACGGCTTGCAATGGCAGGGTACGCCGCGAACCATGGACTTAGGGCTGCTATATCAGGCTCTGCAACAGGAAAAAATCGATATGGCGGCGGCTAACTCCACCGATGGTTTGTTAACCGAGTCGCAGTACATGGTACTAGCGGATAACGAGACTGCATTCCCCCCGTACAACGCTTGCTTCGTTGTGAGATCGTCCGTTATCGAACAACATCCGGAAGTACGCTTAGCTTTAATAATGCTGTCGAACCATATTGGCGACGACGCCATGCGAGATCTCAATCGAAGGGTGGACGTTCAGCACCAGCGAGTGGAGTTGGTGGTGAAAGAGTTTCTTGCGACGCAGCCTTGATCTCACTTGCCGTGTGTTCTCGTTTTCCAAAAATTAGGTGCACGGCTCGCTATAATCGAGGTGTTTTGTACATTTTCCTGCCTTTTTTAACACTTCCATCGTTAACATCACGGAACAATGATTAATAAACTTGTTCTGGAGAATTTAAAACATCGCTGGGTGCGAACGCTACTCAGCGCCTTGGTGATCGGCGTCCAGGTGATGCTGTTGCTGACTTTGGTCGGTTTGAGCCGGGGCCTTTTACAAACTTCGGCTGATCGCGCCAAGGGCTCTGGAGCCGATATTTTTTTAAAGCCCGATACCGGAGGAACGATCACGCTTTCTACTGGCCAAGTGGACCAGAACTTTGTGGATTTCATAGGAAAGCAGCCTCACGTGGCCCAGGCACTGGGAGTTCTATCTCAAGCCGCATCCGCCGTACCGACAAACGTGATCAATGGCGTGAATATCGACCAACTCAGCAAAATGAGCGGCGACCTGCGCTATATCGCCGGCGGACCTCCGCAACAGCCGGACGATCTCGTGGTGGATGACTATTACCAACGGGAAAATAATGTTCATGTCGGAGAAACAATCAAACTTTTGAATCACCGCTGGCGAATCTCCGGAATCGCGCATAGCGGAGTACTCGGAAGGTTGATTGTTCCTCTCGCCTCATTACAAAAACTCACCGGAAACGCCAACCCTTTACGCATCTCAGAAATTCTGGTAAAAGTCGACAACCCCTCGCTGACCCGTCAAGTGGTGGATCATCTAAACAATCTGCTTGCCGGTAATCTGAAAGCAATTTCTACGACCGATTTCGTTTCGCAATTTACCGTCAGCAGCATTCCTCAATTGAAAGCGTTCATTCAAGTGATTACGATAGTCACTATATTTGTCGAACTGCTGGTGGTGTTTCTGACGATGTATACCGCCGTAGTGGAGCGGACGCGTGAGATCGGAATTTTGAAAGCGCTGGGTGCAAAACCGTTCACGATTTTGGACATTTTGATACGTGAGTCGGTTGTTTTGGCCGTGATCGGATGCATCCTGGGAATCGGCCTTTCCTTTGGCGTAAGTGCTTTGATTATGCATTTTGCACCGGCCTCGCTGACTGTGATTAGCGTTCCCGACTGGTGGCCGAAGGCGGCCGCAATTGCATTGGCCGGCGCGCTGCTCGGTGCGACTTATCCTGGGTTGAAGGCATCCCGGCAGGACGCGATTGAGGCGCTCTCGTATGAGTGAGATCATCAGTGTGCGAGGGCTTCGCAAAATTTATCACGTAGGCGATTTAGATGTCCATGCGCTCCGCGGCGTTGATCTTCAGGTTCAAAGTGGCGAGTTCTTATCGGTGATCGGGCCTTCTGGCTCCGGAAAATCGACGCTGTTCCACATTTTGGGTGGACTCGCTCCTCCTACCGACGGCGAAGTAGTGATCGACGGCTTGAATCTGCAACAACTGACCGATTCGAAGCGAACGGAACTACGGCAAAAAAAAATCGGGTTTGTCTTTCAAAAATATAATTTGTTGCCCACGTTAACGGCGCGGGACAATATTGCGATTGCACAAAAGCTATCGGGGACTGCGACACGGCCGGATGGTTTTGACGACATGCTGCAGCTTCTCGGCATCAGCAATCGACTGGATCATAAGCCTCGCGCCTTGTCGGGTGGAGAGCAGCAGCGCGTTGCCATCGCACGAGCGTTAGTACATCAACCCTCTATCCTGCTGGCGGATGAACCCACGGGTAATCTCGATACGGAAAACTCCAACTCGGTTTTAAAGATCCTGCAGGATTTAAACAAGCGCACAGGGCAGACGATCCTAATGATTACCCATAATCCTGAAGCTGCTGCTTTCGCCGATCGAACGGTCGCGATGCGCGACGGCCAAGTCGTAAGAGCATAGCGAACGGCAGTATTCCGGCATTTATTTGCATTCGCAAAGGTGAGTTCCACTGGCTCTTCCAGTCGGCGGGATGAGTCTCGAGACCAGGGCAAAGAGGGAGCGAGATCGCGGTTGAATATTGATAGGTCGTCGTTACGATGCCTCCCCTCAAGACTTATCGAGATGTGTTCGCCGCGAGGTCTTAGGCGGCACCTCAAGGATGGGAAATTTATGTACGCTAACGGCTGCCCGAAAGGGTCGGCGCGCCGAATGCCTCCATACGATCATCTGAGTTCAGGGATCTGACTTAAATCGGCTGTGTCGATATCAAGCAGGTTGAGCTGCTTTGCCAGCCACAGTACGCGATCTTTGGTAGCGGCAGTATTCAACGCATGTCCAGCGTTATAGAATTCCACTCGCTTCGGATTTCCAAATCGCTGGTACGCAAGAAGATCTTGGGATCGCGGATGGTCTCGGTTACCAAACTGTAGGAAAACGCTCGAAGGAGAAGAGAAAGGCAAGAAGTAGATGGGATCGTCCCAGGCATAAGCGTGGAAGTAGGCTCGAATCTTTTCATCGCCCACCTGTTTGCGAATGGCGAGAACAGTTGAGTCTATAGAATCGAAAGTGCTCTCTTGGTCGGCGTAAGACCCGGACATTAGTACGAACACCTTAATTCTCTTTTCAACTGCCGCCAAAATCGCTCCCACGTGCGCATCGAAGCTGTGTCCCACGTAAGCAATGCGAGAGGAGTCAACATCCGAACGCGCTAGCAGCAGATCCAGGCCGCGACGGAAATCAATAACTTGCTGCCGCGCCGCTTCCGATGCCTGAGCGGCGCTTTGCAGCATATCCTTCTCGTTCACGAATCCAGGTCGGACCATGGGGCTGTCAATCAATAGCGATATAACTCCTGATCTGGCTAGAAACACTGCTTCCTCTAAGAACTCCTCCGATTCATAAGAGGTGATCTGTGCATCATCCAGTGCCCATACAGAACTGTCGCAAAGGGGCCGTTTCTTTTGGGCACCACAAGGTACGCGGGAACCACGCCTCCACAAGGGCTACTGTAGGAGAGATCGTGAACCATGGCTTTTCCGCGGTCGGTTACGCTGACTTCACGAACATTGAAAGGCAGGCTCCTGTCGTACTCGAAATGAGCTTTGAGCTTAATTAGGTCAGGTGCATCAGCTGCTGCACAGATGCAGGTTGATATCCATGCAAAGAGAAAAGCTACAGCCGCGATATGAAGATGACGGCAAATAGGCCCTAAGGCTTGAGATTTTGAATGCATTCGCATTAGCCTACCTGTTTGGAGTTGAGCCGAACAGCTGTTCCCGGTGGAGAGTGGTGAACTCGGCTCGATCCAAATAGTGTTCGGTACAAGGTGGAACGAGCGACCCCGAAGCGAGCAGCGATCTTCGCCACTGGCATATCGGCGGTTTTGAGAAGGACTTTTATGGTCTTAATCTCTTTAGGTGCAAGCTTCGGCGGCCGCCCTCCTTTGCGACCACAAACGCGGGCGGCCGTAAGGCCAGCGACTGTACGCTCGCGGATTAAATTTCGCTCAAACTCGGCAAGCGCGGCAAACACATGAAAGACCAGTCGGCCTGTGGGTGAACTGGTCTCGATCTTTTCAGTGAGCGACTCGAAATTGATCTTTCGCTGTTGCAGATCCCCGATCAGTTTGACGAAATCGGCGAGATTCCGCCCCAGGCGTTCGAGTCGCCAAACAACAAGGGTGTCGCCTCCACGGAGACTCTTAAGGCATCCATCGAGTTCCGGTCTGCTGCTGTTCTTTCCGCTGGCCCGTTCTTCATAGGCTTCTCGACATTTTGCGCCTTCCAATGCGTCCCTTTGCAGATCGAGAGCTTGGTCTTCAGTTGAGACCCGGGCACAGCCAATCCGCATGTCCCGATCTTATCAAGGCTGGGGTATGTAATACACAGTTTTTCGGATAAGTTGCTCCGGGGTGGTGTCCTGATTTCTATGTAAGTGGCGAATCTCCACCAACAACCGCAGCCCAAGCCGCTGGCCTAGCTTTGCCTTAAGATAACAGGCTGAGCCGGAGCGCCGTAGGCGCGGAGGCTTGGCCTGTTATCGCGTGGGCCGCGCCTGGGCCGCTTCGATCCGGTCCCCCCAGAGCAGCATGAAGTGATTCAGCGAAGTGCGCCAGGTGGGGGCGGATCGCCATCTTTGGGACACGTTCCGGAGGGCCAGATAGATCAGCTTCAAGGTCGACTTTTCGTTCGGAAATGAAGCGCGAGTCTTAATCATCTTGCGTAAGGTCATGTTCAACGATTCCACCACGTTGGTGGTGTAAATCGCCTTTCGAATCTCTTCCGGGAAAGAAAACAGCCCCATCACACCGGTCCAATGCCGCCGCCAGATCTTACCGATCGAAGAATACTTGGCATCCCAGCGGGTTTCGAACTCGCTCAGCCGCTGCTCGGCTTGTTCGGCAGTGACGGCGTGATAAATCTGCTTCAGGTCCAAGGCCAGCCTCTTGCGTTCTTTCCAGTTCGCCAAGTGCAAGCTATTGCGCACCAGATGCACGATGCATAATTGCACTTGTGCCCTGGGATATACGGCCTGAATGGCGTCGGGAAATCCCTTCAGCCCATCCACGCAGGCAATCAGAATGTCCTGTACGCCGCGGTTGCGTAACTCCGTCAAGACCGATACGGCCCTTAGCGGCAGACTCCCTTCGAGCAGCCCTGGGGGTCAAAATCTGCAGCCAGAGCTTGGCGCCTTCGGTGGCGCTGGTCCATAGCCCCAGCACCTCTTTGTGGCCTTCCAGGTTCACGCCGAGAGCCACGAATACCGCGCGATTCTCAACCCGCCCCTCCTGCCGCATCTTTACCATCAGCGCGTCCAGATAAACAATCGGATAGAGCGGATCGAGCGGCCTGCTTTGCCACGCTCGCACCTCCTCCCTGACCGCTTCGGTTACTTCACTGATCAACGACGGACTGACCTCGACGGCATAAATCTCTTCCAAATGCCCCTGGATGTCGCGCGTGCTCATGCCACGTGCATGGCGCTAAAGCGTCACTGCTTCGCAGCAATACATGGACAGAATCTTTTGATCGAAGCCGGCAAACCGCCGCTTGCTACCCTCCGTCTCCGCATTGCCCCGTCACGTCTTGACCGAGCTTCGTATCGGGTACCGATTTTCTCCTCTGCCGTGACTCGGCTATTCTGTTTTCGGGTCACCTGTCACCTCCCTTTCCTCAGCCGCCAACTGAATTCGAAAGGTCCAGTCTGACCCATCTTTTTTATCGAGAATCCTTGGTAGAAATTAACTCAAGACGTAACCGGCGCCGTCTGCGCTGTTTAGATTAGAATCAAATTTACGTGGCGACTTAACTTACCAAGAGAAAATATGCGAAGAGACAATAAGTTGCTTAGACTGAAAAGAAGGTACTTCCTTCAATTCGGATTATCCGCTAAATACGATTGCAAACGAGGGCTGCGGGCACGACCGAAAAATTGCTGTACTCGATCCAAATAGTAGAAAACGACAGGCGTGGTATACAACGTGAGTAGTTGGCTGACAATCAGTCCCCCGACAATGGCTACTCCCAGTGGACGCCTTAGTTCAGCACCGGTACCGGTGCCCAACGCGAGCGGCAGACCACCCAGTATCGTCGCCATCGTAGTCATCAAGATTGGCCGGAAACGGAGCAGACACGCTCGGTAAATCGCGTTTTTGGCCGAGAGCTCTTCTTTGCGCTGCACGTCTAATGCAAAGTCGATCATCAGAATGGCATTTTTATTCACGACACCGACTAGCAAAATCACTCCGATCAACGCGATGACACTGAGATCGATGTCAAAGATCAGCAGTGCAAGCAAGGCTCCCACGCCTGCCGATGGAAGAGTGGAAAGGATCGTTAGCGGATGCACATAGCTCTCGTAGAGCATCCCGAGCACGATGTAAACGGTGAGCATTGCTGCAAGAATCAGCAACGGTTCACTTTGCAACGACTGTTGGAAAACTTTCGCCGTGCCGGCAAAGCCGCCGTGCACACTGGCGGGCATATTGATTTCCGATTCGGCTTTTTGAACCTCATCCACAGCATTGCTCAACGCCAAACCCGGAGCCAAAGCAAAGGAAAGCGTCACTGCCGGGAAGGAACCTTGGTGATCGACTTCCAAGGAGCTGAGTTCAGTTTGAAAGTTGGCGAAGGCCGAAAGCGGAACGGTTTGACCATTCGTCGATTTGACATAAATCTGATTCAATACTTCGGGACTACGTTGAAACTCC
Organism: Bryobacteraceae bacterium; assembly: GCA_965219315.1. Classification (GTDB taxonomy): domain Bacteria; phylum Acidobacteriota; class Terriglobia; order Bryobacterales; family Bryobacteraceae; genus Bog-105. The sequence continues at coordinate 1,194,386 of CBDCNB010000001.1, read as the reverse complement.
GGCAAGACGGTGAGCACCACATGGTATTGGTTGATGCCGGTGTACATGGTGGAGACCTGACGTTGGCCGAATGCACTATAGAGCGTGTTGTCGACCTGCTGAGGGGTGATGCCGAGACGCGATGCCGCCGTTCTATCAATGGTTAATTGCGAGGTAAGACCGTTAATCTGCTGATCAGAATTCACATCGAGCAGGTTCGGAACAGTCTTTAACTTCGCAAGCAGCTTGGGTGCCCATTCATTAAGATCGTGTAGGTTGTCCGATGTCAGCGTGTATTGGTATTGTGCGTTACTGGAACGGCCACCGGCACGAATGTCTTGCGCGGACTGCATGTAAAGAGTTGCTCCAGGAATAACCGATAACTTCTTGCGCAGGCGGTCAATTACTTGTTCGGCGGGCGGCCTTTGATCGAGCGGCTTCAAAGACATGAACATAAATGCGTGATTTAATTGCCCACCACCAGTAAAACCGACCACGCTATGAATGGCAGGATCTTCCCCGACGCCTCGTAAAAAGGCGTGCAACTTCTGGTCCATCGCCTGAAAAGAAATATCCTGGTCGGCATGTACAAAGCCAATTAGGCGGCCAGTGTCTTCCTGCGGGATAAAACCTTTGGGGATCATGATGTACAGGTAAACGTTGACTGCAATTGTAAACAAGAGAATAACGAGTGTCATCTGCGGATGCCGCAAAACGGAAGTCAGTGTTTTACCGTACAGAGCAAGGATTCCGTCGAAAGCGCGCTCCGTAATTTGGTACAGTCGCCCGTGCCTGACGTTGCGCTGCGAGCGCAGTAATTTCGAGCACATCATCGGAGTTGTGGTCAGCGAAACGATCATCGAGATTGTAATCGCTGCCGCCAAAGTAACCGAAAACTCACGGAAAAGCCGACCTACTACACCGCCCATCAACAGTAACGGAATAAAAACTGCTACAAGCGACGCGCTCATGGTGAGCACGGTAAATCCAATCTCTTTGGCGCCGCGCAAGGCGGCCTGAAAAGGTGGTACCCCATCTTCCAAATGGCGCGAAATGTTTTCGATAACAACGATGGCATCATCCACGATGAAGCCGGTCGAGATGGTTAGCGCCATCAATGAAAAATTGTCGAGTGTATAGCCGAGCAGGTACATTACGCCGAATGTACCCAGCAAAGAGACCGGAACGGAGATGGCAGGAATGAGGGTCGCCCAGGCATTACGGAGAAACGCAAAAACAACCAGCACCACCAATACGATGGCGATTGCCAGAGTAAATTCAACATCGCGAATGGCTGCACGGATAGTAACGGTGCGGTCCATCACAACGGCGAGATGAATGGCCGGCGAGACGGACGAACGCAATTGGGGTAGCAACGCCTTTACTCGATCGACGGTGTCAATGATGTTTGCCCCCGGCTGTTTACGAATCACCAGCAGGATGGCAGGTTTCCCATTGGCCGCTCCATCATGCCGAGTGTCTTGTACCGAATCGGTGACCTTGGCAATATCGGAAACTCGTATAGCCGCTCCATTGTGGTAGGCAACGACCAATGGCTCATATTCATAAGCTTTAAACAGTTGATCGGTAGCACTCACTTGCCAACGGATGTGATTATTCGCCAGCGTCCCTTTTGCTTGGTGAGCGTTAGCACTCTTGAGCGTTGCACCCACCTGATCGATGCCAATCCCAAATTTGTTTAGCTTTGTTGGATTCACTTCCACACGAACGGCAGGATGTGAGCTTCCACCTACGTCTACCTGTGCGATTCCAGGAATCTGCGCAATTTTTTGCGCGAGAATCGAATCGGCCACATCGTACATGTCTAGCTTTTTGATCGTGTCCGAGGTCATCGTCAAGATGAGGATCGGGGAATCGGCGGGGTTGACCTTCCAGTAGCCTGGATTGCTCGGCAAATCGATCGGCAATTGGCCGCGAGCTGCGTTGATGGCTGCCTGCACGTCACGTCCAGCCGCATCGACGTTGCGGTTCAAGTCAAATTGCAGCGTAATACGCGCGCGGCCGAGCTCGCTGGACGAGGTCATTTCGGTGACTCCGGCAATATGCCCGAATTGGCGCTCCAGCGGAGTCGCCACTGCGGAGGCCATGGTCGCAGGACTGGCGCCGGGGAGATCGGCGTGGACCTGGATAGTGGGGAACTCCACCTCAGGTACGGGCGCAACCGGCAATAGACGAAACGCGAGAATACCCGCCAATGCGATACCCGCCGTCAACAGCGATGTGCCCACGGGACGACTAATGAAGGGAGAGGATAAACTCATAATCGCTCCATAGCGACGCTTTCTTGCAGAGCGCCCACTTTTGCTTTACGGTCACGCGAATGACTTACGCGCTTGGCGAGCCGGTCAAAAAATAGATAAACCACCGGGGTTGTATACAGCGTGAGAACTTGACTAAAGATGAGGCCACCAACGATGGTGATACCCAAAGGCCGTCGCAGCTCTGAACCGACTCCGTTTCCGAGTGCAAGAGGTATGCCGGCGAAAAGGGCGGCCATGGTCGTCATCATAATGGGGCGAAAGCGGAGCAGGCAAGCTTGATAGATCGCTTCTCTAGACGATTTACCTTCGTGTCGCTCGGCGTCCAGCGCAAAATCGATCATCATGATCGCATTCTTCTTCACAATACCGATGAGGAGAATGAGCCCGATCAATGAGATTACGTTGAAATCCTCATGGCAGATGTAGAGCGCAAGGATGGCCCCCACGCCGGCGGAAGGAAGAGTCGAAAGAATGGTGATGGGATGAATATAGCTTTCGTATAAGACTCCCAAAACAATGTACACAACTATCACGGCGGCGAGAATCAAAAGCGGTTCGTTGGAAAGTGAATGCTGGAAAGCGGCGGCGGTACCTTGAAAGCTGGAATGAATGCTGGCGGGCATACCGATCTCCTCTTCTCCTTGATTGATCGCCTTCACGGCGTCTCCCAGCGACTGGCCCTCGGGAAGATTGAATGAAATCGTATTCACCGGAAATTGGCTTTGATGGTTAATGGTCAGCGGCGTAGTGGACTGCTCGAGGTGCGAAAAGCTGCTGAGCGGTATTTGAGAGCCGCCGGACGAGTGAACATAAATGTTGTTCAAGTCGGAGGGATTGTTTCTGAACTCCCGGGCGACTTCCAGGACCACATGATACTGATTGAGCTGCGTAAACATCGTGGAGACAAGCCGTTGGCCAAACGAATCGTAGAGCGTGTCGTCGATTGCTTGCATACCTACGCCCAGCCGCGAGGCGGCATCGCGGTCGATCACGAGCTTCGTTTCCAATCCGCCGTTTTGCTGATCGGTAGCTAGGTCGCGCAGGTTCGGTAGAGTTCGCAGCTTGTCCATGAGGCGGGAGGTCCAAGTATTCAACTCATTGGCGTCGGCGTCTTCCAGGGTGTATTGGTATTGGGTGCGGCTGACGCGGTCCTCCACCGTCAGGTCTTGTACCGGTTGCATGAACAAGGTAATACCGGATACCTTGGCAAGTTTTGCGCTTAGGCGATGAATAATTTGGGTGGCCGAAGCATTCCGCTCGTCGAGCGGTTTCAGGTTGATTTGAATGCGTCCGCTGTTAAGGGTGGTGTTGATTCCATCGATGCCGATGAACGAGGAAAGGCTTTGAACGGCAGGATCTTTTAGAATTGCGCCGGCTAAAGCCTGTTGGCGCTGCGACATGGAGGCGAAGGAGACATCCTGCGGCGCTTGCGAGATGCCGAGGATCACGCCGGTATCCTGGACGGGAAAGAAGCCTTTGGGCACGGCGATATAGAGCGCGATCGTGGCAACCAGTGTTGCGACCGTGATCAGCAGTGTTAAGGGTTGATGACGCAACACCCATTGCAGCGTCGTGGCGTATCGGGCGATGACCCAGTCGAACATGGCTTCCGATTTGCGGTAAAGGAAACCTTGCTGGGCTGGCGGGTTGTGGCGCAGCAGCTTGGCGCACATCATCGGCGTAAGTGTTAACGACACGACGGCAGAGACCAGAATAGTAACCGCTAATGTGATTGCAAATTCACGAAAGAGCCTGCCCACGACGTCGCCCATGAACAGCAGCGGTATGAGAACAGCAATCAACGAGACAGTCAGCGAAACGATGGTGAAGCCGATCTGTTCGGAACCACGAAGGGCGGCACGCAGCGGAGACTCGCCTTCTTCCAAATAACGCGAGATGTTTTCAATCATCACAATGGCATCGTCCACAACAAAACCAGTGGAGATGGTGAGTGCCATCAACGATAGATTGTCGAGAGTGTAGCCCAGCAGGTACATGACGCCGAATGTGCCGACCAGGGAAAGCGGTACGGCAACGCTGGGAATCACTGTGGCTGCCAAATTTCGCAGAAAAAGAAAGATCACCATGACGACCAGCGCGACCGTCAGCAGCAACTCGAACTGCACATCTTTTACGGAGGCGCGGATAGTGGTTGTCCGATCGGTGAGCGTTGCAATCTTGACAGCCGACGGAAGAGAGGCCTGCAGCTGAGGCAATAGGGCCTTAATGCGATCCACGACCTGGATGATGTTAGCCCCAGGCTGCCGCTGAACGTTAATAATAATGGCGGGCGTGGTATTCATCCAAGCCGCTTGGTGAATATTCTCCGCACCTTCCACCACTTGAGCGACGTCGCTCAGCCGCACCGGCGCACCGTTCTTGTAAGCAATGACGATAGGCTTGTAGCCGGCACTGGTAAGAATCTGATCGTTTGCTCCGATGGTGTAGGCTTGGCGAACCCCATCGAAGTTACCCTTCGCTTGATTGAGGTTGGTTTGGTTCAGCGCTGTGCGGAGATCCTCCATGCTGAGACCGAAAGCCGCCAGAGAAGTTGGGTTGACGCGAATGCGGACGGCCGGCTTTTGGCCGCCGCTGATGGACACCAGGCCCACGCCGGTAAGCTGGGAGAGCTTCTGCGCAAGAGTCGTATCGGCTAGATCTTCCACCTTCGTCAACGGCAAGGTTTTCGAGGTCAAGGCGAGCGTAATAATGGGCGCGTCGGCTGGATTGACCTTGCTGTAGATCGGTGGGTTCGGTAGATCGGGAGGAAGATAGGTTCCAGCCGCGTTAATGGAAGCTTGAATCTCCTGCTCAGCGACGTCGATGTTCAGATTGAGATCGAACTGCAGCGTGATGATGGAGCTTCCAAAAGAGCTGGTGGAAGTCATCTGCTTTAGACCGGGTACCTGACCGAAGGTGCGCTCCAGGGGTGCGGTGACCGACGATGCCATAACGTCGGGGCTGGCACCCGGATAGAAAGTCACGCACTGTATGGTGGGGTAATCCACTTCCGGTAATGCGGATACGGGAAGCTGGCGGTAAGCAATAAAGCCAGCCAACAAAATGCCGCCCATCAGTAATGAGGTAGCAACGGGCCGTAAGATAAACGGCCGGGAAGGATTCATCCTTGTGCCCTCGGCGCGGTGTTCGGGGAATGCCCTGGACGCAGACGAACCTTCATCCCTTCGGTTAGTCTTTCAGCACCGTCCACGACAACGGAATCTCCTGGTTTCAGCCCATCTTCAATGGAGACGTCGGCCGCTTCCGTTAAGCCCAGCTTCACCGGGCGGACCGTCACTGTATTGTCTTTTTTGACTAAATAAACGAATGTTCCGTCAGGACCGCGCTGAATGGCCGCCGTCGGGATAATGGTTACATTGCGCCTGGTGTTGAGCCAGAGCTTTACATTAACGAACTGGTTCGGGAATAACTTGTTATTGTCATTGCTGAAAACAGCCTTCAGCTTGGAGGTACCTGTAGTAGGGTCGATCTGATTGTCAACCGTCAGCAAGGTTCCAGTGGCCAGCTTTTCCGATTCATCCTGATTGTAAGCTTCTACCTTGAGTTTTGCGCCGCTATGTAATCGTTGCAAAACCGATGGGAGCTCCTCCTGCGGTATGTTGAACAAAACCGCGATCGGCTGCAGTTGAGTGATCACCGCAATTCCAGTCGGGTCTGAGGCATGGACGATGTTTCCGGCGTCGACCTGCCGAAGACCGATGCGTCCGCTGATTGGCGCGGTGATGCGCGTATAGGAGAGATTTAGCTTTGCGGCATCGATAGCTGCCTGATCGACGGCAAGCGATGCGCTGGCCTGTGCTTCGGTAGCCGCTTGCGTTTGAAGCTGCTGTTCGGCAATGATCTTCGCTTTATAGAGCTCCTGATCGCGCTGATAGATTGCATTGGCATCTTTCAGCACCGCTTGGTCCCGGGTGAGATTGCCTTGGGCCTGTTCCAAAATCACTTGATATGACCGGGGATCGATTCTTGCTAAAAGATCTCCCTTGTGAACGTATTGGCCTTCTTTAAATAGGACCTCCGTAAGAGGACCGTCGATGCGGGATTTCACCGACACCGTGTTGAAAGCCGTAGCGGTTCCTAATCCACGTAGATATACCGGAAGATTTCCGTTAACAGCGGTAGAAGCAACCACCGGGACGTCTTGCGGCTTACGCATTTGTTCGCGCTTCGCCGACGCCTGTTGCTTTTTTGCTCCCTCGAAGAGATACAGTCGATAGCAGCCATATCCAAGGGCGGCGAAGATAAGCAGCCACACCCACCAGCGGCTTTTCGACCCCGGTTGGCGATTGAGATCGACATCCGGCGGCGTTTTCGGGCGACTTTCTGTCTCTTGCGTCTCTAACGTAACCGGCGGTTTCATCGCCACTCTCCCATCACTGTCATCATTTCTATTTTGGATAGTACCCAATAAGATGTGTTTGAATACTGAAACGAACTAACAAACTACCCCGACAACTTCCCATGCCGCCCCGACCGACTTCCCTTGGCAGGAGAGACGCTGAAAAATGTAGGGACGTTACCCGATACAAATCGTTTGGCAAACAAGCTGCCAACCGCAGAATCGATCATTACGTCCGGTTCCCTAGGGCGAGGGAGATAAAATGACCCGCTCTTCGGTGGCCGCTTCGACGGCGGCACGCGAAAACGGCATGGGATGGTATTCGCCTTTAGACCAAGGTTCTACAAGGTCGTCGTAATGCTTGCTCCCCGGATTGCCGGACTCTCCTGGAGCATTGGTCATTACGGAGTGATCCCAATTTCCAACATCGATAATCTGACGATAGGTTGCGCCATACCCTTCGGTGTAGTTCGGGCCTCCGCCGGTGGCATTCACCGTGTTCGCATCTCCTGGCCGTGAGGTAGGGGGAATGTCCAGGCTATCCAACAAATGTTCTCGGCGCGCGGCGGCGCTACTATCCAGTCCAAAGGCGGGAAGCGCGTTGGTCGACTCCGGCGAATTCTGCTGCAGCGTTAAAGGATGCCGGAAGATTGCTTTGTGCAGACTGCCCCAGGTCCAGTGAGATTCGTCGCTGCCGAGACGGCGCTCGATGAGAGCCAACGCCTCCTCCAGCGAAGAGGACAAGAGCTTGCCTAGACTTCCGTTCGTACGCAGACTTTGCATGACATCACGGGGATGAATACGAGGTACTGGAAGCAATTTGGCGGTGAGTTTAGAGTTCAGGCGCGACTGCCAGATTTCATAGATGAGTGCAGGCTTGGAATCGATAGATAGGTCCGCATCCCAGTCGAGAAGCTGCGCTCGTATCTGTGCTTCGCGGCTGCCTTCGGGCGGCTGCCAGAGCTTCAGCAGTTCGATGAAATCGCGAGCGACAAGGGAGACTGTATCTTGCTGCATGCGCTCAAAATCGTCGACAGCAAAGTGTTTTTTCTGGCTAAGCATCTCGACGATTCGTTCGTATCGTTCGGGCGAGGCCCAGTAATAGGTAAGCTCGTGCGGGTAATGTTCGGGCAGAATGTTGTTGTTGGCAGTGGCGATGTAGTGGTTTGGCGGATTGAATTCACTAGGGTGATCTCCAGGATTCAGGTAACCGCTCCATTCATATTCACCGGTATCGCCGGGGGCGGGGAACAGACCTTCCCAGCCGTTGCGAATGGGCGCGAGCCCGGAGGCGATCCAGCCGATGTTGCCGCGGCGGTCGGCATACACCAAATTTTCCGAGGGAACTTTGTAGCGGGCAGCATCGGTTTGGAAATCTTGCCAATTTTTAGCCCGTGCGAGGGATAGTCCCGGCAGATAGCCGGCGGTTCCCGGCAGCTCGCCCACCCATTTTAAGGAATAGGCACGATGCCTGGCGGGATCTTCATAGATTACCGGCCCGTGAATGGTGTATTTGAGATCGATTGGCTCCGGCAGGTCTTTATCCGTCCCATTGCCCGCGCCCTTTACATTGATAATGTCGTGAACGACTTTCAGCTTTCGCCAAACGCCTTTGAAGAGGTATTCGCTGGGATTCTCCGGATTGAGCTTTTCGACGTAGAGGTCCTGCTGATCGATACCCACAATCGTGAAGCCGAATGCGACATTCTCGTTATGACCCAGGGCAATGCCGGGAAGAGCAGGCTCGCCGGCGCCGATGGCGTTCCAGCCGGGAGCCACCAAGTGAACCGTTTTGCGCAAGGAGGGAAGCTGTAAAGCGCGGTGTGGATCGTTCGCCAGGATGGGTTTGCCGGTGGCGGACATAGAGCCGTCGATCACCCAATTATTGCTGCCTTGCTGACCGGGAAATCGGAGCGGGCCGATGGCGGATTTGTAGTCTCGGAGAATAGAGGAGGTGATATCGCCCAAGTCCAATCCGTGGGGAACTGCAAAAGGCGCGGCTGGATCCGGGGGTGAAAGGAGCTCTACGGTTTTGAGGCCTAGCCGCGCTACCTGTATGGCCCGGTTGACTTCGCCCAGGATATTTCCTGTCATCTTGAGCCCGGCCAAGCGGGAAACGACATCCTCCGGAACCCATAAACCAGGATCGAACCCAGCGATTTGAAACTCCTCGGACCGTTCGCCATGCAGGGAGAGGATATAGGCGTTAATACCGTTCGTAAAAGCGATAGCGATTTGCTTCGCATCGGGTGCGTAGCTTCTCCACTCTTCGTCCCAATTTCCACGAAAGCGGACCAGGCGGGCAATGCGATCCCTTGAAATGAAGTTCGGGCCGAGCACTTCCGACAATTTTCCTGCTCCGGTACGCCGCCAAATGTCCAATTGAAAAAGTCGGTCGTGCGCGGTGATGTACCCCTGGGCGAAAAACAGGTCATCCTGATTTTGCGCGTAGATGTGCGGAACACCCCAGCGGTCTTGTAGAATTTCTACTGGACGTTTCAGGCCGGATAAGGTGGTATGTACCTGCTTGATTCGATCCGAAGCGCCGAGTAAAAGAAAAACGGATAGACCAAGCAGGAGTGGTATGCCGCCACGGGCGGCACGGCTCCGCATGGAAGCAGTGTAGCGGATCGGCGGTTTGGCTTCGTATCGTCTGAGAAGATACGTTCGTTCTAAGCTGGTAGTAGGCTTATCTTCTGCGAATGACGCAATACGAGCAAATTTTCGAGCTTTGGCAGCAAGCGGAAAGCGCGGGTGAATCCGCCGTTTTGGCGACAGTGGTAAAGACGCAGGGCTCCTCCTATCGATTGCCGGGGGCGCGGTTATTAGTTACTCGGGACGGTCAGCGCGCGGGCTCAATCAGTGGCGGATGCCTTGAAGACGATCTAGTAAAAAAGGCTTGGTGGCTGAGCGAAGGCGGTCCGGCGGTCCGGCGCTACGATACGACTCCCGATGGGGAGATCGGTCCGAGTTTCGGCTTAGGCTGCAACGGGATTATCCACGTTTTATTGGAGCGGGTCTCTCCCGGTGTGTCCTCCGTGCTCGATTTGTTGCGGAATGTTCGTAGTTCACGTCGACCTGGAGCGATCGCCCATATTCTGCAGCCGCGCGAACAGATCGGAGAGCGCCTGGTCATCGGTGTTGACGGCGCGGTGCAGTCCCGGTTGTCAGATGAGAATTTAAGTGTATGGTGCGAGCAGCAGCTTCGGTCGGCGCTGGAGGACCAGGAGAGCCGAACGGTAGTCGGCGCGAATGGACAAGAGGTGTTTTTGGAAATTTTGACACCTCCGATTCAACTCCTTGTATTTGGCGCGGGAGACGACGCGGTACCGGTAGTGGAGTTGTCAAAATATCTGGGATGGCGGGTTTCTGTTTTGGATGGCCGCGCTCATTATGCGCGCCGTGAACGCTTTCCGCAAGCCGATGAGGCGATGGTGCGACCGGCGGGCAACTCCGGTGTACGCGAGATGATCGATCCCTGGACAGCGGTGGTTGTGATGACGCATAGTTATGCGCAGGATTTAAAGATTATTGAAGAAGTTTCCGGTGAGTCATTGCCGTATTTGGGCATACTGGGGCCAAGGAAACGTTCCGAGAAGCTTTTGACGGAAGCTGGATTGGACGCTTCCCGATTCGGTTCGTTCCTGCATAGTCCTATGGGATTGGACATCGGCGCGGATGGCCCGGAACAGGTGGCTTTGGCGATTGTCGCGGAGATTCAAGCCGGATTCAATGGGCGGCGGGGAGGCTTTCTGCGTGAACGGGCGGGATCGATTCATTCCGGGGAAGAAAACTCCGCCAAATGTCAAGTTCAGCCGATTTCTTCCATTGCTTGTGCATGATGAATAGCGCCGTGAAGAAATATTTGGCTATTACCGTTTTGTCGGTGTTTGTCTTAGGCGCGCAGACCGACACCGGCAAGGGTAAGCAATTGATGGATCAAGCTTTGGCGGCTCTGGGTGGAGATCACTTTCTGCGATTGCGGAATGTTGTGGAGAGTGGCCGCGTTTATAATTTTTTTCACGGTGAGCTGAACGGCTTGGAGATCGCCAGAATTTTCATCGAGTATCTGGATGCCTCGCCTTCCAAGGGCTTGGGCGTGCGGGAGCGCGAGCTTTTCGGCAAAAAACAGGATTATTCACTCCTCTTCTTTTCCAATCAGGCTTGGGATGTTACCTATCGTGGGGCCCGGCCTATTCCGGATGAAGATTGGAAGAAATACCGGCGGAGCACCGAAAATAACATTCTTTATATATTGCGGGTTCGCCGCAACGAGCCTGGATTGCAATTCGACTATGTCGGCACAGATGTCTGGTTAAGTACGCATGTTGAAATCGTGGACGTCACGGATGCTCGCGATCAGACTGTTCGCGTGTACTTGGACCACAACTCCATGCTCCCGATTCGCGAGACGTTTAGCTGGATAGATCCCGCGACGCAGTATCACGATGATGAAGTGACCGATTTTTCAAAATACCGGGATGCCGGCGGAGGGGTGATGTGGCCTTACACTATTCATCGTGAGCGTAACGGCTACAAAGTATACGAAAAGTATGCCGACAAAGTAGAGGTGAATCAAGGATTGCCGGCCGGCATTTTCGAATTGCCGCAAGGGGCAAAGATGTTGAAGAAAGTGAATTAGCTGCGACGGCGTTCTTTTTACAGTACGATAGGTACACCAAAGAACTCGCGGGCGGAAGGTTAGAGAATTTAGAACAGTAAATGGATCTCGACCAGCTTCATACGTTTCTCGAGATTGTGCGTCTGAAAAGCTTTTCCAAGGCGGCGCAGACCTGTTATCGGACACAACCTGCTATCAGTGCTCAGGTGCGGCAACTGGAGCAGGAGCTGAATGCGACCTTATTTGAACGGTTGGGCACCAGAATTACCTTGACGGTGGCTGGCCGCATTTTCGCGGATTATGCGGAGCAAATCCTGGCGCTTCGCCGCCGGGCGCAAGACGCCATTAATGAGCTGGAGGAGGTTCCGCGTGGTGAGTTGCTGATCGCGGCGAACGAAGCTACCTGTATTTATGTGCTTCCGAAAGTCTTCGCGGAATTCAAAAAACAATTTCCTAATGTGCAGTTGTTAGTGGATCGATCGTACGGCACTCGCGTGGTCCAAGCGGTTCTGGATAACCTGGCCGATTTTGGAATTACGCAGCTTCCGGTACAAGAGAAGAAATTACAGGTAGTGAAAATTCACTCTGACGAGATCAAGCTGCTTGCGCCCGCCGGTCATCGTTTGGCTTCGTACGACCGAATCACGCCCGAGGATCTTCTGGGCGAACAAGTGTTGTTGCCGAAAACGGGTACAACGCGCGCGCGTTTAAATGCTTGGCTGGACCCGGTGCAGGAAGAGCTGGCGGTTTCGATGGAACTGGATTCGACAGAAATGATCAAACGTTTTGTAATGGCAAATCTGGGATTGTCATTTCTGGCCGCATCGCATTGCGTAGAGGAAGTGGCGGCTCGTAAATTGGCGACGAGTTCGCTTGGACCGGAACCGATGATTCGGCGTGTCGGGCTCATTTACAGAAAGGACAAAACTTTGTCGAAAGCGGCGCTTGGATTTATTCGGGTTACTTTGGAAAGAGCGGGGACTGTAGAGGGAATGGAAGTAACAGACACCCGGCTTCGCTTGGCTGGTTCCTAGACAAACGGCAATGAAGCATCTCACGGCAAAAAGTTCGACGATCTATATTGCGACCGGGAGGCATACCTCTATTTATCACTCGGTGACAGATGTACCCATGCCATTGCGCCGGAAATTGGTGGAATATACCAGCGGGTTGAACTCGGCAACGATTTTGATAGCAGATCAGCGTGGACGCGAAGAACTGGTGCGTGCGCTCCAGGGAAAGCCCAGCGTAGTGAAGTCCCGATTGGCCGAGACGATTCGAGCCAATCAGCTACAGCATTCTCGACATCGCGGATTCTTCCGGCGGTTTCGTTTGCGCTCGTGGTTGGAGATTCTGCTACCTGCTGCCATCGGCGCTTCCATTTGGATTTTTTTTGATTCTCACCCCTAAAGTTTCTGGCTGATCCGCCGATTAGTAGAGTGTGATGAATAACTCTACAAACTCTTCCATCCCAGCAACGATTCAATTGGCGACCTCGGAAATCGACGGCTCCAAAAGACGGATTCCTTGCTCTTTCCGAAAGTTCGAAAATAAATGTTTATTTCTAGAGGTAAGCCAGGCGTTGCCGTTTGGCTGTGCGCTCAGCGTGGAGTACGACGATGCTCTATTTTTAGGTGAGGTAATTGGCTCTCACCGCGTTAACGGAACTTGGAACATCGATATTCAAGTAACGTCTGTTTTAAGCGGCTTGCAAAGCCTGATGATTTTGCGTGAGCGCTTGTTGGGTGACTCTCCCCGAGTCTCTCCGGTACCTACAGCGGAACCAGTGTTGGTCCCGGTCAGGATGCGGGTGCCTGCTTATTAGTTTCTGTTAGTAATAGATGTGCTTTGGCCCAGCGATTAGGGCGGTGTGTTGTCTCGCATTTGATCGGGCTTTCCGACGCAATCTGTACGCGCTATAGGTCCTCTCGAATCTGCGTCGAACGAGCGAGAGACAATACCATTTATGTTCGTCACTATTCAGGAAGCGCATAAACAGGTTCCGCCAAGATATCGGGCAAATGATGATCCTCCCTCCTACGCGAAGGACCTAGAGCAGACGCTCTCCAGACGGGTCAAAGGCGAAGTTCGGTTCAATAGCGGCGATCGCGCTTTGTACTCCACCGACGGCTCCAATTACCGACAGACGCCAATTGGCGTAGTGGTTCCAAAAACTAAAGAAGATGTAATCGAGACGGTAAGCATCTGCAGCCAGTTTGGAGCTCCTGTTCTCTCGCGCGGCGGCGGCACCAGCTTGGCTGGGCAGTGTTGCAATGTTGCGGTGGTGATGGATTTTTCCAAGTACATGAACCAGGTGCTGTGGCTGGATGAAAAAAAGAGGCAAGCAGCCGTAGAGCCGGGGATCGTGCTTGATGATCTGCGTAACGCAGCCGAGAAACACAATCTGACATTTGGCCCTGATCCGGCCACCCACACCCATTGCACGGTCGGAGGCATGATCGGCAACAATTCCTGCGGCGTGCATGCGTTGATGGCGGGAAAAACTTCAGAAAATATCGACGAATTGGAAGTTCTCCTTTACGACGGTACTCGCCTTCGCGTCGGCGCAACCAGTGACGAGGAGCTGGAGCAGATTATTCGCAATGGTGGACGCCGTGGTCAAATTTACGGAAAACTGAGAGCTCTTCGCGATAAATATGCCGACCGTATTCGCAGCGGCTTTCCTGATATTCCACGCCGTGTCTCGGGATATAACCTTGACAAGCTGCTGCCGGAGAACGGCTTCCACGTTGCCCAGGCATTGGTGGGCACCGAGGCGACCTGCGTCACTGTTTTAGAGGCAGTGACCCGTTTAGTTTCGAGTCCGCCCTGTCGGTCCTTACTTGTTCTAGGATACCCGGATATGTTTTTAGCCGCCGACGCGGTTCCGGAGCTCCTGCAAAGCAAACCGATTGGTTTAGAGGGGTTCGACCAATTGATGGTCGATAATCTCAGGAAAAAAGGCCAGATGGCGAGTCGGATCGGGCTGCTTCCGCCAGGGCAAGGCTGGCTGCTGGTGGAGTTTGGCGGCCAAACTGTCCAGGAGGCCGAAGAACAGGCGCATCGCTTGCTGGACAAGCTGAAGCAAAAAGGGGATCTGGCTCCGAAATCAAAGCTGTTCGATGATCCGGCAGAGTCGAAGCACATTTGGGAAGTTCGTGAATCTGCATTAGGAGCGACGGCGTGGGTTCCGGGGCAGGATTCTTCCTGGGAGGGGTGGGAGGACTCCGCTGTTCCGCCGGAGAAGCTGGGCGGGTATCTGCGCGAACTACGCGGCTTGTATGCCAAATATAATTACACTGGTGCGTTTTACGGCCACTTTGGCCAAGCATGTGTGCACACGCGTGTGAACTTCGACTTTTTGACACAGCCCGGAATACAGAAGTGGCGGCGCTACATGAGAGAGGCCGTGGACCTGGTGTTGCGATACGGCGGATCGCTTTCCGGCGAACACGGCGACGGACAAGCCCGCGCCGAGTTTCTGCCCGACATGTTCGGCCCGGAGCTAGTCAAGGCTTTTGAGGAGTTTAAGGACATCTGGGACCCGCAGAATAAGATGAACCCGGGGAAAGTGGTGTACCCGTATCGCATCGATGAAAATCTTCGGTTTGGGTCCGACCTGCGCATTCCGCCGGTAAAAACGCACTTTCAATATCCAGATGACGACGGCAATTTTGGCCAGGCGACCATGCGCTGCGTTGGTGTCGGCAAGTGCCGTCGCGAAGACACTGGCATCATGTGCCCCAGCTACATGGTGACGCGAGAGGAGAAGCACTCCACACGTGGTCGAGCACATTTGCTGTTCGAACTGATAACAGGGGACGTTCTTAAAGAGGGCTGGAAGAGCGAGGCCGTTAAAGATGCGCTCGATCTTTGTTTGGCTTGCAAGGGCTGCAAGGGCCAGTGTCCGGTGAATGTCGACATGGCTACTTACAAAGCCGAGTTCCTGTCGCACTACTATGACGGTAAATTGCGGCCTCGCTCGGCATATGCCGTCGGGCTGATTTATTGGTGGGCGCGTTTGGCTTCTCTCTTACCAAGAACCGCTAATTTCCTGAGTCACGCGCCTGGCCTCAGCGGAATGGCAAAGGCAGTCGCGGGCGTCCATCCGAAGCGGGAGTTGCCTCCTTTTGCGAAACGAACTTTTAAGGACTGGTTCGCATATCATCGCAAAAGAAATCTGGACGGACCGAAGGTCATGCTTTGGCCGGATACTTTTACGAATCATTGGAATCCTGAGCACGGCGTTGCGGTGACTGAAGTTTTGGAACAGCTTGGCTATCAAGTCCTGGTGCCGAAGGCGTCGCTATGCTGTGGGCGTCCTCTGTACGACTATGGCATGTTAGACACGGCAAAAAAGCTTCTCTCGGAAATTTTAACTACGCTGCGCCCGGCTTTGGAGGAGGGGATTCCTTTAGTGGGAATCGAACCCAGTTGTCTTGCTGTTTTTCGCGATGAGCTGTACGGCTTGTTTCCTACCGATTGGGACGCGAAACGTCTGCGCGAAAATTCGTTCACATTGGCCGAGTTCATCGAGCAGCGCGGTCATCTGGACCAGCTTCCACAACTGAAACGCAAAGCCTTGGTTCACCGCCACTGTCAACACGAATCGGTGATGAAATTCGATGCCGATAAGAAGATCCTAAAGGCCATCGGACTCGACCACGAAATTCTCGACTCTGGATGCTGCGGCATGGCCGGCGGTTTCGGCTACGAAAAAGAGCACTACGATGTCTCCATCGCCTGTGGCGAACGAGTGCTCTTGCCCCGAGTACGCGAGGCGGACGAAGATACGTTACTGATTGCCGATGGCTTCAGTTGTGAAAGCCAAATCGAGCAGGAGACCAACCGGGAAGCTATTCACCTGGGACAGGTCCTCCAGATGGCCTTCCGGCAGAACTCGCACTCTCTTCGAGACGATCACTCGGCAAAAAAGGACGAGTATTCGGTAGGAAAGCGTCCAGGTGTCTCCGTTGGTTTCGCTGCAACCCTTGGAGTTGCTTCGTTAGCAGCCGGGTTTGGGCTTTGGCGTCTAAGCCATCGCGATAAAGAAAACTAAGCGTACAGAGGGACCGTAGGCCCCTTGAGTAAGTCGGAGTAGGGATTACCGTAGCTACCAAGCTTTGCGGTCGATATCGTCACTGGCTTGTTCAGGCTTTCCACTTCTGCTTCAAACCGTGCTTGCTGTTCGGACTTCGCGTTATAAGCGACAACCGATGTCGCGCGAAAATTACGTGTTGACGTTGTCGAGACTGACGCATTTTCTTGAGACGGCGTTGAGACCAGAGAGTTAGAGTCCGGGCTGGCCGATGCTGACGATTGGGCAGACGAACTCTGTGTCGTGGCACTTGAACTTGCAGTTTGGCTTTGCGATTGGGGCTGAGAAGCCGGACTATTCATCGCAGGGGGCTCGAGGAATTAGCTGTACTTGAGGAACCCGGTTGAGACGCAGAGTTATCCGGGGATGCCGCTCGTTAGAGCATCGCCAAAAAAAAATTTCGGAAAGCTGAATTTCAAAAATACTCCCTTTCGCGGCTAGCGGCGTTGCTGCACGATTCTGACAAATTCATACGCTCGTAACAAACTTGATATACTCCGATCAACGCTTAGGGAGAGCTTAAAAAGCTCATCAAATAGGGAGTCTAGTTCTATGTTTAAAAGATCACCACGTTGGTGTTTTTGGAGCTTGTTTGCAATTTTGCTACTCGCTTCCAAACCCAATTTTGCTCAAACCACTTTCGGTTCGATTGTTGGAAACGTCAACGATCCTTCCGGAGCCCCCATTGCCGAGGCCAAGGTCACGTTGACGAACGCCGGCACTTCGGAAAAACGTCCTGCCACGACCAGTCCTGCTGGCCTGTACCAGTTCGTAAACTTACAACCGGGCGAGTACCGTATTGACGTGGAAAAATCCGGCTTTAAAAAGGAAGCCCGCACACAAGTCACAGTGGCGACGGCTAGCACGGTGAAGATCGATTTTGCACTGCCGGTAGGAAATCTCAGCCAGACCGTCGAGGTCACCGCGCAGACGCCGCTGCTGCAATCGGAAACTTCTTCACTCGGCCAAGTCATCGAGCAGAAAGAAACAAACAACCTTCCACTCAACGGACGCAATCCGATGAGCTTGGTGGCATTAGCGCCGGCGGTTGTGCCGCAGGGCGGAGCGCAAAATAACCCCAACGGGCAGAATCCATTTGCCTGGGGCAACTACCAAATCGGCGGCGGCCAAGCCAATCAAAGCACGGTTTGGCTGGATGGATCACCCGTAAACGCAGCTTATCTGAATTTGACAGCACTGATCCCTACGCAGGACTCGTTAGCTGAGTTCAAAGTGCAAACAAACAACCTTCCGCCTGAGTATGGACGGTTTGCCGGCGGTGTAGTGAACTTCACCACCAAGTCGGGCAGCAACCAACTGCACGGGAATGCTTGGGAGTTCCTCCGCAACAAGGTTTTGGATGCGAATACCTTCTTTAATAATGCTGCCGGCATTGGTGTCCCGGCATTTACGCAAAATCAATTTGGCGTGAACCTAGGCGGTCCGGTTTACATACCTAAAATTTACGATGGGCGCAATAAGACTTTTTTCTTCGTAAATTGGGAAGGCTTCCGCTTGCGCCAAGGAGTGTCTTACACGCAAACAGTGCCAACAGTCGCGGAGCGCAACGGTAACCTTTCTGCTTTGGGATCTACTCTTTACGATCCGCTAACTACCTGTAACGGAACGGCAGCCTCTCCAGTCGCCGGTTACCGGCCTTGTGGAGCCACGGAAAAAAACTATGACCGTCTGCCATTTGCGGGCAATCAGATTCCCGCAAATCGGATCAACAACACATCTCGCCTGCTGCTCAATCGCTTGTATCCTCTGCCCAATACTACGGGAGGTGCTAATGGCGTTGGCAATTACGTTTCCAATAGCAGCGCCGGGGGAAACAATAACGAGACTGTAGTCCGTATCGATCAAACCGTATCGGATAAACAGCACATCTCAGCGCGATACACCTATTGGGGAAACTTGAATCTCCCGCAGGATCCGTTTGGAAACGGCGTCTGCCAGGATCGCTGCCAGGAGTACTTCAACACGAATAACTTCGTGCTGAGCGACACATATTCTTTCAATCCCACCACGATTTTGGAAGTGCGTGCCAGCTATCAGCGATTTCTTTATGACCGCACGCCTTCAACGCTTGGGCTCGATTTAACCACGCTTGGATTTCCGGCTTCTTTAAATAGCCAGGTGCTCTATCAGGCTCTTCCTCTCGCTGTGATCAACGATTTTGACACATCGGGTACTTTCGGTAGCCAGGGCGCAGCGAGCATTATCAGTTCGCGTAATGATAACTACCGCATCGCCTCTACGCTGACGAAGATTTTAGGCGGTCATCAACTGCAATTTGGCGCTGAATGGACGCGGTTTACCCAGAACTATCTGCAGACAAACATTCCATCGCCTACGTTTAGCTTCACCAGCGGATTTACAGCGGCAAACGGTCAGAATGTCGCTAATGGCGGAGGGGCGGCGCTTGCCTCTTATTTGCTGGGCTATCCCAATAGCGGCTCCGTTCAATATCCGGCACAAGTAGCCGCGCAACAGCTTTATCCGGCAGTATTCTTCAACGACAATTGGCACGCTAGTTCTAAACTCACGTTAAACCTGGGATTGCGATGGGAACACTCGGGTCCGTGGACAGAACGTTACGATCGGCTTTCTTTCTTTAATCCGACATTTACGAATCCGCTAAGCGGCAATCCAGGAACGGTGCAGTTGGTTAATAGTCAATACGACAACTATCGGAGTAACATACGGCCAAATTGGATGCAGTTCTCACCGCGTTTGGGCATGGCGTATCAATTTGCTCCCAAGACTGTGTTCCATGCAGGTTATGGTATTTTCTTCCTTCCCAACAATGTTGCGTGGGATTACAGCCCCAACAACGATCCAATCAATGGCTTTACCACGCCCTATACGGCTTCTGTATTAACCGGACTGCCGGCAAACACCATTAGTAATCCATTCCCAAGCGGCGTCCAACAGTTTCCTGGCCGTAACCCGATCTATCAACAGGTTTTATTGGGGCAGGGCATTACCGAAGCGCGACTTGCCAATCCTTACGGATACGCTCAGCAGTTTAACGCGGATATCCAACATCAGTTCGGACAGAGTTTTCTGGTCGATATTGCTTATGGCGGCTCGAGAGGCGTCCATTTGCCGATCAGCTCACCAAACACCAATCAGCTTCCCGATCAGTTCTTGTCATTGGGCAATCAATTGACCGACAACGTGGCGAATCCAATCGCGGGCATTCCGCTTTCTGGTCCGCTGCAAGCTCCTCAAGTGCAGCGAGGGCAGCTGCTTCGGCCGTATCCGCAATATGGCAATGTGAACTACGCTGGGCAAGGCATTGGAAACTCTACTTATAATTCTCTTCAAGTCACCGCTATCAAGCGTTTCTCTGGTGGGAATTTAATTTCGGTTGCGTACACTCATTCGAAGCTGATTAGTGACACCGAAACCGTCACCAATTGGCTGGAAGCAGGAGGTGGCACTACTTACCAGGACTGGAACAACATCCGGGGTGAACGTTCATTAGCGTCCTTTGATACACCCGATCGCTTAGTTGTTGCTTACGCTTTGGATGTACCGGTGGGAAAAGGCAGAAAATATCTTGCCAACGCTAACGGCTTGGTTCAGTCGACAATCGGCGGATGGGGAGTACAGGGAACAACTACTGTTCAAAGCGGATTTCCTTTGCACTTTGGCACAGCTAATAACCAGACGAATTCGTTCGGAGGGGGTTCCCGGCCAAATGTCACTGCAGGATGCGTAAGCGATACTTCCGGTGCAGCCAGCTCCAGAATTGGTGAATGGTTCAATACCGGCTGCTTCTCTCAGCCAGCGCCGTTTACGTTCGGCAGCGAGGCCCGAACCGATCCTCGCCTTCGGGCAGCCGGTATCGGTAACTGGGATTTTGCAGCGTACAAAAATTTTCCGTTCGGACCGGATGGAAAGTTTCACGTTCAATTACGCGCTGAATTTTTCAACATCTTCAACCGCGTGCAGTTCTCTTATCCTGGGCAAACGTTCGGGAACACCAACTTTGGTGTTGTCACGTCGCAGTACAACAACCCGCGTTTAATTCAGTTTGCCTTGCGTTTCGGCTTCTGATTGCGCTTCGACCTCGTATTTAACAAGAGCCCGGACTGGCGAAAGCCTCGTCCGGGCTTTATTTTTGGTTTGAGCCGGTGGAAGGCTGCAGCTTACGAAATGCCTCCATTTGTTGGGCTGCTTCGGCGCTTTTTCCCTGCTTTCGATACAAATTGGCCAGCGCAAAGTGAGTCTCCGCCGCAAGCGACGTAGTCTTCTCGATAGAAAGCAGATGCCGCCAAGACTGTTCAGCAGCTACAGTATTTCCGTTGAGAGAATTTGCTTTACCCAACGCATATAGCGTCTCCGGCATATTCGGCTGAAGGCGGTCCGCGCGTTGCAATCCCGACGTTGCGTCCTTCATCTTGCCTTCTTGCAGCAGAGCATTTCCGTAGCGATAGACAGATTCCGCATCACCCGGCTGAATGACGGTTTCAGCGTGAAATTCGTCCGCCGCCTTCGGCCAATCCTTTTGCCCGGCATAGATCTGCCCGATGGCGAGATGCAGACCCGGTGCTTTGGGCTGCAGTCGCAACGCTTCCCGATATTCCTTCAATGCCTCGGGAATACGACGTAGTGCCGCGTAGTTCTCCCCCAACGATTGATGGGTGCGCGCGGAATCGGGGTAGGCGGATTCCAGCGTGTCCGAGGCCTCTTTCGAAAGAAGGCCGCTGGCCCGGCTCAGGTAATAAAGCAAATCCGGATCATTGGGATGCTTTGCCAACGCCGCTTCTAAATCGGTGATCGCCTCCAGGTAATGACCCAACTTGAATTCAGCGATGCCGAGAGCATCCTTTACCCCTGCCTTCCGCAAATGCGGTACCGCTTCGGCGGTATACCCCTGTTCCAGCAGGGCATAACCGAGCATCTGCTGAGCGCCGATCAAATCTGGATTGAGATCCAGCGAACGTTTCAATGGCGCGATGGCCGAGCTGTAATCGCCGTTCTGTATGTAAGCCGCGCCTAGATTGACGAAGGCCGCCGGTAAGCTCGGAGCTAGTTCGGTCACCTCACGGAACTCCGCGATCGCATCGGTTAATCGTCCCTGTTTTTGCGCCGTTATGCCTGCTTGTACGTGCTGGACAACATCGGGAGAGACACTTTGCCAGGCTAAGCCGAGATAGAGGGCAAACAGCCGCACTTATGGATGCTCCGGTTCCCGCACTTGGAGAAACTGATCGGCGGGAACATTCGATAATATCTGATGCATGCCAGAGGGCCAGAAAATCTCGACATTGGCAGTTTTCGCCTTGCCTAGGCCGACATGCACGCGTTTATCGCTTGCCGAGAGATAACTTCCTGCCGAAGTCGCGTATTGCGATTGCCCGTTAATGATGAGGCGAGCGCCAAAGCCATCGCGATTGCTGCGTGTCCCTCGAAGATCGATGGTGAGCCAGTGGCTTTTGGCCGCTTCATTCTTCAGCACCACAGGCTTTCCGCCGAGCACCGTCATCACTACATCCATACTCCCATCGTTATTCAAATCTCCGAACGCCGCGCCTCGTCCGGCGACCGGAGTTTTCATTCCCAAATTGGCGCGCTCAAAATGCCCCTGATGATTGAGTGCAAGCAAGGGCGGCTCTAAATAATGTAGAGACGCATCGATCTGCTCTACGTTGTCCATCACGTGGCTCTGCGCCACAAATAAATCCTTCCATCCATCATTATCGAAGTCTTCCAGCCGCATTCCCCACCCGGAACTACCGCCGGAAATGGCAGCCAGTCCGCTTTGCAGACTTTGATAGCTAAATGAGCCGCCGCCGTCGTTGTGGTAAACAGAGTAATTTTGCCGGGCCAAATCCGTAACGATGATATCTGGCCGCCGGTCGTTGTCATAATCGCGAAAGTCGACGCCCATACCCGATACTGGTTTGCCGTCATCGGTGAACGCGGTACCTGCGTCCAGTCCTTTTTCCGTAAATGTGCCGTTCTTATTGTTATGGAATAGATATTGCTCCATACCATCGTTAGCGACAAAGATATCGGCAAAGCCGTCTTCGTCATAGTCGGCAAAAGCCACGCCCAGAGCACGTCCTTTCTTCGCCGCGATCCCGGATTTCTGGCTGACATCTTCGAAGGCGCCGTTGCCACGATTTCGGTAAAGAATGTTTGTGGTTGCGGGAAACTCACCGGGAGGACAGTAGCGTGGATGTTCTTCTCCGCAAGTTTTGTTTGTTCGGGGACTCCACTCCATATAACGGGTGACGAATAAATCTAAATGACCGTCGTTATCATAATCGAAAAAGCCAGCCGAAGCAGACCAGCCCCCGCCTGCAACGCCCGCCTTACTGGTGACGTCGGTGAACGAACCATCACCATTGTTGTGATAGAGAATGTTTTTTCCGTAGCTGGTGACGTAAAGGTCGGGGTAGCCATCGTTGTCATAATCGCCAACGGCAACTCCCATGCCGTAGTTGCCGTCTCCCGCGTGAGCAAGACCGGCGGATTCCGTTACGTCTGTGAAGGTGCCATTGCGATTTTGCCGATATAGCCGGTTCCAATAGCGCGGATCATCTCGGTCAAACTGTTCCGGCGCCGGCAACGAGCTTGGAAGGCGGCCGCCGTTCACCAAAAAGATGTCCAGCAGGCCGTCGTTGTTGTAGTCGAGCAAGGCCACCCCTCCGCCCATAGTTTCGATCAAATACTTATGCGCAGTCGGTGAGTTTCGATGCTGAAACTCGAGACTACTTTGGGGGTCAATCTTAAGTATGGCCGGCCGAAGAGCACCCACACTCATCGTAAATGCACAAAACAATGTGAAAGCAGTTCGAAGCAATGCAGAAATAGGTTAGCGCAGATCTTTATCGCTTGCGGCAACTCTTCGTTCTTGCAGGAATGCGCCGACAAACGTCCCGCCGACACCTCCCACCAATAGGGCACCCAAATGCCAGACCAAAATGTGGGCTGCATTCTGAAGAGGACAGTAAATCGCCAAAACCGAAAACCCGGCCAGTCCGGCGAAAAACCCTACTATGACGCTTGCCTGAAGTGGATAAACAAAATAGCCACTTCGGATTAACATACCGGCAATGATTCCGAAAGTCAGCGCGCATAGAGAACCAAGGCGTAAGCAGGGAATTCCGCGCTGTACAAATTGAACAAAGGAGACGGTACGAAAGAGAACAAATGGCAGCGCCACAAGAAGCAGCAGCAAGCAGATAATCAACGGAACCCCATCGATTAACCTACGCGATCCGGGGATCATCTCCTGCACAGTAGCGATAGAGAATAGGAATGCTAGGCCTAGAAGTACGCCGAAGTAGAGGATTCTCTGGTCCAGGTATAAGCCCTTGTACCCCTGAAACCCTTCCATGTATGCCACAAGCAAACAGAACGCAATAAAAAAAATAAGGGAAATAGAGACTAAGACGCGATCGGATGGTAGAGGTCGAACCGCCTTCAGCGATCCGGTCAGTCTGCCGGCAATTGCTTGCACGCTTCTCTCCGGAATTGGTTCCACCGGTTGATCCAACACCTTCAGCAAGCTTTGGCAGGTGGAACACCCTTCCAGGTGAACCTTGGCTGGTGGAGAAAACGGCTGTCCCTCCGCAAGGCAACTGAGGACGTCCTTACAGCTCATGTTTCCTGAATGCTACCCCTTGAACTCTCATGTGCCCGGTGCAATGATCTTCATTATCGCTGCATCGAAGTTTCATTCGGAACGATCTCGCGTAGGAGCCGACCCAAGACTCGCTTTGACTAGGAATTCGTTTCATTGGGGGATTTAGTCACGATAGTAAATAGTTTATTCGCTATCCTTCAGGAAAGATGGGTAGAAAAGTTGTTGTTTTTGGGGGTGGCGGCCAGCTTGGTGTGGAACTTTGCCGCGAATTCGAACATAGAGACTGGATTGTGCAGCGCTTTGAGCGTCAGCAGCTGGACATAGCAGATGCACACCAGGTGGAAGCGGCCATTGCACAGGCTGATCCGCAGCTTGTGGTTAATGCCGCTGCTTATAATCAAGTCGACATTGCGGAAAGCGAGCCGCTAAGCGCCTACCAAGTGAATTCCCTCGCGGTGCGTAATTTGGCTGTTGCCTGCCGCCAAACGGATGCGCAACTGATTCATTACTCAACCGACTATGTCTTCGACGGCACCAAGGGAAGCCCTTATGTAGAAACGGATGCCACCCATCCCATCGGTGCGTATGCGGTTTCGAAACTTGCGGGTGAGTTGTACGCGCGGGCCTATTTAGAAAACGTGCTGATCGTTCGCACATCCGGCGTGTTTGGTCCCGGCGGAATGTTTACGCCGCGCGGCAACTTTGTCGAGCTGATGCTCCGACTGGCGCGGGAAAGTAAACCTATTCGGGTGGTCGGTGACTTTGTGGCATCGCCTGCGTATGCTCCCGCCCTGGCAACGCGCACGGTGGAGATGGTGGATAAGCAGCTTCGCGGCGTTTATCACCTCGGGGGCGGGGAAGCGATCTCCTGGTTCGACTACGCCGCGATGATCTTTGAGCTGGCCGGTTTGTCCCCAGCACTGGAACCGACCAATGAAAAAGAATATCGTACGCCGGCGCGGCGTCCTAAGTTTTCGGCGCTTTCAAACAGTAAACTGGAGGCCGCCGGCGTGACGCCGATGCCGCCGATGCGCGAAGCCGTTGAAAGTTATCTAAGCGCCCGCGAACAGGCTATCTCGCATCGTTCGGCGTAGCGTAATATCCGCTACGCGCCTGTACCTTGTATTGCTTATCGGTCTTGATTTGGATTTTTCGAAAGCTGCCGTCCCGGTCGGAGTTCGTCGGCACGTAACCGATGGCATACTGGTTGCGCATTTCGTCCTGAATCTCTTTAAATACGTCTTGTAGCGTATGTTTTCCACCTACCGTGAACACATGGCCGCCGGTATCTTCCGACATTTTCCGCAGCTCCGATTCGCCTCCGCCGCCGAGCATGACGTAACCACCTTGCGAATAAAAGCCACGGTCCACATAGAAGATGCTGTAGATAATGGCGTCCGCTTTTTGCGCGGCTTCGATGGCCTCATTCAACTTGTAATGGCTTCCCTGGTCTTCGCCATCGGTGATCAGAATCAATGCTTTGCGGCCCACTTCGCTCTTCAGCTTTTCGTCGGAGGCGAGATAAACGGCATCGTAGAGTAACGTTCCTTTCGGCGTTCCCATGCTCGGAACAGGCCCTGTATTTACGTTTGGAATGGGACCTCTCCCAATCATTGGCGCATTGCCGTCGCCCTTGAGATCTTGTAATCCTGTCCTCAGTAGCCGAGGAGAGCTTGTGTAATCCTGCAAAAGATCGGTGCTCTTGCCGAACGAGATGAGGAATGCCTCATCTTTTTTGCGAATGACATTTGTAAAAAAGGCCGAGGCAGCGTCCTTTTCTACATCGATTAAATTTTCTTGGCTGGCGCTAATATCGATCAACAGGCCGATGGTAAGCGGTAGGTCGGTATCGCGCGCAAAGTAACGAATTGTTTGTTGTTTTCCGTTTTCCTGCAGCTTAAATTCGGACTTTTCCAGGTTAGGAATAAGCTGGCCGCCTTTTTTGGCCCGTACCGAAAAATAGATATTGACGAGATCGACGTTTTCGCGAATAGTGGGTTCGGTGGACTGCGCCTGCTCGTCTTGATTAGTGGGGGCTTGAGCGTGGGAGGCCGGTGCTGCTCCTGAGGAAGCTAGAATTCCTACAACACCGAGCGCGGCCAACATAAGCCGCGATAAACCGCGAAAAAGACTGCGCATCTGGTTATGATTATCTTCTAAAGTGGATGAGAACCCGATGGAACTTGCCCTGCAACATCTGAAATCCGTCGATCCGGTAATGGCGGCGATTATCGAGCGCGTTGGGCCGTATTCGTTAGCTCTTCGGGAGCCAAATTTCGAGACGTTAGCCCGCTCCATCACGTTCCAACAGCTCAGCGGAAAGGCAGCTGGAACCATCTTTGCCCGCGTCAAGCGGGCCTTGGGCCGACGATTCACGGCTCCTGCTTTTTTGAGGCTGACCGAGGAGCAACTGCGGGCCTGCGGACTATCGCGGCAAAAGATTGCGTCTCTACGGGATTTGGCGGAGCGAGTAGTCCGCCGGGAAATCAGTTTTCGCAAGCTGGCAAACCTTGAGGACGCCGAAATTATCCTCCAGCTTTCGCAGGTGCGCGGCGTGGGTGTCTGGACAGTACAGATGTTTCTACTATTCGCGCTGGAACGGCCAAATGTTTTACCGCTCTCGGACTTGGGCGTTCGCAGCGCCGTGCGGAAGGCTTATGACCTGGAGGAACTGCCCAACGCAACGGAACTGGCGGTCATTGCGGAGAGGTGGCATCCTTACTGTTCGGTGGCTACCTGGTATCTTTGGCGCAGTCTGGATGGTTTGGCTGCGATCTAATGAGTGCGGGAAGCTCCGACGTACGAACGCCCGGCTCCTGCATCGGCGATTACTCCGGTAAAGGCGGTAACGGTCGGGCTGGTTTAAACACCAGGATTCCCAGTGGCGGAATGGTTAGCGTGGCAGAAGCCGGCCGACCGTGCGAAGGGGTATTTTCGGCATGTATCCATCCGCCGTTGCCCATGTTGCTGCCGCCAAAACAGGCTGCATCGGAATTAAGGACCTCCTGGTGTGCGCCTGCCTCCGGCATCCCGATCCGGTAAGCAGGATGCGGGTTCGGCGTGAAGTTACAAACGAACACCAGATAATCCTCCCGACGTTTTGCATAACGGACAAACGACACAATGGAGTTCTGGGCGTCATGGAAATCGATCCACTGAAATCCCACCCCTTGAAAATCGACTTCGTAAAGGGCAGGCTCGCTTTGGTACAGGTGGTTTAGCGCCGAATTGTAGGCTTGGAACTTGCGGTGAACCTCGAAGTTCAGCAGCCACCAATTCAACTGCTGCTGAAAGTTCCATTCGAAGCTGTCGCCGATCTCACTTCCCATAAAGAGCAGCTTTTTCCCGGGGTGGCCATACATGTAGCCTAGAAACGCCCTAGCATTAGCAAATCGCTGCCACTCATCGCCGGGCATTTTCCCGAGCAGCGATTTTTTACCGTACACCACCTCGTCGTGCGAAATGGGCAGGACGAAGTTTTCCGTAAACGCATAAACCATGCTGAACGTGATGGCGTTTTGATGGTATTGACGGTAGATCGGATCCTGCTCGAAGTAAGCCAGCATGTCATGCATCCAGCCCATGTTCCACTTCATAGTGAAACCCAGGCCGTTCAAGTACACCGGACGCGAAACTCCGGTAAAAGCCGTCGATTCTTCCGCTACGGTGATCGCCCCGGGGACGCGATGCACCAGTTCGTTCGTTTTACGAAGAAAGTCGATCGCCTCCAGGTTTTCGTTTCCGCCGAAAATGTTGGGGATCCACTCGCCTGCTTTTCTCGAGTAGTCCAGGTAGAGCATCGATGCCACCGCATCTACCCGTAACCCGTCGATGTGGTACTTGTGTAGCCAAAATAATGCATTGGAGATTAGGAATGACCGGACTTCGTTCCGGCCGTAGTTGAAGATCAGGGTTCCCCAATCGGAGTGTTCGCCTAAGCGCGGGTCGGAATGCTCGTAAAGCGCGGTGCCGTCGAAAAACGCCAACCCATGCGCGTCCTTTGGGAAGTGGCCCGGCACCCAGTCTATAATGACTCCGATGCCTTCCTGATGGCACTTGTCGACGAAGTACATAAAATCTTGCGGACTGCCGTAACGCGAGGTCGGCGCAAAGTAGCCGGTGACCTGATAGCCCCACGATGGCTCATACGGAAACTCTGCGATCGGCATCAGCTCGATGTGCGTGTAGCCCATCCCTTTCACATAGGCAACTAGTGTTTCGGCAAGCTCCCGGTAACTCGGCGTGCGATTGCCTTCCTCCTTCTTCCAGGAGCCGAGCTGCACCTCATACACCGACATAGGGCTTTCCAGCATGTTGGTTCTGCCCCGTTCGGTCATCCAGTGGCTATCCTGCCAATCGTAATGATCGACATCGCTGACCACGGAGGCTGACTTCGGCGGCGTTTCCATGGAGAAGCCGTAGGGGTCGGACTTCATCTGACTATAGCCGTAATAACGCGATTTAACGGCGTACTTGTAAGGCGCGCCTTCGGCTACATCGGGAATAAAAATCTCCCAAACCCCACCGGTACGCAGCCGCATCGGGTGACGGCGCGTATCCCACTCATTGAAATCGCCCACTACGCTGACGACGATCGCATTTGGCGCCCAGACGGCAAAACGAGTGCCCTTTACACCGTCGGCCGCCACCAAGTGCGCACCGAAGGAGTTATAACCTTCGTAGTTCGTGCCCTCCGAATGGAGATGTAAATCGAAGTCGCTGATCAGTGGTCGAAAACGGTATGCATCTTCTTGCTCGGTAACGCGATCTCCATAGTCTGTAATCCGGAACTTATAGCGTTGCGGTTCCTTCTTCACGCGAGTCGCGAATATGCCTCCAGGATGGACTCGAGGCATGGGAACGGACTTGCCGTTCTGCTCTAAAGCCACCTCCTTTGCTTGAGGCAAGAAGGCCCGGATTTCCCACTCCTGCTCTGTCCCGCTGCTGCTCAGGGCGTGAGGTCCCAGGATGCCGAAAGCATCCCCGTGGTAACCACCCGCAATCGCTTCCATTTCTTGCTCAGTCATCGCACGTTTATTATGGCAGTGAGGGCGAACGCCAAAACGAACAACGCCGCTTTAACCGAAAAATATGAGTTCCTCAGAATTAGATTTAGGCACTGCTTCACGTGAGCATTGCCAGAGGGTAAAGTAATCGCGACCAAAGTAGACTCGACTCTTCAAGAATTTCTTCGCGAGCTGCCGAAGGCGGAGCTGCACATTCATTTAGAAGGATCTGTCGAGCCTGAGACAGTTCAGGAGATCGACCCCTCGCTTTCATTAGATACCATCCGCGACACGCTTCATTACACAGGTTTTGCCGGATTTTTGAAAGCGTACGTCTGGGTGACAAAAAAATTGAATTCGCCCGAGGCCTATGCCCTGGCGACCCGGCGGCTGCTGGAAAAGCTAGTGGCGCAGAACGTTTCCTACGCCGAAATCACACTGTCGGTCGGCGTGATTTTTTGGAAGCAGCAAAATGTAGAAAAGATCTTCGAGGCGATCAGCGCGGCAGCAGCACAAGTGCCAGGGATCGAGGTTGGTTGGATTTTCGATGCCATCCGCCAGTTCGGCGTGGCAGATGCGGCTCGCGTGTTCGATATTGCGAAACAGTATCACGGGCACGGCGTGGTGGCGGTAGGTATTGGCGGCGACGAAGAGCGTGGTCCTGCTACCTGGTTTGCGGAACTTTACCGTTCAGCCAAAGAAGCTGGATTGAGATTGACTTGTCATGCCGGGGAGGTGTCCGGCGCGGAAAGCGTATGGCAGGCGATCAACATCGGGGCGGAACGGATCGGACATGGCATTCGGTCGGTGAACGATGCGGAATTGCTAAACGAACTTCGAGAGCGCAATATCCCACTGGAGGTGTGTCCCAGTAGCAACGTTTGCACGGGCGCTGTGACCCAGTTAACGCAGCATCCCATTCGTCAGCTTTGGGATGCAGGCGTTCCCATGGTGATCGGGTCGGACGATCCGGCATTGTTCTTTACCGATTTATTGCACGAATATACCTTAGCCGGTGAGATTTTCGGGTTTTCGCGGGACGAGCTACGGCAATTGGCCGCAAACAGCTTCAAGTACAGTTTCAGGAATGAGGCTTCACGGAAGTGATCTTATCCCCGTCCTTCGCCGACCTTTTCTTCCAGGAGCAGGCGGATCAACGCTTCCATTTCACCGATGCGATCATTCAGGTGCTCCAGGTCGGGTTGCTCCGATTCTCCGGCTTCGGCAACGCGACCGTGTTCTAATTTTCCGAACTTAGCGTCGCGCGACCTCACCACTTTACCCGGGATGCCCACCACCGTCGACCCGGCCGGCACCGAATGAACGACAACCGAGCCCGCGCCTACCTTCACCCCGTCTTCCAGGGTGATGTTGCCCAGCACGGAAGCTCCCGTCCCTACCACGACGCGGTTCTTCAGCGTAGGATGGCGTTTGCCGCCCTCACTTCCTGTTCCTCCGATGGTCACCCCCTGATAAAGCAAAACGTCATCGCCGATTTCCGCGGTTTCGCCGATTACTACGCCCATCCCGTGGTCGATAAATAAGCGTTTGCCGATCGTCGCACCTGGATGAATCTCGATTCCGGTGAGAAAACGGGAAAATTGCGAAACGAACCGGGCAGCGACGAACGCATTTTTTCGATAGAACCAGTTGGCAATCCGATGGAGCGCAACGGCATGTAGGCCCGGGTAGCAAAGAACAATTTCCAGGCTGCTTTTGGCCGCTGGGTCCTCCCGTTTGATCGCTCTCACGTGGTCGCGCAATGACATGCTCTTTAACGGATGCCACAAAGCGGCGATTTGCTGCTTGTACCTACACGGACGTAAGTCTAAGAGACTTTTATAAAAAAATTAATTAATATTTAGCTTTGATGCCAACTATTTAAAAAGCCGCCGGGCGTCCTGTTCACGATCCGGTGGGTGTCAGCGGCAATTTTACCCCGCTTATCGACGCAACATTTGGCGCCGACCGCGGATGGGACAGTGAAGAGCCGGGCGGATCGCATCACTGGATGGGGCCGCGCGGCACATGATAGCTTGGGAGTACGATGCCGGATGAGTACCTGCTTGTTTTAGGATTTGCGGTGGCCGCAGTTTTATTTCCTATCAGCGCGCTGGCGGCGGGCCGTTTTCTTCGGCCCGCAAATCCGGAAAAAGTGAAGTTAGAACCTTACGAATGCGGCATCCCGATGGAAACTACCGCCCGGGGCCGTTATTCAGTAAGGTTTTACCTGGTAGCGATGCTCTTCGTCATCTTTGACGTGGAGACCGTGTTTCTATTCCCTTGGGCGGTTAGGTATAAACAGCTAGGCTGGTTTGGCTTAGCGGAAGTGGGCGTATTTCTTTTTTTCCTAGTTATCGGATACGTTTGGATTTTCCGCAAAGGCGCGCTCGACTGGGCTTAGCTTGTCCGCAACAGCATTATTTCACGATCTCGATACGGCGCCCAATCCAAGAAACAAAGTAATCAATGCCATAGCGTAGACTGTCCCGCTGAGCCAACCAATTGCATGGTTCCGGAGGCTACTGCTGCGATAGGCGAAGAGACCGACCGGCGGTCCACTCACCGGTAGATTGAAAAAGTAAATACCAAAAACTAGTGCTGTAACGACGATGGCGCCGGCGATGAGAAGTATGCCGCCGTACGGTCCCACACCGATGTCCCCATACAAGCCGTTCCGGGCTAAAGGATAAAACCCGCCCCAGAAAATACCCCCCAATACTGACAGCATTTGTGCTTTCCGTCGACGTTTTGTTGTTTTTTGTGGAGCAGAGAAGGAGGCGAACCCCAACCACACTGCCACGCAAATGGACGTCGCAAGGACGAAGATCGGAACGGCAATATTTGCGCCGTTCATCCAGAAAATCCAACTGAGCGTCACGGCCAAAGCGATTAGCGTTGATAAAAAGGGGGCAAGCTTTTCTCGTAGTGACATGGCGGCGAGCAATAGGAAATTCCCCAGGTTGAGTGTCACCGCTCCGAGAGCCACGAATGCTTTGGATCTCATTCCAGATACCAGCCATCGGTCGCCAAACGTCATTTCCGCGCCCATCGTTCCCAACGTAAAAGCAATGATTGCGGAAGCGAGTAAAAGGCCGATGCAAACGTCTAAGTAATACAGCTCATATCGCCATTTCACGACAGTCCTGCCAGAGAGAAACATCCACAGAACAAAGCTAAGGATGAAGAGCAGCAGGAGAAAAATGGCGGCGAAAAATGTGGACGGAAGTACCAAACGTGAATGGTAACTCTGCTTATTGCCGGACAGCGTCGTTGGTGCAGCAGTTTTGCATGGAAACCAAGCTGGCCGGAGTCACCGGTTGACTTCCTTGGAAATAATTCTGTTGTGACAGGTTGCGATAAACGTTGCCTGCGACGCCCGACGCAATCGGACCGCTGATGCCACGACCCCCGGTCAGCAGGACTACCACCACCAACTTTTTCTTTCCGATATCATTAAACGAACCGAACCAGCCGAGATGAACGCCGGGCTGCGCGGTGTCGGTGCAAGTGCCGGTTTTCCCTAGAACAGGCTCATCGGGATTGAAGTTTGCCCGCTGCGCTGTTCCGTACTCCACTGCTCCCATCATGCCGGGCTTGATCTCCGGAATCAGGCTGGTGATATTGAGGTTACGCTTTACACGCGGCGTAAAATTCTGTATTTCTTCCTGATTTTTCGGGTATTGCAGATAGTACATTGTGCCGCCATTGGCGATGGAGCCTACCAGGCTGGCTAGTTCCAGCGGGGTAAGCCGTATGCCGTCGCCGAAACTGGTCATCATGCCGACTCCGCTGGCCGGCGGTTCATCGGTGAGGAAACCTGCCTCCTCGCCGGGAATATCCAATCCTGCTTTTTCGCCGAGACCGAACATCTTGGCATACTTCTTCATGCGCTCAAAGCCGAGCTTGCGGCCAAGCGTCGCAAAGTAGAAGTTGTTCGACTTTGCGAGTGCGTGCGTCATGTCCATCGAATACCGCCGCGTGAGATGCAACGGAGTGGAGGGCTCTACAATGCGCTCGCTTAGAGACGCAAGAGAGACAACTACTTTCACCGTGGAGCATGGCTGGAATGCGCCTTTGGTGGCCAGCTTCTGATTGACAATGGTCAGGATGCGTCCTGTTTCAGGATCGGACACCACGACGGTTCCATTGTATGGACCAAGCGCGTCAACTGCAGCTTTTCGTACGACGAGATCCTCGCCATCTACGCTGTCGCCGACGGTGGAATCGGCATAGGTCGGCTCCGTCCAAGGATTGTAGAACACGCGATGACGGCCCCGGCGACGAATTCGGGACGTACGGACGATCTTGGATGGGCCACCGCTATGAATCAGTGCTGCCCGGGTAGTGGTGGCCGATGTTGTTGTTGCCGCCGCAGAGCGCCGGACGGCGTGTTTCTTCGACCGGTGCTTCGTCTTGCTTACCTTTTTCGGAGTAGCTTCCGTGGCAGGAGCTTGGCTAACCGGAAGAGCTTGTAAAGGGAAGGTTCCCATGAACGCTACGGCCGAAAACAAGGCTGTAATCGTAAAGAGCCGCGGAAGTAGACAGAGGTCTTTCATGCTACTGAAGAACTTAAATCCTCATCGGACATAACCCCTTGAAAAAAAAGGTAAAACGATAAGGCGGTAATGACTATTTATATCCTACTTCGCAGAATGTTCCAATGCTCGTAAGATTAATTGAGCTAAATCTTCTAACGTATAGCTACAGTACTAAAAAAAGAAGTAGATTCCACGACAAAACTTCTCAGGAGTTTGGTGATGAGGCCGAATAGGAGGTCAGAAGAAATATGTCAAGTAAAGGAAAGCTTCTGCTGCTCCGGACCACGCGGAGGCCGCGTCTCCAAAAACTGGCGTTGCTGGTTGCGAAGCATGGCTGCCGCGAACTGCCAAGTAGGCCCCGGTGTATCGCGCCATGGCGCGGGTATTGTCACCATGCAGTAGTTTTCAGTTCCGGGATCATAATGAAAATAACCGCAGTGTCTTTTCTGAAGAAGAAGCCACTCGTCAACACTAGCGTGACCAGCCTCAATGAGGCCGCAGTCGACCGGTATTTCGTCCAAATGAAGCAACGCGCCGGGAGTGACAAAGTAAAATTCGTTCGAGTAACGCATCCCAATGCGACGCTTTAACGGATGGCGTAGTTCGGAAAGAAAGTCCGAGCGGCATACCTTCACCTCATAGCAGATCCGTTTCATTCCCTGGTGGGGAAGGCAGTTCAGGGCGAACGCATCCAGGCGTTGAATGCTGCCGTTACGCTTGCCTGTTCCGACCTTCAGTTCGCGCAAAAATTGCCACTCGGACGATTTGGCGTGAAGACAGGATTCCAAAATGCCGATCAGGTCCTGAGCACGCGGAGCGGCATCGATGATGGGTACTTCAAAACATTCACCTGACGATACTTCACCTTTTTCCGGTACAGCCACTTCGGACATCGCAACGCGTCTCTTCTTACTAATTTAAAATTCTAGCCTGAGCGAAACTTGTCCAGTACGATAACCACCGAAATCGGAAAGACGGGCGTCGGTAATCCGGCCAAAGCTGGGATTACTGATGTCCAACACCGGATCGTCCAGATTGGTGTGGTTTAAAACATTGGTAAACGTTCCCTCGGCTTTCAGCTTGATCCCTTCTGTAATCAAGAAATACTTACTTAACCCGGCGGACAGGTTGACTGTTCCGGGACCGACAAGAATTCCCGTGCCGGCATTGCCAAAACGTCCGATGGGCGCAAACGCGCTGCCCGGCGTTCCAATGTTGCAGGAACCGGTTCCGGCAGCGATTCCCACTCCGGGACAGAGAAAAGCATTGGGATCGATCCAGTTATCGCGATTTTGATTGGCGGGAGTGGGATTAACGCCCAACGCGCGGTCCGGATGCTGCGCTCGATAGGAGTAAATCGCGGAACCGCTGCCGGACGGATCGCCGCCAGTGAAATACGGGCTAAGATACGTTCCGGATTGCCACAAAAAAATACCGCTGAGCTGCCATCCGCCCACGGCGGCATCGAGAAACCGATTCATCTTGCCCCCAAACTGCCGTCCCCGGCCGATCGGCAATTCATAAATACTGGTGGTAATCCAGCGATGGCGTCTGGTTCCATAGACATTCCCATAGTCCGAGCGCCGGTTGTAAGCATCTTCCGCCGACCCACCGATCTCGTCAGTAAATGCGGACGGGTTCGGACCTTGATTATCGGCAAGATTTTTGGCGAACGTATAGGTGCTGTTGAAGGTGAGCCCGTTTGTTAAACGTCGCGTCACTTCGACCTGCCCGGATTGATAGTTGGCATTGGCTGAGGTGTAGCGTTCGGAAATGTATTGGAAGTTGGGGAAGGGCCGGTCGGACAGAGGACGAGAGGTGGCAAATTCAGTGGAATTACTGAGCTGATTGATATTCGGCTGCCAAATTAAATGGCGCGTCACCAAAGCAATGTAGGATATGCGCAGGCCGATGTTGTGACCCAGATCGCGGCCGACAGATAGATTCCATTGGTAAGAATAGGGATCGCTCCAGTGAATTTGATTACCTGCCACCAAGATGCCGGTTCCTAAAGCGGAGCTCTCTAATGAGCCGGCGTAGGCCGTTGGAAAAGCGAAAATCGGCTTGTTCGTCGTAGGATCGACATTTACGTACGATCGAGTATTGGAATTATATAAGCCGGTAAGCGAATAAAAACTACTGCCTAACTCAGTGATATTGAAAACATCGAACCCTCCACGAATGACTGTTTTTGCATCGTCGGTTACCCGGTAGGCAAAACCAAAGCGGGGCAAGAAACGATATTTGGGAACGTTTTTGAGATAAGAAGGGAGTCCTGCCTGCGACGACGTCACAACCGGGGTGCAAGGCGCGCCATTGGCAGGAGGTGCCGGACAGGCGTTGATCGACTGCAAAAACATGGGGTCGGGCAGCACGGCTGCGTTCGACGGATAAATTGCCCGACCTGAAAGAGGAACGCTCGGATCGAAGTTGCCGATTGCGCCGTTCGCGGACTTAAACCCGGTATGGAATTCATAGCGGACTCCGTAATCCACTGTCAGCCTGGGGCTCACCTTGAAGCTATCTTGGGCATAAAAGTTATATTGCTGCGCCGCTCCATCGTTATCGACGGTGATGTTATCGATCTGGGTTTGCTGCGGAAGGCCAAGGAGAAAGTCGGCAAACTCGTTTCCGGTAAACGCGCCATTGAATGTGAACGAGCCGTAGTTATCGCCATTGCCGAAAGTCAGCGGCGTAAAGGCGCGTAGCTGCCGAACATCAGCGCCGAACTTCAACGTGTGTCGACCCACGGACCAGCTCAGATTGTCGTTATATTGAATAGTTCTGGATTGGTAAGTGTAGTCCAATCGCCCCGGCGTAAGGCCGCTTAGCGACGTAAAGCTAATCCAAGGAAAACCGTTGAATGGGAAATTGGGGCCAATGCCTTGTAAGCCCAATGAGTTTGTATAGGCTGCTCCATTGAAGGAGCTGTTCTGCCCGTAGTTGCTCAACGTCAATCCGAATCGAAACTCGTTTACAACGCTAGGCGCGATCGTGTAGTTATCGGAAAGAACAAGAACACGGTCTCGCGTCGGCTGCCTGGTGTTCGGAAATAGCAGCGGCTCGGGATTGCTGAGATCGATGTTCTTCCAGGTAAAGCGTCCGAACACGGACATCTTCGGCGAGAGGTACTGATCGCCGCGCACGTCGAACTGATTGGAAGAATAGTTATTGATTTTATTGGCGTTGTAGTTGTTGGTGTTGTAAGTGTCGCCGTTGTTGGGCGTTGGAAAGAAGTCGAGCAGTTTCTGCGCGACCGGGCTGATACGGTTTTGAGGGATTATTGCGTTAGGAAAGGCTGCTCCCGTCGTTGGGTCGGTAATCGCGGCGATACCGCTGAAGTCTCCATTACGGGCAGCGGTTGTGGGAACAAAATATTGCTGGGTGAGCCCGCGCGGAAACTGAAAGCCCTCGAATGTCCCGAAGAAAAATGACTTATCTCGGCCGTCATAAAGATGCGGAATGATCACCGGACCGCCCGCACTGATACCGTAATCGTTGGCGATCTTCTGCGGCTGAGTCAACTGGCCGTAACCCAAGGCATCGAAAGCACGGTTCTGAAAGTACCAAAACGCTGCGCCATGCAGTTCATTGGTCCCGCTTTTGGAAATACTGGAAACTTCGCCCGGTTGGCCATATTCGGCGTTATTACCTACGCCGTCCACGCGAATTTCCGCGATGCTCTCCGCTGAGGGAAATGCATCCTTTAAAGGATTGTTCTGGGTGACATCTTCAGTGGAGATTCCATCTACGGTGATGTCGGATTGCGATGGCAACCCGCCCTGGATGGAAAACTTTTGCGCGGTGGGGCTGCTGGAATTATTTGCGTTTTGGTTTGAATTATTGGAGCTGAGGGAGTCGGATTGTACGCCGGGCAAAGCCGAAATAAGTGTGTACGGACTGGTACTGCCGTTGGCGCGATAGTTCCCCGGAAGATTCAGCACTTTCTTTGAGTCGAAGCTGGCCGATATCTGCTGCGACTCCGTGTTGATGATACCGGCGGAACTTTCTACCGTTGTCTGTGCGGAGGCTTGCGCTACTTGCAGCAATCCGTCGATGCGTAAAGATTGGCGTGCCGCCAGCGTGACACTTTCAATGACTTGCGTTTGAAATTCGGGTTGACTGATCTCCAATTTATAGTGGTCCGGCTTCATATCTACAGCTTGATAATTTCCGTTGGGACCGGTTCTGACCGTTTTTTCTGTTCCGGTATCCGTGTCGGTTATCTTTACGGTGCACCGTGCAATCACCGCGCCGGATGCATCGCGAATCGTTCCTAAAATTGTTGCGAGGGTGGACTGCGCGGCCATGTTCCTACAAAAAAGAATAGCCGAGAAAAAAACGATACCGAGATGAAAAAACCTCATTGTGCCGTTTAGATAGGTACAATCAACAGCCGGAGCTATTTTTTGCTCAGCGAAGCCTAGCGTTCATCTGCGGCTTGAAGCAAGGATGCTTGCAATTGCACCTGCGTGGCGGCATCCAGCTTTTTACCGTCCGCGGTGACATAAAAGACATCGATGGCTTTATGGGCTTCGGTGTCGATCATCACCAAGTCGATGTTGCAACCGGCAACGCTCAGCGTTGAGGCAAGATGGTAAAGCAAAGCCGGGCGGTCCTCGCCGGTAAAGTCGATCAATGTGGACTGGTCGGAAGCCTCATTATTGAAGCGCACAACGGGAGCAATACGGGATCCGTTGCTGGGGCGGGGAATAGAACGTCGCCGCTTCAGCAAATTCGCAACTTCGATGGAACCGTGAACAACAGACTCGACTGTCGACACTAAGCATTCGATTTCGCCTGGATTCAAAGCAAGAGTACTCATCGGATCGGCAAAACGAAACACATCCAAGGCGGTATTCGACGAATTGGAGAAGGCGTCGGCCTTCACAATATTCATGCCGAAGCTCGCCAAAGCTCCGCAAAGGCAGGCGAATAGTCCCGGCTCGTCGCGGGCAATCACCGTCATTTGGTAGGCATCGACATTCAATTCCACTTCGACAGCTACACCGGACTTTTGCGCCTGTCGAGATAAATCGAAGTGTTGCTGAACCTGTTCTCGACTATACGTTCGAAGATAACGGGTCGGGAATCCCTCTAAGAACTGAATGAGTAACGGCGAGGCATTTGCCAGTGATAGATCATCGGCACTTATCCGGTCCGTCACCAACTCGCGCGTGAGTTGATCCAGGCCCATCAGATAAACGCGCCATAGTTGCTCCAGCCGCCAAGGTGTCATGGCGGTCGGATTCACGGCGCTGATATCGGCGAATGTAAGCAGCGTGAGTGTGCGCAGGTTTTTGGGGGTGTCGGCGCTGGCGGTAAGAAAGCGGGCTGTAGCCGGATCTTCCAGGTCGCGGCCATTCATGATTAAGGAAAGATCCAGATGATGCTCGATGAGAAAGCGTACTGTTTGCCGCTCTTGTTCCGGGGCACCGAGCCGACGCATGATGATGTCACTTGTCTCCAGAGAGCCACGGACATGATCGCCCGGCGTTATGCCTTTTCCGATGTCGTGCAGCAGCAAAGCAAGACGAAGAATGGGAAGGTCGTCGTCCTCCTGCAAAAGCCCTCTCAGGCGCAGCGTCGATTGATTGGTTCCTTCAAGGAGTTCATCGATCACTCCGATGGCGGCTATCGTATGCTCATCGACGGTGTAGCGATGATAAAAATCCCGGACAACCAGGCTGTCGATGGATTGCCACTCCGGGATGGCGGCGGCAAGCACACCGGTTTCCTGCATCTGATGCAGTGCGGTTGCGACGTGCGGCTGCGATAGCAGCTCGCGCCACTCCGGCCATGAGGGTGAATGATCACGAAACGAAAACGAGATCGCGCCGAGACGGGCACGAATATGCCGCTGAGTGTCCCAGGAAAGCAGAATGCCATGGCGACCGACAAATACAAACAGCTGGAGGACCGCTTCCGCCGAAACAAGCGTCTTCAGTGCGCTACGGAGAAAAATGCGTTCGTTAAAAACAGTCAGCTCATCGGTCGACAAACGACTCCGCCGACTCCGCAGCCTTTGCACCAGAGAAACATTCGGCATGAAGAAGGATTCAAGCGCATGGGAGGCGTATTGGTAGACGCGGCGGGCATGTCCATAATAGATCCGCATCCACTCCCCAGGATCGATAGAAATTTCCGAAAGCGAAGCCGAAGCGTCGTCTTGTAATTCGAAGGTGAGTAGATTGTTGCCACGTCCCGCTTTGAAGTGAAGAAAGCAGCGAAGCTGGTAAAGAAAGGCGCAGGCGTTTCTCAATTGAGGCACTGCTTCTTGCACAGCCTCGTTACGCGGACTTAGCTTCGAAAGCCAATGAAGCAAATGAACATCGCGAACGCCTCCCGGACACTCTTTTATATTCGGCTCCAGATGATAAACCGTATCGTTGTACTTCTTGTGACGATAGTTGACAAGTTTCGCCAGCCGGGAAATAATCTTGGTCGCCGCCCGTTCCTGAAATTCAGCCAAATCGCTCGACAGTTTTGCGAACAGTTGTTCATTACCCTGCAGAAATCGCCTATCTAAGAGGCTGATATGAAGCTCTGTATTGTCATTTTGTAAGCGGCAACATTCGCCGACGGTCCGGACCGAATGACTGAGTTGAAGTCCCGCATCCCAGATGACGCGGCAGAACTCCGATAGCGGCTCTTTTGCGTCGGCAATTTGCTGTTCGTCTTCAAATACAACCAGCAAATCGACATCGGAATAGGGGAAAAGCTCGCGACGTCCGTAGCCACCCACCGCGAAGATGGCAAATGGATCGGAAAGTGTACCCTTCAAACATTTATCTACTGTTTGACCGATCAATCGGTCCACAGAGATGGTCCGCTGTTCGAGTACGCGGAAGGGTTCTCGATCAATGGAGAAAGCGGTGCCTATCTTCTGCAATGCAGCTCGTTGCGATGCCGCGTCGTTCGTAAAGGCTCCTTCGGGAAACGGCTGCTCTGTCGGCACGTCTTAGAGGGCTGCTTCACCCGTATCGCCATTTCGAATGCGAATGGCGTCCAGCACGTCGGAGATGAAGATCTTGCCGTCTCCCAATTTGCCGGTACGCGCGCTGGAGGATAATGTGCCGGCGATCTCGTCCAAACGAGAATCGGGGACAATAATTTCCAGTTTTATTTTAGGCAGAAGATCGACTTGATACTCCATGCCGCGATAGACCTCTTTATGCCCCTTTTGGCGGCCATGGCCACGTACCTCCGTGATTGTCATGCCGTCCACGCCGATACTCTTCAGCGCTTCTTTCACTTCTTCCAATTTGTGAGGCTGAATGATGGCTTCTATTTTTTTCATGACTTTGCTATGGCGCGCATCAAAATCGTATCGTATTGAAGTTGGAACTACGCCTCCAGATTGTAGCCTTCTTCGCCGTGCATGCTCAGATCGAGTCCTTCTCGCTCTTCTTCTTCAGTGGCGCGAACACCTACGGCAAGATCGACGACTTTCAGGATAATCAGAGTACCGGCAATGGCCAAAGCCCAGGCAATGATGACGCCCACAAATTGATTTACCACCTGTCCCGGATGTCCATCTACCCACCCTAGAGGCAGTGCCTTCCCTGAAGAATCTTTTAGCGTGTCATTTATTAAGTTTGTCGCAAACACGCCAGTCAGGATTGCTCCTACGGTGCCGCCCGCGCCATGAACACCGAAGGCATCCAGCGTGTCATCGTAGCCGAATCGCCCTTTCACGACGGTTACCATGAAGTAGCAAACAATACCGGCGATAAACCCGATCAGCAAGGCCGGAAATGGCTTCACAAATCCGGATGCAGGCGTAATAGCGACCAGACCTGCCACCGCGCCCGAGATGCCTCCGAGCATACTTGGTTTCCCCTGCCTGAACCATTCGGCGAAGAGCCATCCCAAAGCTGCCGCTGCTGCTCCGAAGTGCGTAGCGATGAAGGCACTCGAGGCTAAGCCGGAGGCCGAAATGGCGCTGCCGGCATTGAATCCGAACCAGCCGACCCATAGAAGGCATGCCCCGGTGACACTGAGTACCAAACTATGCGGCCGCATCGGTTCTTTTGAGAATCCAACCCGTTTCCCGAGATAAAGCGCGCAGACTAAAGCGCTGACACCCGACGTAATGTGTACCACCGTGCCACCCGCAAAGTCGAGACACGGCACCGTACCCCCTAGAAACGTGTTCAAGAACCCCCCTTTTCCCCAAACCATGTGTGCCATGGGGAGATAAACAATCGTCAGCCACAAACATGTAAACAGAAGCATCGCGCTGAACTTCATGCGTTCGGCAAATGCACCGGAGATAAGCGCGGGCGTGATGATGGCGAACATCAACTGGAAGATCATGTACGTTTCGTGCGGTACCGTCGCTCCATAGTCCGCATTCGGCGCTACGCCAACGCCGTTTAGGAATAGATAGTGAAAGCTTCCGATGAATGGAGTGCCTTCAGCAAAAGCCAGGCTGTATCCGTAGATCGCCCACAAAACCGTTACCACGGCCATCAATACAAAGCTATGCATCATGGTACTGAGCACATTTTTACTTCGTACCAACCCGCCGTAAAATAACGCAAGCCCTGGCCCGGTCATCATCAGTACCAGTGCAGCGCTGGTCAACATCCAAGCGTTGTCGCCGGAAAGTTGCGCTGACTTCGCGGCCGCTTCCGCGGCACTCAACCTGGCTTCCATCGAACCGGCGGTTTGGGCCAGGAGCGAATTGCCACCAAGAGCGACCAATAAGGGTAACGCATACTTACACAGGCTTCTCACGCAGGCTCCTCCGGTGGCTTCCATGAAGTAAAAGGTTCAGCGTAACAGCTTGCCAGGAGCTCGCGTTCTATTAAAATTTTATGCACTGCATTGAAATGTTTTATGCCGGGGGATCCGTGGGAATCAATTGAAGGAATGAGTGGGATTCCCCAGCCAGGAAATAGGAAAGCGGCTACCGACAGCGTTGACCAGCCGCTCGTCCGCAGTGACAAAGGCCGCGCCAAGATGGATCGCTAGCGCAAGGTAAATGCAATCGTAGACGGCCCGGTCAAATGCAAGCGCAATTGAGAGCGCGTGTTCTGCTTGTGGGGAACTGGGCACGGTGCGAATAGCCATTCGTTCCAGTAAGGCTAGTGCTTCTTTGGCGGAGCCTTGCGTAATGCGTTGAACACGAACACACTTCCATAAAATGTTGCCGATTTCCGGCCAAAACAGATCGGGAACAATGAACCGTATGTCGCCTCGCGTATGCTTTTTTAAAAGCACTACCGCCTCGGCTGAATACGGCTCTTGTTCTGACGGGAGAACCCATTTGGCCGCAACACTGGCGTCCAGTATGCAAACTTTCAACGAACGCGGTCCTCACGCTGCATTTCTTCGGTCGAGGGAAAAGGTCCTGGCGATCCAGGTTGGCCGGCACGGACACGGCTCACGGTTTGAAAAAGCTCTTCGCGCCGCGCTAATTCCGCCTCCGTGGGAATGTTTTCGTCGAGCATGGTAAGCACCTCAGCCGAAATGGAGCGCCTGTGCTCCCTAGCTAACGCGCGAAGCGAATCATACAATTGCTCAGGGACATTTTCAACGTAAAGAGTAGCCATCGACCTAGCACCTTCCTAGAATTAATCTAGCACTCTGCTAGTCTAAAGTAAATAGCTTTACTTTTTAAAACACAAATTTTAAGCCACCGCGAACTGTACGCGGAGCTTGCACAATCAACACTCGATGACCATCGCCACTGTCGACGGGAAGATAACCTTGGGCCAATAAATTGTAAAGATCGGCAGACAGTTCGAAGCGTCCACCAAGAGCCATTATGGGCGGCAAAGGTTGACGGATAGAGATATTAAATCCGGGTTCACCGGAATTATCCTGGGTGGTGAACACATGACGCGGAATAACAGCATGTCCTTCTACCCAGCCGTAGTTTACCTGGAGCTGAGTACCCATCACCGGAGCTTTCGCTTCCACCTTTGCTACGGCGATATTGTGATTTGCTTGCGCTAAAAAAGTATTCGAAAACGGTGTAGATTTTGTAGGGAGTACCTGACTACTGTCCACGGTAAAACCGCCTAAGCGGCCATAAGAAATCGCCACATCGAAAAAACGATTTACTCGCTGATTCGCGGAGACAATATATCCGTTTCGGTGATAGCGCCCGATGTTATAGATGGAGGTTGTCGACACACCATCGGATAAAAGATCGGCAGGATCGAGTTCTGTTGTATCGCCGG
Organism: Bryobacteraceae bacterium; assembly: GCA_965219315.1. Lineage (GTDB taxonomy): Bacteria > Acidobacteriota > Terriglobia > Bryobacterales > Bryobacteraceae > Bog-105. The sequence goes on along the minus strand of CBDCNB010000001.1, from coordinate 1,150,697 downwards.
CTACGTGTAAGCGTCCGTTGGAAACTTCTTCATGGAAGGCGCTAAAGGAAATGGAGCGCGACCCGGCCATTTTTGTATAACCCAGCTCGTAATTTTTTGTCCGCTGCAGCTCAAGCCGGTTCTTCCGAAAAGAGACTTGCGGCATACGCGGAACCGCACCAGCGGCGCCATTCCACCCATTATCAGAACTCAGCTCGGTTGTCTCCGCCATTGCCCCACTACGCGCTTGGTGCGTGATCAGGCCGCTTGGTAGGCCTCCATCGCTATAGACGGCAGCAACTTTTCCAGCATTCCCCAAGTCCGCTGTAACGCGCGCAAACGGACTGACGCGATTTCCGTGCTGCAGATAATCGACCGATTCTCCCACGGCCCCGTACTCGATGTGCATGCGATCGATGGGGTCGACCGTCTGGTAAATACTGATGGACATCGTCCGAACTTGTGGGAACGCCCCGCTGGAGGGTGAACCATTGAGGTTTGCCCCACCCATCAAAGCTAATTGCGAAATAGAAAACGCCATTTCGGGAGAGCCCACCATCCCAATCGAATCGTCATGGCTGTACACGGCGGACAAACTGAAAGCTGCCGGCGTAATCCCTTCCCCTTCGCCATAGGTGCCGCTTAATCGAAGCCGATTGCTTCCAAAGATGTTTGTGGAGAGTGCAAAGCCGGTCCTTGCATCGGCGGGCACGTAGTCGGAATCGATGATTCCGGTATCGCCGCCGGAAAGAGATACTAACGCTCGGGTGTCGGAGAATACGGGAATATGCCGTCGCTCGGACCCGGAAACCTTCGCCGATTGCGACGGCATCCAGCGAGTAATCGGACGCGTTGCCGGAGAAGAGCGTAGGACCCATTTCCAATCTTCGGACATCGTGCTGACCGGGGGCACGTAGCGAACCTCTATGCTGCTGAGCAGCGTGGCCAAGTGTATCTGAAGCATGCTGTCTGCCCCACCTTTTACCTGGATCTTATCCCGCGAGACCGGAAGAAAGCTGGAAAGGGAGACCCGCACAGAATAGCTGTCCATGGGAAGGTCGGCGAACGCGAATCGTCCGTCACCGCTCGTCACCGTCTTTGCAAGCAACCGTTCGTACTTATTCAAAAGCTGGACGGACGCTCCCATCTGCGGAACACCGCTCGCATCGACAACTACTCCGAGGAGATTTCCTGTTATGGGCAAGAAAAGATCGGCCGCATTTAGCCGGTCCGTCATAGACAGCAGGCCGGCTAGCAGCAGAAAAACGACCGACTTTGATCTCGCGAAATGCAAATTCCTAACAACCTTTCGCGCCCCTCAACCTCCCTGAACAATTAGGAAGCTGAAGACGTCACCGTAAACGGAGCAGACGGTGAAAGCGTTTGATTCTTTAACGTATCCGTAATCTTCAATTTTAGCGTGTATTTCCCGGGAGGAAGAGTGCTTAACGGCAATTTCTTTTCCACTGTTACCAAGAACGCAGAAGCATTGGGGATTGCGCTTAGTTTTTCCGTCTGCGTCAAAACCGTTTTGTTCGTCGCGTTATTCACCACTTCGTATTGAATGTTCCCCTCCGGCTTCTTCGTTTTCTCATCCATGCCCAAGTTGTAAAACTCGGTGTAAATCCCCATCGTTTCTTGCTGCTTAAATACATCGTCGATACGGGGACGCACTTTCGAACTGCGAATGACAAACTGTCCGGCACCGATGCTCTTGGTAGGTACCCGCTCCAGGGAATCGGCCAATATTACGCTGCTTGCTCCTAATTCGTCTTCCTCATAGTGAGGCACAACTAACGACATCTCGTAGTTATTCACCGTGTTGCCCACCGTGTCCTTGGCGACTACATTCAGCCGGTAGCTGCCCGGCGCGAGCGGAACGGTTTTCGAATAAACCTGCGACCCGTTCATCGCCTTCTGCAGCATTTCCGCCGGAAGATCGACGCTGACTGTGTCCTCGAACCAGTTCACCGGACGACGCGTCAACGAGGTAATACGGCCGTAGATATTGACGGTGGCCTTGGAAATCTTATCCTTTGTTTTGTATTGCAGATCGCTGTTTTTGAACTGGATCATCAAATTGGTGAGGACCGTCGCGTCGGTCACCCGGATATAGTCGGCCCGCACACGCATGGGGAGCGTGTTGTAGCGGATGCTGGAATCCACCACGGCCTGTAAGTCCTTAAATTTAATGATGGGAGCCTTCTGCAGTTTTGCGAACTGCTCCAGCCGCGTAAATTCATTCATGCTCTGGGGGAGAGGCTGATTACCCGTTCCCAAATGGGTTCCGTCGGTACGCGTAAATCGCTGGGTTTTATCGGCCGTACCCATCTGCTCGGCTAAGGTTAAACCCGCACCGGGGACGTAAAGCAAGGCATCCTTCTCCGATGGATCGGAAGTCATTTTATACTCGCCGCTCATGGTGGTGTCAACGAATTCGATGATGATGTTGGTTCCGATACCGTCCAGATAACGATAGCGCCACGTTTCGAATGGATAAGTCGACGTTTGGCCGCCGCCTTCCTCATAAGGTCGCTGGTAACTGCCGCCGGAGGGATGCGATTCAATCTCATCGGCCGCGCCGTACTTGATGTAGATCATGCCACGATCGGTTTTCCAGCCCGGAATGCCTGATGCGTAGTGATCATTTGCGTACGCAATTCGGCGATAATGCTCCTCTTTATACTCGTTTTCTTCGGTATCGGGGGTCGGATCGCGCCGGCCCCAAAAGGCCTCGACGAATTGTTGCCGCTCCTCGTCGGTACGGAGCCGCTTGAATGCCTGCTTCTCCTCATCGGTAACGATGTACACCACGTCCTCGTTCAGCCACTTCTTCCATGGCCCCATCAGCTCTTTCTCCAGCTGCTTCTGTTTCCGCGCGAGCTGTCTTTTCGTCAGCGGCTTGGCGACAGTATCGCTGTCCGAATTACTGGAACTACCGCCATTGTTTTGGGCAAGCGAGGGAAGAACAACAAGGGATGCCGCCGCAACACCACGCAAAATCGGTGAGCGGAAGATAGGAGATAACTTCATACCGAGAAAAACCACCTTAAGTAGGCCGTGAGGCTACAAACTAAGTCTATGTTTGTTTGCCTTGAGCGTCAACGCCCCAGACGTACATTTTCGCGGTTTGGTTTCATCGATGTAGCCTTGTTTCGACGGACTTAGTAGTAGCGGCTATGGCATTTGGGAGATTCGCTCCCGAAATAAAGAGAATCGATACGAGAAGCCCGAGGATGGACCCGCTCTTCCATTCAAATTCCTTGCAAATACCGCCGCCGTTTCTTTATTTTAGGGTTGGCAATCGACGTGCTCCAAAGCGTCAGAATAGCTATTGGACGATCATGGAAGATCCATATAGCCCAGAAGAGCTAATTTGAGCGAGTCTAGAACCCAATTCGCGGGAACATTGCTGCTTGTTTTGACGGTGGCCGCGGTGATCGCTGCCGTGATGAGCTTTGAGAACCTGCGCTCCTATCCTCTCCATGATGATGGAGTGACCTGGGTTGACCAGAAAGACGCTCGCGGCCAAAGCCATGTAGTTGCCGAATTTATTTCGCCGAACGGCCCCGGCAATCGTGCCGACATCCAATTGGGCGACAGGGTAGTGGAGATTGGCTCCTTTCTCATCAAAAGAGCGGTCGATGTTCCCCAGGCGCTTTGGCAGATCCCGCTTCTGACCCGGACAAAATATACCCTGCAGCGTCGCGGCATTCAATTCGAAAAAGACAACGTCTTCATCACCAGTGCGCCGCGTGACTCGGCTCTTTTCTACGAGTATGCCGTTGGGTTCGCCTATCTATCGATTGGACTCTTCGTTTATTACCGCAGAACAAGCGCCGCCAAATCGCAGCATTTTTTCCTTCTTTGTCTTTTTTCGTTCATTGCTTCCTGTTTCCATTATTCGGGAAAGTTAAACACCTTCGACCAGGCGATGTATTGGGGCAACTTGGCGGCCTCCCTTCTTGCACCGGCCATTTTCCTTCACTTTTGCTTCACCTTTCACTCATACCCGCGATTTCTCCAGGGACGTAAATGGTGGACTCTCTACCTGCCCTCGCTGGCTCTGTTGCTGGTAGTGCTTGCCTCGGCAATGGGATTGCTTCAGTTTTCCGCCCCGTTGCTGGAGGTTCGCTGGCTGCTCGACCGGTTGACACTGGGTTTTGCCATGCTGCTGTATGGCGCCGGCACGGCGGCGCTGGGTTTGGATTACGCGCGGGAAGAAGATCCTGTTGTCCGACGGCAACTTAAGTACCTGCGAAACGGCGCATTGGTGGGCGTTGCGCCGTTCATGCTGCTTTACGTCCTACCCTATCTATTCGGCGCCGTTCCCGGTCATTTAATGAACCTCAGCGTGCTTTCCATGGGGCTGATTCCGCTTACTTGGGCCTATGCCATCACACGCTATCGCCTGATGGATGTCGACATCATTTTCCAGCAAGGCTACGTTTACACATTGGCAACGCTGGCCGTCATCGGTGTTTTCTACGCATTGATCTTTGTCATTTTCAATACAAACACCATTACTTCTCCAGCCTTTGTCGTGCTGGTTGCCTTCGCTACGTTTGTTTTTCAGCCCATTCGCCGCTGGATTCAGGAACTACTAGACCGCTGGGTGTTTTACCGCGACCGCTACGACGCCCGGTTGACTCTGATCGAATTTGCCCGCGAACTGAGTTCGGAAACAGATCAAACCGCGATGCTGGCGAAGGTTTCCGAGCGGCTGCTGCGAACGTTGTCGATTAAACAAAGTGCGTTCTTTCTGTTTGACGAGGCAAGCGCTCAATTCCGTCTGCACTCCTCCTCGCAAAAGGCCAGCCGAACGGCTTTGGCCCAAGACAGCCATTTGGATCTTCGTTTTCTAGGAGAGGGAAGCCGAACCAACGAGCAAAAAGAGTACTTGTTCTTCGAGCGCACGAAAAACCTCCGCGACATTGTTTCGTTGTCCTGGCCGGAATCCATTCGCGAAACGATCGCGGAGCTGGATTTCACCTATTATGTGGCCTGCCGCTCGCGCGGCCGCATCATTGCCTACTTCGGGGTCAGCCGCACCACCGAAGGCGATTTCTTGTCGAGAGACGATATCGATCTCTTGGTAACCCTTTCGAATTATGTCGCTATCGCCATCGAGAATTCGCGTCTGTATAGCTCTCTGCAGAACAAAGCAGACGAGTATGAACGACTGAAGGAATTCAGCGAAAACATCGTGGAGTCGATCAACGTCGGCGTGCTGGCGGTGGACCTTGAAGGCCGTGTGGATAGCTGGAACACACAGATTGAGACACTTACCGGTATTCGCCGCCACCAGGCTTTACGGCATTACCTTTCCAAATTGTTTTCTCCGGAATTGTGTGAAAAGTTCGATGAGGCGCGTAGCACTTCCGGAGTCCACAATATCTATAAAGTAGGACTGCAGGCCCGCAGAATGGAAACGCCGAACGGCAATGGATCGGCGATTGCCACTACAATCCCGGTCCCAGGCGAATCGATAGTAAACATTGCGATTGCGCCTTTGTTTTCGCGCGAGGGCCGGCAAATTGGGCGGCTTATCATTTTCGATAACGTCACCGACCGTGATGAACTCGAGCGCCGTTTGGTGCAGGCCGATAAGCTCAGCTCGATCGGATTGCTGGCTGCAGGCGTCGCCCATGAAGTCAATACTCCGCTCGCGGTGATCTCCACTTACGCGCAGATGCTTAACAAGCAAGTGGCGGGTGACGAGCAAAAGGCAAAGCTGCTGGAGAAAATCGCCAGGCAGACCTTCCGCGCGAGCGAGATTGTAAACTCATTGCTCAACTTTTCCCGCACTGCGCCCACCGAGTTCGTCGAAACGGATCTGAATCGCGTCATCCGCGAAACCGTCTCGCTTGTGGAGCACCAATTCCAGAAGATCGGCGTAAACTTGCAGATCGACCTTTCCGAGTATCTGCCCACCATCCGCGGAAACTCCGGCAAGCTTCAGCAGGTTTTTCTTAATCTTTTGATTAACGCCCGTGATGCCATGCAAAGTGGGGGCACCCTTACACTTCGTACCTGGGCCGAAAGCGGATTTGCTCATGTGGAGGTAGCAGATACCGGCAGCGGCATTCCCGCCGAGTATCTGCAGCGAATCTACGATCCTTTTTTTACCACGAAGGGCGCAAGAAAGGGCACGGGTCTTGGCCTCTCCATTTCCTACGGCATTGTTCAGGAGCACAATGGAGTGATCGAGGTCGATAGTACCATTGGCCGTGGGACGCGGTTTCGTCTGGAGTTCCCCAGTACTGCGCTTCGCGCCAACAAAACGCCGGAACCCGCGCACAAAGCACTCTCTGCGTAGGCTTATCGCTTCTTTCTCAGTTTTGGCATGGGCTGTCTGATACAACGGCTGTAGTGGAAACTGCTGTTTTTACCGATCTGCCAACCGATGGCCTCAGTGCCCCGGATCGCCGGCGTATCCTCGTCATCGACGACGAAATCGATATTCGCGAGAGCCTTGAACTCTTGTTGACCAGCGAAAACTATATCGTCGAGCTAGCCGAAAACGCCACCATCGGCTTTCAAAAGTGGGAAACCGGCAGTTATGATTTGGTGCTGCTCGACTTGATGATGCCGGACCGCTCGGGCATTGAAGTGCTTGCCGATATTCGCCAGCGCGACAGGGAAACACCTGTTTTCATGCTCACCGCGTACGGTTCGGTGGAGGTAGCTGTGCGGGCATTGAAAACCGGCGCGAATGACTACTTTGCCAAACCGTGGGACAACGACAAGCTGCTGATCGAAATCGATCGCATGATCTCCAAGAGCCGCCTGGAGCGCGAAAACATGCAGCTCAAGCGCGCCTTGAAGCAGCGTTATTCTTTTCCCAATATCGTCGGGAAAAGCGAGCGCATGTTACGGCTGCTCGACCAAGTAGCGCAGGTTGCCCCGAGCCGGGCCACCATTCTGATCACCGGTGAAACCGGCACCGGCAAGGAGCTTATCGCCAAAGCCATTCACGCCCACTCTTCCCGTGCCGATCAGACATTTGTTCCTGTAAACAGTGGCTCGTTGCCATCGGAGCTCCTGGAATCCATTCTTTTCGGCCACGTCAAAGGTTCTTTCACGGGAGCCGTCGCAAACCGAAAAGGATTTTTCGAAACCGCCAATCGCGGCACTCTTTTCTTCGACGAAATCGGAACGATCACTCCTGAGATTCAGGTCAAGCTTCTTCGCGTGCTGCAGGATCGCGAGTTTATGCCGCTCGGTTCCAATGAAACTATTCGCGTGGATGTACGCATTATTGCTGCGACAAATGCCGATCTGCGTAAACTCGTCGACGAAGGAAAGTTCCGCGAAGATCTTTACTACCGTCTGAACGTCATCAATTTGACGCTGCCGCCCTTGCGTGATCGCAAGGAAGATATACCGCGTCTGGTGGAGCATTTTTTTGTGCGTTATTGCCGCGAAAACGAAAAGTTTCTGAACCGCGACGGACGCTCGGTTCTAGAATTCGAACCCGATGCCATGCAAATCCTGATGGAGCACAACTGGCCCGGCAATGTGCGCGAGCTGGAAAATGCAGTTGAACGCGCTGTGGTTTTAACCACGGCGCCGCTCGTGCCCGCCCATGTTCTACCCGACCATTTACAGCAAGCCAGCGGCATGCGTATCTCACGTGACAACAACGGAATGGTAGCTGCGGACGCCTCGCTCTTCGAGATCTTGGCCGACTTCGAGCGGCACAAAATTATCGAGGCGCTGGAGGCCGTTAATTACAGTCAAACGGAAGCGGCGGAGATGCTGCGTATTCCGCTATCGACGTTAAATCAGAAAATCAAGCGTCTTAGCATCGACGTGAAAAAGCGCGCGGCGCATTAGGCGCTTATTGGAAAAACGCGTAGGGACAGTCCCCCGTTTTTTTTAGAAGCGCCTCATAGCGAAAATCCTTAAGGACTTACCACGACGTATATCCGCCATCGATGCTGAGAATGGTCCCGGTACAAAAGCTGGACGCATCGGAAGCTAGAAACAAAACTGCCGATGCAATCTCCTGGGGCTGTCCATGCCTTCCCATTGGAGTCATTCTGAGCCACTCCGAATTCCACTCTTGATTGCTGATGCCGCGCTCGGTCATCGCCGTCTCGATGTAGCCCGGAGCCACCGCATTCACACGCACATTCGCCGATGCCCATTCACAAGCCAGCGACTTAGTCAGCATATGCACCGCCGCTTTACTGAAGTTGTAGGGCGCTTGCGGTTGCGGCTTGTTCACGATGATCCCCGACATGGAACCAAGATTGACGATGCTTCCCATTTTTCGCTCCACCATCGCGCTGCCAAAAGCACGGCAACAATAGAAAACGCCGTCTAAATTGATGCGCATCATCGTTTGGTATTCCTCATCCGTGTAACTCAGCGCATCGAAATTTCTGGCGATACCTGCATTGTTTATCAGGATGTCGACATGACCAAGGTCCGCCTCTGCCTGTCTGGCAAAGGCATTTACCTTTTCCGGCTGAGTGACGTCCAACGGGCGGAACTCTGCCTGCCAGCCTTTACGACGCAGCTCCGCCTCGGCGCGCTGTCCGTTCTCTTCTACAACTTCCGCGATAATCACATTGGCGCCAGCCTCGCAAAGGGCATGCGCAATAGCCAAACCGATCCCTCGCCCCCCGCCCGTTACTACCGCATTTCTCTTGTCGAGCCGAAATTTTTCTAAATACATTGTTCCACACGGAATTACAAATGAAACTCCGCCCCAATCTGGCGAATACACACGCGGTCGGACGACGAACCAGCCGCCGTCAGCAGCCTTTCAATCGGTTCCAGTCTTCCTTCCCGGCCCAGCCGAAACGTCTGATGGTGCACCGGCAGCACGAACTCCGCCCCTGCGTCATTGGCCATCGCCCAGGCTTGCTCCGGATTACAATGCACATGGATCCAAGGATTATAAGCACCGATCGGCATAATCGCAAGATCGACCGGCTTGGATGACCGGACCGTCCGGAAACTTTCCGTGTATGCCGTATCGCCGCCGAACACAATCCGCCGTCCGTTCAGTTCGACTAGGTAGCCGTTGTAGCCCCGATAAACGTCGCTTCGAATACGGGCACCCCAATGCTTCACTTGAAATGCTGTTACCGTGGCCGCGCCTGCCTGTACTCTGTCGTTCCAACGCAGTTCATGAGCCGCGCCATAACGCCTTGGCCGTAACAAGTCGCATGTTCGATGGGCCGTGATAACTCGAGTACGACGGCTTTCCAAGCGCCGCAGGCTCGGATAGTCGAAATGATCCATGTGCGCATGCGACAGCAAGATAAGGTCGATGGGAGGAAGATCGTCGAAACTCGCCGCAGGCTCGACAATGCGTTTGATGCCTACCGTCATCGGCCCCATGTTCACTCCCACGCGATGGCTGAAAACAGGATCGGTGAGAACGGTAAATCCATCCACTTTGAAGAGCACGGTGCTATGCCCTAACCAGGCAGCATGCAGACCCTCATCGGGCCATAACTTGGGATGCGATCGATGCGGAGCAGGCTGGATTTCCTGCTTGAACTCCTTCGACATCTGACTCAGGAAAGCAGGCGCTGCGCGTCGCAGGAACGTCACAGGTCCTGCCGCAGTCGCCATATCGGGCGACATAGAATTGTTCCTGTTCACAGTTGGTGGACGTCTCTCGAATAGCGGCTGGTGCACGTTTTGCTTCAACGCTGCTGAAATATGTCGGAAACGGGAAAAGCAATCTCCGGCAATGGTGCGGGTAACTTGATCTCTTCCCCAATGCGGTACTCCCGTTCACTCTCCGCGTCATGCACAATCACGGTTTGTCGCTTAGGATAAATGACCCATACCGCCACAGATCCCGCGTCTAGATACAACGACACTTTTTTTCGCATCAATCCGGGCCTGTTACTAGGAGAGAATACTTCGATGGCAAGTTGCGGACTACCGACCGGATAGGTATCGTCTTCGCGCGCCGTTATCCAACGTTTTCTATCGATGACGAAAACGTCTGGTCTTGGCATGCTCTCGTAAGTTTCTAAAGCCATACTCATGCCCGTCCAAACGACAAATTCGGTGTTGTCCACCGCATCTTCGAGCATCCGAAACAACGTTCGACAAATATCTTCATGAATCACTTTAGGCGCTGGCGACAAAATAATCTCCCCTTCGATGAGCTCGTCATCAAATCCCTCCGGCGCTACATAATCGAGATAGTCGGCTAGGCTGATGCGTGTTGTGGTGCCCATAGGTTCAGTTTCTCACCGTCCACGACTCGATTTAGCAAAGCCGGTAATGCCCATCCCGGCCAGCACAATAACGCCGACAACGATCCAACGAGTCGGGATTTTCAAGTAATAGGCACCCAGTGCGAGGCCAAGAATAATGACCGCATAGCCAATCAAGTAGACAGGTGAAGACATGGATTGCTTTAGTGTACGAGACGGCGCTCGGCCAACTCGTTTGCCAGGTACGATGCCGCGAGCAGACTTCCATACCCTGCAAAGCCAAGTATACGGCCCAATCTCCGCTTGTGAGCCTGCCTTGCTGCCAGCGAACTGCCATATAGGACAACAGTCACCCCATGAAAGATTCCATGCATCATCCCCAGGCGCCGGTCTTTCTGCTCGCGCGTGGTGCTAAGATCGGCCAATCCGCCCAGGGATGCCAATAAGGAGGCCCCTAAACCTACTCCCAGGGAAACGTCGGCCGACTTGGCGCACGGCTCTTGTCCCGCCATTTCCAGTACGTCCGATACCAGCGTTACGGTCCAGCTACCCAGCGGAACATCGGTAATCGTGGGGTGCTTCGTATGGCCGAATACCCGGCTGTTCACCAGCACATCCTTCGCCGTTTCTCCCGCTTCGCCTACCGATTCCAGCGCGCTATTTATCAGCGCATCCGACCGTTCGCCCAGCGGCTTCAACCAATCCTGCTGTTCTACAAGCTTCGTAATCGGGTTTTCTTCCATATCCGTTAGATGCCGCCGCTAACATTTCAGTTCGTCGGTATTCGCTCACCGCGCCCCTATCGCGCCGTGTTCCTATTTATCTATGAAAGCCAAAACCGCGTCCGAACCATCGCTATACAACTTACAGCAGGATCTCTCCTCTCTGGCAAACCCGGAACGCGCAAAAAACTTGGCCTGGTTTTTTAAAACCGGTAAAGGAGAATATGGCGAAGGCGACCGGTTCCTTGGCATCGCTGTTCCGGTTCAGAGGAAAGTTGCTCGCCGCTACATCGGTTTGCCGTTGTCTGCAATCGCTCACCTACTGTCTTCCGGCATCCACGAACATCGCTTTACAGCTTTGGTGATTCTGGTTGAGCAATCTGGTTGAGCAATACCGCTGTTCAACACCTAAACAACAGGAGCATATTTTTGAGTTCTACCTCCGAAAGGTGTCCGGTATCAACAACTGGGATTTGGTCGATACGTCGGCCTCGTACATCATTGGCGACTATTTGAAATCCCGCTCCGGCGAACTGTTGTACGGTCTCGCTCAGTCGGAAAATTTATGGGAGCGACGCATCGCAGTCGTCTCAACTCTCGCCTTTGTGAAGGACGGAGAAACGAACGACGCCATCCGTATCGCGGAACTGCTCTTATCGGACGACCACGATCTCATTCACAAAGCAGTTGGCTGGGTCTTACGTGAAGTAGGAAAGGCGTCGCGTCCACAGCTATTGCATTTTCTCGAACAACACTATATTGCTCTGCCGAGAACAACATTGCGTTATGCAATCGAGCGCTTCCCGCCCGCCGAACGAAAGCAACTATTGCAGGGAGTCTTCCCACCGATCACGACAACGCCCTCGTAGTCTCAGGACTGCTCCTGCTTTTTCTCCTTCATCTCCTTCGGAGCAAACCATGGATACAGCATCGGCAGTAAATATAACGTCAAGATCGTCGCGGTAATCAGGCCACCGATGACTACCGTCGCCAAAGGTCGCTGTAGTTCCGCACCTCTTGACGTCGATAACGCCATCGGAATAAATCCAAGGCTCGCTACCAACGCCGTCATCAGCACCGGCCGCAAACGATCCTTCGCGCCTTGCTTGATGCCGTCCAACATCTCGCGCCCTCCAAGAATGAGCGAATCGATATGGCTCACCATCACGACGCCGTTCAACACGGCTACGCCAAACAGCGCGATAAAGCCGATCGACGCCGACAAGCTCAAATTCAACCCGCGCAGCCAAAGCGCCGCGATTCCACCTACCAAGGCAAAAGGCACGATCAGCAATATCAGAGATGCCTGCTTTGCATTCCGGAAAGTGGCATACAGAAGCGCAAAGATAATGACAATCGAAACCGGAAGCACGATCATCAGCCGCCGGTTCGCCCTCTTCTGGTTCTCGAACTGCCCGCCCCAATCCAGCGTATAGCCCGGCGGAATTTTCATTCCGTTTTGTATCTTCTGTTGTGCCGCTTTTACAAACCCGCCTAAATCCGTCCCGCTGATGCTCGCCTGTATCGCGACGCGACGCCGGGCATTTTCCCGGTTCACCATCTCCGGACCCTGCACCGTCGCAATATCCGCCACTTGCCGTAACTGCACCCGCTCCCCGCTCGGAGCCATCATGTACAAGTCGCCTAGCTTATCGATGCTGTCGCGGTCACTATTCGGTAATCGCACAGTAACCGGAAACCGCTGCTCGCCCAGCACCATCTGCGATACCTGTCTGCCACCAAGCATCGTCTCCACCAACTCCTGCACATTCGCGACACTCAATCCATATCGATCCAGTTCGCCGCGATTTACCGTCACGTTCAGATCCGCAATCTGCATGGAACTATCCTTCTGCACCTCTGCCGCGCCTTTCACGCTGGAGATCAGCCCCACTGCCTGTGTAGCAAGCCGGTCCAAAGTGTACAAATCCGGGCCGAATATCTTTAGTGCCAAATCGCCGCGCGTACCGGTTGTCTGTTCTTCCATCCGCATCTGCATCGGCTGCGTGAAAACGAATGCCGCTCCGGGTATCTCATTATTCAAACGCTTCGACAAATGGCTGATCAACTCATCTTTCGAATGACAGCATTTCCAGTTATCCTGCGGCGCAAGCATCAGGTATGAATCCGACTCTTCCACGCCCATCGCCTCGGTCGCAAAGTCCGGCCGTCCCAACTTGGTAACCACGTTTTTCACCTCAGGGAAACTGCGGATCACCTGGTTGATCTTCTCGCCCAGATAGATGGATTGGCTCATCGATATGCCCGGCAATTTACGCGAAGTTACCACCATTTCCACCTCATCCAGCTTCGGCATGAACTCGGTACCGATAAACTTCAACGAGAAGAGCGCCCCTACTACCATCAGCGCCGCAGCCGTCAAGATCGGCCATCGGTGCCCCAGCACCCATTCCAGCGACCGAATATACCAATTACGCAGCCGCGCAAACCAACCTTCCTGTTTCTTTTCCTTCTTCGCCTTAATCTGCTTTTTATTAAGGACAAAGCTCGCCACCGTCGGAATAATAAATAACGCCAGGAACAACGAACCTGCCAGCGCCGAGCATACGGTGATGGCCATGGGATGGAACATGCGCCCTTCCAGCCCTTGCAAAGTGAAGATCGGCAGATAAACCGCGATGATGATTAATACGCCAAACGTCACCGGTTTCGCCATCTCATGTACGGCCGGACGAATCCGCTCCAAAATGGAACGCTCTTCTCCTTCGTCCTCGTTCTCCATGCGGTGAATGAAATTCTCCACCATTACCACCGATCCGTCGACGATCATTCCGAAATCCAGCGCGCCCAGGCTCATCAAGTTTGCCGATACGCCGAATATCGCCATGCCCAGAAATCCAAATAGCAGCGCCAACGGGATCACCGACGCCACAATCAAGGCCGCTCGCCAGTTACCCAAGAAGATAAGCAAAATGCAGATAACCAGCGCTCCCGCCATCAACAAGTTGTGCTCAATCGTGCGAATCGATTCATTGATGACCAAGCTCTGGTCATAAAACGAAGTCACATGTACGCCTTTTGGCAGCTTCATTTGATCGAGATGCTGCTTGGATTCTCGAATGATCTGCCGGCTATTGGTACCCTTCAGCGCGATCACCATGCCGCAGACTGCCTCGCCTTTGCCGTCGCGTAAGATCGCTCCCTGGCGAGGGTAGGGAAGTGTAGCAACCTTCGCCACATCCTTCAGCAACACGGGAATGCCGTTATGCGATAACACAACTATACGTTGTAAATCTTCGACGCTGGTCGCTCGTCCCAGTCCGCGAATATTGTATTGCTCCTCATTATGCTCAATGAATCCGCCGCCGAAATTAGCGTTGTTATCGGTTACTTTCTGCACAATGTCATGCACCGTCAATCCGTAACGCCGCAGCGATAGCGGTTCCACTTCCACCGTGTACTCTTTGGTATAGCCACCCCAGGAATTCACATCGCCCACGCCCTGTATCTTCTTCAGATCGAAACGTACATCCCAATCGAGCAGCGTTTTCAGCGGCATCAATCCAACTCCCGCTCCTTGCATCGTGAACTGATACACCTCGCCGAACGCGGTAATCATCGGATTCAACACCGGCTCAACTCCCGGCGGCATCTTGCCTCTGACGTCGCCCAAACGCTCACTGACGAGCTGGCGCGCCAGGTAGAGATCCATCGAATCATCGAAGATGATGGTAATCATTGTCAGCCCCAGCTTCGAAACCGAACGTACTATTTGCAGCTTCGGCATTCCCAGCATGGCCGTCTCGATGGGGAACGTCACCAGATGCTCTACTTCCACCGGCGACATGCCCGGCGCCTTCGCCGACACCACCACCTGTATGTTGGTTAAATCCGGATACGCCTCGATGTTAAGGTGCAGCATCGTGTAGACGCCGCCGACTAGCAGCGCCAGCAGCAGCGCTAAAACAAGCCACCGGTTGTTAAGAAAAAAATCGAGCATGGAAAACGAAACCTACTGGCCGATCTGCGATTTCAGCATCTCGGATTTCACGACAAAACTTCCTTGCGTTACCACCGCATCGCCCGGCTTCAGACCTTGGCCGATCTCGGCCTGCCCATTCATCCGGCGCGCTATCTCCACCGGCTTGACTTCAAACGTATCGTCGGATGTCTTCACGAACACCACCGAACCTCCATTTATGTTCTGCACCGCCACTTCAGGAACGATGATCGACTTCTTGGACCCGCCGCTATATACCTGAGCCGAAACATACATCTCCGGCTTTAGATCCCGGTGTGGATTCGGAACAACAATACGCACCAGCAAAGTTCTTGTCTGCGGATCGAATTGCGGTCCGACCCGTAATACTCGCCCTTGGAACGCCTTGTCGGGATAGGCCTGCGTCATCAACTGGACCTCATCGCCCACCCTTACCTTCGCGATGTCGGTTTCGTTCACCGAAGCCAGCATCCAGACGCTGGAAAGATCGGAGACTGTATAAACCTCCATCCCCGGATCCACCACCGTCCCCAGCGTCACCTTACGATCCATCACCGTTCCGTTGATCGGCGAAACGATCGGCACCTGTTCCGTGGCGTCTGTAATGTGTCCCAACTGCGATTTCGGCAGCCCCAGAATATCGCTCAGATGTTCTGCTTCTTTCGTGACCGAATAGTGGGCGTCATGAAGATTTGTCTGCGCGCTTCGCAGGTCCGCCTCGGTCCGCTCCACTTCCTGCGGCGACGCGCTTTTCAGTTGGAAGAGCCGCGCCATCCGGTCCCGCATGCGCCGCTGATAATCCACCAGTTGCTCTTGACGATCCACTTCCTGCAAGGCCGTGTTGTAGGCCGCAATCGTCTCGTGGACATCGTGGCTATGCATTCGCGCCAGCACTTCGCCTTGGTCCGCCGCATCGCCGATATTCGCACGCAGTTGCGTAATCCGGCCCGAAGCGTACACACCGATGTGCACCGTTTTTTCTTCGTTCATGACGATCTGTCCAGCCACCGTCAAAGTCTGCGGAATTTGCCTCGGCTCCACGGTCACCGTTCGCATATCGACGCGCTTCTGCGCTTCCGGTTTGATCTTTACTTGGCTCCCGCCGGTCGTCTCGCCTTGCTGCCCCTGTATGGTTTCGCTTCCTTGCGATGAACCGGACTGGGACGAACCCGATTGGGAAGACCCTGACTGCTGCGACCCCGAATTCGATGATCCCGACTTTGCACTATCACCACCACCGCCGCCGCTGCAACTCATTGTCATCGCCAGAACAGAAACCGCTAGAAAGCAGCGCCAATCCATTGCTCTATTCACTTTGTGACGTCCTCACCACTTGCGTATTGAAGATTGACAATGCTCTGCTGCAAACTGACCAATGCTTGTGAATATTGCGTCTCGACATCGATCCTGTACCGTTCTGCATCCAGCAAACGCAGCAGGCTAGTTCCTCCTTCGCGGAATGCCGCCTCGGCCAGCTTGCCTGTCTCTTCGGCTATCCTTTGCGTCCGCGGCAACGTGTCCAACAGGTTGCGCTCGTCCTGGTAAGCACGCTCCGCGCTTGCTAGATCCGCTTTCACGCTTGCCTCCGCCATCCGTAGACTTGCTTGCGCCGAATGCAGTTGCGCCTGCGCCGCCGCGATATTTCCCTGATTGCGATTGCGAAACGGCAAATCGATCTGAACAGCCGCATAAATGGTGTCCAACCCAAGATTTCGTTTATAGCCCAGGTAGGCGGTGGGATCCGGCTTTGCGTCTGCATGCTGCAGCCGTATGTTGGATTGGGCTACCGTCACCGATTCTCTGGCCGCTTTCATCTCCGGCCTGATCTCCAGCACGTGCGCTACCTCCGGCAAATTCACCATCGACGGGTTTGCCAGGGAGTCTGTCAACACCGTAGGCGGAAACTCGCTTTTGCCGATCGCTCGATACAGCTCCACCAATGCCTGATCGGCATTTTTATTTGCAGTCATGAGTTGTAGGCGCACCCGGTCACGCTCCAGTTGAATCCGCATTAAATCGGTCTCCGCCATTACCCCTTGCTGTACCCGATTCCTGCTATAGTTCACGTTCTGTTCGTAAGTGTGCAAACTTTCCTGCAACAAATCGCGAAGACGCGCCGCCCCGGCGGCATACCAATACGCAATGCCCACTCTCGCGCGAATTTGCCGCCGCAATAACTCCCGGTCGAACTCCGTCAGGCGGACATTCGCCGACGCCACATCCACTCGCCGCGCCCGCTTGCCCGCCACCTCGAAAGTCTGCCCGACATAGGCGTAGTTTTCGGTCGTGGCGATGAACCCACGCGGATGCCCCTCCCAGTACCGTAGATCCTCCGCCTGCAAAACCAATCGCGGATTTGGCCCCAGCCCTGCCTGCATCCGATATCCCTGCGCCTGCTCGATCCGCCCTTGCGCTACGCTGAGCTGAGGATTCATCGACAGCGCCTGCTGCACTGCTTCCTCCAAAGGTAAACGTACCTGCGCCGAACTGATGCCGGTCAACAATAAAGGCAGAAATAATCTGCAAAGATGGGGGCTTCTACGAAATGACACGTTGCGATATCTTTTGCGCGGACAACCTCAGTATCATCTACAAACGATAAACACAAGATAAATCCCGCACTTTTTCTAGGCGCGCCTGGTTTTTTTTGCAGCACAATCCTCCATAGTGAGGAACAATAATCAGTGTGCGGCTACTTTTGATCGAAGACGAAGCGGCTACTGCGGGGATGCTTGCCAAAGGCCTTCGGGAGCGTGCCTATGCGGTGGATATCGCCCCCGACGGCAACTCCGGTATGGATAAAGCTTCGGTTAACCCCTATGACCTTATTCTGCTGGACGTGATGCTTCCCGGCCGGAACGGGTTCGAGATCTGCAGGAGTTTGCGTGCTGCGGGTCTTTCTGTCCCCATTCTGATGCTGACCGCGCTCGACGCCATCTCCAACAGGATCGAAGGGCTCGACCAAGGTGCCGATGACTATCTCGCCAAGCCCTTCGATTTCGGAGAACTTCTTGCCCGCATTCGCGCTCTTCTGCGACGCGGTCCCAGGCTGTTGGATCCCCTTATTACAATCGACAATCTCCAAGTGAATACTCGCTCCCGTCAAGTTTCTCGTGGGGGCCGGCTCGTGGAGATGACGTCGAAGGAATACGCTTTGCTCGAATGTCTGGCGCGCGATGCGGGAAAGGTGATGAGCCGCCAGGACATCTCCGAACACGTCTGGGAAGAAGACTACGATCCGTTTTCCAATCTCATCGAGGTCTATATCCAACGTGTTCGAAGAAAAATCGACGCGCCGGGAGAAAGACCGCTCATCCACACCCGTCGCGGCGAAGGCTATTGGCTTACGTTGCAGAAAGGACAAGAAGCATGATCGAATCGACTCGTGGCAAGGTGGCCCTGCTTTATTCCCTTCTTTTTGCCGTCATTGTTCTGGCTCTTGCGACCGGCGCGTATTGGCTGATTAGAAGCAACGCTTACTTGCGGCTGGATGAGACTGTTCATTCCGGCTCGAAGATTGCCTCGCTTGCCCTGATCCGGGAAATGGATGAGCATCGAACACAAGGCAAGAAGGCGGCCGAGGCCGCTTTCCGCGGAGCTTTAGAAACGAGGTACCAAACCTCTCTTCCGGAAGAGCAGATTGTTGTGCGAGACGGGGCCCGTCTGGTTGCTTACAAGAAAAACATCGGTCGAACGCAGAGCGATCTGCGATCCGTCACGGTAAGACCGGGCCAAAGCCACGCAAATGTTTCCGACCTGCGAATCGTGACAAAGCCGGTCTACGTCCCTGCCGTGAACACTACCTATACAGTTTCCGTCAGTACTTGGCGCGGTGATGTCAGCAACGACCTTGCATCGGTCCTCCGCGCTCTTGCCGTCACTATTCCCAGTGCGCTGCTCCTCTCGTTGGTCGGAGGTTATCTCCTTGCCAGGCGAACTCTCACACCGCTTCGAACCATGGCTGAAACCGTTGATGCCATCACCTCTAATAATCTCGACAGAAGAATCGCCGTTGTCAATTCCGAGGACGAATTGGGGCAGCTCGCGACACGATTCAACAATCTCCTAGAGCGTCTGCAGAACGCCTTCGGGCAACAACGCCAATTCATGGCCGACGCTTCTCACGAACTGCGTACTCCCATTGCTTCCGCCTTAATCACTGCCCAGGTCACGTTGGGAACTGCCGACCGGACCGAAAGCGAATATCGTGAAGCGCTCACCATCGTCGAGGAGCAAATGTTGCGGCTCCGCCGTATTGTGGGCGACATGTTCCTTCTCGCTCAAGCCGACGCGCACGCCCTTACCTATCGCAGCGAAGCAATCTATCTCGACGAAATCGTAGCCGAGGCGACTCGCGCTATTCGGTTTTTAGCCGAGAGCCGCGGCCTGCATTTGCACACGGCCGCTCTGCCGGAAATGCCATACACAGGCGATAGCGGTTTGCTCCGTCAAGCACTGCTCGTTCTGCTGGATAATGCCTGCAAGTTCACTCCCGCCGATGGCTGTATAAAAATCGAGACGCAACAAACCTCCAAGAACTATGTCGTGCGCGTCACCGACACCGGCGCCGGCATTCCTGCTTCCTCCCAAGAGCGCATCTTCGAACGCTTTTATCGCGTCGATAAGTCCCGCTCCCGCACCGGCGTCGATGGCGGCGGTGTCGGGCTCGGCCTACCGATCGCCCGATGGATTGCACAAGTTCATGGCGGCGCTATCACATTGGAGTCTTCCGGCCCGTTCGGAAGCACCTTCGCCCTCTATCTTCCCCGTACGTCGGTCTCGTCGCTAATGACGGACGAACCTGTGCCCGAACAATTGCCGATCTCCTCGGTTGGCTAGTTATAAGATGGGGTAAATTTCCTGTTGTTATGAATCGTCGCGAACTGTTCCGCAATACCTTAGTCACCGCTATCGCGGCAACATCGGCCACCGTGCCCGCTTCCGCCCGCTACTTTCCACCGGGAACCGACGCCGATAAAGAACTGTCCCGCCACGATTGGCAGCCTGTCTTCCTGGACAGCCATCAGAACCAAACATTGATTGTGCTCTCCGATTTCATCATTCCGGCGACGGATACGGCCGGCGCAAAAGACGCTTTGGTGAATCGCTTTCTCGACCTTCTCATCGGAGGGGAAACTGCGGAAGTGCAACGCGCATTCATCAATGCACTCGCCTATATCGACGGCGAGAGCATGAAGCGTTACGGCTCCGCCTTCGTCTATCTGCCTCGTCAGCAGCAAATCGATTATCTTACCTTCATCGCCTACCCTCACTCTCTGCAAACCTGGGGCGAGTCGAACGAAGAGTTCCCAGGCTACCAGCACTTCGAAAAACTGAAGGGTTGGATCGCCGGCGCCTACTACAACTCGCCCGCCGGCTTGAAAGAGATGGGGTGGGATGGGACATTCCCGCATGGCGATCTTTCCATGGGCGGTCATTCCTCGCCTACTGGAAAACACGATCAGCACGCGGTTCCCGCTTCCGGCGGAAATCATTCCAACTAAGGTCCACTAAAAAGAATTTCGATGCCGCAAGATCCTCTCACTCAAACCTACGACGCCATTGTGGTCGGCTCCGGCGCCACCGGTGGATGGACCGCCAAGCGCCTCAGCGAAGCCGGCTTACATGTTGCTCTGCTGGAAGCCGGGCGCAGCGTCTCGCCCAAAGAATACACCGAGCACATGCCCGCCTTCCAGTTAAAGTATCGGAACATGTCGCGCGATATCTTCAAAACACGCTTCATCCAAAAACAGTGTTACGCCTGTACCGAGTACAATTACGATTGGTTTGTCGACGACGTGCAGAACCCTTACTCCACGCCGCCCGACAAACCGTTCTCCTGGCAGCGTCTGCGCGTTGTCGGTGGCCGGACCATGGTGTGGGGTCGGCAAAGCTATCGCCTCAGCGATCTCGATTTCAAGGCTTGCAGCCATGACGGCTACGGCCAGGACTGGCCCATCTCGTACAATGACATATCGCCGTACTACGATCTGGTGGAAAACTACGTTGGCATCAGCGGAGCCGCGGAAGGCAATTCCGCTCTCCCCGACGGGCGTTTTCTGCAGCCGATGAAGATGACCGCCGGGGAGATGCACCTCCGCCAAACCGCCGATAAGAGTTTTGGCCGCACGGTGACCATTGGCCGCACGGCCATCCTTACAGCGAATCACAATGGCCGTCTTGCCTGTCATTATTGCGGCAATTGCGAACGCGGCTGTATCACGCAGTCCTACTTCAATAGCCCCACTACCACGGTGAAAGATGCGCTGAAAACAGGTAAGTGTACACTCATCACCAATGCAGTTGTTGCCCACGTCGACATGAATCCGGCAACTAACCAGGCGACTGGCGTTACCTTTGTCGACGGCATTACCCGCCAAACGAAGCAAATCAAAGCGAAAACCGTTCTTCTTTGCGCGCAGGCGCTAGAATCTACGCGTATTCTGCTGAACTCCACTACGCCTAGTCATAGCGATGGGCTCGGAAATTCCAGCGGACTGCTCGGCCGCGGCTTAATGGATCACTCCACTGGAGCAGGAGCGTCCGGTACGCTTCCGGCCTTTACCGACCGACCGACACCCTACAGCGGTCCCCATCGCGCGAATGGCATCTACATCATTCGTTATCGCAATCTCCTCAACGGACCGCAACAAAAAAACTTCATTCGCGGCTATGGTTACCAGGGCTTCGCGGGCGCCGGGTTTAACTTTGACGCCGGAGGTTTTGGAGCCGATTATAAAAAAGCCGTGAAAGAAGGTACCTACTCGATCAGCGTGGGAGCCTTCGGTGAGTCCCTCGCCCGCAATGAGAATTTCGTTGCAATCGATCCGAACCTGAAGGATGCCTGGGGAATTCCCGCCCTGCATATTTCCATGGTTCACGACGACAATGCAACGGCCATGCACGAGGACGCCGCCATTACTGCCGCTGAAATGCTGGAAGCAGCCGGTACAAAAAACATCAAGATCAAATCCAAAGTGGCCGAGCCCGGTATGGCCATCCATGAGCTTGGTACCGCCCGTATGGGTAACGATCCGAAAACTTCGGTGACGGATCAATATAATCAGCTCCACGATGTGAAGAATCTGTTCGTTATGGACGGTGCCGCTTTTGTCTCTTCCGGCTGTCAAAACCCAACGCTGACGATGATGGCCCTGACAGTACGCTCCTGCGATCACCTTGTCGAACGCTTTAAAAGAAACGAAATCTAAGCCTGCCAAAAAACGTCCGTGGACCTAGCCATTCCCGACTCCTCGCTTGTTGTCCTCATCGGCGCGTCCGGTTCGGGCAAGTCTACCTTCGCGCGTAAGCACTTCCAAACGACCGAAGTCGTCTCGTCCGATGGATGTCGCGCGATTCTCTCCGACGATGAAAACGATCAAGCCGTCACGCCCGATGCGTTTCGATTGCTCCGATTCATCGTTTCTCAGCGTCTCCGGAGAAAACGGCTGACGGTGGTGGACGCCACGAATGTACAGGTTCGTTCTCGGTGTAGCTTACTTCGCTTGGCTCGCAAACGTAACATACACTCCATCGCGATCGTCTTCGACTTGGCGGAAGCAACATGCCTGGAACGCAATACCGAGCGGAGCGAACGAGTCGTTCCGCCCCTCATCATCTCGGAGCAGATAAGCCAGCTACAACACTCGTTAACCAGCCTCAAAAAGGAAGGCTTTTCGGCCATCTACACCTTGGAAGGCTTGCGTGAAATCGAAAACGCGGTAGTCCTGCGGCAGGGGTGCGTATCGACGAACGATTTGCGGTTGGGTTGGCTGCAAAAACTTCGTCGCCTCGTCGCTAGCCGGTAAGGCTCCTAAAGTCAATTGGGGCAGCGCCCCGTCATCTCGCGGCAAAATTCCCGCGTTTGCGCATGCTTAAATCGTACGGAGGCATCGTGGACGCGTCGTGCATACAAAAGCTCTCGCCTATTCCACTCCGTGAAGGAGATTTTGCGCGTATGCACGGCGCGCAAAATCTCTTCCCGCTCATCCACCAATTTCTGCCACTCTTCCCGGAGTAAGTTCAAGCCCGACGCGCCCATGTCTCAATTCTTCACGAGCTGGCGCAATAGAACAATATCGCAAGCTCCTGTTTGGTTCGGTAAAGCGAGTCACAGCAGTACGGATGATGACCATCCTGGTTTACTCCAAACAACAGAAGACGTCAGTAGTACTTACTGTCGTTTAGTAGCGAAAAACCAAGGAATAGATGGGTCCATGGAGATGGGCAAAAATCCCACTCGGTGTGTTGTTCGTGTTGTGAATGTCGGCGTTCACCGCCCGGTATCCCGCCTCGATGGCAAAGCGACCGAGGTTGACTCCCCCGTTTCCCGCACCCTCTAAGTAGTGGCCATAGTCTCCGAACGCCATGCCCCGCACCTCGCCATTCACTTCGATAATCGAATGGTGCGGAATCGGAAAGATCCGAAATTCGGCTCCCGCTAACGGAAGCCCCACTTTCTGCGATGTGCTCGACACAACTCCGGTCTCCACCGCCCGAACAGTGCCCGATGCGCTAAGATACGCTCCGCCCACGGAAAAACCCAAATGACCCATCGGTTTGCTGATCACGTCATATTGGTACCCGGCGAATAGGTAATCCAGGTCCGCTGTGGAGCGAAGAGTCTGTTGCACGTTAAACTGACGTCCTCGAAACAGCACCGCTTCGTTCACCACATTATCGCCACTCAGACGAAACGGGGTGCCTTCCACCACGATGCGGTGTTTCCGTCCTGGCTTGATCACCAGCTTCCCGTAAAAAGTAGGTTGATTCTGTTCGACACCCAACTCACGGCGTAAATCGAACGATGTACCCCGTATTTGAAGTTGTCCGGACGGATTCAACGTCCACGCGGAACCCGTCAATTCAATCCTGAAATTCTCCGGATCGCCATCGGAGGCCAACAACCTGGCACACGAAATCACCCACAGCGCGCAAAGCAATATCGCGCTGCGAAAAACTACACGCAGTCTTTTTGTCAAAACTTTGTCTATTCCCTGAATAAAAGCCAATTACAACTAAAGGCTAGTTATTTAGAAGAATAACGCATATTTTTCGAAGAATTAAGCCTGGCGCTCCATTACAGCTCTTCATCCAGTTCTCGACAGACCTGGGGAAGTACAAGCACAAACAAGGGAAAGCAAGCAACTTTTTGCACACGGCTTTGCTTACTTTCGTACTATCCATACCAAAACTCTTTTGCGTTTCTCTTGACTTATCGACAAACTTGCATGACGTTTGTAGTCGCAGAGACACATGAAATGTGGTATTGCAACTTAGCGATTCAGCTTGGGGATGACCTTTTTTCCCGCCTCACATCATCCGTTCCGTAATCCAGCCTACTGAAAACGAAATTCTCTGCCCCAGGACCATCCTTTCGAAAGCGAGCGGGTCAAATAAACCTGCGTATGTACCTATTGCTACATGTGACCCCCGAGCGTATAATCGACTTTCCAATGTTCTAAGTGGAATCGATTGTGGATCGATAGACTTTCCATCCACTGACGAACGTTGTGGCTTTTCGGCTGGCTTTGGTTTTCGGGTGGAGATACATCCGGAAATCGAGGCTTTCGGAGAAATTAAATGGCCAACGGTAAGTTGCTGGTGCTCATCGCGGCTACGGCAATAATGATAAGCGCCGGAGAGTTTCGGACGCGTTTCAATAAAGCTGAGTCCGTCTCTCTGGTGATTCCTCGACCTGCGGATGCGGTGGTTAACGCAAAATCGCTGACGATTCAATCGAAACAAGGACCATCCGCCTTCCGCCGGTCAGTCGAACTCGAGCAGTTTATTCAACAGGACCTCGCTAAGGAATACGATCTTTCCAATAACAAGCCGGAGGCTACCTTGCAGTTTTCCGTCGTTGCCTACGAGCCGGTAGTGACGAGTAGTGAGACCAAAGCCGATATGCGTTCCGTCAACGTCGGCACTTCACAAAAACCGATCTATCAGGTCCGGTCCGTCCCTGTTGTCTATCGAGTCTTTCATGGTTCCATTACAGGAAGCGTGTTTATGTTCGATAAGAACGGCAAGGCACTTGATTCCTATCAGCCTGTCGCCAAAATTGTGAAGACGAATGAGCTCACCGTCAATGGCCAGGCTCCGCAAGCACAGCAGAAATGGAACGATCTCAATCCCTTGAAAAGCTTTCGAAAACCGCCGCCTACCAGCAACGAACCGGAACCCGTCATTGAAACTCCGGAAGGGTTGGAAACGCAAATGCTTCAAAAGCTAGCCTCCGAGATTCAGAAACGCTACGTTGCTACCTCGGATACGGTAAGCATCTTCCTCGCCGTCGATTCGGAGCTCCGTCTCGGTGACAAACTTGCCGAAAGCGGTCAATGGAAGGAAGCTCTGGATGCCTGGACCAATGCTTCCATGAGAAAAAATGCTGGGGACCGCATGTACAACATGGCCGTTGCCAAGGAAGCTCTTGCCTATGCCGAATACGGTCGAGATGGCAGCCTCGATGAGTTTCTTCCCAAATTTCAGGAAGCAATGGATCTCTACACCAATGCATTACATGCCGACCCTGCCGAAAAGTATATGCGGCAGGCCGTCGATCGTTTGCAATTGGCAAAAGCCGATATCGAAGCCACACGGCGAATGAAGGTGGACCAAGATGCGACGCTTGCTCGCGCCGCTCGGCAAGTGATCGAGAACGCTCAAAAACAAAAGTTGATGAACGCCGCGCTCGCCGACAAAAGCCCGGATACACCCGATGAAGCCAGCTTTCGAGCAAACGTCAGGGCAGAACTGAGCGCCATCACTGGAGATGTTACCGATCCCAAAAGGGATGAGCTAGTCGCTTTCGGCGAAAGATTGAAGCTGCCGAACATGAGAAGTTATCGCGTGGTTTCTCAGGAAATGAACCGCAAGAAGATGCTCGGGCAGGCTCTGTCCGATTACGAACGCGTGCTCAAGCCATTGGCGTCGGATGGAAAAATCACGTCCGCTGAACGTGCTCAGTTGCAAGATTTAGCCCGGCGTGAAGACCTGGATAACGATAATGTCAAGTCGGTGGAAAGCAAGTACACATTTGAAGAGACCTCACGGTCCGGAAACGGAAAGGTCCACCGCCCCGCGACAAGTACGACTCGGCATCCCGCTGCCCCAGCCGTTACTGCCTCTTCCTCCCCCGGTGTAAACAAATAGAAGGCAAGCTTTGTCCGACTGGTCCATCATGTTACGTCTTCTTTTCTGTGTCGCTTTCGGTTGGTTGTCGGTCTGTGTTCCCCTGCGCGCGCAGTCCTGTGCGCCCAGGGCTAGTAAAACCATTGATCGCGCCGTTCAGTCCGCAGTGTCCGGCGACCTGAAAACTACTCAATCGCTCCTCGAAGATGCCGAGCAAACCTGCTCTACCAGCCCCGTGGTGATGCGCAAGTTGGCCGGCGTTTACCGCGATGTGTTGTTGAATCCGACCAAAGCGGACGAACTGGCAAAGCACGCGCAAGATCTGGATGGGCGCAAAATCACCGGTCAACAGCCGGTGCGGGAAAACTCTGTTGTTCGGGATAAATGGGCGCTGGTCGTAGGGATAGGCAAATTTGCCTATCTTGGCAAACAGAACGAACTGGAATGTCCAGCCAAGGACGCCAAGGACTTTGCCCATGCTCTGACAGACCCGAATGTCGGCCGCTTTCGCGATGATGGCCAGCACGTCCGTGTATTGACCGACGATCAGGCGACGCTCAGCTGCCTGATGTCGCAGATCGACTACGTCAGTTCTCGCGCCCGGCAGGATGACTTAGTCGTTCTTTATATCAGCTCCCACGGACTCTCTTCTGAGTCGGACAAGTACGCCTCCGGCGATGCGCAAACCGGCTATATCGTCACCTACGACACCAAAGTCGACTCGCTGCTTTCCAGCGCATTTCCCATGGAAGACCTGAAGAAGGTCTTCGATCATCTTCGGGCCAAGCGCATTGTGGCGTTCCTCGATACCTGTTACAGCGGCGATTCAGTGCGCTGGATCGGAAAAGGATCGAAAGGGCTGGCTGTGGTGCCCGAAGCTTCTTACGGGCGCATTGCGCAGGGAACCGGGCGCGTTGTGATCGTCTCCAGCTCCGGATCTCAAATGTCCTGGGAAGGCGGAACAAATAGTTTCTTCACCGAATGCCTCCTTCACGCCATGAAACAACGCAATGGCCTCGGCACCGTGACTCAACTCTTCAATTCCTTGGACAACGAGCTCCCCTACCAAGTTCAAAAAGCCAAGAATGCGGTGCAAACACCCATGATGTGGCCCGTCGGCGAGAACATCGATATCGTCATCGGCAGCCCGTTGGAGTAAGACACTTTTTACCATGTGATCGGAGGAACTGCCACATGTATCGACAACTATCGGCCATTGCCGCTGGAACTTTATCTGCTGCGTTTTGTTTCGGACAATCTGGCGATACGCAAAAAGGCGCGAAGGCCCTATTCATCGATTCCCTGACCAACCGGCCGATGATATTGGAAAAAGCTGAAAGTCCTTCCGTCTCCCGCAAGCAAAAAACGTCCTCGAACAAACAGGCGATTGTTGAAGTACCCGCCGTGACAGGCTTGATGTTTCACGTAGAGCTGCTAAGAACGAATGGCGAAGTCACGCAGGTAAACGCCAGCCGCGTCTTTCACACCGGCGACCGAATCCGCATTCATCTCAACAGTAATGTCACTGGAAATTTGGTGATCTTTCAAAGCGAGGACGGCTCTGAGCCGGAGCTGCTTTTTCCGACGAGTAAGCTTTCCGGACGCGTCACGAAGGAGTCGGAAGTGGTCCTGCCTTCCAGTCGTGCCTGGTTTGTTTTCGACGAGCATCCCGGCCAGATTCTTCTCAAACTGAAACTGACCGCTGACGCCAATGAGGAGCCCGATCAGACGCCGTCGCCCGCCAACGAAACAGAAACCGTCGTGGCTGCCGCCAACTCCGTGCATCTTCTCGAAAAAGCCCAAAAAGGTAGCAAAGCATTAAAAATAGAGATTGACGACTCGTCCGTCAACGCCTCGCAAGTGGTGGTGGTCGACAGCCGCCGCGATCCTCATATTCAACCCGGCCAAATCGCTGTGGAAATCAGGCTAACCCATCGGTCATAACGAGGTCCATCATGACACCCGAAAAGAATGTGGCGGACCAGCAGGCCGAAATCAAAAACAAAAAACGACCTCACTTATTGAAGTTATTGCTGGAGCTCACCACTGTCGCAAGCATTCTCGCCGTGATTAGCATAGTTATTTCTCTTCACTGGATTGGACCGGATCGGCATTATGGTAACTGCAACTTAAGTCTGCCGACTCCGGCAAACAACACGAGTGCCAACACTCACTTCAAAGAAGGACTAAAGTACGAATCGCGTAGAGAATACAAACGCGCCCAGCGAGAATTTCTAGAGGTTTTGCGGATCGATCCGCACTTCATCGGCGCCAACCTGGATCTTGGGTACGCTTATCTCGCGCAAAAAGATTGGGGAAATGCCGAAGCTTCATTTGAAAGCGAACGCGACTCTATTGAGTGCCTGCAGACTGTTCCTGCGCGTGACTTTCGGAATTTCGGTTACATGCTAGAATCCGACACCCATCCGATCATCGAATTCTTCACTGGCGGCCAGAAAGCAAAGAAATATCAAAAGAGCCTTAATTCAATCGGAGATGCCTCCCACTACAATCTCGCCTGCCTGCGAATAAAGCAACATGACATGGAAGGCGCGGTGAGGGAGATTAAGGACGCTGCCAAGAACTGCTCCATTCCTCCGGAACAATTCGAGAACGATGAGGATCTGAAACCCCTTCTCCAACAACACCCTGTTGCGTTTAGTAGCTGGATTCAGTGCCCTTCAAATTCGCGCTAGCATCGAACTCTTCCGTACCGCCATCAATGTCCGGCGTGCGAAGACTCCGGCCAAACTGGACTCGTCATCGCGATGCTCCAGATGGGACCGCTCAGATATAACGGTCCCTCCGACCGCACGAACGCGGGCGCTTTTCCTTCCACTACCCAAACGTTCGTATTAGCCGGTTCTTTACCCAACATCGGCGCAACAAGGCCTGCAAGACCACCTAGATCCACCTTGGCTATAAAACGAGTGGCTTTGTGCTGCTCGCCCGCAACGGAGAATGTTTCTTCGCCATGCGGTGATAGTTTGAGTTTGATGACCCGCGGCTTTGGCGTCGCCGCCAAGTACGATACTTCCGTGACGGCCTTTTTAGGGTCAATGTTTTTCAGCACGTCGATGATCATGCCGTTAACCAAATCGGGCGGAAGGTCGACGTGGCTGGTGTCCACCTTCTTCTTGCCGTTCTCCGTGAAACGGATCGTGACTTTACCGGTGGATACTTGAAAAGCCATATCTATGGGCTTAGGATACGAAGGGCCTTTCTGGATATGGTGATCGCTAATTAACAGGAAATGACTTTTCTGGGAAAAAACAGCCGTCTCGTCATCTGTCGACCCGTCTTTAAACTCGAACTTCAGCCGCGAAGTTACTTTTTCACCATGAACTACTTGTACAAGATCGCCAGCGGCTATAATCTTGCCGTCGCTATTGCGCAATACCAAGAAGCCATGGACCGTTCCTTCCGCATGGCGAACCGCAATCGATTCAGCCGAAAGGTAGGGGGGGTGCGCCAAATCCGCGCCGACTAAGAAGCTGAGGAATAATAAAAAACGAATCACCGATCAAATATTTCGGCGCTCGATACGCCACCGCATTAGTATAGAATGACTTTGGCCACACAATGAATCAACATTTAAAACTCGCCTCGTTTCTGGTACTTTCTTCCTCTTTCCTCCCCCTGGCTCAAGCCCAAAACTCTCATTCTCTAGTTGACACATTGGTGAAGCATTGGCAAACTTCCAAGACTCTCTCGCTGGCGGTCGCTAATGCCATGCCCGTGGACAGCTACGCATTTAAGGCGACGAGTGAGGAGATGAGCTTTGGTCAACAGATGGAGCATATTGCCAAAGGAGCCGCAAACTACTGTTCTGCTGCGATAGGAAGCTCCAATCCGCTCGCAAATGCAAAAGCAGAGAACGGCAAGGTAGCAACGATGAAGGACATCACGACAGCATATGATTTCTGCATCGAAGGCCTTCAGAAAATGGACGATAGTCAACTGATGAAGACGGTGGGAGAAGGCGAGAGGCAGTCCACTGTGTTCGAGCGCTTTTGGGGTGGGTTTACTCATGCCGCCCATCATCGCGGCCAGGCGGAGGTTTATCTTCGTCTAAAAGGCGTCACTCCGCCGAAATACAAGTTCTGAGAACCGGCTCGCCGTTTCTCGACTAAAGCAGCGTCCCACGCAAAATCCACGCCGCCAGGGTGAAGTAAATAATTAGCCCGGTCACGTCCACCAGTGTCGCAACAAAAGGAGCGGAGGCAGTGGCTGGGTCCAGTCCTAATCGCCTGAGAAGAAGCGGGAGCATGGAACCTGCGATAGTGCCGAAGGTCACCACCCCGATCAAGCTGCCGCTAATGGTAAAGGCAATCAGAAGATAGTGCTGGCCATAAGTGCCTTTCAAGTTCTGCCAGATCAGAATGCGGGCGAAACCGATCACTGCCAGGATCAGTCCGAGCACGATTCCCATAAAGAACTCCCGGCGTATGACGCGCAGCCAGTCTCGAAGCCGCAACTCGCCGAGCGCGATGGCGCGAATCACTAATGTTGTCGCTTGGGACCCGGAGTTTCCTCCACTACTGATAATCAGCGGCAAAAACAGGGCAAGGACAACTGCCTTCGCGATTTCTTTCTCGAAGAAGCCCATTGCGGTCGCGGTCAACATTTCACCCACGAAAAGAACTGTTAACCAGCCCGCGCGCTTGCGGACCATCTCCCAAAATCCGATCTCCAGATACGGGCCACCCAGTTCTTCGGTTCCGCCGATACGTTGTATATCTTCGCTGACCTCTTCCTGTAGTACCGATACAATGTCGTCCACCGTAATGATGCCCTGCATGCGCCGCTGTTCATCCACGACGGGTACGGCCAGCAGATGATGTTCGCGAAACAGCGCGGCGACGTGCTCCTGGTCGGTGTCTTGTGCGACGTAAACAAATTGGCGCCGCATGATGTCTCTTAATAATTTGTTTCGGTCGGCGGAAAACAAGTCTCGGAACGATAACACCCCGAGCACTCTCTGCTGCTCATCCAAAACATAGATGTAGTAAATCGTTTCTAGGCGCGGGGCCTGTAAGCGTAGATAGGTGATGGCCTCGTCGGCAGTCATGTCCGGCCGCGCTCGCGCGAAACGAGGGCTCATCAGCCCGCCGGCATCGTCTTCCTGGTAAGCGAGTAGAGCTTGTACCTCCTTGCGGGTACTGTCATCCAGCTGCGCCATCAGCTCGGCATGTTCGCTGTCCGGAACCTGCTGAATCAGGTCGGCCGCGTCATCGGGAGCCAGCGATCTTAGCCAAAGCCGGTGCTCGCCTGCGGGCAACGACAGCAGAAGCCTGGCCTGCGCTCGTGAATCCAAGTTGAGGAAAAGCTCGGTTGCTTCTTCGCGAGGTAATTGCCGAAAAAACTCAAGCCGGTCTTCGGCGTTATCTAAATCACGCCATCTGGCCTGTAAAGATTTTTGGTCGTCTAGTGTGGATTGAACTGTCCCGATGTCGGATCGCAATATATCGCTGCCTCGCTCCTTATCACCTTATACGAGAGGGCGATTCGGCCGCCATGTCGACGGCCGAATTGTTTTGTATTTTCCCGTTAGAAATAGAATTTAGCCGCAAGCTGGAACACTCGCGGGAAATTGTTCTGTGTCAACGGTAACTTTCCGAAATTGTCCGAGTTGAAGTCAGTATTAGGTCCCGGCCTGACTACAGTGTTTGCTACATTGAACACTTCGCCGCGGAATGTGAACTTATAATGCTCGCTGAACGGGAATGACTTCTCGAATGCCAGGTTCGCATTTGGTTCGGCAGGATCGCGTATATTCGGAAAGCGGTCCGGATTCGTGTGCAGCGTGTACGGTGCGCGAGTCGAATAGCAGTTCTTATCATTATTGAACCAGTGCTGCGCGTTCTGGTTCTGTACCGACCACGAGCTGCAGCCCGGAACATTGGTATTCAGGACCAGGTCCGGCCATCCGGTGGGATATCCCGAGTAGTAGGTGAAAATCCAATCGAACTTCCAGTTGCTGGCCAAAGCGCTTAATATCGGGTTTTGAATATTGGAGGCATAGCTGCGACCTTTGCCGAACGGCAGGTCCCAGACGCCGCTGAACGCGATGGTTTGCGGCTTGTCCTGGTAATCAAGCTCATGCAAGATGGGTTCGTTGTAGTTCCAATTGTTCAGGCGATGGTTTGCCTCGAACGCCTTTGAGAAGGTGTACGAAACAACCCACGTGAAGTTTCCTTTGCTGGTCGAGCTCAGCCGTTTTTCGAGCTGCAGCGAGAGGGCGTCGTAGCGGTAGTAGCCCCACTGGCCCAAATAGTTGGTGACGCTGCCGTCGAATTGAGGATAAGAATTGAGCAGCGAGCTGGCTCCGACCTGTGCGCGACCGCCTAACGAGGTGTTGCCGGGTAGAACGCCATAGAACGGGTTCGGCAAGGTTCGGTTCAGATAAGTAGGATTGGCTTGGCCCTGGAAGAAGGTGTTGTAAGGAAGATAGCCCTGGTTGAAGCTGACCGGTTCGTAAAGCGCATAATTTCCGGTATAAGCCAGATCGACGATCATGCTCCACGGCAGGGCTTGTTGAATGCCGAAGGAATACTCCCACGTTCGCGGTATGCGGTAGTTGTAAGCGTCGAAGCCGATACCGTTGCCGACGTTGGTGGCCAGGCCGAGACTGGCGCCAGGAATCGGAGCGATTCCGTTGGGAAATGGCTGATTGAGCGAATACGCCCCGGCGGCATTGAGCGCTCCGGAGGGTGTCAGGCCATCGAGCGTTGCATTGTAGGGAGTGGATTGCTGAAATCCGTTGGTGGTGTTTGTCTGGGAAGGCTGCTGGTAGTAGAGGCCGCCGCCGAATCGCACCACGGTGTTATTTCGCACCTGCCAGGCAAAGCCGATTCGCGGTTGAACGTTGGTGTAATCGGTCGCGTAGGCGCGATCCGACCGGCCATTCTGGCCCGCGAAGCGAATACCGCCCAAAATCTGTGCCGGAGGGGCCGGATAACCACCGTATGGATCATTGGGATGAGTGGCATTGTATTGTGTCCGGAGCCTGTTCCAGTTTGCGATGATTTGGTCGCTATAGGGGTTTACCGCGCTGAAGTCGAATCCGGAGTTGAGTTGGTTGTAGCGTTCTTTCCAGGGAACCTGCACATCGTAGCGGATGCCCATGTCGATGGTGAAACGAGACAGGATTTTCCAACTGTCCTGGATATACCCGGCGTAATAGGTACGGGTGCGATAGAACGCTGCGTTATTATCCACCCGACTGTCCGTACCGGTTGGATAGCCCAGCAGCAAATCGGCCACCGAGCTCCCGTCGAATTGGCCTTGCCCTTTGTCGGAAAGTTGTTGGGTCCAGAACTGATTGAAATTGAACTGGCCGTAATTCTGGCCGGTACTGTTCTGGCCCAAGGCGGTGTAGATGAATTCGAAGCCGGTGTGAATGGTGTGTTTGCCGCGCGTCAATGTAAGGCTCGGGGAGAAATCGTATTGGTTATAGGTGCTGAAGCTGACGGAGTCCGAGTTGAAGAGGCCGAATAGCTGCGTGTAAGAAGATAAGCCGATCACCGGGGCGGTGTTTTGATTGGCGGTCGGCGCGTCGAAGTTCTGCCCGATGCCCAACTGATCGGCCAGAAAATTGAAATCGGTGTGTCGGGGGAAGAGCTGCGTATAGCGGCTGAACGAGCCGCGCACGTCGAGCACGGTTGTGGCCGAGAGGACATGCGTCCAATCAGCGACATAGACCTGCGGCGTGCGGGCGGAGTTGATGTCGCCGGAGCCGGCTGGTGCCGGAAACCCTGATGAATTCCGGAATTCGGTGCCGTGCTGGTAAGCGAATAGCGTGTAGAGCTTATCGGTATCGCTAAAGACGTGGTCCCAACGAACCATCGGTTGATTGTATTGATAGCGCCCTTTATTTCCGGCGGCGACAAAATTCTGCGTGAGCTTGTTCGGGTCGACACTATTTGCCGCCGGATAGTAGGAAAGAATTTTCTGGCCGATGGGGCTGATGCGATTCAGGGGGATGATGTTGTTCGGGAACGGATCGCGAATGTAGGCCGATCCTTGGCAGACCGATCCGACGCAAGCGTGGGTGGTCAGCGGATCGTAGATTTTATAGTTTCCAAAGTCCTGGCCGCTGCGCAGGAAATTGGGAACCGTGTTGGAGACGGTGGGGAAGGGGACGACTTCGCGGAAACCTTCGAAGCTCCCGAAGATGAAGTCTTTATCTTTGCGAATGGGACCGCCGACGACTCCTCCGAATTGGTGCTGATTATGGTAGCCGCGCGGCGCTCCGACGGCATTGTTCTGAATGGTGTTGGCGTCCAGTATCGAATTACGCCAGTAGTCGAACACATCGCCGTGCCACTCGTTGGTGCCGGATTTGATGGTGGTGTTGACGACTCCGCCGGCCATGCGCCCGTACTGCGAATCGTAGACGTTGGTCATCACTTTGAATTCCTGGACGGATTCGATGTTGGGCGACACTTCCCAGTTACCGTTGTAATCGTTAATGGGCGCGCCGTTCAGCAGAAAGATGCTGGTTCCGGGCCGGCCGCCGTTGATCTTATAGTTGTTGTTCGAGTCCCAGCCTCGGGTACCGGAAAAGCCATTTGCGCCGAACTGCTCTTGTCCGAAAAGCACACCCGGAGTGAGTGCCAACAGCATGTACTCTTGACGCCCGTTCAAAGGATACTGCTGGACTTTGAGGGGATCGAAGACCAGACCGCGATCGGCGGTGGCGGTATCGACGGCATTTTGCTGAGCGACGACCGTTACCTCCTGCGACATCTGCCCGACGGTCATGTGAATGGGTAGGCTCAGCGTTTGAGCGACCCGCAGAACGACATTGGTGCGCTTGGCGGTTTCGAATCCGTTGGCGGTGACCTGAAGAGTGTAGTCCCCGGGATTCAAATAGGGAACCGTGTAAGCACCGCTGTCGTTGGTTTTTACCTGCTTAGTTTCGTTGGTGGCGTTGCTGCTGATCTTGACATTCGCATTGGGGATGGCCGACCCCGATGGATCGGTCACTTGTCCCGTGAGCGTAGCCCGGAAATCCTGAGCGAAAGTCAAAATGGAAAGGGAGAAGAACAGCGCGAGAAGTTGAGATGCTTTACCTGGCAAATACAACATGAATAGTCCGACCTCTGGGGGCAAATCATATCAAAGTTGTTTGAGATTCGGGGAAAGAAGTTTATTTTGCGGGTTTTCGGGCGATTATGCAGTAATCATCGAATTCGTGGTCGGGCCAGTTTTTTGGTTGATCGACAAGAACGAATCCCGTCGACTGCAATTCGTTGATCAGAAGATTTTTGGCGATGCCGTGCGCCGTGCCGTGGCTGGGTGGAAGACCTGAGACAGGGGATAGCCAGGAAGAAGGCGGGAAATCGATGACGGCGAGGAGGCCGCCTGGTTTCAGGGCTCGGTAGATGGAGGCGTCTGTTTCTTTTGGCTGCACCAGGTGATGGTAGACGCGGCGCATGAAGATGGCGTCGCAGCAATTGGCGGGGAGATTGGTGCTGATTTCGCCAGCCGCAAGGACGCTGACGTTGGAATAGTGATGGTTGTCAGCAGCCTTGCGCAGACGGCCGAGTTTTGCCTTGTTCAGTTCGGTGAGATAGACGTGTCCACCAGGCCCTACCACCTGCGCCGCATCGAATGCCATTTGCCCTTCGCCCGCGCCGATTTCCGCGATCGTCTCGCCGGCTTTCCAGTGCATCAGATTATGGAGACGCTGGTCTTCGAGATTGTATCTGCCGCCGCCCCAAACGAGGCGGCAGGCAAGCAGGGCAACAAACGCGACGAATAGTAAGAGGACTGAGCGTTTCAACGGTTTTAAATTTGACGCTTGCTGTCGGGATTTCGCGTAGGACCGGAGTCAGCGGCCCAATCGTCGGCCGGAACGGCGTCGGTATTCGTTAGGCCGAGAGAACGGTTGTCCTCGGGGAGAACTTCCATGTCTTCGGCGCCGAGGCCGTCTTCATCCAGGTCCACATCACTGCTGCCGTAGGGTTGGCGGATGGAGGTGGTTCCTCCGAAACCGGTGGGGTCGCCGGTGGCGTGTGCATCGCCGGTGCCCATTTCGTCGGGGGCGGCTTCTTCATCGCCGGTATCGGCGCGGTCGCCACGGCTAACGCCGTCGTTCGGGCCAAGGTAAAACTCCGAAGTGTAGTTGGTGGGGTCGAGATGGATCATTGCGGTTCCTTTTCAAGTTATAGATGACTTCAGAAGGCAAAGCGCAACTGTAAATCGAAGCGGCGTTGATTGCTGGCGGTGGCTTCGGCTCCGTAGCCGCCGGTGATGCCGGTGGATTGGAGGAAAAAGGGCGAGGTGAGCGCGCCATTCGGCGTGTTGAGGTTTTCGTGGTTCAGAATGTTGCGGCCGCTCACGGTGAGGGTGAGGTTGTAGCGATGTTCGCTACTTGTGTTGCCGAAGCCGCGATAGCGACCGCCGTGCCCACCGCCCTGATCGGCGCTGGCGCCGCCGGACGGACCGGCGAACTTCGTGGTTCCGAAGCCCCAGGTTTTGCTGACGCGAAGATTGATGCCCACATAGCCCGGACCGGAGATGGCATTTCGCTCAATGATTCGCTGGCCGGGGAGGGGAACAGGATTGAGATAGCCCAAGGAGGTGTCGATGGTATCGGCGGTTGGATTGCCGACGAGGGAGGGCCGGGCGGTGGGGGCCAGCGAGCCGGTTTGGTAAAGATCGGTCCCGGTGGTGATGTTGAAGGGAATGCCGGTGCGGGCGATGATGAAGGGCGAGAAACGCAATCCCCATTTCGCGGACAGCGAGCCGCCGAGGAACAGAGATTGGCGGTAATCGAGAGCCGAGCGCCCGTAGTCGGTGGCTAAGTCGTATTGGTTCGAAGGCACGGTGGAGAGCCCGTCGGTATCGCTGTTGGCGTAACCGTAAACATAGCGGCCGAACAAGGTGAGCCAGCGGCCTTGTTGCGCGCGCACGTTAATCAGGAGTTGGTTTTGGCGGAAGATCCCGTTGGA
Organism: Bryobacteraceae bacterium; assembly: GCA_965219315.1. Lineage (GTDB taxonomy): Bacteria > Acidobacteriota > Terriglobia > Bryobacterales > Bryobacteraceae > Bog-105. Next base: position 1,113,748 of record CBDCNB010000001.1, on the reverse strand, counting down.
TTCGTAGTTGTAGATCGGTCCGACGCCGCCGAAAGGACGGGGCAGGAAGGTACCGGTGCCCAGGGAAACGGGGTACGGAGCGTTGATGTCGCGGGTGAGCAGCAAATGGTTGCCGCGCGAGTTTGTGTAGTTCACGGTGAGGGTGGTGCGCTTGAACAATTGGCGCTCGACGCCGATGACGGTTTGCATGAGATAGGTCGCGCGCAGGGCTTTATCGAGTTGGTATAGGGAGTTGAAGCGGGGATCGACGGTGAGCTCTTGCGTGGGCGGCGTGGCGCCGGCGACGAAGTAGGGCAGCAACAGCGCCGGATCGGTGACGATGTAAGGAATTTGGGTTTGGCCGTTGAAGCGGTAGGCGTTGAGCACGTTGCTGGATTTGAAGCGGTCGTAGAAGAGGCCGAAGCCGCCGCGGATGACGGTTTTTCCGTGGCCGCCGGCGCCGCGCGAGTCAGGAGACCAGGCGAAGCCGACGCGAGGCGCCCAATCGCTGTTGTCGGAAATGTTGGTCTGCGATTCCCAACGCAGGCCGAGGCTCAGGGTGAAGTTTTGCCGGACTTTCCAATCGTCTTGCACAAAGGGGCCGAAATCTAGTTGATAAAAGCTGAGGTAGGGATTGCCTTGCGTGATGGTGAAGCGGCTGGGGCCACCGCCATTGGCCAGGATTTCGCTTTGCGGGGCACCTTGTTGCAGCAGCATTTGAGTGAGTTGGTACTGCTGGATGGAGCTTTGCTGGGTGTCGGGGACGATGTTGCCGCCGGAACCGATACTGAAGCCGCGACCGCCGAGGAACGCGTAGGTACCGTTGAAGCTTTTGTTGGAGAAGTCGTCGATTTTGGAGGCGCGGATACGAAGGCCGAATTTGGTGGTGTGCCGGCCGTGGGTGATGGTGGTGTAGTTCTGCAGTTCGTAGTAATCCTCTACGTCGTAAGAGGAGCCGCGTCCGGAGCCGCCGCTGACGAAGGCGTTGGTGACGTTGAGTTGCGGGGCATTGCTCTGGGTTTGATAAGACTCGGTGGTGCGGTCGAACATGAAGTGGGTTTCGTTGACGGCGCTGGGGCCGAGGACGAACGTGTCGACGATTTGGCCGAGGTGTTCGGTTTCCGAAGAGTTGTAGCCGCTGCCGGGCAGGAAGAATGAGCCGACGCCGGTGGGTGTTTTGTTGTTCGACTCATAGCGGTAACGAAAGCTGAGGGTGTTGCTCTGGCCGAGTTGCCAATCGACGCGGGGACTGACGGAGAGACGACGCTGCGGGGTGGGGAAGAAGTTTTGCGTGCGGACAGGGTTCAGCGCATTGTCGAGTACGGTGGCGTTGATGATGCCGTTGTCGTCGATGTTGCGGCGATCGACGTCGAGAAAGAAGCTGGCGGCCTTGGTGATAGGGCCGCTGATATTGCCGCCGAAGCGTTGAGTGCGGAAGGGCGGATTGACGGAGAGAAACGGGTTGCGAGAGTTCCAGACGTCGTCACTGATGGTGTAGTAGCCCTGCCCGTGGAACTTGTCGGTGCCGGGTTTGGTGAAGATCTCGATGCGGCCATAGCCGAGCTTGTCGAATTCGGCGGAGAAGGGGTTGGAGTTGACGCGGATTTCGCGAATGGACTGCTTGGGCGGGAGGGTGCCACCGCTGAAACCGTCGATGTAGATCTGATTCCCTCCGGGACCGGAGGAAGGGCCGGCGAGGGCTTGGAGGTCGGCCTGCAAATCGTCGGGATCGTCGGGGAGAGCTTCGAGATCCTGGCCGGTGAGGGTGGTGGAACTGGCGTTGTTGGCCGGGTCCACGCTGACCTGGTTGTCGGATTCGGTGACGTCGAGCTGCTGCTTCTGTTCGCTGACGGCGAGGATGATGTTGGCGTTGGCGATCTGGCCGGATTTGACGTCGACGGGCAGGGTACCGTTTTGTTGGAGACCCTGGAAGGTGGCGACGACCGTGTAGGCACCGGAAGCGATGCCTTTGAAGGCGAAGGTGCCGTCGCCGGCGGTTGGGGTGGTTTGCGCTTCGCTGTTAGGGCCGGTTAAGGTGACGACCGCACCGGGAATGATGCCGCCGGTGGTGTCTTTGACCGTACCGGTGACGACGCTTCTACCGCGCGGGACATTAATGGCGCTGCGCTGGGCTGGAATGGCGCTGCGCTGGGCTGGAACGGCACCGGGCTGGGTCGGATGGGCCGGGGCTTGGGGCTGGGCGAAGGCAATTGCCGAAAACAGGGCGAGGAACGCGATCAATCGGGCATTCCCAAAAACAGTTGGACTCATGAAACCTCTGGCGACGATGATGAGTGGCGGCGGAGATATCCAAGCCACATTCTATTCAGAGGGTATGGCGAGATCGAGGCTCCAATCGTTACCTGTTCCCGAAGATTGATTGCCGCGACGACGGGCGGCGGGGGCGGATTGCAGGAGCGGTTCGACGCCCGTGACGATGTTGGTGGCGGTGAGCCCTTCATGGTTCGGACCGGTGCCGCCCGAAGCAATGACCGCTTCGCCGGGCTTGAGAGACGAGATGTCCAGTTTGGGCAGGCTGTCGAGGGTTTGCGAGAGATCTTTGGAGGCTCCCGGGGAGCGGTGGAGCAGGCCGATGGCGGCTTGCGGCGGGAGCTGGCGGACGGCGGACGCGCCGGTAATGGTGAATTGCACCGGCTGTTTGGTGCGGCGGTCGTTCACCGTGACTTCCTTGGCGTCCGGGGAGATGGAAGCGATGGTGCCGACGACGGTGCGAAAGGTTCCCGAGTAGATTTTCTTGGCGACAATGATGGCTCCGGCTTCACGGTGTTCGGCAATGACCCGGATCTGGTCGCCGGGGCGAATGTCGCTCAATTCGGAGGCCACCGGTGCTTTGGGCGAGGCGGGCGAGTAGCGGGTGAAGCTGGCGCTTGTGCCGTCAACGGCCATGACTTTTGGGCCTTCGGGGGTGCGAATGTTCACCTTGAGCTGTTTGGTGGCGGCATCGACAGAATCGACAATGCCGGCGGTGCTTTGCTGCCAAGCCTGCATTTCGTTGCGATGCGCTTGTTGGAGATCGCGGGCGGACATGAGGAGAACGCTGGCGGCGGCAACGCCGTTGGGAGCGGCTTCCATTTTGAAGCCTCGGACGGAGACGCGGTCGCCCACTTTGAGATCGCTGGGGTCGAAGCGGGCGGCGGTTTTGAGGTCCTTCGAGTCCGGGGCGACTTTGAGGAAGGTTTTGGTGTTTTCGAGGGAGACCGAGTAGTCGGTTTTGGTTTTGTCGTCCTGCACGGTGATGGTTTTGAAGGAGGGGTCGACGGTGGCGATGGTGCCGATGACGCGCTCGGTTGGTTTGGCGGGGGCGGGCGCAGAGGTGGAGGCGGCTTGGAAGATCGGCGCGGCAGGCGACGCTGCGGCGGCAAGGAGGTAGATGGCTAGATGCTTGAGCATGGGAGGTACTTCTTAGATTACTGAAGGCACCTGCGGCGCGTCCAAGCACCTGCGGTGCGGCCAAATGCCTGCGGCGCTCGGTTCGGCCGAGCTGGGGGATTTTTGCGAAACGAAGTATTTGGGGTGCGGGGTGGTGGCCCGAGTGGGTGGTGCGAGCGGGTGGTCACAGATGGGTGAAATATTGTAAGTCTTTTTTTTGCATAGGTTTAGATTTCTTTTTTTTTAGGGCCGGTGAACGGGGATGTGGGCGAGACTGGGCGGTTTAGGAAGAGCCACGGCTACATGCGCAAACGGGATCGCCACAAGGAGAAGGAGCAGAAGCGGGCCGAGGCCGGCTTGCGCGCGGCCGACGTGATTTCGAAGACCGGTGGGCTGCCGCCGGGGTTCTTTCTCGCGGGGTCGCCGGAAGCGCAGAAGCGGGAAGAAGAGCTGCGGGCCGAGCCGCCTGCGCCGGAGCCGCGCTATTGGCAGTGTACCGGGCCGAAGACGCCGGAGGGCAAGGCGGTTTCGTCGCAGAATGCGCGGACGCATGGGCTGACCTCGCAGAAGCTGTTTTTGCCGGGGGAGAACGAGCAGGAGTTCGCCGACCTGCGCGAGACCTGGTTCGTGCAGTATCCGCCCGAGTCGGCGGCCGAAGGCGAGATGGTGGAGCAATTGGCGCGGCACTGCTGGTTTCTGCGGCGGGCCGAGCGGCGATATGCCGACGTGGAGGAGCGGCTGGGCGAGAGTTCGGCGGCGGATTGGAGCGACGAGCAGTTCCGGCTGCTGGAGCGGATTGTGCGGTATAAGACCACCGCCGAGCGGTCGTTTCAGCGGTCGCTGACCATTGTGCGGCAGTTGCGCAAGGATCGGCAGCAGGAGGAGCGGGCGGCGGCGCAGGCCGAGGCGCGGCAGCAGGCGGCGACGCAGAGCCGGGTGGTGTACGAGGGGCGGGGCAAGAACAAGAAACCGGTGTTCCGGGTGCTGGAGCAGTGGGTGGAGGGGCGGGTCGTCGATGGGGTCACCACGACGTTGTATGTGCCCACGAACGACGAGTTGCGGGAGCAGGCGGCGGCAAGTCAAGAGAACGGGGTGATGCCGCAGATGGTGTACCGGCGGATGAACTTTCCCAACGGCGTGCCGCCCGAGTATGCGTGGACGAATCTGCATGATCCGACCCAATGCGAGAAGACGGCGGCGGGGCTATTTTGTCCGCTATGCGCGGTGGACGAGCGGGGCGGGTGCGGCATTCAGCGGATGACGTACGAAACCTGGCAGCGGGTGGTGGAGCGGGAGAAAGAAACACCGGGGCAGCATGCGGGGCCGACCGGGGTGGGCAATCTGCCGACGCCGAAGGAGCGCGGGGGCGAGGTGCCGTTTGCCGAGATGAAGGAGTGGGTGGCGGGGGCGGAGGAGGCGGAAGTGGACGGGGCGCAGGTGCCGGAGACCGTCAGTCGCATTGAAGATGGTCTGGAAACTCCGAAGGGTGAATAGCACTAGTCACCAAGCGATGCTCTCCGGCGCGACAGGCGCAATCGGTTCAATATTTTAAAAAACCCGACTTTGTTGTTGACATCCGACATCACAACCATATACTGTAGATGTTCGACAGCATGAAAAACCCGGAATCCAAACTAGATATTCTTCAGGGCACGCTAGATTTGTTGATCCTGCGAACCTTGGCTGCGGGTCCGATGCATGGGTGGTCGATCTCAGAGCGGATTCAACAGATCTCGGAAGACGTGCTGCAGGTGAATCAAGGCTCGCTCTATCCCGCTCTTCACCGCCTTGAGCATCGGGGTTGGATTAATGCGGAGTGGAAAACGTCTGAATTGGGCCGGCGTGCCCGTTTTTATCGATTGACGGCGCCGGGCAGAAAGCAACTTGAATTGGAACGGGAAAACTGGGCTCGGCTAACGTTGGCAATTGGCCGCATCCTGGAGCTAGCTTGAGATGAACTGGAATGACCTATTGTTGCGCTTTCGCGCTTTGCTTCTCCGGCGTCGTGTGGAAACAGAGCTTCAGGAAGAGATTGCTGTTCACCTCGAATTGCAGGCCCAAAAGCACATACAGGCAGGGATGAGCGTGGATGAGGCCCGGCGGCGTGCACGCGTTGATTTCGGAGCGTTAGAGAACGCCAAAGAGGAGTGTCGCGATGAGCGCGGGATCGCCTGGTTATCGCATGTAGCGCAAGACCTGCGCTACGCAATCCGCACCTTCCGGCGCGCGCCCGGATTTACCGGACTCGTCATTTTCATTCTGGCTCTCGGGATGGGGGCGAACCTTGCCACGTTTAGCGTTGCCGATGCGCTTTTACTGCGCATGCTTCCCGTGAGAGATCCCGCTTCATTGTTCCGAACAGTGAGGGCCGATGGAAACGCCAACGATTCCCGTGGGGATAGCGGCTCTTACGTCCTCTATCGGGGAATGCAGAAGCGTACCAGCCAACTTGCTGAGCTGATGGCTTACCAAGCTGCCGATTTGGCTGTAATCTCGATTGGCCGCACTGAACCAGAGCGGCTGATGCAGCAAACAGTATCCGGTAATTACTTTCGAGTACTTGGCGTACATCCGGTTGAAGGACGAATGATTTCTCCTGAGGACGACGAAGTGCCGGGGCAGCATGCGGTTGCTGTGATTAGCTATCACCTATGGAAGAGCAGATTCCGGAAGGGCAAACGCGCGATTGGAAGCAAGCTTCAGTTTGAGAATCATGCATTCGACATCATTGGCGTGGCACCTGCCGCATTCTTTGGTGTGGAAGTAGGAAAGATGGTCGATGTTTGGACGCCGATCTCCATGGCGCCCGCCGACAATCTTAGTAACAACCACAATTTTTGGCTTCGAATCATGGGCCGATTGAATCCTGGCGTTACCATCTCGCAAGCGGCTGCTCCCATGCAAGCGGTGATGAACGAAACCATGCTGGAGGACGTCCGGCAGCACGCTCCCCCCGGTACGCCCAAGCAGGTAATTGATCGATTTCTGGCGGGCATGCGGATCAAAGGAGTATCTGCCGGCGGTGGGATCTCGTATTTGCGAAGGCAATATCAGCAGCCGTTGCAGATCATGATGTTCATCGTCGGGGTGGTACTGCTGATTGCGTGCTCAAATGTCGCTAATCTTTTAATTGCCAAAGGAAGCACAAGGCGGCAAGAGATCGCGATTCGACTTTCACTCGGCGCTGGAAGGAGCCGGATCCTGCGGCAGCTCATTACAGAAAGCTTTCTGCTTGCATTGGTATCCGCAGGTGCGGGTCTGTTGTTTGCACGCTTGGGAACACCTCTCTTAGTTTGGCTACTTACTCCGTCTGATGAGCCTGCAAAACTGGTCACGGGAATCGACCTGCGGCTATTAGCACTCACATCATTGCTATCGTTTTTGACTGTACTGATTTGCGGTGTGCTTCCAGCTCTTCGTCTAGCCGGCACAGACATGCATAGCTCTCTTAAAAACGGTGCGCGGCTCGCAAGAGCCGGCAGCGGACGGGCAAGAAAGATTCTTGTAACTTCGCAAGTGGCCTTGTCGTTTGTGCTGATAGTCGGAGCGGTTTTATTTACCCGCACTCTGGTGAATCTTATGTCGTCGTACTTGGGATTCAACCCGAACAGTGTTCTCATCACCAAAATCTCCTTTCAAGACCCCACCAACGCGAAGAACTTCTTGCCCGTTCGGAGAGAACTGCTTCGCCGCGTAAGAGGGCTTCCTGGTATTGAGCAGGCGAGTTTTTCCTCCGCTGGCCTGTTTACGGGCGAGCGGCCATCGATAGGAATTCGCACGACGGCTGCCAAGGCAGTTCCAGCCGATCCAACGACCGGACTGCTGTTTGTCTCAACCGACTATTTTCAAACGCTAGGTATCAAATTCCTGCATGGCCGGGATTTTGAATCCCGCGACAGTGCTCCTGGGAGTCCGCCACGCGCCATCGTCAATGAGGCGTTTATACGCAAATTCTTCGGCAATGAGAATCCACTCGGACGCCAATTAACGAAGTTGGCAAATGCTCCGCTTTGGACGGAGATCGGAGGAGTGGTGCAAGACGCCAAGTACGAAAGTCTGCGCGAAGCTCCCCCTCCGATGATCTATATCCCCTACGGCCGAATCGAAGATTGGATTGCTCCACAAGGCCATCCAGGCATGTCGATGTTTCTGCAGGTGCGCGGGCGGCAAAGCGCAGCATCTCTTGCTACGGATCTCCGCCGTAAAGTAGGACAACAATTCACAATCGGCACGGTCACCCGCCAACAACAGCTCATTGACGACACGTTGGTGCGTGAGCGATTACTGGCAAGTGTAGCCAGTTTTTTTGGGGGACTGACGCTCTTCCTTGCTGCCTTGGGCCTATACGGGATTATGAGCTATGCTGTTGTGCAGAGGCGTCGGGAGCTTGGGATTCGAATGGCTTTGGGAGCGGCCCCGAAAACAATCGTGGGTCTCATGCTTCGTGATTCAGCCATGATCGTGGGCGTGGGCATCGTGGTCGGGATTCTGACAGCAGTCTTTACCACTCATTTGGCAAGAGTGCTGCTTTTCGGTCTAGCGCCCAATGATCCGGAGACAATGATTATTACCAGTGTTCTATTACTCAGTAGTTCCCTCGCGGCCGCCTTCATCCCGGCGTACAGAGCGGCGCAAACGGACCCGATGATCGTTCTGCGTCACGAGTGACGGAGCAGGAAGACTTAGGAGTAAGTGATGGCGACGCGCGAATTTCAAACTGACTCACTACCCTGCTCTTGTTGCATTTGGCTGCGCAGCGCCGTGTTGAGGTGCGTCTGATACTGCCCACCTTTGGTTTTCAAACAGGCCAGAATGTCGGCATCGATCCGTACGGTGAGTTGCTTCTTCACCGGGCGGAAATACTCGTTGCGGCGCGTCGCGTTCGCCCACTTGTCCGGCGCGAGCGGCGCAGCATCCGGGTCATCGTCGAGCGCGCGATTGCGGTGCTCGTACAACTGAGTGGTTTTGGCGCTGATCTTGATTCCTGTCCGTTCTTCGACCGGGGTACGCTCCGGTCTATTATGCGAATTGGTCGGCATAGATGCTCTCCTCGAATGCTTCAGCCTTGCGGGCTGAGATAATACGAACGCGTTCTTTGTCTTCTCTCCCGGTCAGATCGACGTACACCACGACGGCCAACAAGGTACCAACCGCGAAGCCGACCGCGTGATGGCGAACTTCTCCGTCCTGGTCCAGGTCCTCCACGAACACGGCGTTTGGTAGTGGGTCAGTTTGCAAAATAGCTGGGCAGTATCTGCTACAAAACCACCATCCCGGTTGTTCGAGCGGCAACACGCTTAGATTTAGAATTTCGAAGGAGAGTGACAAGGTTATCCAAATTTGGGCGCTCATTAGGGCGCATCCTGGCGTAATCCTCGTCCAATTCCTGACTGACGGTAACCGTATAATCGATACCGTTTTCTGTTGTGGAAAATCCTGCGCCGCCACTCTCTGTTTGGCCGCGACGAATGTTCCCCGAAAACCCGGCCCGAAAAATGCGCTCGACTGCGTCTGCTCCCGCTGCCATTCCGCTACTCCTTTTCCACGTTACCTGAACCAATCTTACGAAAAAAGCAGACGTCACTGGTGTGATCGACGGCTATGGCGCTTACTTAGGCAGCTACGACATTCGCTCGAGAAATCACGATTATGCCTCGCTTACCGCTCGACTCAAACAATACAAAGCGATAAAAATCCTTCTTTCCGACTGGTTGCTGCCGTACTCGGCACCAGAGACAGCGATGATCTTGGCCACCGATCTCAACAGTCGCATCTTAAGGAATAAGAGGCAAAACAGTTATCCATGGCGAGTACCGGGCAAAATCGGCCGTGTTGTGGGTGAGGAGGTACGGAATTCGATGACGCCGCATGGTAGCGACAATATTGGCATCGTGCACTTGCTTGCCTTTGGCGCCGGGCGTTCCAATAAATTCCAGCAGATACTCAGTGATGTATGCGTCGTCTTCGGCGACATGACAGCGTGCCTCCCATTCCCGCACCATTTCTGTCAAATCCGTGACTCCAGGCGAGGGAAGTACGTTGCCTGGACGCGTGGTCGCAGCTAAAAACTCTCTCAAAATCTGCCGGCAGATCCAGAATGAATTCCCTGCGTCTTCAAACTCCCCCAACCGGCTCCGCGTGATCTCGTACAGCGGTAAAGTTGGAAAACTACTATAAACGAGGATGTTGGCGTCAAGAAACAGCCGACTATCGGCCATTATCGCCGTAGAGGTCTTCGCGGCGGAAGGTGGAGGTTTCGTCGACAAACCGCCCGGGAAGCGTGGGCAGGGTGGTGATGCTAAGCCGTTTCTCCTCAGCCGCGATCTGTTTCACAACCAGAGCATCCCCTTGGCGCTCGGCTTCGAGACGAGTATGGGGAGCCGCTTGGACGAGTTCAGGAGGCAGCGTGAGTTCGCCGGCATCGTTGACTTCGATGACCATAAATTTTCTTTAGTTTAACGTGAGCGCGCCTCCCTGAGCGCCTAAATAATCGAGAGCATTATAGAGGGCGCGGACACCCTGTCCAGAAGTATTATTTTGCAGGAAAGTATAGTTCAGTAATAGCTTCATGGCCTACACCGATATCAATAGCGAAGACCGGCTGGTGCAAGCAACCTTCGCGGAGCATTTGGAAAAAGCGCTCGGTTGGGAGAGTGTCTACGCGTGGAAGAAAGAAACCTTCGGACCGGACGGGACGCTCGGGCGGACGGACAAGCGGGAGGCGGTGCTCACGCGGGAGCTGCGGGCGGCGATTGTCCGGCTGAATCCCCAATTGCCGATATCAGCGGTGGAAGACGCCGTCTGCAAGATGACGCGGCATGATTTTTCGCGGTCGCTCGTCCAGCACAACCAGGAGTTTCACGGATGGGTGCGCGATGGCGTGCCGGTGAGCTACCGGGATGCGCAGGGCCAGGTTCGCGACAGGCGTGATGCTGTCATTCGGAGGCACCGGTACCCGCAGAAACTATATTTCTGTACTGAAGCAGGACTAATTACGGACCGGGGCAGATCATTGGAAAAGGTAAACGACCTGGATGAGCGAGGATCGGTAAACGGGCTTTCCGGTCGCTCCGTGGTGATGAACGCTTCGGTCTCCGCCAATTGCGCCGCTGCGGCATGCAGAGCATCCATCGCCGCCAAGCCCGACTTAGCCGCCTCTGCTTGAGCAACTACCGTAATCTGGTTTAAATCTCGAAGCCACTCGGCTGCCCGAAAGTACTCATCGTAGAGTGCTTTTTCCAGGCGCTTCTTACAGTAAGTTGCTTTGGGGACTAGCTCCAAATACACGAACGGACTAGTCAGGAAGACTCTTTTCCGTCTTCGAGGATTTGCAAAGCGCGTTCCAGGTCCTGACTGGCTGCTCGGGCCGCGGCTAAGAGTACGCCGCTGTCTAGAAAGGTCCGGATCATGAGGGATTAGCGGAGGCTGCCGCGGCGCTGAGTCAGTTCCCGTTCGAGTTCGCGCCGCGTCAGTGATTTTTCGCCAGAAGCGGTGATCTTTTCGCTGATCCGGCGCAATTTTCTTCCCAGATACGACACTGCGGGTTTCTGGTGGTTGTTTTTCGACGGGGTCATTTTCGCAACTCTCAGCATATATCCATGTTAAATGGATTTCCATGCGTCGATGCCGTCCTTCACCGTGCCGCAAAAAATTGAGACACAGTCAGTGTTCCCGATGAAGAACTCCTCGCAGCCGCTGCCACATTACCAGTATGGTCGTCTCTCGCCGCCGCCTGCCTCATGCTTACCCACCGGGCAAGTGGCTGTTTTTGACGTGGCACTTACACGGGAGTCTCCCCCAAGGCCGATTTCCGCCGCCTGCGAAGGCTTCGGCCGGAGAAGCGTTTGTTTGGATGGATCGGTATTTGGATCGGGCCGGCAGTGGACCGCTGTTTCTCCGCCAACCGCATCTCGCGGCGATGGTGGTCGAGTCCCTCTATAAAGGCGTTGCCTTGGGCCAGTACGACTTAGGAGCTTTTGTGGTGATGGCCAATCACGTTCATGTTCTCCTGCTGCCCCGTATCGCGCCCAGCCGTTTGCTGCAATCGTTGAAGGGCTTCACCGCTCGCGAGGCCAACCGGAGGCTGGGTCGTACCGGTGAGGCGTTTTGGCAGGCGGAGTCCTACGATCGTTGGGTTCGGGACGAAGCAGAATACGGGCGCATCGCGGCGTACATCGAAAACAATCCCGTCAAGGCGGAGTTGGTGGAAAGGGCGGAGGATTATCCTTGGTCGAGCGCGCACCCCCGAAAAGGTCTCGACACGATTGTCGAGACGGCAGACACGAGTGTCCGCGCCACCAGGCCCGATGTTGCTTAGCTTTTGCTAGTAAGAATTTTGGCCACCAGGCCAGACGTTTGGGCCCAATGGATTGCTGGGGCGGGTAGACAAGCGGGAGGCGGTGCTCGCGCGGGATCTGCGAACGGCGAATGTCCGGCTGAATCCCCAGTTGCCGATCTCCGCATTGGAGGATGCCGTCCGTAAGATGACGCGGCATGATTTTTCGCGGTGGCTGGTGCAGCACAACCAGGAGTTTTACCGGTGGGTACGCGATGGCGTGCCGGTGAGCTATGGAGATGCGCAGGGCCAAGTTCGTCATGCGCAAGCGCGGGTGATCGATTTTCAGAACGAGACCACCAATTATTACCGCGTTTGATGAGCGGCGAAATTGCGGCTCCGTGGCAAGGCGAGGCCTCGCCGGTTGCTAGGGAACAAGGGGCAAAACATCTATCCAGGGCGCGGAGCGGGCAAAATCGGCCGTATCGTGGGTGAGCAGGTAGGAAATTCGATTGCTGCGCATGGAAGCTACGATATTGGCATTTTGTGCGTCTTCTTCGGCGACATCACAGCGAAGCTCCCGTTGGCGCACCATTTCCGTTCAATCCAAATATGGATGACGATATCGGGGCCACGGCGCTGATTGAACGGATTCCTATTGTGAGTAGCGATCAAAGCTTCCCAAAGTACGACATGGTTCAGATTATTGCTCAATGGAGCGTCGGACGACCGTCGGATCGAATTGGAGAAAGGTCTAGGTGATTTTTGCCGGATTTTAGGGGTTGTTGGTGGCCGGACCAGTCGAGTACGCCGGTGATGCCGGGCGGGAGTTCCACATCGGCTTCGAGGCCTTTGGCGGTTTGCCTTAAATCGACTTCGATTTTGCCATCGGGGTGCGGCATGGTTGCCTTGATATGAGTCAATCTGCCTAGGTTTGGGGCGATGCGGACGCGGTGGAATCCAGGAGCCGCCGATTCGATGCCGGCGACCGTGCGGAGCAGTTCGAAGTTGGGGCTGGCGCCCCAGGCGTGGCAGTCGGAACGGGCGTCGGGTCCATTCCATTCGGCCCAGGTGGTGAGGCCGTCCCGCAGCATCTCGCGCCAGGGAGCTAGGGAGTCGAGATACCGATTGCCGAGGCCGACTTCGCGCAACGTTGCGTTTGTATAAGCTCGGAAATAAATCGAGGATTGAGTAAGGGATACGTCGCGGAACAAGCGATCGACGACGTTACGCGCTTTGTCTCCGTCCACGACGTGGGCAAGCACCGCCAAGGTGTTCGCTTGCTGTGAGTAGGTTCCGTGGGCAGGCTGGTCGGCGAAGAGTTCGCGGGGAGCATCCCAATACTGGGCGGTGACCGTTGCCTTGAGCTTTTCCGCGGCTGCCTCGTCGATTTTAGCGACGGCTTCGATACCCAGCGCGTGTTCCAGGGCTGACGCCCACTGATAGGCCAGGAGTAGCTGCAAGTCGAGCGCGGCGGCGGAGGAGCCGTCGGGATTGGCGGGCGGCACGCCGTCCTTCCATGGCTTGGCCCAATCGACGAAGTTCCACCAAGGCATGCGGTTGAGCGAGCCGTTGGTTTTTTGGTAGCCGGCATAGAACTCGAGAACGGCGCGGACGCCGGGTAGCATTTGCCTGGCGAAGGCGGGGTCGTCTACGTACATCCAGTAGTCGTGGACCATGCCGATCCACCAGAGGGAAAAGGGCGGGATGTACTGCTGGAGATGGGAAGGAGCGCGGCTGTAGGTGGCGCCTTCGGCGGTGCGGGAGGAGTTCAGTAGCGAGATGCCGTTTCGCATCAAGCGCGCGTCGCCGGTCATGTAAAGCGAGATCATCATTTGGATGCGGGCGTCGCCGGCGTACTGAAGCTGTTCGTAGAAGGGGCAGTCCATGTAGGTCTCGTGCGCACAAAGGCGGGCGGTGCGCCAACCGGTGTCGAGGATTTGCTGGATATCGGCGTTTTCTTGTTTATTCGCAGCGCTGAGGGAGGCGGTTTTTTGAAAGGGATAGGTGGTGAAGGTTCCGTGTAAGTCTTCGAGGGTGAGCGGGTCGGCGGCGGTTTCGATGTCGAGGCGCAGATAGCGATAGGTTCGCCAGAAGAGAGGACGGTAGGTGCGATGCAGTCCGCCATCGGGCAAGTAGGTGTCCGATGGGCCGAAGAACTGCTTACCTTCGACGTGGTTGCGGTTGCCTTTATCGGCGAGCACTCCTTTGGCGCTTTTGTGGAGGTAGAGCGTTTCGGCATAGTGAAGGCTGACGACGGCGCTTTGGCCGCCGCTAACGGTGATCTCGGGGTAGGCGGTGGTGAGATAGCGGTTGTCGATCAAAAAAGAAGCCGTGGTGCGCGGGGGAATTTGTAGCGGCGAGGAAGGAGTGGGGAGCTTGCCGACAGGGACAGTGCCGATGACTTGACGGATGAGTCCGTCCGGTTCGCGGGTTTGTTCTTCCAGAGGAAGGGCGCTTTCGACGAGCATCCAGGAGTTGGGAGCGTCACGGGCATCGCGACCGGCAGCATGGCTGATTTCGTGAGCGCTGAGCCAGGCGGAGTCGTCGTAATCGGGTGTTTTCCATCCCCAAGGGTAGAGGCGGGCATCAAGCTTTTCGTTGGGGGCGAGAGCGTAATAGCCGGTTTTTTGGTCGGGCGGAAGAGGCTGGGGAGAGTAGGCCTTGTCTTCGATGCATTTCCAAGCGCGACCCGTATCGAGGAGGGCGTTCATGGGAGGATCGGCTCCGAGCAGGAAGCCGGTTTGGTTGGTGACTTGCGCGATGGCTCTAGCTTCGCCATCGTTCCAGACAACAGCGGCGAGGACGTTTTTTCCGGTGCGCAGGTACCGGGCGAGATCGACTGTTTCGTATCGCCAGTGGGTGAGATTGCCGCGCGCGGGTCCCCATGAGACACGGGTGCCGTTTAAATAGAGTTGGTAGCGATTGTCGCCGGAGACATGGATGGAAAGATGGTCCGGTTTAGAGGGTAAATCGAAGGTCCGCCGGAAGTGGTAGACGCCATAGGCTTGGGGGGAGGCGCCGGGAACGTCGATCCAAAAAGCTTTCCAGGTGGTAGCGCGTAGATCGGGGGCTGTTTCCACGGACGCAAGGGCGGGCAGAACCAAGAGAAAGAAGGCAAGTGTTTTCAGGATGACCATGGACTCTTTGCATCCTATAACTAACGAGGAGCAGGAGGGTGTAGAACGGGTAGCGGAATGTCCCGCGTCTTTATCGGCGCTATGACAGTCCCTGGTTTTTCAACAAGCTATTTAGGAGTGCAGAGAAGGTAGAGCCGGACGCAGTTGAGCCGGCGACGTTTGAAGGACGGACCGTTCGCCGGGCGGCTTTGGTTAAGCCGCGCCGACGAGCATGTCTTCGAGGTCTTCAATACCTTCTTGAGCATTCCTGTCGGCTTGCTCCTGGCACTGAATACAGTGTGATGCCCAGGGGACGGCGGTGACGCGCTTGGGGCTGATTTCTTCTTCGCAATGATGGCAGATGCCGAAGGTTCCCTCGTCGATGCGGCGCAGGGCGGAGCGGACTTGACGGAGCAGGTTCGATTCGCGGTCGAGGTTGCGGATGGCTAGTTCGCGCTCGGAGGCGTGCTGCACTTCGTCGAGTGCGTCGGCGCTCTTTTCGATGGCGATGGCGTCGCGGTTGCGTACGATTCGTTCTAGTTCGTCCCGCTTGGTTTGCAGGATCTTCTTAAAATTATTCAGTTCTGTCGTCGTCATTTTTCTTTCCTATGTCCTTGCCGCCTGTACAGCGCTTCCTTACCAAGAGAAGGGATTTATGTTATCGATTTCTATCGAGGATAGACGTTCACCGTTTGTAAACGTTTAGTCAGTGAAACAAAACTTGGTTTTGCTGACATCCTCCTGATGATTTTAGGTGGGTTCGGCCGGCATTTTTTCTCAGGCGGAAATCGGCGTCGTATTCTTTCTGGTATGCCGTCCAGCCAACCGATGGAGTTTACGGGATTTTCCGAAGCCGGGTTCCGCCTTTTGAAGAAATTAAAGAAGAACAACGACCGGGACTGGTTTCGGGAGCATAAAGAGGAGTACCAGGAACTGGTGGAGCAGCCGATGGCGGGGCTGGTTTTGGCGGTGGCGCGGGAGTGTAGGACGCGTCAGGTGCCTTTGTATGCCAAGGAGAAAAACCCGGTGATGCGGGTGTATCGGGACGTGCGGTTCAGCAAAGACAAGACTCCTTATAAGACGCATGTGGCGGCGGAGTTGCGGCGGTCGTTCAGTCAATCGCAGATGATGCTGTATTTACACTTTTCACCGGAGGAGTCGTTTGCCGCGGCGGGGGTTTGGCAGCCGGAGCGACCGTTGCTACATGCCTGGCGGGAGGAGATGGTGCGGATGCCGGAGCGTTTTACTGAGATGGTGGCGGAATTAGAAGGGAAGAAGTTGGCGGTGAGTCGGGAGCATTCGCTGGTAACGATGCCCCGAGGATTTCAGGGGCATGCGGATGAGCCGGTGGGGCCTTGGTTGAAACTCACCTCGTTTGTGACGAGCCGGCCGTTTCCGCAGGAAGAGTGTTTGCAGGCGGATTTGGTGGAGAAGGTGGGGGAGTTCGCGGCGGCGGTTCGCCCGCTGCTGGAATTTGGGTGGAAAGTGGAGGGGGCCAGGCCCAAGGCGACGGTGCTGCGATAGCGGACAATCGAACGGGAGAACGAGCGATCAATGTCTGAACAGGAGTGTGTCACTTGGCTGATGTCGGTTCGGAATGGGATGCCTTATGTGCCGGAGACGCTGGCGTCGGTGGCGGGGCAGACGTATCCTAATCAGAAGATTTTGGTCTGGGATGACTGTTCGACGGATGGCACGCTGGAGGTGCTGCGGGAGTGGATACCAGGGCGAATACCGGGGCGGATTTTTGCAGGACGCTCACTGCGGTTGGGGCCGAGCCTGGCGTTTCTGGTGGAGCAAGCGGATACGGAGCTTTGCGCGCGGATCGATGCGGACGATATTAGTACGCCGGATCGTTTGGAGAAGCAGGTGGCTTACTTGCGGGAGCATCCGAAAATCGGCGTTTTGGGTTGCCAGGTGCGGGTGATCGATGAACATGGCGCGGAGCAGGAAGAGTGGACGTACGATACCGAGGAAGCGGAGCTGCGGTGGCTAGCACGGTGGCAGGCGCGCGTGCCGCATACGGGGGCTACGTTTCGCCGGAGCGTGGTGCTGGCGGGGGGTAACTACCGGGATGTGAAGTCGGAGGATCAGGACCTTTGGTTTCGGTTGTCGTTAACGACGGGGATCATCAACTATCCAGAGGTATTGGCTTTCTACAGAAGGACTTCGACCAGCATGTGCGGGCAGGTGACGGATTGGGTTCCCGACCAGAGACAGGTTGCCAAGGAGAATGCTTCGGCGTTGTTTCCGAATATCGATGATCCACAGGAGGCGCTAGCGCTGTGGGAGGCAACGCATCCAGACCAGACACAGTACCCGGTGAAGCTGCGGTATTGGCGCGAGTTTTCAAAAGCGGCGGTGCAGTGCGCGCGCCTGGCCGGTAAGCCGGATGGCTATTTTACAAGTACGCGGACGTTTCGAATACAGCAATGGCATTTGAAGAGACGAATTTTGGAGAAGTTCGGGTTGGGCACGTTGCTGCGGATGCGGATGCGAATGGCACGATCGTGAGTGGTGTGGAGGCGCAGGTTTTTTTTGGGGGGGGTGTTGTTGTGGGGGAGGGGGTGTGTATAATTAGGGAGGGAAGTACACATAGGTTTGCGGACGAATATTGTGATTGACGATAAATTGATGCGGGACACGATGCGCACAACCGGATTGAAGACCAAACGCGAGGCGGTGGAATTAGGATTGCAGACTTTGTTGCGTCTTCGCCAGCAGGCGACGATAAGAGAGTTTCGCGGCAAATTGAAGTGGGAGGGCGACCTGAACGCTTTGAGGAGCGATGATTGATTCTGGTCGATTCCAGTGTATGGATCGACTACTTCAATGGAAAGCTTTCGCCGCAAACGGAAAAGCTCGACCGGTTGCTGGGCTTTGAGTTGCTTGCGATCGGCGATCTTATTCTGACGGAGGTCCTGCAAGGATTTTCGAACGAGCGGGAGTTCCAACGAGCAGTGGAGTTGTTGACGTCGTTGACGGTGATCGAATTAGGTGGGGAGGTGATCGCGATGCAAGCGGCGCGAAACTTCCGGTTTTTACGGGCGAAGGGAATTACGGTTCGTAAAACGATTGATTCGATCATCGCGACAAGGTGCATCGAGAGTGGACATGAGTTGCTTCATAACGATCGGGATTTTGACGTTTTTGCGAAGCATTTGGGATTGCGTAGCGTCCTGGCGGAGTAACGCCGTTGCTTTTTAGAAGAGGCCCTGGTTGTGAAAGCTTTCGGCGCCATCGAGGATTGCCTCGGCGGCAGGGCGGGTACGCCAGCCCAACTATTCCGGTCGCAAAAAAGCGTGATTGTGTTCGCAGATCTCTTCCATCTTGCGCTTCCATTCCCGATAGTTACGTAACCAGCACTCGACCACTTCCCTTACGCCGAAATCGCCCAGCGCTTTGGAGTCGCACGTTCCACGTTTTACCGGAGTATCTTCAACCCTGCAGCCTAACGGCCTGCTGCTGCTTCTACCCCGCACGCCGAACCTGATGCTACCCTGAGCGCAATCACTATGGCGGAATTGACCCGGACAGGCATAGCTCTCGATTCAAAGCTTCTGGAGGGTTTTGACCGGTTTATTAAGAAGCAGGGGTACAACAACCGATCGGAGGCCTTCCGGGATCTCATTCGGGATCGTCTCGTGGCTGAAGCCGTAGAACAACCAGAGGCGCCGGTCGTCGGCACAATCACCCTCATCTACGATCACCACTCCCGGCTATTGCCCGAAAAGTTGACGGATCTGCAACACAAGCATCATGACTTGATCATCGCCACAACGCATGCGCATCTAGACCATGACGCCTGTTTGGAAGTGATCATGGTCAAGGGACCCTCTAAACTCGTTCGGCAGCTTGCAGACAAATTGATCGGCATCAAAGGGGTGCAACATGGGCGGCTCGTCATGAGTTCCGCCAAGGCGTGTCTGTCGAAGACTGCTTAGGCGCATATCCAACAAAACATATCCTCGCGACCCAGAAGCAGAAGCGCTTCCGGGAGGGATTGGCTTTGTGCGCTATAAAGCTTCTCTACGATAGTAACACGATTATCGATTCCGTGTTACGCTTTATTTCGTACTAGTGTTTCGGGATCGAGAAGTATTTCGTAGGCCCGGAATGGAGCCAGGACTTGTTGCCTAAAATTGCAAATTCTCTATGGCTGTGCCTTTTGTTTGTGACGTGTGTCTGCTTTGTTGCGGCCCTGCCACTTGAGGCGGCCCCCGCCGAATTAGCCGGTACGCTCACCGACCCCCAGGGCTTAGCCGTCGCTGGGGCTAACGTTCGTCTGTCCCGACGTGCCGATTCCTCCGAACGAGAAACGAAGAGTGACGGCGTGGGCCGTTTCTCGTTTACGCAGCTGGATACCGGAGAATACCGGCTGACGGCCGAATCAACAGGCTTCCCGATCCTTACTCGAACTATTTCTCTTCGCTCTGCCGCCATATCAAGGGAGGACCTGCAATTTTCGGCTTTGGCATCGCAGAACCAATCGGTCACTGTATCGGCAGACGTATCCGACGTTGGTCTATTTGCACCCGATCCCGCACAGCGAATCATGATTCGGGACGAAACACTGGATGCGAATCCAGGCAGGCCGGGAATGCCAGTGTCGATTCCGGGAATGCCTGTTGAGTCTCCGGCTGGAGGCGTCAAGCCGCCTCAGTACTTCGCGCCTGGGGTGGCGGGTGACCATGGCGAGCCCATCGCCATGTTCTTCCAGATAGGCGGGTTTCTTTTCCCCAACAATCTTCCCGCCAACGCTCACGGAAACGGCTACGCCGATCCGAATGTCCTCATCCCGATAGCGATCGAATCCATTCAAACCGATGGGGCGGCGTTCAACGTGCGCGAAGGCAACAACGCGGTCAATGACGCCATTACATTTGGACTCCGGGAGCGCATTGAGCCCTTGCTTCGACTGACCGCCGATTACCGCGACGTGAATCTTGTAATGGGTTGGAGTCCCAAGGATCCGGCCAACAAGTCTTGGATTGGCTTGGAAGTCTCCTATGGAAATGGCTTCTTAAAGCGGCTGGAGCATCGCAAGCAATACAAAGGCAACGTCTCAAAAGTATTCGAATTGGGCAAGCACCAGTTGACAGCGTACGGAATTGGCTACTACGGGTTTGCCTTTCAACCAGGACTGATTCCGATAGAAACAAACGCGCCCAACGACACCTACGATGCCCGGCAAAAAGAAGAAACGTCGAATGGCGCGCTCATCCTGAACGACATCTGGCAGCTGACCTCCACCCGCCAGTTTCAATTCTCGGGGTTCTATCGCTACTACACGCTGGACGTCCGGCCGAACTTCGGTGACGGACTTATCCGACAGAGTGAGCACCGCAATGTGAACTCGGAAGATGTGCTCTATGCAGACCACCTCCACAGAGCTTTTGCGCTGCTTGCCGGTGTCAGTTTCCGGCGCGAAGCTCCTAGCGCTTTGGACCTGGACCGCGCCGATAATGCGGGCATCTTTCAGCCGGTCACGGCGAACAACCTACTGCTTAATTTTTACAGTCCTTACCTTGCCGCAGACGGGGCGCTGACCCGATACTTTCACTACAACATCGGTGTCAGAAGGGACGAAGTTCAGTTCAACAATCAAGACTTGTATCGGCCAGAGCTTTCGTTTAATCGCCACGCGAGTATCAACTCACCAAAAGGCACAATTACCTTCATCCCGCCGGATTCGCTCTCCTTGTTACCCACCGTGGCAGTCAGCTATGGGCAGGCATTTCATATCAATGACCCGCGCATTGGAACGACAGCCCTGCAAGGTGGCACGATTGTCAGCAAGGCCCGTTCCTATCAACTGGTGGCGGTGAAGACGATTGCCAGTACCGAGTTCCGCGTCACTCTGGCTCATGTGACCACCGCCCAGCAGTTGTCCAGGATTTCCAATGACACGGGTTTACAGCAGGACGAAGGGCCAGGCTTGGTCAAGTCTCTGACAATGACAGCCCGGCGCAACTTCTCACACGGATTTTTGCAAGCTCTTTATTCCCGGGCGAATGCGATCGACCGCTTGACACGCTTGCCCACGCCCGAGGCCCCCAGGCTGATTTGGGACTTTCTAGGCACGTATGACAAGCTCCCCTTCCACCTGGTCGGACGCGGCGAATATGAACACGTCGGGATCAAGCCTTTAGGAGATGGCTTCAACTCGGTTCCAGTGGGTGAGTTCCGTGGCGCCCTGGTGCGACCGTTCGAGAGTAAAGGCTTTGATCTTGGATTAAATGTTTTTCTCGCCAGCGGTGACGGAGGACAAACCTTGGAGACGATTGCTTTGCCAGGTGAAGGTGATCCGTTCGAGCGCGTCACTGGCTTCCCCTTACGCTCGTACGTTACCGCGTCTTTTACCTACCATTTCCGCCGCAATGGGTTTTGAGACATAGCTGGGCCCCACGGAATTCTATATTGGAAAATTGGCCCTAGCGTACGTAAACGCAGACGGAGATTTTCCGTTGGATGTGGCTACTACTCCATGTGGCTAGCGCCAGACTTTCTTCGCCCGAGTGGCTAGCGCCAGACTTTGCTTACCCGAGTGGCTAGCGCCAGACTTTGCTTACCCGAGTGGCTAGCGCCAGACTTTGCTTACCCGAGTGGCTAGCGCCACTCTTTGGGACCGTCCGCCGAGAGAGCTCGATCGAGGTAGGAGGCCGCGCTGATCAAGGCGAGATGAGTGAGAGCTTGGGGAAAGTTGCCGAGATGCTCGCCGCTGGTGCCGAGTTCTTCCGAGTAGAGGCCGAGGTGATTGGCGTAGCCGATCATTCTTTCGAAGAGTAAACGAGCCTTATCAAGCTGATGGGAGCGGGCAAGGCATTCGATGTACCAGAAAGAGCAGGCGGTGAAGGTGCCCTCCGATCCGTCGAGGCCGTCGACGACGCTGTCAGTGGTGTTGTAACGGTAGACTAATGCATCCTCGGTCAAGTCTTCCTCGATTTTTTTCAGGGTTGCCAGCCAGAGGGGATCGACGGGGCTGATGAAGCGGACGAGGGGCATGAGCAGTGCCGAGGCGTCCACGAAGCTGGCTCCGCGATAGGCAACGAAGCACTGCAGCTCGTCGTTCCAAAATTCTTCGAAGACACTTTGGTAAATCTGGTTGCGCAGAGTTTGCCATTTGACCAAGGGCACGGGAAGGGAACGCTTTTCGGCTAGGCGAAGGACGCGATCGACAGCCACCCAGCACATGACGCGCGAATGAAGAAAGTGTTTACGGCCTCCGCGAACTTCCCAGATTCCTTCGTCGGGTTCGGTCCAATTTTTCTCGATCCAATCGATTAACCGGGATATATTTTTCCAAGCTGCATAGGGAAGACTATCGCCATACTTTGTGGCGAGATAGACGGCGTCCATCATCTCGCCATAGATATCGAGTTGCAGTTGTTTGCCGGCAGCATTGCCGATTCGAACGGGTTTCGAGTTCTGGTAGCCGGCGAGGTGATCGAGTGAGATCTCGTCGAGATTTGTTTCGCCGTTGATGCGGTACATGACTTGAAGAGGGCCTTCATCGGAGTCAAAAACAACACGGTCCTTCAACCAGGACATAAAGCGCTGGGCTTCTTCGGTATAGCCAAGACGCATGAAAGCATAGAGCGAAAAAGCGGCATCGCGCATCCAGGTATAGCGGTAATCCCAGTTGCGCGAACTGCCGGTGCGTTCCGGTAGGCCAAACGTGGGGGCGGCGATAATGGAGCCGTATTTTTGGCTCGTCAGTAGTTTGAGTAGCAAGGCAGAGCGAGTGACCACCTCGCGCCAACGGCCTTTGTAGGTGGACTGAGAGGCCCATTTTCGCCAGTAGATAGAAGTTTTGTCGAAGGCGTCTTTCATGAGTTCTTCGTCCACTGTGGTAACAGGCTGGTTGCAAACACCGCATTCAAAGATGAACGAGGCTTCTTGCCCGGCATGCAAGCAGAAGGTGGTTTGAACATCGGCATCGGCGAGTTGTAAAGGCACGCCGCCGATGAGACGAAGAGACGGGAGATCTCCGGCGTCGGGGGTAAACTCGACCATCCGATCGCTTTTTTGTTGAGCGGAGTGCGATTGGCGGCCGTAGTCGAAGCGCGGGCGGCACTCCAGCTGAAAGGTGACTTCGCCTTTGATAGCGCGGACGGTCCGGATGACGTGATGCCGATCGTCATCGGCAACCAACGGCATGTAATCCACGATTTCGGCCACGGCATTGTCGGACAGAAAACGGGTGGTGAGAATGTTGGTCTCCGGGAGATACATCTGCTTGCAGCGGCTGTGCTCCAGGAGTGGAGAAATGGAGAAATGGCCGCCTTTGTCCGGGTCGAGCAGAGCGGCAAAGACGGAAGGAGAATCGAATTCAGGCAGACATAGAAAGTCTATGCCGGCATTGGTGTTGACTAGTGCGACGGTCTGCAGGTCTCCGATAATGCCGTAGTCTTCGATCGAAGGGTTCGTGGTGGGGGGCATACGATTGAGGCTCAGGTTAGCATGGGCTTACTGCCTCGCCGATTGACGATGCGAGAGAAGCTTCTGGCGGGCGCGGCATTTGTCGCTGCAAAATTTTACGTCGTCCCACACTTTTTCCCAACGTTTACGCCAAGTGAAGGGACGTCCGCAACTCTGGCAGAGTTTGCTGGGCAGATGCTGTTTTTTGACTCCTTTCACAAGTCATTGGATGAGGGTTTGCGGCAAGGAAGCGCAAAAAGCGGTATGAGTGAACGGTGAATTGTTATAACCTGCAACAGTGGCTGAAGTGATTTCAACTAGGACAAGGACGCCCGAGGTACAAAGCAAGGTGGCTTACAGCCGTTTTCTGCTGTTGGTGGCGGGACTGGGCGGATTGCTCTATGGCGTGGACGTCGGCATTATTGGGGGAGCGTTGCCCTATTTAGAAGCGACGTCGGGGTTGAATGCGGGGCAGCTTTCGATTATTGTGGCGGCGGTGCTGCTGGGCAGTGTGATTTCGACGTTGTTCGCGGGAATGCTGGCGGACGGGCTGGGTCGCAAACCGCTGATGATGCTGAGTGGCGTTGCTTTTGTGGTGAGCATCCCGATGATCGCTCTTTCACATGGGTATGGGCCGTTATTTTTTGGCCGCCTGCTGCAGGGGATTAGCGGCGGGCTGATCGGAGTGGTGGTTCCGCTGTACTTGGCCGAGTGTTTGGGGGCATCGAGCCGGGGGAAGGGAACGGGCATTTTTCAATGGCTTTTGACGCTGGGGATTGTATCGGCTGCCTTGATCGGCATCTACTACAGCTACCGAGTAGAAGAAGTGGCGGCCGCGGGCAACGCTGCCGCGCTTTTTGCGTTCAAAGACCAAGCTTGGCGCCGTATTTTTTGGGTCTCGCTTCCGCCGGGATTGATGTTTGTGATTGGCAGTTTTTTTGTGGGCGAATCGCCTCGATGGCTGTTCCGGAAAGGTAAAACGCAGGCTGCGCACGCGGCGCTGCTTCGCTCCAGGACGCCTGCGCAGGCCGATGAGGAATTGGCGGAGATGGAGAACAGCGCGGCGAGTAAAAGCAGCACGACTGACGTAGGGGTGAGAGATTCGCTGCTACGCCGGAAGTATTTGGTTCCGTTCGTGCTTGCCTGCGTGATTTTGTTCTGCAACACGGCAACGGGGATCAACTCCATCATTGGATATAACACCAGTATTCTGCTGCAAAGCGGGCTCAGCGATTTGGGCGCCCACTGGGGCTACGTGATATTCACCGGCGTGAATTTTCTGATGACGATTGTGGGCATGACGCTGGTGGATCGGAAAGGCCGCAAGTTCCTATTGATTTTGGGGACGGTGGGCGTAATGGCTTCGCTGCTTTGCGTGGGCGTGCTTTTTTTACAGACCGAACGGGGAAATCTGGATTTTCGCGGTGCGGTGCAGGCGATGGTTCGTCCGGACCAGACGCTGACACTGCCCTTTGATAAGCGGGAGGCGGAGAGGCTGCTGAGTACGCGTGGTGGAGTCGGTGAACGAATCGACAACAGGGATGTTTCCTTGGCGATCACGTATTCTTATGGCGGCTTTACCTGTGCCACGAACTTCGTGCGCGCGGCCGATAATGTGGCTCCGATTGCTATTACGCGCGATGGCTGCATACCGCACAACAAGATCGAAGCATTCTTCAAGAACCCTTTTGCCGACTCGGTGGCGGCCGGCGGGGCGCCGCTCACGATTGACAAAGCATCGCTTGCACCGGTTCCGGATGCGACGCACGGTTGGGTGGTGGCTATTGCGCTTTACGCATTTATGGCCTTTTATGCTTTGGGCCCGGGAGTTTGCGTGTGGCTTGCGCTTTCGGAGTTGATGCCGACTCGGATACGGTCTAATGGCATGAGCATTGCTCTGGTGATTAACCAAGTGGTGTCCACCACGCTGGCCGCTATTTTCCTGCCGGTGGTGAGTAAGTATGGTTACTCGACGATGTTCTTTTTGTTCGCAGGCTTCACGCTGGTGTATTTTGTGACGGCTGCGTTCTTTTTGCCGGAGACAAAAGGGAAGACGCTGGAAGAAATCGAGGCATACTTCGCGGCTCCGTCGGGAGGCAGGGCGTAGGACGGCGCGTCAGTTGCCGTCGGTGTCGTTTACTGCGTATTCGCTGAGCCATTCGCGGAGGGACAACGGCGCGTCGGCTATTACATCGTAGTGATCCTCTTCGTATCGCTGCGAGACGACGGCGGCGCGTTCGTGCAATAGATGTAAGACGCGGCCTTCGCCCAAGGGTAAGCGGAACTTCTGCCGTTCAACGGGGTCTTGCTTGAGATTGCGGTCGACGGTTTCGCGCAGTACCTGGAGGCCTTCGCCGGTTTTGGCGGAAATGAGGACTGCCTCAGTTTTATTCTGCCGGGCCGTTTCACCGAGCAGGCGATGAGTAAGGGCTTCCAGATTCTGGTGACGCTCTTCTTCGGGGAGGCAGTCGGCTTTATTGATGACCAATAGTTGCGGGGTTTTATCGGCGCCGATTTCCGAGAGCACCTTCATGACATGGGCGGTTTGTTCAGCGGCAACAGGCGTGGTGGCATCCACGACATGCAGCAGCAAGGCGGCTGCGGTGACTTCCTCCAAGGTGGCGCGAAAGGCGTCTACCAGGGTGGTGGGAAGATTCCGGATGAAACCGACGGTGTCGCTGAGTAAAACGCGCCGTTGGGAGGGCAGGCGAATTTGCCTCACGGTGGGATCGAGCGTGGCGAACATTCTGGCATCGGCCAGTACGCCTGCGCCGGTGAGCCGATTGAAGAGAGTCGATTTTCCGGCGTTGGTGTAGCCTACTAATCCGACGGTGGAGAGCGGGACAGCCTGCCGTTGGGAGCGCTGTACGCCGCGTGTGGCGCGTACCCGCTCGATGTCCGACTTCAGCTTGGCAATCCGTTTACCGATACGTCGGCGATCGGTTTCCAATTGGGTTTCGCCGGGGCCTCTGGTGCCGATGCCGCCGCCTAAACGCGACATCTGCGTGCCGCGTCCGGCTAAGCGGGGCAAAAGATAATTCAATTGGGCCAACTCGACTTGCAGTTGCCCTTCGCTGGTGCGGGCGCGGCCGGCGAAGATATCGAGAATCAATTGGGTGCGGTCGACTACTTTGATTTGGAGGCGGCGCTCCAGATTGCGCAGTTGGGTGGGCGTCAATTCGTGATCGAAAACCACGGTATCGATGCCGTCGGCGTCCACCCGGGTTTTAATCTCGGCGACTTTACCCGAGCCGACCAGGGTTGCCGAATCGAGCGCGGTTCGCGCCTGCATGATGCGGCCAACGACTCGCGCGCCGGCGCTCTCGGCCAAAACCGCGAGTTCCTCCAAGGATTCCTGCTCGTCTACTTCGTTTTCCGGATTGTTAGGATTCGCGGAATGAGCCCGGCGCGTTAGGCTGACACCTACAACTAAGGCTTGCTCCCCGTTGGCGTCCACTAGTAGTTATTTCCCGTTGGGTCCGGCAGGGGAGCCGGGTTGGTCGGACTGCCGCCGAGCATGGAGGTCGATGGTGTTGCCGCGCCCGGGGAGACAGGCGCCTTCGAGACAACCACGGTGGAGATAGCATGTTTGAAGATCAACTGCTCTTGACTATTTGTCTCCAGAATAACCGAGTATTTATCGAAGCTTTTGATTTTACCGGATAATTTAACACCACTTATCAGATAAATAGTCAAGAAAATCTTATCTTTTCTAGCGTTGTTTAAAAATGATTCCTGTATGTTTTGCGCAAGCTTATCCATTTATTTATTCCTTAGTTTTTGCAGCGCGTGATAAGTAAACGACACAAGGCAGAGTAACCACAACTTGATAGTCACGGGGATAAAGAGTCGGTTACCTCCATGATAGCTGGATTTTTGCGGGTATCGATTGGTTTCGCAGTTTCCGGGGCAACGAGTTGGTTCTTCGGATTAGTACTAGGGGCTGAGCCCGACCAAGATCTGAGTCGAAAGGTTAGCTTCTGCTAAATTGTAGAGCTATATAGATAGGGGTACATGGCGACTAGGCGGCACAACACTCCCACGTTATACCTGCTGCTCAGCGCGGTGGCGTTGGCGAGCGTTTTTTTCCATTTCCGCTCCGTGGAGCAGATATTCCCTCACTGGTTCGGCATTGACCGAGCGAATTGGCCGTTTCTGCTGGAGGCTGAGGACAAACCGCAGTTTCTCCTGACATTTTTACGCCAAACCGCGCAAAAGGCAGGCTTGCAGGAGGGAGATCGACTCATAGCCATCAACGGCGTTCCTGTTCGATCAAGATCGATTTTCGCGGATTTGTTATCCGCTTCGAAGCCAGGCTCCGCGTGGCGGGTACTGTATCGAAGGGGATCGCAAACGATGAAACGTTCAGCGAAGGTCTTCCTTCAAAGGACGGAGACCAATAACGATCCGATCGCGATCCTATTGTTCGCCGCCATGCCCGCGTTCTGCCTTGCCCTTGCCTTCTGGACAGTATCGGTTCGTTTGCACGACGTTCGCGCCTAGCTTCTGCTGGTGTTTTTACTGAGTGTTGCCACGACTTTTGACAGCTTTCCATATCTTTGGGGACCAGGGTGGCGACTTTTCGGCTCTTTGTATCGTCGCTTCTTCGATGGAGGCGGGATTGCTTGCCTGTTTCTGCTGGGCATCTACTTTCCCGAACGATTTCCGCAAACAGCGCGTTGGGCGTGGTGGAAATGGCTGGCCTCTATTGTGCTCCCGCTTTGGGCGATTTTCTTTTTTGCCGATGTGGTCAGCTACATCACCCAACTGTATAGCGTAAGAGCGGCAGTACCATTCAACATTTTTCGTGCGCGAACAAAGCTGTCCAGTCAGGTAGTTTATGCCATTCTCGCCATTAGCTTTCTAGCCTGCATAGGCGCCAAATACCGGATCGCCTCCTCACAAGACATGAAACGGCGTTTGCGCGTTCTATCTATCGGGAGCGCATTGGGCTTGCTGCCCCTCACGATACTCTTCACCATCACACAGCTAAACGGCGGTACCGAGGCGTTCTTTCCTCGTTGGGCGAGAATTCTTATCTATCTTTCGTTTTTCTTGCTACCTATTACTTTTGCTTACATCATTGTCGTCCAGCGTGCTCTTGATGTTCGGGTCGTACTGCGGCAAGGTCTGCAGTACACCTTGGCATCGCGCGGCGTCGTGGTTTTGCAACTGCTACTTAGTAACGTACTGTTCTTCTCCGGTTGGTGGCTGATTGCCTCTCATTCGATCGATACGTCGCTCACTATTTTGGTGATTGCGGCCGGAGCAGGCGGTATTTTGCTACTTCGAGTGGGAAGCCAACGACTTGCTCTTTCCGTGGACCGGCGGTTTTTTCGCGATGCGTACAACGCCGAACAGATTCTGAGCGACCTATCCGATCAAGTCCGCACGATCCTCGAGACTAAGCCTTTGCTCGAAGTGGTGGCAGGACGTATTGCGAGTTCGTTACACGTGACGGAGCTAGTGGTGCTGCTGGAAGAAAACGAGAGATACCGGCCGTGCCATGCACTTGGCTTCCGTAACATTCCCGATATCGTTCTACCGCGAGACGCCGCAACCATTCAAACGCTAAGAAGTGAGGACCAGCCGACACGTGTTTATGCGGACGATGCCGCTTCCTGGCTGAATCGTGCAAGCGTAACGGATGAGGAACGCAGGCAGATATTGCTTCTGAAGCCCGAGCTGCTTGTTCCTCTTTCGGTCAAAAATGACCTGCTTGGCTTCATCAGCTTGGGGCAGAAACGTTCGGAAGCACCGTTTTCCGCCACGGATCTTCGTCTGCTCCACTCGGTGGGCGTACAAACGGGCTTAGCGTTGGAAGTAGCTCGCCTAACAGCTGTGATTGGGCAGGAGATTGCGTCACGCGAGCGTCTAAATCGCGAGCTTGAAATTGCACGTGAGGTACAGGAGCATCTGTTCCCGCAACGCCTTCCTGCCATTGCTGGTTTGGATTACTGCGGCCTTTGCCGCCCGGCACGCGAAGTCGGCGGAGACTACTACGACTTTTTAGAGTTACCGGGAGGCAAGCTCGGCATTGCTATTGGAGACGTATCCGGCAAGGGGATTGGGGCGGCCCTGTTGATGGCCAGCCTGTGCGCTTCTTTACGAGGTCAGGCGGCGACCGCCGAAACGTTGCCGCATCTAGTAGGAACAATGAACAATCTGGTTCACCAAGCATCCTCCGTAAATCGATACGCTACTTTCTTCTATAGCGAATTCGATCCTGTCACGCTTCGGCTTTCTTTCGTGAATGCCGGTCATAATGCACCTGTAATTTTGCGCGCTACCGAATCTGGTTTGGAGAGTTTTCGCCTAAGTGCGGGAGGTCCTCCGGTGGGACTTCTTCCTAACGCGCAATATGAAGGCGGGGTGTTTGCGTTGCAGCCCGGTGACCGCGTTGTGCTGTTCACAGACGGCATCTCCGAATCCATGAATAAAGAAGATGAAGAGTGGGGGGAAGAGAACTTGATCGCTGTGGTGCAAGGTGTTTGTTCGCCCGCCGAGGAGGTAGTGAATTGTGTCATGTCGGCAGCGCAGGCCTTTGCGGGACAGGCACCGCAGCATGACGATATGACCGTGGTCGCCATGCAAGTTTATTCGGCTTGAGCGGAGAGAGGAATTTACAATTGAGCCGTTGCCGGACGGCGATTGTCTTGGAAGGGTAAGAGCGCGTTATCCTCAATCGTATGCGCGCACGGACCATGCCGTTCAATGAGGAATTAATCGGCCGCCGCATTGCTCTGGTGAGTATTACGATCGGTCTGCTGCTTTCGGTGGGGAAGATCTGGGTGGGCTTGGCGGCCGGATCATCGGCGGTGGTCTCCGATGGAATCGAAGCGGGAGCGGACGTACTTTCTTCGGCGATTGTATATGCGGGACTCTGGATTGCAAGCAAGCCTCCGGATAGCGATCACCCGTACGGGCATGGGCGGTATGAGATTCTGGCGGGGCTGGCGGTGGGGGCGATGTTGCTTCTTTCGGCTGCGGCGATTTTCTGGCATAGTTTCACAGACCTCGCCGAGCGGGGCGAGGTGCGATCGTACGCGCTTTATCCGTTGCTGCTGGCGGTGATTTTGAAAGTGGCTCTGGCAGGCGTGAAGTTTCGTACGGGACGCCGGATTGCCAGCACATCGCTGGAGGCCGACGCATGGCACGATATCACCGATTTACTCTCGACAACGGTGGCGTTGTCGGCGGTGCTGCTGACTTTAGCGGATCCGGTGCGGTTCGGCGCGGCGGACCACATTGGGGGCATGGTCATCGGGATCATTGTCTTTTTTCTCTCGATTCGTGTGGTGCGGCGGACGGTAGATCAACTAGTCGATACGATGCCGGCACCGGCGATGATGAGGGAGGTCTATGATGCGGCTTTGACGATTCCCGGAGCCATCGGAATCGAGAAGTGTTTCGCGCGGCGCACGGGGTTGAAGTACCATGTCGATCTACATCTGGAAGTCGACCCCGAGATGACGGTGCGGGAATCGCATGCGATTGCCAGCACGGTGAAGGCGAATATCAAGGACAGGGTGCGATGGGTGGCTGACGTGCTGGTGCACGTGGAACCGGCGCCGGCATCGATGGAATTGACATCTCATTCATAGATCGTTATGGAAAACAAAGACATCGCCCGTCTTTTGTCGGAGACGGCCGACCTGATGGAGGTGGCCGGAGAGGATGGCTTCCGCATCAGGAGTTATCGAAACGGCGCCACCGTCATATTAGGCTATCCCGAACGCGTGCAGGATATTGTGGCCGATCCGCAGCGGAAGTTAACCGACATTCCCGGCATTGGGAAAGGGCTTGCGTATGTGATCGATGAGATTGGGAAACGTGGATCTTTCGAGCGGCGGGACGAGATGCTGGCCAGGTATCCGGCGTCGGCGTTGGAGCTCTTAAAGATTCAGGGGCTTGGTCCCAAAAGCATTGCGCTTCTTTATGAGCATCACGGCGTGAAGTCGGTGGAGGATTTGGAGCGTATTTGCCGTGAGCAGAAGCTGCGCACTCTTCCGCGGATGGGAGCGAAGCTGGAGGAGAAAGTGCTGCGCTCGATTGAAGCGTATAAGAAGAGCGCGGGACGGTTTCTTTTGAGCTATGGCGTACGGATAGCGGACCAGTTGATGGACGAATTCAAAGCGCTCTCCGGTGTGGAGGAAGTGGAGGCAGCGGGGAGCCTTCGCCGCGGCCGGGATACGATCGGCGATCTGGATATTTTGGTGGCTGGTTCGGGATCGGCGGCGACGTTGGACCATATCGTCAAACATCCGCAAACGCAGGAGGTATTGGGGCAAGGTCCGAACAAGGCGAGTGTGCTTTTCGGCCTGGACCGTTTGCAGGTGGATGTGCGCGCGCTGGGGCGGGAAAGCTTTGGGGCGGCGATGCAATATTTTACCGGTAGTAAGGAGCACAATGTCAGCGTGCGCACGGCCGCGATCCGGCAGGGATTGTCGCTGAATGAGTACGGTCTATTTACCATCGAAAGCAACGAACGGGTAGCGGGTGCGCAGGAGGCAGAGGTTTACGAGCGTTTGGGCTATGCATGGATTCCGCCGGAGCTGCGGGAGAATGCCGGGGAGCTGGAGGCGGCGCGTGAGGGAAGGCTTCCGGATTTGGTGGAGATCGGAGATATTCGCGGCGATCTGCATATGCATACGACGGAGAGCGACGGCAAAGCATCGCTGCGCGAGATGGCGGAAGCGGCGGCGGCGCTGGGGTATGAATACATAGCGATTACGGATCATTCGAAGGCGCTGGCGATGGCGAACGGCCTGGACGAGAAGCGCGTGGTTTCTTTTGCGCGGCAGGTGCGGGAGTTGAATCAGGATGGTTTGCCGCTGCGGGTTCTTTCGGGGTTAGAGTGCGACATTTTGCGGGATGGCGCGATGGATCTGTCGGAGGATGCTTTGGCCGAACTGGACTTGGTGATTGGCAGCGTGCACAGCTACTTCAATTTGGAAGCGGCGGAAATGACCGATCGGCTTTTAGAAGCCCTGCAATCGCCTTCGCTGAAGATCATGGGCCATATGACGGGGCGCATTCTTTTGCAGCGGGAGTCGTATGCGTATGACTTCGATCGTGTGGCCGGCGCGGCGGCGCGGCGGAATATCTTTCTGGAAGTCAATGCAAGCCCTGAGCGGTTGGATTTACATGGTCCTTTGATTCGGGCGGCGAAGGGGAAGGGTTGCCGGTTCGTGGTGGATACGGACGCGCATCGGCCGCAACATCTTGCCAATATGCGATACGGGATTACCACCGCGCGGCGGGGTTGGCTGACGGCTTCCGATGTGGTGAATACGCGGTCTTTGGAGGAGTTTTTGGGTGCGATGGGGCGAGGTTAGCAATGAATGAAGGGTCGCTATGGTTTGAATTTGAAAGCGGCGTATGGGGAGTTTCTGGTGCTTTTGCCGTGGTTGTAGGTTGGCGATTGATTGATATGCGAAGCGGTGATATAGATCGATCCGTCGGGTCCTTCGCTGAAAGTGTCCGGCCATTGAAGACGCGGGTCGGTCAGTAGTAACTTCGATTTGCGGTCGGGGGTCAGTCTCGAGATGCCTTCCGCTTGCACGTTGCTGAGATAGATATTTTGCTTGGAGTCCATCCAGATGCCATCGAGTGGAAACGTTTTCGCGTACTTCTCGACGGAAGGTTTTCCTTGCGGGTTGCGCAACGCATCTGTTTTGACGCGGTAGAGTGTTGTGGCAGCGATGGGCTGGTAGTAGAGATACTCGCCATCAGGCGACAAAGCAATAGCGTCCGAATGGAAGGGAGGCGTATTGCCGGCAGGACCGAGAACGGGCTTTCCGTCGATCACAATTTTGACATTTTTGTCGGGCATTACCGACGGATCGCCATCCAGCGCGCGATGAGATTTGCCTGTCGCTAGATCGACGACGATGATGCCGCCAACGCCACTGTCGGTGATGTAGGCAACTTTGCGACGGTCATCGAAACGGACGTCGTTCAGGTAGGTGCTGGTTTTAGCCGCTTCCGGGCCAATGGGAATTACACGAGAGACTTGATTTGTTTTCAGATCGATCTGCACCAGCTTGGGGCCGCCAGGTACGATGCTCATAAGCATAGGGGCAGCGGCGTCCAGTACCCAGAGGGAATTGTTGTCGACTACAACGCTTTGAACGCAGACGAAATGCTTTCCGGCGGTTTTGGGATCGAGATCCCAGTGATTCCATTCTTCGTTAGGAAATGATTTTGCTGAGCCGTCCGATGTCACCTCCACTACCGCATTAACATACGCTGGGGACCAGCGAGGAAAGTTGATAAACACTCTGCCGGTGTTGGAGACACTGATGCCGGTAAGCTGGAAGTCGTTGTTGTGATAAACCTCCGTGAGCTGGGGACCTTTTGTTTGCGCACTGGCCACGAAAAATCCGAGTACGCTAAGGATGGCGATATGGCCAAAGTTTTTTTTCATAGTCGCTTAGCAGTTTTGCTTTATTTGAAAAGGGGACATTCCCTACATGTCAGACAGCCGACATAGATCCTAGTTTCCTGGGATGAGTACCGGGATAGCCAGGTGGGAGGACTTGAAAATAGGCTCGTTGGTGGAATGCCAAGCGTTGCTAGGCTTGGGGGTCGCGAGGAAGATTCTATGATCTACCGTTTTTTACCTTTCGTTAGCGGCTTTGTCTTGCTTTTTGGAGCTGTCCTACTGCAAGCGGCAGATTATGTTGCTCGTTATTCCGGAATGCTTCCGTGCGCGGACTGTTCCGGCATTCGTATCGAGCTGACGCTGGATACGGCACCGGCGAGAAACCAGCCGGGTATCTATGAGCTGAAGCAGACTTATGAAGGTACGAGGGACGGCGAGAAGACGTTTACGCAGAGGGGCACTTGGACGGTTTCCCGAGGCTCGGATAAGAACCGCAGGGCGACGGTTTATGAACTAGACGGCGACAAGCCCGACCAACGGCAGTATTTTCTGCGAGCGAATGAGAACACCCTTCGCCTGCTGGACCGTCAAAAACGAGAGATCCCGCCGCATGTACCCCAGACGTTACATCGTGTGCGGTAGGGGAGCTTTTTCTACCGCGTTCTTGCCGGTATCGAAACGGTAAAGCCGGCTTTGGCGGTGTAGTTATGGGCGGCGTTCCCGTTCGGCGTGTTGAGGACATACTCGCCCGGAATGAGCTGGAAGGACACGTTCTTCCAGATTTTAGTCAAAAAGCCTCCACCGACGACAAAGGCAAAAGCGTTTGTGATCACGCCTCCTTTCGAGTCTCGGATGTCGCCGATTTCAGCAAAGACAACCGGGGTGACTCTTGTGTGATTTTTGAAGGAGTAGATAGGACCGAAGGTAAATCCGTGAATGTTCTCGCCCGGACGATAAAAGCTGGTGAAGTCAGCGAGAACGCCCCAGTTGTCGCCGATATTGAACACGGATATGGCGTACCAGCCATGCAGGCTGGGGTGCGAACCGTTGCCTGCGTCGAGATAGAGATAGTTGTATCCGGCGCTGATGGAGCCCCATTCCTTTCGTTGCGCGGCGCAGTTTTGAACCATCGGTAGAGCCAACAAAGCAAGGAAAACCAGAGAGGAAAGTTGTTTCAGCATCATTCGGTTGCATAGACTCTCAGTTGGGGGCTCCGTAACGGCAGAATTCTACTGACAGTAATTTACCCTGCTTTTGAGCGACTGGCTGTCGATCGAATTCCCCGGTTTGGGACGCATGATATGCTGGAGCACGGGCGTATCAGGTGTTTTCGTGTTGCGCCTATCCTACAGGCACCCGTTTTTGGCGTGCTGATATTCTGAAGTTTATTAAGTTGCATCCAATGGACCGGACGCCTGTCGGCATGGTACGCGGGTGATGTTGGCTCATCGAAGGCATGGATACAAAATATCCGTGCTAGTGAGACTCCTGTGAGGACAAGGGAATTTTTTGAGGTTTTATGGCGAAAGAGAAATTTGACCGCAGCAAGCCGCACGTCAATATTGGGACGATCGGGCACATCGATCACGGCAAGACGACGTTGACGGCGGCGATTACGAAGACGCTGTCGAAGCACAATCCGAAGAACAAGTTCCGGAGCTTCGATTCGATCGACAACGCGCCGGAGGAGAAGGCGCGGGGGATCACGATTGCGGTGGCGCACGTGGAGTATGAGACGGCGAACCGGCATTATGCGCACGTGGATTGTCCGGGGCACGCGGATTACATCAAGAACATGATCACCGGGGCGGCGCAGATGGACGGGGCGATTCTGGTGGTGGCGGCGACCGACGGGCCGATGCCGCAGACGCGGGAGCACATTTTGCTGGCGCGGCAGGTGGGGGTGCCGTACATCGTGGTGGCGCTGAACAAAGTGGACATGGTGGACGATTCGGAGCTGTTGGAGTTGGTGGAGCTGGAAGTACGCGAGCTGCTGTCGAGCTATCAGTTTCCGGGCGACGACATTCCGGTGTGCCAGGTGAGCGCGCTGGGGGCGTTGAACGGGGAAGGCAAGTGGGAGCAGTCGGTGGATGAGTTGATGGCGAAGGTGGATGAGTACATTCCGTTGCCGGAGCGGGCGATCGACAAGCCGTTCATCATGCCGATCGAGGATATTTTTTCGATCCAGGGGCGCGGCACGGTGGTGACCGGGCGTATTGAGAAGGGCATCTGCAAGGTGGGCGAGGAGATGGAGATCGTGGGCTTCGCCGACACGCGCAAGACGGTGGTGACCGGCGTGGAGATGTTCAAGAAGCTGCTGGACGAAGGGCGGGCGGGCGATAACGTGGGCTTGCTGCTGCGCGGGATCGAGAAGACGGATGTGGAGCGCGGGCAGGTGCTGGCCAAGCCGGGTTCGATCAAGGGATTTAAGAAGTTCAAGGGCGAAGTGTACGTGCTGTCGAAGGACGAGGGGGGGCGGCATACGCCGTTTTTCAACGGGTACCGGCCGCAGTTCTACTTCCGGACCACGGACGTGACCGGGGTGGCGAAGCTGCCCGAAGGCATGGAGATGGTGATGCCGGGCGACAACGTCTCGATCGAGGTGGAGTTGATTACGCCGGTGGCGATGGACAAAGGCCTGCGCTTTGCGATCCGCGAGGGCGGACGCACGGTGGGCGCCGGGACCGTGACGGAGATCGTCAGCTAAAGAGAGACGTTCTGGAAAGAAAGGATTTGAAAGATGCCACGAGAAATTATTCAGTTTCAATGTACCGAGTGCAAGAACCGGAATTACAGCTCGACAAAAAATAAGCGGACGACGACGGAGCGATTAGAGATGAAGAAGTTCTGTCCTTTTTGCCGCAAGCATCGGGCGCATCGCGAAACGAAGTAAGCTTAGATTTGGCGAGGATGCCGGATAGTTACGCTTCTGGCGTCCTTCCTACATTGTTTGATAGGCTGTAAGAAGTCCGTAAGCGGTCAGAAGTGTCAATAGGGGCATAGGCTAACGGTAAACCAGCGGTCTCCAAAACCGCCTTTGGGGGTTCGAATCCCTCTGCCCCTGCCAATTTCCCACAGGACGTCATCTTACCCGGATCAATTTATTTCTTCAATTTATATGGAAGTTACCAGGTCGAACAGTTGGCCGCAACAAACGAAGTCGTATATCGAGGACATTCAGGCAGAGATGCGTCGCGTGACTTGGCCTACCTGGCCGCAGGTACGCGCTACGACCGGTGTTGTCCTTGCGGCTGTCTTTTTGTTTGCTGCTTATTTTTGGGTAGTGAACGCAACGGTGAGCGGCATTATCAATCGAATTATCGATTATTTTACGAAGTAGGTAGCGGCTAAGCAAGCAGTACGACCGAACAGGCAAGGAAATGGCAGACGAAAAAAACTGGGGCGAAAAAGAGACGGTAGACATGTTGGAGCAAGATGAGCAAGCTGCTGCGCATGACTTCGACCACGAAGACCTGCATGAGTCTTCGGACGCCGCCTATGGTGATGAGGATCCGCTGGAAGGTGGCG
Organism: Bryobacteraceae bacterium; assembly: GCA_965219315.1. Taxonomy (GTDB): domain Bacteria; phylum Acidobacteriota; class Terriglobia; order Bryobacterales; family Bryobacteraceae; genus Bog-105. The sequence continues at coordinate 1,076,649 of CBDCNB010000001.1, read as the reverse complement.
AGGCCGTAGCGGGCGACGGACTGCATGAGGAAGACGACTCCGCCGCGGACGGAATTCACGGTAGCGAGCACGAGCATGAGAGTGATGAATCTGTTGTGCCGGCAGAAGACTTGGGGCCGGTCAAAAATTGGTACATCGTTCACGCGTACTCGGGTTTTGAACAGAAGGTAGCGGAGTCGCTGCGCACGCGGTCGGAGGCATTCGGTTTTGCGGGACGGCTTGGGCAGATTTTAATTCCCACCGAAGAAGTAGTGGAGCTTCGCAACGGTAAGAAGGTGACCAGCAAACGGCTGCTCTATCCCGGCTACGTGCTGGTAGAGATGGAGATGGACGACGAACTGTGGCATGCGGTGAAATCGACACCTCGCGTGACTGGATTTGTCGGCGGCGGGACGAAGCCGGTGCCGCTGACGGCGGACGAGGTGAACTCGGTACTGTATCGCCAAGCGCATAGTGCGGAGCGACCACGCCCCAAACTGAGCTTCGAAAAGAACGAGTCGGTGAAGATTATCGATGGACCATTCACAAATTTCTCCGGAAAGGTGGAGGAAGTAAATATCGAACGCAGTACGTTGCGCGTGATGGTCACTATATTTGGAAGGTCTACTCCAGTGGAGCTGGACTTCTTACAGGTGGAGAAGATGTAGTGGCCGATCAGCAATCGGCGAGTAAAAAGGAAATTAGGAAAACATGGCAAAGAAAGTGACAGGACAGGTAAAGTTGCAGATACCGGCCGGTAAAGCAACGCCTGCTCCGCCGGTGGGAACGGCGTTGGGTCCGCAGGGCGTCAACATTATGGAGTTTTGCAAGGCGTACAACGCAAAGACGTCGGCAAAGGATCAGGAAGGCTTGATTATCCCGGTGGTGATTACGATGTATTCCGACCGGTCGTTTACGTTTATCACGAAAACTCCACCGGTGGCTATTCTGGTCAAACGGGCGGTGAATTTGGCCAAAGGTTCGGCGGAGCCTAACAAGAACAAGGTGGGTTCCATCTCCATGAAACAGGTGGAGGAGATTGCGAAAATAAAGATGCCGGACTTGAATTCGTTTACCCTGGACGCGGCGGTGGAGCAAGTAAAGGGTGCTTGCCGGAGCATGGGTGTGGACGTAAATCAGTAATTTTTATTATTCGAATAGAAATAAAAAAGGCTGCTATTTCGCAGCCTTTTTGCATTTCAGGAAGAAATATCGTATCCTAAAGTTGAACATTAGGTTGCACGCTGGCCACTCACCCGTTATGGTCCCGAGGTTGTAACCTATCTCTTCCCCGCAGCAAGGTTCCTCAACGCACAACTGAATAGTCGAAGGTCTGGGATGTTATTTCCAAATCAATTACAGGTGCTCCGTCAGCTCCTCACGTGAAAAAAATTCAATCACTTTAGGAGAAAAATCAGATGAAGATTTGCAGAAGTATAGCTTTGCTCGGTGCGCTTTTGGCATCGACAGTTCCGGCTGCCTTTGCCGCCTCACCACTCATTAAGGCGAACGTTCCGTTCGCGTTTTTGGTGGGAGCACGCCAGATGCCGGCAGGGGAGTATACAGTGACATCGTCGAACAACAGTGCGAATGTTCTTTATATTCATGGCCCGGGCCAGGGTGCAGTGGTTTTAAGCAGCCCATTAAGTGCGGGCGCCATCGATACCAAAGAAACCAGTCTTGTTTTTAAGACCAAAGGAACGCAGCGGTATTTGGTGGGAGTGCGGATGAGCGGCGAAGCAGGACGCTCGGTCGCCGAACCGGTTTTGAGACCGGCCAGCATCAACACTTCGCGATAGCGAGTCTAGGACAGTTTGGCCCAGACGCCAAGCTGTCCGTTTCCATTTTTGATAGTGTACAGTCTGACCATGGATCGTCGTCAAATGATTGCCGGATTGAGTGCTGCGGCTTTGACCGGCTGGGGTGCCCGGGCGGAGATTGTGAAGAACACTTACTTAGAGCTGCAGACCTGGCACTTTCATAATTCGGAGGAGAACCAGTCGAAGAGAACAGCGCATTTCATGGAAAGCGGATGGGTTCCGGCGCTCGAGAGAGCGGGGGCAAAGTTTGCGGGTGCGTTCTCGAACGTCATCGGACAGGGTGGGCCTTACTACGTTACCGTTGTCCAGTATTCGTCGTTGGGCGCGATGCAAGAGGCTATGGAGAAGCTGGCGCACGATGAGGCGTACCAGGGAGCGTTGAAAGATTTAAGCAACGGTCCGGGGCTTCCATTTGTTCGTGTGGAGAGCAGCGTTTTGCGGAGCATGGATGCAATGCCCGAGGCGGCAATTCCGGCCCAGGGAGCGGGGCGGTCGGCAGAGCAGTCGCCGCGCTTTTTCGAGTTGCGGCGATACGAGTCGCAGTCATTTTTGACGCTGGCGCGAAAAGTGGAAATGTTCAATCAGGGCGAGGCTGGAATCTTTAAGCGTTTGGGGATGAAGCCCGTCTTTTTTGGAGAGACGATTATTGGTTCGCACCAGCCCAATCTGATGTACATGTTGTCTTACGACAACTGGGCGGACCGTGAAAAGCTATGGCATACCTTTGTGAACGATCCCGAGTGGAAGAAGCTGAGCTCGAAACCGGAGTTGAGCGATAAGGAGATTGTGGAGAACATCTCCAATGTTATTTTGAGCCCGTTGTCGTTTTCGCCGGTGAGATAGCGAGATCGTTTCGGCTTCGTGAAGAACTTTTCTGGTTTCTTACAGAAACCGTGGTATTCTAGGGAAAGTTTTAATCAACTTGGGAGGCTTCTGGACGGTTTATCCGTTTCAGAGCCGTTAGAACCAGTCATCACATGAGCCAAAAGCCTGGAAAAAAATATGAGGCTGCGGCAAAGCAGGTAGAGGCAAAACCTTATCAGCTTTCCGACGCAGTTCCTCTAGTACAAAAACTAAAATTTACGAAGTTCGATGAGACGGTGGAGGTGCATTTGCGCCTTGGCGTCGACCCGAAGCATGCCGATCAGATGGTGCGTGGAACAGTTGTCCTGCCGAATGGACTGGGCAAGTCGAAGACGGTGCTGGTGATTGCTTCCGGCGATAAAATTCGCGAGGCGCAGGAAAACGGCGCGGATTTTGTCGGTGGGGAAGAAATGGTCACTAAGATACAGGGTGAAAACTGGACCGATTTCGATGCGGTGATTGCCACTCCCGATATGATGCGATCGGTAGGACGTCTTGGCAAGGTGCTTGGGCCGCGGGGCTTGATGCCGAATCCGAAGACGGGTACGGTGACGACGGATGTCGCGAAAGCGATTCAGGAAATTAAAGCCGGCAAGGTGGAGTTTCGCGTGGACAAGACCGGGGTGGTACATGCGCCGGTGGGTAAGGTGAGTTTCGCGACCGAGAAGCTGTTGGAAAACACGAACAGCTTGATTCAGGCGGTGGTGAAAGCCAAGCCATCCGCGGCGAAGGGTAAGTATGTGAAGAGTGCCACGTTGTGCTCCAGCATGGGCCCGGGTGTTCCGTTGGACGTGACCGGCTTGAACGTAAACACGAAGACCGTCTAAGGCGGCTGTTGAGGATACCTTTTCATGAAGGATAAGAACGAGAAGAAGAAAGACTTCGAAGCTTTAAAGAAGACCATCGACGAGAACAAAAACATTTTTGTCACCGGCTACGAGAAGCTGACCGTGAAGCAAGATTTCGAGCTGCGGAAAACGGTGAAAGACGCCGGCGGGGATTACAAGGTAATCAAAAACAATATTGCCGAGAAAGCATCGGAAGGCACTTCGGCCCAGAGTTTGTTGGGTGACTTGAAGGGCATGACTTCGATGGCTTACACGTCGAGCGATCCGGTCGCGTTGGCAAAAGCACTGACGAAATACGCCAAAGACAATGCCGCATTCACCTTCAAGGCAGGAATGGTGGAAGGCCGCGTTATCGATATCCAGGCGATCAACGAGTTGGCAGCGATGCCGCCCAAGGAAGAGATCTACGCGAAGCTTTTGTACTTGATCAATGCATCGGCGACGAGGCTTGTCTCGGTAATGAATGGTGTAGGAAGAAACTTGGCGGTGGTCATCGATCAAGGTGTGAAAGAGAGCAAATTTCAGTAGGTAGTGAGCTTAGCGGCAGGTTTTGCCTCACCGGTAATATCCGGTAAAGTAAGCGGATTTTGTAAAAGGAAATTAAGAAAATGGCGGATATCAACGTAATAGCAGAACAGATCCAGGGATTGACTCTTCTGGAAGCATCTCAGCTCGTCAAGATGTTGGAAGAGAAGCTGGGCGTCTCGGCGGCAGCCGCTTCGGTGGCGGTAGCAGCTCCGGGCGCCGGCGCGGGCGCGGCAGCGGCACCGGTGGAAGAGAAGACCGAATTCACCGTCGTCCTGACGGCTGTTGGCGCGAATAAGATCAATGTGATCAAAGTTGTGCGCGAAGTAACCAGCTTGGGTTTGAAAGAGGCGAAGGACTTGGTGGACGGCGCGCCGAAGCCGGTGAAGGAAGGCATCAATAAAGACGAGGCGGAGACAATTAAGAAGAAGTTTGTCGATGCAGGCGCAACGGTAGAGGTCAAGTAATTTTTTGAGCAACGTGGGTCGGTACCATTAAATTATGCCGGCCCAAGCCAATGTCATTGACTTGATTTGTCCAAGTTGCTATTCTTCTGTTAACGTTAGGCCGGATTGATCCAGCAACTCGATTTTGTTTAGGTCGGTCAATTTTCCCGAGGGCTTTTAGGGCTTCTCGGGCCTTTGGCATGCCCTGATTTGTTTTTCCAAGACCTCCGGTGCTATTCTAATAAGTAAGACTTGGTTTCATCAATTTCCAATCGGTTCAAATTTTCTTCCCGTGTTATGCGCCCGTTGGCGCTTGCACAAGCATTTGTAGATGGATCGCTCTGATCCATTGCTGATGGCTGTAGCTGCCTAGTTTGGTGGTTCAGCTATTTTAGGCCGCGAATTGCTAATGTCGTTATCGTTTTATTTTCCTAAAGGACAAGCGTAGATGCCCAACGTGTCGAACGGTACTCTCCGGGAGAGGGTTGATTTTTCGAAGATCAAGACCTCCATCCCTATTCCTAATCTCATCGAAGTGCAGAAGCGGTCTTATGAGCGTTTTCTGCAAATGGACCTACTCCCAAAAGAACGGGAGGATGGTGGGTTACAGAGTGTATTTTCTTCGGTTTTTCCCATTTCGGATTTCCGCGGCTTGAGCCAGCTCGAGTTTGTGGATTATTCCATTGGCAATTGGGAGTGCAAGTGCGGCAACCTGAAGGGGCTGCATCATTTGCGCACGATCTGCCGCAATCCTCATTGTGGCGCCGAAATTCGTACCGATCCATTCCATGCCGGCGATGTTCTATGTCATAAGTGCGGAACGTTCAACAAAAATATCGTGACATTTTGTAATCGTTGCGGTGATCCTGTGGCGTTGCAATTGAAGTACGACGTTCCAGAGTGCGAAGAGCGTGGGATGACCTACGCAGCACCTTTGAAGGTGACCATCCGGTTGACTGTGTACGACAAAGATGCCGACACAGGGACCAAATCCGTACGCGACATTAAGGAGCAGGAGGTCTTCTTCGGTGAAATTCCCTTGATGACCGAAAACGGCACATTTATCATTAACGGCACCGAGCGGGTGATTGTTTCGCAGTTGCATCGTTCACCGGGCGTTTTTTTTGAGCGGGTACAATCGCAAGGTTACTTTCTTGGCAAGATCATTCCTTATCGCGGAAGCTGGGTCGAGTTCGAGTACGACAACAAAAATTTACTTTATGTGCGAATCGACCGCAAGCGAAAGTTCTACGGTACGGTTTTCCTTCGAGCACTGGGACTGAAGACGGACGCGGATATTATTAAGGCATTTTACAAGCTATCCACCATTTCTTTGAAAGAAGGGAAGCTGCACTGGGGTGTAAACGAAAGCTTAGTTGGCATGAAGCTTTCACATGCGATTGAGAGTGCGAGTGGCCAGCAGGTGGTGCCGCAAGGCCGGAAGATCACCAACTCGGTTTATCGGGAGTTACAGAAGGCAAAGATCGAACAGGTGGAGGTTGCGTCGAACGATCTGGAAGGTGGCCTTGTTGCTTCCGACGTGATCGATATGTCCACAGGCGAAGTGCTGGTGGAAGCCAATCACGAGTTGACCGCGAGCATTTTAGGAAAGCTTGCGGATGCGGGTATCGAGGCGGTGGAGATTTTTTTCCCCGATCGCGACGAGGCAGGCAACGTGATTTCCGCGACGCTGCGCAAAGACAGCGTGAAGAGCCAGAACGAAGCATTGTTGGAAATCTACCGGAAGCTGCGGCCTGGCGATCCTCCGACGTTGGATACAGCGACACAGCTTTTTCAAGGCATGTTCTTCGATCCGCGCAAGTACGATTTTTCGCGCGTCGGCCGCATGAAGTTCAATATCAAGCTGCATGATAAGGCCGATGCGACGAAGTTGGACAAGCGCACGCTGGATGAGAAGGATTTCACCGACACGATTCTTTATCTGCTGAAGCTCCGTCGCGGTTTGGGCGTAGTGGATGACATCGATCATCTGGGTAACCGACGTGTCCGCGCGGTAGGCGAGTTGCTGGAAAACCAGTTCCGTATTGGGTTGGTCCGTATGGAGCGGGCCATTAAGGAGAAGATGTCGGTTTACCAGGAGATGTCGACAGCGATGCCGCACGACCTGGTGAATGCCAAGCCGGTGATGGCTGCGATTCGTGAGTTTTTTGGATCGAGCCAGCTTTCGCAATTTATGGACCAGACGAATCCTCTGTCGGAGATTACGCACAAGCGTCGTCTTTCGGCTCTGGGACCAGGGGGTTTATCTCGGGAACGCGCCGGGTTCGAAGTGCGTGACGTGCATCCGACGCACTACGGACGTATTTGCCCGATTGAAACGCCGGAAGGACCGAACATCGGCCTGATTTCTTCGCTTTCTTGTTTTGCCCGGATCAACGAGTATGGATTTATCGAAAGTCCATATCGGCGTGTGCGGGAAGGGACGTTGGTCGATGAGGTAAGGATTTTAAACCCAGGCGATACGACGTTCAAGGTGAACGACATTGCTTCGCGCCATGCTCTGGAAGGGGCAAATACTGCTCTGAACAGCAACAAACAGCAAGCGGAGTTCGAGGCTCACTGCGATTATTTGTCCGCTTGGGAAGAGGATAAGTACATCATTGCCCAGGCAAACGTCGGTGTCGACGATGACGGGATGATTGTCGATGGCCTGGTGAATGCGCGGCAGGCGGGGAACTTTGTTCTGAAGAATCGCGACGAAATCGAGTACATGGATGTGAGTCCGAAGCAGCTTGTTTCTGTGGCAGCCAGCTTGATTCCGTTCCTGGAAAACGACGATGCGAACCGTGCGCTGATGGGGTCGAACATGCAGCGTCAGGCTGTGCCGCTGCTGCGGGCCGACGCGCCGTTTGTAGGAACGGGGATGGAGCGAGTAACGGCCCGCGATTCCGGGGCGGTGGTGATTTGTAGACGCGCTGGTGTTGTAGATTCGGTGGACAGCGAGCGAATTATCGTACGTGTGGAAGGCGGAGCCCATGAAGGGCAGATGTCGCGCGAAGTAGGCGCCGATATCTATCAGTTGACGAAATTCAAGCGATCGAACCAGAATACTTGCATCAGCCAGAAGCCGATCGTCCAGCAAGGTCAAAAGGTACGAAAGGGCGATGTGCTAGCCGATGGTCCTTGCACCGAGCTGGGTGAGTTGGCGCTTGGCCGCAACGTACTGGTGGCGTTTATGCCTTGGCGGGGTTACAACTTTGAAGATGCCATTGTGGTGAGCGAGAAGTTGGTCAAGGAAGATTACTACACGTCGATTCACATCGAGGAATTCGAGGTGGAGGGTCGCGATACGAAGCTTGGGCCGGAAGAGGTCACGCGCGATATTCCAAATATTGCGGAGTCGTTCCTACGCAATCTGGATGAGAGCGGTATTATCCGGGTGGGCGCGACAGTGAAGCCGGGCGATATTTTGGTCGGCAAAGTGACGCCAAAGGGCGAGACGCAGCTTACTCCGGAAGAAAAGCTGTTGCGGGCGATTTTCGGCGAGAAAGCCGGCGATGTGAAGGATGCATCGCTGTATTGTCCGCCGGGCATTGAAGGAACAGTTGTCGATTGCAAGGTCTTCTCCCGCAAGGGCGCGGAGTTGGACGAGCGTTCGAAGCTGATTCTGCAGATGCATGAAGAGCGCATGCACCGTAACTTGGACGATGAGAAGCGGATTCTCAGCGACGAGCGTGCGAAGCGATTGGAAAGCTTGTTGGAAGGCAAAGAGCTGACCGCCGATCTTCACGACGAAAAGACAAACAAGAAGCTGCTTTCGAAAGAGACTCCGTTAACGCGGGATCTGTTGGAAAAGCTTCGTGCGCGTGATTTGAAGCGCATGCGGCTTTCGACGAAAGATGTTCACTTAAGCGAGCAGATCGACGAAATCGAAGAGATGACTTCGCGGCAGATCGCGGTGCTCGAGAAGATCACCGAAGAGAAAATTGCGAAGCTACGCAAGGGCGACGAATTGCCTCCTGGCGTGATCAAGCTAGTGAAGGTCTATATCGCGATGAAGCGCAAGCTATCGGTGGGCGATAAGATGGCCGGGCGGCATGGCAACAAGGGTGTCATTGCGCGCATCGTTCCGGAAGAGGACATGCCGTATCTGCCTGACGGCACGCCGGTGGAAATCGTGCTGAATCCACTAGGCGTACCATCCCGTATGAACGTCGGTCAGGTGCTGGAAACGCACCTTGGCTGGGCGGCGCAGAAGCTGGGTCTGCACTTCGCGACGCCGGTTTTCGACGGCGCAGCAGAACGCGATATCAAGGCGCAGTTGGAGAAGGCGGGGCTGCCTTCGTCGGGCAAAATCGAGCTACACGACGGCATGACGGGCATGGCGTTCGAGCAGCCGGTGACGGTTGGTTATATTTACATGCTGAAGTTGAGCCACTTGGTTGACGACAAGATCCATGCGCGCTCGATTGGACCCTATTCGTTGATTACGCAGCAGCCATTGGGCGGTAAGGCCCAGTTCGGCGGACAGCGCTTCGGAGAAATGGAAGTTTGGGCGCTGGAAGCTTATGGCGCGGCTTACATTCTGCAGGAACTGTTGACGGCTAAATCGGATGACGTGTATGGACGCGCGAAAATTTACGAAGCGATCGTCAAGGGAGAAGCGGCTGCCGAACCCGGCGTACCTGAGTCGTTCAACGTGCTGATTCGTGAGTTGCAGAGTTTGTGTCTGGATGTGGAGCTAATGAAAGCACCACGCGAGATGCAAGACTTAGCGCACGCCGCGGACTAGCCGATTAGAGTGTGTCGCGGGCAGGGCGTTTAGTAGCGCCCGACGTCCTGTCCGCGTGGGGAATTGGAACGGGCGCTGCACCAGAAAATAAGGATATTTCATGTATCGATCTTCTCCGTACGACAGAGCCAACCTTCTTGCCGACTTCGATTCGATTCGAATCAGTCTGGCCTCACCAGAGAAAATCCGTAGCTGGTCACATGGTGAAGTTACAAAGCCGGAAACAATCAATTACCGGACATTCAAACCGGAGCGGGATGGCTTATTTTGCGCCCGCATCTTCGGACCGGTAGCAGATTGGGAATGTCTTTGCGGCAAGTACAAGCGCATGAAGCATCGCGGGGTGATCTGCGACAAGTGCGGCGTGGAAGTGACGCTATCGCGTGTTCGCCGCGAGCGTTTGGGGCATATAGAGCTAGCGAGTTCTTCTTCGCACGTTTGGTTTTTCAAGGGACTGCCGAGCCGCATTGGTTATCTGCTGGACATCACCCTTCGTGAACTGGAACGGGTGTTGTACTACGAAGCGTTCTTGATCATCGAACCCGGCGAGGCAACCGGACTGACGATGGGCGAGGTGGTGAGCGACGAGCGGAAGCGGCAGCTCGATCAGGAATATCCGGGCCAATACACGGCCATGATGGGCGCGGAAGGCGTGAAGGAGATGCTGAAGCGCTTGGAAATCGAGAGCCTCAGCCAGATCATCCGCGAGAAGATGCGCACGGAGACTTCGGCGCAGAAGAAGCTGAAGTTTGCCAAGCGGCTGCGAGTGGTGGAGAGCTTCCGTAAATCGGGAAATAAGCCGGAGTGGATGATTCTGGATGTAATTCCGGTGATTCCTCCGGAACTGCGTCCGTTAGTGCCGCTGGATGGCGGTCGATTTGCAACGTCGGATCTGAACGATCTGTATCGCCGCGTTATTAACCGCAATAATCGATTGAAAAAGCTGATGGAGTTGCATGCTCCGGATGTGATTGTGCGTAATGAGAGGCGCATGTTGCAGGAGGCTGTCGACGCGCTGTTCGACAACGGGCGTCGAGGACGTGTACTGCGCGGCGCGAATAACCGCCCGCTGAAGTCGTTGTCCGATACGTTAAAGGGCAAGCAGGGCCGTTTCCGGCAGAACTTGTTGGGTAAGCGCGTCGATTACTCCGGTCGATCTGTGATCGTGGTTGGTCCGGAACTAAAGCTGAACCAGTGCGGCTTGCCGAAGAAGATGGCGTTGGAGTTGTTCAAGCCGTTTATTTATCACCGGCTGGAGCAACGTGGGCATTGCACCACAATTAAGCAAGCGAAAGAGTTGGTGGAGCAGCAGGATCCAGTGGTTTGGGATATCCTGGAAGAGGTAATTAAAGACCATCCGATTCTTTTGAATCGCGCTCCTACACTGCACCGGTTGGGTATTCAAGCATTCGAACCGACGCTGGTGGAAGGCAAAGCGATTAAGCTGCATCCGTTGACTTGTACAGCATTTAACGCCGACTTCGATGGCGACCAGATGGCGGTCCACATTCCGTTATCGCCGGAAGCACAGATCGAAGCTACCACATTGATGCTGGCTTCGAACAACATCTTGTCGCCGGCGCATGGCGCGCCCATTACCGTGCCGACGCAAGATATGGTGCTTGGTCTTTATTATCTGACCAAAATGCGTCCGAACGCGAAGGGCGCCGGACGGACATTCGCGTCAATCGATGATGTGCTGATTGCGCTGGAGATGGGCGAAGTAGAGACGCTGACTCCAATTAAGCTGCGGCATACCGGCAGAGTGATCGATCTCACGAAGGCATTCGATAGCCAAAACATTCTGCACACGGAGCCAATCGAGTTCAACAAGCAGTACATGGACACGACGGTGGGCCGCGTGATTCTGAACGACGTGCTTCCAAAGCAGATGCCATTCATCAATGGCCTTTTGAAAAAGAAGGGCATGAGCCAATTGGTGCAGTACTGTTACCTGCAGTTTGGGCGACCGGTGACGGTGGGCATGCTGGACGAGATCAAGAAACTAGGATTCCTTTACGCTACTCGCGCCGGTATCTCTATTGGTATCGACGATATGGTGGTGCCGGACGACAAGGCGGCGCTGGTCCACGACGCCGAGATGCAAGTTGTGGAAGTGCAGCAGCAGTATCAGGAAGGCGCGATTACGCAGTCCGAGCGCTACAACAAGATTATTGAGATCTGGTCGAAGGTCACGGAAGTGGTTTCGGACAAGATGTTCAAGAACATGGAGGAGGACGACCGCAGCGGGCGCGTTTTGAATCCGATTTACATCATGGCGGATTCTGGCGCTCGTGGATCGAAACAGCAGATTCGTCAGCTTTCGGGTATGCGCGGGTTGATGGCAAAGCCTTCGGGTGAAATCATTGAGCAGCCGATTACGGCAAACTTCCGGGAAGGTTTGACGGTGCTGCAGTACTTCATCTCCACGCACGGTGCGCGCAAGGGACTGGCGGATACGGCGTTGAAGACGGCGGACTCGGGTTACCTGACCCGTCGGCTTTGCGATGTGGCGCAGGACGTGATTATTTCCGAGGACGATTGCGGCACCGGTGACGGTATTTACGTGGAGCCTATCATCGAATCGGGCGAGATCATCGAGCCGTTGCGCGACCGCATTGTTGGACGGGTGGCACTGGAAGATCAGCGCGATTACGAGAATCATGTGATCGTCGGGGTGAACCAGGAGATTTCTGAAGAGTTGGCGAGCGCGATTCAAGCGGCCGGTATCGAGCGGGTGAAGATTCGCTCCGTGCTGACTTGCGAATCGAGGCGGGGTGTTTGCCGTCTTTGCTATGGCCGCAACCTAGCAACAGGGCGAATGGTGGAGCGCGGCGAAGCGGTGGGCATCATCTCTGCTCAGTCGATCGGCGAGCCCGGAACGCAGCTCACCATGCGTACCTTCCACATCGGTGGTGCGGCAACACGGGTCAGCGAGCAATCGACGCAGGATGCGAAGAGCGACGGATTCGTTCGCTACAGCAATGTCAATGTTGTTCGGAATAACAAGAATGAACTAATTGCGATGAACCGCAATGGCATCTTGATTATTTTGGATGATAAGAGTCGTGAGCGCGAGCGGTATCCGGTTGTTTATGGCGCCAAGGTGAACGTAGAAGATGGCGCTCCGGTAAAGGCAAACCAGATCTTGTTGGAATGGGATCCATATACGTTCTCGATTTTGACAGAGATCAGCGGCGCGATTCACTTCAAGGACTTGATCGACGGGGTCACGACGCAAGAACAGGTAGACGAAATCACCGGCAATATGCAGGTGGTGGTGACTGAGTCGGCGGATGAAAAGCGTTTTCCGACAGTGATTATGCGTCCGGCAGGTGGCTCGCGTTCGGAAGAGAAACGATACCTGATGCCGACGCATGCGCACCTGATGGTGTCGGATGGCGAGACGCTGCATGCGGGTGACGTAATTGCAAAGATTCCGCGCGCAACGACCAAGACAAAAGACATCACCGGTGGTTTGCCCCGCGTGGTGGAACTATTCGAAGCTCGCAAGCCTCGTGAGACGGCGATTATTGCCGAAATTAATGGCGTGGTGAAGTACGGCGAAGTCACGAAGGGTATGCGAAAGCTGTATATCGTCGGCGACGATGGGGTGCAGAAGGACTACTCGATTCCGCGTGGTGTTCATATCAACGTGCAGGAGGGAGAGCGTGTTCGTTCGGGTGATCCATTGATGGATGGCCCGCGGAATCCGCACGATATTCTGGCTGTACTTGGCGAGAAGGAACTGCAGAAGTATCTGGTCAATGAAATTCAGGAAGTTTATCGGCTGCAGGGCGTGAACATCAACGATAAGCACTTAGAGGTGATCTCGCGGCAGATGATGCGCTGGATCCGCATCGAGGATATTGGCGACAGCGAATTTCTACCAGAAGAGGTAGTGGACAAATTCAAGTTCCGCGAAGAGAATGCGCGTGTGATGGAGGCAGGGGGACGCCCGGCGACCGGTAAGCCGATTCTGTTGGGTATTACGAAGGCGTCGCTATCGACGGATTCGTTTATCTCCGCTGCCAGCTTCCAGGAGACAACGCGTGTGTTGACGGAAGCCGCGATTAACGGCAAGGTCGATTATTTGCGCGGCCTGAAGGAGAACGTCATTATGGGTCGGCTGATTCCGGCGGGAACCGGGATGGAGTTCTATCGGAAGGTAAAGATCGCCGGAGAGGACGTGATCGAGGAAGAGCCGATGCCGGAGCAGGAGATTTCTTTGCGGGGCGGCCTGGACGACTACTCCGACGAAACTCCGGACTTGTACACGGGCGGACTTTCCGAAGATCTGGGCGCAGAAGAAGTGGTGGGCACGGAAGAGATTTAACGCAGCACAGCACCATCGGACTGAAAGAAGGGCGGCTTAACTATAGCCGCCCTTTTTGTATCTTGTAGGAGGAGAGTTCGAAAGAGCCGATGTTCAACAAGGGCGTGGTGGAGATCAGCGTGGTGGTTCCCTGTTTCAACGAAGAAGAGGGGATCGGCGAGTGCCATAAGCGGCTGTCGCAAGTGCTGGGCGAACTGAAGACAAGCTATGAGATTGTCTACATCGATGATGGCTCCCGCGACCGAACATCGTCCGCGCTGCAAAGCATCCATGGCTCCGATTTACATGTCACGGTAGTGGAGTTGTCGCGCAACTTCGGGCATCAAGCAGCGGTGAGCGCCGGGTTGGAAATCGCCGATGGTGCGGCGGTGATCGTGATCGACGCGGATCTGCAAGATCCTCCTGAAGTCATCGCAAAGATGGTGGAGATTTGGCGGCAGGGCTACGAGGTTGTCTACGGGGTGCGCGAATCGAGGGTAGGGGAGTCGGGTTTAAAGCTTTGGACGGCGAAGGCGTTTTACCGTTTTATCAATGCGCTTTCGGATGTGAAGATCCCGGTGGACAGCGGCGACTTCCGGCTGCTTGACAGAAAGGCGGTCAATGCGATGTTGCAGTTGCCCGAGCGTCATCGTTTGCTGCGTGGCATGTGCAGTTGGATCGGCTTTCGGCAGTACGGATTACGTTATGATCGGGCGGCGCGTTTTGCGGGAAAGACGAAGTATCCGTTGCGGAAGATGTTGAATCTGGCCATGGACGGCATTACTTCTTTCTCTACGATTCCGCTGCGTATTTTGGCGCTGGTGGGGTTTGGGGCGGCGACGATTGCGCTGTTCGGTGTTATTTATTCTTTGATCGTTCGCATTTTCACGCACAACTGGGTTTCCGGCTGGGCCACTCTTTTCATCGCCATGCTGATGATGGGCGGCTTGCAGATGATCAGTATCGGGATTGTAGGCGAGTATGTGGGCCGCATCTACACGGAGGCAAAGCAGCGTCCGCTGTACATTGCGCGGATGGTATTGCGGCATCGCGTCGGGGATGGTGACGAAAAGCTGCAAGGAGATGTCAGTGAGAGCTTCGTTGCCGCCGGGGGCGATGATAAAGGGAGTGGCGCTTTTAATCAATGCACAAGGTTTAGAAAAGACTTTCGGCGCAATTCCTTTATTCCGAGAGATTGGGATCAGCCTTTCAGACGGCGACCGGTTGGGCTTAATTGGACCGAATGGTTCGGGTAAATCGACACTGCTGAAGATATTGGCTGGACGCGCCGAGGCGGATGCAGGTGACGTAGCGATTCGCAAAACGACGCGACTTGCCTACATTGCGCAAGATTCGCAGTTCACATCAGGCGAGACGGTGCGGTCTGTTGTTCATCGTGCCTTCGACGAGGCAAAGATGCCCGCCGCCGAACGTCCAGCACGGGAAGGAGAGACACTGGGGCGCGTAGGGTTCATCGATTTCGATGCAGAAGCCGTGACGCTTTCCGGCGGGTGGCGAAAACGATTGGCAGTAGCTGAGGCGCTGGTCCAGGATCCCGATGTGCTGCTGCTAGATGAGCCGACGAATCATCTTGACTTAGCGGGCATTGAGTGGCTGGAGGGATTGTTGCTGAATGCGCCGTTTGCCTCCATCACCATCAGCCATGATCGATATTTTTTGGAAAACGTGGCGACGCAGATGGCGGAACTGAATCGCATTTATCCAACCGGTTTGCTGCGGGTGCAGGGAAACTACAGCACCTTTCTGGAGAAAAAGGATGAGTACCTTTTAGCGCAAGAAAAGCGGCAGGATGCATTAGCGAATCGTGTTCGCACGGAGGTGGAGTGGCTTCGCCGTGGGCCAAAGGCGCGGGCTACAAAAGCGAAAGCTCGGATCGACAAAGCCAATGAGATGATCGGCGAGTTGAAGGACATGCAGTCGAGAAGCCGCACGGCCAATGCCGATATCGACTTTTCCGCGACAGATCGGAAGACGAAGCGGCTGATCGATTTGCGGCAAGTGTCGTATGGATTCGAGGGACGCAGGCTGTTCAAGGAGATCGATTTCACGATTACTGCTGGGATGCGTGTCGGCTTGGTGGGTCCGAACGGAAGCGGTAAAACAACTTTTCTTCGACTAGTTCGCGGCGAGATGGAGCCGAATAGCGGTGAGGTGCGGCGCGCCGATTTGCTGCGGGTGGTTTACTTCGATCAACTTCGTCGGTTGGACGATACCGTGACGCTTCGGCAAGCCTTAGCGCCGGATGGGGATTCGGTGGTTTACCAGGAGCGGACAATTCATGTTGCATCCTGGGCTTCGCGATTTTTGTTTTCTAACGAGCAACTAAACCAGCCGGTGGGACGGCTTTCTGGTGGCGAGCGAGCGCGAGTGCTGATTGCGAAATTGATGCTGGAGCCGGCCGACCTACTTCTCCTGGATGAGCCGACGAATGATTTAGACATTCCGACGTTGGAAATCCTGGAAGAAAGCCTGCTTGAGTTCAGGGGGGCTTTGGTGCTAGTTACGCACGACCGGTATATGTTGGATCGGGTCTCGACGACTGTTTTGGGGTTGGATGGGGAAGGGAACACGGAACAGTTCGCGGATTATTCACAGTGGGAAACATGGATGGAGCAAGGGCGGCAGGAGCAGAAGGCAAAGGTGGCGGCGATAACAACACCGATTGTTAGTGAAGAGAAAAAAGCACCTAGTAAAAAGAAGCTGTCGTATCTAGATAGCAGGGATTATCAAACAATCGAGGACCGAATTGGCGATGCCGAGAAGACACTATCCGTGAAACGGGAGCGGTTGGAAGATCCTGCTGTGGCGAGCGATGGTTCAAAGATTGCAGAGGCGTATCGGGAAGTGGAAGACGCGCAAAGAGCGGTAGACGATCTGTATGCGCGGTGGGCGGAGTTGGAAGAGAAGCTTGCCTAGATATGTAAGCTGACGGTCAAAATAAATATGAATATAGAACAAGCGAAAGAAAAGCTTTTAGCGCGGGAGCAGGAGTTGATGGTTTACATGGGACGCCTAGGAGACGATGCCCGGGAAGCGCAGACAACCGATGTAGAAGATCCGATGGATTACGTGGAATCCTCCGAAAATAAGGCGCTCAATTTTCGTGAAAACACAATTGCGTCGGATGGATTAGAGCAGGTGCAAAGCGCATTGCAGCGGATCGAGAACGGGACCTTCGGTGAATGTATCGACTGCGGCCGGAAGATTCCCGAAGCACGGTTACAGGCGGTGCCTTGGACACCTTATTGTGTAGAAGACCAAGATAAGCATGACAGAGAAAACGCTGAAGCGAATGGCTCACCAAGGATTGCCAGCGAGTAACTGTTTCGTATCATTTTGCTATTTCTAAAGTGTGTGACACGATTTTTTTATTCCCGTAAAATTGCGGATTAGGCAAAGTCTCGGCTTAGCGTCAGATAGGTAGGAGATTATTCAATGTATTATCTTGATAGCCGCCTACAATGGCCCGTACGGGTGGAAAAGCCAAATCCGTTGTATGCAAAGATGCTTCAGCAAGCAATCGGCGGAGTGGAAGGCGAGATGCGTGTCTGCCTACAGTACTTTTTTCAAGGTTGGGGGCAACGGGGTCCGAAAAAGTATCGCGATATGCTGCTGGAGACAGCCACTGAAGAGCTGGGGCATATTGAGATGCTGGCGACCGCAGTTGCACTGAATTTAGAAGGCGCGCCGGTCTCTATGCAAGAAGCTGCCGCGAAAGATGGAGTGGTGCATGCGGTAATGGGAGGCATGAACCCACGGCATTATTTGTCCGCGGGGCTTTCGGCCATGCCAGTAAATTCGAATGGAATTCCGTTCGATTCTTCGAATATCTATGCCAGTGGAAATTTGGCTGGCGACATGATGGCGAATGCTACGGCTGAGTCGACAGGTCGCACGTTGGCGTGCCGTTTATGGTCCATGACGGACGATCCAGGCATGAAGGATATGCTTTCGTTCATGATTGCGCGAGATACGATGCACCAACAGCAATGGCTGGCGGTATTGGAAGAGTTGGGTGGTTATAAAGAAGTATTTCCCATTCCGAATTCCTTCCCGCAGACCGAGGAGAACCAGAAGTACAGCTACGCGTTTTTCTCGACGAGGGCTGATGGTAAGACTCCGTTGGAAGGTTCGCGATTCACAGAAGGTGAATCACTGGATGGTAAGGGACAGTACTCCATATTCAAAAATGTGCCACTCGGTGAAGAGCCGAAGTTGGCGCCGCCGCCGGTGGATGCGTGGGCACAGAATGAGCAGCGGAAAACGGGTGTTTTAGGAAGTGTTAAGGAAGCAGTATTAGGTCGATAATATCAGTATGAAGCCACGCTATGCTGACGGGGTAGGCATTGTTTTTCAATGCGTTTTGCCCGACCAACATTTTTGTCATTTCTTGATTCGAATACCACGATTGTTACTGGCGGTTCATTAACAACTTCGGTCATTCGGCAACAAATCGCCTCCGAACAACTGTTCCGAGGCGATTTCGCTTGGGAGTTGCCGATTGTTCAGAATATCGACAGTTGGCTTGCTTCGCGCTGGGAGGAAGCACGATACCAGTCGGGAGATATTCCCGTTCTTCTCTCGCATTTACAGGAGTCTGTCATTTGGCGCAGCATTATCGAGGCAGATATTCCCGATTTGCTAGACAGAGAGGCGATGGTAAGGCTGGTCCCGCGTGCCGCGTCAATTGTGGAGGAGTGGGACATTCCCTTAGACACCCCGGAGTGGGATGAGAATGAGGATACGTCGAAATTCCGATATTGGCTGAAGCAATTCAACAACCGATGTGCCGATCAGCGGGTGATCAGCAGAAACAGCCTTTGGCGCTTGGTACCTGAGTGGATTGCCGATGGAACATGTCGCCCCAAGAAGATTTTATTTGCAGGATTTTATTTTCAGACAACAGCGTTTACAAAGCTTCTCGGCAGTCTGGGGGAGCGAGGCTCTGTCAGGGAGAGCAATGCCGTTACAACGGACGAGCCATTCGATGCGATCTTATGTGAAGATTTTTCGCAAGAGATAGAACAGGCAGCCCGGTGGGCCCGCGCGAGTTTTGAGAGCAATCCTGAGAATTCCATCGGCATATTTGTTCCGGACCTACAGACACATCGTGGACAGGTTGAGAGAATTTTCAAACAGGTTTTTTACCCGGGACTTGCACTTGGATTCGACAAGCTACCGGACACGGGTTCGTCAGTATTTCATCTAACGGCTGCGTCACCGCTATCCACACACCCGATTGTCGCAAGTGCACTGCTGCTGTTGCAGACGGGTCAGCGTAGATGGAGGGTAGCAGATGCGGGGGCCGTTCTAACCTGTCCCTTTCTCGCGGGATCTGCTGCTGAAGCCGGACTGCGCGCGCTGGCAGACATGGCGCTGCGAGAAAGACGTGAGACTGAAGTCCTCCTCAGTCAAGTGCAATACGTCTCGCAGGATTGTCCTCGGCTTGCAGGCGTATGGGAGAAGGTGGTTTCGCTTCAGACCCTTTGTCCGGCGATACAAGATTTACCTTCATGGTGCGAGTATTTCGGTGACGTCCTGAAAGCGTTCGGTTGGCCCGGCGATGGCGAGTTGTCCTCCTTCGAAGGGGAAGTGTTGGCGGCGTGGGACAAGGCCTTGTCCTCATTGGGAAGCTTAGGGCTGGTGACGGGTGTCATCTCTTTCGATGGCGCTATCGCTCATTTGAGGAGCATTTTAGCGACGAGTGGAGTAGCGGTGGGAAGTTGGGCTTCTCCCATTCAAATTCTGGATGCTTCGGATGCAGTTGGGCTGCGATTCGATGACGCGTTTGCCATTGGAGTCTCCGAGGAGACTTGGCCGCCCGCGCGCTCGGCGGCTTCTTTGGTGCCGCTTCGTTTGCAACAGGCTAGCGGCGTGCCTTACAGCTCTCCGCAGAGTATACAAGCGGAGCAAGAGCGGCTTACCACTGGTCTTTTTGCTACCGCTCCGAAGATCGTAGTTAGTTATTCAGGACGTATATCGCCGATTGTGAGGCCTTACGTCGCAGAAGGGCATGAGAGTCCGGAGCAATGGGACGGGAAGCTGGTTCGCCAATCGTTTCGCGCGGTCGATTTGGACGAGTTTGTCGATGCAGCAGCTTTACCCTTTCAAAGGCGCATTCGAATGCGCGGCGGCACAGGCATTATCAAGTCTCAATCGCTGTGTCCATTTCGCGCCTTTGCCGAGTATCGGCTGAAGGCTAATACTCCAGATGAAGCTTGTTTCGGTTTTCATCCCTTGGAACGCGGAGGTTTTCTGCACAAAGCGCTGGAGCTTGCCTGGCGGCGACTGGAAACGCAAGATCGTCTGTTATCGCTCGATCACAGTGCGCTTCGAACGTTGGCGGATGAAGTTGTTTCTGAAGCGGTTGCGTCTCCGGGAGGAGACGTTTTTCATCAACAAGCGACACAGGTGGAACGGGAACGAATGGCGGAACTGCTGCTGGGATGGTTGAGCAACGTAGAGAGTAAACGGACGCAGCCGTTCACGGTGGAGAGTTTGGAGCAGGAGCGGCTTTACGAGACGGGCGGCTTGGAGCTTCGCCTTCGGGTAGATCGTATCGACCGACTCCGAAATGGAAAATTGGCGCTGATCGATTATAAAAGCGGTAAGACGTCCCGACAGGATTTGCTGGGGCTCCGGCCGGAAGAGCCGCAGCTTTTGATTTACGCAGCGGCTCTGGGCAGGGAAGTGGAGGGCGTGTTTTTTGGGCAGTTGAAACCGCGAGAGTTGTCGATGATTGGCTATTCGCGCGAGCAGCACCTTCCCGGCAAGGCGATGGGGGTGCTTCGCGGTGATAAGTGGGATGAATTCTTAGAAGACGCTCGCGAAAACGTTGAGCGGATTGCACGAGAGTTTGTGCAAGGTCAAGTGAGAGTGGATCCAGTGAAAGGGGCTTGCACCTTTTGCGGTATGAAGCCGCTTTGTCGTGTTTCGGAAACGGAACAGGCGGCGGTCGGCGAGCAGCTTGATCCATAAAAGGTAGTCGCGCCTATCGAAGGGCTGCTTGCTGCGTTTCCCACTTTGGCGTGATGCCCAGGTTGTGAAAAAGGAAGGCATAGATATCCGTCGTTTGTTCCAACGCTTTCTTTGTGCTGCTAGGGCCATGGCCGGAGTTGGTATCGATGCGAATGAGAACCGGATTGGCGGGGCTTGCTTTCGCTTGCAGCGTGGCGGCGTATTTAAATGAATGTCCTGGAATAACACGGTCGTCGTGATCGGCGGTTGTGATGAGGGTTGCAGGGTATTTCACGCCTTCGCGAATGTTTTGGAGAGGCGAATAGGCCAATAGATTTTTGAATTGCCGGGGGTCGTCGCTGGAGCCGTAGTCTGCGATCCAATTCCAACCGATGGTGAATTTCTGGAAGCGGAGCATGTCCATGACGCCTGCTTGAGCGACGGCTACGCGGAAGAGATCGGGCCTTTGATTGATGGTTGCGCCGATGAGGAGTCCTCCATTTGAGACGCCATGTATGGCGAGTTTTTGGCTGGAAGTGTACTTGTTGGCGATCAGCCATTGCGCGGCAGCGATGAAATCATCGAAGACATTCTGTTTATTGAAACGCATGCCGGCTTGGTGCCATTTATCACCGTACTCACCACCGCCGCGGATATTGGCGGAGGCGTAGACAAAGCCTTGTTCGAGCAGAGCCAGGCGCAAGGCTGAAAAGGTGGGGCTGGTGACGATGTTGAAGCCGCCATAAGCATAGAGCAGCGTGGGATTGGCGCCGTCCAGTTTCAAGCCGCGTTTATGGACCAGGAACAGGGGGATGCGCGTGCCGTCCTTGCTGTTGTAGAAAACTTCTTTGCTTTCGTAGTTCTTCGCGTCGAAGCCGGGAATGTTCGGTGCATGAAAGATAGTCGCCTTGGCGGATTGCACATCATAGCGGTAGATTGTCTCCGGGATATCGAGCGAGGTGAACGCATAGAACATGTAACGATCATCTTTTTCGCCGGTCGCCCCTCTGACGACTCCTTGGGCGGGCAGTGCGATTTCGCCGACTTGTTTACCGTCGGTATTGAAGATGACCAGTTGTGACGCGACATCGTGCGCATATTCGGCGATGAGTTTTCCGCTAATCAGATTTACAGTTGTTAACGGCTCCGGACGCTCGGGAATAAGGGTGCTCCAGCTCGATTTGGCAGGGTTGTAGAGCGCTAGACGGCTATTTGGGGCGTTGGCATTCGTTTCAATGAGGAACATGCCATTGCTGTCGTCGACTACGGCATACCGATCGTCGGAGATGGCCGTGACAATCGGCTTGAACGTTTTGTCATTGCTCAGCAGATTGCGAAAGTACAGAGCGTTACCGTCTTTTCCTTTGCCGCGCTCCGAGATAGTCAAGAAAGCATATTTTTCGTCATAGGTGGTCTGGACGGTGTTGAAGCGCTGCGGATGGTCTTTGTCCTCGTAAACCAGTTGGTCGTCCGATTGCGGCGTGCCGACGCGGTGGAAGTAGACCGATTGATTTTCGTTCTTTGAGGAAAGCTCACGTCCAGCCACAGGCGCGGGGTATCGGCTGTAGAAGAAGCCGTTGCCAGCCCAACCTAGACCTCCGATTTTGAGCCAGCTCAAACGATCGGGCAGAACCTTACGGGTTGCCACCTCCATCACGTGACCTTCTTGCCAATCGGACCCGCCGGTGGAAACAGTGTAGGCAGCGTACTTTCCATCTTTAGAGACCGCGAAAACTCCTAGCCGGGATGTGCCGTCGGCAGAGAAACGATTGGGATCGAGAAGAACCTCGGGCGTTCCCTTTAAGCCGGTTTGAATGTAGACAACGCTTTGATTTTGCAGTCCATCGTTCTTGCGGAAGAAATAGTAGCTGCCTCTCCGAAACGGCGGAGTGTAACGAACGTAGTTTTGTAGCTGCTCCAGCCTTGCCATCAGTTTTGGGCGGTATGGAATATGGTCGAAATAAGCAGATGTCACGCGGTTTTCGGCGGCTACCCAGGCTTTCGTTTCTTCCGAGCGATCGTTTTCCAGCCAGCGGTAGGGGTCGGACACGCGGGTTCCGTAGTAATCGTCGACTTGATCGGACTTGCGGGCGTCAGGGTAATGAAGAGTTTGGGCCGGCGAGAGAACGGTTAGAAAAGCGAAGGCAAGCAGCAAAGAAAGCTTCATAGATGTGGCGTTTAGCATAACATTTTCGAAGGTTCTCTGGGTGTTTTTGTACAGTTGGAGGGACCTCATTTTCTAGATGGGGTAATGCCCAGTTCTTTGACGGCATCCGGGGCGATCTAACTAGAAAAATTTTACATAATACTTGTTATCGGTCATTTATGAAAATCGACTTATCTGCTCTTTCTACGCTATGCGAGGAGGCGTTTCCGGTTATGCCGAAGCAACAGAGGCCGATCGTGCTCATAGGATGTGGCGGGATTGCAAAGGACGCACATCTGCCGGCTTACCGGAAGGCAGGCATACCGGTAATCGCTTTCGTCGATGAGCAGGTACAAAGGGCGCACGCGCTTAGCCGTGAACAGCCGCTATCCTTGGCGACCGATTCTATCGCGGACGCGATTCGGTATGCGCCGAGCAATTGCGTTTTCGATGTGGCGGTTCCGGCGGCGAAGACTTTAGATGTGCTGCCGCATTTGCCGGATGGCTCGGCTGTTTTGATTCAGAAGCCGATGGGTGAGACATTGGCGGAAGCCTACGCTCTTCTTAGGCTGTGCCGACGCAAGCGCCTGGTGGCGGCCATTAACTTTCAGTTGCGATGGGCGCCGGTGATGGCTGCGGCTTCTGGTTTGATTCGGGCCGGTGTGCTCGGGACGGTACACGACATGGAAGTTCAGGTGAGTGTCCACATGCCGTGGGAGCTCTGGAGTTTTCTACGCTCCGCGCCACGGCTGGAGATTCTTTATCACAGCATTCATTACGTGGACTTGATGCGCGCGTTTCTAGGAGAGCCGCAGGGCGTGTACGCCAAAACTGTGCGGAGTCCGCGCACACCGGATTTGGCCGCGACAAAGAGCACCATCGTATTGGATTACGGTGACAGTATACGCGCTTACATTGCAACCAATCATAGCCATGATTTCGCACGCCCCTGGCAGCGCAGCTATGTGCAATGGGAAGGAGAACATGGAGCGCTGCGGGCGCAAATGGGAGTGAATTTGAACTACCCGAAGGGTGAGCCTGATACGCTATCTTACTTACCGCGAGGCGGCGAGATCACCGTTCTTCCGACGCGTGGCAATTGGTTTCCCGATGCGTTTATCGGCTCCATGAGCTCGCTACAAGCATACGTCGACGGCATGACGAATGAGTTGCCTACCAGTGTGGAGAGCGCAATCAACACGATGCGGGTCGTGGAGGCGGCTTATCGGTCGAGTGAACGTGGCGGCGAACGGTTGCCGGAACTACAAGAAAAAAACAACGAGGAGAAATGATGGCAAACGGACGCGAGCGATACCGACTAGATGGAAAGACTGCGTTAGTGACAGGTGGGGCGAGTGGAATCGGTGAAGCGACCTGCCGTGAACTGGCTTCTGCAGGGGCGCAGGTGCATATCGCCGATCTCAACTATGAAGCTGCCGCGAGCTTGGCGCAAAAGTTGGACAATGCAAAGCCGATGCGAATGGATGTGGCGGATTCGCCGTCGGTGAAAGGCGGCATCGGGCAGCTTTCCAAGCTCGATATTCTTGTGAATAACGCGGGCATTGGACTGGTCGGTGACGTTCTTGAGACATCGGAAGAAGATTTCGCTCGCATCATGAATGTAAATGTCCATTCGGTTTTCCTGGTGACACAGGCGGCGCTTCCTTTGTTACTCGAGAGCCGTGGCTGCATTGTTAATCTTGGTTCCGTGGCGGGGTTGGTTGGAGTAAAGAAACGGTTTGCCTATTGCGCAAGTAAGGGTGCCGTCATCGCAATGACGCGCCAGTTAGCGGTGGACTATCCGAAAGAGTTGCGGGTGAACTGCATTGCGCCGGGCACGGTGCAAACTCCCTTCGTGGAGGGCTATTTGGACAAGTACCACGCGCATGAGAAGGATAAAGTTCGGGGTGAGCTGGTGGCCCGGCAACCGATCGGACGATTAGGAACACCGGACGATGTCGCGGCACTGGTTCGGTATCTTTGCTCCGCCGAGGCAGAGTTCATGAATGGCGCGGTGCTGCCGATCGATGGTGGATGGACGGCGGCGTAGCGACGTCCTGGCGGAAACGGAGAAGGCGTGAGAGACATGCAGATCACCGGAGCGCGTTTGCTGGATGTGCGCTTCCCCACCTCACGCGAGAGCATTGGCTCCGATGCGGTCAATAAGAGTCCCGACTACTCGGCCGCTTATTGCATCTTGGAGACCGATGTGGGGCTGGAAGGACACGGGTTGACGTTTACGTTGGGCCGTGGCAATGAGCTTTGCGTCATGGCGATGGAGTATCTGTCTCGCAACGTGAAAGGGCGCAGTCTTTCGTCGATTACTGAAGATTTGGCGGCCTTTTCGCGGCAATTGACCGACGAGAATCAGTTCCGCTGGTTGGGGCCGGAAAAGGGTGTCATCCATTTGGCTAGCGGCGCGCTAGTGAACGCTGTTTGGGACCTATATGCAAAGGTCGAGGAAAAACCGCTCTGGCAACTGCTGGCAGAGATGACACCGGAAGAGATTGTGCAAGTTGTGGACTTCCGGTACATCTCCGATGCTCTTTCTCGGGAAGAGGCGGTGGCTTTGCTTCAGGAGCGGCGGCGAGGGCAAAGGGAACGCCTCCATCATTTACAGGCGCATGGTTATCCGGCGTACACGACTTCCATCGGTTGGTATGGGTTTGACGATGCGGCAGTACGAGCGCTTTGTCAAGAAGCGCTGGGGCAAGGTTGGACGCGTTTCAAGTTGAAAGTCGGCGGCGACCACGAAGACGATCTACGCCGCGCGCGTTTAGTGCGGGAGGAAATTGGACCGGCGAATAAGCTGATGATGGATGCCAACCAGAAATGGGGCATTGAGGAAGCTATCGCCCGGACGAAAGAGTTAGCGCAGTTCGATCTTTGGTGGATGGAGGAGCCGACCAGCCCCGATGACATTCTTGGACATGCACGGATACGGAAAGAAGTAGCTCCGGTGCGAATTGCGACGGGCGAGCACTGCCACAATCGCGTCATG
The DNA here is from genome assembly GCA_965219315.1 of Bryobacteraceae bacterium. Lineage (GTDB taxonomy): Bacteria > Acidobacteriota > Terriglobia > Bryobacterales > Bryobacteraceae > Bog-105. The sequence continues at coordinate 1,050,974 of CBDCNB010000001.1, read as the reverse complement.
TTTAAGCAATTTATGCAAGCGGAGGCGATGGATGTTTGCCAGATCGATAGCTGCCGTCTTGCCGGCGTAAATGAAAATATCGCGGTGATTTTGCTGGCGGCAAAGTTTGGGGTTCCGGTGTGCCCGCATGCAGGCGGTGTGGGACTATGCGAGTACGTGCAGCATCTTTCAATATTCGACTATCTTTGTGTATCAGCGTCATTAGAAGATCGCGTGATCGAGTATGTCGATCATCTGCATGAGCATTTTCTTGACCCCGTGCGGATTCGTGAAGGCCACTATTTGCTTCCGCAGAAGCCGGGCTACAGTATCGAGATGTATCCGGAGACGCTGTCCAAGTTTGCTTATCCCGATGGAGCAGTCTGGGCGGAATAATGGGGGAATCTAAAACAAGCATTTACGTCTCCATTGCCTGCGATTTTGGGATCGCGGCAGCTAAGTTCATCGCGGCGGCATTTACGGGGAGCTCCGCTATGGCGTCGGAAGGAATTCACTCCGTAGTGGATTCTTTGAATGGATTGGTGCTTCTGTGGGGTATGCGGGCGAGCAAGAAAGCTCCAGACGCGGAACATCCTTTCGGTTATGGCCAAGAGCTGTATTTCTGGACATTCATCGTAGCGGTGCTGATCTTTTCGATCGGCGGCGGGATGTCGATTTACGAAGGCATCGGTCATCTGAAGGGAGGGGAGGAATCGAAGGAGGGCGTTTGGAATTACGCGGTACTCGCGTTTGCAGCGGTGTTCGAGGCGGTCACTGTTGTGACTGCATTCCGCGAGTTTCGACGCGCCGAAGGCCACGGATCGTTTTGGAGCAGCATGCGGAAGAGCAAGGATCCGACGGTATTCACAGTGCTGCTGGAGAACCTAGCAGCGCTAGTGGGTCTGCTTTTCGCCTTCTTAGGGATTTTTTTCGGACATCTGCTTCACATTCCCAGCCTGGATGGCGTCGCCTCCATTCTGATCGGTTTAACGCTGGCCGTTGTAGCTGTCATGCTGGCAATCGAGAGCAGGGGTTTGCTGATTGGCGAAGGTATGGACAAGAAGACATTGGATCACATTCGAAAGTTGGCAGAGAAGGACAGTGGAGTGGTGTTTGTAGGCTCGCCGTTGACGATGTATTTTGGTCCTTCGTCGATCTTTTTGGCTTTAGAGGTGCAGTTTAAAGATAGTATTACAGCGGCGGAGGTGATGGCATCCGTGGACCGACTGGAGAAGATGATCCGGTCCGATTATCCGAAAATCCAGAAGATTTACATCGAAGCAGAGTCGGTGTCCCAGGGAAAAAAGCATAGAGAAACAGCCGGTTCCGCTTAGCCGTCAGCCGAGGGTGAACGAAATGGTTGTGATCGACGCCGGGGGAAAAGTGAAGCGCAACGTGTTGCCTTGCGGCGTAGCGGTAGAGTTCACCGGTTGTACTGCGTCAGGATGATCGAAGGTGTTATGCGCATGGATATCGGCATTGGTGAGAGTGGTGACTTTGGCAGACTGCGCCGTTGCTCCACGGAGCACGATCTCGGTTTCTCGACTGGCTTGCGTAGTGGCGTTAACAACGCTGAGCGTTAGGACGTTTCCTTTGCGCGAGGCAGAGCCTTTCAGACTCCAAAAACTGGCCGGCTTGCCGTCGCGAGTGTAGTGGACTTCCGGAGCGGCGAACGCGGTACGTATCGCTTCCCCGCCCTGATGGGCTTTGTACATATCGAAGACGTGATACACGGGCGTGATCATGAACTGCTCTTCTCGGGATAGAAACAGCGAGTTTAAGCAATTGATGAGCTGGGCGCTGGCAGCCAGCATGACTTTTTCGGGATGGCGATTGAAGATGTCGAGCGTAAAAGCGGTAAATACTGCGTCGCGTAGGGTGATCTGTTGACTGTAAAAAGCGGAGGGGTCGACTTCCGAGCCAGGATGATACCAAGGGCCGTATTCATCGACGACAAGGCGGACTTGGTGGTCATGATCGTACTGGCCCATAGCAGCCCACTGATCGGTAACGATCTTCTCGATGAAGTCCCCTTCGCGGAAAAGCTCATACCAATCGACAGTATCGAACTGCAGTGCGCTTCCTTTCGCTTTGATCCAGTCGTTCGTCTTACCTCGGGCCAAGTTCCAGGCATAATGATGAACTGACCATCCGACGAAATGAGGATTGCGGTAGGGCCTGACAGAGCCCATGACGTTTTCGAAAAAACGATGGGTCCAATCGATGTCATTGTCGTTCGCTCCCGAGGCGATGAGTTGAAGGTCTTGGCCATAAGAAGGGAGCCAGGTTGTGTAGCGGCGAAACTCCTCGGCATACTCTTCAGGATTGAAGTTACCGCCGCATCCCCAGCTCTCGTTCCCAACACCCCACAGGCTTACGTTATAAGGATCGCGTGAGCCGTCGGAGCCGCGAAGATCCGCCAGCGTAGTGCTGCCGGCGGGCGAGTTACAATAGGCAACCCAATGATCGAAGTCGATTGCGGACAGTGAGCGGACGTTGGCGGCGAGATACATCTGTGCCCCGCTCTGATGACAGAAGTCAGCAAACTCACTGGTGCCGAAGATGTTGGGCTCAAAGATTTCGGGACCTTTCTGACGCGTGCGTTTTGCTTCGGGATCCGCTTCCCAAAAATTAGTGCGGCGAGGACGTTTGGAACGAGGCCCGACGCCATCGCGCCAATCGTAGCTGTCGGCGAAACAACCGCCGGGCCAGCGAATGACTGGGACATGGATTTGACGCAGGCGATCGACAAGAGCCTTGCGGATGCCGCGCACATTAGGAACCTTGGAGTTTTCGCCTACCCAGACGCCGTCATAGATAACCGTGCCGAGGTGTTCGGTGAACTGGCCGTAGATGTTTGGCGAGATTTTCCCAAGGGGTTCATTCAGTAAGACCTCAATGTGTGAATCGGGCGTGGCGCCGCGGGTACGGGGAGAAAACAAGGAGAGCGCGGCTGCTCCGAGCGCGGATTTCTTGAAGAATTGGCGTCTGTCGGTGGTGTTCATTTTTCCTAAGGTTCAGCGTCTTTGTCGGCGGAATCCGTGGCTTGCAAACCAGCTGTGTTGGTCTGCAACGTGAGGACGGGAAGATTGCTTTTACGCAAGGCATTATTTACCTCATTTAAAGTTTCAGTCTTTAGTTTGTTCCAGGCCGCGAGGTCTTGCTGTACAACATGCCTTATTTGGGCGACGACTGCTACAGTTTGCGTTGTAGGAGCGTGATCCGTCTGTTGAAGAACATCCAGCAGGCGGGCGAGTTGCGAATTGAGGCGGGCGAGATCATAGAGCGCCTGACGACCTTCGCCGGAGATTTCATATTCTGGATCCACGGTGGCGCCGAAATCTTGTAGATGGCCTTCGAACTCCTGCAATTGTTTGTTGGTTTCGACAGCCTTTACTGAGGGCTTCAGCTTATCGACTTGTTCGCGAAGCCCACGTAGCTGAGCGACGCTTTCATAATCCTCACCCATCAGTTTCGTGATTTGGCGAGATAGCGTGAGTTGTTGCTCAAGCGCCGACTCGGATGTTTTGATGCGTGGGTCCATTGTGACGGTAAGAGGCTGTGAGTATGTTTGTCCTCCGACAGTGAGTTTCACCGTGTAATGACCGGGAACAACCAACGAGCCGCGCGGCTCGCGGGGAGTGTCTTGGTAGATAGCGGAAATTGGGTAGTGATAGCGAAGAGCCTCCGGTGCGGAATAGCGCAGGTCCCAAACAAAGCGATGAAAACCGGGTTCGGCGGAGAGAGTATGCGGCGGACGCACCCAGTAGGTCGGCACATTTAGTTCTTTACCTAGCTCCGCCTCATTGACAAGGGGCTTATCGTCGCTTGCATAATGGCGAACCAGGTGGTTATCTCCGCCGTAGATGTCGAGGCTGACTACCCCAGGCGTGCCGTTTACCAGGTAGTCAAGAATGGCTCCTGGTGGCGGATTCTGACCGGCGGGGATTTCGGGCGGTAGCGGTGTATCAGTATTGCGATTCCAGCGCCAGCGAATCGCAGACTCGGGCGCGAACAGGTGCGCTTTTGAGTGAGCGACTTCTTCATTCATTTGACGAAGCGGCGTGATGTCGTCCAGTATCCAAAACGAACGACCATGCGTGCCGATGACCAGATCGTTTTCGTGAACGACGAGGTCTCGTACGGAGGTGACAGGCAGGTTATTTTGCAAGGGCTGCCAATGGTCGCCGTCGTCGAACGATACGAAGACGCCGATTTCGGTGGCAGCGTAAAGGAGACCTTTGCGTTTTGGGTCCTCGCGGACGGCGTTGACGACGGCACCTTGCGGTAGACCGTTCACGATCTCCTGCCAGTTCCTGCCTCCATCGTGGGTGCGGCAAATGTGTGGATGGAGATCGTCGAGGCGGATACGATTGATGGCGGCGTAAGCGGTATCGGTATCGAAGTGGGAGGCAACCATAAGAGACACTTTGCTCCAGGGCGTGAGTGCGGGTGGGGTGACGTTTTGCCAATTTTTGCCGCCGTCGCGAGTCACCTGAATGAGGCCGTCGTCGGTCCCGATCCAAATGAGGTCGACGTTTTTCGGGGAAGGCGCGACGGTGTAGATGACGCCCCGATGCTTTCCTCCTTCAGGATCGGAAGAGGCAAAGGCCTTGATGGTTTCGGGCATCGGCCAAGTAGAGCGCGTGAGATCAGGGCTGATGGTCTGCCAACTGTCTCCGCCGTTTGCTGTTTTGAAGAGAACGTTCGAGCCGAGAAACAATGTATGTGGATCGACAGGCGAGAACAGGAGCGGCATGGTGCGAACGAAACGGTATTTGCCGCGCAGCACCTGTGGGCCGACCTCTTGCACCTCTCCCGTGGTTTGGTTGAAGCGAGTGGTCTTCCCTCCGTAAATAATATTGGGATCGAGTGGATCCGGCGCGACGTAGCCGTACTCTTCCACGCCTACAGGATGAAAGTTGCGGAACGTGATCTCTCCGTCATCGCTGCGGCTTTCGACGGCAGCAGAGCCGCTTTCCTGTTGGCCGCCATAGACCCAATAGGGAAAGCGATTGTCGGTGATCACATGATAGAACTGCGCGGTGGGCTGGTTGTACCAGGAACTCCATGTTTTCCCTCCGTTGACGCTGATGGTTGCACCTTGATCGACGCCTAGAAAAATGATTTGCGGATTAGTCGGATTGATCCAGATGGTGTGATAGTCATCGCCTCCCGGAGCGCCTTTGATCGCGGTGAACGTTCGACCGGCATCGATGGATTTATAAGTTGTCGTGTTGGCGATATAAACGGTGTTTTCATTTAGGGGATCGACCGCGACGCAAGCGAAATCACCTCCACGGCCCCAAAGGCGACCTTCGTTGTTGATTTTGTACCAGCTTTCTCCGGCGTCGTTGGAGTGAAAGAGCCCACCGTACTGCGCAGTGGCATCGATGAGAGCGTACATGTGCTTGGGATTTTGGGGAGAGATGGCGAAGCCGATGCGGCCCAGTCCTTGTGCGATGGTGGGAATCCCTTGCGTGAGCTGTTTCCAGTGATCGCCACCGTCTATCGATTTGAATAAGCCGCTTCCAGGTCCCTTGAATGAGCTTCCGATTTCCCAGGGAGCCTGGCGAGCAGCCCAGAGATCGGCGAAGACGGTTCGCGGATTCGAAGGATCGAAGGCGACTTGAATGGCTCCGGTATTTTCGTCTTTGTAAAGAACCTGCTGAAACGTCTTGCCGCCGTCGATAGAGCGATAAACGCCGCGTTCTTTATTCGGCCCATAGGGGTGGCCGAGGACTGCAACATGTAATCGATCAGGGTCGTGTGGATCGACAATAATGGAGCCGATCTGCTGGCCATTGCGCAAGCCGAGGTGCTGCCATGTTTTGCCTGCATCCGAGGACTTGTAGATACCGTTGCCGACGGAAAGATCAGGACGCTGCAAGCCTTCGCCGCTGCCCACATAAATGATGTTCGGATCAGAAGGAGCAACAGCCAGCGCACCTACAGAACCGGTAGGCTGACCATCGAAGAGAGGTGACCAGGTATTACCATAGTCGGTACTCTTCCACACGCCGCCGTTCACAGGAGCCATGTAGTAGACGTTCGGCTGCTGCACCACGCCGCTAACGGCAACAGTGCGCCCGGCACGAAAAGGGCCGATCATACGCCACTGCAACTGCTGGAAAAGATTAGATGCCAGTAGCGAGGGCGCGGGAGAACACCAGAGGGAGAGAACCGAGAGATGTAAGAGGGCGAGGATACGACACATGTTTATCGAGTTTACAATTCGATTTTTCAGCGTGGTGTATATCGCTCGCAAATAGAGTCCTATTGCGGCGCGCATCGTGTCCCCATACAATGAAGATGAATTTGGCAAGCGTGATTTGCCAATGGGAGTCAACGTCCATGTGTCCGCAATGCCAATCGACTGACGTGAGCCGTTCGAAGCGTAAAAAGCTAAAAGATTTTTTTATGGTTTTCGCCAGGATGCGGGCTTATCGCTGTCTACAGTGTCGGGCTCGCTTTTATCTTCCGGCGAGCCTGGAACGAAATATTTATCGCGAGAAAGCCTGGCGTCGAGCGGCGGAACGCAAACGTACAGGCGGTCGTCCGAAGGTTTCTCAAAGCGAATAGTTTTCTCATAAAGTGCTTCTGTCGGTATAATTTCAGCATGCAGGCGACGGAAAAGATTTGGCATAACGGGAAGCTAGTGCCTTGGGACGAAGCTAAGATCCATGTGCTTTCGCATGTGGTGAGTTACGGCAGCTCCGTGTTCGAGGGTGTTCGCTGCTACGAGACGGAACAGGGGCCAGCTATCTTTCGGGCAGCGGATCATGCGCGGCGGCTGGTAGATTCAGCAAAGATCTACAGGATGGATGTGCCATTCTCCGTGGAGCAGATTACGGCGGGCATGGTGGACGTGGTGGGTGTAAATAACCTGAAGTCCTGCTATATAAGGCCGATCGTACTGCGTGGATACGGCGAAATGGGCGTGATGCCGAAAAATAATCCACTCGAGACTTATATGGCTTGCTGGGCGTGGGGCAAGTACCTGGGCGAACAGGCATTGACGGAGGGAGTGGATGTTTGCGTTTCCTCATGGACGCGCATCGCACCTAATACACTTCCTGCGCTGGCAAAGGCGGGCGCGAACTACATGAACTCGCAGCTGATTCGGATGGAGGCGAGTATCAATGGATATGCGGAGGGAATCGCGTTAGACGCCTCAGGCTATGTCAGCGAAGGTTCCGGTGAAAACATTTTTGTCGTTCGGGATGGAAAAATTCTGACGCCGCCGCTAAGTGCTTCCGTGTTGCCGGGCATTACTCGCGATACGATTCTTAAAATTGCTACGCAGCTTGACATTCCAATCGTCGAAACAGTCATTCCTCGCGAGCTTTTGTACATTGCTGACGAGGTGTTTTTCTGCGGCACGGCTGTCGAGGTGACACCGATTAAGTCGGTGGACCGCATCGCGGTGGGAAAGGGCACTCGGGGGCCTATCACTGAGAAAATCCAGAGCCGGTTTTTCGAAATCGTCCTGGGTAAGGTGAGGGATCAATTTAAGTGGCTGACACCTCTCACGGCGGTTCGTGAACCGGATCCGGTCGGTGTATAGTCTCGTGTCGGTTAAATAACTGTGTCGCCCGAAATCGAGCAGTCTATGGGCATAGCAGCGTGGTGCAAGACAACCTCAACATACAGTTTGTGTCGAGCAAACAGGAACGGCCGAGCAAAACCCAGCATGGCCCTATTCAGAAGTCACCTCCCCCGAGATTAGCCGCTGAATAGGTTCCATGCTGAATCTATACACAAGTTTTATCGTATTCGCCGATGGGTAGCCAGTAGAATCGACCGTAAAATCGGTGCTTTTCAACACATTTGATGTTGTTGCAAACGAAAGGTTTATAGCACGGTTACTGTTCGTAAACTGTGAAAAAGCGAAGGAAGATTAATAAGCGACGCTTCCACCAAAAAAATGCCGAAAAACACGCTCTTAAGCACAAGTCCAAGCACGTCTTCTACTGTCCAGGTAGACTACGACAACATTATTCTTTCGGTGGATGAATTGATTCAGCCAGCGGAAGACACCCCTGATTTGTTTGCGCCGGGACTGATCGATTTGCAGGTAAATGGGTTTGGCGGAGTAGACTACAACGATCCCTCGGCTTCCTCCGAGGAGATTTCACAGTCGATACGGAAAATTTTCACGACGGGAGTGACACGGTTCTTTCCGACCGTGATCACGGCGCCACGGGAGCGCATATTGAGTTCGCTAAAGAATTTAGCGATTGCAAAAGAAGAGTTCATACGTAATAAATTGCCGGAAGGACATGCGATGGAAGCCTTCCACATAGAAGGCCCGCATATCAGCAAAGAGGATGGGCCTCGCGGGGCGCATACAGCGGAATATATCAGGCCTCCTAATTTGGAGGAGTTTAAGCAATGGCAAGAAGCGGCAAACGGGAACATTCGAATCGTGACAGTCTCACCGGAGTGGGAGGGAACGCCACACTATGTGAGTGAGATTGTACGTACGGGAGTGGTGGCCAGTATTGGGCACACAAAAGCAACGTCGCAACAGATACGGGACACTACCAGCGCCGGTGCTACAATGTCGACTCATTTAGGCAATGCCGCGCATCCTAGCCTACCCAAAACGCAGAACTATATCTGGGACCAGCTTGCGGAGGAACGACTAACCGCTAGTTTCATAGCGGATGGAATACATATTCCTGAAGCGTTTTTCCGGGCCGCTGTCCGTGCAAAGGGAATGGACAAGTCGGTTTTGGTGACCGATGCGGTGATGCCCGCAATGTGCGATCCGGGATTTTACAAGCTAGGAACAGTGGATGTAGAGCTTCATGCCGACGGCAGCGTTACGTTGCGAGGCAAGACGCGATTGGCCGGATCGGGATTGCGGATGGATTGGGCCATTGGTAACACAGTGCGCATAGGCGGCGTATCTCTAACACAAGCCTTAACGATGGCGACAGTAAACGCAGCCAGAGTAGCGAGGATTGCCGGTCGGCAACGGGGCATTTCAACTGGTGAAAAGGCGGATTTTGTGCGGTTTCGTTGGAGCGACTCCTCGCAATCGTTTACCGTAGTCGAAACAATTGTGGCCGGGATCGCAGTCTATGCTAGAGGATAGGGCAAACGCATTTAACAGTCGATTGCAAAAATAGCGCAACGAACCGTTACGAAGCGCTTAAGTTCCTATATCCTTTGGAGAAATTATGGCATTCACACTTCCCCCTCTTCCCTACTCTGCTGACGCTTTAGAACCGCACATCGATAAAACCACGATGGAGATTCATCATGATAAGCATCACGCTGCCTATGTGACAAAACTGAATGAGGCTTTGCAGTCGGCCCCGGACTTAGCCGACAAGCCATTAGAAGAGCTGCTGGCCAATAACCTAAGCAGTGTTCCCGAGTCCGTAAAGACTGCAGTTCGTAATAATGGCGGAGGACACGCAAACCACTCTTTTTTCTGGCCACTCCTTTCAAAGAACGGCGGAGGTGCGCCGAAAGGTGACATCGAGAGCATCATCACTTCTAATTTTGGTAATTTCGATGGATTTAAGGAGAAATTCAATGCGGCGGCGGCAAGCCGTTTTGGCTCCGGTTGGGCATGGCTTCTGAAGGATAAAGCAGGGAAATTCGAGATTACCTCCACAGCCAATCAGGACAGTCCTTTGATGGAAGGCAAGACTCCGATTTTAGGACTCGATGTTTGGGAGCACGCGTACTATTTGAAGTACCAAAACCGCCGGCCGGAGTACATTGCGGCTTGGTGGAACGTGGTGAATTGGGATGAGGTCAACAAGCACCTGAAATAGAAGCGCATGGGCGGCGGGAGATTTCTGCGCCGCCCTAACTTACAACATGTGGAACAATAAGTCCCGCGTCGGCAAAGTCTCTGCGTAGGTTTTCAAGCGAAGTGTAGTGAAAGGCAGTAAAGCCTTTTTCCTTGGCAATATCGGCGAATATCTTACGATCATCGATATAAATTGATTCGTGGGGAGTGGCTTGCGCCAGGTTCAGGGCGAGACGCCAGATGGCAGGGTCGGGCTTACGCATGTGTGATGCGTATGAATATATGATGAAGTCAGCTAAGTCGCGAAGTCCAAACTTGTGTGAGCGATGTTCGCTAAGGCCGCCACCTTCGTTGCTGATCAAACCTAATTTCAAGCCATTTGCTTTTTTGACACTTCGAAGAAAATCTAAGTTTTCCGTCCAAAGGGTGGAGGCATCATATGCGTAATCACGCAATTGTTCCATTTTGAATAGGCGCGGCGAAGCAAAATAGACATAGTTCAGGTATTCTTCAAACGTCATGAAGCCACGCTCGTATGTATCAAAAATTTGCGCATGGCGGCTTTCGGTTTCCTCAGATTCGACGTTAAAGTGAGTTGCTACTTTAAGGCGAAGGTCAGTGCCCCATCCGTTTGTTCCAAGTACCCCCCCTATATCGCTGTAAAGAATGTGAAATTTGGATTGCACCATTGCTTAGCGAATTCCTCTTTACGAGTGTATATTCAAGCAGATTTGTGATCCAGGGAACAGGTGAGCTTCCATCTGATGAATTCGATTCGTTGTAGTTTAGAATTGAGAAGTCAGATCGTTTCAGGGCGCGTAGCTCAGTTGGTTAGAGCGCCTGCTTCACACGCAGGAGGTCGCAGGTTCGAGTCCTGCCGCGCCCACCACCTAACACTTATTTTCAATTCTATCTATGGTGTTCTAAGCTCCCACGGCTTTAGAAGACCGCTTCTCGATTTCGTTGATTTCTTCTTTCGTCAGACGAAAATCCATCGCTCCGATGGTTCCGTCTACCTGGTCCGCACGACGTAAACCAACAATGGCTCCGGTAACGGCAGGATTACTGAGCGTCCATGCGATAGCTACTTCACCGGAGGTACGCCCATGCCCTTCACCAATTTTTTCGAGTAGGTTCGCTACTTCTAAGTTATGGCTTAGTTTTGGTTCCTGAAAATCCGAATCGCGGCTACGCCAGTCATCTTTTGAAAGATTCTGCGCTCGTTCTTTTGTCATTTTGCCGGCTAATAGCCCAGCCCTCATGGGGGAATAAACAATCACGCCGATGTTGTTTTCTCTTGCAAATGGAAGAATTTCTTTTTCCACATCGCGTTTTAAAAGAGAGTAGGGAGGTTGCAAAGAAGTGATGGGAGCAATTTTCTGCGCTCGCTTCATCTGCTCGACGTTGAAGTTCGACACCCCAATCCAACGCAGTTTGCCCTCCTGCTGTAAGCGGGCCATTTCGGTCCAGCCTTCTTCTATATCTTCGTCCGGCTGCGGCCAATGCATTTGATAGAGATCGATAACATCGATTTTTAGGCGACGGAGGCTGTCTTCACATTCCTTGCGCACGGAATCGGCTTTTAGCGAGCCAAAAATTTTCCCATTCTCATCCCACCGCCGCTCGCATTTGGTGAACACGTAAGGTTTTTTGGAGATTCCTTGCAAGGCGCCGGCGATTACCTCCTCGGAATGTCCTAAACCATAAACAGCCGCAGTATCGATCCAGTTGATTCCGCCATCCAGAGCAGATTTTATGGCGCCAATTGAGTCCTGGTCGTTTTGATCGCCCCAGGCAAACTCCCAACCACCTCCGCCGATTGCCCAAGCACCAACGCCAAGCGGGGAAATCTGTAAGTCGCTGTTTCCCAGTGTTCTTATTTTGCTCATCGATTAACTATTTACCTTATTCTCCGAATATGCGCGGCTCTTTTGGGCACCGGCGCCCTTCGCCGCTTCCTTCATTGACGCCATTTTGCTGAAGATATATGCACGTCTATTCGTTCTCCGGCTAGGGTGGTTTGTCTTGTAAAAGTTTACTGGGGTAGAGAGCCAGTACTGGAGCACCTTAGCGCCGGAGGTGCAATTCCGAATTTTTCGTAAAACCGCAAAACTGGGATCACTGACACGGAGCGGTCAGCAAAAACTGAAAAGCTCCGACGATCAGAGAAAAATAAAAAAATTGCATTGGAGACCTATCATGAAAAAATCAATTCTCTCTTTCTTCCTTTTTGGTGCAATCCTTTCGGCTGCACCAGTCAACGTGACCTTTGTCGACGCGGGCAACCCCTTACAAGCGGCGTATGGCGACTACGTAGGCCCCTACGACCTGAAGGTCAACGGCGTCAAGGTTAAAGCGATGTGCATGGACGATTTTCTTACGGTTGGCGGTTCTTGGAAAGCAAATACGACGCTGGTAAGCAGCGTCAACTTCAGCAAGACGTATCTGGGAAATACAAGCTTCAGCATTTACGGCCAGGCGTTTACTAGCAACGACATCTACAGCGCGGAAGCTTACTTGTTTAGCAAACTCATTGCTCCGAGCGCCGACCGCGCCAGCCTCCAAGAAGCTGCCTGGGCGATTACTGACGATAAAACCTTAGCAAAGGTCTTCGCCACCAATAATACAAATGTGCAAAACATCCTGCAAGATGTATTCACCAACTACAAAGGTTTCGATACGACCGGCTACGAGATTCTGTCGGACACCGCGGATTGCAACCGCAATCAGGAATTCATGATCAAGACCACTCCGGCTTCGGCAACACCAGAACCGGCCACTTTCGCTCTGATGGGCGGAGGCCTCCTGGCCGCCGGTGCGGCACGCTTCTTCCGACGCAAAAAGAATGCGGAGGTGAAAAACTAACCCATCACCTCATCGTCAAGTTTCATTCATCTTCTCCTTAGAAAATAACTCGAGCCGGTGGCCTTCATGGTTCACCGGCTTTTTTTATTGATGGTGGGTGAAGACGGTGCAGTGTAGGTTGTCGATGCCCGTTGGGGCGAAGAGCAAACTCAAACCCATTCGGACTAGCGCGGCAGGGAGGATAGGCTGAACCACGATAGAACTGCAGTCCATAGAGCCAATCGCGGCCCAACCAATCCTCGCAAGTATTTCCCGAGACGGACTTGATTTTTTTCCAAAACGCCCGCGCCGAGACGGACTCATCAAGCACAGGATCGCTTTTTTCTTTCAGGTAAATTCCGTTCGCCGTGAGGCTCAAGAGGAGTAAGACGGGCAGCCAGGAGCGCCGGGCTAGGATCACGACTGCCAGCGGCAGGGCGACATAAAAAAATTCGATACGAGTAAATCCTCGACTTGATTGCTCCACCAGGGGCCAAGAAAGCCGCCCAAGTTTTAGCGCTTGCGGCAGGAGGGTGGCGAGGAAAGGGATGAGCGCAATCAGGCAGGCACAATAGACAAACCAGATGCGATTTAGTCGCTGGAATGATCGAATCTCAAACTGCGCTCCCAGGAGCGCAAACATACTTGGGAAAAGCGGGAGGATATACCCGGCTAGCTTGTTTAAGGAAAGGCTAAAGAAGAACAGGCCGAATAACGAGATCGAAGCGAGGAAACGCCGGCGTCGATCCCAACAGGTTGGCTTTACGCCCAAAAGGATCATCAGGGGCGTCCACGGAAAAAGTCCGGATAGTAAAACAGGAAAGTAGTAATACCACGGCTGCACATGTTGCAAAGAAGCGGAATACAAACGTTCGAGATGGTGTTTCAGAAAGAATTCTTCGATGAACGGATAGCCATTCATTTTGTAAACAGCCACGTACCATGGACCTGCGACAAGGACGCAGGCAGAAAAAGCGATCCACCAGTTTCGCCACCATCGGCGAAAAAACCAAAAAAAAGGGATCGCCAGCGCAATTGGAACGAGCCCCTTTGCCAGAGTGCCCACCCCGAGGCATGCGCCAATAATGGCAAAACGAGTGTAAATCTCCTTCATGCTCACCTCGCGATGCAGCATGGGAAGCGCGACAAACACTGCGAGCGAAAAAAACACCGAAAGCGGCAAATCCGTTAGGCAGAGCTGACTGAAGGCCAACCATCCCGCCGAGGTTGCTAATAGAAAGCTTGATAAACCTGCTGCCTCGTTGCCGAATTCCTTGCGCAATAAGAAAAACGCTGCAACCAAAAAAATAAGGCCTAAGAGAACGACCGGTAGGCGTCCGGAGAGCTCGGGGCCAAGCCCAATTGAGTTTCCAGCAGCGGTCAACCAGTAAAGCAAAGGCGGCTTTTCAAACCACGGCGAGCCCCATAATTTTGGGGTAATCCAATCTCCGTTTTGCGCCATGGAGCGACCGATGGCAGCATAGCGGGGTTCATCCGGGCCGATGACGCCAAAGCCGTTCAGGCGATAAAAGTAGAGCGCAGAGATGGCAACAGTTAATGTTAGAAACGGCAGATACCTGCGCAAAAAAGGCAAACATCCTTAGTATAAGTGCTGTTATAGCGACCACATCTCTGTACACTGAGGTGTAGATATGCTTCGCACCTGCGCTTTGGGACTTATGCTTTTGCTGGGTGGCGTGTCGCCCGGGAGTTCTAGGCCTTCGTCTGCCCAAAATAGCTCCGCGCCGAAGATCGACAAGCAAAAGTTCGAAACCTACGTTCGATATGCGGAGGGTTTTGCTTCCACGGTGAAGATCACTGTAGACGATCCTACCCCGAGCCCATTTCCTGGCTATTACAGAGTTTTAGTTCACCTCAGTTCCGGCGCTCAGAAATTAGATCGGCTGTACTATGCCACCACTGACGGGAAACAATTCATTGCGGGAAACGTTTGGGATCTTGACCGGAGTCCCTTCATCGACACGCTTCAGCATTTGCCGACCAATGGTTCTTCCTTCGGTCCGGCGGACGCGAAGGTAACGATTGTGGTATTCAGCGACTTTGAATGCCCTTATTGCCGTGAGCTGGCGAAAACGCTACGGGACAACATACCTCAGAAATATCCTGGAGATGTTCGCGTGGTATTTGAAGATTTTCCTATTGATGCAATCCACAAATGGGCGCGGGCAGCATCGGAGGCTGCGCATTGTATTGGCCAGCAGAAGCCGGATGCTTTCTGGGCTTTTCATAACTGGATTTTCGATCATCAGCAAGAAGTAGATGCCACCAATCTTCGAGAAAAGGTGTTGGCGTTCACAAAACAGCAGCATTTGGATCCTGCGAAGGTTTCTACTTGTCTAGCAAGCCATGCCACTGCCCAAGAAGTAAGTGAAAGCGAACGGGCGGGTCAGCAGCTTCAGATATCGAGGACACCGACACTCTTCGTAAACGGCCGGATGATTCCTGGAGCAGTCTCCTGGGAACAGCTCGACACGGTAATCAAGTTGGAGTTGAATAGGCCCAGTGAAATCGCAGGAAGTCGTGTCAATTCGTGCTGTGAAGTCTCCATTCCATCAGCTAATCCAAAATAGAAAAACTTTTTAAGTTCTGTTTCAAGAACTCTAAAGTTCGATGATCTTGCTGCCGATACATATAGCAGGTGCCGCTCTTGTGGAGAACGCGGCTAACCGAATAAAGGAAGGGCAAATCACTTGCTACTAACGGCGGATAACATGACAAAGACTTATGGAGTAGGAGCATATCGGCTACCACCGTTAATTCTCCATCCTTTTTCTACACCTGACGAGGCTTCGGTTCTGATGGAAAGCTCCCGAGCGAGCTTGGCTCTTCAGGGTTTTGTACCCACTGAAGAGAATGGTTTGGCGGAGGTTGACAGACGTTTACTACGGGGCAGGTATGCAGAGCTGCGCATGCTGTACTACATCGGTAAAGACCTTATCCGCTGGATGGAGCAATGCGCCGAAAACACCAGTGAGAGATTACCGGGTCGCCGTTTACGCCCTGAAACATTTGGTGTTTATCTCGTCGAACATATTCCTGTTCAAGTCCGCACAAAACTAGAGGGCTGGGGTGTGCTGGACTATTGCGTTCTCTTTCGGAGAGCTATCGGTTTACACGCTGTTTTTGTAGATATGCCGCCAGTGGAGTCGTTCTCGCTGGACTTTCTACGGCGATATCACCGCTATGTCGACCAGTGGTACGAGCAACGTTTGAGGGATTCGGGATTCGAACGCTCAGAGGCGGGGGATTTTACTTTTGAACTATATGCGTCCGGCGAATACACGCTGCTGCTGGAGCAAAGCTGGACTGACGAATCAGATAAATAAGCTAAATGGGCGGGAGTATCCTGTAAGCAATGAATTTCCCGCGATTCGTCGACATTGAACAGTCTTTTCCAGATCGCACCATTTCCGACATTCCCGGACATATCCACCGGGAGCTATCGAACTCGGATTTTGCACGACGCGTACCTGCGGACGCACGGATTGCGATTGGTGTCGGCAGCCGTGGGATTTCGAATATTTCGATGATCGTAAAGTCCGTCGTCGAGTTTTGGAAGCGAAATGGGGCGCAACCGTTTATCTTCCCCGCGATGGGTAGCCACGGAGCGGCGACGGCGGAAGGGCAGGCGGACGTGCTTGCCCACTACGGGATCCATGAGGCGACGATCGGTGTGCCAGTAATAAGCTCTCTCGACGTTGTGGAGATGGGTGAGACGCCCGAAGGAATCGCCACGTATGTTTCGCGTGATGCTTATGAGGCGGACGGGATTTTTCTAGTTGGGCGTGTGAAGGCACATACGGATTTTTCCGGAAAAATCGAGAGCGGGCTTCAAAAGATGATGGCGATCGGCGTAGGCAAGTTTGCCGGTGCTAGGCAATATCATACATTTGCCTACAAAAGAGGACTAGAGTCGGTTATCCGCAGCGTTGGATCGCATATTCTGGCGAAGAGTAAAATCCTCGGTGGTTTGGCAATCCAGGAGGGCGCTCACCACGAGACGGCTGGTTTGGTGGCCGTAAGCTCCGCGGAAGGCGCGCCAGCTATGATAGCTAAAGAAGAAGCCTTGCTCGCGGAGACCAAATCTTGGGCCGCTAAATTGCCCGCGCCGGAGATTGACATCTTGATTGTAGATGAAATCGGGAAAGATATCAGCGGAGCGGGGATGGACACTAAAGTTATCAATCGTAGTGTCACCGGCCACTATAATCCTTTTCCAGACACGCCTATTGTCCATCGGATATATGTTCGAGGCCTGAGTGCGCGTACCTATAACAGTGGCATCGGTATGGGTTTAGCCGATGTTGTTCACGAAAGTATGGTGAGCCAAATCGATAAGCGGCCGACTTACCTGAATGCGTTGACAGCATCCACGCCCGCCAATGCGAGAATACCCATTCATTTTCCAAGCGATATCGAAGCGCTTACAAGTCTATCTTCTACGGTGGGAAAGATCGATCAATCCGACGTTACCTATTGCCGGATTCGAAATACGCTCGAGCTAATCCACGCAACGGTGAGTGAAAATTTAATTCCCACTCTTTACTCGAACGTGAAGGTCGTGTCCGAGCCGTTTGTAATGCCCTTTGACTCTCAATCGAACATCGGCACGTCGAGAGAATATGCCCCAGAAAGCGTGGGTGCTCCGGAGCGGATCACACGTTGAGCAAGCGCTTTCGGGCTGAATGGGTGACCAAAGATTCCATTGACATAGTTCAGCTTGGAGACAGCGAGGCGGACTTGTGTGTCAGCCTTCTGCCGTCGCAGGGTAATATCGCGTTCGAGTTCCTCCATAAAGGAAGTAATTGGCTATGGACGCCTTTTCAAACTCCTCTTCAGGAGATGGCCGGGACGAATTCTTTATTCGGAGTTCCTTTGCTTTCTCCATGGGCAAACCGGCTTAGCTCCGATATCTACTCTGTAAATGGTTTGGATTACACGCTAAATCGGAGAATCAACAATCTAAGGGTCGATCAGAATTTTCTTGCGATTCACGGTTTGGTGTTGTTTGCCTCTTGGACGGTGACGGACTTGGGTGCAGACGCAAATGGCGCCTACGTAAGAAGTACATTGAACTTCACCAAACATTCAGACTGGATGGCTCACTTTCCGTTCGCCCACCGCCTGGAGTTGACGCACCGCATTGCAGATGGGAAGCTCTTTATCTTTTTATCAGTCACAAATGACTCCGCTGAGTCGATGCCGCTTTCCGTTGGCTTTCATCCGTATTTCAAGTTGCCCGGTGGAGGTTGTCGGGATTCTTGGTCCATTCAGTGCGCCGGGCGAGAACGCTTGCTTCTATCGGAAAGAAATATTCCTACGGGGCAAACAGAAATTTTCAATTCTAGAGTGTGTTTGGCGCTGCAGGACCAACCTACAATCGACAGTATTTACACAAACTTCGACCGAGAAAATTCCCACTATGCGCAGTTTAGTTTGACCGACGGAAAGTACACGTTTACAGTCGGCTTCGGACCTAAGTTTCCAGTGGCAGTTATCTATGCGCCTTTCGACAAAGAGTTTGTTTGCTTTGAACCTATGACCGCTCCTACGGACGCTTTTCATCTCGCGCAAGCCGGGTTGTACGACAACCTTCAGTACATCGCGCCCGGCGAAACCTGGACGGAGCATTTTTGGATGAAGCCGGAAGTGTCAGATGGGATTTGAAGGCACGCGGAACTTTTGTGCATCTAAGGAATAGACCGGATGGACGTTCAGCAAAAACTACGTATCTTAGCGGACGCTGCCAAGTATGACGCTTCGTGCGCCAGCAGCGGCTCAAAGCGAGCGCGTATAGCAGGAGGATTAGGCAATACAGACGGCGTAGGAATTTGTCACAGCTATACGCCCGATGGCCGCTGCGTTTCCTTATTGAAACTGCTTTTGACCAATTACTGCATTTACGATTGCAGCTACTGCGTGAACCGGATCTCCAGCGACACACCACGTGCGCGCTTTACCCCGGAAGAGGTTGTTTTTCTTACCATTGAATTCTACAAACGTAATTACATCGAGGGGCTTTTCCTGAGTTCAGGTATCATTCAGAGCCCCGACTACACGATGGAACAGCTTGTTCGCGTAGCTAAGCTGTTGCGCACAGAACAGCACTTTGGAGGCTACATTCATCTAAAAGCCGTACCTTCCGCCTCAGAACGGCTCTTGCGGGAAGCAGGAATGTGGGCCGACCGGCTGAGCGTCAATATCGAGTTGGCGAGAGACAAAGATCTAGTTCAGCTTGCACCGGCAAAGACTCATAAAGAAATCGAGACGTCCATGCGGCAGATTGCTCATGGCATTCTCGACGCGAAGGACCGAACCACACGGAGCGGCAAAAAGCCGCCCTTTGCACCTGCTGGACAAAGTACGCAATTTATCGTGGGCGCGACAGACGCTCCTGATGCCGAATTGCTTAACAAGTCTGCCGGTCTTTATAAGACCTATGGTTTGAGACGAGCTTACTACTCCGCATTCAGTCCGATTCCACATGCCGACCCGGGTTTGCCTTTAAAGAAAATCCCGCTAGTTCGAGAGCACCGGCTTTATCAGGCGGACTGGCTGATGCGTTTCTATGGCTTCTCGGCGGAAGAACTGACCACAGATGTCGAGCGCAACCTCCCGCTAGATAAAGATCCGAAGTTGTCATGGGCCCTGCGTCATCGCGAGTTTTTTCCCGTGGATGTGAATAAGGCTGGTCAAGCCGCGCTTTTGCGTGTCCCGGGATTTGGAGTTCGAAATGTGAAGCGGATTTTACAGATACGGCGTTATCGAGCGCTCACATTGGCAAACCTGGCTAAACTCAGGGTAGCCATCAACCGTGCGCAATATTTCATTGTCACTGCGGATACGAACCCTTCCACACGGCACATCGATGCGGTGAAGCTGCCGGAGAAGTTAGTGACTCCCGCAACACAGTTGGCTCTATTCGAGACAGCCGATACGGCCAGGAGCGGCGAATTGTGATTGCGGTAAGGTCCGAAAACTTTGTGAGCTGGCGGCAAATTGCGCGCGCTTTACTCGAGCAAGATATCCTGCCCCAGGAAATAGTTTGGTCCTCTGAAAGAACAATTTTCGAAGAAACAATCTCACCCAAACAGAATCACGATGGTGTCTCTGTTCCAAAAGAATTTTTAAAAATGGCCGAAGTGGCGGCCCTGCATAGCGACGAGAAGCGATGGCCGCTCTTGTACCGCATCTTGTACCGAGTCACGCACGGCGACCGCCATCTGCTCAAGATCGAGGTCGACGACGATGTGAGGCGACTCCACCTGCTGGTAAAAGCAGTTTCCAGGGACATGCACAAGATGAAGGCTTTCGTTCGTTTCCGGCGAGTAGGAGAAGTGGTGCCGGAGCATTTTGTCGCCTGGCATCGCCCTGATCACAACATTGTCGAAAAGATGGCACCATGGTTTCGCGATCGATTCGGCAGTACGCGGTGGTCGATTCTTACACCGAATCGAAGTGCGCATTGGGATCTTCAGACGCTTTCTTTTGGACCCGGAGTTCCGCGAAGTAGCGCACCGGAAGAAGACATCTTGGAAGACCTTTGGCGTGATTACTACGCATCTATTTTCAATCCTGCACGGGTGAAGATCAAAGTGATGAAGGCTGAGATGCCGATTCGCCACTGGGCAACTTTGCCGGAAGCTCAACTCATCCCGGAATTATTGCTGAAGGCCGATGATCGAGTTATTCAAATGGCAAAACAACAAAAAACGTCCGCTGCCCCCTGGGTCCCGCAAACAAACGATTTACAATTGTTGAAGCAAGTAGCTCCTGACTGTCGTGGCTGCTCGCTATATGAGCATGCAACACAAGTAGTCTTCGGAGAAGGTCCGCAAGATGCAAAGGTGGTGATGGTCGGCGAAACACCCGGCAATGATGAAGATATCGCGGGACATCCATTTGTCGGACCAGCAGGCAAATTATTGAATAAAGCAATGCTGGAAGCAGGCATCGACCGCACACAGGTCTATGTCACTAATGCGGTGAAGCACTTCAAATTTACGGAACGTGGCAAGCGCCGTATACATGCCAAGCCGTCCGGTTCGGAAATTTCAGCTTGTCGGCCTTGGTTGGAGGCTGAGCTTGCTACAGTCAAGCCTGAGCTGATTGTTTGCCTGGGAGCAACGGCTGCACAAACACTCATGGGCCGTGATTTCCGTATTACAAATGAACGCGGTGTTTTCTTTCCGCATCGTTGGGCAAAACAACTCGTCGCCACGATTCATCCCTCGGCTATCTTGCGTGCAGAAGATCGGCAGGAGCAAGAATACCAACTCTTCGTGCAGGACTTGCACACCATTGCCACACGGATGAGAGAACTGGATCTGGCTAGTTAAGGCAACTCAAGAAGCGATCTTTCGTGTATAAATCCGATCACATGGAAGAGTTGCCCGTTTTGGATGTGGGTTGCGGCATCAACAAATATCCGGGAGCAATCGGAGTGGACCGTAATCCACAGACCCGTGCCGACGTCATTGCGGATCTAGATCATTTTCCCTTCCCTTTTCGAGACGCATGCTTTCGTGAAATCCGCGCCATTCATGTCATTGAGCATATGGCTGACGTTGTGAAAACACTTGAGGAATTTCATAGACTGCTTTCCCCAAATGGACGTGCTGTGATTATCACG
This sequence comes from Bryobacteraceae bacterium, assembly GCA_965219315.1. Classification (GTDB taxonomy): domain Bacteria; phylum Acidobacteriota; class Terriglobia; order Bryobacterales; family Bryobacteraceae; genus Bog-105. The sequence continues at coordinate 1,029,726 of CBDCNB010000001.1, read as the reverse complement.
CCTCATTACACCGATTTCAGCTCCTTTTGCGATCCCACACACCGTTGGCATCTGAATAGTTTTTCGCTGCGCTATTTCGGCGACGACAATGCTGGATATGGTTACTACTCGCGGGCTCGTTTTTGTGAGATTTCAACCCATGTGAAGGTACTTGCTTTTTGGAGATATTTGGGGTTTGAACTCCTGATCAATCGCTTTCCCCGGTTCCGGCGGTTTTGGGAGTTCTATCTTTGTTATCTTATTCGAGGCAAAGTGATTGAATGGCAGCTCCAGGCGGAAAAAGCGGCTTAAGAGTGCCCCGACCTCAATGGCTGCTATGGCAATTGAGCGATAGATTACGTCAGCATCGACAGCAAAGCACATTGACTCCGAGCAGTGCTTTAGGACGCCACGGCGAAGACTTGGCACACCGCTTTCTGGAGAAGTCAGGATTAACAGTGATTTGCCGCAACTACCGAATCAAGGGTGGCAATGCAGAAATCGACATTGTCGCCCGCGAAGACAAACTTCTTGTATTTGTGGAAGTGAAATCGCGTCGCTCAGTTGATTTTGGAGCTCCGGATCGGGCCATAGATCTACATAAGCAGAAGAATATTTTTCGGGCCGCCAGAAGCTACGCCTTGCGTGCCGGAGTAAACTGGACCGAAGTACGCTTCGACGTAGTTTCGGTTGTATTCTCAGTGCCCCTTTCCATCGTCCATCAGCGAGACGCATTTTTTAGAGGCAGAGCGTTGTAGGAACTAGTTCATCAAGAACTCTTCTTGCGCGAAGCCGTTGTAGAACTTTTCGGAGATTTGTTCTTTGAAGCCGACTTCTTCTTCGTACCAGCACTCTTTTTATGAGCACTGGTATGTTTTGTCTCTTTGTGCTCGGCTTCTTTTCGATCAAGCTCTTTTCGACGCTTTGCTTTTACCTTTTTCTGCGCTGGAGTACTTCTTGAATCGGGCTTAGGCCGGCAGCTTTCTTCGCTATGCGGCTTTTTCCCTGGGACCGGCTCATAGCCCGGCCAACATCTATTTTCCTTTTCCGCCATGAAGCTCCTAATAATTTCTAGATGCAAGAAAAATCCGAAAACTCCAGCCGTTTACTCGCCAGAAGACCAGGCAATGCGAAATTCAGGATAGAGGGTCAGGCCGCCACAGGCAAATAGGGTCTGTCCAGTGATATAGGATGCTTCGTCCGAAGCAAGAAATAAAAACACGCTGGCGATCTCTTCGGAAGTACCGGCGCGCCCCATGGGGATATGGCTTTCCACTTCGCCGCGCGCCTTCGGATCGTCGATCCAGGCACTATTGATAGGCGTTACGATGGCGCCCGGCGCAACGGAGTTCACACGAATATTTCTGTCGGCATACTCAAGGGCTAAACTTTTTGTCATATTCTCCAATCCGCCTTTACTGATGGAGTACGGCAAATATTTAGGCTTTGGAATGATCTCATGCACGCTGGAGTTGTTCACGATAACACCACCTTTACGGGTAAGAAAATGTCGAATCGCCTCACGCGCGCAAAGGAAGGCCCCGCGCAGATTAACCGCTAAGATACGGTCAAACTCGGCGGCCTCCAACTGTTCGCTGGGAACGGGCGCTTGAATACCCGAGTTGTTAATCAAGATATCAAGCGATCCAAAGGCGTCCAGCGTTTTTCCGAACATCTGTTTGATCTCTTCTTCTTTAGCGATATTGGCTTTAACAGTAATGTGGTTGCCGTTCGAATTACCGACAGCGCTGGAAGCCTCGTTTGCCTTTTTCAGAACGGCCTGGGCGCGCTCTTCCCCGCTGTTAAAGTTGATAGCGACATTGGCGCCTTCTTCGGCAAAGCGAATTGCACAGGCTTCGCCGATCCCGGAAGAAGCGCCAGTAATCAATACATTTTTTTTAGACAGTCGTGACATTTCTATTCGAACAATGATAGCCGGTTCGACTAATCAACAACGTAGAAAATATCTCGCATGAAGCCGATGGATCTTCGCGTTCGACAGCTACTACAGCACCAGCTGCGATAGCGAGTAGACTTGTTCGGCTAGTAGAATGGCGCCTAGCACTCCGGCGTTGCTCCCGAGTTGAGGTGGCGCAATGTATTGGTCCAGGTGCTGAGTGAGGCTTGGATGCGACAAATACCCATTCAGAAGGCGCGCAAACCTGTTACGAACCATTTGAAAAAGTTGCGGTTGTTGCATCACACCGCCCCCTAGTAAAAATCGGCGTGGTGATAATGCGAATGTTAGATTCGCAATGGCAAGAGCCAGATAATTTGCTTCTAACTCCCACGCGGGATGGTCTGCCGGCAATTGCAGGGCTGGCTTGCCCCATCGAGCCTGCATCGCCGGACCCGATGCCAAACCCTCCAAACAGTCTCCATGGAACGGACAGCATCCATCGAAAGGATCGTCATTGTGATTGTGTGGAATACGAAGATGTCCCATCTCAGAATGCACCAATCCATGAACTAATTGACCGTTAACCATTGCGCCGCCACCGATTCCGGTTCCAATCGTCATATAAACCAAGTCGGGCAAGGTCTTCCCACCTCCCCAGCGCGCCTCGGCCAGCGCCGCGACGTTTACGTCGGTGTCGAATCCCACAGGAACACGGAAAGCATTTTCGATGGTTCCTCTCAAATCGAAATACTGCCAGCCGTTCTTTGGCGTGGAGGTGATTCGGCCGAAGTTTGGCGATTGGGAATCGAGGTCGACCGGACCAAAGGAGCCAATTCCGATCGCCTGCAAGTCTCGGTTTGCATATCTCGTGAAAAATTCGATGACCTGAGACAGAGTTTCTGCTGGGGTAGTCGTCGGAAACTGCGAAATTTGAAGGTTTTCTGGACCGTCACCAATGCCACAAACAAATTTCGTACCGCCTGCTTCAATGCCGCCGAACATAAATAGCTGTCCCTGAGTCGATCTGTGAGCACGTGCGACACATCGAAGTTATTTTATAACCAAAGATAATATTTAAGTTCTTAGTGAGGTTTTTGGAGATAAAATGGGGAATGGAGAAAGGGCACAAATGAAGCAGAAGAATCTTGTCACTCCGACCCGCCGGGAGATGCTGGCAACCACAGGAGCTGCGGTTGTAGCACTTGGAATGCCTTCGATAACAAAAGCCAAGGCTCCAGCGCCCTCGGTTTCCATTGTGCGATGTCGTAGTTATCAGGATGATCTAGTAGGTAAGCTGGCAAGCGCCTTCGATCAAATCGGTGGAATCGGACCACTAGCTCGAGGGAAAACCGTTGCGCTGAAATTAAACTTGACGGGAAATCCCAAGAACTTTCCTTTAGATCCGGCGCTGCCGTATCGGACAAGCCCTGAAACGGTAGCGGCTACTGTCCACCTCCTTGCAAAAGCGGGTGCGCGACGCGTGAGAATCATCGAAAGCTTTTTTCCTGCTCAACAGGATTTAGGGTTGTGGGCACGTTATGGGATAAACGTCGCCGAAGTAAGTAATCTCGGCGTGCCGGTCGTTTGGGAAAACGTGCAGAACCTGGGGAAGTATAAACAGTATGTCCGCCTGAAAGTGCCATGGGGCGGCTATATGTACCCCGCTTACTATCTGAACCCTGCGTTTGTCGAATGCGATTCTTACATCTCGCTTGCGAAATTGAAAAATCATTGGATTGCAGGCGTCACGATGTCTTTAAAAAACAACTTCGGCAATACTCCATGCTCGCTTTATGGCAGCGATTGCGGCACGAGCGGCAATGAGCGGCCGACCAAGGAGCGTGGCGATGTATTGCATGCAGGGACTACAAAGGCTCCGTCGGGCGTCGACGCGGAACTTCATCCGAATTCTCCACGCGATCCTGGTTACCGGGTCCCGCGGGTGGCTGTCGACCAAGCGGGCATTCGCCCCATCGACTTAGCAATTGTGGACGGAGTAGAAACGGTTCGTGGTGGCGAAGGCCCCTGGTTGAAAGGTCTTGAGAAGATGACGCCGGGAGTGATACTGGTTGGGCGAAATCCTATCTGCGTAGATGCGGTAGGAATGGCGGTAATGGGCTACAAAACTGACGCCGATCGTGGGTCCTCGCCCTTCCTTCGAGGAGACAACTCCTTAAAGCTGGCCGAAGCGGTCGGGCTAGGGACGGCTAACCTAAACAGGATAGAAGTGGTGGGAGTAAGTATCAAAGACGCTCGGATCAATTTTGGTCCAGGTGCGGTTGGACGGAATTGGTTGAGCTGAACGACTGGGAGTTTTGTTTAAACTTCTAGACCCACAGCGCGCATTAATTCCAGGGCGTTACTCCTCGCCACAACTCCCGGGCGAAGCAAATAGTCGAATTCGATATTCCCGTCGACAATGGAATCTTCGAAATGGACGTTTGCGGCCGGCACGTTTAGACTTTTTTCAAGATCGGCAAGGGCCAGGTCGTGCGTTGTCACCAGTCCGATTGCTCCGCGGTGTAGAAGCCCGCGAACAATGGCGGAAGCTCCCAGCCGACGGTCGTGCGAATTGGTTCCACTCAGTAGCTCGTCTAAAAGGAATAAAACCGGCGGCTGTTGCTCCGTCAGCGAAACAATCTGACGAAGCCTCACGATCTCGGCCATAAAACGCGAGCGCCCATCTTGCAAGGAGTCCACCACGCGAAGTGAAGCGCCGATCTGGAGATTCGACAAGCGGAGTTGTTTTGCGGCAATAGGCGCGCCTGCCCAAGCCAGTACGGTGTTGAGTCCGATAGAGCGTAGTAGAGTGCTTTTTCCGGACATATTAGAACCACTTACGATCAGAAGATCGACATGTTCGGCACTGCTTCCCAAGACGACATCATTGGGCACGCACTTGTCCGAAGATAGAAGCGGATGAAGCAAAGATCTAGCCTCAAAAATGGGATGTTGGCTGACCACAAGTTCGGGGAAGCTCCAATTTGGATGTTCAAACGAGAGTGCCGCTAAGGAAGAAAGAGCCTCGAACTCACTGACCGCGCGCAGCCACGCGCCGACGTACTTACCTGCCTGTGCTCGCCACGCTTCTACTCCCATTGCAAGCTGCTCCTGCCAAAGCAGGATCGGCCGAACAGCGCGGATAAGCAGATGATCGCTGGAATCGATAGTCGCTACCCAGCGTTGAAGCCGCGCAATGCGCTGCGAAGCGGGTACCCCTTCCACATTCAGATCGGCACGAAGCTGCTTCAGCCGCGATGTCTGAAATGAATCCCGCTCCAATCGTTTCAGAATAAGCGCTAGTGTTGCCAGATCCTGACCGGGTGTTTCAATAGATGCCAACACTTGCGCTACGCGTTTGCGTAATGCAACGATCACGACAAAATCGAAGCTAAGCACCGCGACAAAAGGCCACAAAGGAACGAGCTGCGCGAAAAATGCAAGTAACAGCGCTACGCCCGTAATGGCTAGAGTAAGGGAGAGTGGTCTCAGGTAGAAAGGAAAACGGATTTCCGGTGCAGAACCCCAACTTGTTAAGTTTTCGGTATGTACGCCGGTGTGAACATCTTCGCCCAATAGCGCCAAATCCTCACGAAGGTCGACGCTTTGCAGAAGCTCACGAATAGCATCCTGTCGGGAAATAACCTCGTCGGGATTTCCCGGCGTTAGCAACCAACTGGCAAGCAGTGATTCTCCGCTACTCGTGCGAGCGGTGGACACGAGCTCGAAAAGCGAACCACGGCCAAAGATGTCTAAATCGGCGGAATAAGGATGCTCTGCATGCAAAAAACGCCCGCCTGAGTTCCCTGCTCCCATCCAGCGGCCTTCGAGACGCGCCAGCCCTTGTCGATAATAGGCAATAGCCCGGCGAGCAAGCGTGCGTTCACGAATCACACGAGCGTGCCAAACTGCAAGGACAACAAACGTTGTAACCGGAACAAGGAGCCACAAGGCCGAAACCGCGCTTTTCGCCCACGCAAGCCAGAGCAAGACAAAGAAACTGACTGACGCGAGAAGGCGCCAATTCCCTATGGCTAAAAATTGTTTTTCGAGTCGATTACACGTAGCTGTCCATCGATCCTGCCGGACAGTGTATTCATTCAATGGATGCATCGAGATCTGATCTGGTGGTGAGTTTTCGCGCCGTCGGTGCGCAGCTAATAACTGAACTTTTGCAAGGCAGTTATCATTATCACTACAGTTCTATTATCAGGTAAGACATGAAGAAAGCTGCCGTAAAACATATGGTGGTAGAGGAGAAGCTTTTTGCAACGACGTAGATTTTTGACCTCGACTTTGACGGCGGCAGCACTTGCCACTGGCGCGCAAGCACAACAAAAGAAGCAGGGCGGAGCTGCCGAACGGGAGTACTACGAGCTGCGCCGATACTATCTTGAAGCCGGACCGCAAACAAAGCTGACCCACAGCTATCTGGAGGAGGCGCTGGTCCCGGGCCTAAATCGCTTAGGAATTAAGCCAGTCGGGGTATTTAGTTTGGAGATTGGAGTGGAAACACCGTCGCTTTACGTCTTGATTCCCAGCACTTCCTTGGAAACGTTGGCTCGAGCGGAATTCCGGTTGCGTGAAGACGACCAGTACATGAGCGCTGGTGAGAAGTTTCTTAGCGCCCCCGCGAAAGAACCTGCTTATGTGCGAATGGAAAGCTCTTTGATGATTGCGTTTGAGGGTTGGCCGAAGCTGATTGTCCCGCCTGTATCCGGCAAAGAAGGTAAACGCATATTTGAGTTGCGTACCTACGAGAGCCCTAGCAATGACGATCATCACCGCAAGGTGGAAATGTTCCATAGCGGAGAGTTCGATGCATTTCGAAACGCAGGATTTTGGCAGATCTTCTTTGGCGACACGCTGGTAGGTTCACGCTTGCCAAATTTGACTTATATGCTGGGATTTCCCGATTTAGCAGAACGTAATGCGAAATGGAAAGCCTTCAGTGCCGATCCTACGTGGAAGAAGTTGACAGCATCTCCGAGATTCAACTACGAGAGTATCGTGTCCAACGTAACCAACCTGATTTTGAGTCCGGCTAGCTACTCGCAGATTTAGCGCAGCGGCAGTTGGACTGCTTTGCCGGATTGCGCAGAGCTTCTCGCCGCATCCAAAATCTCACTGACAACTACGTTGGTATCCAGTGAGGAGAGCGCATGTTTATCTGCGATCTTGCCGTCGATCACAGCGCGGAAGTAATGAACGGGGTCGTCGTATGGTGCGGCAAGTTTTTTAGCCGTTTCATTTCGAGCCACTTTGTCGTTTGCAAGCCGGATTTCAACGGCGTCCTGTTGCAAAGTTTTGACGTAGCCAGTTTTTCCGTAGATCACCATATCTTTGATGTTGAATGGCCAGTTCCAAGACGGCTGCAAAATAGCAACAGCCTTGGGATAATTCAGCACTACATCGGCTTCGTCGTCCACGTGAGGATAGATGGCGGGTTTAATCTGTTTGGTTACAGCCATTACAGAAGTAGGAGCTTCACCCTTCATCAGCCAAGTCATGAGGTCAGCGCCGTAGCAGCCGAAATCGTACAGCGCTCCGGCCCCGTTGAGTTTCGGGTTGGTGAGCCAATTAAAAAATTCCGGTTGCACGTGAATTTCTTTCGGCCCTTGATGTCCATCATGCGCAACCATCTTCCACATTTCTCCCAATGCTTCTTTTTGGACCAGATCGTATGCGGCTCGGTTGCTGGCGTACCAGGTGGTCTCATAATTCACCAGTACGTGAATTTTTGATTTAGCGGCAATGTCTTGGATCGCTTTCGCATCGTCATAACTCACCGCCAACGGTTTCTCCATCATGACGTGAACTCCACGTGCCGCGCATTTCTCCACAATGCTCCGGTGATGAAAAGTGTCCGAATAAACCCAAACCGATTTGGGATGCGTTTGCGAAATCATCTCGTCCACCGATGAATAAAACAAATTTGATTTAATGCCAAATTGTTGCGCATATTTATCCCGGAGCGATGCATCCGACTCCGCTATACCGACGATCCGCAGATCGGAGCGCGTCATATTGTGTTTTAAGAACCCCGCCACGTGCCCATGTGTTAAACCGACAATGCCGATGCGCAGAGGATCGGCCGGGGACGACTGTCCGGAAGAAAGGCCCGCAATGCTAACTAGAAGCGCGAGATAGGCTAATGTTTTCACATCCAAATGATATGCCTGCTGTAAAGCGAAATCCGGTGATACACTCACAATGCATGTTTTCGAAGCTTCTTTTAGCTTGCGGGTTTGCTGGCGGCATCTGTTTGCAATTGTTGGCAATGGGCAGACTCAGTCCAGAACAACTTACATTGCTGAAAGACCCGGGTGGTTGGCAGTATATAAAAATGAGTGATCCGCAAAAGGGCGTACAAACCGAGCACACCTGTTTCGATGGGCACCCTCATCCGGGCGAGTGCAGTGGAACTCTTACGCTCAATTCCGGCAACACGTTCATAGTCGCGATCAGCATCGGCGGTAAAGCAGCCAACCGCCATGGAACTTATCAATTGAATGGGAACGAACTTACGTTGTTCGATGAGCTGGAGACCAAAGATGGACCGTATACGTTGACCATCGATCCGAAAACGAAATCGATGGTGATGCAGATGAGCCCTGCAGGTGGAGGCTTACGTTCGGAACTCATGCTGGAACGCGAGTACAAAAGGCAGTTGCAGAAGTACAATAAGATCCAAAACAAGTAAGCAGAAATCTTCCGCCATCGGGAACTTTCTACACTGCTCTTACGTATGCATGATGCGGGGCAGGTATGTGACCATATGTAATGTTACACAGGTCATTAAAATAGGTCTAACGTCGCGCCATATGCGGAAGCCGAGTTCATTTCAAATACTTTTAATTACGCTGATCATTGTCCTCTCCGTGTCTTGTTCGAAGAGTAATAGCACGGCTCGGAAGGGAATGGGAATGCCGGAGGTGGCAGTCCGTGCCTTACCGGCAGTAGCGGCTGCTATTCCGTTGGAGGTTTCTGCCATTGGCAACGTAGAGGCAATGTCAACGGTCGATGTGAAGTCACGGGTCGCCGGCCAACTTCTCAAAGCCTATTTCACAGAAGGTCAGGATGTCAACGAAGGGCAACTCTTATTTGAAATCGATCCTGAGCCCTTCCAGCGGCAGATCGCTCAAATTCAAGCCGATTTAGCAAAAGATTCCGCCTTGCTCAGGCAGGCACAGGCCAATGTTTCTAAGGACGAAGCAAATGTGAAACAGGCGCGCGCACAAGCGGACCGCGGCCTACAGCTTGCAAAAGACGGCATATTTTCGAAGGAGCAAACCGAGCAGGCCACTGCCACCGCAGACTCAGCTCAGGCCTCTTTAGAAGCCGATCACGCCGCGGTGGCAAGCGCGCAAGCCTCCATTAAAAGCGACCAAGCCCGCCTTGCACAAACAAATCTGCAGCTGAGTTACACACAGATCAGGGCTCCCATTAGCGGACGGGCGGGTGCTATCAACATCAAACCGGGAAACCTGATTAAAGAAAACGATACCGCGCTGGTGACGCTGTTGAAAGTCTCGCCCGTTTACGTGTCTTTCGGGGTTCCGGAGCAATTCTTGCCTGAGATCCGCAAATTCAACGACAAACATCCTCTTGTAGTGACCGCATCTACAGGCCCAAAAGACGTGACGGGTACACTTCGTTTTATCGATAACGAGGTGGATTCCACCACCGGGACGATCAAATTGAAAGCCGAGTTCGCCAATAAGAACCGTACTTTGTGGCCTGGACAATTTGTGAATGTACAAACTCGTCTCCAAATGGAACAGGACCGCATATTAGTTCCCAGCCGAGCGGTCGAAACCGGTCCCGACGGTAAATATGTCTGGATATTGGATTCAACGAATAAGACGGTTGCCATGCGTCCGGTAAAGGTACTGCGCATTTACCAAGAAGCCGAGGCCGGAGAGCAGGCCGTGATTGGCGAAGGCTTACATTCCGGAGAAGTGGTAATTTCCGAGGGGCAGATGAGCTTGACTCCTGGGGCAAAGGTTCGGCTTTTGAAACCGGCTGATGTCGAATCGGACAAAAAACAGTCTGCGGCGGTCGGCAGCGCGGGCGGCACTTAACTCTCGAGGATTCGATATGCATTTTACTGACTTATTTATCCGCCGCGCTATCAGTACAACGTTGCTGATGGTAGGCATTCTTATCTTTGGAATTCTCAGTTATTTTACGCTGCCGATCAGTGACCTGCCGGCTGTCGATTACCCAACAATATACGTTTCGGCATCCCTGCCAGGTGCGAACCCGGACACCATGGCCGCCTCGGTCGCGACGCCTTTGGAAAAAGAGTTGTCGACTGTTCCGGGCATCAACAGCATGTCTTCTTCCAGTTCTTTGGGAAGCACCGGCATCGCCCTGCAATTTGATTTAAGCCGCAACATCGACGCTGCGGCGCAGGATGTACAGGCCGCCATCTCGCGAGCATCTGGGAGCCTTCCCACAAACATGCCATCGCCGCCCTCGTTCTCGAAGGTCAACCCGGCCCAGCAGCCCGTTCTTTACATGAGCGTGAAGTCGAAGACAGTTTCGCAGTCCCAGCTCGATGAATACGCTGAAAACATGTTGGCTCGCCGTATCTCCACGGTAAGTGGCGTGGCCCGCGTCCAGGTGTTCGGCGCTCAGAAGTACGCTGTGCGCGTGCAGGCCGATCCGGGAAAATTAGCAGCACATCAGATGGATCTGGAAGAGGTGCGTAGCGGTCTAAGCTCAGGCAGTCTTACGCTTCCCGCCGGCTCGCTTTACGGTTCCACAAAGTCCTACACGGTGCAATCCAACAGCCAACTGACCTCAGCGGCGCAATTTCGGCGTCTGATTGTTGCCTATCGCAACGGCAGTCCTATTCGCTTAGAAGAAGTAGCCAACGTCATCGACAGCGTGTCGAACGACAAATCTATTTTTTGGCTGAATGGGGAGCGTGCCGTTATTTTAGCCGTCGATAGACAACCCGGCGCAAATACGATTGCCGTTGTGGACAACATTAAGGCCATTCTGCCCGGAATTCAACAATCCATTCCGGCCAGTATCCATGTAGAAGCTGTGTTCGATGCTTCCCAGAACATCAGGCATTCCATTAACGATGTAAAGCTCACTTTGCTTATCACCATCGCACTTGTTGTTCTGGTTATTTTCTTCTTTCTGCGTAATTTCTCAGCGACGCTTATTCCCAGCCTTGCGGTTCCTCTTTCATTACTGGGGACATTCGGCGTGATGAAACTGCTTGGGTTCACCATCGATACATTCTCCATGATGGCAATGACGCTGTCCGTCGGCTTCGTTGTGGACGATGCGATTGTGATGCTGGAAAACATCGTCCGGCATATGGAGATGGGCAAACCACGCCGGCAGGCCGCCATCGAAGGCGCGCGGGAAGTAGGCTTTACTATCGTTTCCATGACTCTGTCGCTAGTGGCAGTGTTTATCCCGGTGATTTTTCTTAGTGGAATCATCGGGCGGCTGTTGCGCGAGTTTTCCATTACCATCGCGGTGGCCGTATTGATTTCGGGCGTCATCTCACTCACCTTGACTCCGATGCTTTGCAGCCGTTTTCTCAATCAAGATACAGATAAACAAAATGCGCTGTATCGGGTTTCCGAACGTTTCTTCAACTGGCTACATCATCTCTATCAGGTCACGCTGCTTAGTGTTCTGCGGCACAGACGAGTGACGTTGCTGGCCAGCATTGCTCTTACGGTGGTCACCGTTTACATGTTTGTGGTGATGCCGAAGGGATTCCTGCCTACTGTCGACCAAGGGTTTATTTTCGGCGGTTCGGAGGCCGCGCAAGATACCTCCTTCGATGAAATGGTGCGGCTGCAAAGAGAAGTAACAAACATTGTTGTAAACAATCCTAACGTTGAGTTCACGGGATCAGGAACAGGTGGAATGACCGGCCAGAACCAGGGTTTTCTTTTCGCGCAGTTCAAGCCGAAGCCGAGACCCACCGCAAGTGAGATCATTGGTCAACTTCAGCAGAAGTTTGCTTCCATTCCCGGCATCATGGTTTTTCTACGCGTGCCGCCCCTGCTGACCCTCGGCCAAGGGGAAGGACGCAGCGAGTATTCGGTTGCCTTGCAGGGGCCCGATGTGGATGATCTCTATAAGTGGGCACCGAAACTGGAGCAGAAGCTGCACTCGCTTCCGCAGTTGCAAGATGTATACAGTGATCTTCGACTGGCCAGTCCCCGCCTCAGTGTGCATATCGATCGTAACCGCGCGTTGGCGTTAGGCGTGACGCCCGACGAAATCGCGAACACGCTTTATAGCGCTTACGGCACACGTAAGGTATCCACCATTGTGGCTGCCTCCGATCAGTACGATGTGCTGCTCGAGGTTTTACCCAAGTATCAGCGGGATCCTAATGCGCTTTCAAAGCTTTACATTCGTACAGCCGGAGGCAAGATGGTTCCTTTGGCGGCTGTCATGGAGTTGAGCCAAACCGTGGCGCCTTTAAGCGTAAACCACATCGGGCAACTGCCGGCGGTCAATTTTCAGTTCAATGTTAAACCAGGGGTTTCGCTTGATCAGGCGACAAAGGTTGTGAGCGAAGCAGCGCGTGAGGTGGGACTGCCCGAAAACATGACCTTCAGCTATCAAGGCACGGCAGCTGCTTTTCAGAATTCTCTTCGCGGCCTAGCCATTTTGCTGGTGATCGCGCTGTTTGTCATCTACCTTGTACTTGGCATTCTGTATGAAAGCTTCATCCATCCCATTACTATTCTTTCGGGCTTGCCCGCAGCCGGTATGGGCGCTCTAATCACGCTGTTGATTTTTGGCGAGACATTGAACCTGTATTCATTTGTCGGCATTATTCTTCTGATTGGAATCGTGAAGAAGAACGCGATTATGATGATCGATTTTGCATTGGGAGCGCAGCGTCTTGGCAAATCACCGGCGGAGTCGATCATTGAAGGCTGTTTACAGCGCTTCCGGCCCATCATGATGACGACAATGGCCGCTCTACTAGGTACACTTCCGATTGCCATCGGCACGGGAGCAGGCAGCGAGGCGCGTAGGCCCCTTGGAATGGCCGTGGTGGGTGGACTAATTGTGTCGCAGTTGCTCACGCTCTATATCACTCCGGTAATTTACCTGTATTTAGACCGGTTTACACACTGGCGTGCACGTAGTCCGAAAGCCCAGCCCGCAAGTGCTTGGTCCGGAAAAGAGAGTTTGGTGAAGAGTTGATGCCGAGTTTGTAGGAAATTGGCTCCCCTTGTCTGATATACAAGATTAGGGCTTAAAAACAATGAACTACGGTATGAATATTCGGCCAGAAGGCGCACTCGATTTTTTATCGCTTGGAGCGTTAGTCCATCGCTTGGATTCCGGAGTGATTCCTTTTCGTAAGGCCACGGAATGTGCAATCCATGTCAGCGGCGGCGAATTTAACGTTGCCGCAAACCTCTCAGACTGCTTTCGACTAAAAACGGGCATAGCTTCCGCTATGGTCGATTATCCGGTAGGCGACTTAATTGCCGAGCGCGTGAAGGCAATGGGCGTAAATCCTTACTATAGGCACTTCGAACATAACGGAGTGAACGGGCCGAACATGGCAACGGTGTACAGCGATCGCGGGCAAGGTGTTCGGCCGCCAGTGGTTTTCTACAATCGCTGCAATGAGGCTGGTGCCATGTTGAAACGTGGGGATTTCAACTGGAAAGAGATTTTTTCGGGCGGCGTGCGTTGGTTTCATAGTGGCGGAATCTTTGCCGCTCTTTCCGAGACAACGGGCGACTTGGTGATTGAAGGCATGGAAGCGGCGAAAAACGCCGGAGCAATTACCTCTTTCGATCTGAACTATCGGGCAAAGCTCTGGAATATTGCAGGAGGCCATGAGCGTGCCGTGCAAGTGATTGAGAAAATTGTAAAGAACGTAGATGTGCTGGTGGGTAATGAGGAAGACCTGCAAATGGGTCTTGGCATTCCTGGTCCGGAGGTGGCAAGTAAATCGAAGCTGGATCCAAGTGCCTTCGTCTCGATGATAGAGAAGGTACGTCAAAAGCATTCCCATGTAAAAGTTGTGGCGACTACGCTGCGTGAAGTACATTCAACCAATCGCCACAGTTGGAGCGCCGTTGCCTGGATCAACGGTAAAACGTACAACGCTCCTACGGTGGATCTTGATGTAATCGATCGCGTCGGCGGCGGAGATGGTTTTGCCGCGGGATTGTTCTACGGTCTGCTCAGTGGAGAACCAGAAGAAGAAGCAGTGAAGCTTGGTTGGGCTCATGGCGCACTTTTAACCACATTCCCCGGCGATACAACCATGGCGACGGTCGACCAAGTGCGTGCCCTGGCGAAGGGTGGGTCAGCTCGCATTCAACGCTAATAGAGCTTCTCAGCACTTCTAAATTTTGTAGTTTATGAAGCAAAGGCCGTCATCTACGATAGTGGTATGGCGACCTTCGATTTAGAGTACGCACAAGAACATCTTATTGAACTTTTTCACGCTGCACGGCTGGGACAGGAGATTGTGATCATGCGCGAGGACGGAAAATCGTGTGAACTTACTCCCCTGGCGGAAATTCCTATTCGAGACACATCCTCCGTCGAAACCGCGCTTCCGGAAGAGCCCGAAGTGGCTTCTGGCGACCTGGTGCCGGCTTAACAAGCCCGCTCTTCAGTTAACGAAAGTCACGGCTTCGTACCGGTAACATGGAATCGCTTTTCTCGGTGTGAAGTGTCCGCAATTGATCGGACCAATCCCAAACATGGCGCGCGATCACATGAAGTACTTGACCTTCTCTTTGCACAACCCCTTGGCAAACCAGCAGTTTGCCTTGATAAATTGCTCGGCGGTATTTCGTTTGTACTTGATTCCAAATAATTAAATTAGATACTCCAGTTTCGTCCTCAATCGTGATGAAGATTGTTCCATTTGCTGTTCCAGGCCTTTGTCGAAACAAAACTAATCCAGAGACGGTCACAAGGTGGTTACTAGCCATTTGTTTCAGCCTATGGGCAGTTATTACGCCTTTCGCATGCAGCCGGGAGCGCAAAAAACTGAGGGGATGACTGCGTAAGGTAAGACCTGTTGCCCGATAATCTTCTACAACCTCTTGGCTAGGGTTCGTTGACGGTAGCAGCGCCTCGGGTTCATCGAACAAGCTTTTTTGTGAGGTGCGAAATAAGGGTAGTATTTTACCGTCAACAGCATCGACCTGCCAAAGCGCTTGCCGACGCTGCAATCGCATGGATCCGAAAGCATCGGCTTGTGCGAGACACTCCAGTGCCGGGCGTCCGCAACCAGACCGCACGGTGATTTCCTCTGGCGAATTGTAGCGGGAGTTCCGCGCTTTTACTATTGCTAGACCATTCTTTTCCGATAGCCCGGCTACCATTCGCAATCCAAGCCGGAGCGCATAACCGTGAGGCTTTTCTGTCGGCTCTAGAGTAGCGTCCCAATCACTATAATTGACGTCGATTGGCCGTACTTCCACTCCATGATCACGTGCATCACGGACTAATTGAGCGGGCGCATAAAAGCCCATCGGTTGACTATTTAACAGGGCTGCGCAGAAGACATCCGGATAATGATATTTGATCCAAGCCGATACGTAGACGAGATTGGCAAAGGAGATGGCATGAGACTCCGGAAAACCGTAAGTACCAAAGCCTTCTATTTGACCGAAGCAGCGATCGGCGAAACTTTGTGGATATCCATGGGCAAGCATTCCCCTGATGAAGCGTTCGCGAAAACTTGAAATTGTACCGACATGCCGAAATGTTGCCAGCGCCCGGCGCAGTTCATCCGCTTCTTCGGGAGTGAAACCGGCTCCTACAATGGCAATCTGCATCGCCTGTTCTTGAAAAAGCGGTACACCTAAAGTCTTTTCTAAAATCCCGCGTAGTGCTTCGCTCGGATATTCAACATCTTCCTTCCCTTCCCTTCTCCGTAGGTAAGGATGCACCATGTCACCCTGAATTGGTCCAGGCCTTACGATGGCCACCTCAATGACAAGATCGTAAAATTCTTTTGGCTTCAAACGAGGCAGCATACTTTGTTGAGCACGGCTTTCCACCTGAAACACGCCAATGGAATCCGCCCTTTGCAGCATTTCGTACACGGCGTTGTCTTGCGGAACAGTCGCTAAAGTAAACGTTTTCCCGTAATAGTGTTCGATGAATTCGAAAGCCCTTCGAAGAACTGTCAGCATTCCTAAAGCAAGAACATCCACCTTCATCATGCCCAGTTCTTCTAAGTCATCTTTGTCCCACTGCACGATGGTTCGATCCCGCATGGCTGCATTTTCAATGGGCACTAATTCATCGAGACGGCCGCGCGCAATCACAAAGCCGCCGACATGCTGAGACAAGTGCCTGGGAAATCCAATCAGCTCCCGCGAAAGATCGAGCGCCAGCCGCAAGCGTCTATCCGATGAATCCAATCCCACTTCACGAACGCTATCGTCCTCAACGCCGTTATTGCTCCATCCCCATACCGATTTCGCGAGTGCTCCCATCACATCTTCGGAAAGACCCAATACTTTTCCGACCTCTCGAACTGCGCGGCGTGTCTGGTAATGCACCACCGTGGCCGCAATGCCGGTCCTATGGCGGCCATACTTTTCATAAATATACTGAATCACCTCCTCACGCCGTTGGTGTTCGAAATCCACATCGATATCCGGAGGCTCATTACGGGCAGCAGAAATAAAACGTTCAAATAAAAGTCCTCGTGCCACCGGATCTACCTGCGTGATGCCTAGACAAAAACAAACAATAGAGTTGGCAGCCGACCCGCGGCCTTGGTGGAGAATACCTTTGCTAGTAGCAAATTTTACGATGTCGTGAACGGTTAAAAAATACGGAGCATATTCGCGTTTTGCAATCAATTCGAACTCGTGTTCGATTTGCTTACGAATCTGCTCGGTAATCGCCAGTGGATAACGCCAAGCCGCACCTGCCCAAGTCCGGCGTACTAAATCTTCAAACGGCGATAAACCCGGCTCTACAATCTCCTCTGGGTATTCATAACGAAGCTCATCAAGAGAAAAGGAACAACGGCCGACGATTTCCAGAGTTGCTTCTAGGGCTTGCGGCCAAGGAGCAAATAAGCGGGCCATCTCTTGCGGAGACTTCAAGTGTCTTTCCGCGTTCGCAGATAAACGGAATCCCGCTTGCGCCAACGTGCACTTTTCACGAATGCAGGCAACCACATCCCCAAGCACTTTGCGCTCCGGCGCATGGTATAAAACATCGTTGGTTGCCACTACCGGTATGCCGAGCGAACTTGCAAATTCTGCCACCGTGTTCATCCATCGCTTATCGTCGCCTCGGTAGGAATGGGTTAGTGCTAAATGGAATCTTCCTCGAAACAAGGTAGCGCATTCTTTTATCTGCTCAATAACTTTGTCGGTAAGTGTCTCGGGAAAAGGAAAAATAAAATGCTGGTCTTCCGAATACTCCTCCACATCGGAAAGATGGAGGACGCACTCCCCTTTTGTGGCGCGGCGACGGCCTACTGTAAGAAGGCGGGTTAGATGTCCATACGCTTCTCGATTTGTCGGGTAGCAAAGAAGACTTGATCCATTAGATAGATCGAGACGGCAGCCAACAACGAAGCGAGTTTTGGTTGAAGAAAGCTTCTTTAAATGCGAATGGGCAAGAACGATTCCCGATAACGTATTGCGGTCTGTCAGGGCAATTGCCGCATAACCATGCATCGCCGCAGCTACCGCCAATTCTTGCGGATGGGATGCACCTCGCAAAAAACTGAAATTCGAAGAGACTTGGAGTTCAGCGTACAAGATAAGCTCCCGAAACAAAATTTTATGGAAGGTGTCCGTGCAAAAACCAGCGTGCCGGGCCATACGGAGGATAAGCACATTTCATCTCGCGAAAAATCCACAAACGATTGCCTTGTTGATCCTCAACCCGGTAGTAATCGCGCATCCCCCAGGGTTGGGGTGTGTTACTCCACCACTCGGCAGTCAATCGCTCTGGACCCTCTGCACGCATAATGCGATGCACTTGGCGGCCAAGGAGGAACTGCACCGGGGACCCGCCCGGAAGCATTGTGGATACCTCGATATGCATCGGCGGAACAATTAAACGGATGGGGCGTATGCGGTTTTGCGGCCACACCGCATCGGGAGTGGATGGGTCAGCAATAGACTGAAATTGAATAGCGCTTTCCGGCAGAAAACTTTCACGTATTTTTAGCCGGCATACCTGCTCGAATCCCAACCGCATGCCTAGCCGATCAATAAACTCCGCAAGCGCTGTTTCCTTTTCCGCCTCTTCATCGAACTGCGCCAGGCTGAGCTGCACCGAATCGAAATTCTCTCTCTCAGGGACAGAGAGAACGAGTGTTTCAATACCGAATCCGGCATCGATTGTTCCTAGTTTTTCGGAAAAAAGCCGCATTAAACGAGTGACCGAACGGACCGGTTTGGAAGTGCTGATCGAACACCGTGCCACGGTTCCATCCACCCGGCAACAGTCAAGAATTAACCGACGCGCACCGGCATATTCCTTTTGGAGCCGGGAGCAAGTTTCTTGCAGTAAATCAAGCAATATGTGTTGAACAGCACCGACTGTTCCAATGGGCTCGGCAAGCGTGCGCCCGAAGCGGTAAGGAGTAAAGGAATGATGAGGCGAAATCGGCTCTTCCACATCGTGAAAAGCTTGATCCAACCGCAACAAGAGGAGGGGACCGTACCGCGTTGCAAGTGATCGACGGGCAATCCCTCGTACCAAACCTATTGTGGTAAGCCCCATGCAGCGCAGTTTATGGATAGTTTCTTCCGGAAGACGCAATGCATTAATCGGTAAAGGATGAAGAGCATCGAATAGTTCTTCGCCGGAGACAATGCTTTGTTGTCCATATCTTGCCAAAGCCCACGCACCGCCCAATGTATCTGCAATTGCGCCTCGGACGCGATAACCGGTGCGTCGGATTCGACCTTCAATGTCGCTTAGCAACGCTGCTTCTCCATTGAACAGATGCGCGCATCCTGTGATATCGAGAACGATTCCACCGAAACCGTCATCGGCTACTAATGGTGAATAACGCTTACACCACTCCATTAAACGTTGCTTTACACGCGCGTTGGCTTCAGAATCATCAGGGAATATCTTAAGCTTGGGCAGGAGTGCCTGCGCATCGGCAAGCCTTACGCCTGTGCGAATACCGGCCAAGCTCGCCAAAGTATTTACTGCTGCGATGCGCAGATGTCCTTTATCTTCCTGGGTAACAGCAAAAGGGATTGAATGAAGAGCCGGCTCTTCGCGTTGCAGGCGATCAATCGCAAGACAGGAGAAATAAAGACAGAGTAGACGTCGCGGCATGGTTAACCCGCTACAACATTCTCCATAGAAGGAGCAGCTAGTACATTCGACTTTGTTGCGGTTTCAGAAAAAGAACTGAGAACTTCCAGCTTGTTATCTCGCCAGGTAACCGTCCAATTCTTGGGATAGCCACCTCGGCAGTACTGAAGCTCTAACGACCAAGATGTTTCATTGAACACTTGTCGTGACAAGCTATTCACAATATGTACAGGCGAAACTCGCCATCGTGTGATGAC
Source organism: Bryobacteraceae bacterium (assembly GCA_965219315.1). Classification (GTDB taxonomy): domain Bacteria; phylum Acidobacteriota; class Terriglobia; order Bryobacterales; family Bryobacteraceae; genus Bog-105. Next base: position 1,010,298 of record CBDCNB010000001.1, on the reverse strand, counting down.
GGACGCGATCGAAGTAGAGGCAGTATCCCCCAGTAAAAAACCTGTCGCGCCACTCCCTTCCGCTGCTAATTGAAAACGACGGCAAAGAGTAAGGTCTGCATTCTTCACAACAGCCAGAACAGCGCTCACGCGGGAACATCGGAGAGCTTCTAATACAGTCCAAACAAGATCTTTCGACCGCTGTGCAGAAACGTGAATGCACCGATCCAGCCGCACCCCATAAGGTAGAACTCCCAAAGGATAAAAAGAACGGTCTGGGGCCACATACAAGATCGAGCCTTGCGCAGGAATCCGGGCCGATAGCAAAAAAGCAAACGCAATGGCGCTGGCTAAGCTGGTTCCTTTTACTTCATGCACACAACCCAGAGGCAATCCCTTGTAGGGCAATGCCTCATCGATTGCAGCGCTTACCGGTATGGTGCAAGTAAACCGTCGCTGCGTTTCTTCCAGACCATGTATCTTCTCTCTCAAACCAGCAAGAAGAGCTGTCCGCAGCGGGGAAGTGAATTGTTGATGAGATGGAGCGGTCGAATGCATTCTCACCAAATCAGCATAGCATCTTTTTCTCCTTTTGTTCGCCTTTGGTTGGTGTGATCTTGGTTTTGAAATTTAGATTCTCTGCGAAATCGGAGTATGTTCAAGTACAGCGAATGCTCATGTCTTCGATGTAGGAGCTATTTTCGCTCGGAGCTTGTTCGCGTATTGTTTGCATGGCGGGTCTTAGAAGTCCGATCCATTCATGGCAGCACCGAAGGTTTGCAGAATGCCACCAACAATAATGAAGGGAATAACCCAGCCTGTGCTCACGTTGCTTCTCCTTTTAGCTTGTCTTCAGAAGAGTTATCAGGATGCTTCCTGCAATCGAAAAGAGGAGGGCAGCTGGCATCGCCACGATTCCGACCTTGAGAAAGTCCCAGAAACTCACGTTTAGATTTTCTTTGCGAAGGGCTAGTAGCCACAAGATGGTTGCCAAGGATCCAGTCATTGAAAGGTTCGGTCCAAGGTCGACGCCAATCAGCACGGCGTTGCCGATTAAGCCCTTCACGTGTGCCGCCTGGAGTGTTCCGCCCGCGATTAAGCCGAGCGGTAGATTATTGACGATGTTGTTGCCAACCCCAACGACAAAGCCAATGAGCAGCGCGCCGGGCGCGGAAGGAAGAGCTTGAGCCCAATGAAGCGCCGCTTGCGTATATTTGAGAGCGCCGATGTTCTCTACCGCATTCACCATCACAAACAACGCCGCCACCAAAGCGATGGTTCCCCAACTGATTTCATTGATTAATTTCCAAGGATTGCTTTGGGCTTTGATGGAGATAACAGCAGCAATTACCAGAGCGGCAAGGCAGGTCGGCAATCCCAGATCCTTGTCCAGGGAAGAGGCTGACAGCAAGACTGCAATCATACCTCCGAGGCCGGCAAGTACCAGTTTGCCGTTCCCGCGCAACGGTTGGGCCGCTACATGCTGCTCCGCGCAGCGTACAAGTTCTTTTCGGAACACTAGCCGCATCACTACATAGGTAACGGCAATCGAGAGAACGGACGGGAGGCCGAACGATAACAACCAATGACCGAGGGGAGGCATCCCTTTGTGAAAGACCACGAGGTTTGCGGGATTCGAGATGGGTAAAACAAATGAAGCCGCGTTCGCGATCAACGCGCAAGCAAAAAGGTAAGGCAGCGGTTCAACCTTCGCTTTTCGCACCGCCGCGAGAATGGCTGGGGTGAGCACAACCGCCGTCGCGTCGTTGGACATGAAAATCGTGACCAGGGTACCGATGCCGTAGACCAAAGCAAATAATCTGCTGCAGGATCCGTTGGCGCGCCGAATGGCGACAGAGGAGAGCCAGTCGAATACTCCGTGTTCACGTGCCAGTTCCGAGAGCAACATCATGCCAATCAAAAACAGATAGACATCGGATCCTTCGGCGACGGCTTTTCCCGCCAGCCGCAATGGAATCAAACGCAATAGGACGATGAGCACAGCGCCGCTTCCCACCCAGTAGACCTCGGGAATGGCACGAGGTCGAATCAGCATTAGCAAAATGCTGGTCCCGACGATTAACCACAGCAAGAGGGGCGCGAACTGGGGAGCGATCATCTACCACTTCTTCCCGTTCTTGTTAGGCCCGAGTTGCGTTCCCAACAATCCGCGTTCCGACCGGAGTGCGGACCGGTAGGCCGATTGGCCGAATACCACGCGTATTTCGTCCGAGGCCGAATCGCCTGCCGCATCCTCAACAGTGACACGGAGCGGATGGACGCCATTGGAGACTTCGGTAGCTTGAAACTTCCCTTCCCATAGTTGGCTGCGGGCAATCGGCTTCAGTTCACCGGTCTTCTCGCCAAAGTGGGCCACAGCCGAAAGAATTTCTTCCCTCCCCCAATTCTTGGCCCTGACGGAAGGCGCCTGGATCGGGGAGATCAAAAGCATTGAGAGCGAGAAAGCGAACGGCGCCATTGGAAAAGGCATAGCGCGTTTCGGTTGCCATGAAATGTAGAAAGTTATCAAAACTTTTCTCGTGTAAGTCATGATCTCCGATGATCGAACACCAGGCACTCGAAGAGCATTGAGAGCCTGCCGAACGACCGAATATTCGGCGGCGCTACCGTGATCGGCGATGTCCTTGGGGAGATAGACAAGTGATATGGCGTGAGCAAACACGATGTGAATCGGTCGTTAGAAGCGGTGAACAAGCGACGCCAGCTTTTTTTGCGGCTTCGTGGCGCCACGACTGCCAAACCAATAATTTTCAATTATTTGCGGGCCATCGTCTGTTCACAAGAAATAGGACCACCCGAGAAAACTATCTCGTAATGCTTGATTTTAGATGGTGGCCAGGGACGGAATCGAACCGCCGACGCCAGCCTTTTCAGGGCTGCGCTCTACCGACTGAGCTACCTGGCCGTTCAGGTAGGAATTTTTAGATTAGCAGACCTATTTTGCTGATTGTAAGCGTTGAAATGCAACTGCCAGTACCTGTAATTTAATGCTCTTTCTTGATACACTCGAAAAGACTGTATGAACATGAGTGAACAACGATTAGGAGACATAGTTGATGATCACTGTGTAAAATGCCGCCGATTGACAAATCATGCTATTGTCTCTTTGGTTGACAATCAAGCGGCGAAAGTACGATGCCGTACTTGTTATCACGATCACGATTATCTTCATGAACAAGCTCCCCCTTCTAAAAAAGAACTGAAGAAGGCCGAAGCGGAAGCAGCTGCCGCTGCTTCCGCAAACGGCTCTTCTGAATGACAGCAGTTCCAGATCAATTAGCACTTCACATTCTCAACACACTGCGCGTTCACGGCCATAAAGCATATTTGGTTGGCGGTTGTGTTCGGGACAGATTACTCCATTTTTCGCCGAAAGATTACGACATAAGTACGGACGCCACTCCCGATCAAATCTGCAAGTACTTTCCACGGGCCGATACGGTAGGTGCCCATTTTGGCGTGGTGCTTGTCAACGATGGGCAAGGTCAACATATAGAGGTCGCAACATTCCGTAGCGAAGGTGAGTACATGGACGGCCGCCACCCTGGCGAAGTGCGTTTTGAAAAAGATCCTGTCCTGGATGCAAAACGACGGGACTTCACCATCAACGGCTTGATGGAAGATCCGTTTTCCGGCGAAATTTTAGACTTCGTCGATGGAAGAGCGGATCTGCAAAAGGAAATCATCCAAGCAATCGGAGATCCGTTGAAGCGCTTCGAAGAAGATCACTTACGAATGTTGCGGGCCATTCGGTTCGCGGCGCGCCTTCGATTTTCCATCGACTCTAAAACGATGGAGGCCATAAAGCATCTCGCTTCATTTATCGATAAAATTGCGGCTGAACGAATTCGTGATGAACTCGTTCGAATTATGATCGAAGGCAATGCCCAACGCGGTCTGGAGCTTTTAGATGAAAGCGGCTTACTGCAATACCTTTTGCCTGAAGTAAAAGCATTTCAAGGTGTACAACAGCCACCGGAGTTTCATCCCGAAGGCGATGTATGGAGTCATGTCCTGCTAATGCTAGGAAATCTACAAAGGCCTTCGACGGAGCTTGCGTTTGCTGTCTTACTGCATGATGTCGGCAAACCGCCGACTTTTCGAATAGCAGACCGGATTCGTTTCGATGGACATGCTGAAATCGGTGCCCGAATGTCAAAAGATATCTTGACTCGTCTCAAGTTTTCCAACGAAGAAAATGAGCAAATTACATCCTTGGTTGCCAATCATATGAAGTTCAAAGATGTTCGGCAAATGCGAACAAGTACGTTAAAACGCTTTTTACGCTTGCATAATTTCGATGAACATCTGGAGCTACATCGGCTTGACTGTGCTGCCAGCAACGGTTTCACAGATACATACAACTTTGTTCGAGAAAAACGCGATGAATTTAGTCAGGAAGAATTGCGCCCTTTACGGCTGATAAATGGCCGCGATTTGATTGAAGCTGGATACAAACCGGGTCCCCACTTTGCACGCATTTTAGAGTCTGTTGAAACAGCTCAATTGGAAGGTGACATTCATACGAGAGACGAGGCCATGTGTTTGGCGAAACGTACTTTCGAGGAGATATCTGCGTATTCGGAAACCTAGCAAACAAGAGCGGCATAAATTTTGGCATGATGTGACCGATCCCGGCGTCCAATGAGAGTAAACCAGCCTTATGGGAAACATTGCGCTAGATAATAAGGAGTACACATAATGCCAGTTTTGGAAGCTACTTCAGCTCAGTTACATCAGGAACTACGGTCTGCCCGGGCACAAAGCGATCATCTTTTCAGTATTCTTACTGATAAAGCTTTGTACTCCCGTCCGATCGCGGAAAGGCATCGAGTGATTTTTTATGTTGGTCATCTCGACGGCTTCGATTCTATTCAAATTTGCCGAGAGGCTTTGGGCGTCAAGATGCCCGATCCAGAGCTCGATTCTTTATTTCAGGCCGGCATCGATCCTGATGCCTCAGAATTGCCTTCCGATCAACCCTCCGAATGGCCGTCCCTTGATCAAGTTCGCGGATACGCAAGCCGTTCACGTCAACTGGTCGATAAACATATGGAAAGTGCTCCTGAGAATGTTGTCTTTATGGCTTTGGAACATCGCCTGATGCACTTAGAAACATTGGCGTATATGTTTCATAACTTTGGTTATAACCTGAAAAATTGTCATTTGTTCCGTCAGAATCAGCGAACATCGAATAAGACCCCCGAAAATAATTGGTGTGCGATTCCCCAAGGAAGGGCAGTTCTGGGCAAACCCCATGATCGGTTGTTTGGCTGGGATAACGAGTACAACGAAATAACAGCGCAAGTGCCGGATTTTCGTATTCAACGCTTCAATGTAAGTAACGGGGAGTATCTTCGTTTTGTCGAGGATGGAGCGAAGATGCCCTATTTTTGGGTGAAACGGGATAACAATTTGTATTATCGCGGCATGTTTGAGGAAGTTCCATTGCCGCTCGATTGGCCTGTTTACGTTACACAATCAGAAGCACAAGCATATGCTGAATGGCTCGGAAAAGCCCTGCCTAGCGAGCAACAGTTTCATAGAGCTGCTTATGGCATATCTTCAGGCGAGAATCTTGCATTTCCGTGGGGCAACTCGGCGCCTGAAGCGAACAAGGGGAATTTCGATTTTAAGCGATGGGATCCTGAGCCCGTTGATTTTAATCCAGCCGGTGATAGCTCCTTTGGAGTACGCCAATTGTTGGGAAACGGTTGGGAGTGGACCCATACTATCTTTGAGCCGCTTCCGGGTTTCAAACCGAGTGCCACCTATCCAGGTTATTCCGCCAATTTTTTTGATGGCGAACATAATGTGATAAAAGGTGGCTCACCGCAAACTGCCGCGCGACTACTTCGTCGCTCTTTCCGCAATTGGTTTCGGCGTGATTATCCCTATGTTTACGCCACCTTTCGCTGTGTAGAAAATTAAGGATTTCGTCGGATGTCTACAATTACAGAACTACAGTTATGTCCATTTGCGCTCGATGTGGCCGAAGGTCTTTCTTTAGCAGGACAAAAACAGATCCCTCCTAAGTATTTTTATGACGATCTGGGAAGTTCCCTTTTCGAGGCAATTACTTTTCTTCCCGAATATGGATTGACTAGAGCCGGAGAACGACTCTTGAATTTACATGCAGGATCTATTGCCTCAGCTATTGGACCGGTTGCCGTGGTTGCGGAATTAGGTAGCGGAAGCGGAATTAAAACAAGACACATCTTAAAGGCACTTCTTCGTTTACAAGAGTCATTGGTTTATCACCCCATTGACGTCTCAGCGGGTGCATTAGCGGTGTGCCGCCGGCAAATTAACGATCTCGCCACGGTCGATCCTATTTGTGGCGATTGGATGGAGGGGTTGTCGGAGATCACACAGGTAAGGAGTGGCAATCGTCCATTGCTACTCCTCTTCCTAGGTAGTTCGATCGGCAATCTTCTAAGGCTTGATCTTCCAAATTTTCTCCGTCAAATTCGTTCCCATCTTCAGCTCGGCGATTTTTTTCTGCTCGGCGTAGATCTGGTAAAGGAGATCGAACGAATGTTACTCGCCTATGACGATCCGACGGGCGTAACGGCTGCTTTCAACCTTAACTTATTGGGTCGTATGAATCGAGAGCTGGGCGCAAATTTCGCTCTTCGTTCTTACTCCCATCAAGCAAGGTGGAATGAAAAAGAGCGCCGTATCGAAATGCATCTAGAATCGCGATATCGGCAATCGGTTCGAATCGAAGCAATAGAGTCCGAATTCCGTTTTCGTGAAGGAGAAACAATCTGGACCGAGTCATCGCATAAATTCACCGAAGAAGAATTATCATCATTGGCGTTGGGAAATGGGTTTTCTCCTTCCTCTATTTGGATTGATGAGGAATGGCCATTTGCCGAAGCTTTGTGGCAAGCAGCTTAGCATCGATGGGAACGGCTCAAAAGAAAACGATATCTCCGGACGAACTATTAGCGTTTGTAGATATAGCTGTGGAAACTTTCCGAGCTCGCCTTGGTATTACCCGGTCGCCGTTTCCCCTCGAAGAATTTCGAGAATTAGCTGAACTTGGTGTTCTGCAGGCCCCCTTGGCGGAACGCGACGGCGGATTGGATTTAGCAACCGATTCAAAACAAAGCTCACTTTTACTTGAGCTGTTAATGAAAGTCGGACAAGGCAACTTATCGGTAGGTCGAATATTGGAAGGACATGTAAACGCCCTTCAGCTTATCTATAGGCATGGTTCACGTGCGCAAATTACACGAGCAGCTCACGATGTACGGGAACATGCGTGTATCTTTGGTGTCTGGAACACCGAACCGAGTGACGGCGTCCGACTAGAGAAGGTTGGCTCCCCACACAAGTACCGGATGATAGGCCGCAAGACTTTTGCTTCCGGTGCAGGTTACATTCAGCGCGCAGTTGTTACGGGTGATCTATCTGGTGGGTGGCAGATGGCTATAGTTCCGCTGGATTCATCCGAACTAATTATCAGTCGAGACGCATGGCAGCCGATCGGCATGGAAGCTTCGGCGAGTTATACGGTCGACTTCTCGCAAACCGAGTTAAACCCGGACGCTCTTCTAGGAGACTCGAACGACTACTATACTGAGCCGTTTTTTAGTGCTGGATCTGTTCGATTTTCGGCGATTCAGCTAGGGGCTGCGCAAGCTTTGTTCGATGAGTGTCGCTATTTTCTTACACAACAAAATAGAAGCGACGATCCTTACCATCTGCTGCGTATCAGCAAGATAGCATGCGCTGTCGAGAGCGGTCGTCAATGGATCTTTAGTGCAGCAAAGTATCTCGAGAACGACGCAGTTCCGAATACAAAAATGATTACGTTTGCACATCTCACTCGATCTGCCATCGAGCAAATCTGTTTGGATATCATTCAGTTAGTTGAACAGAGTATCGGGGCCCGAGGGCTTCTAGATCCTCATCCGTTTGGCCGTATTTTGCGCGATTTACAAATGTACTTAAGGCAAGCCGGCCATGATGCCGCCCTTACATCTGTCGGCCGGTATGTTTTTTCTTCCGGCTTGCCTGCCGATAAACTCTGGGTGAATTAGCCTTGTCCGAATCACTCCCCCGTGACTATTTTGACCAAGTCTACCGAGAAAATAAGGATCCTTGGCGTTTTGAAACCAGCCCTTATGAAGCTGAAAAGTACCGAGCAAGTCTCGATATGCTCCCAAACGAGCAATACAATAATGCGTTCGAGATTGGCTGTTCGATTGGTGTATTTACAAAGTTACTCGCACCACGGTGTCAACGGTTGTTAGCGGTCGATACGGCTTCAATAGCTTTAGAAAAAGCAAAACAAAGATGCCAAAAACTATCGCAAGTTACCTTCGCATTGATGTCGGTTCCTGATGAATTTCCGTCCGAACAATTTAATCTGATTGTTCTATCTGAGGTTGGTTATTATTTCTCAGAGCACGACTTGTCTAGGCTCAGTAAGAAGATTACAGAGCATGCATCCCCAGGGGCACATCTCTTACTAGTTCATTGGCTGTTACCCGTCCACGACTATCCTATCGGAGGCGATCAAGTCCATGAACGTTTCGAGACACTTGCCGGCTGGTACCAACTTTCGGGCCATCGAACCGATCACTACAGAGCCGACGTGCTGGTGCGCAACGAATAGATTTAACATCCTTTCGAAACTCAATTATAAGGTTGTCTACAAACCATTTTATTGACACCAAACGTTTGTGGTCCGGCCATGTATGGCGGCACTTCTCGTCAAACTTTAAATTGGTAAGAAGAGATCCGAACGTGGCAGCGTGCTCCAAGAAATTTACTAGTTCGGATCTTCCCAGTCCCAGGGCTTTCCCTGATAGCGTCAATCGATCATTATTCACGGCCCCACTGAATTCTTGTCCATGCCATAGCCGACGAAGCTGATTACGAGTCCTGAAGAAGAAATCAAAAAACTGTTTTGACTCAACCAGCAAGCTATCTTCATCTTTAGCGTCATTACTCCACTCACGTAGTTGACTGGACAATCCAACTTTAACTTTTCCACTTAGGCGCGCAGAGGTAAACACTTTAACGGACATACTATGACGGAAAGACATATCATTTGCCGCTAACAATTGATAAAAAGCAACATCTTCCAGCACAGGTGCAGGCGGTAGTCCGCCGACTTTCTTATACGCCTCGACGGTGACGGAAAGACTTGCCCCGAAATGCTGATGATGTCTCGGCCAGGGATCGTCTATTTGCGGATCATATCTATGCTCCAACCAGCAAACTAAACGATTGTAAAGATTATCATACTTATGTAGCCGAAGTGCGCTGGGTTCAAGGCTTATCAACTCACGACGCGAAATTACAATCCGCCCTCCTACGGCATCAGCTCCGTTTTCCACTTCTTGTAAGTTTTGCTGCAACCAATTTGGCGATACTTGGGTGTCTCCATCGGTGGTTAAAATCACTTTCGAAGGCGACTTGGACTGTTCTAATCGTCGACATGCTTCGTCCATCAATAGACGCCGGGCATACCCAACATACGAATTTTCTTCCGGAAAATTACACTCTGTCAAATGGAGTTGGAATGATGGATGCTTTCGCTTAAACTCCCGCGCGACACCGAAAGAGTTATCACTTGAATTGTTTACCAATACGATCACTTCATAACGGGAATGATCGAACGCTTTGCCACTTCCTTGTCTTTGATTCGCCAAAGCAGAGAGAGCCGCTGGAAGCAGGTTCTCTTCGTTTTTAACTGGAATCGTGATGGATGCCTCAAGATACTCGTTAGGCGCAAGCGGAATAATCATGACTACGCGCCGAGCGTTGCCGGAATCGCCGCAGCTCCACTCCTGTTTGGTGCGACAGAGGCGAGTGTCTCTTTCACGTCTGAAAACGGCTCTAACTGCTTGCAAAGCGTTAGCGCTTGGGCAACTACTTGATCCATGTTGTAGTACTTGTATGTTCCTAGCCTGCCGACAAAGTATACGTCCGCCGTGATCGCCGCGAGTTCCGCATAGCGCTTATAAAGCTGCGCGTGTTCAAGCGTTGGAACGGGATAATAAGGATCGCCCTCGCTTGCTGGAAATTCATAAACAATGCTAGTCTTCCGGTGATTCTGCCCAGTAAGATGCTTAAACTCCGTCACACGCGTATAAGCGTGCTCATTCGGATGATTGATTACGGCTACCGGCTGCAAGAACTCAATCGGCAGGGTTTCATGTTGAAAGTGAAGCGAGCGATATGGTAACTTGCCAAATCGAAAATGAAAGAACTCGTCTATTGGACCTGAGTAAATCAGCTTTTTATAATTTGTAGTTTTGATTAAGTCCCGATAATCGCAGCCAAGCTCCAACGTGATGTTCGGGTGATTCAGAATATTCTCGAACATACGAGTATATCCGAATTCCGGCATAGCCTGATATCGATCTGTAAAATAACGGTCATCGGAGTTTGTGCGAACAGGAATACGTGCTGTCACTTGTGCATCAAGCTCGGAAGGGTCCTTGCCCCATTGCTTACGAGTGTAGTTGCGGAACATCTTTTCATATAAGTCCCGGCCCACTTTGCTGACCACGACATCTTCCGACGTTTTTACCTGTTCGCAAAACTCAGCCCGATTAGCGAAAAATTCTGCCAACTGGTCTGAGGTTAACCTTAAATCATATAATTTATTAACTGTCTCAAGATTAATAGGCACGGGAACAAGTTTTCCGTCCACCAATGCGAGTACACGATGCTCATAACTTCTCCAACTTGTAAATTGCGATAAGTAGTCGAATACGTGTTCGGAGTTGGTATGGAAAATATGTGGTCCATATCGGTGGATCAATATACCGTCTTCGTTATAGTGATCGTATGCATTACCTGCGATGTGGGGCCGCCGGTCGACAACCAAGACTTTCTTCCCACATCCTCGAGCCATCCTATCCGCCACTACTGCTCCAGCAAAACCCGCTCCAACGATAAGATAATCAAACATAAACCGTGCCTCTTATGCTTTTGGCAGCAAATTTACTGGATTCGTTTTGACTGGAAGAACTATCGAGTTTCGATCTAGACAGATGATCTTCAATTAACTTATTCATTTCGCTCCACGTGCGATTCCAGGACGAACGCGAGAGAAACTCATCCACACGCTGAAAATACTCGTCTGATAATGATTCGGATAACAAACGCTCGATAGCTGAGATAAACTCCTGGACTCCATCCGCAATCTTGACAAAGCCCAACTCACCGTATGTATGAATCACATCTTGTATCGGCGAAGAGACCACTGGTAATCCGGCCGCCAGATATTCAGGTGTTTTCGTCGGACTAATAAATCTTGTCGATTCATTCAAGGCAAACGGTAACATCGCAATATCCCAACCAGAAAGGTAGGCGGGGAGTTCGGGGTATTGTTTCAGTCCCAAATAATGTATGTTGTTTGCCTTGGGAAGCGAGTCACTCTCGATTTTTATTACCGGACCAAGCATCATCAGATGCCAATGTGGTCGCATTTCTGCCAACTCACGGATTAGATTCAAATTCATTCTTTCGTCGATTACCCCCGAATATCCGAGACGAGGATGAGGAATCGAGAATTGGTCCGGGGGATCACTTTCGATGAACCGTGCTTGTAAAAAATGTTCGATGTCGATGCTGCTCGGAAATAGGTGCACCGAACGATGTTTATGCTGTTTTGATTCAAATAAGCTTGCTCCCCCGGTGAACACCAGATCTGCCTTCTCGAAAAGCCCCTGCTCATTACGTATCATTTCCGCAGGTGCGCCGGCAAAAGCCGACAGCTCATCCATGCAGTCATAGATAGTTAACGCGGGCTGTAAGCCGCCCGTAAATTCCAGAGCCATGGGCGTGTAGTACCATGCCAAATAATCCGTCAGATGTTCCTCTTGTAGGAAATTTTCGAGCATGTCTGCTTGGCAGGTAAGGGCCTGCTGATGGCTCATTCCGTGAGGGAGAACAGGAGTCCTTAGATTCACCCCACTTCCACTACAAATGGAGGATCGCAAATAAAACTGAGTACCTTCATACACAGCCTCCTCCCAAAAGAAAACTCGACCGTTTTGCGCAAAGCGTTTCATTAAGTGCTGAGGACGCTGGAATACAAAATTCCAGCGGAGATGAGACAAACACACAATGTCTTTCTGTTTTTTAAGCATTTTACTGTCTAGTTCTTTGAGTTTTCTTTGCTGCCGGCAAATCACATCAGCCAACGGCATATGAATTTTTCGATAACCCGATGCGGCAGGGTAGTCATAAAGCCCGTTATGGCAATGGCGACTGTCAGCCCATCCGGGATGGTTCAGGATAGGGTAGAGACAAATCCCTTGAACCGGAACTTGGCGACTTCGCGCGATATCCACCTGTTGACAAATGTAATCAAACCATTGCGCACGGCCATCATCTTCGGTGCCTGTTTCGGAGACAAATAAGGGACGGCGATATCGAGCCCACACCTCTTCTAGAATTTCGCTGAAATTCCGGTATCTTGTGTCATCTCTACTGAGCGAAACCATCGTATTGTGAATCCATTGATTACGTGGGTAGAAGTTAATGCCGACGATATCTAAATATTCAAGGCGTCCTCCTAACTCTGGATCGAGCCGGCCAGAAAGCATGTCCCATGCCTGAAACATGGCCTGTGTATAAGCGGCCGCCTCTATTTCATCGTTCGGTACATCCGGGTTACCAACAATATGAATCACAGGTTCAGGGGCAATCAGTCTGACGTTCTGTAATCCATTTAAAAGGATGTCGCTCGATGCTATCGCTGCCCGAACGAGTTGCCGCTTTAGCTGATCACCGCGATTCACATAATACGGGTTAATCGCCGCGACCTCTCCTCCGGCCCATGCAAAGAAAGAAATTTCATTTACAGGCGCAATAAAACGGCAGCCGTCTTCTCGCTCCTTCAAATACTTTACCGTCGCGCGGGTGAACTGAGCAAACCTCTCCGGAAAGGTTTCGCTGAAAATTTGCGTATGATCAGGCCATCCAAAATGGAGAAGGTCAAGAATAACCTCCATTTCACAATCGGCGGCGGCGTTCAATAAGACGTCGAGAGAATCGAACTTATAAATACCCGGTGAATTCTCGATGAGATGCCATCGCGCCCCAGTTCTGATGGTACGAATTCCGAGTTTTTTTAGCTCCGCATAGTCAAATCGCGCAAATCGGTCATGTTGGGTGGAGCTAAGCAGGTCTAGCCGTTGTCCATCCACCAACTTATGAGTTGAACATTCGAACCCAGCTTGCAAAAAACTTTGAAAAAGGCACCCATCTGTGAGCAAGCGATCAATCAACCTCCAAGATAGTTTGCACAGCCTTCCACAACATGGTCAAACTATAGACCGTGTTTCTACAATATTGTTACAACCTTGGTGGTAGTTCCAACCTCATTGAGTCGGCGATTCGTTCAAGCGTTGCGCGGCTTGTCTTCCCAAAGTTGTTATTTTTTGAAACAATTTACCAAACTTCGGATTTAGCGTCTTACCAGAAACTGAGCCTTTCATTTCTGATCCAGGCAGAATAGAACTTACGACTCCCAACAGCGTCTGTGTCAATTCTGGCGCCAAACTGTTAGCACCAATTAAAATCTTCGCCGGTAGCGAAATGGTGCAGTTATATTTCCGGATTTCAACAGCTTTTCGAATCTGCTCAGCAGCGTAATCGGCAGCGACCGAGAAACCAGGAAGATTTCCTAATAGGCTGAACCATCCGAACTCGTTTTCGACCTCGCCCTTAAATTCTGCATGCAAATAAGAACCAGTTCTCATTAAACCAGGACATACCGTCAGCACATCGATGTTATGGGACTGCAACTCGGATGCTAAACCGGATGACAGCCCAACCAGGGCAAACTTTGCACAGCTATACGGAAGCAAATGCGGCACACTAACGCGGCCTCCAAGGGAGGCGATGTTTACTATCTTCCCGCCTGCCAACTTTTTCATGTGCGGCAAAACAGCCATCGTCAGATGAAATGGCCCCCAGAACATTAAATTCATCGCTTCATCAAAGTCGGCGTTCACCATACTTTGCAGCGGACCGACTTTAATCAATCCAGCATTATTCACTAAGACGTCGATTCGTCTGAATCGGCTGACAACTCGGTCAACAAGACTTTCAAGCTCATCCTGCTTGGTCACGTCACATGCAAATATCTCCGCAGTGACTCCCTTTTTTGATAAGATTTCCCGAGCTCTTTCGAGTTCTTCAATATCACGCGCACAAATGCATATCTGCGCACCTCGATTCCCGAACTCCTTCGCAAGTGCTAAGCCAAGACCTCGCGACCCACCGGTAATCAGTGTGACTTTGCCACGGAGATCGAGCTTCTGCCGCTGAGCGTTTTTCGCGACTAAACGGTATCCAGAATAGAGAGCGGCAATTGAAACGCCTATCGCCGTAAAGCGACGAAGATTCGAATTCTCATGAGTTGCTCTGTCTTTCAGATTTTTTCCCAATTCTAATTGCCTTCCTGTCTGTAGAAAAGCTAACTAATGTCGCTTAGAAGATTCGATGATGGGAAAAATGTTTCGTGTAAGGCCCACCCAAAGCAACAGTTGCCAAGGCCGGCTAATGAAGAAGCAGGTGATATCCTGAGAGCAAAGCTTCTTGCTTGGGGGCCGGTAGCTCAGTTGGTAGAGCATTGCACTTTTAATGCAGTGGTCGCGGGTTCGAATCCCGCCCGGCTCACTTTAGACGTTACTCTCAGAACTCTATTTGCAAACGGCAGTTCACGTTCCGCGTGGGGGCCAATGCTGTTCCTGAAAAAAGTCCTGCAAAATTGATGACATTCAACTGGTTGGTCAAATTGAGCGCATCGGCTTGAAAACTCACTAAATATTGTTCTTTTTTCAATAGCACGACTCCAAACGAAGCGTCGAGACTGAAACCCGGACGAGCCCTATTCGAGCTGAAATTCAGCCGGTTTAAAATTCGTGGGCCGTATTGCTCTAACGCCTGCTCATAGGTGCCGTCAAACTCCACCGGGAGGCCGCTACCATATGACACACTAAACCCTGCCCAAGCCCGAGGAACAATTTTGTATTGGAAACGGGTATTGACAGTATTCCGTTGATCTTGGGAAACCGGGAAACTTCCAGTATTAGCCGTAATTGCGTTGGTTGCTCCGTCGCCCAGAAAAAGACCGCCGGTGACCGGAAGATAGCCCACGCCGTGCATGTTGGAATAACTAGCTACTCCTGATAACGGGCCCCATTCCGGCACTTGTATTTTTACTTCGACGCCTTGTATGTTAGCTCTCGTGAAGGCAATGGGAAAACTCACGCCGGTGTTCAGCAATACATCGTCGTCGGCGTAATTACGAAAATCTCGTCTATAGAAATTTGTACTTAGTCGTACTTTACTGAAAAGCGCTTTTGTGAAGCCCGCTTGATAGAAATTCCCATGCGAAGGCTCGACCGGTAAGCGAACCACTTGGTCGCTAAGGCTGGCAATCGACGGAGAGCTGGCAATCAACAAGTTTTCAAATGCAGGAGTTTGAAAGACTCTATCGTACGCAAACCGGAAAATAATCTTTGCTTGTGGCCAATAATAGGCAGCACCGATCCGCGGACTCCAAGCACTTTGGTTTACTAAAAAGCCATAGTGGTCAAAGCGCAAACCGGCGTTTACCGTAACATTCTTAAAGTTAATGGAATCTTGAGCAAAGACTGCCTGTTCGCGATCAGGCGCTCGACTAAGGAACTGAAAGTTCGCCGGGGTGTCCGGATCGAATTGCGATGGATCGCTAATCGAATAGTTCAACGCTTCCTGTACGGAAGCAAAATCGCCTTCTACTCCAGTTTTGATTTCGTGAATTCCCGAATGTAGTGAAAGCGAAGCTTTCACGTACCCTTCACGATAACTACGAGCCTGCCCGACAATCACCGGCGTCGAAAAAGGATTTGACCAAAGATCGACCGCGACATCGCGTAACATCGCACGAACATCTCCAAGGATATTTGGAGAAAAAATGTGCTGATAAGACATCTGCCCGGCTGTTTCGAAACTACCTCGGTCTTGACGCTGACCAGCGTCTTGTTGAACAAACTCATTTGGGACCAAAAACTTCACCTGCTCCCGGCGAACAATCACACCGACCCGATCGCGCTCCGTCAAATCGCGCTCGTAGTGCGCCATAAAACTCTCGGTGGTCCCGTGATTCGTGTAATTCTGCAAAATCGGCGGGTCTAAATACCGGTCGGTTGTTGCTCCTGAGGCGCTCAATGTAAACGTGTTCTGTCCCCAACCGTACTGGCCTTCCGCGTATCCATTCGCGGTGACGAAACTACCGCCTGAAGCGACTAATTTCCCGTGAAATCCTTGACGAGTGTCCCGCTCCGTGGTCACCTCCACAACACCGCCTAGCTTTCTCCCGAACTCGGCGGGATAACCAGAGGTCATAATGCTAAGAGACTGAACGTTATTGATATCGAAATTGGGCAGAAACGCCGGAGACCGGTTATCCGTAATGGGAAGCCCATCGAGTACATACTGGGTCTGATATTCGGAGCCTCGGGGGTGCAGCGTTCCATTGGCCTCCAATAACCAGCCCGGCTGCATCTGCACTAAATCAAGCAGCGAGCGTCCCGGTAACGACGCCTTTCTATCCTGTATCTCAGCACTACCGACGTGTTCGATAGACCCGGCGTGATAAGGATCCAGAAGTGTTTCGCTGTCCTTGACGTTGACGGTAGTTTGAACTCGGGCCACTGCGAGCACAACCTTCAATCTTTTCGGCAGTGCTGATCGAACATCCACAAGCTCCGAAGACGGAGCGAATTTCTTATCATTGACTTCGACCGAATAAGTGCCGAACGGAAGCCGCTTTGCACTCACCTCTCCTTTGCTATTTGTAGCAAGAGTTTTCGTGTATTGATTCGCTTGGCTTACCAGGTGAATGGAAGCCTGCACAGGGAGTCCGGCAGTGTCTTTCACGATGAAGCGCAACTCACCGGAATTGGTCTGGGCATGTACAATCAATGCGAATACGATTGGCATCGAATACGCAAGAAAACGCCGCATATTCCTCGTAACTACCTGAAAGTTCACCTACATTATTATGGCTTAAACGCCGGCAAGCATCTAACCGTTCTCGTATTACTTCTAACAATCTCGGTTCTGTTTGCGGGAATCTATAACTAAACAACGAAAATGGCATCATCGAAAGATAAGTGGAATCCGATATCGAATTCCGTTCGCGCGCTTGTTATCGGAGGCTGGATCGGCACGTTACTTTGGCTGGAACATAGACGAACGCTGCGCCGTGTGGTGGAAAATAAATCCGTGCGTGACATTCGTAATCTCGGCATCGCCGCCGGAGCCGGAGCCGTCATGCAGTTCTTGGAAGCACCCGTTTCTTTCAGTTTAGCCGCGAAGGCGCAAGCCCATCGTCGGGGGCTCGTACAGCGGCTGCCTTTCCCATCCTGGCTGCGAAGTTTAGCCGCGATAGCTTTGCTCGATTACACCCTTTATTGGTGGCACTTCGTGACGCACCGAATCCCGCTCCTTTGGCGATTTCATCAGGTGCATCACATCGACCGCGAAATGGATGCGACAACCGCGCTCCGTTTTCACTTCCTTGAGATTGCATTGTCCGTGCTGTTCCGCGCCGCCCAGGTGATCGTCATCGGCCCGTCGCCTGCTTCCTTTGCCGCATGGCAAATCTTTCTAATGGTTTGCATTTTATTTCACCACTCCAATGTTTCTCTGCCGATCAACATAGAGCGATTGTTAGCAAGGCTGTTGGTAACGCCGCGGCTGCATGGCATTCATCACTCGATAGTGCCGGAGCAGGTAAATTCAAACTGGTCCAGTGGGTTGACTATTTGGGATTGGCTTCACGGCACTTTAGTAACCGAAGTCGTCCAGGCAGAACTTATTCTCGGTGTGGCGGATAAACGTAGTGATGACGACCAGAAGCTCAAACGATTATTAACGCTCCCTTTTGAAGGAAGTGCTTCGGTGCCCTACATGCCCGATGCCGTAAGGCGTCAACCGCTATCTCTGATTGCAGAATAGATTTCTTATCCTGTAAACCGACGGGTATGCCGATACCATTTGGCTAGCAAGTTCGGAGACACGCCAACCCAATAGAGAATTTGCAATGTCGTCCAATGAACCCAAACGAGCGCGAAATTTCGTTGCTCGAAACGTCGTGAAGATGTGACAAGACGAGGAGAAAGATTACTGAAACGGCCCACATGACGAATCTTGCGAAGTAAATCCAGATCTTCAAAAAGTGCCAGCGGGGCGAACCCGCCGATCTCTGCATAAACGTTGCGCCGGACGAAGATACCGGAGTCGCCATAGCAAAGACCAAGCAATCGGAGATAAGGATAAATTGCCGTTAACTGACGGGCCGAACGCGAGGGTCCATCGAACAGCAACCCGAAATTACCTCCCGCTATTGACTTATCTTCTAATGCTTCAGCAATATCGTACAACGCATGTGCCGGCGGTATGGTGTCGGCATGAACAAACCAGAAAACGTCACCCGTCGCTTGTTGTGCGCCGGCATGCATCTGGTGTCCACGGCCTCGCTGTGATTGAATCAATTGCACATCCTGCGCGCTTATCGATGCCACCGTCCCATCCGTGCTGCCGCCATCGACCACAATAATTTCTTTGTCGCCGGCCAATTGCCGTAAAGCGTCAAGCGTCGCCAGAATTTGCGACTCTTCGTTCAAAGTTGGAACGATAATGCTGATCAACACCTAGGCAATGCCTCCCAACAGGTTCATGGCTTTACACCACGCCCTGGTGGCGGGAGCGGCGGATAGATCGGAACGAAGATGAGCAACAAGCAGTTGCAGATCGTCTGGCGTATCGACATCGAAAAGTGGAGTAAGTTCATGAACCACCATCTTCTGTTCTCTTAATCGATGAATGGTGGCTTCGCCTGTTTCACAAGTGCTCCACGGAAGTTGAGCCAGCATCCCTTCGGCGCACTTTCGAACGCCCAGCAGATAGAATCCCCCGTCTAACGAACCGCCAATCACCGCATCATGATCGATCAGCGCCTCAATAGCATCCTCAAGGTGGCTTACCATCAGCAACGGCGAATCCGCGCCGACCGCAATGGCAGCCGGTGCTCCGCCCAAACCTCGGCAAAAAATTCTTTCCAACCGCTCGCCAAGATCGCCGTCCCCTTGCCACCAGATATCTTCCGCATTGACAACAATTGGAAAGACACCGCTTGCAACCGTAGCCAAAACCGGCCGCACACCCGGGCAAGAACAAACCGTATTCCAAACATCGCTAAACATCGCGCCTGCTAACGTTGCCGCGGCATCGGCTCCCAATCCAGGAATCAGTCTTGTTTTCACCATTCCCGGTTCTGGAGCCTTCGCAAACACACAGACAGGAATCATAAGAGTACGCCGGCGATCATGATGTCAGCCTACGCTAGACTTGATTTGTCCGCCAGGGGGAGTTTCACACATGGCAATAACAACCGTTAACAAGAGCGCTGCATCGGTCTCGGGGCAAGCCACCACCAACAGCGGTGCGATGGCAATGGTGACCACTTTGTTTTTCATGTGGGGCTTCATTACCTGCCTAAACGACATCCTGATTCCGCACCTACGCTCTATTTTCAATCTCAACTATGCCCAAGGAATGCTGGTGCAATTCGTATTCTTCTCCGGCTACGTGATTTTCGCCTTTCCCTCCGGCAAGTTGGTGGATTGGATTGGCTACAAGAAAACGATGATCACTGGCCTCCTGGTCATGGCTGGTGCCTGTTTATTATTCCTTCCTGCTGCCACCGTTCTTTCATTTCCTTTATTCTTGGGAGCATTGGTCATTTTAGCTGCCGGCATCACCGCCTTGCAGGTGTCGGCCAATCCCTATGTCTCCGTCTTGGGTCCATCGAAAACAGCATCTAGCCGCCTAAATCTTACCCAAGCTTTCAACTCTCTTGGAACAACCGTCGCTCCTTACTTCGGCGGTCTACTCATCCTTGCGGCGGCTCCAAAAACGATTGAGCAGTTACGCCAAATGACGGCTCCTGCCGTCGAAGCCTATAAAATCCAACAAGCTTCGTCCGTGAAGCTGCCCTATATCCTGCTTGCTTTGGCGCTTACTGTGCTAGCGGTCATCATTGGATTCTACAAATTGCCGGTCATCTCGGGAGTGGAAGATGACGATGCCAAAAAAGAACTTCAAAGCGGGCACGCCGGAAGCATTTGGAAGCAGCGCCACTTGATGCTCGGCGTCGTGGGCATCTTCGTCTATGTAGGCGCGGAAGTTGCAATCGGCAGCTTCCTGGTCAACTACTTCAGCCAACCAAATATCGGCAATCTTACTGAGCAAACAGCCGCATACTTCGTTGCATTTTATTGGGGCGGCATGATGGTGGGCCGCTTCATCGGTTCAGCTCTTTTGCAACGATTACCTACCGGACGTGTTGTGGGCGCGGTCGGCATTGCTGCGTTTTTGCTTGTCTGTACGTCTATTCTCACTTCCGGCCATCTTGCCATGTGGAGTATTATCCTCGTCGGCCTGTTTAATTCCGTTATGTTCCCCAGCATCTTCACGCTCGGCATTGCGGGCTTAGGGCCACTCACCGGCAAAGGCTCCGGACTGCTCATTGCCGCCATTGTCGGCGGAGCTATTATCCCCATCCTAGAAGGCTATGTTGCTGATCAAATCGGCATCCATCTCGCCTTTTTCTTGCCGGCTTTGTGCTATCTCTACATCATCTACTACGGGTTCAGCGGTTCAAAGATTCGTTCGGTTCCTGCCTAATGGAGTACGTCGGCAAGCACATCCCTCACCTTGGAAATCATTCACTGCGGATTTCCATACGTCCGAACGGTAATCTGCATGAACCCGGTATGCCATGGTTCTGTTGAAAGGCAACACGAATCGGCATGATTTACTCTCACCACGGGCCTGCGGAGGAAACCGTTTAGACTGGGGAAGGTGCGTCGTGATTCTGATTTTTTCGAAGGAGCCGAGCTCGATTTGGTTTATATGGCCCGGCGGCTACCCGATGCTCTGCGCCTGGAAAAACTTCTCACCGCTATCGGGGTCGATTACTTGGTGGAAACCGGATCTTACTCCGCCGGTTTCATCATGCGCCGCGAGCTGACAGGAGCCTTCTTCTA
The DNA here is from genome assembly GCA_965219315.1 of Bryobacteraceae bacterium. GTDB lineage: Bacteria > Acidobacteriota > Terriglobia > Bryobacterales > Bryobacteraceae > Bog-105. The sequence continues at coordinate 989,215 of CBDCNB010000001.1, read as the reverse complement.
CATCGCTCCCTCGCAACTCAATTTCACTCGCGACTTTTTGCAGAGAAACGGCTACAAGCCATACCAAAACGATTAATTTGTCAGCTCTACGTTGCGCAAGTTTTCTGCCATCTGCTCCGGAGCCGTGTCCGCCAAAAATGTACCGTATCCTGTTTCGATCGTCGCCAAATACTTGAGTTTCGTCGCGCTACGCTGCAATGGCAAGAACTGCACATGAAAATGATACGGCAGGTCCATACGTTTCAGCGGAGCTTGCTTCACCGCCATCATCAACGGCATCATAAATCCAAACAGGCCGTCATACTTCCGGCGCACCAGGCTAATCAACTCAGCCAAACTTTCGCGCTCCTCGTCCGAAAGGTCAAGCAACGTCCGGCAATGTCGACGGGCATAAATCGAAATCTCCGCCGGAAAACGAGCCGCAAACGGCACAAACGCGGCAAAATGTTCATTCTCATCAACGACACGCGATTGCACACTCAACTCCTCTTTCAACAATGCGCAGAATATGCATTCGCCGCCATGACGATCCGCATATTTCTCCGCACCGAAGATCTCCTTCTCAACGTTCGGCGAGATAAATGGCATCGCATAAATCTGCCCGTGCGGATGTGGCATCGTCACGCCCACCGCTTCTCCGCAGTTCTCGAAAATCGCCACCATTTCGATATCGGAATTCTCAGATAGCTGCCGCGTACGATCCGTCCACAACCCCACAATCTTTCGCCACGATTCTAAGCTCAACTTCGATGGCGGAAGCGTATGTTCCGGCGAATAAAGTACTACGTCGCAAGAACCACGCGCACCCGTCTCCGCGAATAACCCGAGCTCCTCGGGCGGCTCGTAAGGACCGCTTTCCGGTGAAAGCGCCGGAAAATCGTTAGGATATAAATAAACGTCATAGTTATCCGGCACATTGCCGGACCCCGGATCGAAGGGACACCAATTCGCCGGCATTTGTGGACGATTTTGACGGTGCGTGGAGATAATTACCCACTGCTGAAGCAAGGCATTCCAACGAAGTTTATGCATAAAACACGTGAGCTAGCGGCTTGAACTCTGTAGCGGAAAAACAACAATGTTACTTCTATAGCCGTTCTGCATGAACGAGAGCTGCGCCTTCGGATTAGACGGCAGATCATCCGGCAGTTGCACTCGCACCTCATAAATTCCAATCGCGCCCTGCGGCAGAACCGCCGAAGTTACCGGTACATAACGTCCATCGACAAACGCCTCCACCATATTTGCCACCGGCACATCGGGTCCGGCCAGCGGTGTCCCCGCCTTTACGCGAACGTTCGCGCTCCCCTCCTCCAGGCTGCCCAGTCCTGTCGTCCAAATAATTACGCTCTCGCCCGCGCGCGCAGGACTGTCCGCCGTCACTGGAGAACCGGCTTGTACATCCCCGCCGGCTTGCGCGTGAAGTATCAATCCTGCCCTTGGTTCCGACCCGCCAAACGCAAAAATCCCCGGAGCGGCCGGCTCAATTTTGATCTCGTTTTCCTGGCTGACGGTCTTACGTCCATTGTCATTTTCCGTCAACACATAGATCGTTCCCGACGAGACAGCTCCGACATTGTACGGAACTTGAAACTGCACCTGTGTAGGAGACACGGAAAGAAGAGGAAGTGGATTACCGTATAGAAACACCTGTACCCCGCCCAACTTCGTTGGCAGTTCCTGTGTTCGACCGTCGGAGGCCGATTCCGTTCGTTCGCTGAGATGACTGCCGGTTATCATCGCCAACGTGCCGGGAGCTAACGCACCCGAAGAAAGGCTTGCCGAATTCACGACGATGCCCTTTGAAACAGGTGTCTGCGCTACAACAAGCGAAGCCGCCAACAAAAACGGTAAAAGAAGGCGCGCACTCATGTCACTACAGAGTGTAACCGACCGCACCGCCAATGGAGCCTATTTTTTCTTTTTTTGACGACGGTGTACTGCTGTGACGCGCGTTGTCAATCCGCCGCGCGATGCAAAATCCCCAATCACGGTCGCTTCCAGCGGCGCGGCTGCTTTCACAACATCCTGCAAAAACCGGTTCACCACATTCTCCTGAAAAATACCAAGGTTCCGGTACTCAAGCATGTACATCTTCAGCGATTTCAACTCCAAACAAAGCCGGTCGGGTGTATAGACGAGCCGCAAATGACCGTGATCCGGAAGTCCGGTCTTTGGACACACCGAAGTAAACTCCGGCATTCCAATTTCAATCTCGTAAGACCCATATTGATTCGGCCACGTCTCGATGTCAGGTAGTGGCGCATCCACGCCGGCGGCCGCATGCTCATCGGTGTACTGTCGATTCTTCTTCATCTCGCTTCTAACTTTTTCGCCAACAATTCCAAAAACAATCCCACATCGGTCACCACGCCCAACGCATGTCCGGTACCGCGATCGCTTACCTTCGTCGGAACAGCCGGATTGATGTCCACGCAAACAATTCTTACCCAGGCCGGCAGCATGTTGCCTGTCGCAATCGAATGCAGCATGGAGCTTAAGCACAACACCACTCCTGCATTCACCAACTGCGCCGCATAGGCATCCTGCGCCTCGTTCATATCCGTAATCGTGTCCGGCAATGGGCCATCGTCGCGGAGACTTCCTGCCAGTACAAACGGTACATTCGCTTTCACACACTCATACATTACGCCGCTGGTGAGCCGCCCGCTTTCCACCGCTGCGGCAATACTGCCCTCGTGATTGACGGCATTGATCGCCCGCATGTGGTTACGATGTCCATGCTGCTCTTGCCGTCCATCGCTGGTGCGTACGCCCAGTGACGTCCCCATCAACGCTGCTTCCACGTCATGCACCGCCAGCGCATTTCCCGCCAGCAAAGCATCTATCCAGCCGTGGCGTATCAACCCTGACAATGCCGCGCAGCCGCCCGTATGAACTACCACCGGACCAGCCACCGCCACGATCCTCTTCCCTTCCCCACGAGCGCCCCGCATCAGCGCCGCCGTTTGCGCCACTGCCGTTTCTACCTGGCGCTCGGAAGAAATCTCGTTGCTCATGAACGCAAACGCCAACCGGTCGCGTTCTTTGGCTTCCGGTACAACACGAATGCCTTTCATCCCCACCACAATTGCATCGCCGGCTTTGATATCGCGCAGCCGTCGACACTCTGCGGTGTCGCCCCGGACCACAATCATCGCGTCCATCCGTTGATTTTTCGCCGGAAGCCATTGGCCGCGACATCGCACCCAGGTCTGCTGGTTAGTAGTGGAATAGAAGTCTTCCGGCGCGCATTTGTCGCAGTCCGCGATCTTGATCTCTGCTTCACCGGAATCCACCATGGCGCAGCCAAGACCCAGCAACTGCGTTACGATCTTCTCCATGTCGGCTTCCGAGGAAGCTTCCACCTTAAGCCGCAAGGAAGACGGGTCGCTATTGGTGCGGCCAATGGAAAACTGCTCCACTTCGAAACGGCCGCCAAACTCCACCACCGCATCGAAGATGCGCTCCATGATGTGCGAATCGACTAAGTGCCCCTGTGCTTCCACCACCTCGGACACTTGAAACTCGGGCTGGGAAGACTCTTCTTGCATGCTCATCTAAGCGCGCGTCAAAAACACCGGCAACCCTTCCTTGTTCGAATAATTCGGACGATAGCGTTCCGTGTTGTACATCGTTCCCACATCGACCGACCGCGCGCCATCCTTCGGATCGGGAATTTTCGCCATCGTGTATTTTCCTTCGGAGATTGCCGCCATCAAGCCATGCTTATTCGACTTCAAGGAATCGTAAGCCATCGTCGCAAACGTGTTTGCCACCAATGTGTCGATGAAATCAGGAGCGCCGCTTCGCAGATCGTACGTAAGATCGCTCACCACCGTCTCCACTCCGTTTCGCTTCTGTATTTGATCGCTAAAGTCCTCCGCTACGCTCGCCTTTTTGCGATGCCCAAAAGCATCCGGCTCGCCCTGTTCGCGCATCACGTGACCGTCCCATTCGGCGCCTTCCGACATCACCACCAATGCATAGCCGCTTGGATTGTTCCGCTTATCGGTCATCACCAAGTCCATCATTTTTTCCAAATCGTATTTATACTCCGGGATAGCGCAGCGTATCGACGTCACATAGGCCGTATACAGCGAGGTGTAGCCGGCGTCGCGTCCAAAAACACGGAAGATGCCCACCCGCTCATGCGATCCCACCGTTGTTCTCTGTCTTTGTATCGCATCGCTCGCCCGCGTCACTGCCGTCGAAAATCCAATACAATACTCCGTATTACGAACATCGTTGTCCATCGTCTTCGGAACACAAATCACCTTGAACCCAAGCTTGTCCACATGTGCCGCATAGCTCAACGTGTCGTCGCCGCCGATGGCCACCAGATAATCGAACTGCAACTTCTCCAAATTCTCCAGCACCCGTTTGCTCAAGTCGTAAGTTGTATTGGTCTCGCCTTTTTTGGTGGTCTGTGCGGAAGGAAAATCTTCCCCCTTCAGGAAATCGGGAACCGTCTTCATCTTCGAAGGATTGGTCCGGCTGGTGTGGAGAAAAGTTCCCCCGGTCCGGTCGATGGCCCGCGTATTTTCCCGGTTCAAAGGCAACACATAACGCGTCACACTGGCGGCATTATCGAAATCGAGATTCGTTAAGCCCTCCCACCCGCGCCGTATACCGGTAACTTGATGACCATCGTCGGTCGCCCGGTAAACCACGCTTTTAATCACCGCGTTCAATCCCGGCACATCGCCGCCACCGGTTAAGATTCCGATCTTTTTTCCAGACATACGCTTATTATCTCTCGCACAGCAACATTAACGATCTCGGTTTTACGGTTGCCCGTTCTCCCAACACCTCTTCTTTGAACGGGTTTTCCAGATCGTCCGTGTCCACCAGCCGTCCCCACTGCGTATTTTGCTCTAATCGTTGTGGCAGAGTGAACTCCACGCCCTCCTGATAAGAATTCACCAGCAAAAGAAACGTCTCATCCACCATGGGCTGGCCATTCTCATCGACGGTGTTCAGCGTTCGGCCGTTCAACAAAAGCGCGATGCTCCGCACCCATCCCGCGTCCCATTGCTCATCGCTGAACTCTTTGCCGTCGCTTCCGTACCATGCAACGTCCCGCTCTTCGGAGTGGCGTAGCTGGCGGTCTTGAAAAAATTTCCGTCGGTGTAGATTGGGATGCCTCTTTCGGAATTCGATCACCGTCGAAGTAAACTCAAGCAGCCGTTTTCGTCGCTCATCTAAATCCCAATCATGCCAAGTGATCTCATTATCCTGGCAGTAAGCATTGTTATTGCCACGCTGCGAACGCGCAATCTCGTCTCCGCTCGCCAGCATCGGAACCCCTTGCGAAAACATCAGCGTCGCCAGTATATTTCGCATCTGCTTTTCACGCGCATTATTGATATCGGCGTCGTCGGTCGGTCCTTCCGCGCCCATGTTCCAGGAGTGGTTGTCGTTCGCACCGTCTTTATTGTCTTCTTTGTTGGCTTCGTTATGCTTCTCGTCATAACTGACAAGATCGGCCAATGTAAACCCGTCGTGCGCCACCACGAAATTGATGCTGGCATACGGTTTCCGGCCATCGCCTTTGTAAAGATCGCTCGAACCCGTCAGTCGGTAGGCTAAGTCCGATAGCACGCCGTCTTCCCCCTTCCAATAGCGTCGAACGGTGTCGCGGTACTTGCCGTTCCACTCGGCCCACAGCACTGGAAAATTCCCTACTTGGTAACCGCCGTCACCTACGTCCCAAGGCTCCGCGATCAATTTGACATCCGCCAAAATCGGATCTTGGTTGATCACATCGAAAAAACTCGACAATCGATCCACATCGTGCAGTCCGCGGGCAAGCGCCGCTGCCAGATCGAACCGGAAACCGTCGACGTGCATCTCCGTCACCCAGTAGCGAAGGCTGTCCATGATCAATTTCAACGTCTGCGATTGCTGCACGTTCAGCGTATTGCCGGTGCCCGTGTAATCCATGTAATAACGCTTGTCGTCCGCTACCGTCCGGTAGTACGTCGTATTGTCCACGCCTTTCAAGCTCAGCATGGGACCTTTTTCGTTGCCTTCGCACGTGTGGTTATAAACGACGTCGAGAATGACCTCGATCCCCTCGCGATGCAAGGACTTGACCATCGATTTAAACTCTGTCACCTGCCCGCCCCTGTCGCCCGTCGAACTGAATTTATTGTGCGGAGCAAAGAACGCAAGCGTGTCATACCCCCAGTAATTGCTGAGGCCTTTTTCCAATAAATTTTTGCTGGTAACGAACTGATGGACCGGCAACAGCTCCACCGCCGTAATACCGAGCTTCTTCAAATAAGCAAGGCTGGCCGGTGCCGCCAGCCCCGCGTAGGTGCCTCGCTGGTTCTCCGGAACATCCGGATTCCGCTTTGAAAAGCCATGCACGTGCATCTCATAAATCACCGAGTCCGATAACGCAATGTCGGGCTTGACGTCGCCTTCCCAATCAAAGGTGTGATCCACCACTACCGACTTCGGCACGCCCTTTGCGTCGTCCGTGTCGTCCATCTGGAGATCGGCATCGTCGCCGCCGAACTTGTAAGGAAAGACCGGTTGTGTCCAATCCACATCGCCGGTAACAGCTTCCGCGTACGGATCCACCAATAGTTTCGACGGGTTGAACCGAAGCCCATTTTCCGGCTCCCATGGACCATGCACACGATACCCGTAAAGTTGCCCCGCATTTATTCCGGGCAAAAATCCGTGCCAGACAAATGCAGTCAATTCTTTCAACTCGATAACTTCGGTTTGCTTGCCGTTCTCATTGAACAAACACAGCTCCACTTTCGTGGCATTCTCAGAGTAAAGCGCGAAATTGGTTCCCTTCGGATTGGCCTTAGCGCCAAGCGGATAAGGCCGTCCGGGAAGAATAGTACGTGACATAGTTAGCGTAAGTAACTTTCTCAATTGGAAAGCTTCGCCAGATGAGACGCAAAATTCTCAGAATTTCTACAAGGAACGTAATCGCGAATTTCCGAGCCGCTCCGGAGAACCTAAACCCACCAGGCCGCAGCCGGCTCTTCTCGAATCACAATCTGATTCAAAAAGTTTGCCGCCTTGGTCAGGCCCTCATCCGGCGACATCAACGAATCTTCGTGCTCAATGGAGAGCACATTATCGTAGCCGAACATTCGCAACGTAGAGATGAATTCTTTCCACCATCCGAATGCGTGGCCGTAGCCGCAGGTTCGAAAAATCCACCCTCTATTTTTTTCGTCCGTGTACGGCTTGGTATCCAACACGCCGGTCTTCGGCAAATTGTAATCGTAAATTTGCGTGTCCTTGGCATGCACATGAAAAATGGCATCGCCCAGTACACGTACTGCCTTTATTGGATCGATACCCTGCCAGAACATATGGCTGGGATCGAAATTGCAACCCACGCTCTCGCCCGCAATCGCGCGCAGCTTCAGCATTGTTTCTGGACTGAACACCACAAAATTCGGATGCATCTCAATGGCTATCTTCACGCCATGCCCTTTTGCGAACTTGCCATGCTCGGTCCAATAGGGTGTCACTTTCTTTTCCCATTGCCAATCGAGCACCTCTAAATATTCGGGTGGCCACGGACAGGTCACCCAGTTCGGAAACTTCGATCCTTCGCTGTCGCCAGGACATCCGGAAAAATCGATCACCACCGGAATGCCCAGCTTTGCCGCCAACTCCACCGTCCGCTTGCTGGTTTCGGCGTACCCTTTGGCCAAAGCCGCGTCCGGATGCAGTGCATTGCCATGGCAACTTAATGCGCTGATGGAAAAACCCTGATCGTCCAGCTTCTTTTTGAACTCTTTCAGTTCCTTCTCGTTATCCAGCATGGAGAGCTTGCAATGCGGATCTCCCGGATAATTGCCTGTTCCTAGTTCAACTGTGTCGATATGCAGCGTTTTCAGCTTTTCCAGCACTTTTTCAAGCGGAAAATCCGACAGTAAAGGGGTAAAACATCCGACTCTCATCAGCGCAAGCCTATCATACGAACAACTCACGCCAAAAGTATTTCGCCATCAGCCAAGCGACCGCCAATATAAACCCGAGGGACGCCTGGTACTCTTCATTGCGCCGGTATAATGACCACCGGAACACCGCGCCCTTTTCCCTCCATTTCGATATCGGCAGCAAACGATGCACTAGTCTGGCGTAAACCGCGTACTCAGGAAAAATCTTTCGCAGATGCTGCTCCTCCAACTCAATCACCGGCAAATAAATCAGAATGAAAACCAGCGTAAAGATCAGCGCCAACCAAACATTTGCGGAAGCAATGACGATTCCCGATGCTACCGCTAAAGTGCCTACATAAAGCGGATTGCGAACGTAGGCATAAGGCCCACTCGTGGCAAGTTGTTGGTTCTTTGCCAAATGTCCCGTTGCCCATCCGCGCAGCCATAAACCCAAGGCGGAAATAGGCAGTCCAATACTCATCGACTTCAAAGTTGGGGAGGACAACCATGCAAATGCAACCAGCAGAACGAAACCGGTCGGCACGCGCAGCCGCGCCGCCGCATCGGCATACGTCTTAGGGAACCAATACTTCTCGGAAACTTCAGCCGCCTGTTCCATCGACCGTTATTCCGTTGGAAGGCCGACAGGCGTCGTATTTCTCGATAGGCAGCGAAGCAGCGCCTTCATCACCGCATCCGGACTAATCTGCTGCATGCTGGGGTCGATCGCTTCGTTTCTCTTGTAGCTTGTCCGTGCATCGGGCCGGCGAACCACTTCTATAGAACCGCCATACGGTCCATTACGCAAGGGGTCCGTTGGTCCGAATAAAGCCACACCGGGCTTCTGCAAAGCCGCCGCTAGGTGCAACGGTCCGCTATCCAACCCAAGCACGGCCGTAGCACGCCGAGTCGCGGCAATCAACCCCGAAATAGAACTGCTATGCATGCGGACATGTTTCCAGTCCTGGAACTCTCTCCTCACGTTATGCGGAACATTGGCCACCAGTTCCAGCCCTTCTCTTCGCAATCTCTGCGCCACAATTTCGTAATTCGCTAGCGGCCACTGTTTGCTTTTCCATCCAGCCAAAGGATCGGTCAGCACAAACGGACCTGCCGGAAGCTCTCCTTCATCACATCCGGGTGGCAGCCAGGCGTCTCGCGTCAATACGTTCGCCCCAGCCGACGCTGCAAGCTGCAGATTTCTCTCTACTACATGCGAAGCAGTCGGTGCAACGCAATGTGTATAAAAAGCCGCTGCTAGCGCTTCGCGTACAAACGGACGGCTAAACCCAAACAACCGTTTCGGCCCCGCGGTCCGGCTCACCAGCGCCGATTGGATCAATCCTTGGAAGTCGATCGCCAAACTCGGCCTTAGTCCCCGAAGGCGACGCCAACAATTCCATATACTCTGGCTGCCGCGTCTATCGAAGGAAATCACTTCGTCAATGAAGGGATTGCCTTCGATCAGCGGCCTCCACTTCGGAGCCATCGCCCAGACCAATCTACGTCCCGGAAAGCTTTGCTTAAGGCTTGCCGCTGCAGGAAGAGTGTGGAGAATATCTCCCATTGCGCCTAAGCGCACCATCAAGATCGAATCTTGGCTACTATCGGGTGTCATTCCGACTGCTGCTTGCTGGAAACCAACCCCAAGAAGCGCTGCCGCCGACCTTCTTCAAGGTCGGCATCGAATATCACCGGACCCGCATAGTTCTTTGGCAGAAAATTCTTCCACTCATCGCTATGCGCAATAACAACGGCTTGCACCTCACGCAACGAAGCCACCAGCACTGCTCTTGCTTCCACCGGCAACAAACAATCTTCTCCCATTAAAACAATCCCTAACACCTTACCAAGTCCCGCAAATGCGGTAATGTGCTCTGCCTCGAAAGCAGTCATGGGATCGAATCTGCCCACCACCACGACCCAATTGCCCGTCCCAAGTAGCTCAGTCAACGCTCCTTGCGGAATAATCTTTTTTCTTGTATCCAGTATGGAAATCTCCATTCATGATTTGGGCAACATATCCAACGCCACTTGTACCACCTGCTGGGAATGAACCCGCGTCATGCATCGATGGTCGATAGGACACTCTCGTAGTAAACAGGGACTGCACTCCACCGGCTCGCGAACCACCCTCGCGTGTAAACCCGTCGGCCCAGTCGCTCGGTCGTCTGTCGCTCCAAAAATGGCGACTGTCGGAACTCCTAACGCGGAAGCGATGTGCATCGGCCCGGAGTCGTTTGTTAAATAAATCTCGCAAGCCGCTGCCATCTCGATAAACTCAGCTAAATCGGTCTTTCCCGCAAAACTACGGCAACGAATACCACCCTCCCTTACAGCAGCACAGACCTCCTCGCAAATTCCCCGTTCCTGTTCGGAGCCAAAGATCGCAACAAACGCTTTCCTTTCGTGAGCAATAGAAACCGCCGCCGCCGCGAAGCGTTCCGGCAGCCAGCGCTTTGCACCGCCGTACGCCGCGCCAGGGCTGACGCCTACCACCGCTTCTTCCACACCGAACTGCGCAAACTGCCGCCTTCCATTTTCCGCTGCTAAATCGGTGCCGGAGAGCCGTGCCGGGACGTCCATCGAGTAGTCGCCGATCAGCTTCGCTCGTTTCAGAAGCTCCAAATAGTAAAAACGCTGATGCACCGGCACTTCGCCGCTTAATGGCACCGGAATGGGATGGGTCAGCAGTATTCCACGACCATCGCGATTGTATCCGATACGCCAAGGGATCCGCGCCGCATAAGCAATGGCCGCGGCCTCGAAAGCATTCTGCAAAAGCACCGCGCAGTCGAAGTTGCGCCGCTGCAACTCTCTTGCGATAGTCCATCGATCACCCCATCCACGCCAACCCGCGCCCGGCTGATACGCAATCAGTTCATCGCAAAATGATTCTCGTCGGTACAAACCGGCGACCCATGGCTTTGCCAGAACGGCGATATAGGCATCCGGAAACTGCTCGCGCAGGGCGTGCAAAGCCGGCAGAGCCATCACCGCGTCGCCCACCCAATTTGTCGCACGAACTAGCAGCCTCCGCATCTTCATCTACCTAGATCGTAAAATGAAGGGAAGGAATGAGTCGGTTCTATGATCGTGGCAGTCTCTTGGAACAGCGCAAACAATGGCGTTCCGAACGTAAAAAGGTTATATTTACAAACGGATGTTACGACATCCTGCATCCCGGTCACATTCGTTTGCTTGAACAGGCACACTCTTTAGGCGACTTTCTGGTATTGGCTCTGAATACGGATAACAGCGTGCAACGCCTGAAAGGTCCCGCGCGTCCTTTTCTCGCTGAACGATTACGCATCGATCTGGCCATCCACCTGCAGGCCGTGGACGCCGTCACCTTGTTCGACGAGGATACGCCTCGCGAACTCATTGCTGCGCTCCTTCCCGACATCCTCGTGAAAGGTGCCGACTGGAACCATTTTGTCGCCGGGCGCGAGGAAGTAGAAGCCGCCGGCGGTATGGTCTGCACATTACCTTTAGAACCCGGCTTTTCCACCACCGACATCGCACAAAGAATCGCCGCTCTACAAATCTCCGCCACCCGCGGCGCATCCATCAATCTGTGATTCACCCCGCCACACGAGAGCTTCTCCACTCCGCCGCGAAGCATCCTGCTTTCCGATCCTTGATCCAGCAGATAACCCGCGGCGACCACGGCCCTTTCTCTGTCTCGGGATTGGTGAACACAGCCAAAGCGCTGTATCTTGCCCTGCTCTACGAGCAAACTGAGAAACCCCTGATTGTCCTGGTCGATGGCAACAAACAGGCCGAAGCGCTCGGCGAATCTGTCGAGGTGTTCTTCGACCTTCTGTTAGAAGGTCGTGATCTCCCCCCACCCCAGATCGTTCCCGCGTTGGACGTCCTGCCCCATCAGAGGCTTTCGCCGCACAACGAAATTGCAGAAAAACGTGCCGTGGCCTTATGGCGCTTGTCATCGCAAAGAATCCCCATCACCATTGTCCCCATCGCCTCGGCCTTGCTGAAGACCGAGTCCCACGAATTTTATCGCCAATTAGCTCTTATTCTCCGTGTCGGCGAAGAGATCGCGCTGGACGATCTCGTTCAGCACCTGGACAGCATCGGCTATGAAAAGCGCGAACCGGTCGAAATGGTCGGCGAATATTCTCTCCGCGGCGGCATTTTCGACATCTTTCCTGCCGAAGCTTCCCGCCCCATTCGCGTAGAATTCTTCGGCGATACCATTGAGTCGATCCGCCAGTTCGACGTCGAATCGCAGCGTTCGGTGCTCAAAGTCTCCTCCACTACACTTCTGCCTTTAGAAGAGTATCCGCGTTCCCGCTCTCTGCTTCGTCAATTGGCGGATGCCGCTGAAGAGGCCGAGCTCGAACTCTCGAATCCCGGCGAGATATTCCCGGGATGGGAATATCTGGTGCCCTTGGTTCGCCCTCGCACGGACAATCTCATCGATCTCTGCCGTGATTCTCTGATCGTCCTCGATGAACCGCATGACCTTGCCACGGCAGCAGAGCGCCTATGGCATCGGCTGGAAAATCCTGACCGCCCCGCGCCGATCGAACCGGAGAAAAACTTCCTGCGCTGGGACGAACTGTCGGACGTCATAGCTTCTCGCACCCGCCTCAACCTCCAAGAACTGGAGTTGATCACGTCGGCTTCGGAAGCAAATCCGACGCATCACTTTCACATTCGCAGCCGTCCTTCGCTCACCTTCAAAGGAAACATGCCTGCCGCCGTTGCCGAGGCTCGCGGCTTGATTGAAGCCGGTCACCGCATCGCGTTTTTCGCTACGTCTAGTGGCGAGGTGGAGCGCCTCGCCGACGTCTTGCAGGAATACGGCATTTCGTATCAGCTCGGAATGGAGTCGGCCTCCGGCACTCGTCCTTCTATCGCGGAGCGCTCTTACCACTCCGGAACTCTAGCCGATGCTTACCTCATCAAAGGCTGCGTCCGTCGTGGCGGAGTGCTCGCCGATTCTCATCTCGCCATGATCGGTTCGGAGGACCTCTTCGAAACGCCCGACTTGATGGCCCGGCAGCCCACCAAGTCGCAGGTGGCTGTGTTCGCCGCTGACATTGCCGATCTCAAGCCCGGCGACTTCGTCGTTCATACCACCCACGGCGTAGGACAGTTTCTTGGTATTCGCGAAATTGTGCAAGGCGAACAGAAAGGCGACTTCATGGTGTTGGAATACGCCGGCGAATCGAAGCTCTACGTTCCCCTCACGCGCCTCGATCTCGTCCAGAAGTATCGTGGCGCGGGCGAGGCGAAGCCGCACCTCGACCGGATGGGCGGCGTCACCTGGGAGAAGACCAAGTCCCGCGTCAAAGCCAAAATGCGCGACATGGCCGACGAGCTTCTGAAGCTCTACGCCCAACGCCGCATGGCCCAAGGCTTCTCCTTTTCCTCCGATAGTAACTGGCAACGCGAATTTGAGGACGCCTTCGCCTACGCTCCCACCACGGATCAGTTGAAGGCTGTTTCTCAAATCAAAGCCGATATGGAAAGCGAGCAGCCTATGGATCGCCTGCTCTGCGGCGACGTCGGTTTCGGCAAAACCGAAGTCGCCATGCGCGCGGCGTTCAAAGCACTGGGCGACGGCAAACAAGTAGCAGTTCTGGCTCCGACCACTGTTCTTGCCTTTCAGCACTTTGAAACCTTCAAACGCCGCTTTGCCTCATTTCCCATCCGCGTCGAGCTCATCAGTCGCTTTCGCACCACGAAAGAAATTAAGGGAGTTCTTGAGGAAACGTCAGCCGGCAAAGTGGATGTCCTCATCGGCACTCATCGCCTTCTTTCTCAGGACGTCGCCTTCAGCGATTTAGGCCTGCTCGTCGTCGACGAAGAGCAGCGTTTCGGCGTCAAACACAAGGAGCGTCTCAAACAGATGCGCCATAACGTCGATGTGCTCACCATGAGCGCCACTCCCATTCCCCGCACTCTGCACATGTCGCTCTTGGGGCTGCGCGATATGTCGGTAATCGAGACGCCGCCTAAAGACCGGCTCTCCATCAACACCGTTGTCGCGCACTTCAACCCGGATCTGATCAAGTCTGCCATCGAGCAGGAGGTTGCCCGCCAGGGGCAGGTTTATTTCATCCATAATCGGGTCGACACCATCTTCATGCGCGCCGCCTCCATCCGCGAACTACTGCCCGACGTCCGTATCGGTATCGGTCACGGACAGATGAGCGAAGGTGAACTCGAAAAAGTGCTCCTCGGCTTTATGCGGCATGAGTTCGATGTCTTTGTATCCACCACGATTGTGGAGAACGGCCTAGATATCCCGCTCGCCAACACCATCATCATCGAGAACGCGGAGCGGTACGGCCTCAGCGAGCTCTATCAACTGCGCGGCCGTGTAGGTCGCTCGAATCGACGCGCTTACGCCTACCTGATGATTCCCGCTGATACGCAATTGAGCGAAATCGCCCGCAAGAGGCTCGCGGCGCTCAAGGAATTCAGTGATCTCGGAGCTGGTTTTAAAATTGCCGCTTTGGATCTGGAGCTCCGTGGCGCCGGCAACTTGCTAGGTGGCGAGCAGCACGGCCATATCGAAGCCGTTGGCTACGATACCTACGTTCGATTGCTGGAAGAAACGGTGCAAGAGTTAAAGGGCGAAGAGGTCCCGCTGGAAATTCATTCCACCCTTAATTTGGGACTGGAAATTCGCATCCCATCCAGCTACATCGCTGAAGAGTCACAACGCCTCCGTTCTTATAAACGTATTGCGGATGTAAAAGACGAAGAGGGTGCTCAGCGTATTATCGACGAGCTTGCCGATCGGTATGGCCCAGTACCCGATGAAGTTCGCAACCTCGTTCAATTTGCTCTTCTCAAGAGTCTCGCCGAACGTACCGGCGTCGAGTCGGTCGACCGTCGCCAAGGCCTTTTCAATATCAAGTTCCATCAGAAGTCCAAAGTCGATCCGTTTAAGCTGATGGCTCTGGTTCGTGGTACGCCTAATGCGAACTTTAGTCCCGCCGGCGTTTTGAAGCTTCCTATCACGACGAACGGCCCTGCTGAACTCTTATCGGAGATTCGCGGCAGTCTTCTTGCTCTTAGCGAGGAAGAGCCTGTAACTGCCGGCAAGCACTAGCTTCGATCCTGCGTTGCCGCAAGACCTTCAGTACTGTGATAATAAATAGAAAGCTTATGATGTTCAAATGCGCCGCGATTGGCCTGCTGTTTGGGTTGCTATTGCCCGCTGCCGATGTGCCTACCTCCAATCACTTCACGATCGTGGACGAGATCGTCGCGAAGGTGAACGGCGATATCGTCAGTCGTGACGAGTTGCAGCGCCTGGGGCGTGAAGCCGCGCAAGAATCGAAGGCCCAAGGAGAGTCGGGACAACGGCCGGAGCGTGATTTCCAAGCGCAACAGAAAAATATCCTCCGCGACCGTATCGATCAACTTCTACTCGTCCAAAAAGGCAAAGAACTGAACATCAACGTGGATAGCGAGGTCGGTAAATATATAGCCAACCTGCAACGCCAATCCAAAATTAGCGACCCCGAAAAGTTCCGCGAGTGGATACGTCAGCAATCCGGCATGTCGTATGAGGATTTCCAGGCGGAAACGAAGAATCAATTCCTTACCAGGAACGTCATTGGCCAAGAAGTCGGACGTCACATCAACATCAGTCAAAAGGAAGTGCAGGCGTATTACAACGCGCACAAAGATCAGTTCATACGCGACGAAAAAATCTATCTCAGCGAGATCCTAGTCTCGACGCAGGAAAAGGATGCTAAGGGCATCGCTGCCGCTGAAAAGAAAGCTAACCTTGTTGCGGCGCAAGCGGCGAAGGGTACGCGATTCTCCGATCTTGCCCGCGATAACTCCGACGCCAACACCGCCCAGCAAGGCGGTGAATTAGGCGTAGGTTATAAGAAGGGCGATCTCGACAAAACGCTCGAAGAGAAGGTCTGGAACCTGCCGAAGGGTGCGGTGAGCAAGCCGATCCGTATCTCCAACGGTTTTGAAATTTTGAAGGTCGACGATCACACCAAAGCGGGTCTTGCTTCGTTGGACGATGTTCGTAGCGAAATCGAAAGCCAACTGTATGCCCCTAAAATGCAGCCGAAAGTGCGGCAGTATTTAACCGAGCTTAGAAAAACTGCCTTCTTGCAGATCCGCCCCGGTTACGTCGATAGCGGTGCTGCCCCTGGACAAAATACAAAGTGGCAGGATCCGGCCCAGCTTAAACCGGAAACCATTACGAAGTCGGAAGTGCAGGAGAAAACCGCACATAAAAAGCTATTCGGTGTCTTGCCGATTCCCGGCACCCAGACCACCGTTACCGGAAAGAGCAGTTCGCGCTAGCTTATGAAGTCGCCATTCGTCGGCGATCTCGTTCCGAACGAGATTGTCACCGCCCAATTCTTGGTCACTTCGAAGGAAGTTCGTCAGAAAAAAACCGGTGAGCCCTATCTGTCTCTGCAGTTCTCCGACCGTACCGGAGAGATTGAAGCAAAGATGTGGGACAACGTCGCTGAAATCATCGACAGCTTTCATCGCGACGATTTTGTCAAGGTCAAAGGCGTTGCTCAGCCATACGGCAATCGCTCACAATTCACCGTTCATAAGCTGCGGCGTCTCGAAGAACATGAAATCGAAGCCGCTGACTACTTCCCCTGTTCGGCGCGTGATCCTGAGGAGATGTTTTCCGAACTGAAGCAAATCATCTCGGACTTGCGAAACGATCACCTTCGAGCGCTTCTCTGGGCTATCTTCGATGATGCGCAGACGGCGGCACTGTACCGTATCGCGCCTGCGGCAAAATCGATTCACCATGCCTGCCGCGGCGGACTGCTGGAACATGTTCTGTCGCTTTGCCGGCTCTGCCGCTTGACTGCTTCGCACTACCAACACATCGATCTCGATCTGCTCCTGAGCGGAGCAATCCTGCACGATATCGGCAAAATCGAGGAACTCTCCTACGCGCGTAGCTTCCACTACACCGCGTCGGGCCAGCTACTCGGGCACATTGTCATCGGTCTGCGCATGGTGGGTGAAAAGATCGGAAAGCTTCCTGATTTTCCGCCTAAACTACGCGTGCTTGTCGAGCATATGATCATCAGCCATCACGGTGAACTGGAGTTCGGATCGCCCAAGGTGCCGCTCTTCCCGGAAGCATTATTGCTCCACCATCTGGACAACCTCGATTCGAAGATGGAGTCCATGCGCATTGCTGTTACCCGCGATCAGTCGGACAACGAGTTCACCGGTTGGATCGCGCCATTAGAGCGCGTCATTCTGAAGAAAAATCACTTCTTGGCGGATCCCGCTCCGGCTGCGGACGACGTGGCCGCGGCCTTTGCTCCACCATCTCCGCCGCCGCCAAGCCCGATTAAGCCAGTTGCCGCGAACCAAACTCTATTCGGTGAAAAGCTCCAAGCGGTACTCGGAGACCGCAAATAAACCAATGGTAGGATGGTCAATTGTCAGGCTCCGGGCTTCGTGCAATGGGCGGTCGTAAACCCCGCCAGGTTCGGAAGGAAGCAACGGTAGCGATTTAGCTCGTGTGCCGCGGATCACCCGGGGTCTGGCAATAACTCTTCCACTTATCTCATCAGCGTGTATCAGGTAATCGCAAGAAAGTATCGTCCTCAGAATTTCGGCGAGCTTGTCGGCCAGGAGCACGTCCAGAAGACCCTCGCCAACGCCATTGAAACCACCCGATTGGCGCATGGATACATCTTCTCCGGCCAGCGCGGCACCGGCAAGACGACGGTGGCGCGTATCCTCGCTCGCTGTCTGAACTGTATTCAGGGACCAACGCCCAACCCTTGCGGCATCTGCGCAAGCTGTCTTGAAATTGCCGCCGGTAACTCTCCCGATGTGATCGAAATCGATGCGGCGTCCAACCGCGGCATCAACGAAATGCGTGAGGTGCGCGAAAACGTCCGCTATCGCCCGGCTCGTGACCGCTACAAAGTTTTCATCGTCGATGAAGCGCACCAAATCACGAAGGAAGCCTTCAATGCACTGCTAAAAACGCTAGAGGAGCCGCCGGAATGGGTCGTATTTATTTTATGCACCACCGAGGCCTACGAGATCCCTAACACCATCGCCTCGCGCTGCCAGCATTTCACCTTTCGCTCGGTCGATTTCACCGAGTTGATGAATCGCATGAAGTATATCGCCGCACAAGAAGGCATCGAGGCGGACGATGAGGTTCTTTCTGTCATTGCCCAGGCCGGTGAGGGCAGCGTTCGCGACTCTTTGTCGGCGATGGATCAAGCCATTGCCTGCTGCGGCAGACTACTGCGCGTGGAAGATGTTCGTACGCTGCTGGGAATGTTCGGCGCCGATTCGCTGCGCGCTGTTGCCGAGTCCGTACAAACCGAAAACGGCTACCGCATGCTGGAGATCGTACAGGAACTGGAACGCAACGGCCAAAGCCTGCAGCACTTCTGTCGCGAGCTTTCCCGCTACTGGCGTAATCTGCTGGTGGCCAAGATCACCGGAAAGACAACCCACCTCATTGCCGCTTCGGAGCCGGAGCAAAAGGCGTTTCTGGAAACAGGAAGCTCGTTTAGCGAGGAAGATCTCACCCGCTATCTTAATCTCACGCTCGAACTCTACAAAACTCTCCAGTATTCGCTGCAGCCGCGGCTACATCTGGAACTGGGATTGGTAAAGCTGGTACAAGCAGGCCGGTTGCAATCCATTGAGGAGGCGATCGCGCAACTCGGCAACGGTCAACCAGCGGCGCCGCGACCGATCAAGTTGGTAGCACAGCCGGTGTCTGCTCCTGCTCCCGCACCTCAAAAAAAAACTGAAGTGACGGCTGCTACCGGCGATCTGAAACAAGATCTGCAGTCGGCTCTCACGGCGAGCGGCATGACGTTCAGCGCGGACGCCATTGCGCAGGCAGAAGTTCACCTGGACGGCGGCGACTTGATCGTACGTGCGCCGAAAGCAATGACGCTCGCCCTGCGTGACCCTGGCGTGCAAAGGTTGGCGGCACAGGTAATCGGCAAGCCGGTTCGGTTGCGGATCGAAGCCGACGCCGGCATGAGCGCGGCCGCACCTGGGAAGAACGAAGAGGGCCCGGCGGATAATACGGAACTGCGCGAACGCGCCTTGTCGCACCCGGGCGTAAAGCGATTTCAGGAGCTTTTTCCCGATGCACGGATTGGCACTGTACGAAATCTGAGCGAGTAAGATAAGGTTAACTCACGGATCGATTATGAAAATGCCCGGCAACATGCAGTCGATGATGAAGCAAGCGCAGCAGATGCAGCAGAAGATGCAGGAAGAAGTGGCTGCTATCCGAGTAGAGGCTTCGGCGGGCGGGGGCATGATCAGCGTCAAAATGGACGGCCAAAAGAACGTTCTGGGAGTTAAGATCGACCCCGAAGTAGCTGGCGATGTGGAAATGCTGCAGGACATGGTGATGGCCGCCGTGAACGAAGCCGCCAAAAAAGTGGACGAAGAAGCGCAATCGAAGATGGGCGGCATGTTAGGTGGATTGGGCCTGCCTCCCGGCATGTTCTAGGCAGTATGCCGGAGTTCGCCGAGCCGCTTGCCCGGCTTATCCAAGAATGCAAACGCCTGCCCGGGATCGGTCAGAAATCCGCGCAGCGGATTGCTTTTCACTTGCTTCGCTCACCGCGCGAAGATGCCGAGCAGTTGGCGCAGGCTGTTCTCGACGTAAAAGATAAGCTCGGAATTTGCGTGCAATGCAACAACATCAGCGACGGAGAGCTTTGCCTGTATTGCCGCGACCCGCACCGCGACCAGGCGCAGTTGTGTGTTGTGGAGGAGCCGCACAATATCGTTTCGATCGAAACCACGCATTCTTTTCGCGGGCTTTACCATGTGCTGCACGGCACTATCTCCCCTTTGCGCGGTATCGGTCCGGAGCAGCTCCGCATTAAGGGCTTGATTGACCGCCTGCATGCGAACGAAATTCAAGAGATCATCATTGCGACCAACCCGAACGTGGAGGGTGAAGCCACGGCGGTCTATCTTTCGCGCCTGCTGAAGCCGCTGGGGCCGCGGGTCACCCGTATTGCGATGGGTGTGCCCGTGGGCAGCGATCTTGATTTCGCCGACGAAGTAACCATGTCGCGATCGCTGGAAAACCGCCGCGAGATGTAGGCCGATTTATGAATCCCGAACTCGACGTCTTTTTAAACGAAGCATTTCAGTCTGTGCAGCCCACTTCCTCCGCGATTGGGCGGGTTGTGGTCACTCCCGATTTTGAGGCAGACGCCGATCCGCAGGACCAGGGAAAGCTGGCGGACGAGTTGACTCGTCTTCTTGGCGAACAATCACCCGATCCGGCGGCCGTGACAGCCGACAATGGTATCGATATTCAAATTTCAAACAGCTACGGCCTTCTTGCGAAGTACGTTCGTTCCATCACGCTGCATCGAGACCCGCCTCCACAGGGCGCCTGGGTGGAAGTAGTCCCGCCGGGCAGCTGGATTTAAACTAGAGATAGTGCTAGTCACCATCTCTTCGCCTTCTGTACCGCGCACAACGCAAACCAATCCCCCTGTGCGCTCCGAATCGGAGCGGCCCAGGTGGCTGCGGGCTCCGGCACCCGTGGGCGACAACTATCGCGAACTCAAAAACCTTGTTACGCGTCTCAACCTGCATACCGTTTGCGAAAGCGCGGCCTGTCCGAACGTCGGCGAATGTTGGAACCGGCGTACGGCCACGTTCATGATTCTCGGCAACGTCTGTACGCGCCGCTGCGGTTTCTGCGCGGTACAGAAAGGCGCTCCGCTGACAGTCGATTTCGACGAACCGCGACGGGTGGCCGAGGCCTGCGCCGCGCTTGGGCTCCGTTACGCGGTCATCACCAGCGTGAACCGGGACGACCGCAAAGACGGCGGCGCGGAGCTTTTCGCGCTCACGATCCAAGCCATCCGCGCCGCGATTCCGGGCTGCAAGGTGGAAGTGCTGGTGCCCGATTTCCAAGGCTCGCATTCCGCGATGGACATCGTCATGAACGCGCATCCCGACGTGCTGAACCACAACACCGAAACCGTCCCGCGCCTATACCGGCAGGTTCGCTTGGGAGCGCGGTACCCGAGCTCGCTCGACATGCTGCGCTACGCCAAGCAGGTGCGGCCGCACATTCCTACCAAGTCCGGTTTGATGCTCGGCTTGGGCGAAACTCAATCCGAAGTGCTGACGGTCATGCGCGACTTGCGCGATCATCATGTAGACATTCTGACGCTCGGTCAATACCTGCGGCCATCGCAAAAGCATCTGCCCATCCTGCGCTACGTTCCGCAAGAGGAATTCGACGAATACAAACGCGCCGGTCTGCAGATGGGCTTTGCGCACGTAGAAGCCGGGCCACTGGTCCGCAGCTCCTATCACGCGGACGCCTCCGAAGAAAGCACCTCCGCGGTTCATGCCTGTACTCATTGAATCGGCAGGATCAATTTCGCTTCACACCCAGTTCCCTCCTCCGCATTCGCCAGGCTCACCGAGCCGCCATGGGCCTCGGCTATCTGTCGACTCAGGACCAAGCCGATGCCTGAGCCCCCGCGCTTGGTGGTAAAAAAAGGCACAAATAAGTTGGCCGTATTCGCCAATCCCCTTCCTTCGTCGCGCACCAGAATCTCCACCGAGGTCGTGTTTTGTTCGCGGCAGACGAACACCCGCCCACTTGTTTCCAGGGATGCATCGACCGCATTGCGAAGCAAGTTAATCAGTACCTGCTCCAGCTGATCGGCATCGCCCTGCACCGTCAACGGCGGCCACTCCTCAAAATGAATGGGCAGGCGTGTTTCCAAGGTCACGACACGGCGTATCAGTTCGTTCAGTTTCACCGGCGCGAAACGCGGCGGCGGCAGTTTCGCAAGACGGGCATAGGAACTCATAAAACGGCTCAACGACTCCGAACGAGTGGAGATCACGTTCAACCCGCGCTCCATATCTTCCTCCCAATCCTCGGGGCGCGGGCTGGTTCTCACCAAAAGCTCCAAGCTCTGGGCGATTGATTTGATGGGCGTTAACGAATTGTTCAGTTCGTGACCGAGCACCCGCACCAATCGCTGCCAAGCCTGCAGCTCCTCTTCGCGCAGAGGCCGGGTCAGATCGCTGATGACCAGCAACTGATGAGGCACGCCGCCTTCACGAAACCGGTTGCGACGAATGCCCCATCGCCCGGTTGCGCCGGGAAACGAGTGCTGCACCGTCTGCTCTTCTTCACCGGTCAGGTATTCGGCTAGCCCCAGCGACGCAGCATCGCGAGCCAGCAATCGTTCGCCTGGTTCGGCCAGTAATCGCTCGCCGGCACGGTTCACCAAACGTAAACTCTGCTGCGGATCGAAAGCAAACGCAGCTACCTCCATCTCCTCCATAACCTTGCGCAGCAGAGCCGTCGCCTCCAACGCGCCAAGCCGTTGCGTCCGCAGCGTATGGGACATCGCATTCACCTGCTGCATCACTTCGCCCATCGCTTCTTCCGGGTTAGTGACCCGCGCGCGAATGGAGTAATCGCCTTCGCGCATTGCTTCCAGCAGGTTCGCCAAGGTACGCAGCGGGCCGGCCACCCGCTCACGGGCCGCCAAGCAGAAGCCAAGCCAGCAGCCAACGACGAATAAGCCGACGGTCCACTGTTCCCTGCTCCCGTAGCCGCCGGTAAACAGCAAGATCAGGCAGGCAACCACGGCGGGCAACCCCCCGGCCAGCGCCAACAGAAAGACGCGGCCATCGTGGGTGAGCTTCGGTCTACGCATCGAGTGCCGCTACATAGCCTACCTACATGCCGAAGCGTTGCAGGCGGCGGTAAAGCGCGCTCCGGCTCAACCCTAACGCATCGGCGGTTTGGCTAACGTTGCCACTATAACGCGCCAAGGCTTTCTTGACGAGGAACTCCTCCACTTCCTCCAAGCTCATATCCTCCAATCGCGAGGGAGCCGCCGGGCTATAACCGGACCGCAACGCCAAGTCGGCGGTAGCGATGCGGCTGCCTTGC
This sequence comes from Bryobacteraceae bacterium, assembly GCA_965219315.1. Taxonomy (GTDB): domain Bacteria; phylum Acidobacteriota; class Terriglobia; order Bryobacterales; family Bryobacteraceae; genus Bog-105. The sequence goes on along the minus strand of CBDCNB010000001.1, from coordinate 966,349 downwards.
GCCATCAGTACGGCCCGTTCCACGACATGATTCAGCTCGCGTACATTGCCCTGCCAAGTGTTTTCCTGCATGGCATCGAGCGCGTTGCGGTCGAAACCGGTGATCGCCTTCCGATAGCGGCGGGAGTGAAGCCCCAGAAAATAGGTGGCTAGCGGACCGATGTCTTCGCGGCGCTCGCGCAAGGGCGGCAGATGAATTTCAATCGTGTTCAGGCGAAAGAGCAGGTCCTCGCGAAAGCTCCCGCTCGATACCTCCTGCGCTAAGTTGGCGTTGGTGGCGGAGATGACACGCACATCCACCTTCTTCGTTTTGGAGGAACCGACGCGTTGCAGCTCTCCGGCTTCGAGAACACGCAGCAACTTTCCTTGTCCACCAAGAGGAACATTGGCAATTTCATCCAAAAACAGAGTGCCTCCGTCGGCCAGTTCAAAGCGACCGGCACGATCCGTCTTGGCGTCCGTAAAAGCGCCTTTGACGTGGCCGAAAAGCTCACTTTCCAGCAGGCCCTCGGCCAGGCCGCCTGCATTCACCGTGACCATCGGTTTGTTCGACCGATTGGAAGTGGCGTGGAGCGTACGCGCCACCACTTCTTTGCCGGTGCCCGGTTCGCCGGTGATGAGCACATTGGCGTCCGACGGTCCCACGCGCGAGATCAGCTCAACCAACGCGCGCATTCCCGGTGACTCGGCGACCATCGCGGGAAGGTTTTCGCCGCGTAGAATCTGATTTTCAGCTTCCAGGCGCTGTCCCCGGCGGAGCGCTTCACTCAATTGAAGCTGGGTGCGCACGACGGTAGCGAGACGCTCGTTTTCCCAGGGCTTCTGAATAAAATCGCGCGCACCGCGCCGCATGGCTTCCACCGCGAGATCGACCGTGCCCCAAGCAGTCATGACAATCACCGGCAACAGGGCATCGACCGCTTGGATGCGGGCCAGCAAATCGAGCCCCTCCTGGCCGGAAGTCGTATCGCGCGCGTAGTTCAGATCGATAATAGCGGCGTCATACTCACGATTTTCGATGCAGTGAACGGCCTGCTGGGGGGATTCCGCCGAATCGGTTTTGTAGCCCTCGCTCTTTAATAACAGACGCAATGCTTCCAGCACATCGGGTTGATCGTCGGCGATCAGGATGCGCGTGGTATTCATACCGGGCTTCATTAGTTGGTTGTGATCCAACCATCCTCTATGTTGATGATTCGATTGCCGTATTCGGCATAGCGTTCGTTGTGAGTGACCTGGACGATGGTCACGCCTTCGTTGTTGAGGCGCTTGAACAGCTCCATGATTTCCTTGCCTTGCGAGGAGTGGAGATTACCGGTGGGCTCGTCGGCAAGGATGAGCTTGGGGCTGGCAATCATGGCGCGGGCAATGGCAACGAGTTGCTGCTGGCCGCCGGAGAGTTGGTTGGGAAACAAGTCCTTTTTGCCGACCATATTGAAGCGATCGAGCGTGTCGGCGACGATGCTCTCGCGCTCCGATTTCTTGATGTTGCGATAGGAGAGCGGAATATCGAGGTTTTCGTAGACGGTCAGCGAATCGAGCAGGTGGTAGCTCTGGAAGACAAAGCCCATGTACTTTTTGTAGAGCTCCGCGCGGTCCTTTTGCTTCATGCGGTGGATGGAAAAGTCGAGCAGATTGTATTCGCCGGTCCAGGAGCTGTCATGCATGCCGAGAATGTGAAGCAGGGTCGATTTCCCGGCACCCGAAGGACCCATGATGGAGATGAAATCGCCTTCTTTGATGTCGACGGTGACGCGGCGCAGGACATAGGTTTTATTGATGCCGTTGTCGAAGGCTTTTTCGATGTTGCGTAGAGTGATCATTGGTTCTTTCTAGCTTATTCGTAGCGTAAGGCGGTCATGGGGTCGATGCGCGTGGCGCGGATGGCGGGGGCGAGCGAAGCGGCGATGGCGACGGTCAGGATCAGGATGACTGCGGCAACGTAGGCGGTCACATCGGTGGTGGTAACGCCGTAGAGCATGGATTTCAGGAATGACGTCGCCCAGGTAGCGCCGAGAAGTCCGGCGGCGGTGCCGATGACGGCAATGGTGAGGCTTTCGCGGAGAATCATCCAAAGGATGCCGGAGTGGGTGGCGCCCAGGGCGATGCGGATGCCGATTTCTTGTTTGCGCTGCTGGACCGAGTAGGCGAGGACCGCGTAGAGGCCGATGGCGGCTAATAGGATGGCTAAGCCGCTGAAGGTCGTTAGTAAGCCTAGTAGGAATTTACGGGAAGCTAGCGATTGGCTGAGATAATCGCCTAGCGGCTTCACTCTGGTCAACGGAATGTTCGGGTCGAGGCTGAGAACTGCGTGGCGGAGGTCCTGAATCGATGGATTCCCGCGAAGCACGAGGCCGGAGAAGTTGGGCGCGAGTTGCTGATAGCTGTAATAAGCTACAAGCTCGGGGTTTTGATCTAAATTCTGGTATTTAGCATCGGCAACAACGCCGATGATGGTCACCCACCCCGAAATGGCGGCACCGTGGAAGCGTTTTCCGATGGGGTCCTGATGTGGAAACGCCACTTCAGCCAGATGCTTATTTACGACGGCAACATGGCGAGATTGGGCGTCGTCACGTTTGGTGATCGAGCGTCCTTCTAAGAGGGCAAGCTGTAAGGTCCGAAAGGTCTGCGAACTGACTCCAAACTCGTCTGTTTGGAAGCCTGGATTGTGAGGACCAATCGGATTGCCTTCTGTCGAAAGAAGGCTGCTGTCCCGTTCGTTGCTAAACGGAAGATTTGTAAGAAGGCCGCAGCTCCGCGCTCCCGGCAATGAAGAGAGTTTAGGAAGAAGAGCTTTCCAAAAGGCAGCGATCTTCGCATCGGAGCCGTAACCTGTATCGGGGAGCGACAAGCGCGCGGTAAGAACGCCGTCGGGGTTGAATCCCGGGCTAATAGAGATGAGTTTAGAGAAACTGTGGAGCAGCAGGCTCGCTCCGATGAGCAACATCACCGAAACTGCGATTTCACCACCTACCAGGAGAGCGCGTAGACGACGAGTTCCGCTGCTCCCGGTTCCTTTCGAGCCTTCTTTCAATCCTGTATTGACGTCCAGCCCGCAGGCATGAAAAGCAGGCAAGATGCCGCTTGCCACTGCAGAAAACAAGATCGCTAGAATGCAGAATCCGAGCACGGGTAAATTCAGTTCCGGTGCTAGGGCCGGGGGCAGATCATACGGCGAATAGTGCGCGATCAACTTAAGCGCCGCAGCCGCGAAAACAACACCCAAAGCTCCGCCTGACAAAGCGAGCAATAAACTTTCGGACAGTAAAAGGCGCATCAGTTCGGAGCGGGTGGCCCCAAGTGCGGTTCGAACCGCAAACTCGCGAGCACGACTCGCGTTGCGGGCGAGCAAAAGTCCGGCTAAATTGGCGCAAGCGATCCCGAGCAGCAGCATGACGGCGGTCAACAATACCCACAGCGCCGGACGAATGGTTTGCACCATAGTGTCCTGTAAACCGACCAGACTTGCTCCATAGTGAGGCGGCATTCGATGTTGCCGGTTGATTTCGGCGGAGATTGTCTTGAATTCCGCCTGAGATTGAGCGAGCGAATAGCCTGGTTTTAGGCGTCCTACGGTGGCCAAGTAGTGGTTCCCATAAGTTTGAAGAGTCTTTTTCGAGTCTTCGGCTTCGTTCTGTTCTGGAACAATCATGCGAGGGCTGAGCCATACCTGAAACTTGTCGGGATAGGACTGTTTTGGGGCGAGGACGCCGATGACACGAAATATTTTTCCGTTCAGGGTAACATCGTGTTGGATGATCGCCGGGTCGGAGTGGAATACAGACCGCCAAACGGAGTCACTGACGACAGCCACGCGGGGACCTGCTCCGGGTTTGTCAATGAGGGGTGAAATAAGCCGGCCGAGTTCCGCGCGTGCGCCGAGGACGTTGAAGAAGTTTGTGGTAACGGCTGCTCCCAGCAGTGAGTGCGCTTCAGTGCGACCGGTGAGAGCGAGATTTTGCGAGGTGAAAGCCGCTAGACCAGAGAGCGTCTGTGTTTGCCTTTGATAATCGAGAAATTCCGGGGGCGATAGGTTGGCCTTGTCGATACCTTCAAAGCGACCCCACAACTCTACTAATTGCTCAGCATTCTGGTAGGGCAGTCCGCGCAGAATTGAAGATTCGACGACGCTGAAGATGGCGGTGTTGGCTCCGATGCCGAGGGCTAGAGAGAGCACGGCAACGATTGTGAACAGAGGTTTGGCGCGGAGGGTGCGCCAGGCGAAGCTTAGGTCTTTGAGCATGGTTATTCGTACCTCAGGGCGGTCATGGGGTCGATTTTGGTGGCGCGGATCGCTGGGATGAGCGAGGCGGCGGTCGCTACGGTTAGGATCAGGACAATGGCGGCAATGTAGGCGGTCAGGTCGGTGGTGGTGACGCCGTAGAGCATGGATTTCAGGAACGAGGTAGCCCAGGTAGCTCCGAGGAGTCCGGCGGCGGTGCCGATAACGGCAATGGTGAGGCTTTCGCGGAGGATGAGCCAGAGGACACCAAAAGGTGTCGCTCCGAGAGCCATTCGAATACCGATTTCCTGCCGACGCTGTTCTACGGAGTAGGCGAGAACGGAGTAGAGACCGACGGCCGCTAATAGGATAGCTAAACCTGAGAAGATGGTGAGCAAGCCCAACAAGAATCGGCGGGCGGCGAGCGTCTGACCGAGATAATCGCCGAGCGGCTTCACGTCGCGTAGCGGAATATTAGGGTCGAGCGAGTGGACTACGCGGCGCAATTCTTCGATGGCCGCGCTTTGGCCTCGAATGTTTCGTATGACAACGCCCGAAAAGTCATCACCAATTTGACGGTAGTCGTAGTAGATTGCCGGTTGCGGCTTTTCCTCCAATGAGCTTACTTTCATGTTGCCCACCACGCCAATAATGGTGGTCCAGCCAGTAAGAAAGCCGCCTTTGAAGCGCTTTCCCACGGAGCTTTCGTTGGGAAAGGCGGTGTCGGCGAACGCCTTATTTACCACCGCAACGTGAGGTGACTTCCCATCCATTTGTTCGTGAAACGTTTGACCTTCCACTATCGGCACGTGCAGTACGGTGAAGACGTTGCGGCTTATCACATTTTCGTTTGTGAACGTACGTTCCCGGTTGATCGTATGACCTTCGGCTTCTACGTAGTCACTTGAATCGGGACCAGTTATCGGGAGGGTTCCGATGAGTCCCGCCAGTTGCGTGTCCGGGCGCGAATTCAATTTCGCGATTACATTATTCCAGAAAGCAATTCGGGCAGGAACAGAATAGTGCACATCGGGAAGTGAAAGGCGTGCAGTGGCGACGTTTTCAGTATCGAAGCCAGGATCGACATTCAGCAGTTTGGTAAAGCTGTGGATGAGCAGGCTCGCGCCAATCAGCAGCATTATCGAAACAGCAATTTCACCGCCTACTAAGAAACTACGCAGGCGACGAGTGCCACCGCTCATACTTCCTTTTGAGCCTTCCTTCAGCCCAGCAGTGACATCGGCACGAGAAGCACGATAGGCAGGAAGAAGACCGCTTATGAGAGACGATGCGAGGGTGATCGCAAAACAGAATGCCAGGACGGGAATATTCAGACTCGGCGCTAAAGCAGCAGGGAGACTGAAGGGCGAGTAGTGGGAGATCAGCAGCAGGCTGATCTCGGCAACAACCAGGCCCGCGATACCACCCAGAAAAGCCAACAAGAGACTTTCGGCAAGCAGAAAGCGGACGATTTCAGAACGGGTTGCTCCCAGTGCGCCACGGATCGCGAGTTCACGGGTGCGGCCGGTGGCCCGGGCCAGAAGAAGTCCTGCTAAGTTGGCGCAGGAGATTAACAGTAGAAGAACCACGGCAGCTAGCAGAACCAGCAAGGCGGGCCGTATGTTTTGGACGAGGGTATCCTTCAGGCGGGAAACAACGGCGACGTGTTCTCGCTGATCAGGATGCTGCCGACCGATGCCGGCCGCTATCGTCTTTAGCTCGGCGCGTGCTTGCGATTCGGTCACATCGGGCTTCAAGCGGGCAATCGCATCCAGAAAGTGACTGTTGTACTGCTGTTCGACGTTTGTGAGAAGGCCTTCGGAAAATTCAGGAACTCTTCCTCTTGCAGCGATCCAAATCTGATTGTCGATTGGATAAGCTTCCTTCGGCATGAGGACGCCGACGATGCGGTAGATGTGATCACTTATGGTGATGTCACGGCCGATGACATTGGTATCGGCATCGAAGAGCGTGTGCCAGGCGGCATCGCTGATGATAGCGACACGGGGTGCACCAGGTTTGTCAATATTCGGCGAGAACAGGCGGCCAAGTTCGGCGTGCGCTCCCAGGACATCGAAAAAGTTGTTGGTGACGGAATTTCCTTTTAGTTTTCGCGGTTCGCCGATGCCGGTGAGAGTGAGCTGCGGAAAGGTCCAGGCGGCAACGCCGGATAACGTTTTCGTTTGTTGTTGATAGTCCAAAAACTCGCCGGGGGAGAACGGAACAGTGATCCCGTTTGGTTGGCGATCTCCCATATGCATGAGCCGCCGCGAATCGGGATAGGGAAGACCGCGCAGCAAGGACGATTCGACGACGCTGAAGATGGCGGTGTTGGCTCCGATGCCGAGGGCTAGAGAGAGCACGGCAACGATTGTAAACAGAGGTTTGGCGCGGAGGGTGCGCCAGGCGAAATTCAAGTCTTTCCGCATGGTTATTCGTACCTCAGGGCGGTGATGGGGTCGATTTTGGTGGCGCGGATGGCGGGGGCTAGTGAAGCGGCTATCGCAACGGTCAGGATGAGGAAGACCGAGGCCACATAGGCGGTTGTGTCGGTGGCCGTCACTCCGTAGAGCATCGATTTCAAGAAGGAGGTGGCCCAGGTCGCTCCTAGGAGACCGATGCTTGTTCCGATGACGGCGATGAGGAGGGATTCGCGCAGGATGAGCCAGAGGACGTTGGAGCTGGTGGCTCCGAGAGCGACGCGGATGCCGATTTCTTGTTTACGCTGCTGGACCGAGTAGGCGAGGACAGCGTAGAGGCCGATGGCGGCTAAGAGAATGGCTAGACCGGAGAAGGTGGTCACCAAGCCTAGTAAGAATTTGCGTGCGGCTAACGATTGACCGAGGTAATCGCCGAGGGGTTTGACGTCGGTGAGTGGGATACTCGCGTCGAGACCGTGGACGAAGCGACGGAGATCCGCGACCGAAACGGTTGAATCGGGTTTCGAGCGTAGAAGGAGGCCTGAGATGTGGACAGGTGTCTGAGCATAGTAGGTGTACAAATCTAGCTCCGGTTTTTCATCGAGAGAGTAATATTTCATATCGCCAACGACGCCGACGATTAAGGCGAAGGTATTGTTTTCCCATTTGAAGCGCTTGCCGATCGGGCTCTCATGGGGAAAATACTTCTCAGCGAAGTGCTTGTTGATGATTGCCACTGTAGGAGATTTAGAGTTGTCCCGTTCGTTAAACATACGGCCCTGAATGAGAGGAACATGCAGAGTCTCAAACGTATGAGAGCTGACGATATGCGAATCCGCGTAGGGCGCCGGATGATTCGGTCCGTAGGTCTGACCTTCGATCTGCAAATCGCCCCCGGAGTCCTCATGCGCCATTGGCAGATTGAATAGCAGCCCTGCCGATTGCACACCGGGCAAGGCGTCCAATCGTGATAAGAGGCCATGCCAGAAATTAGCGACTTGCGCATCTTGCGGAAATCTGGTTTGCGGCAAGAAGAGGTGGGCGGAGAGTACATTTTGCGGATCGAAGCCAGGATCGATGTTGACCAGCTTCGAGAAGCTGTGGATGAGCAGGCTGGCTCCGATAAGAAGCATGACGGAGACGGCAATTTCGCCACCCACAAGAAACCGGCGCAGGCGATGAGTGCCAGCGCTTAACGTTCCCTTTGAGCCTTCTTTCAAGCTAGTGTTCACGTTGAGGCGGGCGGCATTGAAGGCGGGCAGGATTCCACTGATGAGAGCAGCCAATGCGGTTACACCAAGGCAGAAAGCCAGCACCGGCAGATTTAGTTCGGGCGCGAGAGCAGCAGGAAGATCGTAGGGTGAGTAGTGAATTAGAAGACGAATGCTGCCTGCAGCCAATACAATACCTAAGGCACCGCCGAAGATTGCCAGCAATAAGCTCTCGGAGAGCATAAGGCGCACGATTTCCCAACGCGTAGCACCGAGGGCAACGCGCACAGCCAACTCACGGATGCGGCCGTTAGCGCGAGCCAGCAGCAGTCCAGCCAAATTCGCACAGGCGATTAAGAGCAGCAGCACCACAGCAATCAGCAGAGTTAAAATTGCGGGCCGGACGTCGCCCACAATCACATCCTGAAGCGGCTTTAGGCGAGCATAGTATCCGCGGTCGCCATCAGGATGCTGGGCGGCTATGCTGGCCGAAATCGTTTTCAACTCGGCTGCGGATTGCTGGATGGTATAGCCAGGGCGCAGGCGGCCTATTGCTTGCATCCAGTGATTGTCGTATTGTTGGTTGATATCGCGCGGAAGCGGCCCTTCCTTGTATTCTGGAACATCAACGCGGGGACTAATGAAGATTTGGCCGCCGCTTGGATACTGTTGCTTAGGCTGGACCACACCGACGACACGGAAACTATGTGAGTTCAACGTGATGTCCTTGCCGATTATCTTGTGATCGCCCCCGAAAATGGAGCGCCAAGCAGCGTCGCTGAGTACAGCAACGCGGGTCTCGGTGCTTGCCTTGTCTATTTTTGGCGAAAGGAGGCGTCCGATTTCAGGTTTGGCTCCGAGGACATCGAAGTAATTAGTCGTCACGGAGAACGTCTGCAGATTCTTGGTATCGGATTGGCCGGTGAGGGTTCCAGGCTGCCAGACGAACGCCGCAAGGCCAGAGAGTGTTTTCGCCTGGTGCGAGTAGTCGAAGTACTCGCCAGGGGAGAGTGGCGTGAAATTGCAGCAGGGTTGGTGAATTCCGAGTTGCACTAATTGGTCTGCGTGGTTGTAGGGCAGGCCGCGCAAGAGAGACGATTCGACGATGCTGAAGATGGCGGTGTTGGTTCCGATGCCAAGGGCCAGAGAGAGCACGGCCACGGCGGTGAAGACGGGTTTCGTGCGCAGGGTGCGCCAGGCGAAGCGGAGGTCGATCCAAAAGTTTTTCATATGACTGCTAGTTCGGAATTCTCTTCTACAACACGACCGTCGAAGAGGTGGATGGCTCGGTCGGAATACTTGGCGTAACGGGGATCGTGGGTGACCATACAGATGGTGGAACCGGCTCGATGGAGTTCGCGGAGAAGGTCCATCACGGCTTCACCGTTTTGCGAATCGAGGTTACCGGTCGGCTCGTCGGCGAGGAGGATGGAGGGATCGCCGCCCAAGGCGCGGGCGACGGCGACACGCTGCTGCTGGCCTCCCGAGAGTTGGGACGGGTAGTGCTTGACGCGGTGGGACATGCCGACGCGTTCGAGGGCTTCGTGGACTTTCTTGCGGCGCTCGGTGGAGGCCATGCCGCGATAGGTGAGGGGGAGCTCGACGTTTTCATAGACGTTGAGGTCGCCGATGAGATTGAAGGCCTGGAAGATGAAGCCGATTTCGCGGTTGCGGATGCGGGCGCGCTCGGATAGCTTCAGGGTTTGGACGTGCTTGCCGTTCAGCAGGTAGGTGCCGGAACTGGGCGTGTCGAGCAGGCCCAGAATGGCGAGCAGCGTGGACTTACCGCAGCCGGAGGGGCCGGAGATGGAGACGTACTCTCCTCGCTTGATGTCCAGGTGGATGCCGGCGAGGGCATGGGTTTCGACTTCGTCGGTGGTGAAGACCTTGGTGACGGCTTCCAGTTGAATCAATGAATCGGGGGTAGTCATGGGTATCGTTTTCTCCTATTGGCTCAATTACGTGTTTTTACAGTGATCAGTTCAGGCGAATGCGGGGTTGCGAATCATTTTGGGACATATCGGAAAGAATGACCTTGTCGCCGACTTTGAGGCCGCTGAGGACCTGAATGGTGTTGACGGAGGCAGCGCCCAGTTTGACATTGACGTGGGTGGCGGTGTTGTTGTCGGCATCGAGCTTGAAGAGCCCGATGGTGGTTTCCGGTTCGCCGGAGACGGGGCGTCCGACGTAGACGACGTCGGGGAGGCGCTCGATTTCCACCGTGCCGTCGACGCTGAGTTCGGGGCGCGCTCCGGGAGGAAGCGGGCCCAGCAGGCTGCAATCCACCGTGACCGTGCCGTTTTGGGCGGCGGGATCGATACGGATGACGCGGCCGGGGATCAGACCATTGCGGGTATCGATACTGGCTTCGAGACCGAGGCGGACGTTCTTCATCTGTGTTTCAGCGATCTTGAGCTCGGCTTTGAGCTTGGTAGGATCGGCGACTTTGGCGAGGATGGCACCGGCGGCGACCCGTTGGCCGACCTCCACATCGACCTCTTGTAGGACACCGTCGATAGGGGCGCGGATGGTGAGCTGATCGACCTGTTTGCGCTTGAGATCGTAGGCGGCGCGATCACGTTGGAGGGCGACCTGCTGAGATTCGATCTGGGCGTGGATGGAGTCGTCGGCGATCTCCAGGCGCTGCTTTTGCAGGGCGACTCGCTTGGAGAGTTCGTTGGCTTTATCGACGGAGAGACGGGATTCGAGATCGCTCTTGAGATTGAGGCGGGTCAGTTCCATATCGCGGTCGGCGGTGAGCTTGGCCTGGGTGTACTGAGACTCCAGTTCGGCCTGGGTGGCACGCTGATCGAGTTTTTCGCTTTCGAGCTTGACCTTGAGGTTGGACAGTGAGGCGTCGTCCTGCTTTACTTGCCAAGCGGCGTTTTCCTCAGCCAGTTGCATATCGGGATTGGAGAGGACCATGATGACGTCGTTTGCCTTGATATCCTCGCTGCCGGCGCGCCGAACGATTTTTTCGACGCGGCAATCGACGGCGGCGGGAATCCAGTAGATTTCGAGCGGCGTGAGGCGGCCGAGACCGCGGACCTGCATCTCCATCGGGCCGCGTTTGACGGTGTCGATCCAGACGCTGCTGCGATCGACGGACGGCAGGGCCGGTTTGAGATTGCGCATGGCGAGGGAGACGCCAGCAACAGCGACGACTCCGGCAACGATCCAGACAATCCGTTTGATCTTGCGCCTTTGCGCGAACTCTTTACCACGCGGGATATCCATAAAAACCTGTACTCTATAGGGCATGTGAGTGGCCATCCATAATCGACTAGGTAAGTTGTTGACAAGATTAGGTAGAGAATTTTAGTCAGAGCGGTAAAGTGTCCGATTTTGGGATTCGAGTGACCGGAAGCGAACAGTTTTTATTGCTCCGAGGGTGTGTGGTTGTCGTTGGCCTCCGAGTCGGTCGGCTGGGAGCGTGGTTCCTTTTGGCGCTGTTCGAGGTCGCCTGTCCGTTGCTTCGGCGTGGGCAGGTTGCCGACGCCGGTCGGTCCGGCGTGTTGGCCGGGGGTTTGTTTTTCGCGCTCGATCACTTGGAGCCAAGTGTCGTAAGTCATGCGCTGCAGGCCTTGGCCGCCACGCGCCTTCGCGACGCATTTGGGACACCAGCGGCCTTGCTGGCCGAGTTCGCAGGTATCCGGGTGGTGGAGGTTGGTCCAGGCGTACTCCGGCGGCAGGCCGTCGGGAAAGTTCAGGCGGCGGTCGACCGTTTTAGGTTCGAGTTCTTTCTTTGCCAACTCTTCGATCAGGGCGTCATTGCTGGGGATGTAGTAGGTCGTCGTCACGCCGTCGACGATGCGCACTTCCACCCATTGTTCGGCGGTGCCGGAGGTGTTCTTCTTCGTTTTCCCGTTGGCGATAGACGGCGCGGCGGGTGCTCCCTTTTGTTGGGCGGCGAGTTGTTCGCGCTTCAAGGCGCGGTCTTTTTCTTTGTTGGCCTGCTGGTCGAGGTGCTTTTGTTCCTGGAGCTGCTGCTTGGCCTGGCCGAGCCGGTTCTGCAGCTCGAGCTTCAGGAAGCCGAGGCGGAGTTTTTCTTCCTGTTCTTCGACGCGGCGCAGCGCTTCCTGCTGGCTCAGGCGGACTTTGCGGAGGTACTCCAGTTCCTTGAAGGCGCGCGAGAAGGCGCGGTCGGCGGCGGTCTGGTAGCGCAGAAAGCGGCTGTACTTTTGGTGATCTTCGTTGGACCAATCCATGGCGTTCTTGCCTTGCAGGGTGAGGTTCACTTCTTCCCCTTTATGGCGGCAGCGGACTTTGTTCCAGAAGGCGACGGTCGCCTCGGCGACAAAGGTGCGGCTGGTGGCGGTTTGCGGGTCGTACTCTTCGAACCACTCCTGTTCGATTTCGCGCCAGAGGGCTTCGTCTTCGCCGGGCAGGACCGGGGTGCGGGCGCAGCAGCCGTGCTTCAGGGCGTTGAAGCGGGGTTCGCGGGGCGGTGGGGGTGATGGCGGCGACTTGTGCTCGTCGTGCTGGTCGAGCTCGTTTAGCTGGGGCATATACGGGCACGAGTATCGGGGCGGCGGCGTGCGGCGAGACGGAATTTTCCCAGCTAAGTGGTTGCAAGCAGAGGAAATAGAAAGTGGGGGTAATTTGTCACTGGCGGTTTTGGCGGTGCAAATTACGAAACGGATCTCACCGAGGGCTGGGTTCGTTCCTCTATTTTTGCGTAATATAGATTACACAAAAAAGATAGATGATCAGACTACAGGCCTGCGGTGACGGGTTTGGTGTACTTTTGGTGGCCTTTTCCTTCGACAGGCAAGGTGAAGTGAAAAGCCGCTCCGCCGCCGTCTTCTCCATCGGCCCAAATACGCCCTCCATGGGCTTCGACGATACGGCGGGAGATGGCTAAGCCGACTCCGGTTCCTGCATATTTTTCCTGTCCGTGCAAGCGTTTGAAGGGCGCGAAAATTTCCTTGGCATACTTTGGATCGAAGCCGATGCCATTATCTCGCACGGTGATCCTCCACATAGCACCCTGCTGTTGCGAAGACACATGGACCAACAAAGACTTGTCCAGGTGACGGTATTTCAAAGCGTTGCCGATCAGGTTCTGAAATAGACGCACCATTTGGCCCTGATCCACTTGTATGTCCGGGAGCGGATCGTGGGTGACGACGGCGTTGCTCTCCTTGATGAGGCTTTCCAGTTGGGTGAGGGCGGTTTCCAAGTCCTGGTTCAGCGAGTAGGAGGAAGGCCGATCGAGTTCGGTCGACAGGCGCGCATAGGTCAAAAGATCCTGAATGAGCGCGTTCATGCGCCGCGCTCCATTGACGATCTGGTCGAGGAACTCTTCGGCTTCTCCATCGAGTCGGTTCTTGTGGCGGCGAGCCAGCAGTTGAGCGTAAGCACCTACGGTTCTAAGCGGCTCCTGCAGATCGTGGCTGGCGACATAGGCAAACTGTTCCAGGGCGCAGTTGGACTCGGTGAGGGCATCTTGCAGTTCTTTGCTTTCGGTTTCGTCGGAAAGGATTTTCGAAAAACCGAGCAACTCCCCGTTCTCATCCCGGTGCGCGGTCAGGAAGCCGTGGGCGAACAGATCGGTACCGTCTTTTCGGACGTGCCACCGGATGTCGGTGGAGCGGCCTTGCTCGGAAGCGAGCTTCATCTCCGAGGCGCCGACTTGATGGGCTTGATCGGGCGGGGTAAACAGGATGGAAAAATGACGTCCGAGCCACTCGTCTTCGGCATAACCGAGGAGGTGCTGGACGCCGGCATTCCAGGTCAGAATTTTACCGGCGGCGTCGACGAGAAACATTGCATAGCCGCTTGCTTCGCGGACTTGAAACTTATAGAAACTACTCTCGGAGGCCCACTCCGGCATGGGGCTAGGCATCACTTCGCTGCGGTCGGTCATAGAGATTCCATCGTCTTCTTCTCGTTAGTTTATCGTTTAACGGGTAGTAATAACGGGGGTACAGTACTACTACGGATCCAAAGGACGAAACATTTTTCACACCTTCGGAATCGAGGGGGGAAGGAGTGGAGGATGCAACTGAGTCCTTATATACTATTCAACGGCCGATGCGAGGAAGCATTTCGGTTTTATGAGCAGTGTTTTGGCGGGAAGGTGACGGTGATGGTGCCTTATACGGAGATGCCGGCGGCAGAGAACTGGCCGCCAGGATGGGGCAGCAAGATCCTGCATGCCAGTTTGGTGGTGGGTGACCGTATTTTGATGGCCTCCGACGCGTTGCCGGAGTGGTATAAGGAACCGCAGGGGTTTTCGCTTTCGATGGAGATCGAGACGGCAGGGGAGGCAGAACGAGTGTTCGACGCTCTGGCGGAAGACGGAAAAGTGACGATGCCGATGGGGAAGACATTTTGGGCGGCACGTTTTGGCATGCTGATTGATCGATTTGGAGTGCCATGGCAAGTGAACTGCGAGAAGGAGTGAACGATGAGCAAAGTACGAGTTTTAGTGGGAACGCGCAAGGGCGCATTCGTCCTAACGTCGGATGGGAAGCGCGAACAGTGGGAGGTGGAAGGGCCGCATTTCGGCGGATGGGAGATTTATCATGTGAAGGGATCGCCGGTGAACCAGGACCGGCTGTATGCGTCGCAATCGAGCGGGTGGTTTGGGCAGATCCTACAGCGTTCCGAAGACGGGGGTAAGACGTGGGCGCCGGTGGGCAACAAGTTTGCTTACGATGGCGTGGCGGGGACGCATCAATGGTATGACGGTACGCCGCATCCTTGGGAGTTCAAGCGGGTTTGGCATTTGGAGCCGTCTTTGAGCGATGCCGAGACCGTTTATGCGGGGGCGGAAGACGCCGCCTTGTTCCGTTCGCAGGACGGGGGCCACGCCTGGCAGGAGCTTTCGGGACTACGCGGGCACGGCTCGGGGCCGCATTGGCAGCCGGGGGCAGGCGGGATGTGCCTGCATACGATTTTGTTGGATCCGAGCGATCCGCAGCGGATCTTTATCGCGATTTCGGCGGCGGGGGCGTTCCGTAGCGAGGACGGCGGAACGACATGGCAACCGATCAATCAGGGATTGCGCTCGGAAGGGATACCGGACCCCAAGGCCGAGGTGGGGCACTGCGTTCATCGGATTGCGATGCATCGGTCGCGTCCGGGCGTACTGTTCATGCAGAAGCATTGGGACGTGATGCGGAGCGATAACGCGGGAGACATGTGGCAGGAGGTGAGCGGGAACTTGCCGAGCGACTTTGGGTTTCCCATCGATATCCATGCGCATGAGCCGGAGACGATTTACGTGGTGCCGATTAAAAGCGATTCCGAGCATTATCCGCCGGAGGGGAAACTGCGCGTGTATCGCAGCCGGACCGGTGGGAACGAGTGGGAAGCGCTGACGAAGGGGCTGCCGCAGAGCGATTGTTATGTGAACGTGCTGCGCGATGCGATGGCGGTGGATTCGCTGGATACGTGCGGCGTTTATTTCGGGACGACGGGAGGACAGGTTTACGCATCGAGCGATAGCGGGGACAATTGGAGTCCCATTGTGCGGGATCTGCCGGCAGTGCTGTCGGTAGAGGTACAGACGCTGCCATGATTCGCGTGTTGCTGCCGGCGCATTTAAGAACGCTGGCGAAGATCGAGGGCGAGGCGCGGCTGGAGGTGGAAGGACCGGTGACGCAGCGGTCGATTTTAGATGCGCTGGAGGAATGCTATCCGGTGTTGCGGGGGACGATTCGGGACCAGGTGACGCTACGGCGACGGCCGTTCGTGAGGTTCTTTGCTTGCGAGCAGGATTGGTCGCATGAGGGCCCGGATACGCTGCTGCCGGAGGCGGTAATGAAGGCAACCGAGCCGTTTTTGGTGATTGGGGCGATGGCGGGTGGGTCGGTGAATGGCTGAGATCGGTGGGGCGGCTAGCTGAGGAGTGCGGGTTTTAGCACTTCTCCGCAGCACTGCCGGAAGCTGGCGGGAGTTATGCACGAGCTTTCCAAGCATCTCCGAGATGATCCGCGCCAAGTGCGTCGATGAGTACTCCATTTCCGGTTTGGTGGGAAGGACGGCAAGCGCCGGCAGCCGGTGGAATTCATCATCACGGAGCACCGCGACCGGCGTTGCTTAATGGCGTGAAGAAGCTCTTGTATCGGATCGTCGCCGATGCTCTCGGGGAGAGCAGCCCCAAACTCTTCGAAAGGCTCTGCCGAAGGCACTCTCTGTTTCGTAGCCCAGTGAGGAGCAGATTGCAGAAACAGAATCATCGGAACTCTGCAAACGATCACCGGCGAGCAGCATTCGCCAGCGTGTCAGATACGCCATTGGAGTCATCGCCACTTTATTCTTGAACTTCTGGGCAAATACTGTGCGGGACATGCACAGGCGGTCGGCAAGTTCTTGCAGCGTCCAAGGCCTTCCAGGTTGGTCATGTAGGCATTGAATAGCTATTCTCATCTGCGGATCCGAAAGGGCGAAAAGCCATCCGACGCCCTTGCTTGTTTGTTCTTGGAGGTGCAGCCGGAGAGCTTGAACGAGAATCATGTACGCCAGCTGCTGGCCGATCAGAGATCCTCCTGGCTGAGGATCGCGCAATTCCTTTCTCATGCGATCCAGTGACCAGCGCATCATTTCTTTGTCCGATTCGGTGCGGATGTGCACTATCGTAGGCAACGAGCTCAACAATATATCGGAATGACCTCCCGTAAGGACGAAGTGCGCGCCAACGATGGAACACCCTCCAGCCTCCTCGTCGAGGACTTCTTCACCCGCTTGGCGCACTGCTATTTCGGCCGAGAAGTTCACACGCGGGAGAGACAAGTCTGTCGCAAGGCAGAATGGCAGACCACGCGGCACGAGGACACAGTCTCCCGCAGTTATGAGCACCGCATCGGGAACACCTTGGACCGACAACCAACACGAGCCTGAGCCTACGGCGTAGCACTTTATGCCCTGGTAGCTGGGGAAGTCGAAGCCCATGTTTGGATCTATGAAGAAGCCACCCGACACATAGCTCTTCAGCTTCAGTAGCGACAACACCTCAGAGAGTGGATCCATCAGTTCTCCGTACGATCAAACTAATATTGCGGACTTTTAGTATAGATAGTACGCATTGGAATCCCATCTATTCCTGTATGAAGGGAAGCACAAACGGCTTCTCATACAGAACAAGAAAGGCAACAACTAAGGACTAGCTCATGAAAGTTTTTCTCACAGGCGCAACGGGGTTCATTGGCTGTGCTCTGGTGCCCGAACTCATCAAAGCAGGTCACCAGGTGCTTGGACTGACGCGTTCGGACGCAGGCGAACAGTCTCTCACTGCCGCTGGGGCTGAGGTACATCGGGGAAGTCTCGAGGACCTCAATAGCCTTCGCAGCGGTGTCGGCAAGTCAGACGGTGTAATTCACTGCGCTTTCACCAACGACTTTTCCAAATTCAGGGAGAGCAACGAGCGGGAGATGGGGGTAATCGACGCTCTGGGTAGCGAGCTGAAGGGTTCCGATCGCCCATTAGTGATCACCTCGGTAGTGGCAGTGGGGATCGCGGTACCGGGCCAACTGGCCACCGAAGACCACTTTGATCGCAACCAGCCAAACCCGTTGAGAACATCGGAGAAGGCAGGCGCAGCCGCTGCGGATCGAGGTGTCAATGTGTCGGTGGTCCGTCTTCCCCAGGTTCACAACATTGTCAAGCAGGGCATCCCGGGCCTCCTTATCCAGGTGGCGCGGGAAAAGAAGGTTTCGGCATACATCGGTGATGGCCTGAATCGGTGGGGGGCGGCGCACGTCCTCGATGTTGCCCATCTTTATCGGCTTGCGTTGGAGAAGCAGGAGGCGGGCAGCAGATACCACGCGGTGGCAGAAGAAGGCGTACCGTTGCGTCAGATCGCGGAAGTGATTGGGCAAGGCTTGCAGGTTTCTATCGTTAGCCTTTCTCAAGAAGAAGCTCAGTCCCATTTCGGCCCGTTCGCAATGTTTGTTGGCTTGGATTTGTCGGCTTCGAGTCAACAGACCCGTCAGCGGCTGGGATGGCAACCCACTCGCCCGGGACTCAGCCAGGATCTTGAGCAGACGCAGTATTCCTGATCGGGGACCATTTCGGAGAGTGCGCAGGGATGCGGTCGGTTGTTGAATCCGAAGCAGTTTCGATAGGAGGGACTTGGAGGAAGCCGCCGGCGCGGCGGTTCGCGCTATCACAAAATGCGTTTCAGTAAGGCAACCATAATCGTTCGGATTTACGAAGCCGTTCTCGATCATTTGAACCAAGAACGGGGTAACTATACCAAACATCAAAAATCGTACGCTAAGAAATTGTCTATGAAGGGGCCACGTCATCCTCTTCGGCTGAGACGGCAGTTCCCTGGTGGTAGAGAATGCGCCAGCCAACCGGAGCGCTCTGCCAGATTGTGGCTCGGCGGGTGTCGCGCTATCTCTCAACGACATCTTCCGGCGATCCCGGCAGCCACTTCTTATGGATGGGGGACGCCAGATGCTTGGCTGCGATCACAACAGAAGCACGACGACGGCTTCGCTCCGCAGGAGCATTGCCATCCAAGCCTGTGACCATGCGCGACAACTGGGGTACGGCAAACCACCATGCAGCCAGGCCGATCAGTAGAAAGACCAGCTTCGCTGGATCGAGATCGTCATTCAGTATGCCGTTCCGTTGTGCTTCGGCGAACATTGCCACCGTGCGCTGGTAGTGAGCGGTACGGGCCGCCTCGTTTACGGCTGGACCATCAGACAGGCCTTCCCAGAGCAAGAGCCGGACGAGATGCGGATTTTCCGCGTGATAGTCGAAGATGCACCCCGTGTATTCCCCGATGTCGTCCAGACCGGGAGCATTCGTCCCCAAGGAAACAGCGAGCTTTTCCAGCTCCTCTATGAGCACAGTCTCGAACAGTTGTCGTTTGTCCCCGAAATAGTTGTAGAGCCGCTCCTTGTTGATCCCCGCGAGAGCTGCGATCCGCGCTATTGTCGTACCGTCGGGACCATGCGCAGTGAACTCCGCACACGCCGCTTGCTGGAGTCGACGGCGTGTTTCCTGCGTATCCCAAGCCATACCCTCATTATATTTGCATCTCCAACGCTTCAGTTGGAATCTGAATAGATGTCCAACCAAAACGTTGGAATTAAGCTGAAGATTATCGGCTTTCAGGAGAGTGAACATGCCGGGAAGAGTTGAAAACAAGATCGCGGTGGTTACGGGTGGAACAAGTGGAATTGGATTGGCGACGGCCAAACTGCTCGCAACGGAGGGGGCCAAGGTCTTTGTAACAGGGCGAAGGAGTCAGGAACTCGCATCGGCTATCGAGCAGGTCGGACATGGCGCAGTGGGAGTGCAAGGCGACGTTTCGAAGCTGGAGGATCTCGAACGACTGTTCACAACGGTGCGAGAGCAAGAAGGGCGACTGGATATCCTATTCGCGAACGCCGGCACGGCTGAACACGCCACCATCGAGCAGATCACTGAAAGTCAGTTTGAAGCCGGGTTCTCCACGAACGTCAAGGGCGTTTTCTTCTGCATGCAGAAGGCGTTGCCACTGATGCCCGATGGAGCAGCCGTTGTCCTGAATGCATCCATGTGGACGATCAAGGGGATACCTGGATTCGGTGTCTTGAGCGCGAGCAAAGCCGCCGTGCGGAGCTTCGCGCGGACATGGGCGAACGAACTCAGGGCGCGGCGGATCCGCGTAAACGTCGTCAGCCCAGGCCCAGTCCATACTCCTTCCATTGAGAAGGCTACAGGTGGCCGGGAAAATGCCGAGCGGCTCTTGTCGGAATTGGCGAAAGACATCCCTCTAGGTCGCGCTGGAAACCCGGACGAGATTGCAAAAGCGGCTACTTACCACTGATCAAATCTCTGGTGCTGTCGTGCTCAAGATCAATCGATATAAGGCCGCGTTCTCGTCTGGTGATCCGAAGATGCACCTCGCCTCATTGAGTGGGGTGACAGAGGCTATTGCAATTTAGTGGACTTCTGAGTTGTTCTCACAACGTGAAACGCGAGAAGCTGGCCAAAACAGTAGTAAACGAAAATGTTTTGCTGTTTGTAGTGACCTTGGTTCGTTCACGAACGTCTTTTGATCGAGTTACTTGATGTCGTTCTCTATTAAGTTTTGTGGAGGCGTACTGATCATGATGGGTCAACAAACTCGTTCTGAGTCGCTGTTTTACTACTTTCGAATCGAAGATCATATTCCTGACGATCATCTGTTACGGCTCGTGGACCGACACGTCGACTTCGGGTTTGTGCGCGAGACCTTGAAGGCGAGCTACAGCCACACGGGTCGTCCTTCGATTGATCCCGAAGTCCTGCTCCGCATTCTGTTGATCGGATACGTGTACGGCATCACGAGTGAGCGCCGCCTGGTCGAGGACGTCGGGATGCACTTGGCCTATCGCTGGTTCACTGGGCTGGGCTTCGATCAGGAAGTTCCGCATCACTCAACGTTTTCCAATAATCGGCACGGCCGTTTTCAGGAGTCGCCTCTCTTTCTTGAACTCTTCGAGCGAATCGTCCAGCAGTGTATGAATGTCGGGCTCTTAAAAGGTGTCGATTTCTCAGTGGACAGCACGCAGATTCGCGCCGATGCCAGTCCTGACCGTACGATCACTCGTGAACAAGTGCCGGAGGTCGCCAAAGTCAATCGCACCGTGCGCGAGTATGTGGAGCAAGTCGAGCGCGAAAATGTTATCGCGGAGCCGGAACCGACTTCTGACCCTTCCGCCTCTGATGCGGAAGATAAACCCGAACTTCGCCGCACGTATCGGAATTCGCCACCGATGAAGATTTCGATGACCGACCCGGAAGCCGCCCTGTCGAGCAAGCGAGGAACTTCGGAGTTCGCGTATTACGACAACTATCTAATCGACAATCGAAGCTGCATCATCGCGGGCGTCGTGGCAACTCCCGCACGCCTCAGCCAAGAAATCATTGCGGCGCGGCAGATGCTGGAACGAGCGAAAGAGCGCTTTGGGTTGCAACCCGCCTGCACGCCGTCGTCGACTCACCGTACGTCGAGAGTCAACGGGTATGAAGATGTGCGAGAGCACGTTCGAAAGCTCAGCCAAACACCCGAATTTGCGATTGCTCGCCGCGCTCGAAACAAGCCTGAACATGCTGGCCTTGATAGTCATATTTGTACGGCTCGAATCGAACCGCATCGGAACCCTGCATCTTAACGGCAAGGAGAATCGCTGTCAGCCTACAAACCAGTACGAGATCACGAAACAGAAGAAACCGCTTCATGGGAGCGACGACAATTTCATCACGAGCAGGGTCATATCGTCGTGTTGCGGGGCTTTTTCGGTGAAGCCATCAGCGGCTTCGAAGATGGCCTTTACGATGTCCTCCGCACTTTTGCTGGCTGCGTACTGGGCGGCAAAGATCATGGCCTTCTCACCCCATTCTTCGTCAGCGGCGGTCATCGCTTCGCTGATGCCGTCCGTATAGGCGAGAAGCAGGTCGCCGGGGTGAAGCAGGAGTGAATCCTCTTCGTAGCAGACGTCAGGGAGCAAGCCGACCAAGGGCCCCCCGGTTTCGAGACGCAGGTGTCGACATCTGCCGTCTGGCGAGAAGCGGATCACTGCGGGAGGATTGTGGCCGGCGTTCACATACTGCAGGCGGCGGGTGGGCGGATTATAGATCCCGAGAAAGAAGGTGGCGTACCGATTAACGGCGGAAGCTTCGTAAATAAGACGATTCATGTTTTGCATGAGTACCGTAAGATCGCCGGAAGCATTGAGCGTCAGAGTGCGTAAACAGGCGCGCAGGCTGGACATCAGCAGGGCAGCCGAGATGCCTTTGCCCGAGACGTCGCCGATCGCGAGTCCGAGGCGACCGTCACCGGTATCGAAGGCATCATAGTAATCGCCGCCGACGCCAAAGACGGTGCGGCACGTACCGGCCAGAGTGACGCCGGAGATGGCGGGGAATTGCTGTGGGAATAAGCGTTCCTGGACCTCACGGGCGATCTCAATTTCGCGGGCGGCACTGGCGCGCTCAATAGCCGCCTGCGCTAACGAGACCGCAGTTTCGCTGAGTTCGAGTCCTAAGCCAGTTTGCACGCACACCGATTCGAGGAGTCGCAGATCGGAAGGAGTGTACGGTGCTTCGGAACGTTTTTGACCGAGCGCCATCGCGCCCAACAATTGCGTGCGTCCAGACAATGGAAGCAGCAATTCGGGTGAATCCGGGTCGGGCGTCCGGTCGTCGCTCGCGCTATTGAAGATCGGTTTCGATGAGCGGCCATGGTTGAGCATGCGTAATGGCGTAACAAGCTCCGGTCCGATGGCGTAAGCAGGTGTGAAGCGGCCGTTGCTGCGCAGCAAAACCGTGAGCTGGTCGATATGCAGGACATCGGAGATCTGGTGCGAGACTGTCCGGATCAATTCTGCTGGTTCTGAAATCGTTTGCGCAGTTTTGGCGAGTTGGCTCAGTGTCACTTCGGCATCGTATGCTTCGCGAAAGAACTTTCGATCAATCCACTGTTGCATCAGGTCGGTGGGCGACCTCTTCTTGAGGAACAGAAAGCCGAACAGCAGGAGTATGGCGCTCCAGAAGGCGGTTGTCAGCGGGTCGTGGTGATGGCTGAAAAGAGGAACCGCGACAAACCAGAAAAGAGCCCCGATCCCGGCAATCCGGAAGACTTTTAATGTAGTACTGGCCAGCACGTATTTGCTGCCCATGCGCAGGAGGATCCTCACGTCCATGGCGCGCTGGACGATCACGACATAAGCGAGCGTGAGCGGAAAGAAGAGCATGAGGACGATCGAGAGGAAAAGGAGCCATCGCATGTCGTTCGGGTCGGCGATTTCCAAGTAGGGCAATAATCCCCAGATGGTAAGAATGCTGCCGAGACCCACAACGGAGCCCGCCAGCAAGACTTGAAGGCGGCGTCGAGCGTCAGGCGAAGAAGCGGTTCGCAACTTGTCGAGCAGCAGAATCCAGTACAGCGCAATGTAGAAAATGGCAGACCACACGAAGACCGGGTTCAAGAATCGGTCGATAGAATCGACCCGTGGAAGCAGAGAAATGTCGTACCAAACGTTGTATTCCGAAGTGAAGGCAGCAAGCATGCTCGCTCCGGTCAGTGCGATAACCAGCCACTTCAGCCAGGGAAGCCATTTATCGAGGCGTGATCGCTCCGGAAAAAGCAAGCCGAGAAGAAACAAAGCGGGCGGCGCGATGAATTGAATCGCGAGATGCCAGTAAAGTCGAAGCCCCAGCCAAGCTGGAATCCACCAGCGAAACGCCCCCGGATTGAACGATTGTGGAAAGGTCAGCAGAACCAGCAGGAACCAGGCGTTAGGATCGAACGGGCGAGCAAATACAACCCAAACGCCCAGCCCCACGCAGAAAAGAGGAACTACGAGCACAACAATCAGGACAAAAATATGGTCCGGCAGCGTAGTCCTGACTGGCGGGTCCTCCACTGACCAGCCCTTCGGATATCCCTCGAGAGCGATCGTCGCGGTGAGTGTGGTCCCATTTTGTTTGCGATCGGTAACGGTAACGGTGTCACCTGGGCGGGAGTACCAGCGAATGCGTTGCCACAACGCCATTCCGGTAAAGGGAAATCGGTTGATAGCAAGGACAGTGTCGCCACTAGCTAGTCCGGCATGTGTGGCCGCCGCTGCCGGACTGGCGATCAGATTCCCATAGAGTTGAAAAGGCGCTTGTACCTGGTTGCGGAGATTGAAGTTACCAATGATCGTTGAGATCGAATTTACGACTTCATATGTGCCCGCGATGCCAGCGTATATAAACAGCATCGCGTAGAGGACTCGGATTCTGGCAGCTTTGATAGTCGAAGGATTGGGCACTGATGAACCGGTTCCCATATATAACAGTAATCGAGAGTAGATCGTATCACGGCGGATTGCCTAAACCAGAGGATTTATGCATGGAAGTTCATCATCCGGCAACTTTCCGGTATCGGCACAAACCGGCGTGACAAACTGTCAATGGCGGCCCTGATTGCCGCAGCAGGCAGCAGCTCCGCCCGGACCGCCGCGGAGCGTAGATCGCAAACGCCAGAAAATTGCAGCCGCTTCTTTGCGATAAAGTTTCCCACCTTAGCGAGCGTCTTTGTTGGAGCAATGTGCCGTGCGCAAACGAAGGATGCTGTTGAAAAACTCTGATCTACGCTTGGCATCTGAGTCGTTGGGCGGCCAACTTGCGAGTCGCGCGCAATCCAGGAGTAACCTGGAATTCAATGTCGCCCACCAGCGATTCCCCTGGAATCAGGCATACGCGAATGATTTTGCGCTTTCTCTGGGCGCTATCTGTAATGCTGCTCGTCTTCTCCACGCGTGCACAGTTACCCCCAACGCAAAAACTGTCGGTCGAAGACGAGCGTGAATTCAGAAAAGAACTGGAACGGCTCAAAACATTGCTCTCGACGGCTAGTGACAAACCGGCAGTCGAACTGCAAGTCGCCAATACCGACGCGGCGGGCGGCCAATTTTCGGAGGCTATACAACGGCTGCGTAAGGTGGTCGGGGCAAATCTTGGCTTCGATCCTTCTCGCGATCCAGATTTTGCAAACCTCCGAGACACTACCGAATTTCAGTCGATCATGGACGAGGTACGTCGGCAGACATCGCCCGTTCACAACAGTCGGCTGATTGCGACCCTGGACGAGCGGGATGTTCGTCCCGAGAGCATTGCTTTCGATATCAAACGGAATGCCTTTCTCCTGGGCAACACAGTGAGATCCGAACTTATCAGATGTTCCCTACGCGGGGACTGCCACAGCTTCGCGATGCCGAATGCCGAAGAAAAAGATTACGTACTGGGCGTGAAGATAAATTCGGCGAGGGGTACGGTCTGGGCCGCAAATAACACGCCATCTGCTGCGAGCCTCCGTTCGTACGATCTCGAAACTGGCAAACTTCGGCGAACTGCGTCCATTGCAGGTAAACACGTTTTCAACGACCTTGCTATCTCATCGAACGGCACCGTTTATGTGAGCGATACGGCCGAGGGTTCTGTGTATCAACTACCCTGGGCAACGGCCGCGCTTCAGAGAGTGGCTCCGCAGCATACGTTTACAGCCGCGAACGGCATCGCCATCTCTGCCGATGACCGGCTGCTGTACGTCTCGACGTGGGAGGACGGTATTGATGTCATCGATCTTCGGTCTGGAGCGGTGAATCCTATGATCCATCCGGACGACATCTGCCTGGCGTTTATAGATGGCCTCTATACAAGTCACCGCAGCCTAATCGCAATTCAGAACGGCCCGATGCTGCCTAGGATCGTTGAATTCAGATTGGGTGAGGACCGCCGGCAGATTGTTGCAATGAGAGTTCTTGAGCGCCGGAACCCCGCGTTTGACGGCATCACGACTGGGGTGGTCGTCGGAAACGAACTCTACTACGTGGCAAACCCACAAACCGACAAGAAGAACGGACCTAATGTGCGCCCTCTTCAGGTACTCGGCGTGCGCATCACTCCTTAATGAAAGTTCAGGCGCAGACTTCAAGAAGTCTCGTCCCGTTGGTTGGCAACCCGGAAAGTGGTTTATACAAAAGCTACGGGGAACAATCTCCAAACAATGAAGTAATGAAACGTTTGTGGTGACGCACAGGCCTCCGTGCGCGTCTTTTATTGAAATCTTGATGTTGTCCTCGATCAAACTATATGGAGGTGCGCTGCTCACCAAGAGGGGTCAACAAAATCGTTCGGAGTCGCTATTTTACTACTTTCGGATCGAAGACCATATTCCTGACGATCATCTGCTACGGCTCGCGGACCGACATCGCCGGCTTTGACCTGTTTGCGCTGATCGGGGCGCTCGCGTGGCTCAGCGACCAACCCTTGCTCGCTTTCCTAAGCTATCGCTGCAGGAGAGCACGTGAGGCATTAGCCCTCACAAACGATAGCTTCCTATCGTTTGTCGTTACTTATTTCTGGCTCGAAGCGGTTTCCGGCAGCTCGCCTCTATCCTTGAGTTCGCTTCTTTACGTATACGCGCTTTTTCTTCTTGGATTGCGCTTCCCTCTCCGCGATCTGAAGTTTGTAAGCGTTCACAATGGGCGCAAGCAGGCCCGGAAACCGGGCATCGACTTCCTGGAACCGGGAAGAATTTAGCATTTCGACTCCGCGACGCTCGCCGCGGATTAGTCCTGCTTCTCGCAAAATGCGAAAGTGCAGGGAAAGCGTGGATTTCGGAATGGGTTCGTTCAAGATCTCTCGAAAGGCGGAGCAGGCGGGATGGAGAAGGGGCCGCATCTGATCTTGCGTGAAGTCTACCGAACGCTCCCAATGGTTCATTCATTCATTTGTTCATTAATTCATTAGTTCCGGAATCTAGAATAGTTCGGAAGTTCCGATCATCCCGTGATTGTGGTCCTCTTCGCCTTCGCGCGATGAGGAAAACTAGAACCACCAACTAGAAACAGGAGATCCCGATGGGAAAGTTGGACGGTAAAGTTGCGGTGATAACAGGAGCAACATCGGGAATGGCGCTGGCCACTGCCAAATTATTCGTGGCCGAGGGCGCATACGTCTTCATCACAGGACGAGGCCAGGACAAGCTGGATGAAGCGGTTGCATCGATTGGAAGCAACGTTACGGCGGTGCAGGGTGATGCAGCAAAGCTCGACGATCTGGACCGGTTATATGCAACCGTGAAGCGGGAGAAGGGCAAGATCGACATCCTGTTTGCGAGCGCGGGGCAAGGCGAGTTTGGGAAGATCGGCGAGATCACAGAAGAGCAGTTCGACAAGATTTTCGGCTTGAACACACGCGGCACGCTGTTCACCGTGCAAAAGGCTCTTGCTTTGTTCTCAAATGGCGGCTCGATCATCTTGAATGGCTCGATTGCCCACCTGAAGGGATTTCCTGCTCTTAGCGTGTATGCAGGAAGCAAGGCGGCGCTGCGCGCATTTGCCCGATCTTGGGTAATAGATTTAAAGGACCGTAACATTCGCGTCAATGTGTTGAGCCCAGGCACCATCGACACGCCTATCCTAGAACCGTTCGGATCGGAGGGCAAGGAGTACCTTGTATCTCAGATTCCACGAGGCACGATGGGACGACCGGAGGAGATCGCGACGGCGGCGCTGTTCCTGGCTTCGGATGACTCAAGCTTTGTAAATGGGGTCGAGCTGTGTGTGGATGGCGGGACAGCTCAGATCTGAGGTCAGCCATTGAACGCTGCCTTGCCATGAAGATGGTAGCTGCCATTCTCTTGCGGAAAAGAAGCAGAGGCGGCTAACGGTGCAGTGGCGTTCCTGACTAACGGAGTTGGGTATTGTCGAGGATTTTACGGAAGGTGGGACGGAGGTTGGAAAAGTTTTTATCGGGAGCGATGAAGACGAAATAAACTAGGCCGCCTTGCGGACGGGACATGGTGACGAGCCAGTCGCGCTCGCTTTCGGCGCGGCCGTTTTGTTGGATGGGCGAGGTGCCGGTCATTTCGATGCTGCGGGCATCGGTTCCCCCGACCTTGATCCGGCTGAGATTGCCGGTGGCGCGAAGGCCGGGGTTGGACTGCTGCAGTTGGGAGACCAGGGCGCTGGTGGCTTGGTCGATGGAAGGCGCGTTGCGGTTGTCGACGATGTTGACGAGTGCTCCGTAGGCGACTGCGCCCTGGGCGACGCCGGCGGGAGGGGCGATCGTCAGTCCCAAATTGTTGTCGGCGGGATAGGCCTGCCAGTTGTTGGGACGAACAGTGCTCAGGAGATTGGTCTGTACACGAGCAAAGCTGCCGCTGGGGCGAACTTGCGCGTAGGGGACAGCGCCTAAAGGCTGATTAGCGGAGGCAGACGGCGGGGCACTGGAAGGGGCGGGCAAGTTCTGCGGGGTGGCACCGCTTTGACGGTTTTGCGCGGCCCAAGTACCGTTTTTCGCACCTTGCGCGATCTCTTGCGCGGTGTAGGCGTGTACGCTTGCGGCTTGTTGGTGGATGCGCAGGAACGCGGCGTTGTCGGTGTCGTAGTTTTCGGAGGGCCAGTTCTTGATTTCGTCTTCGATAGAGGCGACGCGGTTGCCTGGATTGGGGTGATCGCTCATGAAGTTGGGGCCGTTGCCGCCGCCCTGCTCCTCCAATTTACGGAAGAACTGTGCCATGGCGACGGGATTGTAGTCGGCTTTGTACATGATGATGGCTCCGACGGAATCGGCTTGGGCTTCGTCGGAGCGGGAGTACCTCAAGCTGAGCAGGCCATTGCCGATGCCGGCGCCGAGACGTCCCAACGCACCGGTCACGCCGCCGACCTGGCCGAGAACGGCACCTAAGACGCCGAAGATTCCTTGCTGCACCTGCTGATGTTTCATCTGCTTAATGGAGTGCTGCATGTAGATGTGGGAAGCTTCGTGGGCCATGACCCCGGCGAGTTGGGCTTCATTTTCCGCGGCGGTGATGGTGCCGATGTT
The DNA here is from genome assembly GCA_965219315.1 of Bryobacteraceae bacterium. Lineage (GTDB taxonomy): Bacteria > Acidobacteriota > Terriglobia > Bryobacterales > Bryobacteraceae > Bog-105. Next base: position 938,184 of record CBDCNB010000001.1, on the reverse strand, counting down.
GACGAAAATGGGACCGCCCGGTACGGCGAAGGCGTTGATTTCCTTCTGTGCGATGACGTGGAACTGGTAGGGCCAGGAGTACTGCTGCGGGATGACGGTGACCAGCTTTTTGCCGAGTCGCTGGACATACTGCGCCTCCGGACTGGAGTCGGGAAGAACGGGCATCTGCTGATAGACTTCGGAAACGGCTTGCAAACCAATCTGTTCCTGCTGTTGTTTTGGCACGCCGGTGTTGCCTGGATCGGGCAGGTGCGGGGTGATTTTGCCGGCCACCTTTTCGACCCCGCCGGGAGAGGCGCCATGCAACGTGGCGACGAAGGGAGCGAGCAGGAGCTCCGCTGTGAGGACAAGAGATAGTAAATAAGATGTTTTCATGCAGCCTGTGAGATAGAAGCCGTTAAAGGCCAAAAGGGGACAGAGGACAAAATGGAGCCCGTTGCCGGGATTTGGACACTGCCTGTACCCTTAACAGATTATAAGTTGTTTGTAGGCACAGTGCCGTTGGGTTAGGCGAATTGCGGTGCAGGTAAGTTGACCAAGGAGATGGAGCCGTTGTCGGGATTCGAACCCGAGACCTCTTCCTTACCAAATTTAAGACTAGGTGTAAGTTAAAGAGATTAGAGAGCGTCATTGGCTACCATAGCTTTTTACGGTGCTCATGAACGCTGCTAAATCACTTCTAATACTCTCCATTCAGGGGTTTATTATCTCTCTTTGGAAGAATCGGATCATTGATCGTTGACGATTCAATTACTCGACCATGCCGATAAGATACGCCGCGAGGTCGCACCACGTATAGCCCCGAAACGGAAATCCCAGTTGGGTCAGTTCATGACACCGTCAAGAGTAGCCCGGTTCATGGCCTCGCTTTTTCCACCAAGTACTCTGCAAATCTGTCGATTGCTGGACGCCGGCGCGGGCGTCGGGGCGCTTTCCTGCGCTTTTTTGGACCGCTGGACTTTGGATCAGGGCTTCGATTTTCAGAGCGTCGAAATCGAGGCCTACGAGATCGACGATACTCTTCGGCAACATCTAGAAAGCACTTTTGCGAGCTATGCCGAACGCTTGCCCGTTCGATTCCAGATTTCGTCGAAGGATTTCATTCTTGAGGCTGCATTACAAAGTCTGCAGGGGAGCCGGTTCACCCACGCGATCCTGAATCCGCCCTACAGGAAAATAAACAGCAAGGCGGAACATCGGCTGGTTCTTCGTCAGGCCGGCATTGAAACGGTCAACCTGTACTCTGCATTCGTCGCACTTTCGCTGGCGCTGATGAAGCCAGGCGGCCAGCTCGTAGCCATCATTCCACGTAGCTTCTGCAACGGGCCGTATTACCGGCCGTTCCGAGAGTTTTTGCTACACTACGCGGCTCTCCGCTACATCCACCTATTCGACTCGCGCACCAAAGCTTTCGAGGATGACGCCGTGCTGCAGGAGAATGTGATCCTAATGATCGAGCGGGGAGGCTGTCAGGGCGAAGTAACAGTGTCACACTCCACCGACGACCAGTTCACCGATCTTACGATCCACACTCACCCGTTCGACCGAATCGTGTTTCCGGGTGATCGCGAACAATTCATCTACGTGCCGGAATCTGACGAACACAGCGATATCGAGTTGTCCGGAGCCGTCCGTTTTTCGTTGAGAGATTTAGGCATTAACATTTCCACTGGCCCAGTCGTGGACTTCAGGCTCAAGGATCACATCACGCAGATGCCGGAACCTGGCACGGTTCCTCTACTCTACGCGGGCCATTTCAGCCGACAAGAGACGCATTGGCCCAAGGAAGGTATTAAACGGGGCAACGCAATCCTGCGTAATCTCCTAACCGAGAAATGGCTCTATCCGAACGGATTTTACACTGTCGTCCGACGCTTTTCCGCCAAGGAGGAACGTCGGCGTATTGTCGCTAGCGTAGTCAGGCCAGATATCTTTTTCGGGGCAGCAATGCTTGGCTTTGAAAATCACTTGAACGTCTTCCACAAGGACAAGCAAGGTCTGAATGAATATCTAGCCTATGGCTTGGCCGCGTTCCTCAATACAACGGCTGTCGATGACCATTTCCGCCGGTTTAATGGACACACCCAGGTCAATGCGACCGACCTTCGGCTGTTGAAATATCCAAGCAATGCCGCTTTAATGGCACTGGGGAAGTGGGCAGCCTCTCAACGTGAGCTGACGCAAGCCATGCTGGACGAGCAACTCACGAACCTTCAATGAACAATGACCATTTCAATAATGCCCAACGGGTGCTGCTTTCGCTGGGACTTCCTCGTGAGCAACAAAATGAGCGCTCCTCTCTTTGCTTGTTGGCACTGCTAAACCTTACCCCCGACAAGAAATGGGCGCAGGCTGAGAATCCGCTGATGGGAATCACTCCAATCATGGATTGGGTGGCCGAGCATTACCAGAAACGGTGGAAACCCAATACTCGTGAGACGGTACGTCGCGGAACGATGCACCAGTTCGTGGATGCGGGCATTGTGTTGTATAACCCGGACAAGCCAGAACGTCCGGTGAATAGCCCTGCGGCGGTTTACCAGATTGAGCCAGCCGCGCTCAATCTGATACGGAGCTTCGGCACGCGGAAGTGGCACGGCAAATTAACTGCATACCTAGCGGAGCACCAGACAATGGCCGCCCGATATGCCAAGGAGCGAAAGCAGAACCTAGTGCCGGTCCAGATCGCGCAAGGTAAGAAGATCACCCTTAGCCCTGGCGAACACAGCGAGCTAATCCGGGCGATCATCGAAGACTTCGGACCTCGCTTCGTACCTGGTGGTCTTCTAATCTATGCTGGCGACACTGGCGACAAGTGGGCCTATTTCGATGCTCAGTTGCTGGCCGAACTCGGCATCAATATCGACGCCCACGGCAAGATGCCCGATGTTGTGCTCTATTACCCAGAGCGACAATGGCTGCTACTGATCGAGTCGGTTACCAGTCACGGACCCGTGGGCGCCAAACGCCAGACAGATTTGACGAAGCTCTTTACGGGATCACGCGCAGGACTCGTTTACGTCACAGCATTTCCGAGCCGCGCTGTTATGGGTCGCTATCTTGGTGAGATCGCATGGGAAACGGAGGTGTGGGTAGCAGATGCGCCATCTCACCTGATCCACTTCAACGGCGAACGCTTCTTGGGACCTTACCCAATCGAGACTGTATCTGCTTATTGAACGGGATGTACCCACTTAGGGACTGTTCCTACAGCGGCCCCACGTATGTTGCGCCGGGGCGGGCGGCGTTCGTGCGTGCTTAAAACGCCCCTCTCGGCATCCTCGCTTGAGGCGAGAATTCATATAAGTTTTGGAAAAGATGGAGCCGTTGTCGGGATTCGAACCCGAGACCTCTTCCTTACCAAGGAAGTGCTCTACCAACTGAGCTACAACGGCCTGTATCGAGTCTTCGCGGGACGAAAACTGGTGGACAGGGAAGGATTCGAACCTTCGTACCTCGCAAGGAGGGACAGATTTACAGTCTGTTGGCTTTAACCACTCACCCACCTGTCCGGTCCGACGAAGATGAGAATAACATATTGGCCATCTGGTTGGGAGAGGTGCGTTACCATTTTGCGTAGCGGTGATTGAGCCGGCGTAATCACTTTTGGCAAACTTATCGATTTTGCTGGTGGACGACGACGTGGAGTTAGGGGCGCTGATGAGCGAGTTCCTGGCCACGAAGGAGATTGTGGTTCAGTGTGCCTACACGGGCGAGGATGGCCTGAGGCGGGCGTTAAACGGGAGCTTCGATCTGGTGCTGTTGGATGTGATGCTGCCTCGACTGAATGGTTTTGAAGTGCTGCAAGCGATGCGGAGGCGGAGTTCGGTACCGGTGATCATGCTGACAGCTCGGACAGAACATGAGGATCGGATACGCGGGTTGCATGCGGGTGCGGACGACTATTTACCGAAGCCTTTTCATCCGGATGAGTTACTGGCGCGGATACAAGCGGTTCTTCGCCGGGTAGGCCGGACGCCGACTTTGAAACCGGAGGTATGGGAGGCCAGTGGCGTGCGTGTGAACCCGGCGACACGCGAGGCATGGCGTCGGGGAGAGCGCCTCGAAGTGACGTCGATTGAGTTCGACATTCTGGAGGTGCTGATCCGGTTGGCGGGGCGGGTGGTGTCGCGCGACGACCTGGCTAAGTTTCTTTATAACCGTCAAGCCAGCCCGCTGGAACGCGCGTTGGATGTGCACGTCAGTCATTTACGCAAGAAGCTGCGCCGGGAGGGCAATTTGATCCGCACGGTACGCGGGGTGGGATATCTTTTTTCCCGCGAGGAGTCGCCTTCGTAATTGAACGAGGCGGAACGGCATGAGATCGATTTTCGTCAAGATTCTGCTTTGGTTCGCCGCGACTTTGATTGTTTGTCTGGCGGCTTCGACGATGAACGCGTTTCGTCATCGGTTTGCGCCCGGGCGGCATGACTTCTTTTCGCGCTCGGTTTCTTACCATCTCCATGAGGCGCGGACCGCATACCGGACGGGGGGATCGGCCGGGTTGCAAAGTTATTTTGCGCACTTGCAGAAGTACTTTCCCGGATCATATAAGTTACTAGATAGGAACAACACGGACCTGGTGACCGGTGAGAATCGGGACGATTTGATGAGGCAGGTTCGTCCACACCGATGGCGAACGCGGGGCCGAGCGGTGATGGCATGGCCGTCGAGGGATGGAGCGTACTGGCTGGTGGTGGACATGGTGATTCCTGCCGGACCGTGGAGTTTGACGTCATCTTATCTCTGGATTTTGGTGGTGACGGTGCTGTTCTGCTATCTATTGGCGATCTATCTTGCGTCGCCGCTACGCCGTTTGACGCAAGTGGTGGAGCGATTTGGTAGCGGGGACTTGCAGGTGCGAGCCGATACGAAGCGCCGGGACGAGTTTGGCGATTTAGCGGCTACGTTCAACGTGATGGCGGGTCGTATCGAGACGCTACTGACGGCGGAGCGCCGGTTATTGCAGGACGTTTCGCACGAGTTGCGTTCGCCTTTGGCGCGGCTTGAATTTGCGGTGGAGTTGGCGCGAACCAGTTCGGACCGTGAGCGGTCGTTTGGGCGGATCAATAAGGAGATGGAGCGGCTGAGCAAGCTGGTTTCGGAGTTGTTGCTGGTGACGCGGGCGGAGAACGAGCCTTCGTCGCGGGCGACGGGCGAGATTGCGCTGGAGGAGCTGCTGCGGGAGGTGGTGGAAGACAGCGGGGTGGAGGCGCAGGCGCGGAATTGCCGGGTACATTTCGTCGCGTCGGAACGGGCCACGGTCGCCGGCGATGGCGAGCTGCTGCGAAGGGCGGTAGAGAACGTGGTACGAAACGCCATTCGGTTTGCGCCATACGAGACGCCGGTGGAGGTGAAGTTGGAGCTGGTGAATGGGACGGCGACGATGAGCGTACGTGACTATGGCCCCGGAGTTTCCGAAGAGGACCTGGGGAAATTATGTAATCCTTTCTTCCGGGCGGAAACAGACCGGAACCGGCATGACGGCGGAGGAGTGGGGCTGGGACTTTCGATAGCCGAGCGCGCGCTGACGGTGCACGGAGGGAGTTTGCGGGTACGCAACGCGCATCCCGGGTTATTGGTGACGATGGAATTGCCGGCGACGGCGCGTCAGCCGTTGCTCGCCATGACGTAAATGCCAGTGGTATTCGCGACCAGGACCAGCGCGGCAACAAGCGCTTCATAATAGAAGGATGGAAGATGTTCTCACGATCGCTGGGCGGACATTTCATTCACGCCTTTTCGTCGGCACGGGAAAGTACCGCAGCAAGCAGTTGATGGCGCGATGCCATGCGGCATCGGGAACGGAAATGGCGACGCTGGCGGTGCGCCGGGTGAATTTGACGGACCGTTCGAAGGAATCGGAGCTCGATTTTATCGACCGATCGAAGATCCATATTTTGCCGAATACGGCTGCTTGTTTTACCGCGGAAGAGGCGGTGCGTACGGCGCGGCTGGGCCGGGAGGTCGGATTGTCGAACTGGGTCAAGTTGGAGGTGATTGGGGATCAAAAAACGCTGTTTCCCGATAACGAGGGGCTGCTGGAAGCGACTCGGATTTTGGTGAAGGAGGGGTTTGTGGTGCTGCCGTATACGACCGACGATCTGGTCAATGCGCGTAAATTGGTGGATGCCGGAGCGGCGGCAGTGATGCCGCTGGCAGCGCCGATCGGCTCTGGATTGGGGATTCAGAACCAGGTGAATCTAAAAATTCTGCGGGAGGCGATTACGGAGGTGCCGCTGATTGTGGATGCGGGCGTGGGTACGGCGTCGGAAGCGGCGGTGGCAATGGAGTTGGGCTATGACGGGGTGCTGCTGAATACGGCCATAGCCGAGGCGGATGATCCCGAGCGGATGGCGGTGGCGATGCGGTTGGGGGTAGAGGCCGGGCGGGCGGCGTTCCTGGCGGGACGGATGAAAAAGCGTGAGTATGCCAGTGCGAGTAGTCCGTTGGTGGGGACGATAGCTTAGTAATGGGCGTAATGATGCAGGAGGGGATGCTTGAAGGTGGGTTGGGGATGTGCGGAGATGTGCCATAATGATGCATATGAGGACGACGTTGATTGTGGATGATGAGCTGGTGGAACGAGCGCGGGAATTGACGGGTATCGAGGAAAAGACTGCCTTGGTGCGGGCTGGTTTGAGGGCTTTGGTGATGCGGGAGACAGGGAAAAGGTTAGCAACGCTGGGCGGGTCGGAGCCTGATTTGTCGCCGATACCGAGGCGGCGGCTGGATTCCGAATTGTGATTCTGGTCGATACCTCGGTTTGGGTGAATCATCTTAAGAAGAAGGATGAGACATTAAGTGCGTTTTTATCGGAAGCGTTTGTTTTGCTTCATCCTCTGGTGATTGGTGAACTAGCTTGCGGTAATTTGAGGAACCGAGCGCAGCTTTTGCGGTACTTGCATGCGATGCCGATGGCTACCGCGGCGAGTAATGAGGAAGTGATGGGGCTGGTGGAGAGACATCGGCTTTGGGGACGCGGAGTGGGTTGGATCGACGTTCAGCTGCTTGCTTCGGCGCTGCTTTCGAATGCTCCTTTTTGGACGCACGATGAAAGGCTGGAACGGGCGGCGACGGATATCGGAGTGAAGGTTTATCAGGGTGTGCTGTGAGGGTAAGCGGGTCGGAATAATCCGGGGCGGTAAATCGGGCGCGGACTGCCACTTCTTACGTGGTGGGTTTTTTTTGGAACATCGGGATCTGTTTATTCGTAGGCGTTCTTCTCAGCTTATTGCCAAGGCTCCTGGAGGCACAAAGCGGTTCTTCGCCTTCGCCGGGCAATATCAATACTTTTGGTGACAGGTCCAAATTTCAATACCCGACAGGAATAGCGTTGGACTCGGCGGGCAATGTTTTTGTGGCCGATTCAGTGAGGGAAGAGGTGTTTCGTATCGATGCGGGTACGCAGCAAACTTCAGTGGTGGCCGGAACCGAAAACCACTTGGGCTTTTCCGGTGATGGCGGTCTTGCGGTAAACGCATTGTTAAACAGTCCGAACGGTGTTGCAGTCGATTCAGCAGACAACCTGTATATTGCCGACCAGGCGAACAACCGAATCCGCAAAGTGGATCATCAGACCGGAATTATTACGACCGTTGCAGGAAGCGAGTCGATCTGTACCGATTATTCCTTTTGTTCCGGAAACAATCAGCTAGCAACGAGTGCTCATCTTAACGGACCTACGGCAGTTGCGGTGGATTCCGCAGGGAATCTTTATATCTCCGATACGACCAATAACGCGGTACGAAAAGTGGATAGCTCTACCAAGGTGATTACTGCCTTGGCAGGCAATGGAGTGGGGCCGACGCTTCACAACCCCGCTGGATTGTGTTTGAACCTTTTCGGAAATTTATACATTGCGGATTCACAAAACAATGTAATTCGAAAAATTGTTCTTTCTTCGGGGGAGGCCTCTATCGTGGCAGGGACCGGCACAGCTGGATTTAGCGGTGATCGCGGCGCGGCAACTAGCGCACAGCTTCGGGCACCCTACGATGTTCGGACGGATGCGGCGGGTAATTTGTATATCGCCGATTTCGGCAATAATCGGATTCGTTTTGTAAACACCAAGAGTGGCGTTATTTCCACCATCGCGGGGAGTAGCAGTACGGGAGGAGATATGGCCGATGGGGTGAATGCTTTAGGCGCATCGTTGAATGGGCCGATCGGTGTCGCTCTTGATCGAGAGAAGAATGTGTATCTTGCCGATGCGGCGAATGGGGCGATTCGGCGGGTGATTATGACAGGAGGCCCGGTTGTTCCGAATAAAACAAGCTTTGATTTCGGCACGCACATTGTGGGAAGCAGTAGCGAATCGCAGACCATCACATTGATCAATACCGGCGGTACCGCGATGAGTGTTTCATCAGTGGGTTTCTCTTCGCCGGAGTTTACGAGCACGGCGAATACGTGTGGATCCCCTTTGGCTTTTCAATCGAGCTGTTCTGTCATAGTTGTTTTTACGCCACAGCCGGGACGCGCCGGTGTAACAGAAGGTGCTCTAGTTTATTCGGATTCCGCCGGCGATGCGCCGCAATCGGTGACGCTGGTTGGAACACGCACGTCCGGGCAGGCCGATATCAGCCCGCTTACATTCGGGAATGTCGTGCTCAATTCAGCGCCTTTGACGGGCACGCTTACGTTAACGAATTCGGCGAACAGCACGCTTTATTTGGACGGTGCCACGCTGGTATCCGGGAATACGGCGCTGTTTTCTTTAGGAAGCACCACGTGCTCATCGCAAGTTTCCGCTGGGACGAGCTGTACGTTAGAGATTCAGTTTTCACCTAGCGTACTGGGGACGCAGACGGTGGTGGTGAATGCGGTGACGTCGGCCAGCGTCGATCCACAGCGGATTTCGGTCACGGCGACGGTGGTGGGAGTTCCGCAGGCGATTGTAGGTGTGAATGCTCTTGATTTCGGAGGGCTAAGCTTGAACACCGCCAGCGCGCAGCAGGGTGTATCGCTTCGGAATAGCGGCACGGCAACGCTGAACATCAACAATGTCAGCCTTAGCGGAACGAACGCCGGTGATTTTTCTGTTGTTAACCCCTGCGGAACGACGGTCAACCCGGGGGGGAGTTGCTCGTTTGCGGTGAGTTTCAGGCCGACGGGGGTGGGAGTGCGGTCCGCTCTGCTTTCCATCGGGACAAATGCCGGAAACTCTCCACAAGCGGTGATGCTGACAGGTCAGGGCGTGGGTGCCGCAGGCGCGGCAATCGACAAGACTCGGCTTTCGTTTTCTTATCAGAATCTGGGCACCGTGAGTGCATCGCAGAACGTGACGTTGGCCAACCCGGGGAATGTGCCGTTAGGGGTGAGTTCGGTGGTGCTGAGCGGAGCAAATGCCGGTGATTTTTCGATAAAGAACGGCTGCGGCTCGACAGTGTCGCCGGGGACGAGCTGCGCGATCTTCGTCGGCTTTACGCCGAGCGCGAACGGGAATCGGTCTGCTTCGTTGGTGATCAACACTGCCGTTGGGCCACAAACGGTCGCTCTGAGCGGCGTGGGAAGCGGCAACTACTCGGTTCCCGGTTGTACGGTTTTGAGTTTTGTCGCGGGTCCGAATCCGATCTATACGAACAATCCGTTTGGGATTACGTCCATCAATGCCAATGTCACTTGTCCTTATGAGATTCGTATCGGCAGTCCCGGTGGGCCGTTGTTTGCGACGGGTAACGGGTACAGCTCCACGCTGACAGGCAACTGGGTGACGAGCGGACTGAGCTTTTTTCTTCAACAGAGTGGCAATGCCACTCCGAGCGGAACGCTGGCGAATCTCACGGTGCAGGTGAAGACCGGGCAAGGCTGTATTGCGACCGCGTTTACTGCTAGTCCGAACCCGATTGTGACGAATAATCCCTACGGCAAGACAACGATTACGGCAGCCACGAATTGTTCGTTCGATGTTCGGATCGGCGCGCCGGACGGACCGGAGTTTCAAGAGGGGCGCGGCTACAGCGTTTTGCAGACAGGCGACTGGGTGACGAACCAGATGACGATGTATTTGCAGCCGCATGGAAGCACGAGTGCGGCGAACACGCTTTCGGTTCTGACGCTGCTGGTGCAACCGGCGGTGATGGGGTGCACGGTGACCGACTTTTCGGCGGCGGACAATCCGATCGTTACGACGACTCGGCTGAATGTGGCGACGATCCGGGCGAACGCGAGTTGTCCTTACGATGTTCGGATTGGTGGTCCTGGGGGCGCAGTGCTGGGGAGCGCGACGGGAGAGGTGTCGCTGCAGACGGGGAATTGGGTGGTGAATGGCCTTTCGTTTTATATGCAGCAGCGAGGGGTTACCGCCGCAGCGGGGACGATGGCGACGTTTACGATCAACACGCGGCTGCCGGACCAAGTAGCGCCGACCTGCACGATAACAAAGTTTGCCGCCGATCCGAATCCGCTGGCCGCGCCGGGCGGTTCCACCAATGTCAGCGTGAATGCCGCCTGCGCCTGGGACCTACGACTTGGCGACGCGGCAGGACAGGTTTTGGCCACGGGTAAAGGGGCGGGCAGCGTAACAGGAGTTTCGGTGGCCGATGGCACGCTGCTTTACCTTCAGCCGCAAGGCAACGCGGATTGGCAGCGGAATCTGGCGATGTTGAGGATTTCCGCCAGTGCGCAGCCTGCCGCCTGTACCGCGCTGATTTTTTCATCGACGCCGATTGTGGCGGATGCGGCGTTTGGAGTTACTACTATCACGGCTGACGCCACCTGCCCGTATGACATTCGCATCAACAGCCCCGACGGCGCATTATTCGGTTCGGCGCAGGGATTATTCTCCGCCAATACAGGGAACTGGGTGATTTTCGGGCAGGTATTTTATTTACAAAGACGCGGGGATATCACGGCGGCGGGAACGTTAGCGACGAATGCGGCGATCATCATTCCTTAGCGGCAAGACTGGATGGGGCGGCGATTGTTTTGGCGATCCAAGCTTTGGACTCGGCGACGGCACGGGCGGTGTCCTCCGCGAGGGTCGAAACGATGAGAAAACCGTGGATGGTTCCTTCGTAGCAGGAGTATTGGGCTGAAATGCCCGCTTGTCGCAGCCGAGCTGCGTAGGCGTGACCTTCGTCCACGAGCGGGTCGTACTCGGCGGTGATGATGAGCGCCGGCGGAAGGCCGCTCAAGTCTTTGGCACGCAGGGGCGAGGCGTAGGGGTTGTCGGCGGATTCCTTATTGGGCAGATAGAGGTTCCAGAACCAGATCATATCGGCCCGCGTCAGCGCATATCCGTCGCTGAAGGATCGATAGGACTCCGTGCCTGGTTCATAGAAATCTGTGGCCGGGTAGTAGAGAATTTGTCCGGCAAGGGATGGGCCGCCGCGATCTCGGAAGCGCAAGGCGAGAACCGCCGCCAGGTTTCCTCCGGAACTGTCTCCGCCGATAAAGAGCCGATGAGGGTTGACTTGCAGATCCCGCGCATGTTCGACCGCCCATTCCGTCGCGGCCGCGGCATCGTCCACGGCTGCGGGAAATTTCGATTCCGGAGCTAAGCGGTAATCGACTGAGACGACGACGCTGTTTGTTTCGGTGGTGAGTTTTCGACAGAGCTCGTCATGTGTATCGAGGTTATTTACCGCCCAGCCGCCGCCGTGAAAGTAGACGAGCAGCGGGAAGGTTGCTTCGGTTTTCGGCCTGTAGATGCGAAGCGGCAGTTCCCCGCCCGGCCCTGGGACGATGCGGTTCGTCACGGAACCGACCTCCGTGGGAGCGGTATCGGAGAGGGTCTTTGCGATAGCGTTTTTTCTCAGCTCGGCGATCGGCGTGGTCTGCTTAGGAGGCAGATTCAGAGCTTTCAGTTCGTCGAGAAATTGTTTGGTCTTGGAATGAAGAGGCAAGGTGGATTCCGCAGCGGCAGGCAAACAACTCAGAATACCAACCGGATTGCCTGCGTCCATGCAGTGACGCCAATCCTGACAGTTTCCTTGCCATACAGGGTCAATACACGAAACGTCAAAAATCGTAGTACCCAAACTTGAGATCGGAGAAGCGCTGAACTTCAAGGTGAGAGCGCCGACTCCATGACGGCCGCGCAGATTTCGTCAGGGGCATTCTCCTGAATGAAGTGTTTCGCCCCGGCAAGAACGCGGACGCGATGGTTGGGAAAGTGCTGCATGAGACGAAGCCGATCCGGTGTTCGGAACGCGCCATCTGCTTCGCCCCAAACCACCAGGGCCGGTTTCTCTCTCAAGCTTACGAGCCCGGCTTCCACCTCGGAAAGATACTTGCCACTGGCAAGGATCTGGTGAACGAAGATCCAGGTCGGAAGCCGGGAGCCAGGGGTGGAAAACGGGCCCATATAGGCAGCGAGTTCCTGCTCCGTCAGCTTTCGATTGATCCCTGCAGGTATCAGCCATTTCGCCAGGGCGTTATACCGAGTGATAAGAATTCGTGCGAGACCACCGCCAACGACCTTGGAGAAGGTGGGTAGGCCTTTCGATCTTTGCGCGGGCCACGCGAAGGTGTTGCCTAGGACGACCGAATGCACCAGCTCTGGTCGACGACCGGCGAACCCGAGACCGATTGGGCCACCCCAATCCTGCACCATAATCCGTATCTCCTTGAGCCCGAGATGGTCAACGAGCTTTTCAACGATGTCGGAGTGCTCGCGCGGCAGAAAGGCGTAACCGGGTTTCGCCGTACTGAGCCCGAAGCCGGGATAGTCCAAAGCGATGCATCGGAAATGCGGCGACAGCTTGCGAACGATGTGCCGGTAAAGAAAGGACCAAGTCGGATTGCCATGAAGCAGCAGAAGTGTAGGCCCGCTGCCTTCATCGATGTAGTGGATCGTATTGCCATCGATGTTGAGAAACCGGCTCGTAAAGGGGAAAAGGCTGCGATCGAGCCAACTGGGGTCCAATCCTTCGCTTGTCATACTGTCTCTCCGCTCTCGCGCACGTGAGCCAACTCACGGAGCAATGGAATCTAAGGATAAGAATAATTCCCGACAGAACATTTCGCATTTATATTTATTTCACGCCGCATGATCCCGAAGCGCGAAAGATAAACAGCCGATCCGCTATGTTAAGCGCCTTTGTTGGCAATGTCGGCGGCCATGGCCGGCGTTCGTAAGACGGTCGATGGTTGAACGCCGCCGAGCCACTCAGTTAGTCGCAACGCTTCTGATTCGAGAGCACGACGAGCGCGAGCCGAGACTCGCTCCAGCAGTCGCAGTCGCACCGCACCCACGTTGTCCTGCGCCCAGTATCCGACGACCCGGCCATCGACCCAGATTGTCGTACCCGCGTTGCCCTGACTGTCGAACAGCTGCTGCTGATGGCGGTCGAGGTAAAAACCACGGCTCTGCCAGCCCATCACGGTTGCATCGAGCATGGGCAGGAGCGCCACCCATGGACCAGGGTCCGGTGTGTCCTCGATGTCATCGGGTAACAGCCAGCCATGAGCGCCGTGATCGAGGGAAACCTCGACGGCAGCGAGCTCGGCCAGTGCGGCGCGCACCACGGTTTTCGTCGCTCCCAGCCACCAGACCAAGTCATCCTCGGTACCAGGGCCGAACGTTCGCAGCCAACGGCGCACGAGCTCGCGAAAGCCATCGGCGGCGTTGCAGGGATCCGGAATATGGCTTAGCCAGTGGCGCGTCAGCGTCCACCGTGGCCGAGCGGTATGCCAGTGACCGATATTGGTTGCGCGCACGATGTCGGCGCGCGCACCAAGATAGGTCAGCACTTGTGAAGCCGACCATGGATTGCTTGCGGACACAGACACCTTGACGCGCATCATCGGCACCAGCTTGCGCAGATCGAGAGCCGAGAGGCCATCCGGGTGTTCGGCGAGGACGGAGAGCACCTGGGCGCGGACGCGTTTGAGCCATCTCTCTCCGTCGGTGTCGACTCCAGCTTTGACTATCTCCTTGGCCATCCGAGCTTGCTGACTGTGCGCGACACGCGCCGAGGCACTTCCCCATGCGGCCGCGAGCAGGTCGCGGGGAAACACGAACAGAGTTCGACGCATGGCGAGTTGCTTAACGAGGCTGCGCTCCTCGTAGAGCGCCCGATCAAGGTGCGCAATCTCAGGCGACTGAACGCGTGCCCAGTAGGACAGGTAAACCGTGGCCGGATCGGTTGCGTGGAGCACGGTCATAGCCCGGACAACCGCCTCAGGCTGACTGACGTGGAAGGCCGGCGCCAGAGCATGCCGGACGGCTAGCCTGGCACGGCGCTCATCATCGGAAACATGGCGCACTCAATTTTCCTTTCAGCCGGGTGAGCAGATCTCTAGCAGGATCATTATCCTGGGTGCCGGATGGCTTCTTGAAGCACGCTTCATAAGGAGGGCACAGCGGGTTGGTGTAGTGGCTCCTACAGTGAGCGGATTTGAGATTTATTCGCTAATCGGATTTACGCGGGCTTCCGTCAGCGTTGACAGCTACTTCCCGGGTTTTGCCGCTCTTCGTTTGCACGTCGGCCTCATAGCTGGTCGTTGTTCCTTGCGTCACGGACTCGACCTTCTCGATGGTTCCTCCGGCGGCCCTTTTTTGAATCCCGATCCTGGCAGGTGCCGGAATGCTATTCAGATCCATCTCTTGTTCGACTTCCAACAAAGAGCCGTCCTCGGCGAACGTCAGATCCCGGCCTTTGCCGTCTCGCTTGGTTTCAACCTCATATGTCATGCGACCGTGCTCCCGTTCCTCGGTTGCCCCGAGAACGGTGGAGTTCGCCGTTTGATTTTTCATGGCTGTCTGTACGGCCGGCGGGAGCTGGGCTACGGGGATTTTCGTATCGGCGGCCCACGCTACCAGAGAGAACCCGGCAAGCAGAGCGCACGTAGTTGATGTTTTCATGAGAGTTAGTCCTCACCAGCAGTATGCAGGTTGATTCTGAAAAACTCATGAACGTCAGGGCTGGCGAAACAGGCAGGCGAATACCGAATGAGGCAGCAAACATTCATCGAAATCGCGTGAAGCTGTGCGAATCCGTCGCAGATCGATGCCATGTATTTGAATCTGTTCGCGAAAAGCACTTAGTCGGTGATTACTACGCAGGGAAGTGCGGCTTCTCCAAGTACTAATACCCACTTACCCTTACTATCAAACGTGTTAGCAGCTCCGGTGGCTACTGTGATAAGTCGCTCCATCCCTGTTTATTGGTCTGCGTTCAACGGCCGGCAGCGGCGAGATTTTTGAAAAAGTTTCTTCGTGGCGTATAGAACGTCGCAAAATCTGATAAAACATGCGCTTCCGGAAGACTATTGGCGCGTCACGATCTGCTCAGGAGGCAGCCTCGGATAATTCTGAATTACCAAAAACTCTTACCGATAGTTCTATTTTCTTTTTGCTTCGTAACACACGTATTCTGCAAGCCCAGTTAGGGCGGTAGGAGTACGTAAGCCATTTGCATTCTAATTGAAACCAAGTAAAAAATGAATTCGGCGCTACAGCGTTTACATTTTGCGAGAAACAAATGGACTATTCAAAATCGATCCAACAATTCATTGTTTTACTTCAAATCTCGGCATTGGCTTTGGGTACAAGCCAGGCTCAGACCATCTCTCCCGCTCCATTTTCTGCTGGTTTGGTGAGCGCCGCGCAGGCGCAGGCTAGCCGCATGAAAACCGTCACCAACGCGCAGCGAAAAGCGGCGGCGGCACAAGCGAGGGCGCAGCGTGCCGCGCTCCGCGCTGCCGCTAAAGCCGCCAGCAAGACGCGCCTTACGCAGCCTGCCAGCAGCACTACGGTGACCGCGGCGGCGGCGGCAACGCTCGCTTCGTCTCCCAATGCGGGGGCTGCTGCTGCATCCAGCAAGCCAAGTTCGGCTACCAAGGCGAAGAAGCTCCTGAAAGCGAACGCTCTAGCTGCGTCCGCAGGGACACCGTCAGCCCCTGCCTCGCCCAATATTCTGCCTGGTCAGATCACGGATGCGAACGGTAACGCAATTCTGAACGGATCGTTCCCGATCGGTGTTCCGGGCAGCACGTTTGCGACGGCGAGCGGCAGCGCCTATGCCGGACCGAACACTTGCCAGCCTGGGATACTCGACTACTTCAATTGCGGCAACTACGCCGTTAGCCCGCTGCCGGAGCCTGCTCGCGTCGATTACAGTGACCCGACGCACCCCGTGCCGGCTGTCGATGCAAACGGGTACATGATTCCGGCACCGAGCACCGGTATCCGTAAATTCGTCGACACAATCGCCGGAGTCGGCGCTGGGAACGCCAATAATCTGGGCAACTATATTCCCGTTGCCACTCCCGGCCATGCCACTTTGGCTGACGGAACGGTCGATACCAAGGCCGACTACTATGAGATCGAACTAAAGCGCTATAAGCAGCAGATGCACACCGATCTGCCGGCCACCGTTCTCCAGGGCTACCATGACGCATCCGGTCCGGATAACAGCTTCCACTATCTGGGACCGATCATTTACGCCAAGCGCGACGTTCCGGTTCGGATCAAGTTCACCAACAGCCTTCCCACGAGCGATAAAGGCGGAAGCTTTTTACCGGTCGATAAGACGATGCGAGGCTCCGGAACCGGTCCGGACGGGAAAATATATTCGGAAAATCGCGCCCTGCTGCATTTGCATGGCGGGATCACGCCCTGGATCAGCGATGGAACGCCGCACCAGTGGATCACACCGGCGGGCGATCCGACGACACTGAAAAAAGGCGCCAGCCAGCAAAACGTGCCCGACATGGCGCAACCTCCCGCCGATGGATCCGGCGGATGGAACACATGGTATTACACCAACCAGCAAAGCGCCCGCATGTTGTGGTATCACGACCACTCCTACGCCATGACGCGCCAGAACATTTACGCCGGCGAAGCCGCGCCTTACATGATCAGCGATAAGTGGGAGGAAGATCTGATTGCAGGGACGAACTTAAGCGGCGCCAATCCGAGCAATGCCAAACTGCTGCCCGACCAAGCCGGTCTCGATAAATCCGGCCAGGGCGCTTACCGCTACGGCATCCCACTGGTGATTCAAGACAAAACTTTCGTGCCACCCACGGTCGACAAATCAGGCAGGCTGCCGGCTCCGTACTCCATGGACCAGCTGATGGCGGAGGACCCGACCTGGTACTCTTCCACCGATACCACCGGCACCTATCCGGTTATCTCTACCACCGACGGCAGCAATGATTCGATCCTCGGCCAGTATGGCCAGCTTTGGTTCCCTCACGTATTCATGCCGAACCAGAATCCGAACGATCCCAATACGGTCGTCAACGGCTATGGACGATGGGACTACGGCGCTTGGGTTTGGCCTCCCGTGACGGGGCTTAAGTATCCGCCGATCACGGGCGCCATCGATCCGGTGAGCTCAGCCAGCATTACCGTTCCGCCATTCCCGAATCCTTCCGCTGTTCAGGAAGCCTTCATGGACACTCCCGTGATCAATGGAACCGCCTATCCCAAAATCACCGTGGGCACCAAGGCGTACCGGTTACGTATTCTCAATGCCTCGAACGATCGTCACTGGAACTTGCAGTTTTACTATGCCACCGACGCGAATGGGAGTGTTTGCAAGCCTGCTACGGATCCCTCGGCGTGTACCGAAATCAAAATGATTCCTTCCTCTCCGGTAAAGGGAATGCCTAAAACATGGCCCACCGATGGCCGGGATGGCGGAGTGCCCGACTGGACGACAGCCGGTCCCGACATCATTCAGATCGGCAGTGACAGCGGGTTCCTTCCGGTGCCGGTGGACATTCCGAGCCAGCCGGTCAACTACGAATACAATCGCCGCGTGATCACCTCATTGAACGTCAGCGACCACGCCCTGCTTCTCGGCCCCGCCGAACGCGCGGATGTCATCGTCGATTTCAGCAACGTGCCGAATGGTGCAGTCCTGATCCTCTACAACGACGCGCCGGCACCGAATCCGGGCTTCGACGCTCGCCTCGACTACTATACGGGCGATCCCGACCAGACCGATTCGGGTGGCGCACCGACTACCATTCCCGGCTACGGCCCCAACACCCGCACAGTCATGCAGTTTATTGTCGATAGTTCGGTCGACAGCGGGTCCGGCGGCTTCGATCTGGGCCAGTTCACCACTGCGATGAAAACCGTCTACCCTTCTGAGCAGAAAGCGCCGCTTGTCCCAGGGCAGGCTTATGGGAATAATTCCAACATCTACGCCAAGATTCAGGACGTCACTTATGACCTGACGCAAAATAAATTCGTCGATGCCGCCGCCAATACCGGAACCGACACGGTGATCAATATGAAGCCGAAGGCAATCGCCGAAGAGTTCGACACCGATTGGGGTCGCATGACGGCTCAGCTTGGCGTGGAGCTGCCTTTCACCAATTTCCTCACACAGACCACGGTGCAGATGTGGATGTTCGATCCTCCGACGGAAATCGCAACCGCTCACGATGATAGTGCGCTCCATCCGAACGACGTTCAAATTTGGCGCGTGACCCACAACGGCGTCGACACACACTCCATTCACTTCCACATGTTCGACGTGCAGCTGATCAACCGCGTGGCCTGGGACGGAACCATGTACCCGCCCGATGCCAACGAGATGGGATGGAAGGAAACTGTTCGGATGAATCCGTTAACAGACACCATCGTCGCGCTTCGGCCGATCAAGCCGACGCTGCCGTTCTCGCTTCCAGACAGCTTCCGGCCGCTCGATCCGACGTCGCCCCTGGACACCGCCGGTCCTAGCGGCACCACGCCGGCATTTACGAATGTCGACCCGTTGACCAACAATCCGATTACTGTGTCGAACCAGCTTGTCAACTTCGGTTGGGAATACGTCTGGCACTGCCACTTACTCGGCCATGAAGAGAACGACATGATGCGGCCCATCGTCGTCAAGGTGGAGCCGGAAACGCCGGCGGCCGGCACGGCGGCCCGCCGCGCCGACTACTCGGTCGATCTCACCTGGACAAACGCTGCCGCTAGCGCCACGGGATTCGATATTCAGCGTGCTACCGATGCCGGCTTCACGCAGGGTCTCGCCACGTTCCACATCGCGCCGTCGGTGACAGCTTCCAGCCAGCTTCCAGTGGGCGCAGCCGGCACCTACAACGACAACACCGCGGCACCATCGATAAAGTACTTTTATCGCGTCGCCGCCACCAAGTTGTTTAATAATCCGGTCATAGAGACGGCGGAGACCAACATTCTGGCTTCCAGCTGGTCCGGAACTATGACCGCACCGACCATCCAGGTGCCGACTGCTTCGGTGAGTCCTTTGTCACTGGCGTTTGGAGTGACGCCGCTGGGCACCGTTTCGGCGCCTTCTCCTGTCACCATCTCCAATATCGGTGGTTCGAGTCTGAAAGTCTCGGCGTTTGCGGTCACCGGCGATTTCGCTCAATCCAACAATTGCGCCACCGTCGCTGCGGGAGCGACCTGTACGGTGAACGTAACCTTCCGACCTACCGGCGCAAGCGCCCCGGGCGGCCGGACCGGCACGCTGGTGTTTCACACCAACGACCCGCAGCATCCGAGCTTTACCGTGGCCCTGAGCGGTACCGGCACGGCCATGAGCGTCTCACCGGCGGCTCTGCTTTTCGGCACAACCGTTTCTGTCCAGACGGTGACGGTTCAAAATCTCGGCACAACGAATCTCACCCGCTTGCGCTTCGCCGTATCGGGCGCGAACGCCGCCGACTTCTCGGTCGCTTCACCTACCTTTGGCGGTTGTACCGCGACATTAGCGGGTCGCCGGTCCTGCAGCGTCTCGGTGCGCTTCGCACCGACTGCTAGCGGGGTCCGCACCGCCGCTTTGACGGTATCTTCTTCCGATCTCGCCGGGCCGCAATCGGTGAGCCTTACCGGCGGCGTAACGCCGGCCGTTACGGTAAGCCCCGTCGGGCCGCTGACCTTTTCCTCGGCCGTGAATGCGTCCAGTGCGGCGCAGACGGTCACCGTCACCAGCACCGGCAACTGGCCAGTCTCCATTAGCAGCATTTCGGTGGGCTCCAATCAGTTCGCTGAAAGCAACAACTGCCCGGCAAGTTTGGCCGTGAATGCCAGTTGCACCGTCGAGCTGACCTTTACTCCCACATCGGCCGGGGCAAAGTCGACCACGCTGACCATCAACGCTGCCGCTCCGGCGACGGACAAGATCGTCACTCTCAATGGAACCGTCAATGTGCCGGTGATCGTCGCTCCCACGTCGCTCAACTTCGGCACCGTCAATCGCGGTTCCGTCAGCGCCGTACAAAACGTCACCGTCACAAACACGTCGGCCACCTCGCTCAGCGTTACGCCAAGCCTTAGTTTTGGCTCCTTCAGCAATGGCCAATTTACCTTGACTAGCCAATGCGGATCGAGGGTCGCAGCGAACTCAAGCTGTACCATTGCCGTGACGTTCCAGCCCGCCAGGGGCTTCCTCGGCCTCGGCAACAAGTCGGCTAGCTTGAACGTCAACATTGGCGGCCAGGGTAATTCGGCAGTCAGTCTAACCGGCAACGGTCGCTAAACCATCCACTAACCGAAAAAACCGGAGAGCACAAGATCAATGTGCTCTCCGGTTTTTTGTAGATTTTTTGCTCAAGAGCAGTACTTCCATTATTGTGTTTCTCGGAACGGAGCTATCGCCATGCAGTCCATGTTGAAAATACTGAGCTTGTGCATCCTGCTCAGTGGAATGTTTGTCGCCGGCTATTTCACACATCGTCCGACGCCAACCGGTGCGGTATCGGATCGTAAGCCGCTCTACTATCACGACCCGATGCATCCGTCCTACCGATCGGATCACCCTGGTATTGCGCCTGATTGCGGCATGGCTCTTGAGCCGGTCTACTCCGAATCGGAGACGCCCGCTAGGGACATGCCCGTCCCGCTTCCACCGGGTTCGGTGCGGCTGTCTTCGTTCAAACAACAGCTGATCGGTTTGGAAACTGTTCCTGTGACTAGTCATTCAGGAACGTTGACCGTACACGCCGCCGGGCGGATTGCGGTCGACGAGACCAGGGTTGATCGTGTCAGTGCTCTTGCCGACGGTGTGGTTCGTTCCGTATCCGCGTACGCCGCCGGCAGTATGGTCAAAAAAGACGAGGTACTCGCCACCTACTTCGTCGCCAGCCGCGACATTTACAATGCCGTTCAGGCGTTTGTTCTTGCCAGCGGCACCTTCGATCAAGCCGCTTCGGCGGTTCGCAGTGGACTCATCAAAAGCTCGAAGGCCAACGCCCGCACGGACGAGGAGCTGCTCCGGTCCTACGGCTTTACCGCCGCACAGATTCGCGATCTCTCCCGAACGCGCGAGGTCACCCGCGATATCGATTTCCGAACTCCCATTTCCGGGCTGGTGCTCTCGCGAAACGTTTCTCGGGATCAGGTAGTAACGCGCGGCGCAGAGTTATTTCGCATCGCGGACATTTCGCATGTCTGGGTACTGGCCAGCGTCTACGAAAACGATGTTCGCGCTTTTCGGCCGGGAGGCATCGCGACAGTGACTTATGGTGGCCGGAAATATCAGGCTCGCATTACCGGCTCGCGTCAGTTCGACGCCGCGGCGCGCACATTAGAGGTCCGGCTTGAAATGGACAATCCGGGGCTCATGCTGCGCCCGGATATGTTTGTCGATGTTCAGGCCAGTGTTCCGCAGCCTGCCGGGCTTGCCGTGCCATTTGAGAGCCTCCTCAACTCCGGGCGTTCGAAGATCGTCTTTGTATCCAGTTCCGCCGGCGTGTTCGAGCCGCGTCAGGTGACGGTTGGAGCCGAGTATGACGATCGCGTGCAGATTGTGTCCGGCTTGCACGAAGGGGAGCACGTCGTTGTCGCGGGCATGTTTCTACTCGATTCGGAAAGCCGTCTGCAAAACGCCGCCAGTACGCAGGCCACCGCTGCGCCCGCGGCTGTAAAACTCGTTTCGGTGAAAACAGCTTCGACGCCCATAAATGAAGTCGATCCGGTTTGCGGGATGCCTTTGTCGCCTGAGGACAAAGGCAAGGTCGCCGTCTACGAGGGCCACAGCGTGAAACTTTGCTCGCCGTCTTGTAAATCCAAGTTCGAGAAGAATCCAGCCGCCTATTACAACAAGATCCGCGCGAAGCCGGCGGATTCGGCGCATCGAGGCCGGATGTGATCGACCGCATTGTCGACTATTCTGTTCGACACCGTGCCTTTGTTCTTATCGCGACGGCGCTGCTGTGTCTAGCCGGTTGGTTTTCGATGCGGCGCGTGTCCGTGGATGCGCTGCCGGACCTTTCCGAAACGCAGGTGATCGTTTATTCGAAATGGGATCGGAGCCCCGATATCATCGAAAATCAGGTCACGTATCCCATTATCAGCGCGCTTAACGGGGCGCCCAAGGTCAAAACGGTGCGCGGAATCTCCGATTTTGGATACTCCTATGTCTACGTTGTCTTCGAGGATAAAACCGACCCTTACTGGGCTCGCTCGCGGACCATGGAATATCTGGCCGGTGTTCTTTCCGAATTGCCGAAGGGCGTGAAAACCACCCTTGGACCGGATGCGACAGGTCTGGGTTGGATTTTTCAATACGTTCTGGTCGACGACTCCGGCAAACATAGCTTGGCCGAGCTGCGTTCCGTTCAAGACTGGTATCTGCGCTATCACCTCAAATCGGTAAGGGGCGTGAGCGAGGTCGCCGCCGTCGGAGGATTTGGCAAACAATATCAAGTAAACGTCGATCCGCAGCGGTTGCAGCAGTTCGGCGTCGGGATGAAACAAGTCACCGATGCCGTGCGCGGGGGGAACGAAGAGACCGGAGCACGCCTCCTCGATTTTGGCGGCGCTGAATACATGGTGCGCGGCTTAGGCTATTCCCGTTCCCCGGAGGAGATCGGCAATTCCGTCGTCACGGCCACATCAGACGGTATTCCAGTGAGAGTGCGGGATGTCGGCGATGTTGTCGCCGGCCCCGATCTGCGCCGCGGCATTACGGATTGGAATGGCGGTGGCGAAGCGGTGAGCGGCATTGTTGTCATGCGCATTGGTGAGAACGCCCTGCAAGTCATCGAACGCGTCAAAACTCGCCTCCGGGAAATTGCTCCCGGATTGCCGGCTGGAGTTCACGTTGTTCCTGTTTACGACCGCTCCCTATTTATTCGACAGACGATTTCCGATACCAAGTGGACGATTCTCCAGATCATGCTGACGGTTTCGGTGGTCATCTTCCTGTTTCTCAGGCACGTTCCCAGCGCTCTGATCCCGGCGATCACCATACCGGTGACGGTGCTTGTCGCCTTCCTGCCATTCGGGATGATGGGCTTGAATGCAAACATCATGTCGCTGGGAGGAATCGCCATTGCCACGGGCGCACTGGTCGATGCCGCCATCGTCGTCGTCGAACAAACCCATAAACGGCTAGAGGAGTGGGAGGCTTCCGGCCGTCGAGGTAGCTACACCGCCGTCGTTGTTTCCGCCGTGAAGGAGGTGGCCGGCCCAAGCTTCTTCTCGCTTCTGGTCATCGGCGTTTCGTTCCTGCCAGTGCTGGCGTTAGAGGGCATGGAAGGGCGGCTCTTCAAGCCGCTTGCGTACACCAAGACTCTGGCGATGCTGGTGGCCGCTTTTCTTGCCATCACATTCGATCCGGCGCTGCGCCTGACCCTGATTCGCGTTAGCCGCTTCCGGTTGCGTCCTTCCTGGTTGGCTCGCGGCCTTGATTTCCTGCTAGTCGGAAAAATACAGCGCGAAAACGATCATCCCGCATCCCGCTTGCTTCTCCGCCTCTACGAGCCGGTGGTGCGCTGGTCGCTTCACCGCCCCTTCCTCATATTCGGGCTTGCGGCGATCATTGTTCTCTCCACCATTCCGGTTTTTCTGCGGTTGGGTTCGGAATTTATGCCGCCGGTTGCCGAAGGCACTCTCCTGTATATGCCCACCACCATGCCCGGCATTTCTATTGCTGAGGCCGGCCGCCTGGTCCAAGCAACCGACCGAATCCTGCGCAGCTTTCCGGAAGTCGACGGGGTGTTGGGCAAGGCCGGTCGCGCCGATACGCCCACCGATCCAGCTCCCCTATCGATGCTGGAGACTGTGATCACCCTGAGATCGAAGTCCGAGTGGCGGCGAGTTCCAACATGGTACTCCGGCTGGGCGCCCGAATCTCTTAAGCCGTTCCTGCGGCACATCGCGTCCGACACCATTTCCGAAGAGAAGCTGGTGAGCGAGATGAACCAGGCTCTGCAAATTCCCGGCGTAACGAATGCGTGGACCATGCCCATTCGCGGCCGGATCGACATGCTCACTACCGGGATTCGCACTCCGCTCGGCATTAAAATTCAGGGCGCCGAGCCGGAGCGGATTCAGCAACTCAGCACGGAGGTGGCCGACGTGCTGAAATCTGTTCCGGGAGCACGCAGCGTATTCGCGGAACGTCCTGCTGACGGCTTTTTCGTTGACGTGGATTGGAGTCGAGAGAAGCTCGCGCGATACGGCCTGACAATACAGCAGGCACAGCAGACGCTTTCCAGTTCCGTTGGAGGCGATAACGTGACAACCACGATTGAAGGCCGTGCCCGCTACCCCGTCAACGTCCGGTACTTGCGCGATTTCCGGAGCAACCTGCCCGCCTTAAATCATGTACTGCTTCCTATCGAAGAAGGTAAGCACTACATCCCGTTGTCGGAGGTGGCGACGCTTCGCACCGCAACCGGTCCGTCCATGCTTCGCGATGAAGACGGGTTGATCACCGGTTACGTTTACGTCGATTTAGCCGGACGCGACATCGGCACCTACGTGGAGGCCGCAAAGCACGCCTTATCGAAAACGGTAGCAATTCCGCCTGGATACAGCCTTCGCTGGGCTGGACAGTACGAATCCATGCAGTCTGTACGGGAGACACTTCGCGTCGTAATACCTATTACTCTCTTTTTGGTGGCCGCATTGCTCTGGTTGAACACGCGAAGCTTTGCTAAGTCCGCGATCGTGTTGCTGGCTATTCCTTTTTCTGCCGCAGGGGCTGTGTGGATGCTGTTCGCCCTCGGCTATAACCTGAGCGTCGCGGCTTGGGTCGGCGTCATCGCCTTGCTGGGAGTCGACGCGGAAACCGGCGTCTTCATGCTCCTTTATCTGGATCTTTCTTACGAGTCGGCTCTGAAAAACGGTTCCATGAAAACAAAGGGCGACCTGCAAAACGCGATACTGGCCGGAGCAGCTCGCCGCATTCGCCCCAAGTTCATGACCGTGGCCAGCATGTTATTCGGCCTACTGCCGGTTCTTTGGTCCACCGGCACGGGATCCGAAGTAATGAAGCGCGTAGCCGCCCCGATGGTCGGGGGGCTGGCGACTTCCTTTCTGCTCGAGTTACTTGTCTATCCGGTCATTTATCAACTCTGGAGGGGCGGACAAATGAGAAAGCGGCAAACTCAGACCGCTCCACCTGGGGTGGAGTATACCTCGGATTTAAGCCATCTCACATTGACGTAAAGGCTAGGGTTCATACGCGGACGAGCTTACGCCAGTATTTCGGCGAAGGCCAAGGCAATCGTCTCACCCTGCCGTTGCTGTTCGCCAAAATGCGGGATGAAGTCCCCGCTCACTTTTTTCTTGTCGTAGTCGTATCGCTTAGGATCGATTTGGTGTCAATCCTGCGTTGCGGATGGCGGTGTCGCTGAGGCTTGCCCAGTCGAGCTCGGCGTTTCCGGCAGCGATGGCGGCCAGCATTTGATCGCGGACAACGCTTGCTACCGGGAGTGGAACAGAGAGATCCCTTCCCGCGTCGAGTACCAGCCGGTTATCCTTCAGGCCTAAAGCTAATGTTCCCCCGGGTGGGTCATACTTTCCGTTTGCAATGAGCATGCCGTAATTCTTATAAACCGGTGATCCCCAGAGTTCGGTCATCACTT
Source organism: Bryobacteraceae bacterium (assembly GCA_965219315.1). Taxonomy (GTDB): domain Bacteria; phylum Acidobacteriota; class Terriglobia; order Bryobacterales; family Bryobacteraceae; genus Bog-105. Next base: position 912,429 of record CBDCNB010000001.1, on the reverse strand, counting down.
GAACGAACTCAGTTGGTTTTAGGCCGGCCTTGCGCACTAAAGCCTGCGCTTCTCCGAAGGTTTCCACCATGCTGGAGAGCATGAAGTTGCCGCAAAGCTTGAAGAGCGCCGCATGCCATGCTTCCGCACCGGCGGTAAACGTGACGCGACCGATTGCGTCGAAGATGGGCTGCAGTTTAGCGATGGAATCAGGAGTTCCGCCTGCCGTTATAATCAGCTTCGCCTCGCGCGCGGCCTCCGGGCGGCCAAATACAGGGGCGCCGACGTAGGCTCGGTTGCGTTGTGAATGTTCTTTTTTCAGCCGTTTGGCGAACTCAATGCTTAAAGTGCTCAGACCGGCGTGTACGGCTTCTTCGCCAAGCGCTTCGAGGATGCCGTCCGGTCCGAATGTGACGGTTTCGAAAGCCTGATCGTCCAGAACAATAGTGAGAACAACTTCGGCGTCCGCGACGGCCTCCCTCGGGGTGGACGCGATCTTTGCGCCTAGTTCCTTAAGCGGCTGCGCCTTACTTTGTGTCCGGTTATAAACAGTGAGTCGATGACCCGACCGCATCAGATTTTCAGCGATTTCGAGGCCCATTTTCCCCAGGCCAATGAGGGCTACTTTCATCGAAAAGTGAGACAAAAACGGGTGAGGCGTTGATACAGATGAAATTAGAAAAAGTTTTCTGGTTTGCTCGGGAAAACAAAAAGGCGGTGACCTTGCGTGAGGCCACCGCCAATAGCGGAGGATTATTTACTTGTTTTACCCGGAGGAACGTAAGAGTTTTTCGGGCTTCTTACTCACTCTTATCGGCTGAAGTTTTCAATTTTTCGCGCTGTTCCTTCAAAATTGCTTTGCGGCTCAATTTTATTTTGTTTCCTTCGAGCGCCAACACCTTCACCAAGATCTGATCGCCCTCGTTCAGTTCGTCCCGGACATTCTTAATGCGGCTTTCCGAAATTTCGCTGATGTGCAGAAGACCATCCGTGCCAGAGAAGATTTCGACAAACGCGCCGAAGTCAGCGATACGAACCACTTTCCCGAGATAAGTCTTGCCGACTTCGGCCACGGCGGCGATATCGCCAACCATCTGAAGCGCACGCTGCGCCGAGGCACCGTCGGAGGCAAAAATATTGACCGTACCATCGTCGGTGACATCGATTTTCACGCCGGTTTGATCGATGATGCCCTTGATTACTTTGCCACCGGGCCCGATCAATTCGCGAATCTTATCGGTTGGAATCTTGGTGGTGTAGATGCGCGGCGCGTATTGCGAGAGCTCCTGGCGAGGAGTGGCAATGGTGGCTACCATCTTCTCGAGAATTTCCAGCCGAGCGCGACGAGCCTGCTCCAACGCCTCTTTCATGATGGCGGTGGTGACGTTCGGCACCTTGATATCCATTTGCAGGCCAGTGATGCCTTCCTTGGTGCCCGATACCTTGAAATCCATATCACCGTAGTGATCTTCGGCGCCGGCGATATCGGTAAGAATGGCGTAGGACTCGTCCTCCAACACCAAGCCCATCGCGATACCGGCGACGGGAGCTTTGAGGGGAACGCCGGCATCCATCAACGCCAGAGTGCCACCGCAGACGCTGGCCATGGAACTGGAGCCGTTCGATTCCAAGATGTCGCTGACGACGCGGAGGGTGTAGGGGAATGACTGTTCATCGGGGATAACGGAGGAAAGCGACCGCTCGGCCAGTGCGCCGTGGCCGATTTCACGACGACCGGGACCGCGCATAAATCCAACCTCGCCAACACTAAAGGGCGGGAAATTGTAGTGCAGCATGAAGCGCTTGGCGGTCACGGTGGGATCGAACAGTTCGATGCGCTGCTCGTCGTCTTTGGTGCCCAAGGTGGTGGTCACTAAAGCCTGAGTTTCGCCGCGGGTGAACAGAGCCGAGCCGTGGGTACGGGGCAATATGCCGACTTCGCAAGTAATCTGACGAATCTGATCGAAGGCGCGACCATCGGGGCGGCGACGCTCCTTCAACATCTCGTCGCGGAAGATACGCTCTTTTAGGGCATCGAAGATCTTTTTTGCTTCGGTCTTTTGTTCGTCTTCGGTGAACAGTGCGACTGCTTTTTCTTTTGCCTGATCGACGCGGCTATAGCTTTCAAGTTTGGAGTACTTCTGCGTGTTCATCGCGTCGCTGAGTTCGGCGCGAACGGCGGTGGAGATTTTTTCGAGCATCTCCTCATTCGAGGTGGGCGGAGTGTACTGGCGTTTGGGTTTACCGGCGAGCTTCATCAGCTCGCGGATACCACCGACAATTTTCTTGCAACAGTCGTGCCCGAATTCGATGGCTTCGACTACCTCGGCTTCGGAGGCGGAGTTGGCACCGGCTTCCACCATGACAATGCCCTGGTCGGTACCGGCAACGATGATGCTCAGCTTGGCGTCTTTGGTTTCGTCGTAGCTTGGATTAGCGCGGTAGCTGCCGCTTGAAAGCCCTACGCGGACACCGGCCAACACGTGATGAAAAGGAATATCGGAAATGGCGAGGGCGGCACCGGCGCCGACGATGGCTAACATGCTGGGATCGTCTTTCGGACTAGCCGAAAGCACCATCGCGATGATCTGCGTTTCACAGGAAAAGCCTTCGGGGAATAGCGGGCGGACCGGACGGTCGATCAAACGGCTGGTAAGAACTTCCTTCTCCGAAGGACGCCCTTCACGCTTGATAAATCCGCCGGGAAATTTTCCCGCTGCGTACGTATATTCCCGGTAATCGACGGTCAAGGGGAAAAACGTCGCGCCCTGCTTCGGCTTCTCATTCGAGCAGGCGGAGACCAAAACCACCGAATCTCCCGAGCGTACGACGACGGACCCGTTTGCCTGTTTTGCGAGCTTGCCTGTTTCAAGAGAGATCTTAGACCCGTATAGGTCGATTTCTACTGTGTGTGACATCTATGCTTCACGACGATGCGACATGCGCATCACTGCTCCTCAATTTGTAGCCCAGCGATTGTTAACGCAACCGATAGGGTCAGCTTCGATTAAGTGAGGACTGAGAGGTGAATTTTAAGGAAGGACCACTCGCCAGAGTGATGTTACGCGAATATAAACGATGAGCTTCATCGACTTTTTGCGATGGACGGCTCCACCCGCGCCTGCCTGAGAACGTCGTTTCGTTAGCGGCGAATGCCGAGGCTCTGAATAAGAGTCTTGTAGCGCTCTGGACTGCGATCTTTCAAATATTTAAGCATCCTTCGACGCCGCGCCACCATGGTCAGCAAACCACGCCGCGAATGATGATCTTTATGATGCGTTTTAAAATGATCGGTCAACTGCAGAATGCGTTGACTCAGAAGGGCTACTTGTACCTCTGGCGAACCGGAATCGGAATTGTTGATCCGGTACTTTTCAATCACCTGAGACTTCTGTTCTACCGCCAGGGCCATACTAAAAAACGATACTCCTCGTCTGTTACCTAATCTCGATTTATACTTTCTACAGGTTAACACAATCGTAAGTTTTCCGAGGGAAGCGAGCGGGGAGGAGGCATTTGGGAAGCCGTTAGTGGCCTGAGGCGACCTTCTCGATTACCTTGTTCAGCACGTCCATATTCGCCCCGGGATTGGCGCCGTTGGTAGCCTTGCCTTTATACAGACTTCGGGGAGCGAGATGATAGTTGCCGTTGCTGCCGCCATTAAAGTTCAGGAAGCCGACGTTGTCGAATCCGGCGGGAAAGTAATTTCCGGGATAGTGGGACTGTCCGGGACCGCCTGCCCAGACATTATCTTTGAAGGTCAAGTTGTTCATCACCTGCGTGAGAGCTTTGTAGGAATTACCAAGGCCATCGACGTTCCAACCGTAGGAACCCTGGCCGAAGATATTATTCGTCACAGTAATGTTCTTCAGCGGTTTACCGCAGCAGTTTCCGATATTGGCCGTGTTGCCGGTTTGAAAGATGGTGTTGCGATCGAAAACAATGTCTTCGGCCCCCGGTTCTCCAGGATGCGCGCCGATGCCCATTTGAAGGAAGGTACCGTTTCCGTTGTAGCGCCAACTGATGTCGTCGAAGAGATTGTTACCGAAGTAGAGCCGGGCGGTGACGATCTGCTTCGAGGACTCTGAAGCGGGAGCGGTATCGTCTTCCGAGCCGATGTTGATTCCGCCGGCCACGTGACGAATGACGTTGTTCGTGAACGTAATGTCCGTGATCCTGTTACCGGGCATGAAGGGGTTCTCGTTGCGGGGCGTAAAGAGAATAGAGAGCCCATTTTGCGCGCTGACCCAGTTGCCCTGCATGAGGTTACCGTCGACTAACCAGCGGACTCCGTTTTTGATCTCGAAGAGGTTTTTCACGGTCCAGAAGCGAGCCCATTCGTTGAACCCGGTTTTTTCGCCTTCGCCGGGGTCGGTGAACGCAATACTTTTGTTTCCGGTTTTAGGCGTGATGGCGTAGTAGACCCATTGGCGGGAAGGCTTCTTGGGCGGATCGGAGGTGCGAAGAACAATGTAATTATCGGCCAGGCGAGTGTCCTGGCTATCGCCATAGGTGGGCTCTGTCCAGTGCAGATCGACCTGGTGGCGATCGCCGGTTAACTTGACGGACACCTCGTCGCTGCGAGCGCTTTGGGCTTGGCCGGGGAGGGTATCGAGGGTGCCGACGGTTCCCAGCGCGATAACCGAATAGTAGTAAATGCCCGACTTCAGGCTTCCGTGGGCGGCGGCGGCGGCCGAAACATCCGCGGGAGACGGTACGATGCTTTCGGTTCTCCATTTGTCGGGTTTATAGAGATAATTGCCGGTGAAGGTGACATCGGCAGTGGTGGTGTTGGGAATAGCATCGTAGGCTCCTCCGAACAAAATGTTTTCGCCGGCACCTTCCAGAAAATTGTTAGAGATTTTGAGCGGGCCGGGCCCCATGTAGCCGGTGAGCGCCTGCGTGTCCTGTCCTAGGCCGTGGAACTCCGTGACATAGCTATCGATGATGGCCAGATGAGCCCCGTTCATCTGCCAGCCGAACTTAATGTGACCTAGTTTTTGGCCGTGAATGTAGCAGCGATCAATGGTGATGTAGCTGGGCAGATCGGCCGCGTTCGTGTCGTGGGGCTCGCCTTGCATGATGAGGCCGTAGTTGAGGCCTTGTTTAGGCTTTTCGGTGATCTCCAGGCCCATCAGCCGGTAGTGGTTCGCATGAGGCTCGATTTTGAAGGCTTGATCGGTGCCGGGGGCGACGATTTTGGGCATGTTGGCGACATCTTTTGGCGAAACGCGGTGGCCCGGCGCGGGAAGAGACGATAGGGCGGAGCTGCGAATGCGAATCCACTTGCCGGTTTTTCCCTTATCGGGGAGATGGAAGGTACCGGTCCAGGTCTTCCCCGCCCGGAGAACGATTTCGTCGCCCGGCTTTGCATTGTCGATGGCGGACTGAAGGTTCTGGCCTTCGCCGACGGTGATGGATTTGCCGGTGACGGGAGCATGGTCGAGATCGGTATCTACTTGGATTTTGGGAAGGGTCGGCTTGGTTTGGCAGAGGCACGCGGAACCGGCAAAAACGAGAAGCACCGATGCCTTCAAGGGGAAATACATCTACTATTTTAGGGTCTCACGGGGTGGTTTTTTCTCCGTCGGGAACGGAGGTGAGCCCGATGCGTTTCATCATGGGTGCAATTTCGGGATTGGCCATGAAGTTTTTCCATAGCAGGCCGGTGCGATAGTTTTCGATCATGACGGTCATGGGAGCTTGGTTGAGTCCCATGTAGATGCGGGAGAACCAGTTTTCCTGGAGGTTGAAGGCGTCGCGAAAACCGTAGATGCCCCAGAGCCGGTCACCTAGTTCGCGGTAGAAGTATTTCAGGGCTTCCATGGAGGCTCCGGGAGTGTAGGGAAAGGAAGCGATCGCGCCGGTGGGAGCGATGGTGCCATCGTCGAGCTTGGGATTGGGCTCATAGGGAACATAGCCTTGCGGACCATCGACGGCGGTGAGTCCCCAATCGTTGGCTCCATAGCCGGGGAAATGACCCTGGTCCTGGATGCAATAGGCACGATTGATACGCGCCATGGCGCGGTTGTTCTCGAAGTAGTCGGTGAAGCGGTCGCGCACGCGCGGATTGAAAGCCATATACGAGTAGTGGGCGAAGAAGAGAGGGCCGCCGGAGCCTTGTCCGATGTTCAGTTCGATGCCCAGGTCCTTATGTTTATCGGCATACTGGTCTCCGGCCCATCCGGTGTAGTAGAGGCTGGCGGGAACGGCGTGGGTGGGCGAGGCGATGGCCAGCAAATAGGTGATCATGACTTCGTTCCAACCGGACAGGCGGTGGTCGATGTACCAGGAGTATTCGGGCGACCAGTGCCACAACAGAGCATCCCCGTTGGGCGTGCGGCGGAACCAATCCCATTCGACTGCTTTCCAGAGGCCGGTGATTTTGTTGCGCAACTCGTTTTCAGCGGGATTGTTTTCGTTGAAGTACTGGCGGGCGCTGAGAAGGCCCTCCATCATAAAGGAGGTTTCCACCAGATCGGCCCCGTTGTCGTACATGCCGAAGACGGGCATCCGCTGGCCGGTGGACCCGTTGAGGAAGTGCGGCCATGCGCCGTGAAAGCGATCCGCATGCTGGAGGAAGTTTACGATTTGCAGTAAGCGCTGCGTGCCTTGGGCACGAGCGATGAAGTGGCGATCGACGCCGACGAGCAGCGCCATGACGCCGAATCCGCTGGCTCCGGTGGCTACAATTTCGTCGTTGCCGGGAAGGTTTTCCCGCGTCATGCCGGAGTGGGGATGCGCACCTTCCCAGTAGTAGCGGAACCCGGCTTCCTGCACCATGGTTAACAGGTCGTCATCGCTCATGGGGCGGGTAGAGGCGGTAACGGAATGGGAGAGTCCCGATTCGCGATAGTCGGCATCGCCGGCAGCCACCTTGTAAGCAGCGGTGACGCCGGGCTTGCCGATGTAGTCCGCGTAGCGATGGACGCCGGGCACTTGGATGCCAACGGGGACGAACGGACCTCCGTCCAAGGAGCGGTGGATGACATAGCGGGCGACGTCGTTTTCGGTGGGAGTCTGCCAGGTGAGGTCGATATGGCGCTCATAACCTTTCGCTTGTACGTTTTGAATGGCGGGCAGTGGTCGGGCGGCTCGGTGCGACTGTTTGTCATCGATTCTGAACTCATCGAGGATAAGTGTGTGCGGCTCGCGGTCGGCGGTTCCTTGAAGGAAGAAGATGCTATCGACCCGATGCGGCTCAAAGGCATGAACCGAGGCATTCGCAAATCGGTTCAGCGGTATGGCGACCTGCGTCCAACGGCGGCCGGGCAGGTCACCGACAAATGCGCGAAGATCGAGCGGATGAGTAAAGCGCTTACTTTGATCTTTCAAAACAAGGTGGGGCAGATCGCGAGAGGAAATAGGCTCGGCCGAATAGCAGGAAAAGTAAAGCGTATCGCCGGGAAAGTAGGTGTAGCGGTTCCGCCACTCTTTGAAGCGTACTTCGGCTTCCCAACCTCCGTCGGACATGGAGTTCCACTGCAGGCGCAACGCATTGGGAGGAGTGAGGAAGATACCGGTTTCCACCGGAAGCCTGCCATGAAGAAGGGTCAGCGTGCTGGGCGCGGATGCCTTGCCCGCGCTATGGAAATAGTTATCGGAGGTGAGGCTGTTGTCGAAAAAAGAAGTGTTGAAATAACCCGATTGCGCGCCGAGGGGAGCGGCGATGGCGAGAAGCCCTAAAGCAGCTCCGAATGCCTGGATTTTCGTAATATTAAGAGCTTGCAATGTGATATACCAAGGTCTACTATAAGGGCACGAGGTGGGGAGATGCGAGTGACGTCCAGGAAGACGGTACGTAAATTTTGGTTTTTGGCGCTACTGGCGCTGGGTGTTTTTGTTTCCAGTTTGCCCTTGATGGCACAGTACCGAGGTGGCCTGCAAGGCACGGTGACAGACCCGCAGGGGTCGGTGATCCCCGGCGCGAAGGTCACGGTTACAAGCATCGAGACAAACAGGACGCGAACGGTGACGAGCTCCGGTTCCGGCGTGTATTCTGTGAACGGACTCGCGCCGGGACAGTACAGCGTCACGGTGGAAGCGCCGGGGTTCACGAAGAAGACTCTGCCGTCTGTCAATTTAACCTCCGATCAATCGCAAGGACAAGACGTGCAGTTGGCGGTGGGCGCGCCGAGCAAGCAGACGGTCACGGTGACGGCATCGACGGCTCCGGCGATCGACACGGAGGATGCGACTATATCGGGGACATTTTCCGGCCGAGAGGTGCGCGATTTACCGACGTTCGGTCGCGATCCGTTCCAGGTGGCGGCGCTGGCGCCGGGAGCGTTCGGCGACAATGCGCGTTCCTCTGGAGGATCGGGCTCGCAAAATCTGCCGGGCTCGGCGGGACCGGGCGGAACTACGGGAACAAACAGTGTTTTTCAAACGGAAAATCAGGTGCAGGTGGTGGCCAATGGGACGCGGAATAACTCGAACAGCTTCCAGGTGGACGGCATCAGCGTAAACAGTCTTGCCTGGGGCGGCGCGGCGGTCATTACGCCGAACCAGGAATCGGTTAAAGAAGTGACGGTGCAATCGAATCCATACAGCGCGGTAAACGGCCGCAACAGCGGAGCGCAAGTGCTGACGGTGACAAAGAACGGCACCAATGAGTTTCACGGCAGCGCGTTGTTTGTCGCCAACCGTCCAGGGTTGAACGCCTTTCAGCGTTATAACGGTCCGTTCAATTCTGTGCAGCGTGATACGGACCGCTTTAATCAGTGGGCCGGTAGCTTGGGCGGACCGATTATTAAAAATCATCTCTTCTTTTTCTTTTCGTACGAGACATTGCGGAACAGTTCGCAGTCGACAGCGCTGAACTGGTATGAGACGCCTCAATATCTAACGGCTGTGCAATCGGCCGCACCGAACAGCATCGCGGCAAAGATAGCGGGGTATCCAGGCGAAGGAGTGGCGTTCAATCAAATTATCAACAGGAGCTGCGCCAGTGCCGGAATTACGGCCGCCAATCTTTGCGCTCCGGTCTTTTCCAATGGCAACTATATCGGGCTGGATGTAGGCAGTCCGCTTCGGTTGCCACGAGGAACGCCCGATCCCGGTTTCGTAAACAACGGTAACTTTGGTAGCGGCAACGGATTGGATGGTGTTCCCGATATTTTCTACGTGCAGACGGTGAACCCGACCGACTCCTCACCACAGCAATTCAATGGGCGAGCCGATTATCAGGCGACCAGTAGCGATCTGATTACGTTTACGACTTATTATGTCCCGAATAACAGTACCTTTTATAACGGTCCGGTTCGTCCGGCGAACTTCTGGCACAGCAATCGACTGAACGAGACGGCGGCGGTGCTGTGGAACCATGTGATTAGCCCCACGTGGTTGAACGAAGCGCGCTTCAACGTGACGCGGTGGAATTTCAATGAGATCTCCAGTAATCCGCAGGAGCCGTGGGGGTTGCCGCAGGCTCAGGTAGCAAATTTCGGCTCAATTACTCCGCAGTATTTAGGTGCGCCGGGGCCGGGTATCTTCGCGCAGACGACTTTCAATTTCCGCGACACGGCCAGCACGGTAATCGGTAACCACTCCATCAAATTCGGTCCGGATCTTTATTGGGAGCAGGATAACGATAGTGTGGCGTACGCCGCCCGGCCTACTTATCTTTTCCGCAATCTATGGAACTTGGCAAACGATGCGCCGTATCAGGAAACGGGAAACTTCAATCCCACGACAGGGCAGCCGACGAGTGCGACCAAGTACATCCGGTCGGCTATCTACGCGGGATTTGTGCAGGATGACTGGAAGGTGCTTCCGAATCTGACTGTGAACCTTGGCATTCGCTGGGAGTATTTTCAGCCGGTGCATGAAAAGTACGGCAACATCAGCAATGTGGTGCTGGGTCCGGGGCAGAATCCGTTAACGGGCTTGAAGCTGCGGGTAGGGGGAAACCTCTATAAGGCCAGCTATAAAAATTGGAGCCCGCAGTTCGGGTTTGCGTGGAGGCCGGATCCGAACAGCCAGCGCATGGTGATTCGCGGCGGTTTCGGCATTGGGTATAACCGGTCCGAAGAGGCGATCACGCTCAACGGGCGCAGCAATCCGCCGTTGGTTTCGAATCTCACTTTGACGGGCAGTAATATTCTTTATCAGGTGCCCGATAATGTGAATCAGTTTTCCGGCTATCCGGTCAATCCGAACGCCAGACAGACCATCGATCCAGCGACGAACTTGCCGGTGGGGGGAGCCGGCGCGGGATCGCCGCTTGTTTTGAATGGGTTTCCGAGTTTTCTTCCGACCACATACACCTATCGGTATTCCTTTGGTACGCAATATGACCTAGGAAGGAATTGGGTGGCTTCGGTAGGGTATCAGGGCAGCAGCAGTCGACATTACACGAGACAGAACAACCTCAATTATCTATTTGCGCCTCTGAACCCGAGAATACAAAATTTGTTTTACTACACCAATGATGCGAACTCCAGCTACAACGCGCTGCTGACCGAGGTGCAACACCGCTTTGCGCAATCTTTCCAAGTGGATGCGCAGTACCGTTGGGCCAAAACGATCGACGAGGGATCGAATGGATTTTTCATCGGGAACTATCCGTATGGATTGCAGTATTTGCGGGGCTTGGCGGATTCCGATGTCCGGCATCTAGCGAAGCTTTATGGCACGTGGACTCCGCAAATCTTTAAGAGTCAAGGCTGGAAGGAAAAGATTATTGGGGGATGGCAGCTCTCGGGTATTTTGAACTGGCATACCGGTTTTCCGTGGACGCCGTTGTACTCGAATACGAATGGCAATGTGGTGTATTCGAACAGCGGATACCAGAGTTTACAGCCGGCGGCTTACCTGGGTGGCAGGGGCAAAGATTACAGCAACGACCAGTTCAAGCAGCCGAACGGCAATTTTCCCGGCGGGGCGCTGAATTACTTTACGGTGCCCACCTACAATACTGCGGACTTTCCGGCGTCGGGTGGACCGCCTCCCGCTCCGCAAGTAGGGCGCAACATCTTGCGAGGCCCATCGTATTTCGACGTGGACATGACGCTGCAGAAATCGTTTGGGCTGCCGAGCACAAGGATTTTTGGGGAGAATGCGCGGCTGGAGTTTCGCGGCAATCTGTTCAATATCTTTAACAAGACGAATTTGTCTCCTTTGACGGCTAACGCCGTGGATCAGCAGATCAGCACCGATGGGACGACGAGTAATCCGCTGTTCGGGCAGCCACAGTCAGGGCTCGCGGGGCGGATTGTGACGCTGCAGGCGCGGTTTAGTTTCTAAGTGAGTTCGACCGTACGCACTGGTTTGCGGGTGGCAGCTTGATTTGTTTAGATGAATAGCGCGTTACAGACGCTGTTGGCGGTGACTATGGCTATTTCAGCCGGCCTACTTCTCGGCGGGAGGAGGGCGGCTCAAACGTCGCCTCTCTACACGATGCCGAAGGGCGTTCAAAGCCGTTGGACGAGCCCTGAAAATCCAAGCGGCGCGAAGGGGGAGGGCTGGATGGTTTGTGGGGCGATGTTGTAGCTTGGGAAGAATTCGGTCGCGTCCTCAACGTTGTAATGTCGGGCAATCTCTTCACGCCGGGAAACTCTCGCATAGCGTCCGCACATCGAATCAACTTAGTTAGTTGCCTGTCCTTCCTACCTAAGCAGGTTGGTTTAGGATGTGGGGCAGGTATTCCTCTTGACGGCAGACATGCCAACTTTTTTTTGACTGAGGCGAAGCGCTCGCGTCATTGGCAATTCTAGTTCCCCGTTCCTTTTGGTTATTGTAGTGTAAATAGGGTCACTACACCAAACGTCAAAAATCTTACGGTAAGGCCCTGTTTCGCAAACCTGTTGCCAGCGAAAAGGCAATCGCGATAGGATTTTGCGACCCCAAAATGCTGGTATTGGGCACGGCGAGACCGCCGTGCCCAAACGTTCGTTTGCGCAAGCCAAAGAGACTGCCTTCCTGTTGCCTCATCATCCCAAACTTCCGAGAATGCGACATTACAGGACCGACCATGTATTCACGTTGTCAGGTAAGTGGCTGCCATCAAGACGAACGCTGAGACGAGAGTTTCTCCCAATTACCGTGTGCGAATGCCACTCTTGTTTCCTGCGCCAGGTCGGTAGCGAGCACAAACGATCGCCCAGGCCGACCCGGACGGTACTGGTATGGGTAGTCCGAGGAAAATAGAATCCGTTCCGTCCCGACGACCTCCAAGGCACGTTGCAGGTAAGTCTGGTTCCACATGCCACTGGAAGTGACGTATAGATTGCGCTGGAAGCATTCCTCCACTGGACGTTCCAATTTTGCGACGCGAGCGAGCGACTTCAGCCGTTCTATGTAGAAGAGAACGACTTCACCCCAGTGGCCGAGGATGATCTGCAGGTTTGGAAACCGGTCGAGGACACCTGCCAGGATCAACCGAACGAACTGGATTCCAGCCTCATAATGCCACCCCAAACCGAACGCCGCAAAGGCTGTATCCACCGGTTCCCCAAAGCCCGCATAGAGAGCTGCCCTGACCGACGCCTGTGGAATCTGGGGATGAATGAATACGGGCACGCGTAGCTCTGAAGCGGTGCGGAGCACTGGCAAGAAGTCCGGGTGGTCGAGGTTCTTGTCGCGAGTGCGGCCACAAAGCATGGCTCCACTCAGACCGCACTCGGTCACCGCACGTCTTAATTCCAGCGCTGCTTCGTCTGGCGCGGGCATGGGCAGAACAGCGAAGCCCTGAAAGCGGTTGGGATGCCTGGCGATGGTCGCGGCCATCAGATCGTTCGTCTTCGTCGCCAGCCGAACACTCTCCCCAGGTTCAAGATTGTGCAGCGCTGGCGTCGTCACGGAGAGCACCTGAACGTCAACTCCGCTTTCGTCCATCAGAGCCAGACGACCTTCACCTAGGTCTTCAAGCCGCTGCCCGATCTCGCCTTGATCGAAGCTGCCGGTCCCTTCTGAACCGATGGCCGAAGTTTCCCACGCGGTAGTAATCTCGCGTGTCACAAAGTGCTCTTCGATGCTGATGATCTTCATCGTCTCACCATCCATTCAGCTAGTATGGCGAAGATCATTCATTCATTCCATAGCCTAGAATGGATACTGCTTATGCAAAAAGCGAATACCTATCTGGAACGGCTGGACGTACGTTCCTTGCGCATGTTGAAGGTCCTCTTGGACACGCGGAGCGTGACCAAGGCAGGAGAGGCAATGGCGATCAGTCAGCCTGCCGCAAGCCGGGTGCTTGCCCAGCTCCGTCATGCTATCGGCGATCCATTGCTGGTGAAGGGACACCATGGAAATACGTTGACGCCGAGAGGAAATTCACTGCGACCGGCGGTAGGTGAAGCTCTCGATGCCATTTCCGCCTTGTTCGAGCAGGAAGTGTTCGAGCCCTCCAACACCAAGCTTTCAGTACGAGTTGCGACGACAGATCATGGCGCAACTGTAGTGCTGGGGCCACTCGTCCAAGCACTCGCCACGCTCGCGCCAGGGATGACTGTGGAGGTTGCGCCTTGGGGCGACCAGACTCTTTCCGATCTTGAAACAGGCCGACTCGACCTGGCCCTGGACGCCGAAAGCCGCCTGCCCGAGAACTTTCACTTCCGTACACTCTTCAAAGAGAAGTATGCCTGCCTCGTTCGGCAGGGTCATCCGTTGCTCAAGGCGCTACGGAGAAACGGAAGTCTGAATCCAAGCCTGGCCTCGGCATATCCACAAATCGTGCTTTTGTACCCGGTGGGTAACCGGCTGGAGGGCCACGATGTCCTTGCACGTCTGGGTCATCCGGCAAAGCGGATTGCACTCAAGACGCCATACTTCACTACGGCTCCTCTGCTACTCGCGAATACCGACGACCTGATTTTCTTGCCCTTTCGTCTAGGTCAAACGCTCGCACGATCAGCCCCTCTGTCCCTCATACAGCTGCACGCTGACACGGCTTTTGACTATCGGCTTATCTGGCATGAACGAACTCAACAGGACGCTGGCTTTGGATGGCTGAGAGATCAGATATATCGCCTCATTCAGTAGGAGCATTGAGCCTCGCCTTCGCTGCGTCAGTCAGAACGTGCCGCAGCATAGATCCTCATAAACGCCGTTCTCACCAGTTGGAACGCACTGCCTCAGATCGCTAGCGTACGATTTTTGACGTTTGGTGTAGTGAGCCCTAATAAACGTACATCGGAACTAAATATAAGGCTTTACCGTCTATTTTTTATGCCCCCCCCCGGTGATTATAATAGGCGAAGCTGGATCGGACATGCAACGCACAATTAAAGCACTGAATGATGGGGCACCGGTCACGATCGTTGATCCGAGGCGGCTTGAAACAGCGTGGAACTTGTGGTCTGACCTGCACGCACGAGACAATGTGGCTACAGATATCGAAGCTTTTCAAGCTGTTTTGGCGAACACGACCGCTCTTGACACAGGTGCTGCTAGCCTTACGTTTTACATCCGTAGCTTATTACTAAAGCAGACGGTCGAAGTGATGCAGGTCGATGTACATTGTGTACAGCAGTCGCTGTTTAACGCAGCAGCGGTTCTTCCTTTCACCGGGACTGAATTAGCGGCTCCAGAGATGCTGATTCAGAGGCTCCGAAGAGTTGTGGAAACTGCATTTATTCAATAGATTCGCATAGCAGACTAATCAGTTGCAAACGCATTGGCTGATCTATAAACTTTATAAACTTTGCAGGTTAAACAAAACGTATTGTTTCGACTGAAATAGCCCACGTTTCATTAGATTTTTTTCTTTAAATTCCACTCTTTTCCATTTACAATTAAACTTATCCGAAAGGAGGAGCCCTCCATCTCGAGACGGACTGTCCGATGGATTTTGGCCCTGCTCTCTGTTTCAGTGACCGCAACGATTGTATTTCGGTCCAAAAAAAGGCCCGCTGCTTCAACGTCCCAAATTCCTAGTGGTACCGTGCGGTGAGTGAAAAAAAACGGGCGTCAGCGCACCGACAACGCATGAGACCAGACCAAATAAACCTAGCAATATAACGTTGACGGCAATCGCAGGGTGCACGGGAGGCCCACTATCTATTTGTAGCAATAGGCCCATTTTTTCAAATATTTGCGGGTTTTCTCCCGGCCGAGTTCCAAAGTATCCGCACTTCCGGGCTCAGGCGCCTAACCCCCGACTTTTTGCCGCACTCGAAGTAGCTCGACGCGTGAGCCGTCCACTTAGATGCGAGAATCTTGGTCTTCTTCAGAGCCAACCAATCTGCGCACGTCGTCGAGCTCTTTTTTCAGACGAGCTCCGCGGCGGGCGAGGCTAATGACGTATACGGCTACGATCAGCCAGGCGGCGGCGAATCCGTAGAACATAAACAGAAAGTTGCGGGCGTACATCGCCGATAAGGTATGTGGGTCCATAAGCGGTTCTCCTTAAGCCAGGGTTCTCTCCATGGCGTTTGCAGTACGGCGGAGGGAGTCGATTTCGCGCGAGATGGTTTCCTGGCGGGTGCGCACCAAGACGAGTGCGGCGGCCAGCATTAGGATCGGTATCCAGTTGTAGTAGATCATGTGTTCCATGGCAGGGTCGATGTTGCCGCCTCCGGTGCGGATGGTGAGGACCGGGGCCGGATGCTGGGTGCGGAACCACTCGATGGACTTCCAGATGATGACCACGTCGACGCAGCCGAAAATGGAAAGAGCGGCGGAAAGCCTGGCACGCTGCGTCGGTTCGTCGATAGCGCGGCGGAGCATGAGGTAGCCGCTATAGATCAAGATGGAAACAAAGACGGACGTCAGGCGGTAATCCCATGTCCACCAGATACCCCAGATGATCCTGGCCCAGATGCTTCCCAAAACGACATTGACAACGGAGAAAACCAGCGCGACTTCGGTGACCGACGCGGCAAGAGAGTCGTACTTCAGATTGCTCGAGCTGAGGTAGAGAACACTGAGGATCAGCGCCAGGAAATAGCCGGTAAAACCGGTGAAGGCGGCCGGGACATGGAAGAAGATAATGCGGTAAATAGCTCCCTGCATGGCCTCGTCGGGCAATACCAGAAAGATGCGGTATAGATTGAATGCCAAGAGCAAACCGCCGGCGGCGGCTAACCCAATCGCAAATTTTTCGCGCATATAATATTTGACTCCTTTCTTTATTCTTTAGTTGACCAAAATAGTTTCGGCCAATACGAGCGCCAAGGCTGTAAACACGATATCGAAGACGATCAGCACTCTGATCCAGATCAGCTCGCCACCCGCCAGCGCTCCGTTGGCCAGCAGTGTATTTGTCAGTTCGATCGCCGCCATCAGTAAAGGAATCAGCAAGGGGTAGATCAGTACCGGCAACATCAGCTCGCGCAACCGGAGATTGACGGTCAATGCGCCGAAGACCGCGCCGAGAATAGAGATGCCCCAGGTGGCGAGAGCGAAGACGGCGGCCAATTCCCAGGGCCGCAGCCACCACCGAATGTTATAGAAGATGCCGAAGACGCCTAAAGAGACAAGCTCTACCACCAGCAACATGGCAAAGTTCGCCGATGCTTTACCGAGCAACAGGCTGGGCGAGGATAACTGGGATGAGAGCAGCACGTCGAGGCATTCGTTGGGCAGCTCGCGGGCGAAGCCGCGGTTGAAGACGAGCGCCCCGGCAAAGGCAAAGACCAGCCAGAGGAGGCCGCCCGCGATGGCCTTCGTTTCATCGGCGGCCGGATCGAAGGCGAAGCTGAACAGCAGCAGGATGACGACGGCAAAAGAAGCGGCGGCGTTGATGGACTCTTTGGTGTGCAGCTCAACGGCCAGGTCTTTACGCGCGACTTGGAGCGCCTGCCGGATGGCTCTCATCGGGGCGATGGATTCCTTTTCAATCCGCGCCCAGTTTGGTGTGTAAGCGATAGAGTAGGCCGGGGTCATTCAGCATTTCTTCCGTACGCTCACCTGCATAGCGCAAGCGGCCGTTTTCGAGGAGCGCCACGTGGGAGGCGATAGCTAAGGCTTCGCGAAGTTGATGGGTAGAGAGAACGATGGTCGCGCCGCGCTGTTGCGCCTCCGCCAGGAGATCGCTGAGCATGGCGATGGCGCGATCATCCAAGGAAGTAAACGGTTCGTCCAGCAGCAGAACTTTCGGTGCGTGCAGGAAGGTTCGCGCCAAGGCGAGACGCTGGCGCATACCACGGGAAAATTGACGTACCGGCATCGTGGCGACGCGCCGCAGGCCGACGCGTTGGAGCCAGGTTTCGACCAGAGCGGCAGGTTGAGGCGCACCGGCCACGCGTGCAAAGAAGTGAAGGTTCTCCTGCGCGGTGAGATCTTCATAGACGCCGATGCCGTGCCCCAGAAATCCGACATGGCGGCGGGCTGTATCGCTTCGAGGCTGGCCATTGGCCAAACGTACTTGTCCACGCTGAAAGGGCGAGAGTCCGGCTAAGATACGGAGCAGGGTGGTCTTCCCTGCCCCATTACGGCCTAGCAGAGCAGTGCAGGCTCCTTCACCGATACGCAGGGTCATATCGCGCAGTGCCGCATAGTCGCCGTAGAACTTCCATACTTTGTCGATGGTGATGGCTTCGGACATTAGCAAGGCTCTTACGATGTCCGATGGCCTGTGCCGGAGAATGTTTGTGGCGAGCTGCGGAAAAGGGTGACTAAACCTAAGCCTAAAATCGCCAGTGCTAAAGCGACGAGCCAGGATAGATGCTTATAGATGGGAGGGGCGCCCTCGGTAACTTGCGGCTGGTCGGCGTCATTGCTGGAACCGAATGCTGCCGCATCGGTGTTGGCGGACTGGGCACCTGGTAATGAGCCCTTGCCGGTAATCTCCACTTTGAAGTTGCCTGAGGCAATGACGTTGAAGATGGTGGCATGAGTCGTCGGTTCTTGTCCTACCCGTTCGATTTCGTTTCCTGCCAGCGAGACACCTTCTGGAGCAACAAGTCGCAGGGGTGACGCTCGCATGCCTTTTAGATTTACGATCTCACCGCGGAAAGTGAACGGTGAGCCGGCGGGCAGGACATAAGTTAATTGGAACTCGGTTTGGCCGGGCTTGATGGCGAAATCGACTTTGTAGATATTGGATTTTTCCGTTTTCAGCGGGGCTTGCCGCAACGGCATTCCCTGCGCTCCGGTGGCGGTGACTCGCACTTGACCGTTGGCTGCCGGAGGCAGATAGAAGCGTAGTCCACCTTCGCTTTTATTCTCGTAGGTGGTCTTGGAGGGATTGTCGAGGATTACCGTTTCGTTCACGGCAATCTCGCTGGAGGAGGGCTCCAATACCATCAGATGTTGTGCCTGCCGCAGCTGACTGGCCGACTTGGTGGTTTCGTAGACTTGTAGATCGACGCCGGACGTGGGGATGTTCGGCGTGAGTAACTTGTTGTAGTTCACGTCCTTGTAGCGAGCTTGGAGAAGCTGCGGGCCGCCGCCAGGCTGGTCTTTGTCGAAGCGAAAATGGCCGGCATTGTCGCTTTGCACCGTTGCCAGTTGCTGCATGCCAGAGGCCCCGGGCTTCAGCAAATTCACTGGGACGCCGGGCTCGGGTTTGCCGGTGGTCCCGTTGACTACCGTACCGTCGATGGCGGCCCAGGAGGGGACCGTGAATAAACAACAAACAAAGAATGCTAGTCCGAACCGATTCATGCAATGGCCTTTCCGCATTCTCCGCAGTATTTCAATGCCTGGGAGAAGTGTGCCGCGCAATGTGGGCAGGTCAATCCCGTTGGTGGCGCGGCATTGGGCGAAACGACAGGAGGTTTGGCTTCTCGCTGGATCACTACCGTTTTTAAGCCCAGCCGTGCCGTTACCTCTTCCGTTTCGGCCAACACACCGGCGAGTTCTCTTTGTAACGCCTGCTTTGTTTGGCGGTAATCATCGTCGGAGAGCTTGCCGAGGCGGTATTCGAACTGAAGATCGCGGAGATTGTCGTAGATGGCGTGTTTGCGATCTTCCAGATGCTGGATGGGGGAAATCGGCAGCGGTTCCGGTACATCTTTCCGGCGAATGAACAGGGTGAATACGAGAGCGCTGATAACGAGAAGCGCTGCAAAAACAAGCGTCATTGCTCCTTGCCCAAAGACCGATTCGAAGCTGTGGGTTCATCGTCGGCCAATTCGCGATCAATTTGATCCTGGAAGCGGCGCAGTAGGGCGTCATCGGCGGGCGAAGTAGGTTCCGGCGCCTTGCTGTTGCGCTTCACAAAAGCGGAATAGATGAAGAAGCCGATGAGCAGGGCGACTCCGGGCATGATCCATGTGAATAAACCCCAACCCGCGTTGGGAGGCGAGGAGAGGGCCACGACGCCCTGCTCCCGGACAATGTTATTGATAATCTCGCTATCGCTCTTTCCATGAGATTGCATGCCGGCGATGCGCCGACGCATGGGGTCGGAGTACTCGCAATGCAGCATGGGACAATTGCCAACCGTATTGCGGCAACCGCCACAACGGCAGGAGAGTTTTTCTCCAACACGCAACACATTTCCTGCCATGTATTGCGTCGGGTCTTGCGCTACCAGCGCGGCGATGGCAAAGAAAAATGCGGCGACCAGCTTCCAGTTTAAAGGATTTCTACGTATGAACTGGTGCATGTGTCTGCGAAACACTGACGACCTCCGTGCGGGCATATTGCAAACGCACCTTGCTTGGGATGAGGCAAATAACGGTTCCGAACAGCAGGACCCAATAGCCAATCCAGATCCATGAAACCAGGGGATTCAGATACATCTGAAAAGTGGCTTTGCTTTGATCGGGCAAAACCCCCGAGAAGACCACGTATAAATCTTCATTGAGACGGCGGCGAATACCCACCTGGGTACTTTGCTGTTGACTGGCGGGATAGAAGCGTATCTCCGGTTGGAGTTGATCGATGGTCTTCCCGTTTTTTGCCACGTTCAGCAGGGCATGGCTGACTTCATAATTCGGGGTTTGTCCACTGTTTACGCTCAGCAGCTTCAACTCGTAGGATCCGAAGCGGACACTTTGCCCTAAACCCAAGTTCTTCGTCTCGTGAAGATTAAAGGCACTGCCGGTGAAGCCAATGAACATGAACACGATTCCGATGTGGACCATGTAGCCGCCGTAGCGCCGCGTGTTGCGCCAAGTTAGCTCGAAGGCAGCTTTGGGGAGCGCCAATTTTTCTTTGGCTTGGATGGCGCGTGAACCTTTCCAAAACTCGCCGATGATCGAGCTCAGCACGAAGGCACATAAGCCAAAGGAGAGAAGTGGCGCAGGGTCATGCATCCCGCCGATCGCCAACGCCGCAATCAGGACGACACCGATGATGGTGGGGAGCAGAAACGCACGCTTGAGGCTGCTGAACGAGCTTTTCCGCCATGCAATGAGGGGACCGACACCGGTGAGGAACAAGAGAAACAGCGCGATGGGTACGTTCACACGATTGTAGTAAGGCGCATCGATGGTTTCCTTCTCTCCGCTAAGCGCTTCCATGATGACGGGAAATAGCGTGCCCCAGAGCACGGCAAAACAGCTTGCCAGCAGGATCAGATTGTTGAAGAGGAAGCTCGATTCGCGCGAGACGACACTTTCCAGCTTCACTTCGCTACGGAGATAGGGAAGATTGCGGATGATGGCGATGGAGGTGAGGACGACCGCACCCACTAAGAAACTGGTGAAGTACGGCTTGACCGGGGATTGCGCGAAGGCGTGAACCGAGGAGACAAGACCGGTGCGGGTAAGCGTCGTTCCCAGGATGCTGAGCAGAAAAGTGGCGGAAACCAGCACTATATTCCACACTTTCATCATGCCTTTTTTCTCCTGCATCATGACGGAGTGAAGAAAGGCGGTGGCGGTAATCCACGGCATCAAGGAGGCATTCTCTACCGGATCCCAACTCCAATAGCCGCCCCAACCTAAAACGGTATAAGCCCATCCCATTCCCAGCAAAATACCGGTGCTTTGAAAAAGCCAGGTGAGGATGGCCCAGCGCCGGGTGGTGTGGATCCATGCTTCACCTTTTTGCCTGGTGAGCAATGAGCCCATAGCGAAAGCGAAAGGGATAGTGAAGCCGACATAGCCGAGATATAGAAAAGGAGGATGGATCGCCATCGTCCACCATTGCAAGAGCGGGTTAAGCCCCTGGCCATCGCCCACATCGACGATTCCTTTGCCGACCGTCAACACGTGGAAGGGGCTGGCAACGAAGGTGATCATGCTGACGAAGAATGCCTGCACGGTCATCAGTACGGCGATGACCACGGGCATCATGTCGCGAAACTTGCGGCGGTTAGTAAAAACAGCAATGGCAGAGTAGGTGGCCAGCAGCCAACTCCAGAGAAGCAGGGAGCCCTCCTGCCCACCCCACCAGGCGGTGAACTTATAAACGGCAGGCATGGCTTTGTTGCTGTGGGCAGCGACATAGGCAAGCCGGTAATCGCCGACAATGAGCGCGTAGACTAGAATGCCGGAGGCGACCGTTAGTAGGGCCCAAATCGCATAAACCGCACGTTCCGCACTGATGACCAAAAACGGACGCCGACCGTATTTGCCGGCGAGCGAAGAAGCCACGGCGAAGACTGCCAGGCAGAAAGCGAATAGGATAGATAGCGCGCCGATATTTTCCATGTTGATGGGAGGATTTTTTCTGAAGAAGGGCTACATATTGGACGTTTTGGCAACCAAGGCAGTGCTTGACTCTTCGGCGTTTTCCTTGGCGGCTGTTTGGTGAGAAAGGCCGCGCTGCGATGGCTTCGCTTCATACTTCGAGGCGCATTTTGCTTGAATTTTTTTAGCTTCGAATATGCCACTTGCATCGAGCTTGCCATCGGCTAACGCCTGGGCGTTGTCTTTGAATGTGTCAGGTAGCGGATCGGTGCCGGCGTATACGACATTCAGCGTCTTCGCTCCCTGGTGCAAAACAAAGTTAACCTGGGTTCCGTCTTTGATGATGGAACCGGGCTGCACATCGCCACCAACGCGTACACGCTGGCCTTGCGCTGCTTTGCCCAAATGCTGCAATTCCGAGATGGTGCGATAGTAAGTCTTGGTATCAGTCACGCCTCCGACGGCGAGCCAAACCAGGGACCCGACAATCAGGGTCATTAAGATCCCAAACTTCGCGTACGTCTTCATATATAAGTACGGGTAACTTCTTTTAGTATATTCCTGTTTCAGGACCATAAATCAATCGAACGTTGTAGTTTGGCAAGAAAAAATCCGGTTTTACAGGATTGAGAATTTCTCGTTCTACTCGCCAAATCTATTTGAGGATGTTGCATCGCTAGATATGAGGGACTGGCCTTCTATTTAGTTGTCCACCTGAGATCATCATGGTACAGCGTCCGTAAATTTTTTATGATTTGAATCAGGGTAGATACTTTCCCAGCACCATGCCCTGATCGGCACCCCGACATACGTCAAGAAGCGTCTGCTAGAACCGATCATCGTTTCTTCTCCCGCAAGCGAAGAGTTCCTTTGGTTCGGATTATGGAGCCTTCTTCTATCAATTGCGTCAGAGTGCGATAGAAGCTTTCAGGCGACAGATTGAGATCTTCCGCAACGCTTTTTAGCGGCCGGTCCATACGAACCATCTTGGGCTCCTGGGGACTGGCTGATTGAACAAATTGGAGGATCCGCTCGCGGGCCGAACGAAGGGCGCGAAGCTCCAGGCTAACTCGGACCTTATTAAATTTTCTTGCTTGTGACTCCATAAACTCGGCAGCGAACTGGGGGTGGTCGATAAGGGCCTGCTGAAGCTCCTTTCTCGGGAAGGCGCAAACGCGGGATGGGACTTCTGCTAACACATCGCTGCAGTAAATATCTGCAAACAACGCTGCTTCAGAGACGCATTCACCCGAACGAACAACATAGAGGGGCACCAGCTTTCCTTCGGTCGTATACGTAAATAGCTTCAGCCGTCCATACAGAACGACATGTACCGCCTGCGCGGGATCTCCGCGGTGATACAAAATATCGCCTTGAGCAAGGTCGAGCAAATCAGAAGCAGCAAGCAGATTCGAAGGTAGATCATCCAGTTGGGCCAAAAACATAGGGCAGCTTTTTCCCTCACCTGTAAATTCGGACTCCGATGTCTGGAAGTCACAAATGAACTTAGGGCAAGGCGATGAAGAGGGGACGTCCGGTTTTCAGTGGAACTGCATGGACGCAGAAAGGGCCAGGTAATCCTGGCCCTTTCTGCTGAAAGCCCGCATGAATGCTCTCGCATGATCAGTCATGCAGCTCTGCTTTCCTTTGCCGGATGAACCCGCGCTTACCGCTTACGGGTTACCTTGTCCAGAGAGGAAGTCCAGAGTGTAGTTCACCGGCGAGTTGTTGGACGCCCGTTGAAGGATCAACTCTTGGGTAATACTTTGGCCGGGGTTAAGGACTCCATCGGGCAGGAACACGCGGAGATACGGATCGCCGCTCCTGGTGGTCCCGCTGGCGTTGACCAGTCGAGTTTGACCGGAAAGGCCGCGGGCAATGACGAGAAGGTGCGTGTCCACCACCGACGAGCTGTTATTGGTGATGGTGTAAACATTCACCTGTCGCCGACCTCCACGGGAGGCGGACAGGTGAGCGTTTAGCTGACTGCTGACATTAAGGAACTGGAGCCCCGCATCACGTCGTGAAAGAGCGTCATTGTTTGAAATGGGTAGTCCGCTCGGCATGAATCCATCTCTCGCGCCGAGGGCAGCAAGATCCGGGCGGTAGGTCGAGTAGGTCAGGTCCCGCTCGTTGGGCTGCATCGAGATTGTCGTTGAGTTTGGATCGAAGTTGATGAATGCCGGATCAAAAAGAGCGTTCTCCAGGAAGTCAGTAATTTCGTTCACCTGACGATTACTCAGCCCCAAACCGGGAGGAGCATTAGGTCCGCGGGGATTGGTGAAGCGTGGCGACAATGTATTCGCGTCACCAGATATCGCATTCTGCGGCACACCGGCGTTGAAGTATTGCACCACGTCTTTCACACTTGTGAAAGCGCCGTTATGGAAGAAGAACCTGCTACCCTTAAGTTGCCGCATCGTCGTGACACGGAACTTGTAAGCATCGCTGTCGCGGCCGGTGATTTCTCTCCGCCCATCGTCGAGGAAGTCGGGATTATTTCTCGCCAGTCTGTTCAGGGCCTGGATCGGGTGGTCCGATAGCCCCAGATTAAAGAAGTTCTCTTCCACGAACTGACCGGTCCCGGTCACGTCAGGGTCGTTCACCTGCTTGTTAAGCATAGGGCCACTGTGACAGGAGACGCAACCGGCACCGCCCTCAGTTGCGGCCGTGAAGAAGAGCTTAGCTCCCCGCAATTGTCTAGAGGTAAGAGCATTGTCCTGTCCACCCAGGAATTTGTCAAAGGGCGTGTTGCGAGTCACCAGGGTTCGCATAAAGCTCGCCGTTGCTCGCAGGACAGTAATGTCGTTGATCAGCAGATTCATATCGCCCGCGGCATCGGCCTGAGCCGCCTCCTTGGGAAATGCCTCCCGGAATAGTTTTACAAAAGTTGGAATCTCCTGCAGTTCGGCGGATTGGAAATCCTGCATCCGGTGAGCGTCGAGTAACAATTGAGCGACACTTTCCACCGCCGGAAATTCAAATGGGTTGAGAGCGCCGGGCGAGGCATCCGGTTCACCTGCAAACCCTCCCAACAGTTGGCGGTTGTTAAAAGCGACGCCGACTAAACTTGGTACATTTCGACCGACGCTGTCGAGCGCATCGAGTCGACCGGTTCGCAGCAGAAAACCTGGAGGAGGGAGCTTGCGCGCTCTGCCTGGATCACCGATCGCGTATTGATAGACATCGGTTAGCGTGGGTAGTTCATCCACCAAATCGTCGCCAGGGAACAAAGGGGTTTCCCGGAGGCGTGGAAGAATGGACACTTGGGGGCGGCGACGTGGCACGAAATTTCCAGCGGCGTCTGTGTAACCCCGGCCCTCGCCGCCTACGTTGAAGTTGAGGAGTGTGCCGGCTTTTCCTGCCACCTCGCCCAAGTGGCAACTACCGCAAGAGCCGGTCTGCCGAGTAGCTAGAACCCCTCCAAATTCCGGTATGATGCGGGCCGTTCGAATCGGATCGAAGAAGAGCAACTTTCCGAGATACACCTTGGCCGGGGTGGTCTGGAAGCGCGGATCGGACGTTAGAGTTCCATCCGGGAGCCGTGCTTGAGGAAGGTGGGCATCGTCCGGCACCACCAACTTTTGAAGTCCACCGACTTGTTGATCGATGAACTGGCGCAGCTGCCTGCTCTGTTCCAGCCGGGTTGATTGCTGGGCCTCGTCATCTTGAGCGGGAGCCAGACCTCCGCTACACAAAAACAGTAGCGCCAGTGCAGCAGCGCCCTGCCATAAAGATGTCTGCCTGTTAACACGCGTGGACGGGGAAATTTCCCCTGGGCGCAGAGCCGAATGTTTGTTATCGATCACTTTGACCTACTTTCTTGGTACTAAGTTTGGAGACTTGGCGAGTCCTACGCTGCGATTTGAAAGCTGCTTGCGTAAGAAGGCCCGGCACTCACAACTCATTCCGAAATTTCAAACCGAAAATGTTTGTCAGAACGAACTTACATCTAAAAGTAGACAGTGTTAAATGATCTCGATCATGGAGCTGCTAAAAATGCATTCTTTTTGATTCGTTATCTGATATGGGAAGTTCTCGTTTTGGCTTGGCCTGCGGCATCCACAAGCTAAAGTGAGAGAGGGCCCATGGTTTTGTTACTGAGACCTATATGGGCCCCCATCCCGTCAACGGTCTTGTCCGCGCTTTTGCCCTTCGTTATATGTCCGTTACAGCCCAGTCTGTCCCTTCCTTGCCGGAGGAGTTGAAAGAGACCCCCAATCCCTGGGCGCCGCTAGCCAATACGGTTTTTCGCGCTCTTTGGATTGCTTCGCTTGCCTCCAATATCGGCACTTGGATGCAAAATGTCGGTGCCGGCTGGTTGATGACGGAGCTGAATGCTTCGCCGCTTTATGTGGCGCTGATTCAGACGGCAACCAGTCTTCCAGTATTTCTGATCGGTATACCGGCGGGCGCCGCCGCCGATCTTTTCGACCGGCGCAAGCTGTTGATCTTCACGCAGGCAACGATGGCGCTGGCGGCGGGAATACTGGGCTGGATGACCTTTACCGGGAAGGCTTCGCCGATCGTTCTTTTATTGACGACGTTCGCGCTGGGCATCGGGTCGACGCTGAATAACCCAGCTTGGCAGGCGATGCTTCCCGAAATTGTTTCACGGCGCGATCTGCCGCAAGCGATTTCGTTGAACTCGGTGGGATTCAATCTGGCTCGGGCGGTAGGGCCGGCGATCGGCGGGTTTCTGGTGGCGGCGTTCAATCCGGGCGCGGTATTTTTCTTAAACGCGCTTTCCTTTATGGGCGTCATCGTCGTTCTTTTCTTCTGGAAACAGGCACCGAAGACGCAAACCACTACCGTGAACGAAAGCATTGTTTCGGCGACATGGGCGGGCTTGCGCTACGTCCGCTATTCTCCGGGAATCCGCGCCGTGCTTCTTCGCTCCGGAACATTCATCATTGGCGGAAGTGCGATTTGGGCGATTCTTCCGACCTTCACGCAAACGGACCTTCACAGCAGCGCTACCGGGTATGGAATATTGTTGGGCTGCCTTGGTGTAGGCTCCATGGCGGGAGCTCTGCTGCTGGCGAAGTTTCGGCTGCGCTTTTCGCCAGATCAGTTGTTGGTTTCTTCCGCTGCGGTGTGGGGCATTGTCACGGCCCTGCTGGGTGGCCTCCATTACTTTCCGTTAGCCGCGGCGGCGATGTTTGCCGGGGGCATTGCCTGGGTGACGGAGATGTCCAGCTTCAACGTCGCGGCACAAACGGTGCTGCCCTCCTGGGTTCGCGCGCGTGCTTTGGCTGCTTATCTGCTGGTGTTTCAGGGCGGCATGGCGATTTCCAGTATGCTGTGGGGGATTATTGCCGAGCGCTATGGCACCCGAGTGAGTCTTCTTGTGGCTGGGGTGACGTCCGTCGCCAGTTTGCTGCTGGTCCGACGATTTCCGATTCGGCTAGGCGAGGAGGCAGACATCACCCATTCCACGCATTGGCCGGAACCGGTATTTAAGACTCCGCCCGATCCGCAGCGCGGACCGGTCTTGGTGCAGGTGGAGTACGACATCGATCCGGCCCGGCACGAAGATTTTTCCGCCGCGATGCATGCACTGGGACGCATACGGCTACGGGATGGAGCGATCCGATGGGGCATCTTTCAAGATGCCGCCGCGTTGAACCGTCATGTGGAAAGTTTTCTGGTGGAGAATTGGGCGGAACATTTGCGCCAGCATGAGCGGATCACGGTAGCCGACCGCCAGATCGAAGAGTATGCCAGGCATTTCCATCGTGCGCCGTTGCCGCCGGTGACGACACATCTGCTTGCGTCCGATTGATCGATAAAGCGCACGGCTTATTGCTGATACGCTGGCAGGTGCGATGAATACCCTGCGAACCCGAATCAAGTTTCTCCACCCTGCCCTTTTGCTCGTGGTTGCTGCCGCGGCGGCGGGGAGATCTGCCCAACAATCAGCGAACGTTCCCCAGACCGATAGCAGTTTTATCGATGCCGAAGGCACCGCGCATGTGACGCGAGTGGTTCCCGTACCGGCTACGATCAGTGCGGAGGCGCAGCGCTCGTTGGGAAGACAAGTATCGGGCGTGAAAAAGCCGGAGAGTCTGGCGGAACGGCGCTCCAAAACCGATGCTTGGCAAACGCGGGCCGGTGAAGAATCGCGCGCGATGTACCCGGTAACTATCGAGGAACAAAAAATCGCGGGTGTTCCCGTGCGGATCATCACGCCGCCGCAGATGGGTGCAGGCAAGAACGATAGAGTTTTGATCAACGTTCACGGAGGCGGTTTCAACTCCGACTCGGGTTCGCTTACCGAGACTATTCCCATTGCCAACTTAACGAAGACGAAGGTAGTGGCCGTTTTGTACCGCCTTGCGCCGGAACATCCATTTCCGGCGGCGGTGGACGACGCGGTGGCGGTTTACAAGGAGCTTTCCAAGACGTATCGACCGAAGAACATCGGCCTCTACGGGACTTCGGCAGGAGCGATACTGACTGGCGAGGTCGCGGTGAAATTGAAGCAGACGGGTCTTCCGCTTCCTGGCGTTCTCGGCATTTTTTCCGGCCACGGTGATTTCAGCCGAGTGGGGGATTCACAGGCGATTTACGCATTAAGCGGGTTTTCGGGGCCGCTGACTGCGCCGGGCAAATCGCCAGCACCGAGCGAGTATGCCGGGAACAGCAATTTAGAAGATCCGATCTTGTCCCCGATTTTTGCGGATTTAAAAGGCCTTCCGCCCACCCTGTTCCTCACCAGTACGCGCGATTTACTGCTCAGTGGCACAACGATCCTTCACCGGGCATTTCTGCGGGCAGGGGTAGATGCTCATCTGGTGGTGTTCGAAGCACTGCCCCATGCGTTTTGGAACGATCCGAAGTTGCCGGAATCGAAAGAAGCGGACGCGATCATGGCCGATTTTTTCGACCGGCATCTTGGGCAATAGAACCGGTTCCACCTAGAGGCCGACGGACTGTGCGTATGGCTCGGCTTCGATGACCATACGTTGGGGCGCGCTGCCGATGAACACAAAGGGATAACAGGTGATGAGAGTGAGCCGGGGCGCGTCTGTCCTGGTCATTACACTGAGGTCGTCCGGCTGCACGACGCGCTTGGCGACGATCTTATAGCGATTAGGCTTGCCATCCACGCTGAAATCCACTTCATCGCCGACTTTCACATTGCGCAGGCAGCGGAAGAAGGTATCGCGATGGGCGGCCAGAACCGTGTTTCCGCTTGCACCGGCGAGGGCGGTTCCCGGTACATGGCCAACGCCTAAGCGCAACGACTTTTCACCGTCGCCTTCCACGACCAAGGTGGACACATGCAAGCTGGGAATTTCAAAGCGACCGAGGATCTCGGTAGCTCCTTTCCGGCGGGTTGGTTTCCGTAGGGCGGCGATAGTGGACGAATTTTTTCGGCTTTCGACGTTCGGTGGGGAATCCGTAAGGGATGAGGTGGTGGTGAACAGTCTTGGAAAGTGCTGAAAAAGCCATCCTTGCCCGAGGCTTCCCAGCGAAATCGAAAGAAAAAGGATACCGGCGGCAGCCAAAGAGAGCTCGAGCACTCTTCTTGCAGCGGGCCGCGTCATTTCTTGCGATGTTCCTCTCTGGACTGCAGTACCGAGACCAGCGCGGCTAAACGACGGTTAGCCGTATCCAACCGCGAGGCAGCGCTATCGGAAGCCATTCCGTAAGCATCCGGCTGTTGTTCGTTCAGACGACTGTCGATGAATCCAGCACTGCGCATCAGTTTTCCATTCGGTGTTTGGACTATCAGTTTAGCTTGCACGTTACCGGTCTTGTGCGGAAAGACCAAGATTCCCGATGAGGAAAAACTGCTACTGACATTGTAGTGCGAGACGGCGGTTCCGTCCAAAACCTCGATGGTGGCGGATTTTACCTGCGGGACGCTGGCCTGCCAAGTGAAAACCAGATCGTTCGCCTGCCGGTGTATGGCAACGGAAAGCGAGGGGGGCGCGGGGGAAAACCAAACAGGCAAACCGAATCGTTTTGTCAAACCGAAGCACAGGAGAGCGGCCAAGACCGCGAGAGACACTCCGACGGAGATCCACCGGAAGAAAGCGGAACGCGGTTTGCGCGAGGTGACGTGGGCAGCCGACAGTTTCGGCGATTGCGGCTGCGTGTTGTCCGGTCTGGCCGGAATGTTCCTGTTTTCCATCTTCTTGTTCTCCTCGATTGGGGGATGGCTGTCCCACAAAGAATCGAGCATGGCGGAACGCATCACCTGCGTGGGGGACGACGCATTCAATAGACCATTGGCCTCTGGTAAAAATATGCCGATAGAGGCCGCCTGCATACTTTGCGGTTTAGCGATCATCACGATGTCCTGCAATCGCGGAAAGAAACGTTGATGGAAAGCGATCTCCCGGTCGAGCAGCACGACCTCACTCCGGTTATGGGAACAGCCCCAGCCGAGGGGCACAAGGCCCTGTAGTTCGGGTTCCGCGCGGAGTCCTTCCAACCAAGCCGGAAAGCCTTTTTCTTCGTCCGGCGACAGCGCAAAGCGCGGTCCCAGCAAATGGGCGCAGGGGATTTCTCGAATATGCGCGATAACAAGCGCACTGCTTTGGCGATAACCCAGCGCCACAAAGCCCACTTCGATTCCCCCATGCGGAGCGGCGGCATAACCGTCCAGGACGCGGTCGCGGAGTTCCTCCAGCAGTCCCGGCGCAAATTGGACGGCAGCTTTGGTGAGATGTCTTTCGATTGGAATAACCGCAGCGGCGGCACACATTTTTTAGATACTCCTTTCGTCGATGGTGCGGAAGACTAACCGCAGTGAGGAACGGCGGGACGAGCCAGCCGTAAAAGAAAAGCGCACAGCAGGAAAGCAAATCCTCCGACCATCCAGCCATAGCTGGTTCCCGCGGTGTGCGGCAGCCTTCCTTCTGGAGCTCGATTGGCTGCCATTTCCGGAATATGGCCCGACTGGTAAGGCTTCGCGCTCAGCTTCGACGTGTTATTCGGTCCGACTTTGTCGTAAGCCAGCAACCAGAGATGAACGATCTTCATATCGTCCTTCGACATCAACGGAAGCCCCGGCAGGTGATCGTATTCGGAATCGACCGCCAGCACTTGTCCATTCACCTGGTTGGCGAGAGCAGCGGCTTCCTTCTTCGGATAGGCGAATTCGAGAGCGCCTTGCCCTTTCGGAAGAACCCATCCTCGTAACACCGGGTGAGACGAAGCCGACGTTTTCCAGTCCACAATGCCCGCTGCATGGTTTTTGCTTAAGGTGGCGTTCGGGACCGCCAGAAGGAGTGTATTCACCTTATCGCCTGCATTTTGCAGCCGCACGATGGCGCGGTCCTGCAAAGCATTCTCTTCCAGAGTCAGATTGTAATCGCCCGCAGGCAACGTAGCTCCCGGCACCTGCAAAGGATGCTGAACGCTGAAGTGAGTTTCGGCTGGTGCAGCAACAAGGCCTGCCGGCAAAAGCGCAAAAAGAATGAGACAGTGAATTTTCCGGTACACTTCGTACTCCCTACGATGAGTACGGGAATGAAGTGTCGATCAGATGATCGGTTCTACTACGAGCAAGGCGGCTTTACGAAAGAAACACCTAGGAACGGGTGGCCATCTTTTCCTCGCGAGACTTGTGCGCGATCTTGACGATAGCCCGGGCAATGGAACGCGGAGCGGGAGCGGCTTTCGAACCCGAGGGCCAGCCTTCGCGCTGCCGCGCCCGGTTCCCATCGGTTTCTTCGGTCTGGTCGTGGAAGAGAATCTGCTGGGTGGGAAACGGCAGGTCGATGCCTGCTTCGGTCAATTTCACCTTCAGCGCGCTAAGAACCTGGTCGACGCTGGACATGGCGTCCATTTTCCGGGGAGGTTCGATCCACCAGCGCGCTCGAATGTTCACGCTGCTTCCGGCCAACTCCACAACCAAGGCTTCCGGGGGCGGATCCTGAAGAATGCCGTCCACTTCTCCCATTGCTTCCACCATCAAACGACGAGCCATTTCGATGTCGTCGCCATATCCGATACCGATGTCGTATTGCAGGCGACGCGTCAGGAACGCAGTGTTCACGATCACGGATTCCGAGAACAAGGTCGCGTTAGGAATGACGACACGGCGCCCGTCGTAGGTGCGAATAAAGGTAGCGCGCGTTTCGATGTTTTCGACGGTCCCTTCGTAGTTGCCGATAACGATCTGGTCGCCGATCCGAAATGGCTCGGTGAGAAGAATCAAGATGCCCGCTAGAAAGTTCTGCAAGACATCGCGGAAGGCGAAGCCAATGGCGACGCTGCTGATGCCTAGCACTTGCACCAACTGGCCGGGGTTAAAAGAGGGAATGGCAATCATCAGCGCAACTAAGACGCCGAGCAGCATCAGACCGCCTTCGGCAAGCCGACCCAAGACCAAGCCGACATTGCGGTGTTTATTATTCCGGTCGCTAAAGCGGACAATTAACCGACGGGTCAGTTTTGCCGCCAGGTGAAAAAGGACATAGACGACCATCGCTAAAACGATGTAAGGGAGAAGCTGAAGGAAGGTCACCGACATTTGATGAACCGTTTTCAGGACTAATTTGAGATCGAAATTCAAAGGGTTATCACTCCTGATGTGGATGCGACCGGAGATTTCCCGCAGCGGTCTCCACAACTTGTCGCTTTGCTGTTGTTATCGTAATCTAACTCGTTGTCGATTTGGCGAATAGGGCCAGCCGGAGTATTCACGGGCGGTGGGGTAAGAATAAGCCAGTCATAGAGAGTAGCCAGACAACTCCTAACCTCTCATACGTTTTAAAGCGCGATATTTTTAGCTGTCCACACGGACTTAATTCCATAGAAAAGCGTTATCAGCCTTCAAGGTTAGTCAGCAAGAAGCTTTGTTAAAACGCTTATTCTGGTTATGGGAAAAAACGGATATCGGGTACAACTACTTGCTCCTCCACAGGCGGCCCCGCTTGCTTCCGGGACTCCCGTTATTTTAAACCGCCAACTTTATCAGCGTCATTTCATATCGATGCAACGACTGCGCGCGCGTTGCTATTTAGAAGATGGCGCCATTGAATCTTGGCAGGTGGATAGCCATGGCCGGTTTTGGATGGAGGGGGACGACATAAGCTGGCATTTTCTGCTGGTGGACGAGCAGGAGGAGGCGATTGCTTGTCTAAGACTCCTGCTGCATGCCCGAACGGCAGGTTTCGATCAGCTTCGGATTGCCCACGCCTCCATTGCAAACGATCCGCTTTGGGGAGGCAAATTGCGTGCTGCGATAAATTCGGACCTCCGCAAGGCTCGAACTTTGGGAATCGGTTATGCCGAAATAGGGGGCTGGGCCATCGCAGCCAATTACCGTTGCACGAAAGCGGCTTTAGAGACGCTGGTGGCTTCTTATGCCTGGGGCCAATTAGTAGGTGGGTGCCTTACTTCCTGCACGGCAACGGTGCGGCACCGATCGGCGATGATTTTGCGGCGTTTGGGAGGAGAAAGCTTGGCGGCCGATGGCGAACCCATTCCTCCATACAACGATCCTCAATATGGTTGCGAGATGGAAGTCCTGCGTTTCGACTCTCGTGTGATAGACGCCCGTTTTATGAAAATGGTGAATGAGATGCGTCAAAAACTGGAAGGGTCTACGGTCCTGCGGGCCGCGCTATCGGAAGTGGAGGAGATCAACAAGCCCATCCCACTGGGCCAGCAGCTACTTGCACTGGCTTAGCTGCCCGTGGCGTTGCACCACAGGCGATCACGCCGGTTTTGCTCCTACGACCACCGCCCTCGACGTTGTTAGCGAGTTCGCATCTGGTGGAATCGTACGCGGTGGAAGTAGGAGCATTGTTTCGCTGCTATTTAGACAGCTCGCACCGACGAGATCTGATCGTTGGATCCGGCTCCGAGAACTGCTTCCACCCAGGAGTAATTCCCTGGACCGAGCGTCGGGCCGAGCTTGGCGATATAGTTCGAGTCCTTGAAAAACTCCCAGCGTCCGTCGAGTATCACCATCGAGGAAACCCGATCGTTGAAAAATTTGTCGTCAGCGGCGTTTAGGTTGCTTTCTGTTCCAAATACGTGTTTGTGTCCACCATGAAAATTGGCGTGTTCAAACAGAATCATGTGAGGCATATGGATATCTCCCTTGGTCTTGGTTTTTAATTATGGTGTCGATCCGCCATCAGCTTTTCAGGTGAATGCGTGCCGTCCATGCTGCGTAGTGAGCGGTGGGAGATGATCGTTACAACTCGATCGAAAAAAGTTCAACTAGTTGGGCGATCTATGGCGTCTCTTCGTTGAAGAAGCCGATCACGTATTCGTAAGATCGTTATGTCAACGCCTGTTTGCAATAGGAATAACATTTTTTTACCTCGGTGATGGTGTTCAGGCCGGGCTTCCCGTACTCATATTCGATATTCGCGGGAATGGGCCAGCGGTTCTTTTTGAGGATTTGCAAAGCATCCTTGATGCGCGTGGCGCCCTCACCCCACGGCAAGTCTCCGCCTTGCTTTCCGTCATGGTTAGGCGTGCGATCTTTCAGATGCAGGGTGAGAATCTGATCGTGATGTTGTTGTAAGTAAGCGATGTAGTCCCAGCCGGCAGCGGTTGCATGCCCAATATCCAGATTGATGCAGAGGTACTTGGAAGCGCCCTGGAGCGCCGCCGCGAAATCCCGCGGTGTGGAGAACTCATTCGGTTTCATGCTGGCATGGTTATGAAATCCGACATAGGTCTTGTATTTTCGCGCGAACGGATCGATTCGTTTGGCAGTGCTGACGTTCGAGGAAGCTGTCATTTTGTGTAATCCCAGCCAGTTCGCCATTTTGAATCCATAATCGATCTCCGCATCGGTGAAATTGTCCCGAAAGCTGTAGTTGTAAGCGACCAATTGCACGCCGGCGTTGTCGAATTTTTGCCGAACTTCTTTGAAAAATGACTCCGGCGCCGACGTCCGCCATTTCGCGAGCTCGGCCTTATTTTTCGGCTCGAGGTGTCCCTGCCAGAGTTCGCAATAGCCGAGACCGCAATCCACGTAGGCCTGGATACAGGCATCGAGCGGCCGGTCGCGAAAGCTATAGCTTTGCGCACCGATCATGACGCCGTCTATTTTGGAATCGATTCGCTTGGCGGATGCTTTTTGAAGGAAAGCGGCGGATAGAGAGGCGCCCACCAGCACCTGCAAGGCTGTTCTGCGAGTTGGCATTGGTGAATCTTATCAGGCTTGATCGAACTAAATGGCTGCTGCGTCACCGATCTTCAGCAAGTAAACTAAAGGTTGGCAACCGAACCAAAGGCGCTGCCGTCCGTCGCGCGTCCACTTTTTACATCGCGTCAAATCGCCCAGCTCTCGGGAGAAGGTGTTTTGGCGCAGGCGCAACGCTGGTTTTTGCAGGAACGTTCTTGGATCGACAAGCAGCAGCTTGAGTTCTGCCGTGTGCCGGCGCCGACATTTTTCGAACAAGCGCGCGCGGAATGGTTCCGTCAACGCTTAGAAACGCTAGGTTGGAGTGCCCGGCTTGATCGCGCCGGGAATGTCATCGCGTCCTTTGGCGATCCCCGGACGGACCCGCTCCTGATTGTTTCGGCACACTTGGACACTGTTCTAGCCCCGGCGCGTCCCGAGGATGTGTTTGTCACCCCGGATGGCATGCTAGCCGGTCCCGGCGTTTCCGATAATGGGGCCGGTCTTGCCGCGCTGTTAGCTTTAGCAAGGCTGCTCAATGAACAGACGGCGCTTCATGAAATAGCATCCTCTTTAATGATGGTGGCCAATGTCGGGGAGGAAGGCGAGGGGAATCTCAGCGGCATGCGTTATCTCTGCCGCAACACGGCCAGCCTGGAGACGTTGGTCGCCATCGTTGTGCTGGATGGACCTTCGGTGGAGCATATTACAACGCAGGCCCTTTCCAGCCGGCGCTTTGAGGTGACGTTTTCGGGACCCGGCGGCCATAGCTGGAACGATTACGGTACGCCGAACCCGGTCCACGCGTTGGGCTATGTGATCAATGGCTTCACGCAGGCGGCTCGGGAACGATGCCTGGCGATTCGCAAAAGCCGCTGTTCTTACAACTTTGGCGTAGTGGAGGCGGGAACCAGTATCAACTCCATCCCGGCGCGCGCGCTGGCCAAGCTAGATCTTCGCTCGGAGGAACCATCGATGCTCGACGATCTTTCCCAACTTCTGACTACCTCCATCGAAGGAGCCTTGGAACGCGAAAACCGGAGTGCGCGAAGCGCCCGCCTCACCGCAAAGATCAGGGAATTGGGTTCGCGTCCCGGAGGCCGGCTTAGGGCTGATTCGCCACTGCTGCAGGTAATTCAAGCGGTAGATTCCCATCTGCATATCCGGTCGCGGATCGATTGCGCGTCGACCGATGCCAATATTCCTTTGTCATTAGGGTTACCGGCTATTTCCATCGGCGCCGGAGGACAAGGGGGAGGAGCCCATACCGCCCATGAATGGTACAAACCGGAGGGCCGGGAGCTCGGGCTAAGCCGTATGCTGCTCCTGATCGCGGCCTTAGTGGAGCAAAGTCGTTTGGAGAGGACTCCTCAGCCCGCCGCGACCCCTTCCTTGTGACGCATAGGCATATAAAATCAAAGCCGGCCCGCTGGAAAGCCGATACAGCACTTTTTGTCGTTGCCTTAGTTTGGGGAACGACATTTGTTGTCGTCAAGAGCGCTCTTTCGGAGATCTCGCCTGCCTACTTCTTGGCACTTCGGTTCTGGCTGGCCACCGTCTGCATGTTGTTCATCTTTGCTCCGGCTTTTTTCCGGGCGGGGTGGCGCGCTGTCTGGAGAGGCTTTTGTGGAGGGCTAGCGGCGGGGGTGTTCCTATGGCTGGGGTACATCTTGCAGACGTTGGGACTGGAATCGACCAGCGCTGGGAACTCCGGTTTTCTTACCGGCCTTTATATTGTGCTGGTGCCGCTGATTAGCGCCGCTATCTATCGACGGTGGCCTCAAATGATCGAGTTCGGGGGTATCCTCATCGCTTCGGCGGGCATGCTGCTGTTGACGCTACCCTCCCTGGAGCGGCAGAGGCACTTCAACGAAGGCGACCTGCTGACGATCGGCTGCGCGATTGCGTTTGCGCTGCATTTATTGACTCTGGGATATTTTTCCCAGCGGGAGCGTTTTGAGGCGGTGGCGGTCGGACAAATCTTCTGCGCCGCAGTTCTTTCGTCCATCATGCTCCTGTTCGAGCCGCCCCGAGCGTCCTGGACACCCAACGTTGTGTTTGCCATTGTTCTTACCGGCATCTTTGCCACGGCGCTTGCCTTTGGTCTACAGACCTGGGCACAGCAATACACAACGGCGACACGAACGGCTCTGATCTTTGCGTTAGAACCGGTCTTTGCTTTTGTGACGGCTGTTTTGGTGGGAGGCGAGTTGCTCCGCTGGTCGTCGGTGCTGGGGGGAACGCTGATTGTGGGCGGTGTTTTGCTGGTGGAGGTGAGGTTCGGGCGGCGGGCGGAACTCCCATCGTGACCGTGAGCCGCCGCTAGAGAGCCAAGTACTGATGAATGAACGAGATCGCCATGCTGCCTTCCCCGACGCTGCTGGCCACACGTTTGATAGAGTCGTGTCGCACGTCTCCCGCACAGAAGAGGCCGGGCAAGTTTGTCTCTAGCGGGAAAGGCTGCCGGTCTTGCATCCACGTCTGCAAATTGCGCCCGGTGTGGACAAAGCCGTGGTCGTCACGTTCCAGTTGCTCCGGAAGCCAGCCCGTGTTGGCATCGGCACCGATCATAATGAACAGCGCATCCGCCTGACAAGTGCGCGCGATGGCTTCCTGATCAGGCTGCCGAGTAGAGGTGACGATACGCTCTAAGACTTCTTGACCCTCCACTGCGCTCACCTGCGTAAACGGCTCCACGAAGATATTGTCTTTGGTTGCAAGTTGATCGATGAGGTATTGCGACATGCTGACATGCAAGCCAGGCCCCCGAACCAGCACCCGAACTTGTTCCGCATAGTCGGAGAAAAACATGGCAGCCTGTCCCGCCGAGTTTCCTCCTCCTACTAAGAAGATTCGTTTACCGCTAATACCAAAGGCCTCCGTGCGGGAAGCTCCATAGAGTACGCCGCGTCCGAGCAATCCTTCTAAACCCGGCACATCGAGGCGCCGCCACTCGACGCCATTAGCGAGAAGCACGGCACGCGCGAAGATTCGTTCTTTTCCATCCAGCCACAAGCAATAGCCGTTATTCTCTTGTTGAATAGACAGGATGGAGCGCGTCATGGCAATTTCAGCACCAAAGCGGCTGGCCTGATTCAGTGCTCGCTCACTGAGTTCGTCACCGGAGATGCCATTGGGAAAGCCAAGATAGTTCTCTATCCGGGATGAAGCACCAGCCTGACCGCCCGCCGCCGACCGCTCGACCATCAGGACGCTGAGGCCTTCGGACGCTCCGTATACGCCGGCGGCCAAACCGGTAGGTCCCGCGCCGACAATGACGACATCATAGTTCGCCTGTTTCGGAGCGGTTTGCAAACCCAGCGCTTCGGCGACCTCACGCACCGACGGAGCGGCAATGCAACGCACTCCGTCGATCGTGACAGTCGGCGCGGGACAATCTTCGCCGATGGGCGAGCGTTCCGGCTCATTGTCGGGGTGCATCCATTCGTACTGTATGCGATTCGCCGCCAGAAACGCCCGAATGCTGTGGCAATGCCGGTCATATCTGTTAGCTTCAAGGATCACGCGAGCACTGGGCGTTGCTTTCGCCGCTTGCTGTGCGAGCCCGATGCGCTCATTCATGGTTTGAAGAATAGCCGCACTACTTTGAGCCGAATCGCGGATCAGTTCCTGAAGTTGTTGCCGGTCGAATCTGGCCACTCGGCATCTTGTCTCAGCCCGCACGGAGACCAGTGAAGGCGCCCCGAGAAGAATAGGTACTTCTCCAAAATAATCGCCGGGGGAGTAACGATTGAGTTGCCGAAGAACGCCGAGAATATCCTTCTCCAGTTGCATTTCGCCTTCGAGGAGGACATAAAAACCCGATATATTCCCCTCGCGGACGAGCATTTCGCCTGCCTCCAAGCGGATATCCGCCGCCTTTCGCGCGAAGTATTGTTGTTGCGTCCGATCAAGTCCGGCAAAGATGTCGATTGAACTGAGGTCGGCGGCGGTGATCATGACGCTATTCTCCCATTCGGCTACTAGTTGAACGGCAAACTATCTTCGGAAGAATGCTCTGAGCAAAAGCGCCACTTTGGTATAGGTTGGGACGTTGATCCGCCGGCGGAGAACAGCGAAATGAGCTTGTTCCAAACGGGCCAATAAGTGAAGATAGATTTCACGAAGCGCCCAAAGCGAACGGCGGCTTTTGGGGTGAATCAAATCGATGAGGGGTTCGGATTCGTGGTAGTAGGCCTGAGCGCGAGCAGCCTGATATCCCATCAGCTTACGGAAGCAATCGTCCTCTTGGCCCGAACGCAACTGTTCCACTGTGACTCCGAAACGCGCGAGATCGTCGAGCGGTAAGTACACGCGGCCTAGTGCGGCATCCTCGCGCACGTCGCGAAGGATATTCGTCAATTGAAAAGCCACGCCGCACTTTTCGGCCAGCAGCAGCGCTCGAACGGAATCGAATCCGAAGATGTGAATGATCGTAAGGCCGACGACGGAGGCGACTTGATAACAATAGCGATATAGATCGTCGAACGTTTTCATTTGCTGCGGCTCGACGTCCGACAGTATGCCGTCGATCATTTCATCGAAGAAGCGATGCGGTATGGCGTAGCGGCGCACGGTATCGCAGAAAGCAGGCCAGATGGGACTACCATCGACATCGCCGCGAAGAGCACGACTCAAGTCCATGCGCCAACGACCGATGATCTGCCGTAAATTCGTTTTGTCGGCGATGGAAGGATCGTCGCTGAGATCGTCGCAGTAGCGCATGAAGGCATAGACAGCGCACATGGCGTCGCGCTGCGGTTTTGCAAGGAGCAGGAACGAATAGTAGAAATTCTTGGCGCGTGTTCGGGCAATGTCACGGCAGTACCGATAAGAATGTTCGACCGTAACGGTTCTTAGAAGGGGAGCAGTCGCGGCAGACATTTCAGAAGGATACCAATGCGCTCCGTCTTGGAGATGGTGGGGCGGCGGTGCAGAACGTTATAGCCCTCGATCCGGATTTTCGAGAGAATTCGCAGACCACCACGGCTAAATAGTTCGAGATCGAGCGCAAGGCGCCGATCTACTTCACCGACCAGAGGCAAACCACGGCGAAAAAAGTCTTCTGCCAGCGAGACGGCTTCGCGCATGACGTTTTCGAATCGCTCATTGAACTGCAATGCAAATAGCTCATAGACGGTGTAGTCGAATTTTTTCAACAGATCGAGTGGTAGATAAACGCGGTCTTTCCGCAGGTCCACCGCGACGTCTTGCCAAAAGTTAGCGAGCTGCAGACCAGTGCAGGTGTAGTCGGAAAGCTGCTGACGTTCCGCGTCACGGTAACCGCCAAGGTAAAGAACCAAATGGCCGACAGGATTGGCAGAGTTCACGCAATACTGAAAAACTTCGTCGAAGCTGTTGTAACGAGTGACTGTTTGATCTTGCTCGAAGGCAGTGATCAAGCGGCTAAAGGGGTCGATGGGAATTTCGCGCCGGTCGATGGTAGTGCGGAGTGCTTGGAATACCGGATGCGAGGCTTCGCCCCGGTACATGGCGTGCAGTTCCCGACGCCACCAGGCAAGAAGATGAAGGCTTTCCTGCGTATCGCCGATCTCATCTCCAAGGTCGTCGGCCCAGCGGCAGAAAGCATAGACGTTATAGAAGTCTTGATGGAGATGCTTCGGAAGAAGAAAACTGACGATTTGAAAATTTTCGTAGTGATGTGTCGCCAGCCAGCGGGTGTAATCGAGAGAGTCACGCTCCGAAAAAACGGTCGATTCAGGAATTTGCCTGACAAAATCTTTTGGTTGTAAATAGGCGACCGACACGAATAATCCGGTATTTAAGGGATAATCGCCGTTTTAATCTGATTGCTGCGATGGTTGGCCAATTCACCCAGGACGCGCGGAAGTTCGCTTAAAGGTTCTTCATGAGTCACCAGGTAGCGTGCATTTACCTTTCCATCGGCGATAATTTTCAACGAGCGGCGGATGTGTTCCGGGGTGTGGTGGAAAGTGGCTTTACAGGTGATTTCAGAGTAGTGCAGCAAGGTGGTATCCAACTCTACTCTTGTACCACTTGGACAGCCGCCGAAAAAATTGATCACGCCGCCTTTGCGCACTAGTTGGGTCGCCAGCTGCCAGGCATGAGGCTGACCGATTGCCTCGATTACTATATCGGCGCCGCGATGGTCGGTGGCTTTCCGCGTCTCGGCGATAAGGTCGTCCGGCCGGCTCATCAAGATACCTTCATTCGCGCCGAGAAGCATCGCACGGTCTATCTGTTCGATCCGCCGCGCCATGGCAATAACGCGGGCGCCATAGACGTACTTTGCCAGACGAACAAACATTAACCCGATCGGCCCCAAACCCATCACCGCGACAGTGTCGCCGGCGCGAACACCGGTTTCTTCCAGACCACGCAGGGCGCATGCTAACGGCTCGGCAAGGGCTGCGTCACGATAATCCAGGTCTTCCGGAACCAAATAGGTGTTCTTGCGGACGATCCTTTCAGGAATGCGAACATATTCGGCATAAGCACCGTTGTTGAAGATTAAATCTTCACAAAGGTTTGGTTGCTGACGTCGGCAGAAGAAGCAACGATCACAGGGAGCGGAGTTTGCCGCAACGATGCGCTGACCGATTTGAAAGCGCTCGACACCCTCGCCGACGGCAGCGATATCACCGGCAAATTCATGACCGAAGAGCGTGGGTGGGACCAGCATTTTTGCATGGTATCCACGACGAAACACTTTCACGTCCGTACCGCAGGTGAGGGCGGCGCGAACATGGATAAGGATTTCACCGAAACCGACCAAAGGAACCGGGACAGCCTCCAATCGGACATCTTCCTTACCGTACAAGACAGCCGCTTTCATGGATTCAGGAAGGGACTGAACCGATTGAAGAGACGGCTGCCAAATTGCGGATGCCATTAAACAAACTCCTGCGGATGTATCACTACTTTTAGGGAACGCTCACTGGGGTATTGGGCAATTTTTATGCCGCGCTCAATATCTGTAAGAGTCACGCGATCGGAAATAAGTTGCTCTAGTGGAAGTTCGGAGCTAAACACGAGACGGGCCGATTCGCTTTGCAAATCGAAATCGGCGCTGTAGGAACCTAACAAAGTTCGTTCACAGACGCAAATATCAGCTCCAGTGATGTCGATGCGTTCGGTAGCGGAAGTCTGAGCAAAAAGAAGGATTTTTGCGCCAGGACGTGAAATTCTCAGAGCTTGCTCAACAAGTCCTTTTGCATTCGTCGCAACAACGACGGCATCGGCTCCCCGAGTATCGCTGGCAACTCTGACGGCATTTCGAAACCCGTCTTCGCGCGGGTCGAAAGACGATGCGCCGAAACGCTCCGAGAGAGTGCGACGAAATGGAATGGTATCGGTGGTCAAGACCGACGAGACGAGGCGTTTTATCAACAAAGTAAAGATAAGTCCGATGGGACCTTGCCCAAGGACGACGACTGTATCGGAAGTACGAAGACCGAGCAGTTCCACTCCTTTCAGGCAGGTATTGACGGGCTCCACCCAGCACGCCTGGTCGAAGGAAACACCGTCGGGGATACGCTCCACGCCATACTTCACAATCCAGTCCATGACGCGAACATATTGCGCGAATCCGCCTCCGGCAGGTTCGAAGCCCGCCGTCACGCCGACTCTTCTATAAGCCGCACATTGCGCGTATAAGCGGCGCTCGCAATAAAAACAATTTTTGCAGGGAATGTGATGAAAGACTATAATGCGATCGCCAGGAGCAAATGTTGTTACGCCTTCCCCGGCCGCTACTACTGTTCCGGCAGTTTCGTGTCCATAAATACGGGGAGGCGCCAGCAAATTATGCTGCACTTTTTTGAGATCGGTATGACAGATTCCGCAGCTTTCGACGCGGACCAAGAGTTCGCCAGGACCGATTTCGGGTGTTTTGACGGATTCGACCGCGATACGGCTAGCCCCGCGATAAACCGCGGCCAGCATCTGCTCCGGTACTGAGTCGCCCGTCGACTGGTCAAGCGGATGTTGAACTAATTGTGCAACTGACAAGAAATTCCCCCAAGGCCCTTGCGGCTTGATCGCTTCTGCGCTTCAGACTCCAAAGCTTCGGAAGCAGAACGGGATGCCGCAGAGCATGAATACTAATTTTCCCACGAGCGATACGGCCTTCCTTCCCTCGCATTGTATTCAGGTCCAAAGGGAAAGATTCACCGGCCTCGTCGGATACCACTTTGATGCAGAGAAACGGCACATTGGCTTTTTGTACATAGGGCGCCACTCCGGCGGCTTCCATCTCCACGGCAACAGTTCCATCTAGCGAAAGCGCGAATTTTTCAGCGGCGCTGTTGGCAATTCGATCTTGCGAGAGAATGGATCCCAATGTAAAGGGACGCGCAGACCGGGGAGTAGCACAGGGAAATCTTACGTTTGCGACTGGATCGAAAACCTCGGACCCGACTACGATGTTGTTGATTTTAAGGGTTTCGGCGAGTGCGCCACAGAAGCCGGTCGTTACCACCGCGTCGATTTCAGACGCGCCGAGTCCAATACCTGTCAACGCGCGAAACGCTGTCTGAACGGCTTTGCCGGCAAGCTTCGGTCCGGCCCCGTTGGCAAGAAGTACAAGGC
The DNA here is from genome assembly GCA_965219315.1 of Bryobacteraceae bacterium. Lineage (GTDB taxonomy): Bacteria > Acidobacteriota > Terriglobia > Bryobacterales > Bryobacteraceae > Bog-105. The sequence continues at coordinate 869,301 of CBDCNB010000001.1, read as the reverse complement.
GCCGTTCTTTTATAGCGCCTTCCACGGCATACTCTAGCGGCCAATCGAGCTTCCGCCGATTATGGAGAAAGCGAGCGAATGGCTGGAGTTCGAAATTTTCGGCTGCTACGTAAACAATGGCCATATCTAGCAGTAACCATTGGAGCGGAACCAATGGACAGCACGTTGAAGAGCCGCGTCGATGGAGCCGGTACAGTAAGACAACTCGCGAGACGCTTTCGCATGGCTGACGAACATCTTTTTGCGGGCCATTTTAACGCCTTCCAAGGGTGCTAATGGTGTTTGTCCGGTAAGATGCGCCCAGGATGTGGATGCGATGGCAGCCGCGTAGGCAATTGGGTATGGCACTCGAGCGGTCGGAGCCTTTTTGCCCGCGATGAAAGCGATGCGGCCGAGAATCTGCTTTAGCGTTAAGTTCTCACCACCAAGAATGTATCGTTCGCCCGCGCGGCCGTGTTCGGCAGCAAGCAGGTGGCCCAAAGCGACATCTCGAACGTCGACAAGATTCAGGCCCGTATCGACAAAAGCGGGAAGCTTATCTCTTAAGAAGTCCACGATGATTTTACCGGTCGGTGTTGGTTTGCAGTCATGATCGCCGATGGGCGCGGTTGGATTGACGACAATGATCGGCATACCAGTGTGAGCTTGTTCTAGCGCCACCTGCTCGGCAAGCCATTTCGAGCGTTTATAATGACCGCTCATGTCGGAAATGGACACCGCTGACGCTTCGTCGCCGACGCCACTCTCCGGTAGCCCGATACAGCCGACGGTGCTGGTATAGACCACGCGCTCAACTCCAGCGCGTTCCGCAGCCTGCAGAAGATTCCGTGTTCCGTCTACATTGGATCGATAAAGGTCGTCGGAGTTCTTCGCCCAGAGCCGGTAGTCAGCAGCGGCATGAAACACCAGTTGACAGCCGCGGACAGCTCGGGCAAGCGAATTGGGATCGCGAAGATCGCCCTCCACTCGTTCCACGTCGAGTTCACGGAGACGGCTGGTAGGACGACAAAGCGCCCTTACCTTGTGCCCGCGCTCAGCTAATAAACAAGCAATGTGCCAGCCAAGAAATCCACTAGCGCCTGTAACAAGGGTAGAGAGCAAGGGCGTGCCGGTCTATGGCCGTTCCTCACGAGCAGCGCCTGATTTTCGGAATGCCGCTAGCGCAAACAGCGGGAACGTGTTTCGGTAGTCGGTGTAAGCGAGATAAAACACGCTGGGAAATCCGGTGCCGGTGCAATACTCTTCATCCCATTGACCGTCTGCCCGTTGGTTCTGAATGAGGTAGTCGACGCCATTGTAAAGGCTTTCGCTTCGAAGGTCACCGCCTGCGAGTAGCGCTAGAATAGCCCAGGCTGTTTGGGACGGCGTACTCGGATTAGGAACAAAGCGGGTTTCGTCGTAGCTGGCGCAACTTTCGCCCCAACCACCATCCCGATTTTGATAAGCGCGAATGAACTCAAGGGCCTGCTGAATGCTTGGCTCGTTTTCGCTCATCCCGGCAGCACGTAAGCCGCGCAAGGCAAGAAACGTACCGTAGATATAGTTCACACCCCAGCGTCCGTACCAGCTTCCGTCCGCTTCCTGAACGCGTAGAAGATAATCGACACCACGGCGGATAACGGGATTATTGGGTTTCAGACCACACTCGGTGAGAGCTTCGAGGACACGGCCGGTAATATCGGGGCAGGAAGGATCGAGCATCGCTTTGTGATCGGCAAAAGGCACATGGCTGAGAATCTGCCAGTTATTATCGACATCAAAAGCAGCCCAGCCGCCATCTCTGCCTTGCATCGTTAACAACCAGTCAATTGCTCGCTGCTCACAGGCTTGTTGTTTTACCAGATCGGAAGCCTGCATCTTTCGTAAGGCAAGCAAGACCATAGCGGTGTCGTCCACGTCGGGATAAAATTCGTTGTTGAACTCGAATGCCCAGCCAGAAGGCGCTGCTTTCGGTCGTTTTACCGCCCAATCGCCAGTACGCCGAATTTCTTTCGAGAGAATCCAATCGGCAGTACGAGTCAGCTCGGCGGGTTCTACTGTCTCCGCTTCACCGATTGCATAAGCTGCGATGGCGGTGTCCCAGACCGGGGAAAAACAAGGCTGCATAAAGAAGCCGCGAGACTCGCTGTCCACCATCAAACCGTTGAATTGCCTCTCGGCCTCGATACGCAACGGATGATCCGCAGGGTAGCCGGCCACGTCCAATGCCATGACTGCGTACTGCATGGCGGGATAGATTGCGCCCAAGCCATCGGAGTGGTCGCAGTGCTTCACAATCCACTCTGTACATTTCTTTACTGCGTGGCGCCGAATGAACTTAGGGCTGTAGCGCTCCCAAATCTTCAATCCTTTGTCGAGCGCCAGAAAACAATTACGCCAGCTAAAAAGCGTCGGATCCGGCTCGGGCTTAATGGGTGCGCCTGGTAAAAACAGCTCTTCTAAGTCGAAGTTGGCTGGTACCGGGCGACGAGGGTCGGCGGAATGAACGATGGCAAGAGGGACAACAATGGTGCGGGTCCAGGCCGACATCTGATAAAGGAAGTGGAAGGGTAGGAGAATCAATTCGGGCGGAATGGATGGGCAAGCATTTCGAGGAAAAAGATTGAAAAGGCTAAGGTTCGTACGAACATAACTGTTGGCCGCCTGCATGCCTCCCAATTCCAAAATCCGCTCCTTTAAACGCAGCATGCGCGCGTCGGAGGCGGGAACGCCGGCGACTTTCAACGCAAAATAAGCCTTGATCGAGGCGCTTACCTCCGAAGGACCCTGGAGATAGATGTTAAAACCGCCATCTTCCAATTGACGAGCAAAGATAGACTCAATGGCGCGATTTACTTGAGACCGCGTCGGAGGATTCCATTCTCCGTCGAGTGGGGGATGCAACCATAGCTGCATCAATATATAGTCGGACTCGAGAGTGGTGTCGGACCGAAGATCCGCCCACCAATAGCCCTCGGCTGTTCGCCGCTGAAGAAGGGAATCAGTAGCTCTTCGCGTAGCATCTTCAGCAGCAACAATTTGTGAGCCTGCAGCTTGTATACTAGACTTCATCGTTCAGGACTATCGATCTTAAGAGAATTATCGCGTATGAATTGTATGTAGTCGCGGTGTAAAACTTTCCAGGTCCGAAGGAAGCGTAAAACGGACATCTTCCTCTTTTATTTCCGCTTCCTCTAAATCGGCATAACCTTTCAATCTTAAGTGATCGATCAATTCTTGCACGAGATGCTCCGGAGCCGATGCGCCTGCCGTGACAGCCACCGTTTGGACATTCTGCAACATGTCTGCTCTTACTTCGCTAGCGTCATCGAGCAGGTACGCCGGAATACCGGCTTTCTCACAGACCTCCACCAAACGGCGCGAGTTGGAGCTGTTTTGTGAGCCGACGACCAAAAGTGTTTGGCAGAGAGGCGCTACCGCTTTCACAGCAAGCTGCCTATTTTCCGTGGCGTAGCAAATGTCTTGTGTTTTGGGGCCGACGATTTTAGGGAAGCGCTCGAGAAGGCGAGTAACGATGTCTTTGGTTTCGTCGAGCGACAGAGTCGTCTGTGTCAAATAGACCATGCGTTCCGGATCGGGAACTGTCAGACGATTCACATCTTCCACATCGGAAACGAGAACTGTGTTCTCGGGAGCCTCGCCGAGCGTACCGATAACCTCATCATGATCACGATGGCCAATCAGGATGATAGTGTAGCTCTGTTTGGCGAACTTAATGGCCTCGATATGTACTTTGGTCACAAGAGGACAAGTGGCGTCGATCACTTGAAGACGACGCTCCTTCGCTTCCGCTCGTACGGCGGGAGAAACTCCGTGAGCACTGAAGATAACCCGAGCGCCCTCCGGAGCTTCATTAAGCTCTTCCACAAAGATAGCGCCGGCCTCGCGAAGCTCGTCGACTACGTGGCGGTTATGGACAATCTCCTTGCGGACGTAAATGGGTGCACCATAAAGATCGAGCGCGATTTTCACAACATCTATGGCACGCACCACACCCGCACAAAAGCCACGCGGCTTTAGAAGAATAATCTTTTTCCCGCCTCCCCCATCTGGGACAAACCCAGTGGGAATGATGGTTTCTTCAGCAAGACCAGTCATAGGCATACGGAACTCCGATTATAGCAAGGCTTACCTATTCGTAAAGCTTTCGGTTTCAACTCAGGAGTCAAGCGTCACGATCTCTCCGATGCCCAGCTCATGAAGAGCTGTCTCTAACTTTTCCCGGTCACCAACCACCATCCAGATCATTCGGTGCGGGTCCAAAAGCTGTTTGGCGGACGCGTCGATGTCATTTAACGTGAGTGCTTTTACGCGACTCACATAGGAGTCGTAGTAGTCGAGCGGAAGGCCAAGCTGTAGTAAGTCATTAATCGTCCCTCCGATGGAGTTCATCGTTTCGTGAGAACCGGGAAGCTCCAGAATCTGCTGCTGCTTTACTTTCTCCAGCTCGTCCTCGCGAACGGGTTTTAAGCCGGTCATTCCGGAAAACTCACGCAGCATCTCATGAATGGAATCGCTTGTTTTATCGCCTTGCACCGAAGCATAGGCCAAAAAAGGACGTTGCCCGCGAGCGCCATACAGAACCGACGCCGCGCCGTAGGACCAATGTTTTTCCTCGCGCAGATTCATATTGAGCCGCGCGCCGAAGTTGCCTCCGAAGACACCGTTCATTGTCTCCAGCGCAATTTCCGATTGTACGTTCGGCGGCGGAGCGACCGTGCCGGCAATCACCACCGAGTGTTCCGCACCCGGTTTATCGATCAAATACACCACTGGCTTGGCGGGTAATTGGACCGTGCCGACCTTCTTAGCAGGCACTTCCCCGCCCTGCCAAACGGAAAATAATTTCTCAAGCTTTGGCTTGATCTTCGAAAGAGTGGTATCGCCCACCACGATGAGCGTAGCGTTATTCGGTTTGAACCACTCGGAATAAAAACGGGCAACATCGTCCCGCGAGATTTTGGCAACACTTTCTTCCGTTCCCGAACCGGTCAGTGGCAGACCGTACGCGTGATCGGCGCCAAACAAAACCGGCGGCAGGGCGCGTAACGCCATCTGCAAAGGCGTCACTTTCTCATTCGCAATGGCCGCGAGTTGCAGTCGCTGTTGACGCTGAAAATCTTCTTGGGGGAAGGCCGGATGGAGCACTACGTCCGCAAAAAGATCGAGTGTTTGGTCAAGGTTACTCTGGAGGGCAGACAAGAAGATTGTCGATGTATCGAGATTGGAGCCCGCGCTCAGCTGCGCGCCGAGCATCTGCACCTCGTCGCTCACCTCCAATGCATTCCGCCGCTCCGTACCGCTGGTGAGCAGAGAGGTCGTGAGACGGGCGGCGCCGGGAGCCGCCGAATGGTCTGCGGCATATCCCACGTCGAACGCCAGCCAAAAATTGACGACGGGAATTTCGTGGCGCTCCGCTACCAGGATGCGGAGTCCATTGCTGAGCCGGTCTTCTTGAATCGGAGGAAGCTTCAAATCATGAGCGGGGCCTGGTTCGGGCAGCTTTCTTCCATTGACCGCCGTCACGCTCGACTTGTTAATCGCAAAAGGAACCACGTCCAACGAATAAACACCATCGGAAAGCCAGGCACGGCAGGCATCGCGGACTTTGTCCGGCGTCGCTTCTTCCAGGCTTCGCAGCCGCCGTTTGAAACTATCGGGCGCGCCGCCGAAGGTTTGGCTGGTCGCAAGAATATCGGACTTGCCGCCGAAACCGCCGATGCGCTCGATACCGCGTACGAAGCCCGCGTAGGCCTGTGTCCTGATGCGGTCGAGTTCCTTTTCCGTTGGACCGTCGTCTAGAAAGCGAGCAAGTTCTTCGTTGACCGCCTTCTCCACTTTGCGGAAATCCTCTCCTTGGCAGGTGGTGGCGATGACTGCAAATTGGCTACCGATTTCACGCTCGTCCAGATAGGCGGCGACTTGGGTTGCAATCTGGTCGTCGTAAACCAAACGCTTATACAGACGCGAGTTCTTGCCGGAGGAGAGTATGCCGGCACTGAGCCGAAGGTAATCCGTGGCCGCCGTGCCGTAGCCGGGTACGTTCCAGACCTTATAGGAACGGGCTTGCGGAACGCGATCCTGCGCGGTCTCGCGGTGTTCGCCGGTCATCTTGGCAATCCAGGAACGTTGATGAGAGACCGGCGGACCAGGAGGAATATCGTTGAAATACTTGCTCGCCAACTCGCGCGCTTTCCCTGCCGTGATATCGCCGGCGATGACGAGGACCGAGTTCGACGGCGTGTAGAAAGTCTTGAACCAATTCTTGACGTCGTCCAGGGTTGCCGTATCGAGATCTTCCATAGAGCCGATGACCGTATGGGCGTAAGGGTGTCCGTGCGGATAGGTCGCCTTCACGATCAGCTCTTCAGCCAATGCGTAAGGCTGGTTTTCGCCTTGGCGCTTCTCATTCTGCACTACCCCGCGCTGGAGATCGAGAACTTCCTGGCTGATTGTCTGATAGAAATGCCCCATGCGATCGGATTCCGCAAACAGCGCGTAATCGACGGCAGAGGCGGGCACATTTTCAAAATAATTCGTGCGGTCTTCGTTTGTGGTGCCGTTAAGGTCTGTAGCGCCGATGCGTTCCATGGCCTCGATATAGCTGCCCTGTAAATTTTCACTTCCGCCGAACATCAAGTGTTCGAACAGGTGGGCGAAGCCGGTTTTGCCGGACCTCTCGTTTTTTGAACCGACATGGTACCAGACGTTAACAGCCACGATGGGCGTCTTGTGATCTTCGTGAACGACGACGTTTAATCCATTATCGAGACGAAACTGCTCATAAGGAATATCCAAATTTGAAAAGCGCATTCTGGCGTGAATCCTCACGGTAGCAGATGAAATGCTGGCGTTCGAGAGAGTGGGTTACAGAGAAAGGGACAGGTGACGCGACAAATGTTGACCAACCGGCTTCGCGAGCTGAAAGGCGACGAACTAGTCATCGGGCCGGTCTATTCGCAGCTGCCGCTAAAAGAGACGATTTCATCTTTTTGCTTAACGTGTTGTTAATCATGGCGAAAAACCGGCTTTCTTCTTCCAATTCCAGCCCGATTTCCAGCCAGAATAGTTTCAACGGGGCAATGACCGATTCCAGGTGGTCCGGACAATTGAGACGATCCTTCTCCGTGGTGACCAATATTTCTGCGCCGTTGGCAAGAGCGTGTCGCGCGATTCGCTGTAAGTCCGCCGTGTTGTAAGAATGGTGATCGCGAAAAGCCTGCCGAAACGTCACTTCTAAGTTCAACGATTGCAAAGTGTTCCAGAAATTTTGTGGATTGCCTAGTCCGCAAAATGCGCCGAGACGCCGAGCGTTTAAGTTGGCGTGCGTTGCTCCCGTTCCGTATTCGCGCCAACCACGGACAACAAGACGGGTTCGAAATACAGGCGCTGAAGGATTGTAATCACGAAGACGGCGGCAGATTGCTTCGTACCGCAGATTGTTCTCGGCTCGAGTGACGACAAAAACATCGGCGCGCTGAAGAGCGATCAGCGGTTCACGCAGGCGACCGAGCGGGACCACGTTATCTTGTCCGAAGGGATCGAGCCCGTCGATGACCACGATATCTAAGTCGCGCGCCAATCCGGCGTGTTGGAATCCGTCATCGAGAAGAAACACGCTGGTATCTGAATGTTCTTGTAGAAGCATTGTGGCCGTCTGATACCGATTGGAGCCGATGCCGACCGCGGCTGCGGCGGAGCGGAGAAAAATTTGCGCTTCATCGCCAGTAAACGCCGGCGACACATTTGAGCCGGGCGCGAGCACGAGAAGGCCCGGTGAACGTCGACGATAGCCGCGCGTGAGAATTGCCGGACGATGACCTTGCTGCTGCAAGCGCTTTGCAAGATATTCGACGAAAGGCGTTTTGCCCGAGCCACCGACGGTGATGCCGCCGACGCTGATTACCGGAACAGGAAGAGGCTTGAGCGACTCTGCGCGGCGCTCCGCAAGATGCCGCTTGAGAACGCCTCCCTGCTTCCATAGAAAGCCGAGGGGCACCAAACAGGTCTGCAGAGCGCGGTGACGGGAAGGTTTCGGAGTCGACTCCCAGTAAAGCGGCCAAAGTTGAGCCGCAACACGAGCACTGACTCCGCGGTTCTGCTCAATGACGTGGAATGCTCGGCGACCTAGCTCGGCGGCTTTTTCGCGATACATCAATAGGTCGCGGATTGCCGGCGCCAGTGCGTCGCCTCCCTCGATCTGGATAATTGCGTTTGCGTCTAGAAAATCTCTCATCAGAGCAGCAAAATTATGCGTATGGGGACCGACGACGATGGGCAACTGAGCGGCTGCGGGCTCCAAGAAATTATGCCCACCGCGAGGAGCAATCGATCCTCCGACGAAAGCGGCATGGGCCAACGGAAAAGCCTGGCTCAGTTCGCCGATGGTGTCCAGTAATAGAACGCCGGGAAGGGGCAACTCCATCGAGTAGTCTTGTTTCAGCTTGCTTCGTCGCACGTAGGAGATTCCCCCGAGACGCAGTTTTTCCGCGACAATGTCGAATCGCGAGGGTTGACGAGGCGCCAGGATGAGTAAAAGACCGGGAAACTCCTTTCCTAGTGCGCGGAAAACTTCAATGACAAGATCGTCTTCGTCTACAGTGGGGTGTGTTTTGTTATCCCGCTCATTCGGTCCTGCTGTGCTGGCAGCGATCCAAATTTGACTAGCACCGAAGGTGGGGAAATCACCGGCACCGATCATCGAAGCAGCGTCGTACTTCAGATTTCCCCGAGTAGCAAGTCGATCCGGATGGACGCCAAGCTGCAGGTATCGATTTTTGTCAATTTCGCTTTGTGCGAGGATAAGGTCGGCCAAAGAAAGCACGGGCGCAAAGAAGTGCCTTGCGGCAAGATAGCGCGGCCATGATCGGTCGGAAATACGCCCATTCACAATGGCTAAACTTGCACCCGCACGCTTGATCTCGGAATACAGGTTCGGCCAAATCTCCGTTTCCATCACAATCAGCAAAGCCGGGCGAACTTTACGAAGGGTACGGCGAACGCAGGAGACGTAATCGAGCGGCAAGAAAAAGATGCCGGTGATTTTCGAAGCGAAATGACGCTCCGCCGCTTTGCGCCCGGCCACAGTGGAGGTGGAGACGTAGATAGGAACGCTCGGCTGTTCGGAATGGAGCTTTTCGATCAGCGGCACGGCGGAGGTGACCTCCCCTACCGAAACGGCATGCAACCAAATGGCGCCGGGATTCGTCGGTCTGAGGCGGGAAGGTAGAATACCGAGCCGTTCAGAAAATCGGGCGCGGTAACTTCTTTCTTTGGCTAGTCGTGCCGAGAAATAAAGCACGGCCAAGGGCAGAGTGATTAACTGAAGCAGCCGGTAAGGAAAAAGAGTACAGGCGATGTTGAAAACCGGGTTCGTGATTTTGAGTATAACGTTGCTGGCCGCTATTTCAGGAACGCTTGCGACCGCCGGCAGCGAGGAATCTTTTCGAGCCGGCGCGGCGCAAGAGTATTCGCACCAAAGCTCGGACAAGATCACGATTGGCGCGAAGCCCTTCGATTCGGAGAAACTGACGACGGAAGCTTTCGGGAAGAAAACAGAGCTATTGAAGTATGGCGTTTTGCCGGTGTTGGTTGTGGTGGAGAACAAGCGTCAAAAAACGCTCGATTTGCGGGACTTGGAGATCAGTTTAGTGGCGCTGGATGGTCGGCATGTCGGGCCGGTGGCACCGGAAGATCTGCCATTTTTAGGGAAACACTCGACGCGATCCACCGCTACCCCTCTGCCGCTACCGCTTCCGAGGAAAAAGAATCCTTTGTCGTCGCCTGCACTGGTCACCCGCGCGTTCGCCGCCAAAATGCTGCCTCCGGGCGACTCGGCTAGCGGCTTCTTTTACTTTGAGGCTAAGGCCGAGCCGGGAGACAAAATTTATATCAATGGGCTCCATGAAGCTCCGGGCGGACACGACATTATGTACTTTGAATTTCCAATGAATAAGTGAAGCAAGGACAAAGGTTGGCTTCGAGCACGGTCCTAATTCCAGTAGTTCCGATCGAGATTACGGCATTGAACCGCTTCGGCTAAATGCTTGGCCGACACGGTAGAGGATTGGTCCAGATCGGCAATGGTGCGCGCCACTCGTAAAAGACGGTCGTGGGCGCGAGCAGAAAGATTCATACGTCTCACCGCCATCTCCAAAGTTCTTTCTCCACTGTCATCCAATGCACAGAGTACCCGCAACTGGGATGGTGGAATCTGTGAGTTGTAGAAGCCGCGCTGCCGCTGAATATCGCGGGCATTTTCAACGCGTGCGCGAATTTGCGCCGACGTCTGGCCATCGCCTTTACTGCGTAATTCTTTATAGGGTACGGCGGGTACTTCAATGTGTAAGTCGATGCGGTCCAGCAATGGTCCGCTCACTTTCGCCAGATATCGCTGGATGATTCCGGAGGTGCAACGGCATTCACGAGTAGTGTCACCGTAGAAGCCGCACGGACAAGGATTCATTGCCGCCACCAACATAATTTGAGCGGGAAATGTCAGTGTTCCGTTGCTGCGGGCGAGCGTCACGGAGCCCTCCTCTAGCGGCTGCCGTAATTGTTCTAAAACGCCGCGCGGAAATTCAGGGAGTTCATCGAGAAAAAGAACACCCTGGTGGGCAAGGCTCACCTCGCCGGGACGAGCACTGCCGCTACCGCCGCCAATCAGCCCCGCATCGGAAATTGTGTGATGAGGCGCTCTAAACGGGCGATTGCGAAGGATGCCGATCCCTGTTGGCAATACTCCCGCCACGCCGTGAATTTGCGTTGCCTCCAAGGCTTCACGAAACGTCAGCTTGGGCAGGATCCCGGCAAAACGCTTGGCAAGCATTGTTTTACCGGAGCCGGGAGGCCCGATCATGAGTACGTTATGGTTGCCGGCGGCAGCGACCTCCAGCGCTCGCTTGGCCATGGTTTGGCCGCGCACATCGACGAAGTCAGGTATGATCGCTTCGCTGGAATCCGCATCGGGCAGCACCGCGGCAGTCGGCGAAAATTCCGAGGGCCCGTTTAGAAATTTGACCACTTCAGCGAGATGGCGAAGGCCAAAAACGGAAACTCCTTCCGCGACCGCTGCCTCAGCGGCATTGTCGAAAGGCACCAGGAGGTTTTTGATGCCGTTGCGTGCCGCACAAACAGCAATCGACAGCGCGCCTCTCACCGGTCGAAGGCTTCCGTCAAGCGACAGCTCGCCGACCAGAAGGTAATCTTCGGCCTGACGTACTGCTCCCATCGCACCCAGGATGGCTGTGGCCATGGGCAGATCGAATCCTGCGCCCTCCTTGCGAACGTTCGCAGGCGCTAAGTTGATGGTGACCGATTTGCTAGGATATCCAAACCCTGAATTGAGCAGCGCGGATTTAATGCGCTCCCGGCTTTCCCGAACAGCCGCGTCTGGCATTCCAACCGTTACAAAATCTCGGTTGCTACCCCCCGGATACATATCGACTTCGACATCGATGACGTGCGCATTGATCCCCTGAATCGCGGCGCTGAAGGTGCGGAATAAAGCCACATGAGCTAGTGTCTTTCCAACCAGACGATTCTCACCGCGATATGTCTTTACAATCTCGAATTCGATGGTTTATCCGAACAAAAGAAAGTCCGCGGCGGCGGCCTCATCGTACCCGTTGGCGTCGATACGTACTTCCGCCGATCAAACCCAGATCAAACACCACGGCGATGAAAAGGTATACGAGTTGTATGCCGGCGATAGGAGCATGAATGTTCAAGAGATAGGTGTAGACAAGGAACGTAAGTGGCAGAAAAACAAAGCCTATGATCGGAATGATGAGTCCGTGATACACGTGCGTAAAGAAGTTCGTAAACAGAAAAAGCAGCACAATTGCCACTCGCGGAAAGATCACCGCTAACAACGCAAATAAACAAGGCATTTTTCCGAACTCCTCACTTTCTTCTATCGATTGTGTGATTACTGCCAATACTGCCACTGCCCTGCCCAAATCACATAGACACTTAACAGTCCGTTTGTTACGCCATGCATCAGCACGCAATCGGCAACAGACTTAGTACGGATCATCCACCAGTTATAGATAAATCCGGTCAACAGTCCAACGTCCCAGTACGGTCCATGCTCGGAGGCGAACAGTGCGGCAGTCAAAACAAAAGAAAACGTTGTGAAAGTACCCAGACGGACTTTCTGAAAATCGGTATCGATCAGCCATCGCATCAACCAGGCTCGCCAGAACAGCTCTTCCACGAAGGGAACAATCAGCATGGCTCGAACAGTTCGCCAAAATAAGATCCAGTGGCTACGTAACGCCTCCGAAGGCAACGATGAATGTACGTGTCCGACGATTGCATTAGAAAAAAGCGCCGAATTGCGATAGCCAGGGATGAGGATCTCGGGAGCGATCCATAGAAAAAATACGGCCGCGCCAACCGCGATACTGGCCAACCATCGATCGGGTCGGATAGACAGCTCGCGCGGCCAGCAAACGACACAAATAATCGCCAAAATCGATACGCGAAGAGGTGCTTCCCAGTTTTCCGATAAAGGCAGTTTCGGAAACAAAGCGAGACAGATGAAAAACACCACCAACGGTGCTACATATCTGACAGAGGGATACAACTCCAGCCAGCTTGCGTTTCGAGTTTTTACGGTCACTGGTTCAACTAGCCGATTTGACTGACGAAATTCCGAATCTTATTCTGTTCGTCGGGCTGCGAAGCGTTCTGCAGAGCTTTTTGCGCTTCTTCCCGCGCGCCTTGTTTGTCACCCTGCTTCAGCAGGGCCATCGCCAAATGCAAGCGGAAAGTAGGATTGTTTGGTTGATCCTGTACGATCTGCTTGAAGATTTGCATCGCAGCCGCATTGAGGTTCTTCTGGTAATAGACATATCCCAACGTGTCGGAAATGTCGGGGCTGGATGGCGCCTGCTTTTTTGCACGTTCAGCCAGCGACATCGCTTGATCCAAATCTTTGCCTGCGTCAGCGCTTAAAAACGCAAGATTATTTAATGCCACCGCATTTCCCGAGTCCATGCCCAGAACTTTGTTGTAGATATCGGTAGCTTCTTGCTTCTTATTCATTGCTTCCAGCACCATTCCTTGATTCAGAAATGCTCCAGTATTGCTAGGATTCGCTTTGCCGGCCTTGTCAAACGAAGCAAGGGCGGCGGGTAGCTGACCTAAAGAACGCTGAATAATGCCGAGCCGCAGCAGAACCTCACTAGCCGATGGGTTGGTCTTCAGGAATTCCTGATAGTTATCGGCTGCTTGCTGGAGATATTTTTTGGCACCCGCCGGATCGCTTTTTCCTACTTGACCGGCCGCAACCGTCTCTATCGTGGCAAGCTGGAGACGAAAGCCCGATGCTTTGGGATTCTTTTGCAGATAATCCGACAAAGCGCTGGCCGCGTCCTGTGCTTTACCCTGGGCAGCCTTCACATTTTGAAGGCCAAGAAAACCGCGCGGATCGGGAGGGTTCGATGACCACGCAGTTTGATACTCCCCATTCGCCTTTGCATACTGCTGCTGCCGCAGATAAAGATCGCCCAGCGCCAACCGAGCTTCACTCACTTTCGGGTATTGCTTGACAAGTGCCTCCAAACCGGACTGAGCTTGATCGAATTGATTCATCCCGACCAGCGCACGGTCGCGAATGAGCTGCGCTTCGGGGTTTTTGGGCTCGACGTTGAGAACCGTACCTGTTTCCGCCGCGGCCTTGCTATGTTCCCCACGATCTTCGTAGATTCTGGCCGCCAGCAGATGCGCCGGCAACAAAGAATCCTGCTGCCGGATCGATTCCAATGCTTCGGATAAAGCCGGCTCGGACTGATTGTTTTCCAAATAAGCACGGGCTAAATCAAGGTGCAGCAAAGCATTGTTAGGATTATTCCCTACCATGCCTTTAATCTCACTGACCTTCTTCGCGGGATCGCCGTTTGCATCCGATGACAAAAGCAACGATGCGTAAAGATTATTGGAAGTATTATCTTTCGGGTTTTTGGAAACTAAGTCTTTTGCAAGCTTGAAAGCCTGGTCTTGACGCCCAGTGAGCGTATACACAGCAACCAGGCGCTCTTGATAAGTCAGCTCATTCTTGGGGTCTTCTTTGATCGCAGCTTTATACTGCTCAATTGCCTGCTCAGGCTTTTTCCCGCGAACGTAAAAGTCGCCCATCATCTCGCGATTATTTGGAAAATCCTTTTGATCGTCCATCACGCGCCGCATCGTTTTCTCGGCCTGATCGTACTGACCGGCTGCCAGCAGGTAATTCGCGAGATTGGTAATCGCCACGCCATTTTTCGGATCGTTCTGGACGCGCTCACGAAGAATACCCTCCGCTTTCTCCGGATGGTTCTGCCTTCGGTAAAGCACGAAAAGCGTGTCATAGGCCGGTCCCCACGTTTTGTCGTGGGCAATCATGCCGCGCAGCAATGACTCCGCCTCGTCGGGATGCTTGGCGCTAATCAGCGCTTGGGCATACCATCCGACCAGTTCAGGAGAATAAGGTTTAATCTTATTTGCCTTCTCGAATTCGCCTAATGCTTTGTCGACGTCGTTATTCGCCAAGTCCAGAAGGCCCTGTAAACGAATCCCGTCGAAAGCATTTGGCTGGTTCTGAAGAATCTTATTCGTGAGATCCTTTGCCTCGGAAAGAAAACTCTTCAGTTTGTCCGGATTGCGGCTATAAATCGCTAGATCGATCTCGGCCAATTTCGAAGCTGCGTCGACATTGTCCGACTTTAGATCGACTGCTCTTCGCAGAAAACTGCGCGCCTCGCCCGGGTTCTTCTGATCTAAAAGGTTAAGGCCTTCACGATAATAGGCCTCCGCGTTTGTTTTGTCTTTCGATATCGCCTTCCTATATAGGATGGAGGCTTCTTTGTACTTTGCTTTTTCGTGATACTTGTTAGCCGTGGCAATCAATTTTTGTGGGCTTTGGCTGCAACCGGTCAAAAGCAAGACGGTGCTCAATAACGCAACTAAGAGGGACTTCATACGAGTCAAGCTGTACTTGATTGTAAAGGAAACTGAAACACCGCACAATTCCGCCATGGAACTAAGTGTCCGGGAATCTCCTATTGAGAATTTTTACCGCAGCTCTTCAGCGAACCCGAAACGTCGGCTGAGCATGGTAACTCAGAAAGGACGCAAGACCTTCTTTGCCCATATAACGCTGTACCAGCGCTGGGTCGCTTTGGAGTAAATCGACAATAATCAAGCCGTCCAGAGCGTTCGAAAAGTCTGCGTCGATACTGAAGCTCAACAGCTTGCCACCCCACTTTAAATACTGCCGCAGAAGCACGGGAATTCCCTTCTGATCGGTTTCGATGTCCGAAATAAATGCCGACAATTCTTCTAAATCCCACGAAGCACCATCGTTTTTGCCGGTATTCCAACCTTGAACCGAACGGGTGCGGAAAGGGCATCTTGCCCGGACGAACTTAGCAAGGTCAGTCGCGCGACAGTATTCTTTTAAGAAACTCACAATCAACTGCCGTGAGCTGGGATGATAGTCGTTGCTGATGCTTACTGGTCCAAAAAGAATTTTGTAGCGGGGATTTCTGCAAACATACGTACAAATTCCTCGCCAAAGTAAAAGTAGCGGGGCATAGCTGCGCTGATATTTTTCGCAGACGAAAGAACGACCCATCTCCAGCGCGGGACTGATACGTTCCAGAAATTCTCGGCGATAAGCAAACAATTTGTGTGTATACAACCCTTTCAGGCCGCGATTGCGAAGAATTCGGTCCGACTGCCCCACTCGATAAGCGCCTGCGATCTCTTTTTCCACGCGATGCCAGACAAAAAGATGAAGATAGTCACTGTCGAATTCGTCTATGTCGGTTGATTTCCCAGTGCCTTCACCCGTTTGTCGAAATGTAATCTCCCGCAGCCGTCCTAGTTCACGCACAACGTGAGGAATGCGATTCGCTGCAGCAATATAGACCACGAAATCGCCTTGCCGGGCTAAAATCGCATCCTCATCCTGATCCAACGCGGCAATGTCGGCTTCCACCAGGGACGCGTCGGTCGCCCTGACGATCGGCTCATTGCTGGAGGTGGCACGCGACCATTTTGAGAGCGGAATGACTGGAGAAGGCTGCTTATTCACCTCTTCCTCGCGGCTCGCCAAAACGTAAGTCTTTTGGCGGACAAACTCAATTCTTTGTTCATCCGTCGTAAAGTCGGCGAGTTTCTTAGTGCGAACGACGCCGCCGATGCGAAGGCGAAACGTCTTTCCTGTTTTGTTCAGGTATTCGCGCGGCAGCAAGGCGGTGCGTAAGTTCGAGTGCAGCAGACCTGCGATTTGAAATACAGCACCGTTTCGCCCGCCGAAAAACATCGGCAAAACAGGAGCCCCCGAGCGCATCGCCAACCGTGCCACTGTCTCATTCCAGGCAGGATCGGTGACAACACGCCGTTCCCAATGGAAACTAGAGACTTCCCCCGCCGGGAACATCACCAGCATTCCTCCTTCCTGGAGCCAGGCGAAGGATTGCCGCAGACCCTGCCGGTTGGACAAGCAAGCGTCCCGGCCTCCAAAAGGATCCACCTTGAAAATATACTCTGCTATTTTCGGGAACCTTCCCAGTAAACCGTTCGCCATAAAACGAAAGTCGGGACGAACCTGATGAAGCAATGAGCCCAGCAAGGGGCCTTCGATCATGCCGAACGGGTGATTTGCAACGACGATAACGGGACCGGACGGCGGGATTCGTTGTTTATCGGCGGGCGAAATCTCATATCGAATATCCATGACGTTCAGCAGCGCGTCGAAGATGGATAACTCGCCGGAGTCTGCTTGGAGGCGCTCGGCCTGAGCGTAAGTCTGAGCTACTTGCGGCAGACCGACTAATTGCTGCAGTAGGCGAATACCGAGGTGGGAAGTATCGGGATCGAACAAAAATTTCCCACTATTGAACGGAAAAGAGGTTGATGGCGGCGCATCGAACGGGTGTCGCGACATCATAGGTTTCTATAAAGTTACTACGCCAATCGCAAAAAACACGTAAATGTTTGGTGACGAAACGATGACATTCATGGGATTACTTTCGCATCCAGTTATAATCGGCGCTTGATGCGTACTAATTCGCTAATTATCGCCATAGGCTTGCTCGCGTTCGCCTCTGTAACCTTCGCCGGCAGCGCCATCCAGCAACCCAAACCATCGCACCCAATCCCCAAGACATCCCGGCCGGCGTCGCCGCCGGTGCTCTTACCTGCCGAACCCGGACTCTATGCCGTGATTTATACGTCTATGGGCAATATCGTGTGCCGACTATTTAACACGGAAGCTCCTAAAACGGTTGCCAATTTCCGTGGATTAGCAACAGGCACAAAGCTCTGGACCAGCCCTGAAACGGGGAAGAAAAAGCACACCGCTCTTTATTCCGGGACGACTTTTCATCGCGTGATACCGCAGTTCATGATTCAGGGCGGCGATCCGCTCGGCAATGGAAGGGGCGATCCTGGTTACAAATTCGAGGACGAAATCGATCCCTCGCTCACATTCGACAAGCCGGGCATGTTAGCAATGGCCAACTCCGGACCGGACACGAACGGCTCACAGTTTTTTATAACGGTAGCGCCTACGCCCTGGTTAAACGGCAAGCACACGATCTTTGGTGAGGTAGTCTCCGGGCAGGATGTCGTTGACCAAATCTCGCAAGTTCCCCGGGACGAAGACGATAAGCCGGAAACGCCAGTGAAGATTGTTCGCATATCGATACGACGAGTTGCCACAGGACCGCCTGCCAAAACGGCAACGCCCGCCACCCGTTCGAAACCGATGCAGTAGCTATTGGAGATCGCCGACAGAACTCTTCCACTGATACAAGGAGCACCCTGGTCAAATAAACGCGAAAAGGCCCGAATTTATAAGGACTCGGGCCCGTAGAATTCTACAAATGACTTACTGCTGGGGAGCAGCGGACGTATCGGTCGTTGTGGTCTTGGTCGTCTTGGTTTTCTTGTGATGGTGCTTCTTGCCCTTCTTCGTCATCTTGGTTGAATCCGAAGTCTGGGTGTCGGTGGAAGCAGCCGAGTTTTGCGCGCTTTTTCCGTGTGGCGCCGCCATCAAGAATGGGACTGCGACGACTGTCAGCAGACTGGAAGTAAATAGTTTTTTCATTGTCTTTCTCCTTCAATCGAATGGCGGATCGACATATTATCTTCCATCCGCTCATATCTTTACTTTGCCTGTTCGGCGGCTGGGACACCATCGCCTTCATCCACGAATTTTTATCCCATACTTAAGGGATAGCGCGCACGAAATTTTAATGAAAGAATTGTCGTTGTGCCGACCAACTCTATCACTCAAGGGCATCTCCAGCGCTTATTGCTGCTGGGACTCGGTCTTTCCGCTGTACTTTTGCTGTCTGCCGTCTTAGTGGCCTTCCGCACCGTCCATCAGCTCGACAAAAACACAAGTACGTTCGCGGAGCGTCTAGCCATGACGAAAGCCGCCATCGACGGCATTCAAGAGCAACAGGCCGACTTGAACTCCCGGTGGGTAAACTTGGCCAAAAAAGACGTCGTCAGTCGGGCCGACATCCTGGATGAACTGGAGGAGTCACGCGACGACATGAGCGATGCTTTGAAATCTGCCTATGCGCAAGCCGAACTTCTACGGGAAGGAATCTATCAGGGCGGCCACGGCCTGCTGCGGCTCACCGTTTGGCTATTTGCCATTTGCGTGGGCTTATCCTTGATCGGCGCTACATGGGCCGCAAAGGCATCGGCCAGCCTCTTTCGCAGACTGGAACAACAAGCAGGCGAGTTATCGCGCATGCAATATCAATTTTTGGAAACGCAGGAAAACGTAGCTCGCCGCTTTTCACATGAGTTGCACGACGAATTAGGTCAAGCATTGACAGCCGTGAAGGCCAACCTCTCGGCCTTACGGCGCGGAGACGGAGATGGCCGCCGGTTAGACGATTGCCTGATGCTGGTTGACGGCGCCATCAAGGACGTACGCGAAATGTCACAGTTGCTACGTCCCACGATTCTTGACGATTTCGGCATCGACGCTGCTCTTCATTCGCTCACCGAAAGCTTTGCGCAACGCACCGGCATAGAAGTAAAATATCGCAGCGATATCGATGGCAGGCGCCTACGCGATCAAACCGAGACCAATCTTTTTCGCATCGCGCAGGAGGCGCTGACTAATGTTGCTCGTCATGCCGAAGCAACGTCTGTCTCCATGGAGCTTGTCACACGCGGTCCGAAAGAAGTGGCTCTGATCATCCGCGACAATGGTCAGGGATTTCAAACCGGTGCGCAAAAAACAAACCGAGGATTGGGACTGGCGGGCATGCAGACGCGGGCTCGAGGCTGTGACGGTTGGCTCTCGGTCGACGCGGCTTCGGGGAAGGGCGTCAAAATACAAGTGACCTGCCCGAACGGGTAGTTCGCCCGCTGATCGAGCAAACTAGAGCTATGTCCTGGCTTTTTTGGTCGTTGCTTTCTGCCGTCTTTGCCGCCGCCACTGCTATTCTGGCGAAGATCGGCGTCGCCGGGATCGATTCGAACTTCGCCACGGCGGTTCGCACCAGCGTCGTACTCGTGTTTACCTGGCTGATCGCCTATGGCACAAGTAAGCCCGGCTCTTTTCAGGTTCACTCTAATAAGACGTGGCTTTTTCTAGGGCTCTCGGGACTGGCGACCGGCCTCTCCTGGCTGTGCTATTTCCGGGCGCTGCAACTTGGCCCGGCGTCGCGCGTCGCGCCGATCGATAAGCTGAGTGTCGCCCTGGTGATTATGTTCGGAATCCTCTTTCTTGGGGAACGATTGACGCTCGGAAAAGGCATAGGCGGCCTTTTGATCGTCGCCGGTGCGATATTTATCGCTCTCGATTAGTTGATTTGTGAATCGCTGCTTCGGCTTGCGAACGATGCAGCGGAATCACCGGGAGAATAATGGCGGACGGGTAGCTTTTCTCATGGAAAACAGTCTGGCGGGCCTTCGTCGTCTTCGTCTCTTCTCCGTTTGGAAGAACCGTATTTAAATTTCGATCAAAGCGAGGGAAATTACTGCTGGCAATCTCCAGTCGAATCCTGTGCTTCGGCTCAAAAACGCGGCTCGTCACACCGGCGTCGATGTCGATTCGATAGCGCCAATTTTTCCTTACGAATACAGGGTTAGCAAGAGACAGACGATATCGAAGGCGTTGAATACCGTCGGTGACCAATAGTGGCCGCCCATCGGGCTGTACATCCACCAGTTTCGCCGTGAAGTCGGAGTCATTCGCGGACGTGGAAATGTACAGTATGACGCGTATCGGTCCCGTCACCTCAATCGGTTCTTGGATCGGCGCAGTCGTATACACCAAGACGTCCTTTCTACCTTCCACCGCCGTCTGATTCAATGGCCCTGGCGGCAGCACTTTCGGTTCGCAGCAGATCGCTCCACCTACGGTAGGAACAGGTTTTTTGGGATCGTATGTAAATTGATCCGGTTGCTCATTATCTTCTTGATGCCACTGAAGTGCCCCGTCTCCATAGCGGGAATTTGCATGTCCACCGCTGTTCAGATACAAGGATCTGAATTCCGTACGCGCCAAGGGCCACTCATGCTCGTCGCGCCAAATGTCCGGGCCCATGACAAAGATATGCAAAGTGGAAGCACTTCGCACGGCGGATTCGTGTCCGTTACCTCCGTGCCCGGACGGGTAATTCATCAGATTACGGAACCATGCAAGCTGTTTACCTTTAATGTACATATGTGCTTGCGGCCCGAAGTCCTCCGTCGAGAAGGGAAGCGCCGGGTTATGACCCCAAGGCCCGATCCACGTGTCGATGTATTTGCCTTCGCGAGATAAGCGGGTAAACGCATCCAGGTCGCTTTCCGCATAATTATCGAACCAGCCGCCGAAAGAAAGCACCGGCGCAGCTATTCTGTTCAAATGGTCGCGAATACTTTGACGCCTCCAGTACGCTCCGTTGGAGGGGTGTTCGATAGCCAGCCGCCAACTCGGAATCGTGATGTCCGTGGCGGCCACATCGGCGCTTAGCAACGGCAGGTGATAAATATAGGTTCCAAATAGTGGCCGCGTCTGCGATAAAGGCGTGTAGTTCTCGGAGAACCAAAGAAGGCGGTGCCCCAGCTTCAACGCTCCGCCTGGAGAATAGTAGCGATCTAGATATTCATCGTCACCCGAACAGACCGGCGAGATGCCGGCAAGGTGAGGATTGTTCTGAACTGCCGCCCACCATTGGGATATTCCCAAGTAGGAGCCGCCAGCCATCACGACCCGCCCATTCGACCAAAGCTGACGCGCGATCCAATCGATGGTATCGTTACCGTCCGGCCCTTCCTGCGCAATTCGTCCGAACACACCCTGCGATGCATAGCGGCCGCGAACATCTTCGATCACCACCGCGAAACCGTTCTCCGCAAAGACGCGGTAGCTCGCCATACCGGAGGCCTTTCGATTGTAGGGAGTGCGAATCAGAACCGTGGGCCAGCGCCTATTCCCACGAGGCAAAATGAGATCGGCTGCCAGCCGTATGCCGTCGCGCATGGGAATGCTGATTTCCCGCAGCGCTTGTATCTCCATGGATCGCCCATCGTACGCGAAGCTTGGGGCGAATGACGCGCCGAGCAACCACATAACAAAAAATAGAAAGACTCGCCGCATTCTACAAGGTGGATATGGATTTCGCAATGGCAGGCCTCTTGCCAAATAGCGCTGTACCCACGCGAACGATGCTTGCGCCTTCTTCGATGGCGACTTCGAAATCGTTCGACATGCCCATGGAAAGATCTTGCAATCCATTTTGGCGTGCTAACTCCGCCAATTGTTTGAAGTAAGGCCGCGATAGTTCGGCATTCTCCGACCACGGCGGAATCACCATCAGACCTGTCACCTGGAGGTTTTCACATTCGGCTGCGGTCTCCAATAAGTGGGGAATGTCCGCCGGAGAGGCTCCGCTTTTTGCTGCTTCATGGGACAGCTTGATCTCCAGCAGCACCTTCAAAGAACGCTGCAGTTCCTTTGCGCTCGCATCTAGACGGCGCAGTAATTTGCCGCTGTCGGCCGTCTGCACTACGTCGAATAATTGGCATGCGATCCGGGCTTTATTGGATTGCAGATGGCCGATCAAATGAAAACACGCGCCGGGGAGTTCGCCTATCTCCGGTCTTTTCTCAACGAATTCCTGCACATAATTTTCGCCGAAGTGTCGGAGACCAGCGCTGTAAGCCATTTGAATCGCCGACGCAGAAAATTTCTTCGAAACAGCCACTAAGGCTATTTCGGAGCGCGCGCGGCCTGTACGCAGCAATGCCGCCGCCATGCGGTCCTCGACGGACTGTAGACGTTCGTCGAAGTGAGAGATTTTCAGTGGCAAACCTCCATCATAAAGGCTCTAAGAAGGGCTTCCTACAATCCGACCCTCAGCAGGTGCTGGCGGCCGTCCACGCGTTTCTGGGCGCCTGCCGCACTGCCGCGATTTTGGAGCACGGCGAAGAAACAGTGCTACTAAAAAAAGACGAGTTCGATATCGAAATACGCTCCGGGCTTGTTTGCGTCGAGTTTTCTTCGGGCAACCGCACCGTCTCCCGGCGGATTATCGGCATCGAGCACCACGCGACCGGGGTCCTTCAGTGTGCGATACAACGCTTCGCCGGCAAGGAAGGCAAGCTGAGCTTTCTCGATCTTCATCGGCCGCAAACTGCCAATAAGCTACTTCGCGGCTCGCGCGAAAGCTTCAGCGAGCAGTTTCGGCGGATGTTATACCGGCAATTTCCCGGCTGGGACATCGCGGCCCTTTCGTGCGGGATGGACTTGCAGCGTTCCCTGTCGCCGGTCTTCCCACGTGCTTATTTACGGCGCGGCAATCAGCAGATCGCCGCGATTGCCTGTCCGCACGCCCGCGAAGAGAACGCCGTGCTCACGTTTGCCTTGATCTGGCACGATCATCTATCGAGAAACAACGATGGAAACACGACAACGCAGCTCTGCATCTTTCTGCCGGACGACGCAGGCACCCTCACCGCGCAGCGCCTCCGTTGGTTGACCGGCAAGAAGCTCTCCGTCAGACTCTTTCGCTTCAACCTGCATGGCTCAGCCGGTGAAGTCGATCCGCAGGATCTAGGAAACCTCGATACGAATATTTCATTGACTCCTTACAAGTACTCGAATGCTTTTCAGAATAATTCTCCAATAATTGGAGAGCGTGCATTGGAACAAAGAATTCGTCGCGATATTCAAAGTATCGACGCCTCCTTGTGTTCTGCGCCAGTGCATGGACAGGTGCTCAGCTTGGCGGCCACGGACCGCGACCTGATCGACCTTCTTGCCGTCTCGGTTACCGGCCAACTCGCCGTTTTGGAGTTGAAGGTAGTAGAGGATATCCATCTGCCGTTGCAAGCATTAGACTACTGGATGCGGATTACCTGGCACTTCATTGGTCCCAAAGCCGCCGCGACTGCTGCTGATTGCGCCTGCTATGTCCTTTCACTCCAAAAATGCTACGGTTGTTAGTTACTTTTCCGCCGGTATCGAGATCGAACGTATTGGTATCAATAAAGGATGGGAACACGCCACCCAAGTTGTATTTCGTTTAAGTGGTGCTGACCTTCCCATTTCTCACCGGAGTCTCGAATGAGTGTTCAAGGTTTATTAAACATCAAAAAAGCAATCAATAAGTTAAATCCTAAAGATGTGCGCGAACAAGGCGATCGGCAAATCAAAATCGCACTTTACGCACCAAGCACCCACGCCTATGAGCGCATGGAAGACTTCTTTTTGCAGGAGCTGAGCCCCGCCCGACGTGGCGAGTCCGCTGTTTCGATCAGCCGCGACCCTCGTCCAGTCAACGCGCTTTCCTATGATTTGTCGATCTACGATGACAATGCTGCAGCCCCGTCGCGGGCTCTGATTTTCCATCCCGAAAACCCGCAGCGCCTAGTGAAAGATATTCTGGATACGCACTCCGACCTCGGTGTTTCGCTGGCCAAGGCATTTCCGCCGTTTCGCGATGCTTACGCAAATCAAGTGATCAATAAAATCGCGAAAGAAAATACTCTCTTTTCTTTAACGACTGCTTTGCCGGACGTTATTCCCAACTTCATCGAGCTCCCTTGGGCAGTGGCCGAATTCGCTTCCGACAGTGCCTTTTTGACCATGAACCAGATTCGGATGGCTTTTCTACTGGCCGCTGCGAGTAATCGTGAAGTCGGCTACCGGGAGCAAAAATCGGAAATTGCCGCGGTGATCGGAAGTGCCTTCGGATGGCGCGCGCTGGCCCGGCAAGTAGTGGGTAAGATTCCATTCGGTGGCGGCCTGATCGGCAAATCCGCCATCGCCTACGCAGGCACTAAAGTGTTGGGCTTATCGCTGGATCGTTACTACAAAATTGGTTATCACTACACGAAAACCGAGCGAGAAGGTCTTTACGTGGATGCTTTCAAACAAGGCAAAAATGTAGCCGGCCGCATTCTCGCGCAACTTCGTCCCGATATCGCCTCGCGGCAGGCCGAACAGGACGACAAGCGAACTATTGTTGTTCCTTCTCCTGGTGAAACCGGTTACTCCGATCGCGTCTGACTGTCGCAAAATGTTGTTCTTGCGCTAAATGTTGTTCGTGGATTCAGACGAAGCACGCGTCTTAGGAGCGTTGCTG
Organism: Bryobacteraceae bacterium; assembly: GCA_965219315.1. GTDB lineage: Bacteria > Acidobacteriota > Terriglobia > Bryobacterales > Bryobacteraceae > Bog-105. The sequence continues at coordinate 844,705 of CBDCNB010000001.1, read as the reverse complement.
GAAAAAGAAGCAACTACGCCTGAGTACTACCCCCTTTCGCTCAACGCGCTGGTCAACGCTTGTAATCAGAAATCGAACCGCGATCCGGTGGTGGAATACGACGAGGAAACTGTGCTTTCGGCACTGGAGCGTCTCCGTGAGAAAAGGCTTGCCGTTGTTATTACCGGCAGTGGACGAGTCAATAAGTTCTCGCAACGAATTTCCGAGACCTTGAACTTAGGTCGACGCGAGTTGGCCGTGCTCTGCACTCTTCTGCTGCGCGGACCACAAACCCTGGGAGAAATTAAGGATCGCAGCGAGCGAATGTTTTCCTTTGCCGATCTGGGCGAGGCCGAGCGGCTTCTGGAAAAGCTTGGCGAGTTGCCGAGCGGCGGGCTTGTAACGAAGTTAGGAAAGCAGCCGGGACAGAAAGAAGCGCGTTATGCACATTTGCTTTCCGGCGAGCCATCGGTGGAATCACTCGCCGATACGTCGACTGCTTCGCAGCCCTCCCGAGTCGCTCTGCTGGAGGAAGAGCTGCGGGCCTTCCGGTCGGAGTTCCAGGAGCTGAAAAGAAGGTTCGATGAACTCGAAGCACAACTGAAATAGTCGCTATCCTTGCGCGGCTCCGCTGAAGAAACTATAAATCAGCACCGCTAAAACAATCGCGGTAATCAGAACGTAGGCGCGGTCTCGTTCCAGGGAGAAACCGATGAGCGAAAGCGCTACTCTCGCGACCGGCGTCGCAATCAGCAGTAGAACGCCCGTTTGAATGATGGAACGGGGCTGGAGGGAGAGTGCGCCTTGCAGTATCCGGCCAATCGCCCGGTTAACGTTCGGTTGCGCACGAAAGTTCTGGTAATTCGCTAACTCGTAACCATGCTGAATGAGGTAGAAACCGCCACCCACCAGCACGATCATCCCGGAAGCAATTACTCCCACACGCAGCAATCCGCTGATCATGCGCGCAATCGATAAATCGGTGACTTGGCTCCTATTCACAGCAGTCCTTTTGTTCCTGTTGCAATCATCTCAATGGCGACCGCGGCTACCACGCAAGCAAAGCCGACCCGCAGCAGCCGAACTCTTAAACGAGGCAAGAGTCTTGCCCCAAGCGTGGAGCCGACTAAAACACCCAGCATGACAGGCATGACAATTCCCGGATCGACATAGCCTTTGCTGAGATACACGCCTGCACTCGCCGCGGCAGTCACGCCGATCATAAAATTACTGGTGGCGGTGGAAACTTTGAACGGAATCTGCATGGCCTGATCCATCGCGATCACCTTCAGTGAACCGGAGCCGATTCCAAGCAGTCCAGATATCGTTCCGGCACCGAACATCAGCGCAAAGCCGGATCGTACGCGATGCACCTGATACGGCTCCTCCCCACCGTTCGCTCGATAAGCGCCGTTTAATTTCAACCGCTCTCCAAGAGAGTCCGCCGGCATGCTCGTCTCCTTGCTCTTCGGCTCCCGCACGGCTTGCCAAGCCGATTGAATGAGTATCAATCCGAATAAGATGCTTAGGTACTGTACAGGAATATGCGTGCTCAGAAACGCTCCAAACAAGGCGCCGAGCGTGGTAGCAATCTCCAAAAACATGCCGATGCGTATATTCGATAGGCCGTCGCGAACGTAAGCGGCGGCTGATGCGGAGGAAGTCGCAATGACTGCCACGATGCTGGCGCCAATCGCATAACGAATATCCACGCCGAGGAAGACCGTCAACGCCGGCGTAATGATGACACCGCCACCCAAACCCGTTAGTGAACCGACGAATCCGCCCAGCAGCGCCGCAACGAAAACAATAGGAACAAATTCAGCGACGGTCATCTTCTAGTGCCGGGTCTACGAAGGGCTCACCGGATTGTGTTTCGCGCGTTCCGTCGTGGCGATGAAGGTGAGGATGCGGTTGCGGAAACTCCATCGGGTGCACATGGCGTTGGGGACGAAGCAATCTTGAGCGCTCCAGCAAATCCACATCGTGTAACACAGTCATTGGGTCACCTGCTCCGGCCACGCGCCCCTCTTGCAGAACATAACAGCGGTCGGCAACCTCCTCCAATGTTTCTAAATCGTGCGTCGCGATCACCACTGTTCGGTTGCTTCCCTTCCATGACTTCAACAACTCGACTATCTGATTTTGGCTATTTGGATCGAGTGCTGCCGTCGGCTCGTCCAGAAGAAGCACCTCGGGATTCAACACCAGAACAGAGGCCAGTGCCACTCGTTTTTTCTCCCCGCCCGACAAACGATGAGGAGAACGATGGCGGAGGTCTGCAATGCCCATGTCGCCAAGCACTTTTTCGACACTCTCGCGGATCTGGCTTTTCGGCCATCTCATCTGCAGCGGACCGAAAGCGATCTCATCGAAAACACTCGCATTGAACAACTGTACGTCTGCATTTTGAAAGACGACACCCACGCTTCGACGGAACGAGAAAAAGAATTGTTCTGCTTGTAACCGTTTTTCGCTCAGAGTTTCGCCGAAGAAAGAAATCGTCCCGCTTTGAGGAAAGCTGAGTCCAGCCATTAACCGCAACAGAGTCGATTTGCCTGATCCGTTTGCACCGAGCAAGGCAATCCGCTCGCCCCTGGAAATTTGCAGCGAAAGCTCCCGTATAGCGGGAACGTGATCGTAGGCATAGGAGACAGCCTGGACGTCGAAGGCGATCTGCGAATCCGCCGCCATCTCATCGCCCCAGCCAGATCGCGCAGGAAGCCATCGCAAGGAGCAATCCAAGTTGCATCCAATCGACGGTTTTCATTTGCAAATCTTCCAGCAAATACACTTCGCCGCGAAATCCGCGCGCCTGCATGGCCGTGTGCACTGCATCGCTAAGGCTGAGACTCTTATCGAGAAGAACTCCAGCGGTGGCCGCCGCCAAACGCCGCTGCTCCGCCGGCTGGAAGTAGCCGACCGTCCTTGTTTGTCGCGATTCGAACATATTTTGCGCGGTTTGCAGCAAAAGAAAAATATACCGATGGGTCATCTCAAGAATCACGATGGCGACGGTGGGAATGCGAAAGACGCGCAACGCTCGCAGAAGGCGATGCCATGGCGTACAGATCACCAGAAGCAAGGAAAATGTGGCGGCGGTCTCCGCGCGCAAAGTGAGAAGCGTCGCGCTGAGAACGCCCTGCTTTGTCACCGACCAATGGAGCAACGGAATACGAAACAAAGTCTCTCCAGCCACTAAGAGTATCGCCGGCAGAGCAATTACCCCAGTAAATGCCAGAACGGGAAGCCAGACCCTTCCGGCGACTACCGTGATCGGCACACGAGAAAACAACGCTAGTACAACGGCAATGCCAAGTAGTCCCAACAATATTTCCACTTGGCGAACAGCCACAGCCGCCACAATCAGTGCGCCGATACCTGCCAACTTGGCACGGGCATCGAAGGTCTGCAACAGTCCATTCGCTCGTGCTGTGTCTTCCGCAAATAACGAATTCTCTACCGCGCTCAATAAGCTTCTTATCGTTCTTTCCAAAAAGCTACGGCGGCGGCGAGTCGCCGAAGGGACTCCAGCCGAAGGTTTTTTTTGTAACGCAGAAAACAGCCAACCGATCGCCAACACGAAAAGAATAATCAAGCCGACGCCGATCGTTCCAGACAAAAAATACCCGACGAAATGATTGCGGATAAAAGACGGCTCATAGCCGGCCAACGGAGCCTTCCAAAGCTTAGATAGACGCTGCAACCCAATCGGAGCTTGCGCAGGCGGAACTCGATTCCCCGAAGCTGCGGCAATCTCCCGCCGAGCCGCGGAGTCGGAGAAATCGGTCGCGCTCCATTCTCCCCAAGCGCTTCCCACCGCCAAAATCCCCAGCGGCGTCAAAACCAGCGCCAGCCCAAGGATCAGCCATAGCTTGCGGACGGCAGGAGACGAAGGTGGAACATCGGTTTCTTGTACAGGTTCGGAATAAGATGCCCCTGGAGCAGTCAGCCGAAGCAATGCCGGGTCGGCACGTTGCAAGTAGCCGACGACTCCCGCCGATATCACCAGTTCCGCCAGCCCGGCAAACGTCAGATGCCCAATCATCATCGCCGGAATTGCCACATGAAGAGGATAAGGGGCATAAAGCGGCACGCCGGAAGTGTTATGAAAAAGAAGCGGCTGAATACCGAACTCGATAGCAGCACAAAGGGCGGCCACGTTGATGGCGAAATACCCGCCCAGCCCCGCTGCTACGACACGACGCTTCGAGGCGATGTCCGCGCCGTAACTGATCAAGCGGTAAACTGCATACGCGACGAACGATCCGGCTATGGCCATATTGAAACAGTTCGCCCCAAACGCCGTGATCCCGCCATCGCCAAAAAACAAGGCCTGGATGAGTAGCGCCATGGAGATAGCAAGCATCGACACCCAGGGTCCGAGAACGATGGACGCCATACCCATCCCCACTGCATGCCCCGTTGTTCCGCCGGGAAGCGGCAAGTTGAACATCATGATCACAAAACAAAAAGCAGCGAAGACGGCGAGAAGCGGTACCGCACGCGTGTGAAGGGTGCTTTTCACCCGCCGAAGCGCCAAGTACCAAAAAGGCGCGGCAGCCGCATAAAAGCCTGCGCAAGTGGAGGGGCTTAGGTATCCGTCGGGAATATGCATGATCAGGCGCGCTAGAAGCAAGCATCGGCCAATTCAGCAGCACTTCAGTCTAACAACTAAATTTCACACTGAATTCGACTAAGCCAATACCGGCGAAGTTACTTCTACACAAGATTGCCTTGCAATTTCGGGATGGAAGCCGTTACAAGTTTGCCGAAAGAAGAAAAACAATCAACACTTGACTACCTGTTGCTTTTTGACCGGGTGGAGATAACCAACTAATCCCCCATCAAGCGAAAAAAGTCATGAGTATGCATTGCAATTGCTAGAGATATGGCTGCCAACACCAACATTATTAAAAAATATGACATCGAATACGGATTTTGCGGATTGTTTCGAATTTTCTTCGCCAAGAAGAAACTAGCACCGACAGCCGCAAAGCCCAGTATGGCGATAATGACCAGCGGAAAACTTCGAATTACTAAACCGAACGCTAATATAACAAGCTCAATTAAAAGGGCCCCTCGAATAAACCAAGCAGCCCATTTTGGGTATGGCAAAATCGCACTCCTCTATATAACTTGTCGAGTGTTCAGCTGGCAAACGCTATAAGGGTCGCAGGCGTCCGGACAAGGCGCTCCACAAGCGACGCAGCCATTGCTCAATCCTACGACAATCCGCACTAAGAAAGCCGCGAAGAACGTCAATGGCCAATGCGCATAACCTCAATACCGTCGCAAGAGATTTAGGCGCACTTGCAATTGAACATTATGCAACGCTGAAAGTCTACGCAAAGGTGGTCAGCGGCCAAGTGCATCAGAAGTGGTCCATCACTCAGCCCGACACTGCTTCCTTATAGCTCACGATGTGTTGATGTCACTTCATCCAAACTTTTACGTCAAAACGCGGGCATCTTGCTCGTCCTGGATTTATACTCTAAAAAATCGGTTCGCTGAACGAGAAGGACTCATCGAGAAAGTAAATCGTATAAGCCTCACTCCTGCTTGTACAATTGTGTTCGGTCCACTGACGTGGAACAGGGCAATCGCTTGGATCCCAAAAACGTTATTGTCATCGGCGGCGGCATTGTCGGCCTTGCCACGGCTTTCCGGCTTGGCCAGAAGTATCGGAACGCCTCCATCACGGTCATCGAAAAAGAAGCGTCGGTTGGACAACACCAATCCGGCAATAACAGCGGCGTTCTTCACGCCGGCATCTACTACAAGCCCGGCTCTTCGAAAGCTCGCCTTGCCGTGCGCGGTATTCGGCAGATGGTGGAGTTTTGCCAGCAGAACAGTATCCCGCACGAAATCTGCGGGAAATTGGTTGTCGCCGTGGACCCGAGCGAGTTACCACAACTTCACCGCCTTTTCGAGCGTGGCCGACAAAACGGCTTAAGCGACTTAAAACTTCTGTGTCCCGAAGAAATGAAGGAGTTGGAGCCCCACGTAACAGGTGTAGCTGCCATTCATGTTCCGGAAGAAGGCATTGTGGATTACCCGGCAGTCTGCGCGGCGCTCTCCCATAAAATCCAGGGACACATTCTCACCGGCACCAAAGTCACTCGCCTGCGGCAAAACAGCGGGGCGTGGATTGTAGAAACCACCAGGGGAGATTTCGAGTGCGACTTGCTTATCAACTGTGCCGGGTTGCACAGCGATCGCATCGGCGAATTGGCGGGGCTGCGGCGCGACGTTCGCATCGTGCCGTTCCGCGGAGAATATTACAAGCTGAAGCAGCACCGCCAGCATCTGGTTCGCAACTTGATTTATCCGGTTCCCGATCCCACTTTCCCTTTTCTAGGTGTTCACTTCACGCGCATGATCCACGGCGGAGTAGAAGCCGGTCCCAATGCGGTCTTAGCTTTCGCCCGGCAGGGTTATCGGAAGTGGGATTTTCATCCAGCGGACATGCTCGATGCCGTCGCTTTTTCCGGATTCTGGCGATTCGTCCGGAAGTATCCGCGCATGTGTCTGACGGAACTGCGCCGTTCGTTCAGCAAACCACTATTCTGCCGCGCCCTGCAAAGGCTCGTGCCGGAGATTACGGTAAACGATCTCGAAGCAGGCGGAGCGGGAGTTCGCGCCCAAGCAATCGACTCCACCGGGCAGCTCATCCAAGACTTTCATATTCTCCGGCGCGCCAACTCCGTGCACGTTCTCAACGCCCCCAGCCCAGCGGCAACTGCCTCGTTAGCCATTGGAGAAGAGATTGTGGCGAGCCTTGGAGCAACGTAAAACCGTCGGGGCCTTTATGAAGGAACAATTTTCTTTTAAATCTCAAGTCTTAATTGAAGCGAGGGTTGTTCGGGGTTCATCACGGCAAAGCCTTCAATCGCGGCCACTCTGCAAAGTCTTTGGTCGGCCGCGACGAAAACCGTTAAAAGTCCATTTTGTTTGAGCCTGAGAGCGACTGAGAGTTGTAGCGCATCGAGCGTGCGCAGGGCTTCGACAACACCGTGCTTGAAAAGCAGCTGTCGTGCTGTGCGAAGGTGGTCGTCATTAACGGCAGCGACCAAAAGACGGCTCCGGCCCAGATCAGCTTCAAGACGTCTGCGCGCAATCGAAACCGATTGCTGATCGATTTCTCTCGTTCGGACCTTCAGTGCAAGAACCGATTCCATCTCCACAATGGAGAGGCGAGAAATTACACATTGCGAACTCGGCTCCGAAAAAATCTGATCGAGCAAGTCGCTGCCGATCTCTTTTCGATAGATCTTTGCAAGGGCGCTCGTGTCAAAGAAGTATTTTGGCAGTCAGCGCTCTCGGCGTTCTTCAAGCACAGCTTCTGAAAAGGAGCGATGCAAAATCGACAGCGCCAGCCTGACTTCATCAAGGCTGATATCATCCTGTGCAGCATTTGACCACTCTTCAGAGGAAACCAAAAGAGGATGGTTCGAAGGTGTGTTTATCATATCGGAAATGATCACGGTCACCTGCTGCCGTTCTCTCAGGAGAAGGGGTTCCAAGGGATGAAGGACCCCATTCTCATATACTGCCTGAACTGTCTTCTCCATACATCCAGTCTAAGTTTCACTGGCGGAGGAAGAGGGATTCGAACCCCCGAACGAGTTTCCCCGTCAACGGTTTTCAAGACCGCCGCCATCAACCACTCGGCCATTCCTCCGCTCACTAACGTAGCGAACTTGCGTTATCTTTCGCAAGAAACGCGCAAACAAAACGAGAAAAGTAAAACCTAACGTAGCCGTAAGAGGGGATCGGCCATTAAATCTACATGAACTGCGTAGCCCGGTTCTCCCCGGCCGACGTCCTACCTACAGGAGCGGTAAAACAATGAAAACGAAAGTACTTGCATTACTTCTGCTCGCCAGCTCCTCGATGTTTGCGGATTGGCGGGTGGGAATCGGCGTGGGTCCAGTCTACAGACGACCGGCTCGGGTGTATGTAGCACCTCCTCCCGTGTACGTTACCCCATACCGGTATGTCACACCGGTTCCCTATGTTCGCGGCTATGTGGACTCGGGCCGGTACGAAGATCGCCGGCACGAAAGATACTACGACCGAGATTGGCGTCGTGACCATCATCGTGACTGGGACCACGACCGTTATCGACGTGATAACCGCGACCGCGATTACGACCGGTACAGGCAAAATGACCGTGATCACGACCAACACCAAGACCGCGATCATGGAAGACATGACCGCTAGAAACGATACGCGCCACCAGTAAGATAAAAGGGCTGCCTTCCGCGGCCCTTTTCTTCTTTGCATGGCCGTCCTCCGCTATGTTCTCTTCAACAAACCTTTCCGTGTCCTCAGTCAGTTCACCAAGGGAACCGATGTCGATGTCAAAACCATCCGCGCCACGTTGGCCGATTATATTTCTATCCCGGCTATCTACCCAGTCGGACGGCTCGACTACGACAGCGAGGGCCTCCTGCTGCTTACGAACGACGGACCATTACAGCATCGGCTGACCGATCCGCGTTTCGAACATCCAAGAACATATTGGGTGCAGGTAGAAGGCGCAGTCACCGCCGAAGCAATCGCTCAATTGGAAAACGGTGTGGTTTTTGGCGGACGAAAGACGAAGAAATGCAAAGCAGCTTCAATACCGATACCATCGCTGCCACCGCGCCATCCACCCGTTCGCTACCGCGCCGAAATCCCCACTTCCTGGCTGCGGATCACATTGACCGAAGGCCGCAACCGCCAGGTACGCCGCATGACCGCAGCCGTCGGCTTCCCTGCCCTTCGACTGGTGCGTATCGCTATTGGACATCTCACGCTCGGAGATCTTCCGCCGGGTGGCTCACGCGAACTAACCGAAGACGAACGCGCCCTGTTATTTCGACAGACTACAACCCAAGCAAAAGGGCGGTCCGAAGCCAGACCGCCCTTACGAAACACACACGCGCCCTCTCAATATCGTCGATAACCGTGATCATAACGCGAGCGCAGCGAACGCAAAGCCCGGAGATCGCGCCGCAATACGTTCCGTGCCCTCCCGTCCAGCGGGTTGTGATCCACTACGTTTTGCACATCCTCGATCGCCTCATCGAGCTTATCTTTGTCGAAATCCCGACCTCGCATACTCTCTTGGAATTGACTCAAATGACGCAGGGCGTTGTCGTAGCGCTCCCGCTCCCGACCCGAATAAGCGCGATTATGCTCTGCCACTGCCTGTACATCTTCAATCGTCCGTTCCACCGGCCCGGCGTACCGCTCCTCATAGCCGCCGCGATCCTGCGCATGCAGCACCGGTGCGGTCATCGTTAAACCAAGCATCACTGCTCCTCCCAGAATGCTGTTTCCGATTGTTCCTTTCGCCGACCGAATGTTGGTCCTCATCGTTGCGTTCCTCCTGATGCGAAAGACGATCCCCATCGGCCTCCAAAGTACGCGAATATCTCAATATGACCGGACTTTAACGCTCCATCCCGGCAAGAGGCGATATCGAATTACCTTTCTTCCGCTACTCACTGCCCGTTTCGCCGCTTACTATAGTCTTAGATCTGTTCCCGCACTTTGAAAGGAATTCCAATAACTGAATGGATGTTTCCGTCATCATCTCCACGTACAACCGCGGCAGCCTACTGGGAAAGGCCATCAAATCCGTACTTGCCCAAGAGCTCGGCAGTCCTTCCTTCGAGCTCGTTGTCGTGGACAACAATTCGACCGATGAAACCAAATCGGTGGTGGAGTCGTTCGCCGTCAACGATTCGCGCGTTCGCTACGTCTTCGAGGAACGGCAAGGATTGTCGTTCGGGCGTAACGCCGGCCTGACTGTGGCAGAAGCCGAGCTGGTCATTTACACCGACGATGACGTAGTAGTCACGCCGAATTGGGTGGGTAAGTTCCATGAAAACTTTTTGCGCTATCCCGACGCGGATTTTATCGGCGGCAAGGTTCTCCCCCTGTGGGAAGTGCAGCCTGAACCCTGGCTCGACGCTTTGATGTCGCCTCTCGCGTTGCAAGACATGGGCAAAGAACCGTTCAAAGTGACGCTCCACGATCAACGCTGTTTGATCGGTGCCTGCCTGGGAGTGCGCCGCGCCACGTTCGAGAAAGCTGGCCTGTTCGATACGGCCACGCAGCGGGTGGGGGATATGGTCGGTTCCACCGAAGATTACGATTGGGAGTTGAAGGTGTGGGAAAAAGGCGGCTTCGGAATGTATGTTCCCGATATCGTTTGCTCGGCTGAGGTTTCGGCCAAACGCATGGTGAAGTCGTATCATCGCCGCTGGCATCTCGGCCACGGTAAGTTCAACGCCATTGCCCGTCGCCCGGATTACGAAGGCGGATCATTCCGTCTCCTCGATGTACCTGCCTTTATGTACCGTCAGTTTTTCCAAGCCTGCATGAGCTATGTGGCTGCTTTGTTACATCGTAGGCATAGAGAAGCGTTTCGCCAGGAAAACCTTGTCTTTTTTTATTTTGGCTTCATGCGGCAACGGTGGCTGGCCCATTTACCTCGCCGCGATGCCAGGTCCGTCCCCGCCAGAACTGCGTAGGGGTCCTTTCGGTTCTATAGCCCGTATAACTTCGCGAATTGCCATTCGTCGCACTGGCTTGTACACTCATTAGGAAGAGCTCGGTCACCCATGTCCGCAATCGCAGCTTCTATATTTAACAGACCTGTAACAAAGGACCATTTGCAATAGCATGGACATATCAGTCGTTCTCTGCACTTACAATCGCGGCGAGTTGCTTGCCTTAGCGCTGCAATCTCTGCATGAGCAAAAAACGAATGGCATCTCGTACGAGTTTCTGATTGTCGATAATAATTGCACCGATCACACCAAACAGCTCGTTGAGCAGTTCGTCGAAAAGGATCCACACTTCCGGTATATTTTCGAATCGAAGCAAGGTCTATCCCACGCCCGCAACGCGGGTATCGCAGCCGCTGAATCGGACCTTCTGGTCTTCACCGACGACGATATCGAATTTGCCGAGGACTGGCTGCAGAAAAACTTCGAAACTGGTCAACGTTTCCCTAATGCAGACTATTTCGGAGGAAAAGTTCTCCCCATCTGGCAGCGACAAGCTCCTTCCTGGCTGAAGCACAGCACACATCCCCTGGCGACTCAAGATTGGGGTGATCAGCCCGTTCTGATGTCGGTGACCCACCCTCATTGCTTAGTAGGCGCCAGTCTAGCGATTCGACGGCGTGCCTTTTCTAAAGCCGGGCTTTTCGATACGCGAACACAACGCGTGAAGGGCGGCGTCGGCTCTACGGAAGACTATGACTGGGAAAAGAAGGTGTGGGTCCATGGTGGCCATGGAGTATGGGTGCCGGAGATTGCCTGCTGGACGCAAATCCCGAATGAACGCATGGAGAAGAGCTATCATCGGCGCTGGCACCGTGGGAACGGAAAATTCAATGCCATTTCCTGTAATTCGGAGTATGAGGGGCCACGTCGGCTGCTAGGTGTTCCGCTGTTTGTCTACCGCCAGCTCAGCGATGCGGCGATTAGTACGATGCGATCACGCCTCACCGGTCGTCCGGAAGCTTTCTGGCATGAGACACGTTTCTGGTTCTTCTTCGGCTTTATAGGCGAGAAAATGAGAGGCCGTCATGTGCCGGAGCAAAATTCTATTTCACCGTTGCAGTTTTCACGGGACGTGTAGCAGGTTCCAATGGTGTTTTCATCTTGTCAAATTTCCTCGATAACTTATAAGTTTTCGTAAGTGAATTTGGCTTTGCTTTCTCCGGCAGCAAATACGGACCCGCGTCTTCGTACAAATAACAGCTTCTACCGTCCTGAATTGGACGTGCTCCGATTCTTGGCGTTTTTCTCTGTATTTCTTACCCATTGCCACCGCCCTCCTATTGGCTCCTCCGATCCTTACTGGGAGGTCTTCTTAAAACAAGCCTGTGCCCTCTTTCAGGAAAGCGCCACCTTCGGGATGTGTATCTTCTTTTTATTGAGCGCGTATTTAATTACAGAGCTGTTGCAGCGAGAACGGCAAGAAACAGGAACGATTCATTTAAAAGCATTTTACGTGCGGCGTATCCTCCGCATTTGGCCGCTCTACTTCGCTGCTTTAATTTTGGGCGTTTTGATAAGCTGTACCGGTCCACAAGAGTGGATCGGCACCTGGCGCCTGCTTTCTTTCCTTTTCCTCGCCGGGAACTGGTACACCGCGCGCGATGGCTACGCTACAAATCCCATTGCACCCCTCTGGAGCATTTCTTTGGAGGAACAATTTTATCTTCTCTGGCCGGGCGTCGCTAAATTCAGTAGCCGGCGTACATTACTTATCTTCTGTTGCTGCACAATTATTTTTGGCTTGGGGACTATATTTTATCTACGCGATAAGGGTGTTCCCTCCCAGCCCGCGCTTTGGACAAACAGCTTTGTGCAGTTTTCCATGTTTGCTGTTGGGGCCATCCTTGCCCTTCTCTTAAAGGGCCGGGCACCCAGGATTTCAATTGTCCTGCGTTCTTTTACATTTTTTTGCGGGATTCTGCTCTGGCTCATTGCGGACGGTTACTTTCAAATTGTGTGGGGGAACCCGACTCCTTCGATGACATGCATCGGGGCTACCGTGGCGGCCCTCGGCTGCGTTGCTATCTTCCTATCCTTACTGGGAATACCGTCTAAGACGCTGCCACGTCCGCTCATCTATCTCGGAAAGATATCGTACGGACTGTATGTTTTTTCAGCCTTCACCGCCTTCTTTTTAAATTGGGCTCTCGGTAGTTTGTTGCTGCCTCCCATTTTGCTGATCATTCTCAATTTCGTCACCACGGTAGGAGTCGCAACTCTCTCCTATGAGTATTTCGAAAAGCCGTTCCTCAAGCAAAAACGGCGCTTCGAATTTATTCTCTCGCGCAAAGCATGACTCTAGTGCACTTGCAAGTGACGATTCCAAAATACCGTTACTTCTCCGCAGGTTGAGGTCTCAAAATCCCGTCCCTCCATGGCCTTCCAAACAATTGTTTCGCATTCACCCCAGTGAATTTCGATGGCCAGCGCTCTCACCCGATCAAGCCAGGAGGTGTCTCCCGCAAATACCTGCTCTTCCGCACCTTCGATATCAACTTTCAATATATCCACCGCTCCGCCTATTCGCGTAATCAGGTCGCCTATCGTCACGCTTGATACAGATCCACTGACAATTTCCTGCGTCACGGAACGTTCCCTCTCCTGGTGCACCGGTGAACTTTCGCCTGCAGTCGAACTGGGGGCGGTTCTTACTCGCCAAGCCCATTCCATTTGTTTGCGCGTTTCGACAGGGCAAAAAAGTTCCAGCGTTCCAGCCCGGTCCCACACCGCAGCGTGCAATACCTCAGCCCGATTGCCGTAGGCCTGAAGATTCCTTTGGCAAAGCGCAAGGTTTGCTGCTTCAGCCTCTATCGCTAGTACCTTCGCCTTTCGATGGTGATCCAGGAAATATGCACTGGTATATCCGACATTTGCGCCGCAATCGATAATCGTGTGCACATCGCGAAGCTTGTTCAACGGTGCATATTCTTTAGAGACAAACACCTGCTCAGCTACCCACGGATCACTGGACCCCAGTCGCATTTGCAGCGTTTTGCGCGCACCTGGCGGCCTAATCGCAATCAGCGGGTGCTCCTCCGTGCTGCCTTGCTGCTGTAATTTTTCGAAAGCTCGAATGCCCAGCGCGCCTTGTAACCCGTATAGTCGGCTGCGCTCGGAAATTCGCTGATATGCGGAGACAAACCTGTTAAACATCGGCGTCCTTTTCTGAAATTAGTTGCTCGACTTACAATATTCTAATTGGCAAATAGCAAAAGCTCCAACGGCTCTTTCATTTCGATGATTATTGCATAATGGCAAGACTTTACAGAACTTTGCGCATAAAATCAGGTGCCTTCGGCATCCGCTGAATAGTCCTAGGTAAATCGTAGAAGCAGGCAAATTGATTACAGAAGAAAATCCTCCGGTTACCTGGCTCATGGCAGTACGCAACGGCATGCCCTTCCTGCCGCAAACATTAGCCTCCATCGAGGCACAATCCTATCCCCACCACCGCATTCTAGTTTGGGACAACGGCTCCACCGACGGCACAGTGCAAGAACTGGCCAAATGGATTCCCTCGCGGTTGTCGGGAGACATCATTGCGGGGAACCCTCTGGGGCTAGGCGCTAGCCGTGCCGCCCTGGTCAATGCCGCACAGACGGAACTCTGTGCCTGGAGCGACGCCGAGGATCTTAGTCATCCGGAACGGATCGCAAAGCAGGTGAAGTTTTTGCGGGAACAGCCCGATGCCGTGTTGGTGGGGTCTCAAATCGAAACCATCGATAATGAAGGCCGTCCTCACCCGCAAGTCTGGGCCGCGCCCACCGACGATGCCGAAGTTCGCTGGGCCACCCGCTGGACGCCCAAGAACCTACAACCCTCTTGGTTGTTCCGGCGCGGCAAAGTATTGCAAGCAGGAAATTATCGGGACAACAAACCGATAGAAGATCACGATCTCCTCGTTCGTCTTAGCATGCTGGGACGGCTGGCGAATCACCCTGAGGTGCTGCTCAAATATCGTCGGCATGCTGCGGGTGTTACGGCGAATGTCATCGATCATTTTCTTCAATATCGGACCTGCGCGCTTCTGAATGCGGACATTCTCTTCCCCGGCTTCCCGCCGGAGAAGGCAATGTATCTTTGGGATCGGGTAGCGAAAACAGAATCGACACAACCGGCGAAACTCTCCGACTTGTCGCTACTCAAGAAAGCCGCGGAGTCACTGGCGGATGCCGTCGGCGCCGATCGGGCTTACTTTCTCCACAATGAGTTCTATAAAAATCAAAGCTACCATCTCAAACGCCGCGTGATGAAATCACTTGGACTCGGTGGCGTGTGGCATCTAAGACAAAAGTTCGCTCAAGCAATGCGTCGATAAGTGAAATTTCGCTCCGCTTAAAATAAGAGGAGCAATTTACTCAACCAAAACATGAATCACCCTGAGGTGACCTGGCTTCTGCCGGTTCGTAACAGTATGCCATACCTTCCGGCCACGTTGGAGTCCATCGCGGAGCAGACCTATCCGCATTACAAAATTCTTGCTTGGGACAACGGTTCGAACGATGGAACATTGGAGGTTCTTCATCGATGGATTCCCAGTCGAATACCTGGAATGATCATCGAAGATCGACCTCTCCGGCTTGGTCCTACGATGGCCGCCTTGGTCGAGCAAGCCGATACCGAACTCTGCGCCGTCATTCACGGGGACGATATCAATTTGCCGCATCGGTTGGAGCAGCAGGTCGCCTTCATGCAGTCCCATCCGCAGGTCGGCGTGGTCGGCGGTCAAATCGACGTGATCGACGAGCAAGGCTTCGTTCAAGACACTGGCCAGTATTGGCAATACGAAACAGATGACGCGGCGGTGCGTTGGCGTTCACGCTGGCAGGCGCAATTCTGTCATCCGGCCGTCATGCTTCGTAAGAGCATCATTATTGCTGCGGGCAACTATCGCGACCTGCAGCCTTTCGAAGATTTCGACTTGTGGCTCCGCCTAGCGGAAGTGACGGAACTTCGAAACCTTGCCGACACGGTTCTGCAGTATCGACGCTCGTCCACCAGTTCAACCGGAACGATAGTGGAATATGTCGATCTGGAACGCAAAGCAGCTTCACTGCACTTGGACCTGCTATTTCCGAGGATGAGAAACCCGAAAAGCATCATGGATTTATGGGAGGCAGCTCACCCCTACTATCTCGGCAATCCTTCCCGAATGCGCCATATTTTTGAGTTTAAAAGGGCCGCGGCCAACTTGGCGGACAGGGTGGGAAAACCCCCGAATTACTTCAGCAGCACCAAAATTTTCCAGGAGCAGTTGCTCAGTTTGAAAAATCGCTTCTACAAGCGCGCTCACCTAATGCCGCTGGCTCAACTTCGACGCGACCTCCGGGACCGTCGCCGTCGGCATTCTTAGTTTCGTACCAGCACTGGTATGCATTACCTTGACTGGTTTGTACAAGTTGCTATTAGGCATGGAGGCAAACGAAAATAGAATCTGTTGGCTGACGAACAAAATCCCCCTGTTACTTGGCTTCTTTCGACGAAGAACAGCATGCCTTTTCTTCGCGAGACGTTAGCCTCCGTGGCAGCGCAGACGTATCGCAATCAGAAATTGTTAGTCTGGGACGATTGTTCGGACGATGGGAGCCTGGAAGAGCTGCAGCGCTGGATTCCCGAGCGGATTCCCGGCCGGATCTTTTCCGGTCGATCCATGCGTCTAGGCCCGTCTCTTGCGTTTTTAGTCGAACAGGCCGACACCGAACTCTGCGCGCGTATCGACGGCGACGACATTGCTCTGCCTCACCGCTTGCAGTCGCAAGTCGACTATCTCCGGGCGCATCCGCAAGTCGGTATTCTCGGAAGCCGTGTGCAGACTATCGACGAAAACAATCGGGAAATCGAGCTTTGGAATTATCCCATCGAGGACGCCGAGCTGCGTTGGATCATGCGTTGGACCGTGCAAATCCTCCATCCCACGCTGCTGTTTCGAAAAAGCGTGATCCTCCAGGCCGGTAACTACCCCGACTTCAAAGTCGAGGATTCCGCTCTTTGGATACGCTGCTGCCCCTTGACGGAGATACACAATCTTCCCGATGTTCTGCTGCTGTATCGACGCACCCAAAACAGTCAGACCGGCGCCATTGAGGACTGGATGCCGTTGAACCGTTCCGTGGCTACCTACTGCGCTTCGTTCCTCTTTCCCGGCATCGGCAATCCACAACATGCCATGGAACTCTGGGAGGCTACTCATCAGTGGCAAACGCATCTGCCGGTGAAGTTCCAATATCTGCGTGAACTCAAGAAAGCCGCCGTGCTGTTGGCGCGCCAATCCGGGAAACCGGACAGCTACTTTCAAAACACTCCGACTTACCGTTTACAGCGATACCATCTCAAACGTCGTCTTCTGGAAAATTGTGGCTTAGGATTTCTGGTTCGTCTCCGCGCCCGAGTCGCATAACGTCCGGATAAAAAAACAAATCCCTAACGCTCTTCCGCCCCTCCGCTATTTTCTGCTGCGTCCGCGACCTGGTTCAGGCGATAATTACGCTAGTACTTCTGTGCGTACCATGACTAAAGAACCGTGGGTTACATGGCTGCTTTCCACCAAGAACAGCATGCCGTACTTGCCGCAAACGCTTCGATCGATGGCGAGCCAGACCTACCCCAGCCATAAAGTTCTTGCTTGGGACGATTGCTCCGCAGATGGATCGTTGGAAGAACTGCGCCGTTGGATTCCGAGTCGTATCCCCGGAACCATCTTTTCGGGAATCGCCAAGCCGCTGGGCCCTTCGCTCGCCGCGTTGGTGGAGCAGTCCGATACCGAACTCTGTGCGCGCATCGATGGAGATGACATAAACCTGCCCGACCGCTTGGAAAAACAGGTGACCTATCTGTCGCAGCATCCGGAAACCGGCATTGTAGGCGGCCAAATCCAGATTATCGATCACGACGGCATGGTCGTCGATCGCTGGCGCTATGAGGCGAACGACGCTGTCCTTCGCTGGCGTTCGCGCTGGGAAAGCCGACTGTGTCATCCCGCAGTGATGTTTCGAAGAAGTCTCGTGCTGGCAGCGGGAAACTACCGGGACACGAAGTCCGAAGACGCCGACCTCTGGCAGCGCCTCTCCTTGCTGACCGAATTTCACAACCTTCCCGACATCTTGCTTCAATATCGACGTACCAGCACCAGCTCCACCGCTGGCCTTACTGATTACTTGCCCTTCAACCGGGCGCTCGCGCGGTCGAATGCCGCCATTCTGTTCCCCGGCATTATCGATCCGGCGCAGGCACTCAATCTCTGGGAAGCCACTCACCCTTTTCGACTTCATTCACCTTCCAAATTCCGGCACATCGGAGAGTTGAAAAAGGCGGCTGCTCTGATGGCCGAAAGGTGTGGAAAACAGGCGGATTACTTCCAAAATACGGATCTTTATCGCGAACAGCGTTTTCACCTCCGCCGGCGCTTCCTCGACCGCGCCGGACTGGCACCACTCTTACGTTGGCGCGACAGCTTTCGTCCTTCGGCAAACAACTAGCGGAATGAACGATTTTCCCCAAATCACCTGGTTGATGGCGGTGCGCAACGGCATGCCTTATTTGCCGGAAACGCTTGCCTCATTGGAAAAGCAAACATACCGCAATCACAAAATTCTTGTTTGGGACAATGCTTCCACTGACGGCACCTTGGAAGAACTGAGGCGATGGATACCGTCCCGGTTACCCGGCGAAATCATTGCTGGCCGGCCGCTGGGCTTGGGGGCCAGCCGTGCGGCTCTGGTGGAGGCGGCGCCGACCGAACTTTGCGCCTGGACCGATTCGGAGGATATCAGTGCTCCCGAACGTCTTGGAACGCAGTTAGATTATTTGAACCAGCATCCCGAAGCTTGCGCGATCGGTTCACAAGTGGACTTCATCGACGAAAGAGGACGCCCCATGCCCGACGCTTGGGTTTTGCCGACCGACGATGCGGAAATCCGCTGGGGCGCGCGTTGGCGGCCGCTCAGCCTGCATGCCACCTTTCTTTTTCGTCGCAGCAAAATACTGGAAGCGGGAAATTATCGTGATTGCAAACCCATGGAAGATCACGATATTTTGATCCGGCTAGCGCAGCTTGGCAAAATGCCGAACCTGCCCGACCGGCTCTACAAGTGGCGGCGGCATTCCCGTAGCATTACTACACAGATCCCCGATCACTACAACTATCACCGCGAATGCGCCCGCATGAACAGCGAAATCCTCTTCCCCGGCACTCCCTCATCGGAGGCCATGCGCCTCTGGGACCTTCTCTATAAACCGCAAAGTCCGGAACCGGTTAGTTTTGCCGATCTACGTTTATTTCACCGGGCCGCGAAGGCTTTAGCCAAGGCTACAGGCGAAGACGAGCGCTACTTTACCGGAAACCGCTTCTACCTGGAGCAACGTTATTTTCTTCGCCAGCGCCGCATCGAAACCATGGGGTTGAAATCGGTTCTCCTTTTAAAGCGCAGAGTGCAGTCGGCGTTTGCCGTCGCTCGACGCTAAATAGTACTACCTGCATTGTATTTAGCAGTAGTACTTCTTTGTTATGGAGAGCATATGTAATCTTTACGAAACATTACGAAGTTACTATACAATGAGTTGGGTTCGTCATTTCCCACTACGTCGCTTATGCGGTCATATCCTGCCGTTACCTGGCTTCTTCCCGTCCGCAACGCCATGCCGTATTTGCCGCAGACTATGCAGTCCATTGCGGAGCAGACCTATCGCAACCAGAAAATCATCGCTTGGGATAACGGCTCCAACGATGGCAGCAAAGAGGAATTGCACCGCTGGATACCGCATAGAATTCCGGGCGTCGTAGTTGCGAACAATCCGCTGCGTCTAGGTCCTAGCTTGGCCGCCATGGTCGAAATGGCCGATACAGAGTTGTGTGTTCGTATGGATGGCGATGACATCAATGTCCTGGATCGGTTAGAACGCCAAGTGGCCTTCATGCAATCCCATAGAGAAGTCGGTGTGCTTGGTGGCCAGCTGGATTTAATCGACGAGCATAATCGTCCCATCATTCATGAAAAGTGGACCTATCAGACCAGTGACGCTTCGGTGCGCTGGCTGCTGCGCTGGCGGAATCAACTCGCGCACAACGCCGTTATTTTTCGCCGAAGCATCGTCTTGGCCGCTGGTAATTACCGGGACAAGCAGCCGTTCGAGGACTTAGACCTGTGGCAGCGCGCTTCGTACCGAACCGAGATTTGCAATCTGCCGGATGTTTTAGTCTTTTATCGCCGAATTCAATCCAGTTCCACCGGAACCATTAAGGATTTTCTGCCTACCGATCGGGCTGCCGCTGAGTTGAACGCAACGATCTTATTTCCCGGCTTGGAGCGTCCTGGCCTCGCCCTGAGTCTCTGGGAAGCGACTCATCCCTACCAGCTTCATCTGCCTTCGAAGTTTCGGCATATTAAAGAACTGCAGCGTGCGGCGTTGCTGTTTTCTCAAAGAGCCGGCAAGCCCGCTAACTATTTCACGTCCACCGATACCTACCAAGAACAATATATGCGCTTACGCCACCGCTTCTTTCGGCGGGTGGGATTGATGCCCTTGGTGAGGGCGAGGGAACATATGCGCGGCTTTACTGCGCGCGCGGATCTTCTGCGTAGCCGGAGCTGAATTTTCGCAAGCCCGTCTTTGGACGTTTTAGCTTTGCCAAACGGCTGGAATGCTCTGCCCTTCCAGATACTCCACTGTGCCGTTGGTATTGCCGCCATCCAATGCAATTACGCGGCAGTTCATAATAGAGCAGATTATGCGTATCCTTGCTACTGTCTGCTTTGCGCTATGTCTTTCCCTGTTTGCTCAAAAAGTCGAGAGTTCGCAGCCGAGCAGGATGACCAAAATCGTTGTCCGGCTGTCCGGCCCCGGCATTAAGGCCGGCTCCATTGCGGCCATGCCGAAGACTATTTACAAAGCCGGAACACGCTATGCCCGCATCGAAGATCCGCCCGATGCCCGGCAAGGCATTCAAAAGCTAACCGTCATCGCGGAGCCCGATGCATACAGCGTGAACCTCATCGATAAAAAAGGTACCCATGCCATCGATCAGGGCAAGGAAGATGTTCATCTTCCGATCGTGTTCGATCCCACGCGCAAGCTCACGAACTTAAACCAGCTTGAATTCGGAGATGAATATCAGTTCTTTCAAGACTCAGACGCCACGAAAACGGCCGGCCCGATCATCAATGCCAGGCCGACCGATGAGTACAAGCTGCAATCCGACGAAGGTACGGCGACGCTGGTCACCAGAGAAGGGACACACACGCCGGTGACTCTCAGTTGGCGAAGCAAAGACGGCACTTACCGTTACGAATACATCACTTACCAGGAAATGCCTTTCAAAGCCCATCTCTTTCGAAAGCCCAAAGGCATCAAGTACAAAGAGATTCACCCCGACAACACGGCCGAACAGGGCTAAATCGCTCATCCGATAAAGTGCGGGTGCTTTTTCAGCGCCGGCTGACATCTACTTATTTATGGCGAACGAATCGAAAACGAACCGGCGTGAACTGTTAATGGCGGCAGGGGCCGGATTAGTGTCGGCTGGACTGTCATCGGGCCAGACCAAAGCCGGCGATATGCCGTACCGCACCCTCGGCCGCACAGGCGCAAAAGTGTCTTGCATTGGAATGGGCGGGTACCATCTCGGCAAAAGCGACGTCACTGAATCCGAGGCGATCCGGCTTGTTCATGAAGGCGTGGACCGCGGTATCAATTTTCTCGACAATTGCTGGGATTACAACGACGGCGTGAGCGAGAAACGGGTAGGCAAAGCAGTCAAAGACGGTAATCTGCGCAGTCGTGTGTTCATGATGACAAAGCTCGACGGGCGCACTGGGGACGCATTCAACAAGCAGCTCGACGAGTCGCTGCGGCGCCTTCAGACCGATCACGTCGACCTCATCCAGTTTCATGAGGTAATTCGCTTCGAGGATCCCAATCGAATCTTTGCCGAAGGCGGCGCCGCCCAAGCCGCGCTGGCCGCACAAAAAGCCGGCAAGGTGCGACATATCGGGTTCACCGGGCATAAAGATCCCCGCATCCATCTCTACATGCTGGAAGTCGCCGATACTCATAATTTCAAGTTCGATGCCGTTCAGATGCCTATCAACGTGATGGACGCCCACTACCGTAGCTTCCGGCAAATGGTACTGCCGGAGTTAGTGAAGCGCAACATCGGCGTACTTGGAATGAAGGCGATGGGTGACCACGCCATCTTAAAAAGCGGTGTCGTGTCGGCCATGGAATGCCTGCACTATTGTTTGCACCAGCCTGTGTCGGTCCAAATTACCGGCATCGACAAGCAAGCTATTTTGGACCAGGCCTTGGAAGCGGCGCGCACCTACCGGCAAGTGTCGCAGCAGCAAATAGCCTCTATTTTGGACCGTACCGCCAAAGAAGCGGCACACGGCAAGTGGGAGCTGTTCAAAATCAGCTCTCATTTCGACGGCACGGCCCATAATCCTCAGTGGCTTGGTGGGGAAAGCGCGCATGTCAAAGCAGTGGAGTCGTAATAATCGCTATGGAATCGGCCGGCAGCTCGATTAAGCCGGGACGTATTTGCCAGCCTGCTTCCGACGCTAAGACATCCTTTGACGTCAAGCCGATGGGAACCGCTTGACGTTCGGAACTGAGATTAAAAACGATTTCGACATTTTGTCGGCGAACGACAAACCAGCGCGCTGTCTCGTCGAAGTTCGTTTCAACTAGACTCATTCGGCCATCGGTCAGAACGGAGTTCGATTTACGCAGCTCGATCAGTTTTTTATACCAAGCGAATACCGAAGCATGTGGTTCTTCTGTCACCTCTTTCCAGTTCAGCTTTGAGCGCCTCGCCGTCTCCGGGTCTTGCGGATCGGGGACGTCCTCGGGGTTCCAGCCAAATGCGGCAAATTCGCTGCGGCGACCTTTGGAAACGGCCTTGCCTAGCTCTTTGTCCTCATGGTGCGTGAAGTATTGAAAGGGTGTAGATGCACCGAATTCCTCACCCTCGAAAAGCATCGGAATAAACGGCGAGGTCAATACAAGCGCAGCTGCAATCTTCTGGCTGCCGACACTGATAAGTTGACTTAGTCGCTCGCCCTGGGCACGATTGCCGACCTGATCGTGATCTTGAGCGTAACCGAGAAAACGATGGCCGGAAAGCCCGATCGGCGTGCGGCCGTGAACTCGACCGCGATCTTCGGCGTAATTTCCGTCGTAAACAAAGGCGTTTTTCAACGCTTTGGCCAGATGCTCGAATGTGCCGAAATCCTGGTAGTATCCGTCTTTTTCACCCGTGAGAACGGTATGCAAAGCGTGATGAAAATCGTCACTCCACTGCGCATCGATTCCAAACCCGCCCGCCTCGCGCGAGGTCACTACTCGCGGATCGTTCAGATCGCTCTCGGCGATCAAAACAAGATGCCTTCCAACATGCGCCGAGAGCTCATCTACTTCG
The DNA here is from genome assembly GCA_965219315.1 of Bryobacteraceae bacterium. GTDB lineage: Bacteria > Acidobacteriota > Terriglobia > Bryobacterales > Bryobacteraceae > Bog-105. Next base: position 821,743 of record CBDCNB010000001.1, on the reverse strand, counting down.
GACGATAGAAACTCCAGGAAGTGAAATGCCGATTTGTCGTAATAAGCATGGACAGCGTCCAAACGAAGCCCGTCGAAATGATAATCTCGCAGCCACATCAGCGCATTATCGACAAAGAATTGCCGCACTTCGTGGCTTCCCGTATGGTCTAGATTGACCGCCGATCCCCACGGGGTGTTGTATGCGTCGGTGAAGTACGGACCGAACATGCTCAGGTAATTGCCGACCGGGCCCAGGTGATTATAAACGACGTCCAGCAAAACAGCCAAACCCTTCTCATGACAAGCATTCACCAGGTGCTTCAAGTCATCCGGCGTTCCGTAGACATGATGAGGAGCGAAAAGATCTACACCGTCATAGCCCCAACCCCAGTCACCGGAAAACTCGTTCACCGGCATCAATTCGACATGGGTGACGCCCAGATCGACCAGGTATTCTAGTTTTTCGATGGTGCTTCGATAAGTGCCGCCGGGCGTAAAGGTGCCGACATGCAGTTCGTAGATGATGGCGCTAGGAAGCGGCTTTGCCTGCCAGTATTTGTCGGTCCATGAATAGGTGGAGTGATCGACCAGGCGCGAAGGCCCGTTAATTCCATTCGGCTGCCAAGCAGACCGCGGATCGGGTATGGGATCGCCACCGTCCACGACGAAAAAGTAGTCGGTACCGTCCTTCGCGCTTTCTACAGTCACGGTCCACCATCCGCCGTCCACGGATTGCATTCCATGCGACTCTTCCTCGATTTTGACGGCCAAGCTCTTTGCGTTGGGAGCCCAAACTTTAAATGTGTACATGATTCATTTCTTTGTCAAAAGTGCAATGGGGAAGGCTTCCAGCAACTTTGCGACACGAAGCTGTCCGCCTTTAATCAGCTCTCCGGTAAGCTCGTTCTGCCAACTGCCTTCGGGAGCATTGATGAACGTCTCGCCCCATTCGTTATTGAGCTGCAACACTAGTCGCGGTGCAAGCACAAGGACATTCTTACCTCGCAGATACGAGACGAGATGCTTCCCTTTTGTTCCGGAAGCGGCAATCGGCTTGTATTCTCCGGCAAACGAGTCGACCTGTTTCCGGCGCACTCGCAGGGTCTGATATATAGTCCATAACTTCGGCGTTCCTTCGTCCATTCGCTCCCAAACCTGTTTCACATTCAGATTGGGAATCTCTCGGAGCAGGCTGCGCCGCGCCTCATAATCCACCGGGCGGCGGTTATCAGGATCGACGAGGCTTAAATCCCAAAGCTCTGTTCCTTGATAAGTATCCGGTACGCCCGGCGCGGTGAGCTTTAACAGCAGCTGCGAAAGTGAGTTGATTCGGCCCGGCTCGATCAGAGTGTCGACAAAACCTTCAAAGTCTTTCAAAAACTCCGCGTCACTGTATAGTTTTTCGACGAACTCTTTTGTAGCCGTCTCGAACTCTTCATTGGGAGTAATCCACGAGGTCTGTTGCTTTGCCTCGCGGAACGCCTTTTCCAAATAGGGCATCAAGCGATCTGTTCCGATCGGCCATGCACCTAGCATGGTCTGATACAAAAAGTATTCCGAGTTCCGGTCAGGCAAATCGTTCTTTTTGTACTTCTGATTGATCTCCGTCCACCGCCAGATCGTTGCTTTCCATTTCTCCGGAATTTCCGACAGGAGACTGAGACGCGCGCGAACATCTTCGCTGCGCTTGGTGTCGTGAGTCGAGGAAGCCAGCATCGTCTTGGGATGCGATTTTTGCGCGGTCGTGCAAAACCGATGAAATGCCTCCAGCGAAGCGCCGAACCGCCCGGGATCGCCGCCTACCTCGTTCAGGCAAAGAAGCCGACTGAAAGCGTAGAAAGAGGTGTCTTCCACGCCCTTCGCCATCACCGGGCTGGTGAACTGCTGAAATCGCAAAACGAACTCGGACTCCCGAGCTCCTCGAACTTTCGACATCAAAACACTACCGAGAAAATCGAACAAATCGCCGTCCAGTTCCGGACGGTTAGTTTTGGCGCCTTCCACGGCCTCGTTGATGTAGTGGGTGTCGTCTCGGGTAATTTCATTCCGTTCCGGAATGACATAAGAGCGATAGACCGGGAAATTCGCCACTAATTCACGAATGGCGCGATTCACATCCTGGCGCGTGTAGTCGCGATGGTTGCGATGCGATTCGCAGATCTCGGAGAACAGCGTTGTCAAGCGATTCACGTCGCTGCCGAGGATGTCGCGCATGACTTTCTGCTTGTTTTCACGCACAAGCTGCCGATACTCCACCGGCTGCCCGATGAAGTCGGAGTAGATGTTGGTGAAAGATTCCTCGTTGGCCTGGTCCACAAATAAATTCCCGGCTTCGTTGAGGAAGTCATAACCAGTGGTGCCGTCGATGGGCCAATCGGTACGAAGCTTCTCGCCGGGTTCGAGTATTTTTTCGGCTAACATCCAAACGTGAGGCGCTTCTTCGCGCAGGCGTCGAAAATACTGACGCGGGTCGCGCAGCCCATCGGGATGATCGGCGCGGATGCCGTCGAGCACGCCCTCGCGAAGCCATCGAATAATCAGCGCGTGTGTGTCGCCGAATACGTGGGGATCTTCCATGCGCAGTCCGATCAGTGTATTGACGTCGAAGAACCGCCGATAGCCCAACTCCTGCTCGGCGGTGCGCCAGAAGGACAAGCGAAAATTCTGATGCTCCAACAGGTCGTCTAAAGCATCGACATCCTTATTCAGCCTCCGCAGCACCGAATCCATGGCTTCGGCGATGAAGGGCACTTCGGTAAAGAGACGTTCCAGCAACACGCGAATCACGTCCTTGTCGCGATGACGTTCTGTTTTGTCGGCTTGGCCGGTGGAAGTGGGCTGGGGTAGACGCGCTAGCGAATCCGCGATAAATGCCAGGTATTCCGATCCTGTCTCGGCAGCCGCCGAAGCTAATAGCGGCGATAGCGAAATGGGGGCGACAGGCAGTTCATGATCGAAATAGTTGATCGAGAAGTCCCCACCTTTTCGCGCTACCTCTATTTCGCCGCGATTGAGAACACGCCCATAGTGATCTCCTAAAATAGGCACCAGCGTTTTGTTACGCAACTTCTCTTCTTGCGGCTGCCAATCGATGTCGAAAAAGGAAGAGTAACGGCTGGCGGGACCGTTTTCAAGAACATCCCACCAAAGGCGATTGCGCCGGCCGCTGGTAGCCATGTGGTTCGGAACGATGTCGAGTATCTGTCCCAGACGGTACTCGCCCAGGCGCTTGCAAAACTGATCGTACGCCTCGCCGCCGCCTAGTTCCTCATTGACCTTATGGTGATCAACAACATCGTAGCCATGCTTGCTGCCTGGCGCGGCCTGCAGGTAGGGAGAGCTATAGACATGGGAGATACCCAGATCATGAAGATAATCAGCAATAGCGGCAGCGGCCTCGAAGCCGAAGCCGGCATGCAGTTGGAGCCGGTAAGTTGCTACAGGGGTACTAGGCATTCTTCCTTAAGAGACCACAACGGGTTGCATCGTTTCGTGATGTAAGTCTTTGCGGTCTGTCAAACTAAACAAGATATGTTTCGCAGAGTCGCTTTTTTCGTCGTTTTGGCAATGGTCCCGGCATGCACCATCTGTGCTTCGCCGGAACCGGCAAAAAAACAAATCACCGCTGACCACCTTGTCAATCAACACCCGTTTCATGGAATCACCCCCATTTGGGCTCCTAACGGTACAGAGTTTGTTTACAAGGAAGGCGACGACGTGCATCTCTACAACGCAGCGTCTCGCAAAGACAAGGTTTGGTTCAGCACGGCCTCCCTTGAGAAGATGGCGAAACAGCCCGCGAAGCCGCAGGCATTTCCATGGCAGAACCGCCGCGTCACCTCGGATTCTTTCCAGTGGTTTCCTAACAGCAAAGATTTGCTGGCGAAGGTGAACGGCGACCTGTTTACCATCGGCCCCGATGGGAAGCCGCGACAGATGACCGAAACCGAAACAGCCGAGGAAGATCCTAAGCTTTCCCCCGACGGCAAGCAGATTTTGTACCGAACGAACTCGAATCTTTATGTCATGGACGTCCAGGGCGGCAAGCCACGCCAGCTTACGACGGACGGAACGAAGACGCTTCTCAACGGGGAGCTCGACTGGGTTTATCCAGAGGAGTTGGACCTTTCGACGGCTGCCTGGTGGTCGCCGGACTCGAAGAAAATTGCCTACATGCAATTCGATGTCAGCAATGAGATGGTGTACCCGCATGCGGACCTGCTGAAGCGGCGAGCAGTGGACGAACCGGAGCGCTATCCGCAAGCGGGAACGCCGAATGCATTGGTGAAGCTGGGGATTTTGGCGGTAGACGGCGGCGAGACAAAATGGATGAAGGTCGGCAAGACGACAGACGCTCTGCTGGCGCGCGTTGTTTGGCTGCCGGATTCCTCGACGATAGCGGTAGAGCGGCTGACACGGGTGCAAGATAAATTGGATCTCCTTTTCTGCGATGCGGTCTCCGGCGAAGCTCACACAGTTTTGCAGGAGCAATCGAAAACCTGGATCAACGTTTCCGCGGCTCCGGCCGGGGTGAGCGGCGCGGTGGATTACAACCTTTACTTTTTCAAAACAAAACCTGAATTTCTTTGGACCAGCGAGCGCAGCGGCTTCCGCCATATCTATCGTTACTCGACTAAAGGCGACCTGCTGGGACAGATCACCAGCGGCGACTGGGAAGTAAGAACCGTGGATGCAGTGGACGAGGCGAAACAGCGCATCTATTACACCTCCGACGAAGGCAGTCCTCTGGAAACGCAGTTTTATAGCGTGCCTGTCAGCGGCGTGGAACGCACGCTGTTAACCAAGCAGAACTTCAATCATGCCATCCGCTCCAACGGAACGGGAAGTTATTTTGTGGACACCTATTCCAGCCTGGAGCACCCGCCCGCCATCGACCTTGTGAGTACGGCAACGATGCGACACGTTCCATTGCGGGAACCCGATAAGAAGCTTGCGAAAGAATACACCATCCAACGCACCGCTATCGTGAAGTTCCAAGCTCCCGACGGTACGATGCTTTACGCAAAGCTGATCAAGCCGGCGAACTTCAAGACAGGAACAAAGTATCCCGCCATCGTTTCGGTCTATGGCGGACCGCAAGCGCAATCGGTGCGAAACGTATGGGGCGGATTGAATTTGGACCAGCTCTACGCGAACAACGGCTATGTGGTTTGGCAATTGGATAATCGCGGTTCCTATGGGCGAGGGCATGCATTCGAAGCGTATGTTTATCGCAGTCTTGGGCAGCAGGAGGTAGCCGACCAACGGCTGGGCGTGGAGCATTTGATTCAGATGGGCTTTGTGGATCCACAACGCGTCGGCATTACCGGTTGGAGCTACGGCGGATTCATGACTATTCATTCGATGTTGCTGGCGCCGGACGTTTTTAAAGTGGGTGTAGCCGGCGCGCCGGTGACCGATTGGCATAATTACGATACGATTTACACAGAGCGCTACATGGACCTGCCGAAGAACAACGCGAAGGGATACGAAGCCGGCGCCAATGTAAACAAAGCAGCAAAGTTCGACGGCAAGCTCCTGATTATTCACAACCTGGAGGACGACAATGTCCTGTTTCAAAACACGATGCAAATGGTGAACGGGCTAGAAGAGGCCGACAAGCAATATTTTCTGCAGCTTTATCCGTTCAAGACGCACGGCGTCACCGGCCAGCTGCGCAAACCGATGTATCAGGCCATGCTTTCGTTTTTCGATAATAATCTTAAGAACTCCCATTAACGAGAACTTGTTGTATGAGACTTTCCACTGTCTTACTGATCTCCGCTCTTGCAGCGGGACCGCTTTCAGCGGCGAAAAAAATTGTTTCCCCCATCGTGACCGGCGGAAACGATGACATCGACGTGACCGCGACCATTACGCTGACCGAGGAAGAGGTGACTCAGAAGCTAGGCGCCGATCCGGGAAAAGGCATTGTATTAGTCCATGTAACGGTGACGCCGAAGACGGAAAAGTCGGTGCAAATGAGTCCGGACGACTTCGTCTTATTGGCACATGACGATGGCGAGAAGTCAAAACCATTCGCACCCGAACAGCTTGCCGGGCAGGGAGCGATGATCATTCAGGACGCCTCCAACGATAAGAAGAAGGGCGGAAAAACGGGGATCACCATGGGGATGGGGGGCATAGGCGGAGGCGGCGGCTCACCAGGAAAAACTCGTCGGGACCCCATTACCGGCACAAAGATGGATGAGAAAAGCGCGGGAAACGAACAGCTTCTTCAGAAGCTGAAGGCAAGACAGTTTCCACAAAAAGATAGTGCCGATCCTGCGGAAGGCGATCTATACTTTCCCCTGGATGGGAAGCACAAACTGAAGAACTTAGCTTTATTATATCGAGGTCCGGCCGGTAGGCTGAACCTCGAATTTCAACGTTAAATTGACGGGTCTACTTTGTTGAGGCGGGTTCGATGGAAGTAGCATCGATAACGCCATCGTTGAGGGTGCCGCTTACCGTCACCATTTGAGCAGCATGGGCAACAGCCATATCTTTATTAGACGGATCAAATTTCAAAACTTTGCCCTGGTAAACGAAGACGGGATCTGCCCCGCCACCTATGCATTTTTTTACGCAAGCCGTATTTGCCGCGGAGACTGCGTCATGTTTAGCGGCGCAGTGCGCATCGGAGATGTAGCCTGTCCACTCTTCTGCAAATGCGGCGAACGAGCCGACAGAAGCGACGAGCATGGAACCTAAAATGAATTTTTTCATGGAACGAACCTTTCTTTACAACAGCGAGCCTAGGTGAACTACAGATGTTCTTTGCAGATCAAATTACCCGACTTCTATTAGTTTAAACCTCTAAAATGACGGGCATGATCAGTGGGCGGCGCTGTGTCTGTTTACTAAGATATCGTTTTAGGTCGGCACGGATTTTTTCTTGCATGACGCCCCAGTCGGTACGCTCCTCGGCGGTGGAGGTTTCGAGTGTCTTCGCCACAACAGAACGGGCTTCCAGAAGTATTCCCGAGCCATCGCTGCCCACAAAACCACGACTGACGATTTCCGGCAGGCCTTCGCTACGACCGGTTTGTTTGTTGATGGCAACAATTGGAAGGACGAAGCCATCCTCCGAGAGATGACGGCGGTCACGAATGATGATGTCTTCGACGCGATCGTCCAGCGAGCCCGAGTCGATGCAGATGCGCCCGACAGGGACGGATTCTCCACGGCGCGCACCGCGTGAATCGATTTCCAAGGTATCGCCGGATTCAAGGATGAAGGTGTCTTCCAGTCCGGCAAAACGCAGGTGCTCGGCCAGGTGGGCGTGGCGGGAAAGCTGGCGATATTCGCCGTGGATGGGAATGAAGTAGCGCGGACGAACCAGGTTCAGAATTAGCTTGAGTTCTTCTTCGCTGGCGTGACCGGAGACGTGCAGGGGTGGATTGGTGGAGCCATAGACAAGATCCGCGCCGCGGCGGGCGATGTGATTCATCATCCGGAAGATCGCTTTTTCGTTGCCGGGGATGATACGCGAACTGAGCGCTACCGTGTCGCCCGGCTTTAGAGAAAGATGACGGTGATTATCGACAGCTACCCGCGATAAGGCCGACATGGGTTCGCCCTGCGTACCGGAGACAACAACGGCCACCTTTTCGGGCGGCATGTGCATGATGTCCTGGGGGCGCAACAAGGTGGAATCGGGGATGGTGAGCAGTCCCAGATTATGAGCGATCTCCGTGACGTTCAACATGCTGCGTCCGAGAAACGCTACTTTGCGGCCGTATTCATCGGCCAGGTCGAGCACTTGCTGGAGCCGGTGGATGGAGCTGCTGAAGCAGGAAAGGATCAGGCGCTTTTCGCTGCGCACGAAGAGTTCTTCGAGACGAGGCCGGACGGCGCGCTCGCTTTCGGTGTAGCCGGGACGATCGACGTTGGTGGAATCTGATAGTAATAAAAGGACGCCACGTTTACCGTAGTCGGCAAAGGTGTGGAGGTCGAAAAGTTCGTTATCGGTGGGAGTGGGATCGACTTTGAAGTCGCCGGTATGGATCACGACCCCGAGCGGAGTTGTAATTGCTAAAGCAACGGCGCTGACGATGGAATGCGTGACGCGAACGAACTCTATTTGGAATGGACCCAGTGTGACGCGATCCTTTGGTTTTACAACATTGAGGCGAGCCTGATCGATTAGCTCATGTTCGTCCAAGCGGCGTTCGACCAGCGCCAGGGTGAATTCGGTGCCATAGATCGGCACGTTCAGCTGTGAAAGAAAGAACGGTATGCCACCGATGTGGTCTTCATGGCCGTGCGTAAGGACAAGGCCGCGCACCATGGCGGAGTGCTGCTCCAGGTAGGCGAAATCGGGGGTGACGATATCGACGCCAAGCAGTTCCGCATCGGGGAACATCATTCCTGCGTCGATGACGATGATGTCGTCTCCGTAACGAAGCGCCATAGAGTTCATACCAAACTCGCCCAGGCCTCCGATAGGGATGATTTGTAGTTTTTTATCGGGCATACGCTACGCCCTAAATGCTTTCATAGAAGCTAAAGGGTATCATGCGATGGCCGGTAAAGGTAAGCGGTCGCATGCGAACGGCGGACAGCTTCAGACCCTCCTCATCGTGCTGGGGTCTTATAGGGCAACGAGATACGGATGACATGATAGTTGTACTGGCATGCTTTCATTTCGGTCACTCATGGCTAAAGTAGCGATCGATCTTCGATTCGCGCTTCGGCAGCTTCGTAGGTATCCTGGATTTGCGTCAAGCCCGATTACGGTGCTGGCGATAGAAAATCGGCTCGTCTACCGCGCCTACACCGCACGTGTGCCGGAGATCTAAATTTGAACCATCGTGTTGCAAAGCGAGGCCAATCGGACCGGAGGGTTTGCCGGAAAGGTGTTAGAGGGAATGTTTGTTATTAAAGTAAAATTTTGCGGTGCTGCGAAAGTTAGGCGAACGCCAAGTTTAGATTGTCGATAGCTTCGTCTATCTCGGCAGTGTTCTTGTAACCGACCGTGACAGAATCGACACCAGCATGACGGAAGGCAAACCGCATCGCTTTTTGACGATCCTCGCGTTTGGTGAACTTGCCTTCTCCGATCAATTTCATGCTGATCACGCCCATTCCATCGCGTCGCGCTTGTTCCACATGTGTAACGACTTCAGGTACGTTTCCCAATCCGTGGGTCGCGTAATCTTCCGCATCCATGGATGTGCCTTTGTGGTTCATCCGGATCATGGCGACTTCGAGCCATTGCGTTTTCGGTACCTGACGCAAGGCGGGAAGTCCGTGCACGGAGGCGCCACGTCCGCGTATGATCTTTCGCGATTGCGCTTCCTCGATTCCCTCCTGCCAACGAAGGCTGTCTTCCGGCCAGGAGGCGACGTGCTGCCAGTGGAGCAGCATGATGTCGAAATATTCGGTGTTGGCGAGCTTGCGCAGTTCGTCGAACTTCTGCTGTGGATTGACGCCGCCATGCGTGGTCACCTTCGACATCAACCGGTAACTGTCGCGCGGGATGCCTTTCAAGGCCACGCCGAGCATACGGTGCATGTCGCCGTACGATTCGGCGGTTTCGAAGAAGCGAATGCCGTGGTCGTAGGCATAGCGGACCAGTCGGGTAAACTGATCCTGTCCGAGATCGCGCTGTACTTGACCGCCAAAGCTTCCGGTGCCGAACGCCAGCCGCGTTACTTTTACATCGGATTTTCCAAGGGTGACCCAGTCGGTGGCTTTCCCGGAGGGAGCCGCGGTCAACGATAAAGTTCCAGCGCCTGCGAGTGCTCCCGCGGCGAATCCGGTTTTCAGGAAATGACGTCTGGAGTGAGACATTTCGTTTTCTCCAATTGGCTGTATCGTATCACGGGTTTGCTGGATGGACTTGCCGCTAGGTAGTGAGCAGGTCCGGCACGAAGATGTCCTCGCATGTCAACCGCCGTCTTGAGAGACCTTGTTCGAAATGATAGCGCAAGAATGCATCAACAGCTTTGCGATTGGCTTCTACACCGTAAGGCCACCAGTCCTCACCCATCAAGCTGCGATCCTCGTCGATAAGCTTACTGACCCACGGCACCATCATGTCGATGTTGTTGAAGATCAGGCCTTTCTTGTAGTGCTCCGTTGCGACGTCTTTCGCATCGCAGAAGCCTTTGTATATAAGCTGTGCGAGACCTGGCTGCTGAGCGACAAGCTCCCTGCGAATGACAACCGTGTGCATGATGGGAAAAATGCCGGTACGCTGATAATAGCTGCGTTCTACCGGTTGGTAGTCTTCGAATAGGCGCGCAACCTTCGGCGAGTGATTGAGTATACACTTTGGCACATCGGCTGAAATCAACGCATCGATTTCTCCTGCTTCCAACATTTCCCCTAGGTCCTTGCCCGCCGGAGCTGCGGTCACCTCTATCCCGGCAGGATGCGGGTGAGGGATGAAGTCAATCGGCTTCATAGGGAAATCGAGGCTGCCAACAATCCAGCGACACTGCTCCGGCGTCACTCCGTATTCGTCCGACAGAATACCCTTCGGCCATACACCCGCGTCGTGGCCATATACCGCAAATTCTCCGATGGTCTTGCCAATGAGATCTTGCGGCCTTTTGATACCGCTTGCTCGGTTTATGTAGATCGCCGAGTGCCGGAAACAGCGATTTGGAAACACCGGAAGTGCGATAAAGGGTGGATCGTCAAAGTCCAGGGTACGCAGAAAATAGGTCATACCCAGTTCCGAGACGTCGAATTCGCGCTGGCGAATCATGCGCTCGAAGATTTCCGTGACAATGCGGGCGCTTTCAAAGCCGGCATCGATGCCGTGGAACTTCACTGTGCCGTCAAACAACGCACGCACGCGGTCGTACTCAGCACAGCCAACTTTCACCTTAGGATCATCCATTTGCAAAATTCCTTCCAAAATGCATTATTGTTTTTCAACCGGCGCTGACGATGGCGAGGTTTATCACACTAGAGGGGTGAGACTGAATCGACCGCCGCCGGCACCGAACACTAAATTAATATATATTAAATTTATTTACAATGCAAGAACGCATAGCTTCGCAATGCGGAAGAGCTGCATTGCAGCAGAAGCAATTTACTTGGTAAGGCAAGCTGTCTAGCCCATGAGTAAGGACAAGCGTGCCATCGCACATCTATTTGAAACCGCCTCCCTCGGCGCGCCGGAGAACGCCATTGGCTTCGTGCTGTGGCGTGTGGTACATCGTTACCAGCGAGAGATCGACCGCGCACTTGCCGCGCTGGACCTGACGCATCTTCAGTTCACGACGTTAGCCATGGCCGCTTGGCTGGGGCGAGTGGGCGAAACGGTGACGCAATCGAAAATCGCGCGGTCCAGCGATATTCAGCCGATGCAGGTGTCACATATGCTGAAGACGCTTGAGAGCAAAGGAATGATAGCGCGGCCGCGAAGTTCCGCGGATGTACGGGCTAACAGCGTGCAAGTCACCGCGGCAGGCTTGAAGTTGCTCGGCAAGGCACTGCCGGTTGTCATCGAGGTGCAGCGACGATTGTTCGGCGAAGAGGGGAACGTGGGCGGCAGCCTGCTCACCGCCCTCCTGCGGCTTGACAACAAGCAGATGAGGGAAGCGAAGCAGAGATCCAGAGAGAATGAATGAGGCACGGGAGGGCATCGGTCCGCTTGACTTATCGACGTCGGGTGTCGATTGAAACAAAGTCGAGCATCGTTCAAGAAGCTTATTAGCCACACCGGTTAGAGACTAGGATTTAAAGCCCGTCCGTCCCTAATCACGCACAGGCGACTACATTATGCACAAGCAACCTCTATTTCGAGATCGCGAAGACGCCGGTAGAGCCTTGGCGAGGCTTGTTGTTCGTTCGGTCGCGGATCCAGAGTCACTGGTATTGGCGTTGCCGAGGGGCGGTGTACCGATTGGATACGAAGTGGCCCGGACGTTGCAAGTAGAGCTGGATATTTTTCTGGTGCGGAAGCTGGGATTGCCGGGACAGGAGGAACTCGCGATTGGAGCAATTGCCACGGGCGGCGTGCGCATATTGAACCGGGCATTGATTGAGGAGGCGCGGCTTTCCGAAGAACTCGTCGATCGGATTACCGCGCGCGAGGAGCGGGAGCTTCATCGTCGGGAGCAAGTATATCGGCAGGGTAGGCAGCCTAGCGCAGTCCGGGGCCGAACGATCATCCTGGTCGACGATGGATTAGCGACCGGGGCCACGATGAAGGCGTGCAGCCGGGCAATACGTTTGCAGCTGCCGAAACGGATTGTCATTGCGGTGCCGGTGGCTGCGCAGCAAACGTGCGATGAGTTTCGGAACGAGGTGGAAGAGATCATCTGCGCCCACACGCCGGAGCCTTTCCGAGGTGTAGGCAGATGGTACGAAGACTTTTCTCAGACGACGGATGACGAAGTGCGGCGGCTGTTGGCACAGGCAGAAGGGGAGTTATCCCATCAACAGGCAAGCCGTAAAAGCACGCGAGAAAACTAAGTGAGGACTTGCCCGGTGTGTGCGGTGTCGTAGCCGGCGATGTTTTCCAGCTTTCGTTTGAAGGAGGCGCGGTTGAGAAGGTCGAGCAGAGCTTTTGCCACCGGCAACTCTAACGTGGCACGGGAGAAAAAGAGATCGAAGCGCTCGACTGCCAGCGGTTGGAAGGAAAGGCCAAAGCAGCGGGCGGCGGATTGCGTGGCGATGCAGCAGTCGGCTCCTCCGGTCGCGACCGAATAGGCAGCGGCAAGGTGGCCCTTGGCTTCGTTGTCGTAGCCGCTGATATTTTTTGTTTCGATACCGGCTTTCCGGAGTGCCTTATCCAGGAGATTTCTGCTTCCCGAACCTTTTTCACGATTGATCAGGGTGACTCCGCGGTGGGCGAGATCGGGAATGTCGCGAAGATTTTTGGGATTGCCGCGGCGCAGGACGAGGCCTTGTTCCCAGATGGCGAAGGTCACCATGGCTACGCTGTTTCGCGGGAACAGGCGCTGGACGATGGGAACGTTATAGGTGCCGGTAGCGGCATCGAGAAGATGCGAACCGGCGGCGTGGACACGATTCCCTTTCAGCAACTCCAGGGCGCGACGACTGGAGCGTGGAACGCCGACAACTTCCATTCCTGAGCGGTTCAATACTTCGGACAGCAAGGAAAGCGCGGGATCACAACCGGCGAGGAGCAGCGGCCCATCTCCAGGTGCTGGTGGAAGGGCGGAAGTAATGGCGACGCGAGAGCCGAGTTTCTTGCTGACAATGCCGTCGGCAATCGGCAGGTATGCGGGGAACGACGGAACGGACACGGCGATCATGCGCCGGTGGACTCGACAGAGCCGCGCCATTTGTCCTTCTTCGATGCTGTCCCGTTTAGGGTCAAGGAGTTCGGCTTCGAGGGTCGGGGCGAGCATCGCGCGGTCGAGAGAAAAGATCTGCTCGATAGTGACGCCAAGAAACTCGGCTAGACGTAGTGCGACTGCTGTGTTCGGAACAAAGCCACCCTCCTCGATGGCGTAGATCGTCTGGCGGCTCACTCCAACGGTACTCGCCAACTCCGCTACGGAGAGACCGCGCGCCTTTCGCAATTCTCCGAGGAAGTTTCGGACTTGTATCGGGTCGCCGGTTTGTTTGGTTTGCATGTTGTTCAGCGTTGTCGGTTTGTCAAGTATACTAAACAAACGTAACGTAACAATGACAGATATCGGGTGGCGAATTTGGCGTGTGGGCTTCGTTGCCTGGTGTCTAGTGGTTCTTCCTTGCTTTGCCCAGGGTGGCCGGGCGGAGCTGTTCGGTGTAATTGAAGACTCCTCGGGATTGCCCGTGGCCCACGCCTCGATTCAGATGCTGGAGCAAGCGCGCGGGGCGATGTATAGGACCACCGCCAACGAGCAGGGCGCGTATCACTTTGTGGCGTTGCCGGTGGGCGAGTACATCCTCACGGTCGAGCAACCGGGCTTTCGCGGATACCGGCAGGCGGGGCTCGGCTTGCGGATTGGCGACCGCGTCTCTTTAAATGTGCGTTTGGAGATCGGCAAAATGGACCAGCAAGTGAATGTCGATGCGGACGCGTCGTTGTTGCAGACGGCGTCGGGCGCGGTGAGCTTCGCGACAGAGGAGAGAAAAGTGGTGAAGCTTCCGCTGGATGGCCGGAATTTCATCCCGCTGATTGCTTTATCGCCGGGCGTGGCGTTGCCGGGAGGTGGATCGCTACTGCCGAGGATCAATGGCAGCCGTCCCCGTACCAACGAATACATTTATGACGGAATCAGCGCGCTGCAGCCGGAGCCGGGGCAGGTAGTGTTTTATCCCATCATCGACGCAATTGAAGAGTTTCGAGTGAATGTCAACGCCTACTCGCCCGAGTATGGACGATCGAACGGCGGGGCAGTCATAGTCAACACCAAGGCGGGCACGAATGAATTTCATGGCACCTTGTTCGAGTTCCTGCGAAACGAGGCTTTGAATGGACGGAACTATTTTGCGGCAGCCGGATCGAAGCCGGAGTTTCGGCGCAATCAGTACGGCTTTGTGTTTGGCGGTCCCCTACAGCGGAACAAGACTTTTTTCTTTGTGGATTGGCAAGGAACGCGACTACGAACAGGAATTCCACGGATCAGCACGGTGCCGACGTTGGCACAGCGGGCAGGTAGTTTCTCGACGGTGATTTATGATCCTTCCACAAATACTTCACCATTGGGAAGGCTGCCGTTTCCGGGTAATCGAATAACAAAAGACAGGATGGATCCCATTGCCGCGCAGGTGTTGGCGCGCTATCCTCTCCCGAACCTACCCGGGACGGCGAACAACTATATTCGCACCGGAGTGGAGCCTGACGATCAAGACCAGTTCGACACGAGGCTGGATCGCTATTTCGGCGGTGCGCAACGGGTGTTTGGGCGGTTTTCTTACCTGCGCGACGACGATACGCCGGTGACGCCTTTGCCGGACGGAAGCGGAGCGATTACGACGGGCGTCATCAGCGAGACGGCGACACGAGGATATCAGGGTGTGGGGGAGCATGACTGGACCCTTTCGCCTACGGTGCTGAACCAAGCGCGATTCGGTTATACGCGACGAGAATCCAACGGGGTGGGCCCAGCGAACAATGGGCTGACAGTGCCGGGTATTCCGCCGAATTCTTTTGCATCCGCGCTTCCCACCTTCAGTGTCAGCGGATATCAGCAGATCGGGCCGCGGGCGGGTGCCGATTCCAAGTTCACGACGAGAGTGACGGAGTATTTAGATACCTTGTCGATGGTGCGAGGAAAGCACTCGCTGAAGTTCGGCGCCGATATCCGAAGGGAAGCGCTGGACGTTTTGCAGCCGGCAAATCCGGCCGGTGCGTACACGTTCAATACCACCGGGACCAACAAAGCGGGCGTGGCAAATAGCGGGAACGCGGTGGCTTCGCTGCTGTTGGGGCAAGTGAGTGCATTCAGCATCGATATTCAACGGCAGTCACTGCAGGAGCGAGCCAACATTGCGGAGTTTTTTGCGGGAGATGACTGGAAGATTTCCGACCGGCTGACCGTGAACATCGGGACACGGTACACGCTGAATTTTCCTTCGCATGAGGTGAACAATCAAGGAGCGGTGTTCAATTTGCAGACGCGAGTGCTGGATTTTCCGCATACGGCGAGGGATTTGGAGTGCTGTGATTTCGGCCCACGGGCGGGCTTGGCGTATCGCTTGGACAATGCCACGGTGCTGCGCGCGGGATACGGCATGATTTGGTTCGAGCAGAGCGGTATTACGACACCGTTTACGCTGCCGCAGTTTCCGTTTGTGCAGACTGTGGGGCAGCAAACGCAGGACAACGTAAATGCTGCATTTATTCTGCGGGATGGGCCGAGCGTCCAGGTGGTGCCTCCGGGTCCGAACGCCGGGCTGGGACAGGGGGTCTTTGGTAGCCAAAGGGATAACGGCTCAGGATACTCGCAGCAGTGGAACTTCACGGTGCAGAGGACGATTGGGGCGAACCTGAATGTTGAGGTGGGCTATCTGGGTTCGAAGAATACGCGGCTGGGATTGCCGGAGGCGAATTTGAACCAGTTGCCGGCGGCGGAGCTTGGGCTAGGGGCGGCGCTGCTGCGGCGAGTGCCCAATCCTTTCTATGGGCAGCTTCCCGTATCGTCGTCGCTGGATACGCCACTGATTGCGCAACAGCAACTGTTACGAGCTTATCCGCGATTTACAAATGTGGCGTTGTTTCGGGATAACGTGGGGAACTCGACGTACCATGCGTTGCAGGCCAAGCTGGAGAAGCGGTTTTCGCGCGGGCTGACGTTTACGTTTGCATACACGTTTTCGAAGCTGATCGACGATGCGTCAAGCTACTTTTCCCAGACGATTTTCACGGGACCCGTGTTGAGTAATACGGGCGCGGCGGATGCATTCAATCGACATCTGGAGAAAGATGTTTCGAACGGCGACATTCCGCGCGTATTTTCGGGAGGATGGGTTTACCAGGTGCCGAGATGGTGGAAGATCTCCGGTTGGGAGGTGGCCGGGCTGGTACGGGTGCAGGCGGGCGACGCCGTGGCGGTGACGCAAGCGACGAATAATAATGCCAGTCTCGGGTTTGCGGTGCAGCGTCCGAATCGACTTGGCGATCCCAATTTCCTGCCCCATCGGAGCGCTGGGCGTTGGTTCGACACGGCGGCGTTTACCAATGCGCCGCAGTTTGCGATCGGAACGAGTTCGCGGAACCCGGTACGTGAGCCTGGATTGCAGCAGGTGGATTTGATGGTGGGCAAGACGTTTCGGGTGACGGAGCGGTATAGCGTTGAGTTTCGGGGCGAGGCGTTCAATGTGACGAATACTCCGCCGTTGAACGATCCGAACGGGAGTTTTGGGTCGCCGGGGTTTGGAACCATTAGCAGCGCGGGCAATCCACGGGATTTTGAGTTTGCGGTGAAGGTGCGGTTTTGAGCGGTGTAGCTTTCTGTTTTATCGACCATTTGTTTTTTACCTCGCGATCCTTTTGCGTATCACGGACAAGGACTGTCCGCGGCCTGCATGGCGCGTCCGGCAATTTGGCGGAAGGTCTCGCGCAGTTCGGCGGGGCTGTGTACTACGATCCGACGTCCCATGCTGAGTAGCATCGCTGCAAACGTCTCCAAACGGTCCCGCCCGCAACGGAGGCGTGTGCCGCCCTCGTACGGTTCCGTAGCGATTCTCCATAGCGCAAAGCTGCGATTAGCCTCCTCGATTGGTATGTCGATCCACACATCGATCCGGTAGTCCGATTGTATAAAGGGCATGTGCTCTGCCAGGTAGCGGCGTGCGTCGAAATCGGTCGGTCGCCGGAAGATGGTGGCACAAATCTCAAGCTGGGTCACGCGGTCGAGACGAAAGGTACGCAGAGCCTGCCGGGACAGGCATCGGCCAATGACATACCAGCGACCGTCGGTGTGCATCACGGCGTAGGGCTCGATCTCTCGGTGGGAGCTCGCCTCACTGTGAGACCGATACTCAAAGCGAATTCGGCGGCCGGTCCGAATGGCGGAGGCGGCGCTGATTAGGTATTCCACTGGCGTCGGAACCACCCAGGAGCCCGGCTCAAAGGTTACCACTTCCTCCACCGTCCGAATGCTTTCGCGCAGCGCGGCGGGAAGGACGCGTTCCAATTTGGCCAGCGCTCCCTCCGTAGCGGGTGCAAATGCCGCCAAGCCAACCTGGCGCAATGCGCGCAAACCCAACGAGAGTGCAAATGCCTCCTCATTGGTCAGCAGCAGTGGCGGCAGCCGAAAACCCGGTCGCAGGCGATACGCGCCGCCTACTCCCGAAGTGGAGTCGATAGGAATGCTGAGATCCTTCAGTCGAACGATGTAGCGCTGCACGGTACGCAGGTCTACTTCCAGCCGCTTGGCAAGTTCCGCTCCAGTCACGCAATCGCGCGCCTGCAGAATCTCAAGAACGGTAAGGACACGCATGATCGGGTCGTACATACGATTTTCAATCTTTCTCGAATTTACGACAGAGACTGTCGGGAATGCTTTATAGGCTGATGACAGGCCCAAATGGGCTGTGGAGAATGAAATTGGAAACTGAAACGACATCAATTAATTTACTGACGCCAGACGCCCTGCTGCAGAATTGGCAGGGACATCGACGACTCACGCGCAAGACCATTGAGGCATTTCCGGAGGAAAAACTGTTCCAGTTTTCCGTAGGGGGCATGCGGCCCTTTGGAGAGATGGCCTGCGAATTACTTGCAATGGCTGGACCGCTTGTGGAAGGTGTGGCAACCGGAAAGTGGGCAGATTTTCAATCCGCGAAGCCTGAGACAAAGAGCGAACTTCTCCGCCTGTGGGACGCTCAAACGGCGCAGTTGAACGAAAACTTTCCAAAGATTCCGCCGCATCGGTTCAGCGAGGTGGACAAGGCGTTCGGCCAATGGGAGATGACGGGGCTGACCGGGATTCAATACGCCATCGACAATGAGATTCATCATCGCGGAGAGGGATACGTCTACCTTCGAACGCTTGGCATTGAGCCACCGCCATTCTGGGAACGCAGCTAACAAAGTGCGTGGGGAGCGACTGCCAAACGCGAGTGCGCTGTAGCGGGCGGAAGCTGCTCGCTTCTGGAAGGCGGGTCAGCCTTCGAGCAGCGCGGGTAAATCTCGGGATTTCGAGTTTGCGGTGAAGGTGCGGTTTTGAGTTAACTTAAACTTCGAAGCCGTACCGGTCGCGCCACTGCTTGGCCCAACGTTCATTTGCAGGCCATTGGAAGCAGATCCCGTATCCGTCCGGGTCCTTGAACGAGAGCTGGCGCATTCCGCACGGAGCCACGCGCGGAGCTTGCGCGGGTATGCCGTTGGCGCGCAGGTACCCATAAGAGCCATCCAGTTCACGGCAAGCGAAGAACAGCGCGGTGTCGGCATGAGCAGCGGTGCGCTTTGCGTCCGGCTGTGCGGGGCGGTGCTCGGACTCATAGATGGTGTTCAGCATAATCTCAGCACCGCTGCGTGACAGGTGGCACCAATCGAACTCCTCACCATCACGCGACTGGTTCACCAGCTCAAAGCCAAGTAAGTCACGATAGAAACGGACAGCTGTCGGCATGTCATAGACCTGCAACAGAGGCGCGACTCCGAAAAAGTCTGTTTTCATTGAAACCTCTCCTGCCATTCTCGCGCGGCTCGGAAGGGGTAGAAAACTGCCTTGCAGGGGATCCAATCCGAAACACACGACCGAGTTTTTCTGAAGGATCCTTCGTTTCCGCCACGCAGGCAGGGGCTGTCTTGCGGCTTGCCCCGTCATCAGCGGGCCGAATAGCTTCCGAGATGCCGACTTATCGGTACCGATCCGTTTCGGCTCCGCTGTAAGGCCTTCGGCTTATTGGAGGCTGACCCGAGCGCCACCTAGACCCGCGCTGGCGAGTCTAGGCTAACGCGTGATTCGCTTCCGTTTCAAGCTCCTCGATCCGTCTTGGCACCCGTGTGCGCACCCAGTTGAGCAGGGCAGAGACCCTTGCGAGGCGGTGGTCGCGCGCGGTGATCGCAAAGACAAGGGCGGGTGACCCCTCCCATTCGGGTAGTACCCTGACCAGGCGAGATTTTGAAGACAGACTCGCCAGGTGAACCGGAAGCATGGCAATGCCGAGACCATTTCCGGCTGCCTGGGCTGCGTTGGCGAGGCATGTTGTGGCGCACACACCATCGACGGACACACGTTCGCGCTTCGTTCCACTGCGCAGATCCCAGTAGATCTCAGGCTTGTCTTGCAGATGCCGGACGCACCGGTGCTGCGACAGGTCTTTCGGCGAGGCTGGCTCGCCTCTGTGTGCCAGGTACTCCCCGGATGCAAACAGCAGCCGCGGAAAAGAGCCGATGCGATGGAGTATCGAGGAAGAACCGGGAAGTGGTTTTTGATGCACGATGACGAACGCAATGTCCAGTTGATCTCCGACCATCTCCGGTTGACCCTGTGTCGCTAGAAGACTTAGCTTGATTCCTTCGTGCTCGCGACAGAACTGCGCCAGTATGGGACCGAACACCGTGATGGACAGGTCGACGGGCACCCCGATGCGAAGGTGGCCTGAAACTTCGCGGGAGTCCCGGGTCAGCTCGCCCTTCAGATTTGCGGCTTCCTGGAGCAGGTGCTCGGCTCGAGCAAGCACCTGTCTGCCTTGTTCTGTAAGAGCAACGCTCCGCGTGGAGCGTAGCACCAGCACAAAGCCCAACTCGCTCTCGAGCGACTGGATGCGTCGACTTAGCGACGAGGGACTGATCCCGAGTAACGTCGCAGCCCGGCTGAAGTTTCGCGCTTCTGCCAATTGCACGAACGATTCGATGCACTCCAACAATCTCACTTGGCTCACCCATTGCTGCGCGCTGCGCAACGATCCCGTGCGCTGTTCGCAACACTTTTTACTCTACGACACGAATCATATGGTTGCGGACAGATCGGGGAGCCGCGATCGACAATTCCGAAGTTTGCCGAGGTGGACGATGAGTGAGATTTCGCGTGTTCTGGCAGTAGGAGCAGGAGGCGAGTTTGCAGGGTTGGTGGTGCCTGCACTCTCCAAGCGTGGTGTAAAGGTGAGAGGTCTTGTGGCAAGGGCCGACAAGGAAGCCGCGGTGCGTGCTGCGGGTGCCGTAGAGACGGTTGTAGCGGACCTCCGGAATACCGAGCAGGTTGCCGCAGCCCTCGCGGGTATGGACGCGGCCTTCTACATCGCTCCTTTCGCTCTCGAGCACGAGGCGGACGTTGGCAAGCGCTTCATCCAAGCGGCGAAAGACGCCGGTGTTCGTAGGATCGTGTTTTCGTCCGTGATCAACCCCAGCATCGTTGAACTGAAGAACCACGCTGTCAAGTTGCCGGTGGAAGAGGCATTGATCGAGTCCGGACTCGAATACACGATCGTGAATCCCGCCGTGTTCTTTCAGAACATTGCCCCGGGCTGGAAAAAAGCCCAGGAAACCGGGAAACATGTGGAACTCTGGTCCAATGACAACCGGTTTAGCCGGGTAGACTACCGCGACGTGGCCGAAGTCGCAGCTGTCGCTCTGACCGAAGATCGCCTGCTTTACGGCACGTTCCAGTTATGTGCGGAAGGCATCCTGAATGGGTACGAGCTTGCCGCGCTCATGAGTGAGGTGCTGGGCCGCCCGGTCACGGCAGAGCAGGGATCACTGCCGCCGAGCGGCAAGGTTCCAGAACAACTGATCGCGATGATGCGCTGGTACGACCAGCACTCCCTGTTGGGCAATCCGCTTACACTGCGCGCCATTCTTGATCGGCCGGCGAGAAGCTTGCGTGACTACCTCACTGAACTCCTGGAGCGCTGATCGCCGTGATTGGTTCTGGCAGATATGGAAGCTTTGAGGTCAGCGCACTTACGCGACGGCTTCTCTGACAGACGGTTGTCCTCTAACGACTTTTTTATCCTTTTGAGGGGTGTTTCAATGGCAAGCAAAGATCATTCAGAGTTAATTACGACACTGCGTCAACGCGTATCCGGCTCGGTCGTTTCTCCCGCGGACGGAGACTACGACATGCAGCGTCAACCGTGGCTGGAGATAGTCGATCAGCGCCCCGTCGCGATCGTGAATGCGGTGTCCGTCGAAGACATCTCCGGTACAGTTCGGTTTGCAACGGAACAAGGCCTGCCCTTGGGCGTGCAGAACACCGGGCATGGAATCACGCGAACGTGCGATGGTGGAATCCTGCTGCGTCTCGCGGAGATGAAGGAAATCATTGTCGACGTTTCGAACAGGACTGCGACCATAGGGCCGGGTGTCAGCTCCGGGGAACTGCTAAGCAAAACGGAGGAGCATGGCCTTGTCTTCCCGTCCGGACAGGTCTCGAACGTGGGCGTCATCGGATACACGCTGGGCGGTGGTCTCGGCTGGCTGAGCCGGAAGCTGGGCGCAGCCTGCCGGTCTGTACGCTCCGCCACCGTGGTGCTGGCGGACGGCTCCGTTGTGCAAGCAAATGAGGGGACGAACCCGGACCTTTTCTGGGCTCTGCGGGGCGGGGGCGGAAATTTCGGCGTAGTGGCGTCCATCACCGTCTCGCTCTTCCCGCTTCCCGAGGTGTTTGGTGGGATGATGTATTTCCGCATGAAAAGCGCCCTTAGTGTTCTGGAATCTTTCCGAGAATGGACGAGCGATCTGGGTGTGGAGACCTGTGCGACACTGCGCTTGATGAAGTTGCCGCCCAAGCCGCGCTTTCTGCTCCATGGAATCACTGAGACATGCGCCATTACGCTCTGCCACGGAGACGTTTCAACAGCTGGGCGGGTACGTCAGCAACTGCTGGCGTTCGGGGAGCCGGTGATTGACGACCTGAAGGTACGCTCATACCGCGAGATGGCGCAATATGATGAGGCCTCCAATCGGGATGGATCCGCGACGATAAGCCACGTCGAATGCCTGCTTAAATTGAGCTCCGACTTCTCACAAAAGCTGCTCCAGACAACTACGGAAAAGATGCCGCCGATTATGCAGTTTGAAGTGCAGCAGCTAGGCGGCAGATTCGGGGACGACGACCCGGCTCTTGCGTTCCAACCCCCGCAGGCGCCCTTCCTCTTGCACCTTGTCTCGCCAGCGATGAGCAACAGTCTTCCGGAGCTTGAGCTTGCGACGAGAGATTCGATCAACTCTCTGGGGCCAGTTTTTACGGGAGAATCGCTTTACAACTATCTGCGCGCCGACCAGCAAAGCCGAGTTCCCGCGGTGTTTGGCCCGGAGCGCTACGCGAGACTCCAGCAGGTAAAACGTCGGTACGATCCCGCCAATGTATTTCAACTGAACCTTAATATTCCTCCTGCTTCGCCGCGGCAGGATTCGTAATGCAAAGGGTGATGGGAGGAACGGGCTGTCTCCCCGCCGCCTCCCGTTAGACATCTTGATTCTTCCTAAGTACCGAGAAACGATAGATCCCTATCGGAAGTGCCAAGCAGGTAGAGCCGCGGAGGTCAGACGTGCTGTTGGCACTTTCGATAGGGCCGTTTGAAGTGACCCGCTTGCGGCTAGCGGGGGATGCGGCTAGCTACCACTATGGGTTTTCGAAGGTATGCGGATGCCAATAAGCGGGTCTTGAAGCGGGTCTTGGCGGGGAATGGATTGGTGGATGGGTTGTCGGGAGTGTTTGAGCTCCTTCTGAGACGGTAAGACCGGACGTGCAGTAGCGGAGAGGTAAACATTGCAAAGCTGCCCGGGAACCGGTTCTCTAAAGGTAGACACACTTCGTCCGTCTTGATCAGCGGCCGTCTTGAATGTC
This sequence comes from Bryobacteraceae bacterium, assembly GCA_965219315.1. GTDB lineage: Bacteria > Acidobacteriota > Terriglobia > Bryobacterales > Bryobacteraceae > Bog-105. The sequence continues at coordinate 798,600 of CBDCNB010000001.1, read as the reverse complement.
GAGAGCACCAATACATCTTCAAGAAGAATCAAGCACACACCTCTCGAATGACAGCGCGCGAACTATCTGGGGAGCCGTGAGTCGCTCGATGAGCAGCATTGGTCCGGAACACTTGGGGCAGGACCACTGACTTTGCGAGCCCGCTGTCTTAACTGATTCGTCCATCGGCGAGGCGGCGTTGCCGATCAGTTTCCGGCAGAGCGCAAGGGCCGCTGTGCGCCGGCGATTGGCGAGGAAGCCATAATGCCGGATGCGAACAAATCCCGGAGGAAGTACATGTAACAGAAAGCGGCGCAAGAACTCGTCTGCTGCCACTGTCATCTTGCGCTGCTTGTTGCCGTGTGCATAATCCTTCCACCGGAAAGTAACGTTTTGCCCATCGAAGCTCAAGAGCCGGTGATTGCTAATGGCAATGCGATGGGTGTAGCGGGCCAGATAGTGCAACACATGTTCGGGTCCGCCAAACGGTGGTTTAGCATAGACAACCCACTTGTGGCGATAAAGAGATTGGATGAGGCGTGCAAAATGCTTCGGTTCCGCTAAATGACTGAGCTGACCGTGAAAGCTGATCTGATGCTGTTGAAACGCTTCCTTGAGAGCATCCTTGAACTTACCCCGAAACACCCGGCTGAGCACGTCGACATTCAAAAAGAAGCGAGGAGAGGATGTGCGTTTCCACTGCAAGTGGTCCTGCGACAATCCGCCAGCAGGAACGACACAATGAACATGGGGATGGTGAAGCAAGTTCTGTCCCCACGTATGTAGCACACTGAGAAAACCAATTTGCGCACCCAGATGGTCAGGATTAGCGGCGACCTCGAGCATGGTCTGCGCGCTGATGCGAAGAAGTAGCTCATAGAAAAACCTTTTGTTCTGTAAGCCGATAGCCGCCAACTCCTGTGGCACAGTAAAGACCACATGGAAGTACGGTACCGGCAGCACCTCGGAGGCGCGCGCAGCAAGCCATTGATCGCGAGCATTGGTCTGACACTTCGGGCAATGCCGATTTCGACACGAGTTAAAGGAGATGGCGTGATGACCACACTGCGCGCAGCGGTCTTTATGGCCGCCGAGCGCAGCGGTGCGGCAGTTCTGAATAGCGCGAAGAACGCGAACCTGTTGCCACGTTAACCAGCGACGGCTCTTCTCTATAAAATCTTTGCCAACTTGGCGAAGAATATCGGCCACCTCCAAAGGAGGCCGGTTCATTTTCTGAGCCGTTGCCTCGGTCGTCTGACTTGGTCCGGCTTTGATACTTCCAGCGCTTCCAGCGGACTGGCTACCGCCTGCAAGTGACGCCGCGATAGATGAAGATACACAGTCGTGTCCGAAAGCTTGGCGTGACCGAGCAGAATCTGAATGGTTCGGAGATCCGCGCCCGCTTCCAACAGGTGCGTGGCGAAGCAGTGTCGTAGAGTGTGCGGGCCAATGCGTTTTTGGATACCCGCACGCTTCGCCGCCTTATGAACCGCAGACCACGCCATTTTATCTGTAATCGGCACATCTGCTCGCCAGCCCTTCACCATGCCTGGAAATAACCAGGTCTTGGGCTTCATCCAGCACCAGTATTCGCGCAACGTCTCCAGCAGTTTGGGAGTAAGCAGAACATCCCGGTCCCGGTCACCCTTTCCATGCCGAATGTGAATCACCATGCGCGGACTATCGATGTCGGCCACCTGGAGATGACAGAGTTCGGCACGACGAATGCCCGTTGCGTAAAGCGTCATCATCATCGCGCGATGCATCAGGTTCTCGGCTGAGTTGATCAGAAGCGTTACTTCTTCCGCGCTCAGCACAAGGGGTAGTCGACGCGACCGCTTTGGGAATGGAATATCTTCCTTCAAATACGGTCGCCGAAGCGTCTTCGTGTAGAGAAACCGCAAGGCTGCCCCACGTCCTTCCACTGTTCCGGCTGATAATCTGCAATCCCGGAACAAGTGAACCTGATAATCACGAATCTGTTCGGGGCCGAGTTGATCGGGAGACTTGCCGAAATAGCGAGCGAAATCCTCGACGGAATAGATGTAGCTTCTTACGGTACTCTGGGCATAATTACGGCGTTGGAGTTCATCCAGCATCCGTTTCTTCAACTGGGTCACAAGGGACCTCCTTGCGGCCCAGATTACTTGTTCTCCGATCGATCACAACCGCCGCTGGAACAAGCACGCGCTAGCGTCCCCCGCTGCAAGCGGGTTAGTTCAAACGCCGTTGTGGTCATCCTCTATCTTTTGTTGATCGGCGTCGCCGATCTGGATTAGCTTTGTGCATTTTGAAGAGTAGCCAGCTGTCAGCCTACAATGCTTGACCCTTAGTATCGTGTTCCTTTTCCATCAAACAGGTGAATGTATCGGGAATCCAGTTTCAATTGCACTTGCTGATCGAGATGGACGGTGGTGTCGCCGTAGATTTTTACCGTAAGATTTTCGCCGGATGCGAGGTTCAAATAGACAAAGCTTTCGCCGCCATAATGCTCGACGGTTTGCACCTGCGCGCGAAGCCCGCCGGTTTCTACCAAGGTGATATGCTCAGGTCGAATGCCTACCGTTAACTTGTCTCCTGCGGCGGCGTTGATGGAGTTTGTAGGGATGTGGAGCTTTGCTGCGTTACTGAACAAGACGTCCATTCCCGCGGCGGTGGTTTGCTGTACGGAGGCCTCCAAAAAATTCATCTTGGGCGACCCGATGAAACCGGCGACGAAGAGATTGCGGGGATGGTGGTAAAGCTCCATCGGAGAGCCGACCTGCTCCACCATGCCATCTTGCATGACGACGATGCGATCGGCCATGGTCATGGCTTCGATCTGATCATGGGTGACGTAGATCATGGTGGCATGCAGTTGGCGGTGCAGCTTAGTAAGTTCCAGGCGCATACGGACCCGCAAGGCAGCGTCGAGGTTCGACAGGGGTTCATCGAAGAGAAAGACTTTGGGATCGCGGACGATGGCGCGGCCGATGGCGACGCGTTGGCGCTGACCTCCGGACAGGGCTTTGGGCTTCCGGTCGAGGAAGGCTTCGAGGTTCAGGATACGGGCGGCTTCCAGCACTTTTCGTTGGCGTTCGGTTTTCGACACCCCGGCGAGTTTCAGGCTGAAGGACATGTTTTCCGCCACGTTCATGTTGGGATAAAGCGCATAGTTTTGAAAGACAATTGCGAAGCCGCGCTTGGACGGTTCGACATCATTCACTTGTTGACCGTTGACTAATAAATCGCCGGAGGTGAGTTCTTCCAGGCCGGCGATGAGACGCAGCAGGGTCGATTTACCGCAGCCGGACGGGCCAACCAGAACGGTTAACTCCCGATCATGAATGGTGAGATCGATCCCCTTGATGATCTCCGAAGAGCCGTAGCTCTTGCGAATTTGTTGCAATGTTACGGTTGCCATATCGTCCTGCTCTTCCCGGTTATTTCACCGCTCCGAAAGTAAGTCCGCGAACTAGCTGCCGTTGACTCATCCATCCCAGGATGAGAATGGGCGCGATGGCCAGAGTGGAGGCGGCGGAAAGCTTGGCGTAGAACAGTCCTTCCGGGCTGGAAAACGAGGCAATAAAAGCCGTGAGCGGCGCTGCTTTGGCGGCGGTGAGCGTCAGGCTCCAGAAGGCTTCGTTCCAGGACAGAATGATCGCCAGCAGACTGGTGGAGACAATGCCCGGCACCGATAAGGGAAGGACGAGATGATACAGCTCCTGCATCGGTTTTGCGCCGTCCATGCGCGCGGCTTCCAGGATCTCGCCCGGCATCTCCTTAAAAAACGTGTAGAGCATCCAGATGACAACGGGCACATTCAGCAGGGCGTTAATGGCGAGCAGCCCGGTCTTGGTATCGAGCAGGCCGATGTCGCGGAAAATGAGGTAGACCGGAACAAGCACTCCGACAGAAGGCATCATCTTGGTGGAAAGCATCCACAGAAGCGTGTTTTTTGTTTGTTGGCTGGGGAAAAAGGCCATGGCGTAAGCGGACGGAATGGCCAGAGCGAGCGCCACTACCGTAGACCCGATGGAGATAACGGTGCTGTTCCAAGCGAAGTGAAAGTAGTTGGCCTGCGCCTGAATGGTCTTGTAGTTTTCCAATGTCGGATGGAAGAAAAAGCGAGGGATGCGCGAAATGGCCTCTGTCTCTGTTTTGAAGCTGGTCAGGACCATCCAGAATACCGGAAAGGCTAGTAGCAGCGCGACCGACCAGCCGAGAATCGTCATGGCCCACTTTCGTCGCAGCTTTTTGGAGAGCGTCATTTGTTTAGGCGTCCAGGTTGCGCACGAAGGAGCGCATTAAAAACAGGGCCAGGATGTTGGCCAGAACAATGGCCACCAGACCGGCAACAGAAGCGGCGCCGATGTCGTACTCCATGAGAGCGTAACGATAGATCAGAAAAGAAAGAGTGGTGGAGGCAAAGCCGGGACCCCCGGAGGTGGTGACGTAGATTTCCGCGAAGATGCCGAGGAGGAAGATGGACTCGATCATGGTGGTGGCGGCGATGGCCGGTCCGAGATGCGGCCAGATGACGTATCGGAACATGGCGATGGAGCCGGCGCCGTCCATACGGGCGGCTTCCTTGCGCTCCGGATCGAGTGATTGCACGGAGGTCAGCAAGGTGAGAAAGGCGAACGGAAGCCACTGCCAGGAAACGATCACGATGATGGAAAAAAGCGGGGCTACGCCAAACCAATCGATTGGTTTCAAGCCAATGGAACGCATAAGAAACGCGAGGAAACCGTTGTCCGGGTGCATCATCATGTTCTTCCAGACCAAGGCGCTGACGGTCGGCATGATGAAAAAGGGAGCCAGCACCAGCACCCTGGCAATGCCTCTGCCGAAAAACTCCTGATCGAAGAGGACTGCGAGCAGGGTGCCTAGTCCGATGGTGATGACGAGTACGGAACCCAATAGCAAGATCGTGTGCCAGATGGCCAGGGCGAGGGTAGGATCGCTGAGCAGGTAGCGATAATTACCAAGCCCATCGAAGCCCTTTCGATCAGGCTGCATCAGGTTATAGCGCTGGAAGGAGAACCAGAGCGTCATCAGAAGTGGAATGACCGACCAGATAAACAGCGCGGCGATGGCCGGTGTTTTGAGCGAGAACCGGGCAAAACGGCTGCTCTGCTTGTTCGATCCGGTTCGAGGAACGAGCTTTGGATCGCGGCTGGTTTGTTTGGCGGCGATCATTGCGGGATGCCGGTGCGGTTCTGGACACGCTCGGTGGCGGCTTGCGCGCGGTGCAAAGCTTCATCGACCGAGAGAGAGCCAACTAACGCCGCGGCGATGAGTTGCCCTACCTGATTGCCAATGGTAGGAAACGATGGAATGACAACGCATTGAATGCCTGTATATGGCACGGGCTGTTGCGTGGGATGCAGCGGGTCGGCAGCCATGATGGAGTGAAAAGTGAGTTCGGCGAAGGGAGCGCTGGCAAGGTACTGAGGCTGCGTGTAAGTGGACCGTCGTGTGCCCGGCGGAACCGCAGTCCAGCCGTTGGTTTTTGCGACGAGCCGAATGTACTTTTTCGAAGTAGCCCACTGGATGAATTGCAAAGCAGCGGGAGGGTGTTTGGCGGAAGACGGCACGGCAAGGCCCCAAAACCAGAGCCATTGCGCACCACGCGGAGTGACGGCGACGGGTGCGGGCGCAAAGCCGACGGTATCTGCTACCTTCGACTGCTTTCCATCGTAGAGTGCTCCGGCGGCTACGGTGGCGTCGATCCACATGCCGCAGCGACCGTTTTCAAACAGTGTGAGCGACTCACTAAAGCCGTTGGAACTGCTGCCGGGCGGACCGTAGCGTTGAAGAAGGTTAACGTAGAAGGCAACCGCGTCGCGCCACTGCGGTGAATCGAGCTGCGGGTGCCAAGCCTCATCAAACCAGCGACCGCCAAACGTATTGACGACGGTGGAGATATAGGCCATGTTCTCACCCCACCCCGGCTTCCCGCGCAGGCAGACACCATAGACATCCTCTTTGGGATTGTTCAATACCTTTGCGAAGTGCTCGATGTCGTGATAGGTCGGCTGCGCGGGCATGGTGAGGCCTGCTTTGCGAAAAAGATCTTTTCGATAGTAAGTCAGCGAACTTTCGGCGTAGAAGGGCAAGGCGTAAAGATGTTTTCCGCTGGAAGCAGCATCGCGAATCGGCTTCAGAAGATCGTCGAGGTCGTATTGCGGCGAGAGCTTCTCATCGACAGGCAAGAGCCAGCCGCGGCGCCCCCAGATAGGCGCTTCCAGGGGACCGATGGTAACGACGTCATATTGGCCACCATGCGTGGCCGCGTCTGTGGTGGTCTTTTCACGGAGGATCTTTTCTTCAAGAACGATCCAGTCCAAGTGGATATCCGGATGCTCCTGCTCAAACACCTTCGAGAGCGTTTGCATGACGCGCATGTCTCCGTTGTTCACGGTGGCGATGGTGAGCGTAGTCTGTGAAAATGCTTGCACAGATACAAGCGACAGCAAAACAAGACTCCACAGGGGGACAAGCCGCATTAACGGCATTGTGACATGGAGCCAATGCGGTGCCGCGTAAGCGATAGGACCTTAGGAGGGCCGGTTGAGCCAGGCAGCGAAGACGACGATGTGGCCGTTTGGCTCGAAGACGCCGATTTCATGCATGCCGTTGACTTGCTGCACCTACTGCATCGCCCGGAATCGCCAAAGAAAAAATATGACGACAGGAATCTGTAGTAGTTCCCGAAGAAGCCACGAAACCGCTCCACAGGACGTCAAGGATGTCATTGATTCGAAGAGCACGCTGGCAAAGCAAATCTTCCAGCTCTTGACCGTACTGAACGCGTCATTCTAAAGGATAAGAACGCAGTAGCAACCGCGTCAAGAAACGATTCATGAAAACCTCAGCCTTCCGATGCCAAATTTGGCTATCTTTTGCATCTTCTTAAGCTCGTCGAAAAGGCTGGTTAGGCCTTCTTCAGTAGAATCTTCTTTCTTCTATCGAGGGCTGATTCTTTTGTAGCCTTCGAGCTAAAGGTCGGACGCTTTGAACCGGAGTATCTAGGAAGCTTGGTTTTTGTCTAGGGCTTTGGACCGAGACGTTCGGAAGACAGATAAACAAGCATCTATCGGTGTGCTAGTCTTCACTCCTCGACATGAAAGGTCAAACCGGCGTGATCTCTCAGCCAGTCCACTAGCGGTAGACCGAGCGCTGCACCAGGTGTCCAAACACCACCTGCCGTTGAGGCGCCCTGCTGTTCAAGAAAGATTGCTGTCTCGCTGACTATCTTAGAGGTCGATCCGTACCCGGGATCACGGTCGCCATGAACGGTGACATCGACGCGCCGGCCATCGTCAGTGATGCCGACGAACAGGAGATCATAGAATCCAGCCTCGCGTTCATCTTTGTTTGGTCCCTCACCCGGTTTCGGGAGATTGCCTCCCTCGCGCTTTGTGGCTCGCATAATTTGCTCTGCTCTCTCCCGACCACCATCGGCAGGTCCCACTGCGACCCGCTCGTCGTACTGGAAGTTCTTCCCATAAGCGTGATCTTGAAGCAGATTCGAACGGTGCACATTACGAGTGTTGATGGACGCCATCACAAAGGGCGCGGTCCATTGTCGAAGAACTTCATCGAAGGTCGGCTCTTTTTCTTCGCCATGTTGTAGTGGGCCGGTGAAGCCCGGAGTCAGGGCGAAGGGATTCGCCAGCATTAAGTTTACTGCCGGGTCTTTTTCTGCGGCTGCTCTCGTTGCTACTCCAGCAGCGATGGTCCCACCCGAAAAGCCGCCTTTGAAGTTCATAATACGAGCGTGAACGCGGGTAGCTGGTATCCCGAAGCGCTTTCGCGCTACGTGCTGTAGGTACAGGACGCCAAGCTCAGAAGGGATCGAGTCAAAACCGGAAGAGAAAAGAATTCGTGCGCCGCTTGAGCGGGCAGCGAATTCATAACGATCAATCATAGAACGCATCCATGCAACCTCACCAGACAAATCCAGATAGTCGGTGCCAGTCTCGGCACAAGCCGCCACAAGCGATTCACCATTCAATTGGAATGGTCCTGCTGTGGTAAGGACAGCGCGAGTACGCACTACAAGACGATCTATTGAAGGAAGATCCTCAGAGTCTGCTTCTATCAGGGCGACCTTGGCGGGGAGATTGAGCTCATTTCGAATGGCTTCGAGCTTACCCAAGTTCCGGCCACTCAGCGCAAACCTTATCCCACGCTCGTCTGCAACGCGGGCCAGATGCTCCGCAACCAGATGTCCTGTGAACCCTGTGGCTCCGTGGACAATGATGTCAAACTCCGCCGACTGCGGCATGGATTCCTCTTTCATTATGTAACCGTTGGCACTGCAACCAGTCGGTGATGTAGATGATGATTATTGATGCTGCGCCTTTTAAAATGCCCAGGGCTGCCAAGCGTCAAAATTTTGCGCTTGGTCCGGTGTGGGGCAAGGAACGGGCGCGGTCTGAACCGGTGCAGTAGTTGAGGCATTCACGTCGTCCGTCCTGTTGGGCATGTCGTTAAAAGCTCTCGATAAACCTATGGCGCGCGACGCCCAATCACCCCAATGGTTGGGAGAGAATCGATCCGTCAAGGCTGAACCATTGGCCAGGCTGCCTGATCCAGGCGTGGATGCCGAGTTCCTTGCACTTGTCTTCAAGCCGCTGGGTGGGATGTGGCGTTTCGACGTACTCCGGTGGATGATGCAGCGACCCGTAGTGGATCGGCACCACCGCTTTCGCCCGGAGGATATGTGCGGCAATTGCCGCCTCCTCGGGCGCGAGCGTGGCTTCGATGGGACTTGCTGGCTGGAGGTGAGGCCACTCGCAGACCGCCGCATTGATCGGCAGGAACGCGAGATCGAAGGGGCCATACCGGTTTGCGATCCGCCACCAGAAGCCGTGAAACAACGTGTCCCCGGTATGGAAGATACGACGCCCGCTGCATTCGACGATCCAACTGATTTGGGGATCGCCGAAACCGTCGACCGCAGGTCCAGAAAAGACACGGAACGGGCCGATGATGCGCTGCTCCCAAGCAGGAACGATCTGGACCTTCAGTGATTGACCCAGAAACTTTTCTTCCGGCAAAGAAGTCAACACCAGATCGTCTGCGTTGCCCGAAGCCGGTTCCGGCCGAAAGACTTGCGCGTCAACCCGCAGCGCGAGGGCAAGCGCGTCCGGGTCAGCATGATCGGCATGAAGGTGGGTGAGAAGCGCAGCCGCCGCGCCACCAGGACGGGACGATGCCGGGAACGCTTCTTCAGGACTTCGCAGGAACGGCGCCAACGCCGCTTTGTCCTGAACGTAATCGATCACCAGCGTTTCTCCATCGCATTCGACTTCGACCCCCGCCCAGCCCAACCTGCGTATCTGCATAGTGCCTCCTTGTGACCTTTCCTATTAGTAAGCGACTGAAAAGCGCGCACGCGCGTGCTGTGGTTTTTCCGCCTCGTCAAGCATGGCAACGGCATAGTCTTCGACGGAGATGCGGCTTTCACCATTGCGGTCGGTAAGAAGCTGATCTCCGCCGATGCGATACTTTCCCGTACGCTCTCCCGGAGCAATAACTGCAGCGGGGCTGAGAAAAACCCAGTTCAGCTCGAGTTCAGCTCGAAGTTGCTCGAGAACATCCGCAGTGCGGAGCGCGCCTTCTTTCCACTCTTGCGGAAAGTTCGGCTGGTCCACCAGGCGTTGCCCCGGCGCAACCTCCAGGGTCCCGGCGCCTCCAACGACGAGGAGGCGCGGAACACCGGACAGCCTGACCGCCTTGATGATCGACCGGGCTCCTAGACCGGTCGTGTCTTTGCTCGGATTGAAAGCGCTAATGACAATGTCATGACCAGATAGAAGCGGGACAAGCGTGTCGTGAACTGTGACGTCACCTTGCACCAGCCTCAATCCGGTGTGGCTCGGGATTGCGTCGGTGTGACGAACCACGGCGGTCGCGTCATGCCTGCGGTGCAGACTCTCGGCGAGAATGCCGCTTCCAATAAAGCCGGTAGCTCCGATGATGGCGATTTTCATGCTTACTCCTTCTAAGTTCCCCAGGCAAGCAGCCTCCTACAACCGATGCGGCTGCTAAAACCCAGCAGGCCACTTCTTCAGCATAAACGAGGAGCTTACATTTTGTAAGTACGTACATTCGTGTAAGCTACTTCTTATGAGCAAAATTCAGGGATCCAGGAGTGCTTCGCAATTGGCCAGGATCGGAAATGTATGTGATGGAGACTGCCCGTCCCGCGGTGTCCTGGATCATGTCACCTCCCGGTGGAGCACTCTGATCCTGGTCATGCTGCTTGAGAGAACGCATCGCTTTAGCGAGCTCGTTCAACGAATCGGCGGGATGAGTGAGCGCATGCTCGCGCATTCCCTGCGGGCACTGGAGGCTGACGGTTTCGTGCTGCGGGTGGTGCATCCGACAAAGCCACCGAAGGTGGAGTACAGCTTGACCGAACTAGGAAATGAACTTGCCGTTCACGTCCGCGCCCTGACTGCCTGGGTCGAGGCTAACGTATCGCGCATTCTCAATTTTCGGCAGCTTCACTCATCCACGCAGGAACACCGTAAAGTGCCTTCCCACAAGCCAGTTACCAAATCTACTACTGATTTCAGTTCACGGCCGTAGCGACTTTTCGCGCCAGATCGTTAGCAAAGCCCTGCGTCTCCTCGACGAGATGACGGCGTATCCAGTAGTTGCTGGCGTTGAAAATACCAATGAAGCGAACCCAGAGTGGATTGCGCACCTCGATCATGCAGCGAAATTTCGACTGCTCCGCTGAAACACTCGAAACTTGCATCTCCCACGAAACCTGCAGGTGAAAAGGAATGATGTGCATCAGGTAGGCTCTGCTCCTCACTGACACAAGTTTCACGTGATCCGGCTCCAACACTTCTGTCCGGTAATGCTGGATAATGAGCGCTCCCGCCATGGATTCAACGTTGACCATGCCGAGAAAGTTTGGGCCTCCATTGGTTCCAACGGCACGATGACCTCGAGCGCACGCCTTGTACTCTGACTCGGAGAGATTGAACAGCCATTCGTCCAGGTGAATGGCATGTGTTGGCAGCTGAAGCGGAACTTCATGGGAAAAGATCATTGTGTTTCTCCGATCCAGCGGTTTGGAGGCAGTCGTTGCTGGAATGACTTCGTGTTCTGCACGGTGGATTTCCGCGTTCACGTAATGTTGTTTCGGCCCTCACGGGCCCTCATGGCGCGTTCTATTTTTTCGAAATTCTGGCGGCTAATCTTGAACGTGCCTCTCCGGAATGCCATCCCCCAGCTGCTGCGACCCTGCGTAAACGACAGTTCTTCAAGCAGTGGATGGATTGAGGCTTCCTTTACGTCAAGGTAGTGCACCTTGCGGCGGAACGGATGAAAAGTGTTGCTCTGCCTGACCTGGAAGGGAGCGTCATCGAGTATATGCCCTATGGCAGTGAAGGCCTGCACCGGTTCCCCATCGCCAAGTCGCTCACGCGGTGAGTAGAAAACAAGGTGGTCGCCGCGTTTGAGTCGCCGGAGGGGATCTTCCTTGCCGTGACTGAGCTGGCAAAAGGCGCCCTCCACCGCCGCCCGTACATGTTCACGGCTGGCGACACCAACCCAGTAGCTCTCCACTGTGTTAGCCGGCAAGCACGACGTCCCGAAGTTCGTAATCAACCGGATCGAAGGAAGTGGCCAAAGCCGCCGCTTTTTTCATGTGTTCCTGGACGTCGGGCTTCTTGCTCATGGCCTCATAGTCCTCCTTTGCTCGCCACTGCGCATAGTTGGTTATCCTGCGCTTGTCCAAGCTCATGTGGAGACTCACGGAGAGGAAGCCCGGTTGGTAACGGAAGATGTCCTGCGTAGCGGTCTTGAGCACCTCCAGAAGACGTTCCGCGTTCTCCGGCTCCACCATGAATGTATTGATGAAGGTGAGGTAACCGCCTTGCGGGTCGAGTGTGACCACGGGTGGGGGCGACGGCGACATGCGAGATGATGTTGTCATAGGCCTCATAATAATATAAGGCACCTTACATGTCAAACGAGCATGCATGAAGCAAAGCGGAACGAAAGAACACCCACAAGCCCATCGATTGGGCTACGTGCTGAAAGTTGCACAGCACGCTTTGCGATTGATGATGGACAAACAACTGGAATCTCTTGGCCTCACCACGCCCCAGTACAACGTTCTTGCCGCGGTGCAGTCAGAGCCCGGCATCTCCAATGCCACGCTTGCCCGCGCCGCCTTCGTTACAGCACAGAGCATGGTGGGCATCGTGGCCAACCTCGAGCGCGAAGACCTGCTCCGCCGGGAGGCTCACCCTACTCATGGACGAATCCGTCGAAGCGAGCTGACCGAGAGGGGCAAAAAAGTTGTGAATAGGGCCCATGCCCTGCTTAGCGGCGTCGAGGCGGTGATGACTGCCGGCTTTAGCAGTCGCGAGATCAAGATCCTCGAGCGTCTACTGCGTCGCAGTACTGAGAACATGCGAGCGCTACGATAGCAGCCGCACCGTGTAGCATAGCTGTAGCGAAATCGCTGAGTGCCCATGGTACACGCTGCAAGTATGCTTGTAATGGCTTGTGACTACTTCTCTTCCACAATTGCCATGGCTAGCGCGTGCTCGGCTGCCATCCCGTCATTCCACTGAACTGCCAGCTTTTGCCACTGTAACCCGTCGTCTTCCGATCGATAGACCATACCCTCAGCAGAACAGTAGAAAACTTTGGGCTCGATATCGCTGGCCGCCACGACCGGGATGCGCAATCCCCGGGGCTGAGGCAAACCGTTCTGTACTCGTTGCCACGCATCACTTCCGGCACGCCGATAAATAGTGGAGTTAGCTGAAGCTTTGAAATGCGCCTTGTACGCGCTTTTTGCAGCTGAAAGCAAAAGAGTCGGCGGGTCTCCCCGGCCGGCAGCGATGCTCCAGCAATACCGGTGCTTTAGGCCATCCTCTCTGCGTCGCCAGCTCTCGCCATCATCCGCGCTTTCGAAGTACCCATCGCCGGCGGCGGAGAATAGCTGAGTGGGACTCTGTGGATGAACGGCAAGGGCATGGGTGTCTCTAGGGCTGCTCGGATCCCGGTCCCGCCAGCTAGCTCCTGCATCATCACTTCGCAGCAGCGCTCCGGCCTCGATGGCCACATGCAGACGATCCGGCATCGCCAAATCTGGAAGTATTGATTGGACATGATGCGTCTCTGGTCGTGGCGGAAAACTCCATTCTCTTGCTGACGGCAGGTTCGATAGTGTCTCCAGTGCACGCCACCTTTCCGATCCGTCATCGGAACGATAGATGGCGCTCAGTTCTGTCCCCGCGTACAGGATGCCTGAGTGAGAGGCAGCAAGCGCCGTTACGTTAGGTTCACCAAGGCCCGGACATGGCTTCCACGCAGCGCCGCCGTCGTCACTTTTGAACATGCCCTTGCCTAGCGTTCCGCAATACGCAACGCCCCTCCGGCGAGGGTCGTTGGCTACACACTGAACCTGCTTACCCGCGAGAAGAGTTTCGCCGCGCCAGTTGCTCCCGGCACCTGCGATCACCGCTAAGCCGTTAGGCGCAGCCAAAAAGATCGTCGTCTTCACTCAAGCACCTCCTATCTTGGTGTACCAAAAGGGTGCAGCCCGAAAGTAATTATGAACGGTGATGTCGCTTCTTTCCGCTCGACCATAGGTCGGTGATGCCGTCCGAATCGACGACGAACTCACGCGCTGAAGAACTCTCCAAGCGCCTGGGCGACGAACGTCGGATTTTCATCGCCGATCCAGTGTCCGGCTTCGGGGATCACTTTGGTGGTAACGTCGACGCCTACGGGTTTCCAGGCAGCGTCAAGATACGGCCCGATCGATGCCTCTCCAGCCATCGCCAAGACCGGCATGGTCAGCGGCTTCTCGTGAACGACGGCGAAATCCTCGGCATCCTTCCAGACCGCGGCATAGTAGTTGATGCCGGCGCGGAGCGCGCCAGGTTTCGAAATTTCCCGGGCATAGGCTTCGAAGTGCTCGGCGCTGATGTGGACATTGCCGGAGTAGGCAATGTGATAGAACCACCACGACAGCATCTCGCGCTCCTTGCCGCGGATCAGAAACTCGGCTGCATCCGGCACCGTGAACAGCGAGAGATGCCAGTTTGAGTTGAGCGACCAATCCTTGGTCGGCGCCATGTTCTGCTCGTATCCAAAGCTCGGCAGCGCAAACTCGATGAACGCCACGCGCTCCACACGCTCGGGGTAGTCTCGCGCGAAGGCCGCCGCGGTGCGCGTCCCGAGGTCATATCCGGCAATGAAAACCTTTTCGACGCCAATGGCATCGAGCAAACCCTTCAGGTCCGATGCCATCGTGGTTCCGTCGTACCCGTCGGCGGTGATCGACGACATGCCCGCTCCGCGCTGGTCGAGGGCGATTACGGTGAACCGTTCCGCAAGAATAGGACCGATGGCGTGCCAAATCAGCGAGTGCTGGGGAAAGCCGTGGAGAAGAACGAGAACCGGTCCCGTTCCCGACGTCCGGTAATGGAGATTGATCGGGCCGACCTGAATCCGCCTGCTGCTCCAGTCTTTGAATTGCATTGTATTCACTCCTTTAGCGCATCAGTGATGCTCATTATTGATAATTTATCGGCCGCGTCTGAACCTTCAGGCGGGCCGGATAACAAAATTCTCCTGCGACACAATGAAATCGCAATGTTCCAGGTCGATGAAGCTCGCCTCGTCCGGCCGGATAACCTTCATATACTTGTCGTCGGAGAAAAGCTTTCCGATCGCTTCGACGTCGTCGAACCAGAGTTCGGTGATGCCGTCGTACTTGGGCGATGGCATGCCCGGCAGCTCGACGGGCAGCGCGTGCTGCTGGACGTAGCGGCGCACAGTATCCTTGACAACCGGCACCGACATAAATAGCGCCGCGTGCGAATTGCGGTGGTAATCGACGAACTGCTCTTGGGTGAATGAAGGCTTTCGCTTTAGCAGAATACTGAACTTGATCATGACAGCTCCTTCGCTGATGGCCGAGCGCGGACGGGACATCCAAGCCCGCTCTTTAGATTTGTGTTTGTTAGTTGCGGCTGCATTATCACTATGCGTCGCTGATAATTTAAACCGAGGGCTTTCAGCTCCCCTAAGAAATTTTCTCGCTTTGTGAGCTCTCCCTGAAGCCATGTTGCACCTGCTACTTTCCTTTTCGATTCCTCCTAGAAGACCATCGTGCAGATATGCTAAATGCAAATTCCTCATCCCTTTCAGAGCCTCGCTACAACCGGCCTTCCTGCGCCAAGTCACTCCAGATAGCGTTCCTTGTACTAATCTGAATCGAGTGCCCATTTAGCGCACTACGACGTATGTGAGCAGGATGGCTGCGATGACGAGAGCGGCAATACGTACACGATGTCTCTTGTCCCAAGTCCGATGGATCCGCTGCCAATCAGCAGCACCTTCTGCGACGCGACTATTCAGTGGAACCAGAAAAAAAATCGATGCCACCGAAGCAAGAAGCCAGATCGCATCAGCTGTAAGCAGGATTCTAAATCCCGATGTGTGCCAATGAAGCCAAGTCTGAATACCGAGTATTAGGGTACAAACTGGGTACCAGACCGACATCACTCTTCCAAGCACGGAAGCATAACGACTAAGTATTTTCAACTGCGGTTCGGGGTCAAGTCGCCACGCGGCAGGGTTTACGAACGCAGAAACAGGGAACTCGACGCTTACCAGAGAAACTACGATCAAAATGGTAGCCACGTTGAATATGTGCATGAACGGCTCCTATTGAATCCTTCTCTTAAACGGCCTCTTGAACGACATGGATCAGCAAGAGGCCGATAACCAGCATTACCGCGCAGCTTGCGCCATGAACGGAGATCGCTTTCGATTTCGACCCGCCTGAACCCAGAACAGTGCACATGTCGCCAAAAGGGATGATGGCGAAAACGAGCAGAACTATGCCTACAGTCAGGCTGTTCGCAGTCAGCATCATGGTCAACACGACCAGGCCAGATGCGACATCTCGAGTTCCTTTCAAACGTAGCCAAGCACGAGTGTCAGCATCGAGTGCAGGCGGATTCAGACCAAATGATCCCTGGATTCGTTCAGGAGATGCAAGGTAGAAACAACCGATCACAATGATCCCCACCGCAATGAGAGCAGCTAGGGAAAGCAAGATAGCGTTATACATTTCATATACCTATAATTGCAAGTCTATTTATTGATATAAAGTCTAGCAATGCTATATCGATGCAAAGCGTTTACGTGAAGATTCACCCACCAGCCCAGCAGGGATTCTAGCAGCGCTATCATTCCTATGGATGGCAACCACGCCGGCAAATAACCGTCTCGCGGAACGAAAACTGCGGGACAGGCAGGCCCGCCGGGCACAAATTATCAGTGCCGCTCGACGAATCGCGGAGCTTGAAGGCTGGTCCAACGTAACCGTTCGGCGGTTATCCGACGAGATCTCATATAGCCAACCTGTCTTGTACGCTCACTTTGGAAGCCGCGAAGGAGTTCTCACTGCGGCTGCTATCGAGGGTTTCCAGGAGTTGGGCCTGGCTCTGGAAAAGGCACGGAAACGGGTTAGGCGTGGAAGCATGGTCGAGTCGGTCGCGGCCGGATATCTGGGGTTCGCCGCGGCCTCACCCGCACTGTATGAAGTGATGTTTTCGCTCGGCCTGAGCGTACCCTTCGATGACGCGGCCACCCCTCCGGAGCTGCGATTTGCGTTTTCCCAACTCGTGGAGTTGTTTCAGGGGCAGAGATCGAAGCCAGAGGTTCTCTCTGAGCTGTTTTGGGCAAGTCTCCATGGTATTGCCGAGCTTACAAGAACCAAGCGGCTTCCGCCTAGCCGTCAGAAAGATCGCGTGAGGGCGCTCGTGGAACTTTTCAGTTTCTGCCACGGTGCGGAGCGTCCCGACAAGTCGCATTAGCGGAAGCTATCGTCGCGGGTGGCAGGACGGAAGGCGGCCCGTTTAGCATTGCGTAAACGGGGGAACCGTCAATTTATAAGCTTCAATGCCAGCACTAAGCCAGTCACCGCTCTCGTTGGCAAACAGCGATGATTGGACGGCGCACTATGTTCATGCTTAGTTTGAATTGGTACGGCGGCGGGCTCTCAAAAACAGTTCTCTTGATTTTGATGGTTCTCTGTTCACCGTCCGTTTGGCTAGCTGCGGATTTACGAATCACAGTACCGGAGGACTTGACAGCCCCACTCCGACTTCGATTCAGGGGAAGGGGGCTCCCCCACAGTCACTTGTTGATGTCGTGACCATTCGATGGCATTGTGACATCGAGCGGATGGGGTTCATAGTGGAGATCGAAATGCTAAGAGGACCGGTTGAGAAAGGCGGCGAAAACAACGATGTGGCCGTTGGGCTCGAAGACGCCGATCTCACGCATGCCGTAGAACGTATCGCGTTCCGGCATGGCGATGGAATAGCCGTCCAGTCGCTTCAGGGTGTCGGGAAAGTCGTCTACTTCAATGAAAAGTGAGCTAGGACTTGCATTCTCTTGCGGCGCAAATTTCGGCATGTCATTCCGCACGCTGGAGGTGGTTTGCAACATGATTTCTGCACCGTTTCGCGCGAGAATGACAAAACCGAGACGATCTTCTTCGGGCACTTCCACCGTTTTTTCAAAGCCCATCCGGCCGACCCAGAACGGAAGCGATGGTTCTATGCTTTCCACTACTAAGACAGGAGTAATCTTCATCGATTTTCACGTTAACAAGATGTTAGAGACGATGATAGAAAAAAAGGGACATCGGTTATGCTTTCTTATCGCGAGATTTCCCCACCGGCGCGGTTAAAAAATTCAGTGGAGTGTTTTTGGGCGATGGAGAATGCGGACGCCCTCGGGACCATGCATCGAGTAATGCCGGACGGGTGCGTGGATATTCTCTATCTTCGCCACCAAAGCACGGCGACGCTGCAGGTGGTCGGGGCGATGACGGAGTTCCGGGACGTCGATTTGGCAGCGGGGCAGTTTTGTTTAGGCGTTCGCTTTCGGCCCGGCATGGCAGCAATGGCGGCGAGGGCACCTCTACGGCAGATTACAGATTCTTTGTTGCCGTTGGAAGACTTGTGGGGTACGCATGCAACTCATCTATTGGAGCAAATCACCGAAGCGCGGAGTACGGAAGAAGGAATAAAGCTGTTGGCAAATGCCATTTCTGCCGGCGAAACACGATCGTCGATACAGAAAGCCTTAGCGTTCATGGAGCTCCAACAAGGAGGTGTTTCACTGAACCACCTTACCCATCGAACAGGATTGAGTACCAGACAGTTCCGTCGACGGGTTCAACAGGAAACAGGATTATCACCGAAGCTACTGGCGCGCATCTTGCGATTTCGCTATGCGCTAGGAAGGGTGGAAGCGGGAGATTGCGCGGCAGTCGCATGTGAGAGCGGCTATGCCGACCAGTCCCATTTAATTGCCGAGTTTCGCCGATTCAGCGGGCGAACTCCCGCTTCCTACGTTCAGAGGTGGGCTTAGGAAGAAACTTTGCGCACCAATGAGCCTTTCAGCTTGGCACGCTCTTCGGGAGTGGCGCGTACATAGTCGCCCGTAGATTTAGCGGGGGGTGCTAGAGATTTCGTCTCCCTGATCTTGTCGTCGATAGCCCGGTTCTGCGCAATACGCAGAGCGGTTTTTTCTGCGGGAGAAAGCAAGTGAAATGGTTTGTTCATATTGAGACGTTCCTTGGTTACGGCTAAGATTCACTTTGGGTGAATCCGCCCTCCATAACTATTGTCTCAAGTTTGTTACGCCCGTTTGGCTGTTCTCGCTGCGCGAGGGGTTCTGGAAGTACCGATTTGTCGCCAAGACGTCCAATCGCAATGGCCGCTTCGACGCGATAACCCTTAGAAACATTGAGTTCGGCAAAGGCGCGATCTATGTCAAAACCCACCATCCCGTGGGTGTACCAGCCAGAGCGCATTGCCTGCAAACTGAGGTAACCCCAAGCCGCGCCGGTATCGAAGGAGTGGGTATGGGACGGGACTTCTTTATCGCTGCCGGGCGGTGTCATCAGCGAGTTGGAGACGACAATCACCAGCGCTGACGCCCGTTTGGCCCAGGACTGATTGAATTCAACTAAAAGGCTAAGAAAGCGGTCCCATGAGGGCGTGCCACGGCGGGCATATAGGAAACGCCATGGCTGGGAATTGTAAGAAGAAGGTGCCCAGCGAGCAGCTTCGAAGATGGTCAACAGCTCTTTTTCCGAAATCTCTTCCTCATTGAAGGCTCGCGGCGACCAGCGTTCGATGAATATAGGATCGATGGGATATTCGGAGCTGCGAAGGGTGATTGGTTCCAATGTCGTTTCCTTACACTTTCTTGAGGAGATGGCTTGGTTTGCCGGAAAGATTCAGACGGGGGAGACTGACGGACTCCAAGAAATAGGATAGAGATATAAGAAAGGTTTTCATAGGGGTATTTGCGAGGCCATTATTTTGTGGCATGATGAGGGCGGAACGTTCTATGTTGTTCGCCTAAGACGATAAGGGTTTGGACACGATGCGGGCAGGCTGGATTGCAATTGCATTTGCGGGTATTGTAGGAGCGGCGTTTACTCTTTTTGTGGTTTGGCCGCGCCCGCTGCATCTGCGTCCGCCGACCATCCTAGAAACCACGGAAGTAAGCGCCAAGGGGACTCGGGTCTATTTGCCGGAACGTTTTCTGGTAGGCCAATTGGGTGAGTACGACAATCTATTATTTGCCTACTTGATGTTCGACCATCTCCGGGCGCTGAAAGAGCTGCGCGGAATGGAAGTGCTGCTCACTTCCCGCGGACAGGGAGACGCGACTACCTATCCGGTGCTGGTGCGTTTGCCGGACGATTTGATCGATGGCACCACATTGCTATCGAAGCTGAAGTCAGCGCATGTGACGACGGATGTTTGTTACGCCTGGGTACTGCCTTCGCATTTCTACTCCGACTCCAAACAGAGCGCGATGTTTGCCGACGCTTATAACGACCCGGTTCCCAATTCGTTTCAGCGTTTAGGCGACGAAGAGATGGTGGCGTACTTGGGACGATTCATGCGGTTCAAATCGCTGACGGATTACCGCATCGCCCATGGAACCGATCCGGACCTGATGCCGTTGACGCCGGAACAGGCGAAGTCTTTGGCGGCCGATGTCGTGGCCGTATCGCGGTTCTTCGATATTCCGGTCAGCATGTTTCTGGGTATTGGCGCGATGGAGAACAACTACATGAATACACCAGGGGATTTGGAGCATACAGTATGGAAGCGACGGGCCGAGCAGGGCGACATCGTGCTGAAGCGGCAGCGGCGCCGGGTGTTGGTACAAGACGATTCCATCGGCAGATGGCAGATTACACGCAAGGCGCTGCGTCACGCGCAACAGCTCTATCGCAAGGACAAGCGGGACTATGCGCAGCTTCCTCCCTGGTTAGTGCCGCGGCAAAGATTGGATTGGGACGATCTGCAGCCGAAGTTGATGACGACTTACGCGGGCCTGCTTTTGCGGGAATTGCTCGACCATTTTCAGGGCGACGTGGAGCAGGCGTCGGGCGCATACAACGGCACGCTTCGGCACCCGAACCTGCGTTATGCCGCCGGGGTGCAGCTAGTGGCCGAGTATGCCCAGCGGGTTTTCGGGCACGCGGCGGAGTTGAGGCCATTGCCTACTGCGGAAAATAACCCGATGCCGTTATCCATAGGAGACACCATGCTGGAGAGTATTCGCGCGGAGAATGGTGGCCCGGCAGGCATGGTGATGGGGGCGATGTTTGCACCTGAAAAATTGCTGGAGAAGAGCTCTTTGGAAAAGCATGTCGGCACTTCGCGGCGCATTAAGAAGCGGATCGAAAATTAGTTCCCGCCACTTTTTTTGACTATCTCTGCCGAAAATACCCCCCTACAAACAAGTAGGGGTCTCTTCAGAAAACGGACCATAGAGTACGTCGGAAATGGTCAGGATTCAGATGGGCTTAAATCGGCCCCGACGAAGCCGTTCCAAGGCAAGCCATGAAAAGGAAAGAGGAGCCATTGAATGCGTGCACCGCTCGCTCCACTTCAAAGAAATTTATGAATGGCTTCATCTGCGTGTTCCTGGAAACTAGGATTCACCAAGTCTAGCGTTCAACAAAAGCATTGTGCAACCGTTTCCATTTGGTCATTGTCGGCATTGGGTCGCTCATCTTGAGCGTCGCGAGAAGATGGCCGATCTCTGATCCTGTCAGTCCATCCGCTGTGTTGTATGGACTGATGACATAGGTAACAGTCCGAATCGGGGAGAGAGGTTACTATTGATTCGACTCAAAGCCACTCTGTTGGAGAATGCATCGGATGCCCAGGAATGAGAGTCGAATATCGGATGAACGATTGAAGTTCATCGCACAAATACTAAGAGGCGAGGAATTCATGACTACCCTTTGTCTTCAGTTTGGGATTTCGCGCAAAACAGGCTACAAGTGGCGGTCGCGATATCACGCGGGTGGACCACCCGCGCTTGTGGACATGAGTCTTCGTCCACACACGAACCCACAGGCCACGCCGACAGACATCAGTGATCAAATCCTCGCGCTTCGAGTGAAACATCCGACGTGGGGCGCTCGGAAGCTTCGGGCTCGACTACAGCGAATACACCCTGAACAGCATTGGCCAGCAGCCAGTACCATCCACACGATCGTGAAAAGAGCAGGATTAACCAGAACGTCCCAGAGACGAAGGGTCGTACCCTTTACGCAGCCGTTAGTTCAAGTAACCATGCCGAATCAGGTTTGGTGTATGGACTTTAAAGGCAGTTTCAACTGCAGCAATGGTGAACGATGTGACACGTTCACAGTCACAGATGCTTTCAGCCGGTTCATCCTTCACTGTCAGGCGATGAACAGTTTGAGCCACGATGAAGTTGATCGTATTGCGACGAGCTGATGAAGGAATACGGGCTGCCGGAACGGATACGAACAGATAACGGTACACCGTTTAGCTCAATCAGCGGCTTGGGAATCAGTAAACTCTCAGTTAAATGGATGCGGCTGGGAATCACTCACGAGAGAATCGAGCCCGGCAAGCCCACCCAAAATGGTCGCCACGAAAGACTGCATCGCACGTTAAAGGAGGATACTGCCACACCTCCAGCAGAGAGTCTGCTATCACAGTGCGAGCGATTCGAACACGTTACGAAATCGTTCAATGGAGAGCGGCCGCATCAGGCTCTCGGAATGCTAACGCCTGCCGCTGTATATTCGCGAAGCGAGCGACACTATCCGGCAGCACTGGATCTGTTAACGTACGACGGGCGGCACATTGTGCGACCGGTTCGTCGCAACGAAACAATCCGATGGAAGAGCAAGGAAGTGTTCATCACGGAAGTATTGCACCGGCAAGCAGTCGGCTTGCTTCGCAATACGAATAGCGCATTCGACGTCTACTTCGGAACTCTTCACCTGGGTACGCTCGCTGGCGATCAGGCGAAGTTCACTCCAAGATCAACGTGTATGACACGGGCAAGTGGATTCCAGAAGTGAAGGGCGTTCCAAAGACCTAAAGAGAAGTTGCGCTTGCAGAAAGAAGCATGCTTTCGAGAGTGGTTGCAGATCGGCTGATGTAGTCGGAAACCGGCCCCCAATACTTATCATGACTCTCAGCATAGAGTTTCGCCCAAGGCTGTTGTCCGGTACGCGCACCTTCAATCAACAGATTAGAACCGGCACGCGCTCTTTCCGCCATCAGACGAAGCAGCTTGCCGTACTCGGAAGGCTGCAGGCGGTAACCATCGGCAATTGCATTTATGGATGTTGCCGCTATGGAAAGATCGCAATCAGGTTCAATAGGTGGGAAGGAGATCGTTGCCCAAGCTAGATCCCAAAGGCGAGTTCCAGGTGCGGCGTTATCCCAATCTATGAACGCCCAACGATCGGCACCGCAGACCAGATTCCACGGAGCGAGATCATTGTGGCAAATGAGCTCGTGCCCGTCCGGAACGGAGAGAGCGTTCCATTCAGCAGACATAGGTGGAGTGAACGAAGCAATTGCATCGTGCAATGACCTAATTAGAACGCCGACTCTCCGTAGAGCGGCCAAGATGTTCTGGTGCTTTCTATCCCACATCGCACCTGGTACGAACTCAAGGACCTGCCGTCCACGGTCATCAACTCCGAGACCTTGTGGGGCTCCGCTAAATCCAATAGAGTGCAAATGGAGGAGCAAAGCCTGCACCGCTGAGGTAGCTACCGTTGCGGGCTTGCGCACGGTCCCTCCAATTCGGAGTACCAAATCAGCAACGTTTCCGCCGGTCAACTTTTCTTCTTCTTCTGACATACAGTTCTAACAAAGAGAGCGCGACTGTGGGTCCAATCTTCTTCTGCGAATCGGTCCTGTGAAGTCGGCTTCAATCCGCTAACCACGTATCATCACCTCGACGTACGACACCCGAGCCGTACAGGTGATGTTCGTCTGGCCGCGGGATGCTGCCGTGATGTTGTAAACGAAATATACCGCAATTATAGAGCGGCCTCTCGAGCTTAATTGATGGCCTAGAAGCGGTGTCGCTCCGCCTCCGGTTCCGCGACACCGCTTTCGCTGCGGGTAGGCTAAGAGGAGAGCGCGTTACTATTTATCTCTGTTCCCGGACGGAGATGTCACCGATGTTCCGGGCTATACACTAGGCGCGCCTCGCGACCGCGCGGGATTGTAAAAGCACCATTCGCTATTGCACCCGTTGCGCCGCAAAGTGACGGGAAACTCTCGTTCCCACTCTTCCTTCTGAACAGCGGACGCATCTTCGAGCAAACTTTTATGGATAAGTTGGACGCAGTGTCATTTGAGCGAGAGGCCTTGCGCTTGCGCCCGTACCTCCAGCTTGGTTTCCGCTTCCGGCGTTAAATCGATTTTCAGCGTCAACCACTTGATCTGATCTTCGTCGCTCATAATGTTAACTTCCTGCTGAATGTGCCGCACTCCACGGCCTGAATGGAACCAGGCACGGCTTTATCGATGGCATCCGTAATCAACGAAAGATCGTTCTTGAGAATGTGCCATTCCATAGATGACAGCACCACAATCGCGATATTTCGCCCTTGAAGGTTCTGCTCATAAACGAGGGCTTGATCGCCGGTGAGAAAGACTTCGACACCGTTTTCTTCGGCCATCCGCAAGAGCTCGCCGTTCTTGAGGCCGGTCCAGCCTCTATAGCTGACTGTGAAAACCTCGTGTGCGCTAAGATTCTTCCGCAGGCGATGGGCACGATTTTCGTCGAGTAATACCTTCACGGATGAAGCTGGCGCTGGGCGTAGGCAAAGTCGATGAGGCGTTGAATTTGATCGACGGAAAGTGAAGGCCAGTCTTCTTGTATGGCTTCAATGCTCTCGCCCATATCGTAGCTGTTTACAATGCCATTCGGCAGGATACGTGTTCCGCGCACAATGGGACAGCCCGAAACCTTGCCGGAGATTTTTTCGATCAGTTCGCAAGCCATCCAATCGATAGCAAGGTCTGTGTCTAGTTGGCCCATGTTTCTCTTCCTTTCACCCGCAGCTTGTTGCCCGACTGCTCTTTTTAGCGTAAAAGATTGCTCCGAGCCTGTCACATTTGTATATGATCCCGGCAAGCTGGGCGGCTGCGGAACTACGGGCGGTGGTGGCTATCCTGTGAGTTTTCACGTTAATCACCCCCACGTGCCAAAAGCTAAACGGTGGTTTAGATTTGTACAGGTTGCCGAGAAGCGCCACGACCTCTTTTTACAAAATGCCTCCTTTCCCAGGAGCGTCCCGTTGCCAACCCCGCCGGTGTGGCAGTCACCAGACTTTATCCAGTGCAGACCCAATGGACTGAGCGATCTGCGATTTCAGATTAAGATCACCATTGATCCGACTGGTAATGTTGCGGCTGAACTCACCTTTTGTAAAGAAGTCAGCCACTGTTTCAACTAGCGTTCCAACTGCATTGGAGCCATGCACGCTGGCGTTCGTAGTCCGCACATCAAACACGTTGATATCAATCGGCGGCTTGGCGTTGCGTACGCCCATGTCGATATTCACCGCTAAGCCAAACCCGACCCGGAAAGCAGGGTCGGCGTACTTTCCGAAGACGGTGGGTGTCGTCGCATGAAACTCGCAATCGTTCCCCGGCGCATTCAATTGAACAGAGAGACGATTCGGCCCTAGAGCTCTCCGACTGACAGCGATGTCACCAATACGCGCATGCGCATGGTAACCACTGACGCCCCTAGCAAAGCTGCGGCCGTTAACCGCCTGCTGCACCTTATCGGCAACGATAGGCCGGCCGGCTTCGTTCCACATCGTCTTGAAGAGGTCCTGGAGTGGGCCGTTCTGCCGCGATAGGTAATCCACCTTGGCCGGATAATCGGTTTGGTGGTGGAGAACAAAGTTCAAGCCGGCGGCTTGATGTGTCCCACCCGCCGCGCAGACGCCCTTCGTGGGAAAACCGTCGAAAAATACCGCGTGGCACTTGCCGCAATAGCGCCAGTTCTTCTGGCTAGTTGGGCTTTCGGGCAAATCGTGCGTAAGGACAAAATTTAAGCCGGACGCTTGATGGCCACCGCCATTCGGGCACCTGCCCTTGTCCGGATAGCCGTCGAAGAACATTGCTTCGCACTTGGCGCAGTAGCGCCAGTTCTTCTGCCCAGTGCCGGATTCGGCAACGTCGTGGGTCAGATTGAAGTTGTATCCCGCAGCCTCATGGGCGCCGCCTGCGGCACAAGTCCCTTTCGTCGGATAGCCATCGAAAAACATCACTTGACACTTGTGGCAAAAGCGCCAGTTGTTCTGCCTAGGATCTTCGGCCCAGAGCGGTTGTACGTGGACAGGCCCGGCATAGCCTGCTAGCAAAGCCATCCACCGGAGACCAGCCTCGATAGCCGTTCTCCGATCCGGAGTATATGACATTTTGATTTTTTCCTTCTCATCAGTTACAAGTGCAACCTGATTGCTCAATAGTGAGAAGATCAGCGGATTCGTTACACATTTGGTAAAAAAATACAGTTGCCGCTTGTAAAGGTTTAGGGAGGATTCAGTGATAAGCTTCAACACTTCAGGCAGCGGTGGCTAGTTCTTTCGGGCATCGAGGAGACCGTCAGAAGGTCGGGGGGGGTAGGCCGCCTTTCTCTCTGAGTCGTGCGTTTACGGGTGCGGCCCGACCCCCGACTTTTTTACGCACCCCAACTGTAATGTGATGAGCCATTCACCACCTTAGGATAAGTAGCCGGTGGAGATCTGTTTTCTTTACCGGTTTGGGGCCAGGAGGATATCCCGTCATGAATTCTTCTTTTGTTCGCGGCATGGTAACCGTGCTCGCGCTCATTGTGTTTGGAAGGGTCCCGTTGCTGGCGCAGAATGGGCGCATCCAAGGAGTAATTACCGATCCCGCCGGAGCCAATATCGGCGGGGCGCAAGTGCGATTGACCGACGCGGCAAAGGGCGTGCTGGTGAAGGAAATGGTCACTACGAAGGACGGCAACTTTGCCCTGCAGCCGTTGCAGGCACACCGCGGAAAATAACCCGATGCCGTTATCCATCGGAGACACCATGCTGGAGAGTATTCGCGCGGAGAATGTTGGCCCGGCGGGCATGGTAATCGGATCGATGTTTGCACCTGAAAAATTGCTGGAGAAGAGTTCTTTAGAAAAATCTGTCGGTACTTCGCGGCGTATCAAGAAGCGGATCGAAAATTAGCCTACCGGCTGCTCACACCCAAACGCATCCTGAAGTGGGCCCTTTGGCTGAGACAACCGGTTTAGACACTGGTTACCATTGGACGAAAAACGGTTGGCTTGGTTGCGGCTTGATTTTATAGTGGGGTGGTCGGCGAAGCGGAGAGGGGCAACGGTGGCGACCGACCCCTCAAGGAATAGCCGGCCGGAACTCATCGCGAACGATGGGCAGGGCGTGTGGCATCCGGCGCGTCCTATAGCCTGGCCCGGACCCGACCGGAATGCGGGACCCCGGCCCTGGTTTACCAGCGGGAGCGACCCATCGGACCGATAGATTCCGTCATGCCTGAAAAACGCTTTTCGAGGGCCCTCGATCTTTTTCCTCATGCGGTAGCCGCCAAACCAGAAGGAACCGAACCAGCTTCGAACTCCACCGGTGGGCGATAGCCGAGCGCCGAATGCAGCCGCTTTTCGTTGTAGATCTGCTCCAGGAAGCGCTCGATGGATCGTCGCGCTTCGCGCAGATCGCGATACTCTTGCCGGTACACTTCTTCGTACTTCAGCGTTTTCATAAACGACTCGCAAGCGGCGTTGTCGTAAGGGTTTCCTTTGCGGCTCATGCTGATGACAATGGCGTGCTCCTCAAGCAGCCCGGTGTAGTCGCGCGAAGCGTACTGGGCGCCGCGGTCGGAGTGATGCACCAAGCCTGGTAAAATCGTGCGCCGGTTGAGCGCCATGGCTAACGCCGCTTGGGCCAGCTTGTCTTCCAGCGTCCGATCCAGCGCCCAACCGATGACGCGCCGCGAACAGGCGTCGAGCACGACCGCCAGATAGACGAACTCCCTCTCCAGCCGGATGTAAGTGATATCGGCCACCCAGAGCTGGTTGATTTGAGTCACTGTCATCTCGCCGGCCAGATTGGGGTGCACGGGCCGTGCGTGCGTCGAATCGGTGGTCGCCACCTGGAACTTACGGCGCCGCAAACCGAGCAAGTTGTCTTCGCGCATGAGACGGCGGACTCGCTTGTGGTTCACCGTCCACCCGCGCCGCCGCAGTTCCGCCGTCATGCGCCGCCAGCCATACGCGGGCCACTCCAGCGCTACCCGCTGGAGCGCATCGCGCAGTCCCATATCGGCATCCGGCTTGGCTTCCGTTTTCTGCCAGCGGTAAAATCCGGCCCGGCTCATGCCCGCCATGCGGCACAGCCGTCCGAGCGTTAGCGGCGTTGCCATTGTCACTTCTTTCTCGATGTACGGACAAGCGAGTTGGGGGAAATCAATGCCTGCAGCCTCCGCTGCTCCTCGACATGCTGCAAGCATCGCTGCAAAAAATCGATCTCCAATGCCTGACGCCCAATCTTGCGTTCCAAATCGGCGACCGGTGTCGTCACCTCCAACCGTCTCTGTCCCTCGCCGGGGAAGGCTTTTCCTCCCTGTTCCCTCAGCTCACGCCGCCACCGGTGCAGCACGTTCGGACTCACCTCGCACGCCCGCGCTACTTCGGCCATGGTGGCCCCTTTTTCCAGCCGCCTCACGGCGGCTTCCTTGAACTCTTTCGTGAACTTCCTGCGTGACCTCATGACTCTTCTTTCTCCATTCAATGAAAGTTGAGTCTAAACCGGTTGTCTCAGTTTGGGGGCCCACTCCATCCAATGGATGGTGTGACTAATCTTAGACAAGGTAACCTTATCGTTGGATCGATAGTTCCTGCTATCTTCCTGCCGGGAAATTCAAATGCGAATAATCAAGACCGTTGTCATTAGCTTATCTTTGCTTCTGCTCGTTGCCGCATCGTCCGCTCGCTCGCAACATTGGGGTGTTGCCGAAAAACTTTCCATCGGCGGCGAGGGCCGATGGGACTACCTTACGGTGGATGCGAAGACGCAGCGCTTGTTT
Organism: Bryobacteraceae bacterium; assembly: GCA_965219315.1. Classification (GTDB taxonomy): domain Bacteria; phylum Acidobacteriota; class Terriglobia; order Bryobacterales; family Bryobacteraceae; genus Bog-105. The sequence continues at coordinate 770,149 of CBDCNB010000001.1, read as the reverse complement.
GTTCCGAGGAGCACGCACACGATGGTGATCGACGCTAAGTCGGGCAAAACCATTGCTGACATTGCGGGTCAAAAGATCGCCCATGGCGTTGTCATCGTGCCCGAGGCTGGCCGTGGATTCATCAGCGATGGGGGAGGCAGCGGTGCAGTGGTCGTCTTCGATTTGAAGACTTACGAAGTTCTCGGGTCGATCCACGCACAACCAGATGCCGACGGAATCATCTTCGACCCGGCGAGCGCACGCGTTCTTGTCGTTTCCGGTGATGGCGGCGTGCTGATGTCTTTTAAGCCGGGCATCGATCCCAAAACCGGCAAGATGGACAAACCCATCGAACTCGGTGGTAAGCCGGAGTTCCTCGCATCCGATGGGAGTGGCAGAGTTTATATCAATTTAGAGGACAAGGATGAAGTGGCGGTCGTTGACATGAAGGCCAGAAAGGTAGTGGCGCGGTGGCCGGTAGCGCCGGGTGGCGCTCCCGTGGGAATGTCGATCGATACCGCGAAGGGACGGCTGTTTATCGGATGCCGAAAACCCCAAAAGTTGATTGTGATGAGCACTCGCGACGGCAAGGTGCTTTCCGACCTGCCGATCGGTGCTGGCGTGGACGCAACCAAATTCGCTTGGGGCCAGATCTTCGCTAGTTGCGGCGATGGCGTGTTGGCGGTGGCCGCCGAGCGAACACCCGGAAAGTTTGAGATCGTACAAGATGTTCAGACACCGCCGGGCGCGAGAACCATGGGCATCGATCCTCTGGCCAACAAAATCTATCTACCGACGGCCGAATTCGAGAAGCCCAAGCCTGGAAAAAGCGCTAGGCCAGCCATGAAGCCAAATACCTTCATGATTGTTGTCGTCGATCGGCACTAACTTCGGGGAACCCCTAAGCGCGAACATACATAGCTCCAGCGAGGACCCACGATGATGGGATCCGCGACCCTACGTAGTGAATAGCGTTCCTATGCGAGGCGCGTCTCGCTTAAAATCCGAATTCCATCATTTTAGTTCGATATTATTACTGGATTAGCCTATGGCACAAGCTTCCTTTAAACCTCCGATGGCAACACCTACTTTTTCGATGGTGATTGAAACCGAGAATCTAGCCAATGCGGAGCTGGAGGGCTTGTCTCGTTGTTTGGATTCGCTTGCAGCGCAGGACCTTTCCCCAAGTTGCGCCAACGAAGTTTTGATTGTTGAAAGCGGAGATGTTCCATCCGAGATGATGGAACATCTCCAGACTGCCTATCCTTGGATAACCATTCGCACCATCGAACGTGGAACCGAGTACTACGAGGCAAAGATGAAGGGCGCCGCACTGACGACGGGAGAGATTATTGTCCTGTGTGATTCAGATTGCATCTATGAGCGGAGCTGGTTACGCAATCTGCTCGCGCCTTTCTCAAGCCACTCTGAAGTTCACGTCGTTGCGGGAGAAACCACTACCCCTGCTTCCGGTCCCTACAGTGTTGCGATCGCGCTAACTTATATTTTTCCCCGGTTCTCCCGTTGCCGGACGCCCGGCCCCGCATCTTCCTACTTCTGCAACAATGTTGCATTCCGACGGAGTTTTTTGTTTAGTCACCCCATTGCTACCGATCTGCCGCTTTATCGAGGTAATTGTGTGCTTCATGCTCAATCGTTGGGCAATGACGGTGGTGCCCTCTGGAAACAACCTAATGCCAGAGCCAGCCACGCCGCCCCAAATGGGTTATCGCATTTCTTCTGGCGGTTCTTGCTTCTGGGTTATGATGCCCTTGCGATCGCCAGACTTACTTCACCGGCCCAGCCAGCCTTGAAGCCCATTCGAAGTTTAAGTCTTTTTGCCCGAATTGCGGTGCATCAGGTTAGAAAGTTTGCTCAAAGAATCGCTAGCGTCTTTGCGGAAGATCCGCGCCGGCTAATTTACTTACCGTTGACGTTACCGATCGCTCTCGCATCACAGTTGCTGTTTTTTAGCGGACTAGTTCTGAATTTTTTGAAACCAGACTACTTTCTCAGCCCCGATCGCAAAGTGGAAGCGAGATGGCAGCATTCTTAAATTGTGGCTATCTCTTCTCCGACGCCAAGTCGGCAGATAATTAGCGGAACAGTCTGGATTTTTCTAGCTGAGGCGCTGCTGCTGCCAACCGGCATTCTGACGGCGGCTTTTCTCACTCGTCAACTCGGCCCAGCAGGATACGGCCTGCTGACAATAGCAGCGACACTTGTTGCTTGGGTAGAGTGGAGCATCACGTCCGTTTTTACTCGGACAACTATTAAGTTTGTGAGTGAAACGGAAGACTGGCGTCCTGTAGGAGCTACTGTGCTGCAATTGCATCTGGCCGTCGGTGTTGTTGCCATGCTACTGATCGGTATCCTTGCTGCTCCGATCGCAACCTGGCTAGAGGAACCTCGTATAGCAAACTATCTTCGGCTGTTTGCTCTGGATGTGCCGTTATTTTGTTTGGGATATGCGCACCGCAGCATTCTGGTGGGAGTTGGCCAGTTTACCAGTCGCGCGCTCGCAACTGCTTGTCGCTGGATTTCCAGGCTCATTCTAATCTTGCTCCTGGTCGGATTGGGATTATCTGTGTCTGGGGCGATTCTCGGCAACATCGGCGCATCGATCGCCGAACTAGTGATCTGCCGCTTTTATATTCGACCTTCCTTGATCGCACGTTCTACGTTTCCAATGCGCCGCCTCTTGAGTTATGCGATCCCACTGTTCTTCTTTGCCCTCACTATGCGTCTGTTTGAAAAGGTGGACCTGTTCGCTTTGAAAGCATTAGGAGGAACCACGGCGCAGGTAGGCTTTTATGGCGCGGCTCAGAATCTGGCGCTGATCCCAGGAATTTTCTCGCTTTCTTTCACGCCCCTGTTACTCTCAACGCTGACACGCATCCTGTTCCAAGGAGATCGGGAGTTAGCCAAAGAAATTGCTCGCCATTCGATGCGCGCTGTCCTGATCCTGCTTCCGATCGCAGGGATTACAGCAGGAGCGGCGCGGGAAATTGTAGCCCTGATTTTTGGCGCGGCGTTTTCACCCGCTGCTCCCTTGCTTGCTTTGTTGATATTCGGTGCTGTCGCGCTAGCAATGATCTCCGTCACAACGGCAATTCTGACAGCGGTTGGTAAGCCGAACTGGACGTTTCTCCTGACCGGTCCGCTGTTACCGCTTGCGATCGCGGGTCATTGGCTGCTGATTCCAAAAATAGGCGCGATCGGAGCTGCTACTGTGACAACCCTATTTGCCGGTTTGGGAGCACTGATAACTGTGGCCTCGGTGTATCGACTGTGGCGTGTTCTCCCTCCTGCTAAAACGCTGGGGCGGAGCGTTCTAGTTGCGGGAGTTGTTTATGCCTTAGCTGTCTCTTGGCATGCGCCAGGACTGTTAGTGTTACTGAAGCTATGCGTCCTTTTTCTTCTTATTCCACTACTCCTTTTAGTTTTGGGAGAATGCAGCTCCACCGAAATTGCTACTATTCGCTCTTTTGTGCTGCCTTTAGCAAAACTTAGATTTAGTCAACGCGATTGACGATAACGATTGACCTTATGAATGATCCGCATCTTCCTTATGTCTCTGTTATCGTTCCGGTTTTCAATGATGGTCAACGTTTGGGTATTTGTTTAGAGGCGCTAGAACATCAAACTTACAGCGAGGACCTTTACAGTGTTGTTGTGGTCGATAACGGTTCTGACGATGCTCACGCAATCAAGAAAATAGTTACGAACTTCAATCGATTTCGATACGAGCATGAGAGCCTTCCCGGTTCGTACGCTGCCCGGAATAAAGGAGTTTCTGTAGCAAAGGGAGACATAATCGCATTTACCGATGCGGATTGTATACCTGCTCAAGATTGGATCGAGCACGGTGTGAAGGCATTGTTGGAAACGCCGAATTGCGGGCTGGTCGCAGGCAAAATAGAAAATGTTTTCAGCGATCCTCAAAATTTAACAGCCGTGGAGCTCTACGAGAGCATCATGGCATTCCCTCAACGGGAATTTCTGGAGAAATATCGGTACGGCGCAACAGCAAATGTCTTCACATTCAGAAGCGTGATCGAAACCGTAGGAGGTTTCAATGCAAGTTTGAAATCTAGCGGTGATGTCGAGTGGGGACAGCGCGTCTTCTCGTATGGATATCGACAACTTTACGGGGAACGAGTCTGCGTTGCCCATCCGGCACGAGCCTCTTTCCGTCAGCTTTATTCGAGAACCGTCCGACATGCAGGTGGAAGATATGACTTGGAGCAGTCGACACAATACTCATTCGCGTGTCGGCAGTGCGTATTTATCTCAAATTCGATTCAAAATCTGATTCCTCCTATACGATTTGTGATTAAAACGTTTCGAGATCCGAGATTAAACGGATTAGGTCAAAAAATAAAAGTGTCTTTTCTTTTTCTTTGCGTGAGATACATCACCGCTTTAGAACGGGTCCGGCTTAAGTTTGGTGGAATCTCCACCAGAGAGTAGCGATTCGTTCGGATGACATGCTCCTGAGCGTGGAACAAGCAGTTCGGAAACTTTGGGCAGTTTGAAAAACCATCCGCCGTAACTCAAAGTACCCGATGTGATAGGATGCGTATCACCTTAAAGTAAGTAGCCGGTGGAGATCTGTACCCTTCACTGGTTTTGGGGCCAGGAGGATATCTCGTCATGAGTTTTTCGTTTGTTCGCGGCATCGTAATGGTGCTCGCGCTCACTGTGTTTGGAAGCGTCCCGTTGCTGGCGCAGAATGGGCGGATCCAAGGAGTGATTACCGATCCTGCCGGAGCTACCATTGCCGGGGCGCAAGTGCGCTTGACCGACACCGCGAAGGGCGTGGTGGTGAAAGAAATGGTGACCACGCAGGACGGCAACTTTGCCCTGCAACCGCTGCAGGCAGGTGATTATTCGCTGACGGCGGAGAGTCCCGGCATGAAAAAGTTGGAGAGAACCGGGATTGTGCTGGACGTGAACCAGATTCTCAGCCTCGGCGACCTGTCGATGAGCTTGGGTTCAAGCTCCCAGCAAATTACAGTAGCCGCGACGACGCCGCTGGTGGAGACTACCACCGGGCAAAAGGCATTTACCATCACGTCCAAGCAGGTGTTGGAGACCAGCCTGAACGGGCGTGATTTCCAGTCGCTATTGCGAACGCAGCCGGGTGTAGTTTCGAACGATTCCTCGGACTTCCGACTGGCATTCAATAACACCGATTCATTCCACGTGAATGGCTTGCGCGGCAGCCAGAACAACGTTTACCTGGATGGCAGTATCAACACCGACGTCGGGGCGAACGATGGGCAATATACACAGCTCAGCTTGGATGCGATCGGCGAATTTCGCGTGCAGACCAGCGTGTTCAATGCCGAGTACGGACGCATCGCCGGTATTCTGATCGCTGCGAACACGAAGAGCGGCGGCCAGCAGTATCACGGAACGGCTTACGAGTTCAATCGTAACGACGCATACGATGCGAACTCGTTCTTCAACAACCTGCAGGGCGCGCCGAAAAGCAAGCTGCGATACAACCAGTTTGGCGGCAACCTGGGCGGGCCGATTGAATTTCTGCCGAAGATTTCGACTCACAACAACAAAAAATTATTTTTCTTTTTCAACTATGAAGGAACGCGCGCGGGCCGTCCAGTCGGAAATAGTTATTACGATGTGCCGAATCCGGCGTTGCTGAATGGGGATTTCAGCAGTTCGCTGCGGTTCAATGACAATGGTACGCCGCAGTATATTAAAAATCCGGGAACGAATCAGTTGACTCCCTTTCAAGTAGGGACCGTCTTTCAACCGGGGACGCTGGTCCGCGACAATGCGGGCAATATTCTTTCGGGTGTTCCCTTCCCCGGAAATCGGGTCCCGCAGTCATTATTCAGCAGCCAGTATGCAGCATTTGCCAAGACGTTGACACCGGCATATCGGGGAATGACGTCGTTTACGCAGACGCCGGGGACGCCGGACTCGGTACGAATTCCTTATCAAGACAACTACAGCTTTAATAAAGACCAGAAGGCCGTGCGGGTGGATTATGCGATCAGCCCGAACGCAAATGCGTTTTTCCGGTGGGTGGACGACGCGCAGTCCGAGAGCCAAAATTTTGGAATTTTCTCCGGGAACTCGTTTCCCGTGTTGCCGCAGTTCCGGGCCAAGCCGGGAGCAAGCTGGGCTTGGAACGTCATCAACACGATCTCGCCAACAACGACCAACGAGTTTATTTTCACCTACAATCACCTGACGCAAATTGTGGATATCGCCAACAGCGTCAACAAGGCGACCTACGATCAGACACAACTCGGTTATACGTATCAGCAGCTTTATCCGCAAACAAACCTGCGAAATATATTTCCTGAATTCAGCGCAGGCGGCTTCAGCGTAAGCCCCTTTCCTCCGGGCTGGGCGAGCGAAGGAAGAACGTTTGCCTGGACCGATAACTTCTCGAAAGTGGTGGGAAGCCACATCGCCAAGGCCGGCGTTTTCGTCAACATGAACCTCAATGGGCAGCAGCCATTCTTTACCGAGTCGCCTCGCTTCGACTTTAACCCTAATCAGTTAAATGCAGCGGACACCGGGAACGGCGTGGCGAATCTTTTGCTAGGCAACTATTCCAGTGTTTCGCAGACCAATGGTGTATTTTTCGGAGATTTTAAGTTCTATCAAACCGAGGCTTATGTGCAGGACAGTTGGAAGGTGAAGCCCAATTTTACGCTGGAGTATGGTGTGCGCTGGGTTTACGCCGGGCCAACTTTCACCCAAGGGAAGTATTTGCAGAACTACTTCGATCCTGCCCTTTATAACCCGGCCCAGGCGGTCACGATCAACACAAACCCGGGAGTGCAGTACGGCAGCATTGTTCCGAATAGCGGCAACCCATTCAATGGAATTATCCAGGAGGGGAGCAAGGGACTACCGTCGGGATTTTCGAAACATCGCTTTAACAACTGGTCGCCACGGCTTGGGTTTGCGTGGGATCCGAAGGGTGACGGGAAGACGGCTATTCGCGGCGGCGGCGGCGTTTTCTATGAGCGGGTTCGGCAGAATGTAACCAGCTTCGACGGACTGGGAAACCCACCGCTCGTCTATACACCGAACCTGTTTAACAACAACATCGACACGCTGTCGCCGAATTTGGTGGCGAACGGTCCCCGTTTTCCCGTCAGCTTAAACGCTTTCGGTAGAGACGGAAAGCTGCCTTCAATTTATTCCTGGAGCTTCGATATACAGCATCAGTTTACAAACAGCTTGGCGCTGGATGTGGGCTATGTCGGCAACGTAGCCACACACTTAGAATACGCGCGTAATGCCAACTCGCTACCACTGGGTACGACGACAGGCAGCAACATTCTGGAGACCGTCAACCAGGCGAGGGACGCGATTCGACCCTACAAAGGATATACGGGAATCGACTTAACCCAAAATGGATCGAACAGCAACTATCATGCGTTGCAGGTCTTGTTAACGCGGCGTTTTACGACTAACGTGACGATCAGCGCGGCCTATACATGGTCTAGGGCGATGGACCAGATCGATGACGATACCACCCAGATTCCCTATGCCTACGACCGGCGGCGCGAATATGCTCCGGCCGGATTCGACCGGGAACATACGTTCTCGTTGAATTATGTCTGGACGCTACCGACACTGAGTCGCTATAACCAATTGGTGAAGCAGACGCTTGGCGGATGGGAGTTCAGCGGAATTACACGGTTCTGGAGCGGGTTCCCACTTTCGGTGCTGTCACCGAATACCAATCCGGGAACGTTGGACGGCGGCGCGCGGGCGGATTATCTAGGGGGGCAGGTGAAGCCGGATAACCCCACCTGGCAACGGTACTTCGATCCCTTCGTATTCGCCCGTCCAGTGGATGGAACCCTGGGCAACACGGGACGCAACTTCTTCCGTGGGCCGGGCATTAACCAGTGGGATATTTCGCTGTTTAAGAACTTCAACTTCACCGAGAAGATGCGGCTGCAGATTCGACTGGAAACCTTCAACACGTTTAATCACACGCAGTTTGCCGGGGTGAATACTTCCATTTATCCAGCAAATCCCGGAGACATCGTCACGGCGGGTGCGAACGGCACGGTGGGGACTTCGGGTCAGGTAAACTCGACTCGTGAACCGCGCAACGTTCAGCTTGGGGCGAAGTTTTATTTCTAGGCTGCTACGAGTAAGTATCTGGGCCGCGGTGCTTCTGATTGTTTGTCGGATGGCCGCGGCCCTCTTGTCAACGGAGGAAGTGTTTCGCCAGGCAACGGAAGCTTTGCAGCGAGGGGAGTATCCAGCGGCGGAGGACGGCTTCAACGACGTGCTACGGGCCGAGCCCGCGAACGTAGGAGCAATGGGTAATTTGGGCGTGATTTATGCCCGAACGAATCGTTTCAGCAAGGCGGTCGCCATTTATCGCCGGGCGTTAAAGATCGCTCCACAAACCGAGGGGCTGCTGTTAAATCTGGGTCTCGCGTACTTCAAGCAGGATGAGTATGGCCAAGCTCTTCCGGCTTTCGACGAAGTAGCGAAGGTGGACCCGGCAAACTACAAAGCGCGCGAGCTAGCCGCGTCGTGCCAGATTTTTTCCGACCAGCCGCTGCCGGCCATCGCCCGTTTAGAAAAGCTTCGCGCAGTCGATCCGAATCAGGCGCAAGTGCTTTATCTATTAGGCGCGGCTTATACGCGGGCCAAGCAATCGGACAAGGCGAAGGCGATTTTTGAGGAGTTGCTAAGTTCGGCGCTGAATCCCGCCCAGGCTAACTTCTTAGTTGGCAAAGCCTACTACGATGGCGGGCGATTTCCCGAGGCGGAAAAGGCTTTTCTGAATGTGAGGCAGCAGGATCCGGAGTACCCGGAAGTGCGCTTGGAATTGGCGAAGGTGTACATCAGCGAACGGCAAAACTCGAAGGCCATAGCGCAGTTGCAGCGCGTGTTGGCGAAAGAGCCGGCCAACAGCGAGGCACAGTATTTCCTTGGGGCGACGCTGGTGAACGATGGGCGCTATGCCGATGCGGTTTCCCATTTGCAGGCGGCCAAGGAGAGATTGCCCGACTCCTGGGCAGTTTTTTATTATTTAGGCAAAGCAAAGTGGAAGATAAACGATCCGCGCGAGGCAATACCGTTGTTGCAGCATGCCGCTGCGTTGAATCCGCAACAAGAGCCGGTGTTTTATTTACTTAGTCAGGCGCTGCGCTCGGTGCGGCGGACTGCCGAAGCAAACGCTGCCCTGGCGCGGGTCAGGGTTCTGAAGGCTGAAGCACTGCACCAGGAGGAAAGAGCGGTGAGCAGCGTGCCGGGCGTTCAGTGAGCGGCGGCAGCTCAGTTGTGATTCAGATCTCGATCCAGCCGTTCGCGAATCAGTGCTCTGGCGCGATGCAATCGTGACTTTTGCGTGGCAAGAGACAACCCGAGTTGCGCGGCTACATCTTGCCCGGACAAGACCGGGCGTAAAGCTTCCTGTTCCTTCACTTTCCAGCAAAGCCGCTTGGCAATCCGGGCGAGCCAGGCTCTGAATTACTGCTGTCGTGGAGCTGATCCAAGCCCTGGTATGCCTTCGAGAGAGCTTCCACCAGCACATCTTCCGCGTCCTGGTGATTTCCGCAAGCGCGGACCATTTGCCGGTAGACGGCGTCTTTATGCGCGGTGGCTAGCGATTCGAAATCGATCATGTTAAGCGCTCAATTCGTCTGCCGCGTACCCACCCAGGTCCTGAATATGAAACTTCCCGCTCAAGCTACCAAGCGTAAACGCTCTACCCGCCGCGCTCGATTGTGCACCGGTCGGCGTGGCCCACTTGTGATGGACAGATTTGCAGATTTAGCCTACCTGGGTAGTTTTTAGTTTGCCCCATTTCCTCGCGTAGGAGCTCCGTCCTAAAACGAGAGATCTCTGGATCTTTTCGTTCCAAGGGAAGAGAAATCGCTTAAAGGTCCGGCTAACAGACGGATCTGGGTCAATCTCAACCCGAAAACTGTCGGAGGCTGCCCGACCCCTTCGCCCTATACAGGCCGGGCAGCTGTTCCAGCTTAGCCTGCAGATCCGCTTCAAATGGATTCAGGGATTCGCGAATCGCTTCGCCCTGCTCGGGTGCGGCGGCGGACGTACATCACGTGACTGCTGTCGAACTGTTGCTAGTATCTCTTCGAGTAATTCACGGTCGGGGCGCTGTGGCCGGGCTTCAATCACTTCGACAGGAACCGATTTGATCTTACTTTCGAGGTCCGGCCACCAAACCTCAAACGCCTCTTCGAGCTCCCAATCGGCCCGCCGCATTCCGCCTAGGGCCGAGTTGATAGTCATGAGCAACTTCCGCATGTCTTCCCGGGTTGCACGCACAGCTTGGAACTGTGCCCAGGGGCCACTGATGTCCGACGGCTCGAGACCGATCAGTAAAGGGCACACATATGCCGTGTCGATAGCTTTTAAGAGTGTGCCGCCTCGAAAAACAGCCATTCAGATGGGAGGTTCTCCGGAGTTAAGCAGATAATCCCAAAATTAGACGCTTTCAACCTAGTTGCAACGTGATCTCGCCAGCGTGTCCCTTTCGATGTCCGCAACAGAGATCCATGGTTCCAGCACATTAATCACCTGCTTCAACCCAAAGCCGGAGTGCCTCCGCCACATACTTGCTCCAATTGTCAGACCACGAGATGAATACGTCCATGGACAAATACTACCTGACAACGCTTTGGCCTTTTTGATTGATACTGAGCTAAGTGCCGAGGAGCGCGCCAACACCTACGTCCTGAAGACCGTTCCTGCTCATCAACTTCGGCTTTGACGCCTGGATCTCGAGCGTGCGTAACCGCGTGGCCATCTAGCAGATAGTTCATGAGTGTCTTCGGCAGAACAGCGACAAATGTTCAGACTGTGGGCATCGCGGGTAATCCTGTGCAGTCCTCGAGTATCCGCTCTCCACCTGCAGAGCATGTCGCAAGCGCGTTTGAACTAACCCGCTTGCAGCGGGGGACGCTAGCGCGTGCTTGTTCCAGCGGCGGTTGTGATCGATCGGAGAACAAGTAATCTGGGCCGCAAGGAGGTCCCTTGTGACCCAGTTGAAGAAACGGATGCTGGATGAACTCCAACGCCGTAATTATGCCCAGAGTACCGTAAGAAGCTACATCTATTCCGTCGAGGATTTCGCTCGCTATTTCGGCAAGTCTCCCGATCAACTCGGCCCCGAACAGATTCGTGATTATCAGGTTCACTTGTTCCGGGATTGCAGATTATCAGCCGGAACAGTGGAAGGACGTGGGGCAGCCTTGCGGTTTCTCTACACGAAGACGCTTCGGCGACCGTATTTGAAGGAAGATATTCCATTCCCAAAGCGGTCGCGTCGACTACCCCTTGTGCTGAGCGCGGAAGAAGTAACGCTTCTGATCAACTCAGCCGAGAACCTGATGCATCGCGCGATGATGATGACGCTTTACGCAACGGGCATTCGTCGTGCCGAACTCTGTCATCTCCAGGTGGCCGACATCGATAGTCCGCGCATGGTGATTCACATTCGGCATGGAAAGGGTGACCGGGACCGGGATGTTCTGCTTACTCCCAAACTGCTGGAGACGTTGCGCGAATACTGGTGCTGGATGAAGCCCAAGACCTGGTTATTTCCAGGCATGGTGAAGGGCTGGCGAGCAGATGTGCCGATTACAGATAAAATGGCGTGGTCTGCGGTTCATAAGGCGGCGAAGCGTGCGGGTATCCAAAAACGCATTGGCCCGCACACTCTACGACACTGCTTCGCCACGCACCTGTTGGAAGCGGGCGCGGATCTCCGAACCATTCAGATTCTGCTCGGTCACGCCAAGCTTTCGGACACGACTGTGTATCTTCATCTATCGCGGCGTCACTTGCAGGCGGTAGCCAGTCCGCTGGAAGCGCTGGAAGTATCAAAGCCGGACCAAGTCAGACGACCGAGGCAACGGCTCAGAAAATGAACCGGCCTCCTTTGGAGGTGGCCGATATTCTTCGCCAAGTTGGCAAAGATTTTATAGAGAAGAGCCGTCGCTGGTTAACGTGGCAACAGGTTCGCGTTCTTCGCGCTATTCAGAACTGCCGCACCGCTGCGCTCGGCGGCCATAAAGACCGCTGCGCGCAGTGTGGTCATCACGCCATCTCCTTTAACTCGTGTCGAAATCGGCATTGCCCGAAGTGTCAGACCAATGCTCGCGATCAATGGCTTGCTGCGCGCGCCTCCGAGGTGCTGCCGGTACCGTACTTCCATGTGGTCTTTACTGTGCCACAGGAGTTGGCGGCTATCGGCTTACAGAACAAAAGGTTTTTCTATGAGCTACTTCTTCGCATCAGCGCGCAGACCATGCTCGAGGTCGCCGCTAATCCTGACCATCTGGGTGCGCAAATTGGTTTTCTCAGTGTGCTACATACGTGGGGACAGAACTTGCTTCACCATCCCCATGTTCATTGTGTCGTTCCTGCTGGCGGATTGTCGCAGGACCACTTGCAGTGGAAACGCACATCCTCTCCTCGCTTCTTTTTGAATGTCGACGTGCTCAGCCGGGTGTTTCGGGGTAAGTTCAAGGATGCTCTCAAGGAAGCGTTTCAACAGCATCAGATCAGCTTTCACGGTCAGCTCAGTCATTTAGCGGAACCGAAGCATTTTGCACGCCTCATCCAATCTCTTTATCGCCACAAGTGGGTTGTCTATGCTAAACCACCGTTTGGCGGACCCGAACATGTGTTGCACTATCTGGCCCGCTACACCCATCGCATTGCCATTAGCAATCACCGGCTCTTGAGCTTCGATGGGCAAAACGTTACTTTCCGGTGGAAGGATTATGCACACGGCAACAAGCAGCGCAAGATGACAGTAGCAGCAGACGAGTTCTTGCGCCGCTTTCTGTTACATGTACTTCCTCCGGGATTTGTTCGCATCCGGCATTATGGCTTCCTCGCCAATCGCCGGCGCACAGCGGCCCTTGCGCTCTGCCGGAAACTGATCGGCAACGCCGCCTCGCCGATGGACGAATCAGTTAAGACAGCGGGCTCGCAAAGTCAGTGGTCCTGCCCCAAGTGTTCCGGACCAATGCTGCTCATCGAGCGACTCACGGCTCCCCAGATAGTTCGCGCGCTGTCATTCGAGAGGTGTGTGCTTGATTCTTCTTGAAGATGTATTGGTGCTCTCGACATTCAAGACGGCCGCTGATCAAGACGGACGAAGTGTGTCTACCTTTAGAGAACCGGTTCCCGGGCAGCTTTGCAATGTTTACCTCTCCGCTACTGCACGTCCGGTCTTACCGTCTCAGAAGGAGCTCAAACACTCCCGACAACCCATCCACCAATCCATTCCCCGCCAAGACCCGCTTCAAGACCCGCTTATTGGCATCCGCATACCTTCGAAAACCCATAGTGGTAGCTAGCCGCATCCCCCGCTAGCCGCAAGCGGGTCACTTCAAACGGCCCTATCGAAAGTGCCAACAGCACGTCTGACCTCCGCGGCTCTACCTGCTTGGCACTTCCGATAGGGATCTATCGTTTCTCGGTACTCATGCAAAGCTTATACGGGTCAAGATCCACGATGCAGTGGAAGCCAGCCACTTCGAGCACGCTCGGTTTATGCCGTGGCTTTGTCTGGGAACATGCCCCGGAGAACTCCTGGCAGTGTCTTCGCCACAAAGGATCGCGCATCCTTATCGCCGAAAAAGTGGTTGGCTTTGTCGTCCAACACCAGACTTGCCAAGCCATGCAAGAGTGACAAGCTGGAAAGTAAATCAGTAGCGTCCTCGATGCGCTGCAAATCGAGGCCTTGCCTCCCACTGTAGGCCGCTATCGCCTGCTTCACTCGTTCCGCGTGTTTATCGGCACTGAGCTTGTAGCGAGGCTCGGTCCGATCAACCAAATCTTTGCGCAACATCAAACGATAGTGGCCAGGGAAGTCGAGCGCGAATTGCACGAAAGCGAGCGTCACGGCACGCATGTCCTCGGCTGCATTGTCGAAGCGACCCGCTCTTTCGAGATAGCTACTCAGGCGCTCGAAGGCGAGAATGGCGACTTCGGTCAGCAGCCCGCGGGCACTGCCAAAGTGGTGAGCCGGTGCGCCCGGCGTCACGTCGGCGCGCTTTGCTGCGGCACGAAGTGAGAATTGTTCGATCCCGCTTTCCGCAATGATCTGGTCCGCTGCCTGGATAAGGGCGGCGCGCAAATCACCATGGTGGTAAGTGGCCCTCTTCTTTGGCATGGCTCTTGCTTTTTGAACACTGTTTAGTTTAAGATCTATACAGTGTTCAGTATAAGGTGTCACAGCGCCTCGAATGAACTCGACCTAATCATACAGGAGATGTCCCATGAATAATTGGTTTATCACAGGTGCTTCACGCGGTTTTGGCCGCGTTTGGGCCGAAGCCGCGTTGCGTCGCGGCGACCGCGTTGCCGTAACGTCCCGCAACAAAGCAGACCTCCAGAGCTTCGTGGATCAGTTCGGTGATGCTGCAGTACCGCTGGAACTGGATGTGACGAATGGCGCACAGGTGAAGAGGGCTGTCACGGAGGCCCACGAACGTCTGGGACGGATCGATGTCGTCCTAAACAATGCAGGGTACCCGCTCGTCGGTTTCGTCGAAGAAGTCACCGAGGAGCAGGTACGCGCCCAGTTCGACACGAATTACCTGGGTACACTTCGCGTGATCAAGGCCGCGCTCCCCTTCTTGCGTCAACAGGGTAGCGGTCACATCGTGGGTACATCAAGCACCGTGGGCCTTGTGTCACTGCCCATGATTGGTTCGTATTGCGCGACCAAGTGGGCGTTTGAAGCGCTCCATGAGAGTCTCGCCTCCGAAGTGAGTCAGTTCGGCATCAAGGTGTCGCTCATCGAGCCGGGAGCTTACGCCACCGAGTTCGGTCAGAATAACCAGGCTGGCATGGCAGCTCCAATGGAGCCGTACGCCGAATTGAGAACGGAGGTCTTCGGCAACATGATGAAAATGGAGCGGGGAGACCCGAAGGCAACAGCGGAAGCAGTCTTGAAGCTGGTGGACGCGGAGCAACCGCCATTGCGCTTGATCCTTGGCAATGAAGGTGTGCCTATGATGCATGCCGTGTACACCGATCGCCTGGCCAAATGGGACGAATGGAAAGCAGTTTCAGACGCCGCACAAGCCTCTCACTAAGCAGCAGAAATGCTTAGAAGGTAGGCAGATTCGAGAACATGCCGTCTCTGCTTATTCTTTACAAGTCCCGGTGGCATCTGGAATGCGCGTTTTAGACAGTCATTCGACTGAAGCCGCTGTAAGTTCTTTGCCCTCATGCGCTTACATTCCATCCACGCCCCGACCCGCCTTGACATTGCGCGTTCTTCCCGTCCGGCGACGTTTGTAAGGGGCTGCTGAAGGTGAAGCAGACAAAAACGCGCCATGAGATTGCAATGCATTCTGTTCTGTCGCTCACCGCGCTGGACAAACAGTCCATTCCGCCACAATGAAACTGATTGTGATGCTCCGGCGTGGCCCACTTGTGATGGACAGATTTGTATAGAACACAGCCGTCATCGGCTACACGGCCTCACTTTCGACAGCTGCGATCCGCGAGAGCTTGCGACTGAGTAGGAGACCGCCGATGGTGAAGTAGATTGCGCCAAAAACAGCGTACCCACCCAGGTCCTGAATATGAAATTTCCCGCTCAAGCTACCAAGCGTAAACGCTATTCCCGCTGCACTCGATTGTGCACCGCTGAGAATCATCGCCCATTGTCCTCCCAACTGCCTGCGTCGAATAAGACCGACCAGCAGTTGGAGCAGACCGGCCCCCAAGGCCCAACCGCCAAATATAGTAACTGCATAGGCAGGCTGGTTGAAAACGGTGACTGCAATCCCGAGTGCGGTCGTAACTCCTAGGCCTACGTTGATAATCTGGGAGGTGCGTGCAAGTCCAGCCTGACCTGATGTCTTGACGTCATACAACGTACATGCAACGTCCCACAGCGGGTACAGGATCAGCAATATTGCCGCCCATCGTGGTTGGGAAGCCGCGGTCGAGATGACAGCTGCCGCCCAAAGTAACTGAAACAAAGTTCGTGTGAAGTAAAGATTCCGCAGTGAGCGGCTGGATGGAAATGGAATAGGTAGTGTTTGTGTTTGTGTTTGTGTTTTCATAATTATCTATCTTCTAGTTGGTAGGTCAAAGTTCCTACGAAAGGGCACTCTTGCGGACATGGTCTGCATATACATGCTTTGGATTCGCGGTTCGCTAGGCGGAGATGCGCTTCAAAGCCGCATCAGTGATGGTCTTGAAGACCTCGCAATTTCCGGTTGCCCGTGCCGAGAGCATTGCCCCGTGGACCACAGCCATCAGGGTTTGAGCTTCGATGGCTGCAGGCTCCTGGAGTTTTATTACGCGCTGTTTGACACCTGCTTTCAGTGTCTGTTCCAGCCATTCACTCAATGAGTTGAAATATAAACGAACTTCGCCTTGCACCTGTTCTGGTAGGGAGGGCAGCTCAGCGCCCATGAGAGCCGCAACGCAGAATTCCATCGTACGATCGCGGATGCAGCCTTCCCAGTAATGAACATAAGCCGCAATTCGAGCCAAAGGATCTTCGATCTGTTGATCAAGCAACTGTGTTCCTTCGACGAGCCGTTCTTGACGAGCTCTCAGAACTGCGGTCGCCAAATCAGCCTTGGTCGGGAAGTGGTGGTGAATACTGGCTTTCCTGATTTGAACCGCTGCGGATACATCGGCATAACTGAAAGCCGAGTATCCCAAGTTCATCATCAGCGCATCGGCTGCTTTCAAGATGCGCTCCGCAGTTTCACCTTGCACATTCCATATCCTACCAACTAGTAGGACCAATTGCAAGTTCTGGAAGAATTTACAGCGAGCTGGCTCAAACTCTGATAGGGAGGGTGTGAAAGACCGCGCAGACGATGCGCTGTCCGGTAGGGAATCCCGGCACCCCTCGCCACAGATGTTAGCGGTTCATTCCGCTCGAGGTGTGGCTGGAGCAGACGGGAAACGCTCCATTACCAACCTGCGTGCCTTTCCGGCCGTCCGGCGAGCTCGTCCATACCGGGAGAGTATGCCAAATATTGTTGACGACCCCATATATCCGGCGGTAAGCAGTTGTACACAACCTTGGCGGTGTGAATGGACATTTTCTCGTTACCGTCCAAAAATGCAACCAGAGGATTTGTTGCTTCGTCATTAAACGTGGTTTCGCCCCGTGTTCCCGGGTGGCTGGTAATGTCGATATCGTTGTTGACTACGATGTGCTTCGGCGTACCCATGTCGGCCTTTGTGTTCAGCAGCACGTCGATGTTTGCCATTCCGTAGAGGCGGGAACTTCACCGGAATCGTTATCGTATGGAATAAAGAGTAATGATTCCGTATGTTGACATTTTTACTGTGGTGCCTTGTTCTGATATTTTGCTGGCCCTTAGCGATTGCAGCGCTTCTGCTGTATCCCGTAGTGTGGTTGTTGTTGCTCCCCTTGCGGCTCATCGGAGTGGCGGTGCATAGCATATTGGCTCTGATATCGGCACTGATCCTGCTGCCGGTGCGGGCGATTCGGGCGGTCGTCTGAATTACTTCGTCCTCGTGTCGTTTTTCAGCGCCTGCTCAATCACTTTTTTCATTTCGTCAAACTCCTTCGGTCCATAACCCAAGGATTGATACAGAATCTTTCCGTCGCGCGAGACAACATAGTTGCGAGGAATACCGGCTTCCGCAAACAGGCTAAAGATTTTTCGGTCGGGATCGATAGCCATCGGATAAGTAAAGTGGGATTGTGTTAGGAACGCTGTGACCTCCTGCAACGTTTGTTCCCGGGCGATTCCCACTATTGTGAAGTTCCTATCCTTATACTTCTGCCAGATTTCTCTCTCCAAGCGCGGCATTTCCGCACGACAGGGACTGCACCACGTCGCCCAGAAGTTCACCAGGACCACATTACCTCGAAGATCGTCCATCTTAATCTTCTTGCCGTTTGTTTCTTTGACAGTAAACGAAGGCATTTCCTGGCCTGGCTTGACGCGGGAGCGAAGCGAGTCCTGTGACGAGTCCTGCTGCGCGGTAGCGTATCCGATGGATAAGCAGAGCGAAAGAAATAAGCAGGCGGTGGCTTTCATTGCCTGCCTATTTTTTCACAGGATCGCGCGCGCAGAAAGCCCCTCCTCAAGCAACCGTGCCTACAGGCACATGCCCCCGGAAACTTCAATGCGCTGCGCATTTACCCAGCGGTTGTCCTCAGAAAGCAACGCGGCGATCATCGGGCCGACATCATCGGGAACACCGGCGCGGCCAAGCGCGGTCACGTCCGCAACACGCTTGTTGATCTCCGGATTATCGCGGACCATTCCACCGCTGAAATCAGTTGCGATCGCGCCGGGCGCCACGGTATTGACCACAATCCCGCGTCCACCGAGTTCCTTCGCCAGATAGCGCGTTAGCACCTCGACCGCGCCCTTCATGGAACCATAGACCGAACTTCCAGGGAATGCCATGCGGGTAAGCCCTGACGAAATGTTTACGATCCGGCCGCCGTCGTTCATCAGCGGCAGAAGCTTTTGCGTCAGAAAGAACACGCCCTTGAAATGAACACTGTACGCTTTGTCCAAATCCTCTTCCGTCGTCTGGTCGAAGGTTTTGTGGAGGGAGGTACCGGCATTGTTGACCAGATAATCGAAGCGCTCCACGCCAAAGTTTGCAAGCGCCGATTGGACTTCCTTCACAAAAGCATCAAATGAATGGATGCTGCCTGTATCGAGTTGTAAGGCCGTGGCTTTCGCTCCCCGCTCGCCGACTGCGGCTACGACGTTGTCGGCTTCTGCACGATTGGACTTGTAGGTGAAGATGGAATGAACGCCTCGTGTCGCGAGATTCAGCACAGTGTTGCGGCCCAGCCCGCGGCTTCCACCGGTGACGATTGCGACTTTCTCATCTGTAAATGGGGCTTTCGTTGTTGACATTTTTTGTTCCTAAAATTCAGGTTAGATTCAACATGATCGAAAGGAAATGCCGGAACTGTCTCATTTCTTGCCTATTCCTGCTTGGAGCCTTACCCTGGTTAAGAAGAGCTCTTCCATGAAAAATGAAATGAACAGGCCGAATAGCTTGACGGAAGCGGTTCGGCGTTATACGGATGCGCAGCCTGGGGCCAGCCCGTTTGCCACAACAATCGACGGGCTTCATATTCTTCGGTCGGATCATGAGAAACGTCCCAGCCATCTCATCTTCAAGCCGGCTCTCTGCATCGTCGTCCAAGGCGCTAAGTGGACCACTTTCGGGGAGCAACGTCTGCATTATAGGGCGGGGCAAGCCTTGGTTGTGAATGTTGAGATGCCTATGTTCGGCACAGTTGCCGAGGCAAGTCCCGGCAAGCCCTTCCTTGGCCTTATTATTGAGTTCGACCTTGCCGTCCTCCGCGAAGTGAGGGAGACATTGGACACACCGCCGGAAGTAGATAACAAGGGGGGACGAGGCGTTTTTGTGATGAATTTTGATGGTCCCCTGGAGGACTGCGCATTGCGCATGATGCGCCTGCTCGACACGCCAAAAGCGATTCCGGTCCTGTATCCCGCAATCATGCGCGAAATCTGTTACTGGCTCTTGACGGGACCCCACGGTGGCGAAGTCGTAAGGTTAACACTGGCAAATAGCCATCCGCAGCGTGTGATCAGGGCCATTCATAGTTTGCGCGATCGCTTCGCGGAGGCAGTCCGAATTGAGGAGCTGGCCTCGGTAGCGCGGATGAGTCCCTCAGCATTCCATCGTCAGTTCAAGGCCATTACATCCATGACGCCGCTCCAATATCAGAAACAGCTTCGCTTGCTGGAAGCGAGGCGGCTGCTGATTGCCGAAGCGGCCAACGTGGAAACAGCCGCATTTCAGGTTGGCTATGAGAGCCCTTCGCAATTTAGTCGCGAGTACTCTCGTATGTTTGGGCTGTCTCCCCGGCGCGACGCTGCCTCGTCGGTAAGCGCTGCCATTGGACACCTAACATCGGTTTCTGCAGTGGAAGCAGCGTAGCAGTTTGCCGCCCCAACTCGGGAGACGTACGGCACCTTCGTAAAAATGCGGATCGCTATTGGGCCAGCATAGAAATCCGTATGCACGCGCCTTGATCAAGAGGAACGGCTAAATCCTCCAGCCATGCCAAAGGTGAGTGAGATTGTGCCAACGCTGCCCAGAGCGGCGTGGACCGGCAATATCTTTAAACCAGAGTCGAAAAAAAACGGCAATGCGGTCGTCGTTTGATGTATTCACCGCAGCAGCGTGCGCCAGTTCGTAATGACATAGAACAACGTCGCCTGGCTTGCACAACAGTTGCACGGATTTGCCCAACGGGATCGCCGGCATCCCTTCACTAAGGACTTGCTGGCCGCGCTCTTTGAAGTGCTGCTCCAATAAGACGTGCGATCCCGGCCACACGGTAAAGTTGCCCGAAAATTGAAGGGAAACTTCCGTCAGAAATACGCCGACCAGCGCGGTGAAATTTTGGATTTCCGTTCCTTTGACGCCGTTATCCGAAGTAGGAATGCCGTCAATATGCGGAACAGGCGCGGAGGCACGGCCGGAGTTGTGTGCTTTGCGGATGGCGATCTGCCCGTGGTCGTGACGATAGTGATATTTTCCTAAGGCGGTATTCGCAATCGATTGAACGGCCTCGTTTTTGAATAGGTTTGCTATTTCCGGAGAGAGGCGTAGTTCGGGGCACCAGGAGCGATTGTTGTACTCGACCAGCCGAGACTCGTCATAACTTTGGGCGATGTTTTCAGCTATAGTTTCGCGCGCCGCTTCGATGAGAGCTGCAGGTACAAGTTGCGGAAAGTGTGTATAGCCATCGCGACGGAATTCGGCGGCCCAAGACGGTGGCTCAGGAGGAAGTTTCGAAGCGGCCCGGGCGCGGCGATACGCGGCGAAACCACCAAGAAGCGCGCCGGAGAATCCGGCGAACTGAGAGGCAATCGGCCCGGCATTGACACGATCCATGCCGATGGAGGCTGCGCAGAATCCCACCAGACTCAGCCCGGCAATTTTCAGGATTCCTGATTTGTTGACCGCCATTCTCCTTGATTGTAGTAGAGGATGGCGATAGTGCGTCGGTGGAATGGCAGACTGCAATACATGGATGTGAAAAGAGACGCCACTTACTGGATTCAGCAACTACGACTTGCGGAGCACCCGGAGGGCGGGTATTATCGGGAAACCTATGCGGCGGAGCTTCGCGTCGGAAAAGAGGCGCTGCCTTCGGGATTCCATGGCCCGCGAGCAGCTTCTACCGCCATCTATTTTTTGCTGGATGGGGAAAACTTCTCCGGGTTTCACCGCATACAGTCCGATGAGCTTTGGCACTTCTACGCCGGAACGTCTTTGGTGATTCATGTCATTGCGGAAAGCGGTGAGTATTCCAAAATCTTGCTTGGGAATGACTTAGAAGAAGGACAGACGCCGCAGGCGGTGGTAACAGCAGGCTGCTGGTTTGCCTCGCGTGTCCAGAATCGCCACTCTTACGCGCTGGTGGGCTGCACAGTCGCGCCGGGATTCCACTTCGAAGACTTCGAACTGGCAGAGCGGTCCAACTTAATCGAGCTATATCCTCAACACGAGGAAATGATCAAGCAGTTAACACGCGTGTGAGCCAAGATTGCAGCTGAATGAACCCACGGCTAGCATATGAGATGATCGCCGATAGGTGAGACCGCGTGAACTGGACGACGCTTTTATTAGTCACACTTCTGGCTTCGATGTTTCGCACCGACAACCGCTTTTACCTGGAAGAAAGCAGGGATGGCTTCGGCACCCGCTCTCACGGCATCGTCGAAAGGCTTGGCCTCAACCGCACGAAAGTCTATCCTCTGCCTCAAAGCACCGCTCGACAATACATGCGACTTCGCCCCAAAGATCTTCGCTTCAATCCGCTCAAACCGGATCAATATGAGCGAATGGAGGTCATTGGCCCCCATCAAATGGACGGCGACAAAATATGGTTTGGGAACGACTACTACGATGGCGAAGGGATGAGTGGCGTCGGTGCATTTGGTTATTTCGATACTTCCACTCGTAAATACACGCTTTTTTCTCCGCTCGAAGTGGCGCCATGCGAAGTAAGCGCGCTTTTAGTCGAAACAGATACCATCTGGGTAGCGCTTGATCATTTTGGAGAAGACATATCCAGATCTCCTGGCGGCTTCGTCCGCTGGAATCGGAAGACGCACGAAGTTCGCTACTTTCCGGCGGAATTTTTGATTACCGGCATGCGCATTGATGGTCGTTCGCTCCGTTTGGAGACGCATGATGGATATGCATTCTTGTTAGGAGGTAAGCTGCGTCGTTTTCTCAGCAACGGCAGAGAGATCGAGAAATTCACGCCTCCACCGTCGCATAACTGACTTCTAATAGCGGGCGGCCTCGCAACCAGCAGCCTACCTGTTTGCTGATCCATCGCTATTCTTTCCGTATTTGGTTCCCGTCCCGTAAATTTCAGCGATAATTAGCTACATAGGGTCTATGAGGCGTGTTTGTAAGTTGTGCGACGGAACGAAGGAGTTGTGCGCGACCTGCTTTCAAGTTCACTCTTGTTGCAGTTGTGAGGAATTCATGCCGATCGGTTGTCTACGTTGCGTAAAGCAGAAAACAACCGCTTTTGCAAGAGTTCGAGCGTTTCGTTATGGGTGGGCTGCTTTTTGGGGCGTATTAAGATTTCACGTTTAGACTGCAAATAATTCAATCCGAATGGGACGGCACAATCGTATGAAAGTTATCAGACTGAATCAGCTACCGCGAGCGGCTTCGGCCGCTCTTTTTTAATTTGAACACCAAGTTCAACAGATCTCGCTCTTAATCCATAACGACCATAGCGCCGGTGAGAACGGCAAGCGCGACCGCTGAAAAGCATCAAGAGAAGAAGCAGTACAAAGGCAATGAGGCATCCTCTTCCGATGGAGCTACCCAGACTCCGGGTCGGCCTCGGCGCGTTGGGATAAGAAGGGTTGGAATACGGAGCGTTCGTGTAGGAAGGGTTCGGGTGAGCCGCACCCAACGGGGTTCCGCAGTTTCCGCAAAATTTTGCATTGGCGTCGTTCAGCAAACCGCAATTAGGACATTTCATTGGCTGATACTTGTTAGCTTACAGAATGGCGCACACGAGGCGATAGATTGGCGGCGGAGTACTCCGCCGTCAACTATCTTAGTTTGTCTTTCAGGGCAGTGACTTCATCTTACAGTTCACCAAGGCGCTCATCAAAGCTATTGACCAGAATGGAATTTGCTTTCATCCGCGTATCAGAACGACGCGCCCACACGCGAAATGCATTGAGGAGATTCGTTTCTACCTTTTCGATCCGTTCGAGCAGCCGGTTCTCCTGGGCGGCCAAGTCCGCCTTGGTAGCAAGTGTACTTTCGTCCATAATATCGTACTTATCTCCTCGAGCGTATTATTGCCTACTTACAAGATAGCCCTTTTCTTAACAAAAAAACCTACTCGTCACAAGCCGCGGAAGGTATTGCAACCAGAGATCTGACCGGCATCAAGGCCACGCCGGAACCAGGAAACACGCTGCGCGGACGAGCCGTGGGTGAACGATTCGGGGCTGACCCGCCCAGTGGACATGCGCTGCAGACGATCGTCCCCGACAGCGGCGGCGGCATTTAGTCCGGACTCAACGTCGTTTTGATTGATAATATTCCGCTGCCGCGTGGAGTGCGCCCAAACACCTGCCAGACAATCGGCTTGTAGCTCCAAGCGCACGGAAAGCTCATTAGCATGACTTGGATTACGTTCCTGGAGGCGATGGACTTTCGGCTCGATGCCGAGTAGCTTCTGTACATGATGACCGATCTCATGAGCAATCACATACGCCTGCGCGAACTGACCAGGCGAGCCAAAGCGGTTCCGCAGCTCGTCAAAAAACGCGAGATCCAGGTACACCTTTTGATCTTCGGGGCAGTAAAAAGGACCGATCGCCTCGCGCGCCGTGCCGCACCCTGAAGGATAGGCGTTTCGAAAGAGAACCAGCTTTGCGTGTTCATACGAAGTTCCCGTGGCGTCGGGCAGCAAATTGTCCCAATTGCGTTGGACATCGTCTAAAACAAAAGAAACGAATTCCACCTCAGGACGCTCATTCCGATCTTGCGCCCGATCAGGAGCAGGACGAGCAGTTTGCACACTCGGCGCGCCGGAGAATAAGCGGAAGAAATCTTGATGAAAGACAAAGCTGAGAATACCCAGAATGATGATGCCGCCGATGCCAAGGTGCGAAGGGCCGAAACCGAAACCCCGTCCGCCTCCGCTCCCGCTAGCGTCGCGGCGGTCCTCGATATCTCCACTAACTCCGCCCGGTGTCCATTCCATTAAATTAGTTTGGCAGAGTAGGTAATCGAAAATACAGTTTTACCGCAGATCTATTTCTGTCGTTTCATTTCTTCTTTTCGCATCGGCATCTTATCGATCGTCTTGAAAAGATTTTCTGCTCGGAGCGGGTCATATTTGCGAAGTTTCACACTGCCGTCTTTACCGACTAAAACAACGGCAAACGGCCGGCCGGCGACATCGAGTTTTTGGCGTAAACTTTGTGCGTCGGCGCTTTCGCCGACAATACGAAACACTTTGATGTCGCGTTCGGTAAAACCTTCCCTATTACTGCCGACAATCCCATCTTGCTCCTTCAGCTTGGGATCATTTTCTTCCGCGGCAAAAATGACGATCACACGATTTTGCCAGCGAAGACTCTCCAGATGAGGGATGGTCGTCATTTGCAACGCAAGTAAATAAACAGGAAACATCGGTAAACGCTACTCACAATTTTGCAATTCAATCTTCATCTTCTTGCAATAACAAGCTGTTAGGCTACCAACTTCTATCGATGAGCCGAACCGTCTTTATATGGCCGGCTCTTCCCCTTCGAACTTGTCATGAAACTAGATGCGTTGTCTTTCTGGATTGCTTTATTTCTCACCGGCACAGCGGCTTTTGCTCAAGTAGATCGCGCCACCGCGACAGGAAGTTTACGTGATCCCTCCGGCGGAGCCGTTCCTGGAGCGGACGTCAAGGTGAGCTACGCGACTACCGGATTGGTCCGCTCGGGGATGTCCAATCATTCCGGCGTCTATTTAATCACCGGCTTACCCGTAGGGCATGTGGTAATCGACGTGAAAAAGCCCGGTTTTCGGGAGTTGCGTACAGAGACAGACTTGAACGTCGGCGAAACAAAAACGCTGAACTTTCCTCTTCAATTGAATAGCGAAAATACAACAGTGGAAGTGGTAGCGGAGCCCGATTTGGGAAGGGACTCCGCCGCGACGGGGGCAACCTTCGAGAATAAGCAAATCAGCCAACTTCCGATCAATGGCCGAAACTGGGGCGGCCTGATGACCTTGACGCCAGGGGCTATCGACACCGGCGCGGGCAATGGTGCCAGCGTACGTTTTCTCGGGCACGGGGGCGACGACAACAATTACCGGATCGATGGCGTGGATGCCACCGCCGTGCGTAATCAGGCGGAAAGCAAGAGCCGGTTGCTGATATCGGAAGATGCCATTGCGGAGTTCCGCGTGAATTCGCAGTTATATACTGCCGAAACCGGCGGCTCCAACGGGGGCCAAGTCGAGATTGTAACCAAGGGTGGCACCAATCAATTCCATGGGAGTGTATTCGAGTATCTCCGCAACAGCGCGGTGGATTCGCGTAGCCCATTCGACCAGGCGCTGCCCCCGTTCCGTATGAACCAATTCGGCGCGACAGTGGGCGGACCGATCAAAACGGACCGAACTTTCTTTTTTCTCTCCTACGAGGGCCTGGTTCAACGCCAGGGACGGACCCAGATCGGCTTTGTCCCCTCCGATGCTTTCCGAGCACGAGCGGTGCCGGCAGTCGGACCACTGCTCGACCTGTATCCAAAAGGCCAAACCGCAACCAGGACCGCCGATGTCCTGCAATGGACCGGAGTCGGTTCGGCCACCGACGACGAACATGTCGGTCTGGTCCGTGTAGACCACCGCTTCACCGATAAGTTGAGCAGTTACGTTCGTTTTAACAAAAACTCTACCGAGATCTTTGCTCCCGATGCGGCTCTCCCGTACGGCACGCTGAATCTGAGCGCGCCTACCAGCGGCCTGGTCGATTTTCTTTATCTCATCAATCCAACCACCACGAACGAGCTACGGATTGGGGCCGACTATGCGCAGCCGTTGAATTCAATTCCTACCGGTGCGGAGGCCGCTATCTCCATCCCGAACTTATCGACAATTCCTGGAGGAAATCGCCGTATCGCCATCGGTATCACGCAGTCGTTGATCGATAGCTGGACCGCGCAGCGAGGCGCCCACACGCTGAAGGCCGGAGTCGAAATCCGCCGGGTACAGCTTATCGTCCATGACTTCAATCTGTCCGACGGCACGGCAAGTTTCGCCAGCTTCAACGACTTCCAGAACGACAGGCTGAATACACTGGCCGGTTCAGGCGAGTTGCCGACGAAACAGATGCGCAAAATCGAGTACTTCGGTTATGTGGAAGACGGCTGGAAGGTCAGTCCGCACTTCACCGCCAACTTGGGATTGCGCTATGAGTTCTACAACGCCTTTCGTGAGATCCACAATCGCGACATTCCCTTCGACATCCAGAGCTGTGGCGGATACTGCCCGGTGGGTTCGGATTTTGCTTTTCCGCCCAAGACGAACTTGGCTCCGCGAGTGAGTTTTGCCTGGTCGCCGGAACGCTTGAAAGAACGCACGGTGATCCGTGCCGGCTTCGGGCTTTTCTATGGCGATGCACAGTTAGGCGACCAGTATAGTCCGGCAAATAATGACGCATCGCGCTACACGCTATCGGCAGCCTCCACGCCAGGATTGGCCTATCCATTCGGTCCGTTCATCAACCAGAACACCGCGTTAGCTGCGGCGCCGCGTTCCATGCCGCGTTACCACGCCAACGAAACCTCGCAACAGTGGACGTTCGGCATCCAACAAGCTTTAACAAACAGGGTTAATCTTCAGGTATCCTACGACGGGCAGCAGAACTTTCATGTATTCTCGCGCACCTACGTCAATGTCGTCGACCCCCAAACAGGCAGACGCCCGTTCCCGAATTTGAATCAAATCGATGTAAGGGGCGAAGAAGGCGTCGCCAGTTTTCATGGACTGATTACGACGCTTCAAGTCAACAATTTTCGCGGTTTTTTAGTTCGCGCGAATTACATGTATTCGCACGCCATTAACGACGGATCGTCGGGAGGCGGCGGGTCCGACGGAGCGCCCGAAAACGTCCATTGCCGATCGTGCGAGAAGGGCAACAGTTCCTACGATGCCCGGCATGTGTTCAGCGCGAATTTTGTGTACACCATCCCTTACGGAAGAAATCGATGGTATGGCGGTTGGCAGTGGAGCGGGATTGCAATAGGACATACCGGATTACCGTTCAACGTAACAGTTTCGCGCAAAGCCACCGACTTGCTGGATGGAAATGTACTCTCGGCGCAAAGACCGGACTTGGTGCCCGGCGTACCGCTCTATCTCGACTACGGAACCTCCGGGCTATGGCTGAACCGGGCGGCGTTCGCGGTACCGACGAAAGACACATGGGGCAACTTCGGTCGCAACGTCCTGCGCGCCCCCAGTTTGTTCCAAGTGGATACGGCGCTCTCCAAGCAGACTGCGATTACGGAGCGTCTGCGTCTGGAAATAGGCGTAGAAGGATTTAATATCTTCAATCACCCGCAACTAGGTGTTCCCTCCGCCAATATCAGCTCTGCGTCGAACTTTGGAAGGATCACGTCAACTATTAACACTTCGCCGGTGGGCGCCGGGACACCACGGCAGTTTCAGTTTTTTACCCGGTTAAATTTTTGAGCTAAGGCGTGCTCACACTATGCGCAATGCTTCAACGTCTCGATACGCGCATACTGCTCTTCGGTAAACTCCATCTCACGAACATTCCGGGAGGCGAGGTCGCAATAATAGATGTCGGCAAAGGCGTAACGACTAATGTAATCACCAACGCCGACGGTAACTATATAAAGACGCAACTAACGCCGGGTTCTTACGAGATCGCCATAACGAAGCCGGGCTTCAAGAAATTTCAACAGCAGAACCTCACCGTCAGCGTGGGCCGATCGGCGCGCGTGGACGTCGTACTACAGATCGGAGAAGCGACGCAAGAAATCACGGTCAGTTCCGCGCCTCCGGAGCTGGTAACAGATCGGGCTGAGGTGCAGACCCATTTGGGCGCCGAGCAAATCTCGTCGTTGCCGGTGGTGAATCGGAACTTTACGAATTTGAGTCTTTTGACTCCCGGCGCGACGTTGAACACTTACCAGCATGCAGCGTCGGAGAATCCACAGCAGTCCACTCTGGTGAACACAAACGGCCAACTCTTTGGAGGGACAAATTATCAGCTTGACGGCATGAACGATAACGATAAGATGCTGGGCATTGTCATGGTGAATCCGGCGGTGACTCCGTGGAACTGCTTTCAATTACGCCGCCAGCGGAGTGGAGGACTATCCGACCAACCAGTTCGATGTGCGAGTGGACGGCTACGCGACAGAGAGGCTCCGTTTTTTTGGACGATATTCTTACCTGAAATCACAGCCGAATGCTCCCGCTCCGTTCGGTCTGTATGGAGGCAATGCATTTCCAACATTGGGGTTTGAGGGCTTGTCCGATGCGCTGAATCAAAATGTGGCGTCGGATGTTACCTATACCCTCAGTCCGTCCCTGCTTACTAATGTCCGCATCGGCTTTTCACGGTATAGAGTTACCATTTCGACCCCGGATCAGAGCCGGCAGCTTGCCACCGAGATCGGTATTCCCGGCTTGAACATACCAGGGAGGCCCGACACTTACGGCCTTCCCCAATTCAATATCAATGGATTGGGCCTGACGCTTGGCTATAACTGCAATTGTCCACTGCACGAACGAGAAACACTGCTCGATTTTGTGAACGACTGGACCAAGATTCTGGGCAATCACACCATCAAGTTTGGGGGAACTGCCGAGCTGGCTTGGAATCTGCGATTGCCGAGCGACAATCATCGTTCCGGCGTTTACCAGTTTTCGCCGTCGGTAACTTCGTCTATCAGTGATCCGGGCAGCGGAATCGGACTGGCAACATATCTGTTGGGATTGCCATCGCAATTCAACCGGTTTGCGCAGGTTTCAACCAACCAGGAAGATCGCCAGAACCGGATGTTTTATTATGTTCAGGGCTCCTGGCGCGTGACGCAAAAATTAACGTTGAACTACGGCTTGCCTTGGGACACGTGGTTTCCGGATATGTCGCTGAATGCGGGACAGGGCGGACGCTATAACCTTATCGGCAATCAGGTATTGATTCCCGGCGTGGCCGGTATTTCGATGTCGGCCAATTCCGAAACGCAATGGAAGAATATTTCTCCCCGCATCGGGATCGCTTATGCGTTCAACACTAAGACGGTCATAAGAACCGGGTACGGACGCGGCTACACGCTTGGTATTTTCGGTTGTCATTCAATAACCTTAGATGCCGATATATACCCTTCCATTGTGAATCAGCAGGTTTCGCAGGCTACTCCATTTCAACCGATTTTTCCGCTGACCACAGCGCCGCCGAGCGTCGTATTTCCCACCATTCCATCCTACGGTATTCTGCTCTTGCCTCCCGGCATTTCTACTCCCTATATTCCCGCAAACCAAAAGCTTCCTTACGTCGATCAGTGGAATTTCACTCTCGAACGGGATCTGGGTGCGGGACTGAACCTGTCCGTCGGCTATGTGGGAAACGTGGGGCGCCATTTGAGCGGAGGATTTAACCTAAATGCCGCGCCGCCCGGACCGGGTCCCTTAAGTTCCAGGCGCCGCCTACAGGTGTATTTTGCGTCTCAGGGTATTCCCGGAACCACTCAGACGATCAACGATAAATGCAATTGCACCAGCAGCAACTATAACGCTTTGCAGATGCAGGCAAGCAAGCGGTACACAAACGGCTACTCATTGCAGTTGTCCTATACATGGGCGAAAACGCTTGATTTCGGACAGGCTTCGTTTTTAGCAACCAATCAATTTAATGCGCGCTCCGACTACGGCCCAGCCGACTTCGACCGCGAACACGTGCTCACCATAGCGCATACTTACGAACTGCCGTTCGGCCCGGGCCATCATTTATTGTCGGGCTCGCACGGAGTTGTGAAACAACTCGCGGCTGGTTGGTCGTTCCGCGGCATCACTACCGTCGAAAGCGGATTGCCATTTTCTCCCACGCTGGCAAACAGCGGTTTTCTAAACTCCAATCAAAACTCGCGGCCCGATGTCATTCGCGATCCCACCAGCGGTTTCTCCCAGAACCGGAACGAATGGTACAGCCCGGCGGCTTTCAGTACGCCGGCGTTGTACACGTTTGGAAACGCGGGGCGCAACTCATTGCGCGGACCTGGGCTGTGGCAGGCAAACTGGTCGCTGTCAAAGACCTTCAGCTTCCTCGAAAGATATAAGCTGGAATTCACCTGGGATGTGTACAACACTTTCAATGTGACCAATTTAGGGCAGCCGAGCACGAACGTGGATGGCAGTTCGCCCGGAGTGATACAGGATATTATCCAAGGATCACAGATGCGTAACATGCAGTTCGGAGCGCACTTCATTTTTTGACAAAGGAATCTCTTGAACTCTGAAAATACGATCTCGCGAGCCGAAGCACTTAGAAGGATAAGCGGACTGGTTCTCGGTTCTAGTCTGGTGCCTTCTTCTCTTTCGGCGCAGGCAATACCGGAAACAGCAGGACCCAAATCATCGCCGAAGCCCAATATCCTTTGGATCACCGGTGAGGGGGTTCCAGTGAGCGCATTGAGCTGTTACGGAAGCCGCCTGATTCACACGCCACACATCGACCGGATCGCCAATGAGGGCATGCGTTTTGAAAACAGCTTTACGACGAATGCACTATGCGCTCCCAGCAGGGCGACGCTACTGACCGGCAAATACACTCATCTGAACGGGATGACCACGAACCCCCAGGACACCATCGACCAAGAAACCCCGGCGACGTTCGATGAGTCCCAGGAGACGTTTCCCAAGATATTAAAGCGCAACGGCTATCAAACGGGCATGGTGGGCAAGTGGCACTTGCCTGCCAACCCCGCGAAAACCGGCTTCGACTATTTTGTCTATAAGAACGGCGCAGGAGGGCCTTATTACGAGTCGGACGGCTATTTACAAAATCCCAGCCTGGGCAGCGACGTTATCGAACAGAAAAGCTATCCCGGATATATCACCGATAACGTGACCGATCTGGCGATCAAGGGCATGCAGCAATTCACCCAACCGTTCTGCATGATGGTTCAATATTTCAACGCCCATCGCCCATTTAATCCTCCTCACAAATATGAGCACCTGTACGATAACGTGCACATTCCTGAGCCGAGCACGTTTTGGGACGACTACTCGATGCGGGCGGCGGGGGCAAAGGAGGCACGGATGCGCATTGAGTACATGCCGGACTTCGACCCTCCGAAAAATCTGACCGGCCGACAGCGCAAGCAGTGGAATTACCAACAGTTCATGCGGCATTTTTTGGGAGCGCTGCGTTCGCAGGACGACAATATCGGTCGGCTGCTGGATTTCATAGACCAGAATGGCTTGACGCAAAACACCATCGTCGTTTATACAACGGACCATGGATTTTTTCTCGGAGAGCATGGGTGGTTCGACAAGCGTTTTATGTATGAACAGGCGCTGCGGGTCCCTTGGATCATTCGCTATCCTGGCCACGTGAAAGCAGGTAGCGTCCGGAAGGAGTGGGTGGTAAACATCGACAACGCCCCGACCGTGCTGGATCTGGTTGGACTACCTGTTCCGCGGGATATGCAGGGCAGGAGCTTAGTTCCCCTACTGAACGGCAAGAGTCCTTCGGATTGGCGAACCTCCATGTATTATCACTACTACGAGTTTGGTTCTCCGCACTGGGTTTTCCCGCATTATGGGATTCGCACGGAGCGGTATAAATTGATCAGCTACTACACGGTCAACGAATGGGAGTTGTTCGATCTGGCGAAGGATCCGGACGAGATGGAGAACCTGTTCGAATGGGCAGGATATAAGGTACATCCGGCGTATGAATCCGTGACGAATAATCTGGTGGGGCAACTCAAGCAGCTTCGGGAGCAATATAAAGACTCGACCGGCAAGCCGGTTAAATTGTGGCCGACTAATAGTCTGGATTGAGCGGCTGTACAGGTTCCTTGTTGAGCTGGCCACTCATTCGCGCTAGGGTGTTTGTCGCTATTGTTTCTGAGAAGGAGTGACATCGGACGGCGGCGGCATGTTGCGATGTTTCATCCACTCCATGCTGATATTCTCCGTTTTCTTATTATGCGGAATCTCGTCTAGATCAGGCATGAATATCTGTAGTCCGGCCGTAGGAGTCATGCGCGTATACCCGTTCACTAGCTGTTCTTGATAATTCGTGAGATCGAGATCGAACCAGGCGTCTTTGGACGTATCGATCATGATGAGATCCACATGATGCATAGTTAACTTTCCGAAGTCGATGGTGCCGTTATGCAGACGAAGGAAATTACGCCACTGCTCGGTGCGTGCGATATCTTGTTGAGCGTCGCCATACACTTCCTCCAAATCAGGATTTGCTACCCGCACTGCGGTCAGTTTTCCACGAATGTGCGGCGGAGGCAGCAGAACTTGCGTGTCGAAAAAAATATCGTTGCCGGTAACGTCGATGCCCCGAATCGAACTGGAGTTGAATAGATCGGCCACCGAAACGTGAAACACCCCAAGCAGGCCTTTCATGGGAATCTTTAGAACACCCAACTTCGTCACGTGTACGCGGATACGATTTCCCGAAACGGCGGAGAGAGTTCCACGTAGCTCAATGGGCAGCGGGATCAGTTTACGGATTGTTCCAGTCAACTTAATTTGATCGCCATCGCCTGAAAGGGAAATGTTTTGCAGCGGCGAATTCCCTGCTCGGCCGGAATTGAGATAGTTCGCAATATCGCCGATATTGGCGCGCAGAACGCCGTTCTTAATGTCCAGAAAGAATGACTCAGGGTCATCGAACGACGGGTTGACGTTGCGGTGCGCGCGTGCCATTTCGCCTCGCAGCCAGGGGATGTAAATGCTAAACTTCGGGCCTTTGCGCAGACGTAAGTTGTGGGCGTAGACGTTAGTAGACACGAGCTTGGAAGACTCGGCGGGTGGGACGGGCGCGGTAGATGCAGTGGCGGTAACCGTCGATGCCGCCGTGGGCTTCTGCTGGCGAAAATGCCAAACGACAAAGGCGAGCAAGATCACTGTGACGGCGATTGCGTAAATGCGCATCGCCCAACGAAGCCGCATTCTATTGTTGTAGCGCCTTCGTCACCGCCGAAGTCAAGGCAGGATCGGACGGCGTCACAGCGGGTTCAAAGCGAGCAACAATTTGTCCATCGCGGCCAACAAGAAATTTAGTAAAGTTCCACTGGATCGGGCCGCCTGTCTGGGAATTTTGCTGCTTGCTGGTCAGGTACTGGTAAAGCGGTGCTTGATCGGGTTCCTTCACCGAGACTTTCGACATCATCGGAAATTGGACGTCGTACTTACTCTTGCAGAATTTCTTGATCTCGGCATTCGTTCCCGGTTCTTGACTCATGAAATTGTTAGCCGGAATGCCGACGATGGCAAACCCTTGCGCCTTGTATTTCTCGTAAAGAGATTCCAGCCCGGCGTACTGGGGAGTGTAACCGCAACGGCTGGCAACGTTGACAAGCATCACCACTTTACCTTTGAACGATGAGAGCGGCGTCGACTTGCCGTCAATAGAGGTCAGGGTGTAGTCGTAGATAGACGCGGCGTTAAGAATTGTGGCCGCAAGAATAACCGATGTTAATAGCCGAAAAGCGATTTTAAGCATGTGTGAGCCGGTGCATTCACTATAGCGAAAATCGGGTGTCTATTTGGTTTTAGGACTAACGGGACTAGGTAGTCTCTTGTGCGCGCGCTTCGAATTACGCCAATGTGGTGAACGTGGATGCAGCGATAAAACTACAACACGCTTCGACGCTGAAGCCGAATCAAACCGGTGAGCTGACGGGCACACGGCGAAGGAACGCTCTGTTGCTGTTCGCAGCCTTGCAACTATTGGATTTCTTCACGACCATGTTTGTGATCCGGCACGGCGGTTTCGAAGCCAATCCCATCGTACAGAGCCTCGTGCCTTGGACCGGGACTTTGCTGGCGGTGCTCTTATGCAAAGCCGGATTAGTTTTCCTCACCTGGCGAGTGAGTCGCCGCGGTTGGATCTTGTATGCGGGAAACGTATTGTACATATTGATCGTAGGATGGAACATCGCTATGGCTACCGCCGCAGTTCGGTAGCGAGTAATTGTTCTATCAAAACAGATTTTGCCGCTGGGCATCTTAAAAGAGTCACTCATTTAAGAAACCCAAGTATGGCAACATCAAATTCCAAAGAAAATTTGCAGGACCCTCGCGAACGTTTTGCAAAACCTCCTTTTCCCAAACAGCAGCATCAAGCGCCGGGCAGCGCAAAGCATCTTGATCCGCGGGCGGATTACGGCGAGACCAGCTACCAAGGACATGACCGGCTTGCCGGGCGGGCCGCTCTCATTACAGGCGCCGATAGTGGCATTGGGCGAGCGGTGGCGCTCTGTTTTGCCAAAGAAGGTGCCGACATTTTGTTCACCTGCTTGCCGGAGGAGCAAACCGACGCGGACGAGACGGTAAAGCTGGTGCAAGAAGCCGGGCGGCGCGCAGTAGCTGTGCCCGGTGACATTCGGGAGAAATCCTTTTGTCAACAGCTGGTGGATCGGACAATGACAGAGTTCGGCAGGCTCGACATTCTGGTCAATAACGCCGCCTTTCAGCGCACGTACGAGAAGCTGGAGGACGTCCCGGAAGATGAGCTGGATGCGACCTTCCGGACAAATGTGTATGCTCCTTTTTTCTTGACGCAAGCTGCGCTTCCGAAGATGAAGCCGGGCGCTGTCATTTTAAATAGCTGTTCCATCGAGGGCTATGAGCCGAAAGACTTACTGGCTCCATATGCCGCCACCAAATCGGCGTTGGTCAGTCTGACCAAGAGTTTTTCAAAGGCGTGCATGGAACGAGGTATACGCGTGAATGGAGTAGCACCGGGGCCAGTATGGACTCCGCTGATTCCCGCCACAATGCCGGCCGATCAGGTGGAAAACTTCGGGAAAAGCACCCTGTTCGGGCGACCGGCTCAACCGGTGGAGCAAGCGGCGGTCTTTGTCTTCTTAGCTTCCGACGATGCCAGCTACGTCACCGGTGAGATATACGGTGCCACCGGCGGCAAGATGCCTTTTTGATTGCTATTCTCCTCGTTGACTTGGATATTGCGGCTCGAACGCCATCACCGAAGTCGACGCGCGTGTAAAGATCGACTGAGGAACTTTGGCAAAAGGACTTACGGAAGACCAGCTATTGCTTGGCCTGCTTGCTCTAGCTGTGATCCTGGTCATCGGCAGAGGATCAGCCGAAATTGCAAGGCGATTCGGACAGGCAGAAGTGCTCGGGGAACTCCTGGGAGGCTTTCTCATCGGTCCCTCC
This sequence comes from Bryobacteraceae bacterium, assembly GCA_965219315.1. Lineage (GTDB taxonomy): Bacteria > Acidobacteriota > Terriglobia > Bryobacterales > Bryobacteraceae > Bog-105. The sequence goes on along the minus strand of CBDCNB010000001.1, from coordinate 734,689 downwards.
ATTCTCGGTGCGCTGCTGCCTTCCGGCTATCACACGCTCTTCTTGGGCGAGGGCGCCAATCTCGTTCTTTCCATGTTCTCGTGGCTCGGTGCGATTCTTGTGCTGTTGATCGCCGGGTTAGAGGTCGATCTCAAAATTGTTCGGCAATTGGCAAAGCCCGGTGGATTGACGGCCGCGTTTGCGATCGTGGCTTCCATCGCTACCGGCAGTTTTTTTGCTTACCTGGTGCTGGGAGTTCCCCCTTTGAACGGATTTTTTCTGGGCGTGGTTCTGTCGGTCACCGGCGTCAGTGTCATCGCCAAAATTCTGATCGAGCGCGACTCATTGCGCCGTGGTTATGCCCAAGTGATTTTGGCGGCGGGGATCGCAAGCGAAATCGTCGTGTGGCCTGTTATCTCGGTGGTCTCCTCCTTGCGTGGCGGACACGGCGTCACCGCCGGCCTTCGCTCGGTCGGATTTGTGATTTTGTTTTTTCTATTCATGGGAACCATCGGCCGCCGTTTTACCTTTTGGGCCATGCGGCGCACCGCGGACCTGACGCAAGTAGTTGCCGGGCAGCTCTCGTTGATCCTGGTTCTCGTCTTTCTGTCCGCCGGAATCACGCTAGCTCTCGGACTGCACCCCTTGTTAGGCGCTTTCACGTTCGGTGTGCTGCTAAGCCAAGCGCCGCGCGCCACCATGCCTTTAAAAGAAAGCATTCAAGCGCTGACGGTGGGACTATTTGCTCCCATCTTTTTTGTTCTTGCCGGCATGCGCGTCGAAATCCTGCGGCTTCATAGCTTCGCGGCAATCGGCACCGTCATTTTGCTGTTTATTGTGGCTACGCTCTGTAAATCCAGCATCGCGGCCATGGGTGCGCGTCTGGGCGGTCTTCGTTGGGCGGAGTCTTTCCTAGTGGGACTAGGAGTGAACCTCAAGGGCGGCACGGACGTGATCGTTGCCATCCTAGGCGTGGAAATGGGGCTCCTCACCACCGACACCTACACGATGTACGCCGTGGTAGCCATTCTCACGGTGTTGGTGTCTCCCACAACAATCGTGTACTTGGAAAGACACGTCCTGCCCTCGCGGGAGGAAATGGAACGGCTAAACCGCGAAGAAGCCAGACGCCGCGCTTATCTTCCCGATATCGAGCGAATCTTGGTCCCCATGACTCCGGAGCTGCTTCCCGCGATAGCGGCCGGCGTGGTCGAGAAAATTGCACAAGCCAAGCAGATGGAAGGCGAGATATGCGACATCACTCAGATGAATCTTTCCGATGAAGGGAACAAAGTTGTTCCGGGAACAGCCGAAATCTCCCAAGCCGAAGAGAGTTTAGAGCAGGCTGGGGAGCTTGCGCAAGTGGAGCTGACGCAGATGGATCTGTCGAAAGGACAGAGTAAAGATGGTGCCTCGTTGGAGGCAATTCTGGAGGCGGGCAAAAAGCACAATCTGATTGCTATTGCGGCAAACGCACCCAAACAGGGAGACGTTCTTTCCCTAGGCGATTTGCAGGACCGGATCATCGATGAAGCCCTACCCGACGTGATGGTCGTAGTGGGCGATCCACAAACGAAGTTGCCGGTCGAGCGCATCCTAGTGCCGGTGAATGGTCATGAGCATTCTGCATCGGCCGCCGATCTAGGCGCGTACTTAGCAAAAGCGCACGGCGCGGAGTTGGTGCTGTTCAGCATGGTTCATTCCACGCTCGACACCGCCTTCTGGCAGGAGCGAAAGCATCGCGATCTATTGGAGTCCGGCTATCGCCTGCTGCGCGAAGTAAAGTTTCGCATTGAGCGGCTAGAGGTGCAAACAAGCGAACGTGTACAGCTCGGAACGGATGTCGCCGAGGAGATTATCAAAGAGTTGAAGCGTGTCTCCTATCAGTTGATTGTGATGGGTACCGTGGACCGCAGCACGGATTTCGGGCTGCAATTGGGACGGGCTATTCAATCTGTTTTAACGCAATCGGACGTTCCTGCTGTGCTGCTGGTAACGCATCAGTCAAGGAATTGACAAAACACACCACGTCATTACCCTGGTAATATTAAGCATGCCGTTAGCTCGATCGAAAATCACAACACAGGGCCAGATCTCAGTCCCTCTTGAGATACGGCGGAAACTTGGCGTAGGTCCGGGATCGATTCTGGAATGGGAGGAGGACGGCGGCCAAATCATCGTACGGCGCTCGGGTACGTTCTCCTCTCAAGATATTCATCGGGTTGCATTCCCGGAAGGAGCCCCGCCATTACGATCCATACAGGAAATAAAGGAAAGTATTCGGCATCACGCTCTGAAGCGGTATGCGCGCCGTTGATACGAATGTGCTAGTTCGGTTGATTGCTCGTGACGACGAGGATCAAGCGGCTTCTGCTCAGGCTTTCATTGAAAAGGGAGCGTGGGTGTCCACTCTAGTGGTTGCCGAAACTGTGTGGGTTCTTGCTGATTTATATAAACGCAGTGCGTCCGATCTAGTGGCTATCATTCAAATGCTGCTGAATCATGAAACATTGACACTACAAGATCCGGATGTTGTGGCAGAGGCGCTCAGCTTATTTCATACGCGGCCCGCGTTGGGCTTTGCCGATTGCCTAATCTTAGGGATAGCCCGTAAAGCCGGGCATTTACCATTGGGTACTTTCGACCGCCGTCTAGCCAGGATCGAAGGAGCTGAAAAACCGTAAAATTACTTCTGCCCATAATAAGCATTCGCTCCATGCTTACGAAGAAAATGCTTATCACGGAGCACGTTTGAAATCTCGGCGGCATCGGCCCGAATGGTGAAGGTGAGAAAAGCCATGTGGGCCAACTCCTCCACAATGGCGGCAGTATGCGCCGCGTCGGTTACCGTGCGTCCCCAGCAAAAAGGTGCATGACCGGCCACCAAAACCGCCGGTGTAGCAAGCGGGTCTAAAAGACGGAAGCGTTCGATAATGACATTCCCCGTGTTGCGCTCATAGTCGGACTGAATCTCGGGCGGTTTCATCGATGGCGTAACGGGAATAGCGCCACGAAAATAGTCGGCGTGGGTAGTACCAAGACAGGGGATCTCGGCCGCCGCCTGAGCCCAGGAAGTTGCGTAACGCGAATGAGTATGCACTACGCCATTCACACCTTCGAAAGCACGATAAAGAGCAAGATGGGTCGGCAGGTCGGAGGAAGGGCGCAGGTCCCCTTCCACAATCGTTCCCGCAAGATCGGTAACGACAAGATCGCCGGGAGTCAGCTTATCGTAAGGAACTCCACTGGGTTTGATCGCAACCAAGCCGCTGGCGCGGTCGAACCCGCTGGCGTTGCCGAAAGTGAAGATCACCAAACCGCGGCGAACCAGGTCTTGATTCGCCTCCCACACTTCTTCTCGTAGCTGTTTCAAATTCATACTCATGAAGATGCTGCTTCCGATTTTCGCGCGTCGGCGGCAATGATTCTTAGTTCGGGCAAGATGTCGCCCACGTGGACGGGCTCCGACTTTCTGCTTCCGAAGCCGAAGTAGAGGCGGCGATAAAGAGCGAATAGCTTTTCATAAACCTCTACGCTTTCCCGTTGCGGATGAAAGGCGATGTGCTCCGGGCAGAGCGCACTTTGGGCGGCTTCGATGGTAGGAAAAGCTTTCGCGGCGAGAAAGGCAAAGATCGCCGAACCAAGACTGGTAATGTCGCCCTGTGGGACAAGAATGGGCTTGTTCAGCACATTAGCGTAGACCTGATTCAATACGTCGTTCTTCTTGGGAATACCGCCTCCGTTAATAACGCGCTTGATCGGAACGCCATTCTCTTCCATGCGCTCCAGGATGATGCGCGTGTGAAACGCAGTTCCTTCGATGGCGGCGAACAGCTCATCGGCAGGACTACTGGTGAGATGCCAACCTAACGTCATGCCACCGAGTTCCGGATTCACCAAAACCGTGCGATCGCCATTATCCCAGGCGAAACGAAGCAGGCCCGTCTGCCCTGCCCGGTAGCCGCCCATGGCTTGCGAGAGCGTCTCAACATTCGATCCGGCACGGCGTGCGATGGCATCGAAGAGGTCACCTACTGCGGAAAGCCCCGCTTCGATACCGGTCAGTCGAGGATCGACAGAACCGGGAACAACGCCGCACACGCCAGGCACCAGCGTTTCCGCATCGTTCAAGCCAATGATGCAGGTAGAGGTGCCGATGACGTTTACCATGTCGCCCAGCTTTACGCCAGCCGCGATCGCATCCCAGTGTGCGTCGAAAGCTCCTACCGGAATCACCACTTCCGTCGTCAGGCCAAGCTTTTCCGCCCACTCCTCCGAAAGCGTGCCGTAGATTTCATCGGATGTGGCGTAGTCGCCCTGTAGTTTTTCGCGAACACCCGCAAAAAGCGGATCGACAGAAACAAGGAAGTCTTCCGGCGGGAGCCCGCCCAGCGATTTGTTCCAAAGCCATTTGTGGCCCATCGCGCAGACGCTGCGTTTTGCTTTCGCAACGTCGTTTACTCCGCACAACGTAGCAGCCACCAAGTCGCAGTGTTCAAAGGCGGAGCCTAGCTTCTCGCGCTTGTTCGGATGATGGCGAAGCCAGTGCAAAAGCTTGGAAAAGCCCCACTCTGAGGAATATACGCCACCAGACCACTCGATCGCTTCTAAGCCGTAATCATGAGCTTGCCTGGTGATCTCTCCAGCTTCCCGCCAGGCGCGATGGTCGCACCAGAGATAGTACTCGTCCAGCGGCTGCAGATTTGCGTCGACTGGAACAACGCTGGACCCGGTAGTATCCAGCGCAAGCGCTTTCACCTGCGAGCCATCCACATCTGCTTTCCTTAATGCCTCGTGCGTGGCCTCCACCAGCGCCCGCATATGATCTTCATGGCTTTGCGTCGCGTAGTCCGGATCGTTCTTCAAGCGATGAAGCGGATACTCGGCGACACCCGCCCCCAGCCTGCCTTTCTCGCTATCGAAGATAGAAACGCGAACGCTCAGCGTACCGAAATCGGCCCCCGCGACAACAATGCCCATGCTTCTCCTGCTCAGCCCTGATGCCATTCCACTTGCCAGCCAAGATATTTCGTCGTCGCCTCATAGACCATCGCCGCCGTATGCGAGAGATTGGCCGCTACGTGGTGTTCAAATCCGTTTTCGCAAATGTAGCGCAGCAAATGCTGTAGACGAGGAATCTCCACCACCCCCGCGCCGCCAAAGGTGAGCAATGGATCCTCGGTGAAGCGGCCTTCGCCCACATAGCCGCGCATCTGGCCAGTGCTGTCGGAGGTCGAAAAACGGGCGAAACTCATCGGAGCGGGCTTCACGCGTCCTACGCAAGTCCCGAACGTGTTCAGCTTCCCGACCGTGCCGGCGATGATCTCCTGAAAATCCATCTTCACTTCGGCAAAAAAGTGCTTTGGCAGATTACTGCAGTGAAAGCAGACGGCTTTGTTCGGATCATCGCCATAATTGTTATTCCAGTCGAGCAGCGCGCTAGGAGTACCGGAAGCAAGGCGCAGAGCATGCATGCCGATCACGCCCGCAATGTCGGTTTCGCAGGCACTGGACAATAAGTTCTCGCTCATCATGCTCATCACCGTACATGGAACAACGCCGAAATTTTCTTCCAGCGAAGTCCAGCACTGAACGGCGCTGATGGTGACGTCTTGCTCGCGCATCCAGCCGTCCACCACCGCACCAAGTTTCGCCATTTTCATCAGCGACTCGGCCGGCACGTCATTGGTCGACACGTACTTCTTTATAGACTCCAGCTTATTCTCCGCCGCGGCATCGGTGTCCTTCATGCGGGAAATTCGGCCCAGGATTTCAGACAGATCGACCGTGATAACTGAGATGCCGTTCTCTTCCAGGATCTTTTCGCTGTAGCGCACAGTATTAAACGCCGCTGGACGAGCCCCGATCGCTCCCACACGCAGATTGCGCAGCCCGCGCACGATGCGGCAAACGCTCATGAACCAGACAAGGTCCTTCGCGAATTCAGCCGACGTAGGCGCTTCTGTATGAAGAGTGGTCAGCGAGAAGGGAATGCCGTACTGCTTCAGATTATTGCAGGCCGACATCTTGCCGCAAAAGCTATCGCGCCGGTCGGCAATGGTCATCTTGCCCGGGGAGTCCGGGGTCGCTTGCACCAGCACCGGCACTTGTAAACCGGAACGCCGCAGGGCGTCGGCGATGCCGCGTTCGTCCCCAAAGTTGGGAAGCGTGACGATGATTCCGTCAATCGTCTCGCGGTGCCGCTTGAAGAGCTCCGCGCAGCGCTTGGCTTCTTCAAATGTTTCTACCGCGCCGAACTTCGATTCTTCCGGCGTGAGCGCAATCACTTCGATACCGCAGCCTTCCAGGACGCGCACCATATCTTCGCGGCCCGTCGAAGCTAGGTGGTCAGGGAAAAAGCCGCGGTTGCCCACAATGAGGCCGACCTTAAAACAGGGATCGTTAATAGATGACATTTATCGTTTCCTTGGAAAAAAGCGAATCGTATAAAACAGCCCGACCAGCAGGAGCACTCCGCCCCACCATACGCCCGCATGAAGACGTGCCAACACGACCGCGTGCGAAGGAGGATAAGCAAGCTCGAACAGCCCTGAAGCGGTGATCAGGATGCCATAGGCCGTGAGCAGTACTCCAATAAAGAACCAGATGGAGATAAGAGTTTTGTCGTGCATGGCAACCTTTGTTCTACCAGAAAATAATATTCAAGCCGACAAAGACGATGAGGATGACCCCCGCCCAGAGCAAAGGTTTTTGAAACCAGCGCAGACCTGTTTCCGCCGGCACCACCGTACAGCCATAAACCAGGCCATTCAATTCGCGCTCTGGTTTCGGCTTGGTCAACACGCTGACAACCACCGTCACAACAACACAGATGATCCAAGACCACAAAGCACGATACATATTCTCCGCCATGTCCTTCGCATTAGGCGAAAGAGCCACGTAGCGCAGTGCCACCGGATCGAGCTTCACCCAAAGCCACAGCCCGATCGAACCCGCCGTGCCGCAGAGGAGTCCCCAAAAACCGCCTGCCGGTGTGGCGCGTTTCCATAGCATTCCCAAAATGACGGTTCCGAATAACGGCGCAATGAAGAACGAAAAAAGTGCCTGCACATAGTCCATGATGCTGAGAAACTGCATGACCAAATAGGCAGTGCCGATGCTGATCAGGACCCCGGCAATAGTGCACCAGCGTCCCATCGAGACGTAGTGATCATCGGGCGCGGCCTTGCGAATGAAGGCGCGATAGATATCGTAGGTCCAAACCGTGGCAAACGCGCTGACATTGCCCGCCATCCCGGACATGAATCCGGCAATCAGGGCGGTAATGCCCAACCCAAGCAGGCCGGGGCCGCAATAACGGGCCAGCATGAGGGGCAGCACTTCGTTATAACTATGCATGCCGGTCGCCTGTGCTTGTGCTTCGCCGACAAGCTTTTCCGGAAGCACCGCCAGAGCAAGCAGGCCGGGAAGAATCACAATGAAAGGCACCGCCATCTTGAAGCCGGCTCCAATTATCGGAGCCATTTTTGCGCTACGAAGATCTTTTGCGGTGAGAACGCGTTGCACTACCAGGAAGTCCGTCGTCCAATAGCCAAAAGCAATTACGAAGCCTAGGCCAAGAACGATGCCGGTCCAATGGATGCCCATCGGATTATCGGAAAACGCGCCTAAGCCGAGCCAGAGATGCGTGTAATCCTGATGAGGAAAGTTCTGATGAATGCGGCGCACCATGCCGCTCCAGCCGCCCGCCTCTACCAAGCCGATGATGGAGATCAGAATCGCCCCGAACCAAATAAGAAAGAACTGCAGGACCTCGTTGAAAATCGCGGACAACAAACCCCCCAGGAATACGTACGCGGCAACGGTAATCGAAGAAATCCAGATGCTGAAGTTAATGTCCCAGCCAAGGACGATCTTTAAGACCAGCGCCATCGAATACATATTGATGCCGCTCATCAGTACGGTCATAAAGCCGAACGTGATGGCCGAAAGCGCGCGCGACCCTTCCCCAAAGCGCAGTTGCAAATAGCCGGGAACGGAATGTGTCTTCGAAATGTAGTAGAACGGCATCATCACAATGCCGAGAAACAGCATCGCCGGTATCGCACCGATCCAATACCAGTGCGCGGCGAGAAGTCCGTACTGATAAGCAGCGGCGGCCCACCCCATCAGTTCCAGCGAACCCAGATTCGCCGCAACGAAGCTCAGGCCCGCGATCCACGCACTCATATCCCGACCGGCAAGGAAAAAATCTTCACCGGTCTTCGTATAGCGCTTCAGATAGAAGCCGATGCCCAGCACCATCACGAAGTACAGCGCGATGATGGCCAGGTCAACCGGTCGCAGCGACAGGAGCTTTTGATTCGCCAATAGGAAGGCGTAAGGTAGGAAGGCGTACGGAGTGTTCATCACTGGTAAGAAGGCTTGCCGGGGCAAGCACTAAGCCATGGTGCCTTTTAGCATCGTATACGAGTGTGGCGGGAACCGGTAAAGAAGGCGATTATTCCTGACCGTGGTCGAGCTCGTCTTAATACCGACGGGCTGCGATCCGAAGTTGTTTTCGGATTTGATATCGGGACCGTTTACCTCCGACACGGCGAAGGAGGTGGAGAACTTCGCATCTTGCGCTTCGAATTCCACTTCCAATGCTTCCGTGCCATGCCGGTTCACAATGTTCAGCACAAGAGAGCCGTTGTCATGCGCAGCCGAGATATCCAAATAATGCACAGCTCCCCATTTCTTGCTGGTGTAGGTAGGAGACTCGATCGCCAACTCCAGGGCGTTGCCGCGTGAGTTGTTCGCAAAGAGCTGCAGCGGGTAATATATAGTCTGCAGGAAGAGGCCCTTGTCATTGGTGAATATCGGCGCGATCACGTTCACAAGCTGCGCCAGGTTCGCGATCTTCACGATGTGCGCGTTGTTCAGGAACGTGTTTAAGAAGGTGGCGATCACCAGCGCATCTTCCAGATTGTAGTGTTCTTCCAGAATGTGCCGCCCCTTTTCCTTGCCTTCGCCCCGGGCCCGATACCAGACATTCCACTCATCCCAGGCGATGTAGAGTTTTTTGTCCGGACGAGCGTTCGTCAGCGCCGCGCCAATCAACCCTTCAGCGGTCTTCGTCAGTTTCTGCAACTGAAGAGAACTGGCCATGAACTCTTCGAAATCGTTCTCCTTGTTTCCCACGTAAAGGTGAAGCGAGAGATAGTCGGCGTGGTCCTTCAGCAGATCCAGGACGGTGCGATTCCAACCCGCCCAATCGCCACCCAAATCGGCCGCACCCGCCGCAACCACCTTGATGGAGGGGTCCACCAGCTTCATGATCTTTGCTGCTTCCAAAGCAAACTTGCCATAGTCGGAAGCCGTGCGATGGCCCATCTGCCAAGGCCCATCCATCTCGTTACCAAGCCCCCAATACCGCACCTTCCAAGGCTCTTGCCGACCGTTTTTTTGACGGAGCTTGGTCATGGCCGTGGGCTGCGGCGAATTGCAGTACTCTACTCAACGCTCGGCTAATTCCCACGAACCCGTCCCCAGGTTGGCGCAAAGATAAGGCTGCGTCCCGAGCTTTTCCGCATAGTTAAGGAACTCATGAGTACCGAACCGATTATCTTCAACGGTCCCCCAGGCAAGCTCCAAACGAGCCGGCCGTTCATCGCGCGGACCGATCCCGTCTGTCCAAAAGTAATTCGAAGCAAAATTACCACCCGGCCAACGAAGAAGAGTGACGTGCAGATCTTGCACTGCCTTGAAAACATCGCGGCGATAGCCATTCGCATCCGACAACGGAGAGTTTTCCTGGAAGATGCCGCCCTCGATACAACGACCGAGATGCTCCGTGAAGTTGCCGTAAATTTTAGGATCGATCGCGCCGATCACGCGGGCCGGATCTAGCTTGACGAGTCCCCGGGAACTATTCGGCGCCGCTTTCAGAACGAAAGGAGCAAGCAGAAGACCTTTAGCGAGATCGCGGCGGCTAGGCTGGCTGACGTGGCGTTGCTTCATTTCGATTTTTATAATCTTTGTTGACCGGCGATGGAGACGTGCACGGCAACGAACGATTATATAAGGGCTTGAATACCCGAAGTTTTATTTAGGGGCTATCTATGCTGTGAGAACCATCACCATAGCTGTAAAAACCGCAGGCGTTAAGGCGCCGCCGTTCTCATCATTTTCAGATTCTCCCGCACCCAGCGCTCCACACCGATCATCGGGATGTCTCTCACTGCATTGAAGGTGTCGGCCATCGCCCACGCGACGCCTTTTCCCTCCGCGAACACTATTCTGTACTTTAGAATCGGGTTTTCGGGATCCTGCTCCAGCTGAGCTTTCAGCAGGGGGAGATTCCACGTTACTCGGCGCATCTTTCGATGAAGAACCCGATCCAGGGTGTCGGCTAGCTCGGCGTAGGTGAGGGTATCTCCTGCCGTGTACACGACGCGATTCCTAATTGGCGGCTCGGCAAATAGCACTTCTGTAGTCAGGATGCCAATGTCTTCTGGCGTTGTTACCGTCACAGCCGTCATCCAGCTCCCCAGCGCATGCATCACATTTCCCACCAGGTCGACAATACCGAAGGAGGGCTCGAACAAAAAGCTTGTGAACATGCCCGTCGAAATAATGATCCACTCCGTGTGATTTTGATTCCGCAGCAAATCGCGTACTTCAAGCTGCTCGTCAAAAAGGTCCTGCGCGCTTCCTCGGCCGATGGCATCGTAGTCGACTCCGAACTGCCAAGGGACATATCGTTTCACACCACCGGCAAGTACCGCACGAGCGAGTTTTCGCTGGATACTGCCACCTGCCGCAAAACCTGTACAGCCGATAACCGTTTCAAATTGTCCAAACAAAGAAGCTAGCTCTTCTACCGAAGCAGTGGCAAGATCGCTGAACATAAAATCTATGCCAAGCCGGCGTAGTTCTTCGATCTCCTTTTGCTTCCGAAGCTCAGCCGAACCGCCAACCCTCGGACGTAGCAGTACGGCAAGAGTGATGCCGGAAGCTGAACTAGTGCGCTTTGCAAGGCCTCGAAGAACAGCCACGCCGAGTTCACCGGCGCCTAAAACTAGAATAGATGCAGGCTGCACCTCCGAACTGGTCATATTGTCTGTACTTTCAAAAAGGATAGCCGCCTATACTTCTTGCTCATCTTTTCTCCAGCCCTGTCAGCGTAGAGCTACTCACCTTTACGGCCAAACAGCGCTTCAAATCGCGTGAAAACCGGTTCGAAGATGGAATTCCGAAGCCAATCGCTCGCTTTACCGACATCGCCGTCGGCTGCATCGAAAACACCATAAAATTCAAAGAACGAACCGCCGCCGCGTGCAATCGGCCGAACTTGCATGTGGCCCACGTAATTTAGCGTAAGAGCCGCACCCTCAAATGTCAAAAACTTGAGGCGCATCTCTGCGTCCGAGAGTTCCAGCAGCCGCTCCCTCACCACTCCGCCATCCTGTGCCTGTAGCCTTCTCACTGAACCGACCATACCCGCGACTTTGCCATCCTCTAGTTCGCTCGAGACAATGAAGGGAAACCACTTCGGAAGCGCATTGAAATCTCTAACTAGTTCCCACACCGTTTCCGGCGCGGTACTTACAATTGTGCTGCTATAAACTATTGCCATATCTGTCTCCTTAATTTAGGTTTGTGATCGATGAGGTAATTGAGAGCGTACATGTTCCACAAGCATGGAAGCAGTCTAGCCGCGCTCCAGGCTGATCACTACTTTTCCGAAAGCACCACGATAAAGATGTTCGTAAGCGCGCAACGTGTCTTCGAAGCTATATACACCGTCGATCACAGGACGAAGCTGCCATTGCTCGAAGGAAAGCAGCATCTTCTCGAAGGCTGCTCTCGGCCCTACAGAAATGCCGCTCATGGTGAGCTGCTTCACCACAAAAGGAAAGAGCGAAATATTGGCGGTAACGCCGTCCAGAAAACCTAATAAAACAACCTGTCCGCCAATCTTGGCAGCCTGTAGAGAACGCCCCAGGTTCTCTCCTCCTACCACTTCGACGATCAGGTCGGCCCCTTTGCCGGAGGTGAGATCTAACACGGCCTTTTCCCAATCAGGCCGTTGTACGTAGTTCACTACTTGGGTAGCTCCCAATCGCTTTGCTCGTTCCAGTTTCTCGTCGCTGCTGGATGTGATGATTACGTCGGCGCCCCTGGCAGCCGCAATCTGTAAGGCAAACAACGATACGCCGCCGGTTCCTTGCACCAGTACCGTCTTTCCGGCGCCGGAATTTCCTTTCTCTACAACTGCATACCAGGCCGCTACAGCAGCACACGGAAAGGTCGCCGCTTCTACATCGGTTAGGTACGCCGGAGCATGAACCAACACATCCTCGTGAAGGACAATCTGCTCCGCCAGAGCACCCGAAATCAGATTGCCTAACGTATAGTTCGACTCCTCCAATTGCGGAGGACCGTCCAGCCAACGCGTTGCGAAGTTTGTCAAAACCCGGTCGCCAACTTTCACCCGCGTCACCTTTTCACCTGTTTGAACCACGATGCCCACCGCATCGCTTCCCTGAATCATGGGGAAGGCTAGCGCAGGGTTATACAATCCCTCCACCAGGAGTTTGTCCCGAGAGTTTAACGAGACGGCGCTGACCTGTACTGCTACCTCTTCGTCACCCGGCAGCGGTGCGTCTTTCTCTACCATGTGCAGGTTAGCGAGGCCAAACCCCGATAATTCCCAAGCCTTCATCCCTTCTCCTTCTGACCCCTATTCATGAGTCCGCTCCGCTTCCATCGCCGTAGGTGAGACGAAAAAGCCGGATTGTTTCCACTGGCGATGTTCGAAGTTTCTCGAACTACTCAGGCCTCAGTTTACGCAATAACGGCTATGATGTCAAACGTGAAGGTTGTTACTCATCCCAAAACAAAGGACCTGGATCTGGCGAAGTTACTCCATGCGCTGAGTGATCCGGTGCGGCTAAAGCTCGTCCATATACTCGCGGCTGATAAGAACCTCAGCTGTAGCGCTCTCTGCCTCGGACGGCCAAAGTCAAGCATGTCGCATCACTTCAAAACTATGATCGATGCGGGCCTGCTGAGTGTAGAGGTGGCGGGCAACACTCACGTGAATAATCTGCGACTCAACGATTTGGAAAAGCGCTTTCCGGGGCTGATGGCTGCGGTCCTCGGAGCTTCTAAACCGAGAACAAAGACTCGATAGCTTGCGCCATTCAGAAAAGCCCTCCCCCACCCGACACAGGCGATGCTACAGCTACCATCAGGAAGGGCATCCGCTACACTCACTCCCGCCACTGTGACAGGAAGACGACCATGACAACAGAAACACTATTGGCCGATATCGCTGCGAAAAAAGCCCAACTCGACGCGCTGCGGCCCATGTCGCGCGAGGCATTGCGCGCCCTGCAAAAAGCGTTCGACGTCGATCTCACCTATACGTCCAATGCCATCGAAGGCAACACGCTGACCCTGCGCGAGACAGCGGAAGTGATTGAACACGGCATCACCGTCGGCGGCAAGTCGCTGCGCGATCATCTGGAAGCGGTCGATCATTACAACGCCGTCCTCTGGATGCGCGGGCTGGCCGAGCAGAAAACCCCGTTGGACGAAAGCATCGTCTGCGAATTGCACCGGCGTATTGTCTTCCGCAGCCAGCCCGACATCGGCGGAATCTACAGCACCCACCCGCGCCGCATTGCAGGCTCGCCGGTTATCTTTCCGAATGCGGCGAAGATTCCGCGCCTAATGCACGACTTCGGGGAACGCTTGCGTCTTGCCGCCCCAGAACCGGCCGAGAGCTTCCGAGCGCATTACGATCTGGTCGCCATCCATCCCTTCAGCGACGGCAACGGCCGCACGGCCCGGCTTTTAATGAACTTGATGCTACTACGCACCGGCTATCCGCCCGTTGCCGTGCGGCCGGAGGAGCGCAAACGCTATCTTGACGCATTGGAACATGCTTCCCTCACCGAAGATCTCGACCCCTTCCAGACCTTCCTGCATGAACGCCTGGATGCCACACTGGAAGGGTATGTGTGCGCCTTACGGGATTAAACTCACCTCGATTACAATGGGGCTCCTATTCAGTTTGCAGGCTTCAGCGCAATCACCGCAGCTGCATCACGATCCAAGTCATACCGCCGGAACCTATTCCGCATTACAAACAGGAAGACCGCTAGCCGAGGTTCTCCTGCAGCTTCAGCAAGCATTTCTTTCTCCCATCGATTATGAGGAAGCTCCGTACGAAAGTCCTTTAGAGCTAAAAAGCGTAAACATTACGACGCTACACGGGCGAAAAAAACTGTTGTTTACTCCGAAAACAGATTTTTCAGCTATCCTTGCGAAAGACGATTCCACTCCCTATCTAGCCCTCCACTCCGTTCTCTCGCAGTATAAGACTGCGGGGCTGTATGCGGCAGACGGCTACCAAGTCGTTCAGCAAGCAGACCGTATCGATGTACTCCCTTCACAAATTCTCGGCACGAATGCTTCCCTGCATAAAGTCGTTCCGGTTACAAGTTATCCTGTGACATTTCCCTCAAGTGAGCGTACGGTGGAAGAGACTTTAACTCTTCTCTTTCAGCAAATCTCCCAAGTGTCAGGGAAAAAAGTGATTCTGATGTCTGACCCTTTTGCTACATCGAATACAAGGATCACGGTGAGTGCCAACGCAAAATTACCTGGGGATATTCTAGCCGAAATCGGTCAAAGCGTCGGGGCTACGCTTTCATATCAATGCCTGTTCGATGCTTCGGATTCGGCATATTACGTCGATATCTACCCGGTGGCCTCCAGCTTAACGGGATCGCTGTATAACAATCCGGCTCCCGGAACAACTCAACCGGCGCGCAGTGCCTTTTTCACAAAAGGCCTTAATTAAAGGGCAGCGGACTAGCTGTTGCCTCTTAGAACCCGGCGAGCGCCAAGCAGATTATTTGGCCCACCTTTTCATGCTGACGAAAGCTGAATCCGCGAAACAACAGCAGTCCGTCCGAAACCGTATGCTCTTCGCCGGCTAAGATACCGTCCCACCGGGGAAATTCCAGTCTCGTGCTTACATCCGCCAAGCAACTTTTACAACCTACAGGTGCTTCCAATATCGACCGGGATTTTCGAGAATGCTACGGGTAATTTGATAATGCGACGTCTCTTCTAGTGCGATGGTTCGCAGTGGAACGTTATCGAAACTGACAATCTGCGCATCGGGATAGGTCATCAGAATGGGGGAATGCGTCGCAATAATAAACTGTGCTTTGTCCCTGTTGGCGTGCTCACGGATGAGGGCCAAAAGCGCCAATTGCCGCAGAGGAGAAAGGGCCGATTCCGGCTCGTCTAGCAGATACAGTCCTGGAGCTTCTACGTTCTGCAAAATTGCCAGAAACGCTTCACCGTGCGACCGTGTATGCAACGATCGAGCGCCGTAGAGTTCATATGGATTTCCATCGAAATCGGGATCCAGCTCCCGTTTCTCTAAAAGCGTCGCAAAATGAACTTGGAATTCAGCGCGAAAGAAAAATCCGTTGCGCGGTTGCCGCCGAAACGAAGGCCGCAAAACTTGTGACAGTGCGCTTTCCCGCTCCGTTCCATGGTCGTCCGGAAGTTCACTCCGTCCACCACCGGAAACCGGCAATCGGCAGAGTGCCGCCAGAGCTTCTATCAACGTCGACTTACCCGTGCCGTTTTCTCCTACAAAAAAGACAACAGACTTCTTGATCTCTAAATCCAACCCCGCCACAAAAGGAAGATTGAAAGGAAACCCGCCATCCGCCGCTATCCTCTCGGAGAGCACCTTTACACGCAACAGATACGGGACGAAATTGGAATCCATAGGCAGGTCACCTACCCCCGTATTACACTAGTCCCGTACTAAAATTTCCGAATGTCGACACCATCGCCGGCAAACTCCGAATATTTAACTCGAAAACGGATCATCGACAGCAAATTACGTGAAGCTGGCTGGGAAGTTCGCCCATTTCTACCCGATAAGCCGCTCTCTGCCTATCAAAATTGCGCAGTAGAGGAATACCCCACCGCAAACGGTCCCGCCGACTACACTCTCTGCCGAGGCGGCAAAATTCTAGGCATCGTGGAGGCAAAAAAACTCTCTATCGGTCCGCAAAATGTGCTCCTGCAAGCCGAGCGCTATTCACAAGGCATCTCCCAACCCGCCATCGCCTCCGGCCCTTTCGGTGTGCCTTTTCTTTACTCCACCAATGGCGAAATTCTCTGGCATCACGATATTCGCGATGAAAGAGATCGCTCGCGCGAAATCGCTGCATTCCACACCCCCGCCGCCCTGCAGGAATATCTCGCTCGCGACTTCAAAAAAGCAATCGCCAACCTGAAAGCCGCGCCTAACGCTAGCCCTCGTCTCCGCCCCTATCAGCGGGATGCCAACGACGCGATCGAAGCCGCTATTGCCGCCCGCCAACGTCACATGCTTGTTGCCATGGCCACCGGTACCGGCAAGACATTCACCATCGTCAACGAAATCTACCGTCTCATCAAATCCGGCGTCGCGCCCCGCGTCCTGTTCCTGGTCGACCGCCGCGCCCTCGCCGCTCAAACCGTCCGCGCCTTCGCCTCCTTCGAAGCCGAACCCGGCCTCAAGTTCGATAAAATCTACGAAGTCTACAGCCAGCGCTTTCAAACCGAAGACTTCGGCGAAGAAGAAAAATTCGATCCCAGACTCCTACCCAACCACTACCTGGAGAATCCCCAACCCGGAGCCGCTTTCGTCTACGTCTCCACTATCCAGCGCACCGCCATCAACCTCTTCGGCCGCAGCGCCGACTGGGGCGGAGGTCTCGAAGGCGACGACGAAGATGCCGAACAGCTCCCGCGCCTCCCTATCCACGCCTTCGATCTCATCGTCGCCGACGAGTGCCACCGTGGTTACACCGCTTCCCAAACCGCCATTTGGCGCAAAACCCTCGATCATTTCGATGCCCTCAAAATCGGCCTCACCGCCACCCCTGCCGGCCACACCATGTCTCTCTTCCGTGACAAGGTCTTCGAGTACAATTACGAAACTGCCGTCGCCGAAGGCTTCCTTGTCGATTACGACGTTGTCAAGGTCAAATCCAACGTCCGCATTAACGGCATCTTCCTCAAGGAAGGCGAAGAAGTCGGCTTCATCGACCCCGATACCGGAGCCGCCCGTCTCGACTACCTCGAAGACGAGCGCCTCTTCGACACCACCCAAATCGAGCGCGAAATCACCTCGCCCGACTCCAACCGAAAAATCCTCGAAGAGCTCAAAACCTACGCCCTCGACCACGAGCGCACCCACGGCCGCTTCCCCAAAACCCTTATCTTCGCCGTCAACGATCTCCAACACCGATCCCACGCCGACCAGCTCGTCCGTCTCGCCCGCGAAGTCTTCGGTCGCGGCGACTCCTTCGTCTCCAAAATCACCGGCAATCAAAACGTAACGCGCCCCCTCCAGCGCATCCGCGAGTTCCGCAACCGCCCCGCCCCCGGCATCGTCGTCACCGTCGACATGCTCACCACCGGCGTCGATATCCCCGATCTCGAATACATCGTTTTTCTCCGTCCCGTCAAGTCCCGCATCCTGTTCACGCAAATGATGGGCCGAGGCACCCGTAAAGGCGAGCGCTACCCCGACAAGTCCCACTTCGTCGTCTTCGACTGCTTCGACGGCAGTCTCCTCGCCTATTTCAAAAACACCACCGACATCGCCGAAGACCCGCCCGCCGGACCCACGCGAAAAATCACTGCCATCATCGACGACATCTGGGCCAACCGCGACACCGTCTACAACACCCGCTGCCTCGCCAAGCGCCTGCAGCGCATCAACAAGGAAATGTCCGGCGGAGCCCGGGAGGACTTCGCCGCCTTCATCCCCGACGGCGACATCGCCGAATTCGCCCGCGATCTGCCCCGTCGCATCAAGGACGACTTCACCAAAACCCTCGCCCTGCTTCGCAATCCGGCTTTCCAAGACCTGCTTGTCAGCTATCAACGCCGCAAGCACACCTTCCTCACCGCCGTGCAAACCAAAGATGAGGTCTCCTCCGAATGGCTCGTCCGCGGAGCCGATGGCCGCGAATACAAGCCCGCCGACTACCTCACCGCCTTCGGGGAATGGGTCCGCACGCACGAGACCGACATCGAAGCCATCTCCGTTCTCCTCAAGCGCCCCCGCCGCTGGACCCCCGGCGGTCTTCAGCAGCTTCGCGAAAAACTCAAAGCCGCGCCCGAGCGCTTCACCCTCGACAATCTCCAGCGCGCCCACGCCCTCGGCGAAAAGAAATCCATGTGCGACATCATCTCGATGGTCAAGCACGCCGCCGACAAGCAAAGCCCGCTCCTCACCGCCGCCGAGCGCGTCGACAAGGCCTTCACGCGCCTCACCGCCGGCCGCGAGTTCACCCCCGACCAGCAAAACTGGCTCGACCGTATCCGCACCCATTTGCAAGAAAACCTCTCGCTCGATCAAGACGACTTCGAATCCCAGCCCGTCTTCACCCGCTTCGGCGGCTGGGGCCGCGCCGCGAAGAGTTTTAACGGGCAACTGCCACTACTGATCGAGGAGATCAACGGAGAAATCGCCGCATGACGTGGCGCGGACACTCGTGTCTGCCGTCTCGACACTCGTGTCGAGACCTCTTTACTCCTCCGCAAACCAACCTATGACCGACATCGTTCAAAAACTCTGGGGCTTTTGCCACACCCTGCGCCACGACGGCGTCGATTATGGCGACTACATCGAACAGCTCACCTATCTTCTATTCCTCAAAATGGCCGACGAACGGAGCGCCGCCGTCCCGGAGGAATACAACTGGCAAAACCTCCGCAGGCTCGCCGGCACCGATCTCACCGACCACTACAACGAGACGCTCCGATGTCTCCGCGAAGCCGGCGGCCTACTCGGCGAAATCTTCACGCAAGCCACCTCCCGCTTCAGCAACCCGGTCAACCTCCGCCGCCTCATCTCGATGATCGACGAAGAAGAATGGTCCGCCATGGACGTCGACGTGAAAGGGCAAGCCTTCGAAGGCCTCCTCGAACGCGCCGCTAGCGAAGGCAAAAAAGGAGCAGGACAATACTTCACCCCGCGCTCGCTTATTCAATCCATCTGCCGCGTCGTGAAGCCCGACCCGCACGGAAATCCCGAATGGACCGTCTCCGATCCCGCCTGCGGTACCGGAGGCTTTCTCGTCTGTGCCTGGGAATGGCTCATGGACACGACCGGTGGAGGAGCCCTCGACCGCGCCGAAGCAAAACGCATCAGAACCAAAACCTATTTCGGCCAGGAACTCGTCGCCCGCCCCCGCCGCCTGGCGTTGATGAATCTCTATCTCCACGGAGTCGAGCCCCACATCGCCTTAGGCGACACCATCTACGAGCCCGACCGGGGCGACCGCTTCGATGCGGTCCTTACCAATCCCCCCTTCGGCACCAAAGGAGCCAACCAGGCGCCCGAACGCGAAGACTTCACCATCGAAACCAGCAACAAGCAATTGAACTTCGTCCAGCACGTCGTCAATTCTCTGAAACCCGGAGGCCGCGCCGCCATCGTCCTTCCCGATAACTGCTTATTCGAGGACAAGGCCGGAGAAGTCTTCGAAATCGTGATGCACGACTGCGCCGTTCATACCGTGTTGCGCCTCCCGCGCGGCACCTTCACGCCCTACAGCCAGGGAGTCAAAGCAAATGTAGTCTTCCTGCAAAAAGGACTGCCGACCGAACACACCTGGATCTTCGACGCCCGTTCCAACGTGCCTGGAATTACGAAAAAAGAACGCCCGTTGACCAAAGAGCACTTCAACGAGTTCGAGCACTGTTACGGCCCCGACCCCAACGGCAAAAGCCCACGTCAGGACCAAGGAGAAGAAGGCCGCTTTCGTCGCTACTCGATCCAACAGATTAAAGAGCGAGGCTACAAACTCGATTTCACTTGGTTAAAAGACGAAGCGTTAGAAGACAGCGACGAACTCCCCGAGCCGCAGGACCTAGCGGCCGAAGCCATCACCGAATTAGAAGCCGTAGTCGACGACCTCCGCGAAATCATGGCGCTAATCGAGAAGGAAGCGGCTGTCGAGGTATGAGCGAGCTGCCGGAAGGCTGGGCGGTCATCACGCTGGGCACGAACGTCTCACGCCTTACGAAGGGATCGACTCCGACCTCATACGGATTCGAATACCAATCCAAAGGCATTTCTTTTATCAAGGTCGAGAACCTTCGTGCTGGCGTAGTTGACCGATCTTCGATACGGCACTTCATATCTCATGACGCGAACGCATATCAGCGCCGTTCGATGTTGTCTGACGGCGATGTGCTCTTTTCTATTGCCGGAACTATCGGCGAGACTGCTTTAGTAGGTGCCGCCGATCTTCCCGCGAATACTAACCAAGCACTTGCGATTATTAGGCCCTTTCCGGAGCTTACGTGCCCCGCATTCCTCCGGCTACAGTTGGCGTCGCCGACAGTAAAGGGACAAATAGGAGCTAAAGAGCGCGGCGGGGGAATGAACAACGTCTCGTTATCTGATTTGGGCGTACTCTCAGTCGTACTCCCACCGTTACCCGAGCAGCACCGAATAGTCGCCAAACTCGACGCCCTGCTATCCCGCGTAAACGCCTCCCGCCAACGCCTGAACAAAATCCCAAAACTCCTCGCCCGCTTCCGCCAATCCGTCCTCGCCGCCGCCTGCTCCGGCCGCCTCTCTGCCGACTGGCGAGACAGCAATCCAAATCTCGAATCAGCGGAGGAACTCCTTCAGCGGTTAACTACTCTTACACCGGAGCCCCACGAAGATGTTTTCCAGCGTACGTCAATGAAGGAGCTCCCACCAAGCTGGTCATGGGCACCTTTGGGCAAACTAGGAAGTGTTGTCGGCGGTGGAACTCCCTCAAAGGACAATCGAGAATATTGGAACGGCAACATCCCGTGGGTAAGCCCTAAGGACATGAAGCGTGACCGCATCCGGAATACCGAGGATCACATTTCCCAAGCGGCTCTTGCTGCATCGTTCACAAAGCTAGTCCCTCAAGGTACAATCCTCTTCGTTGTGAGAGGGATGATACTCAACCATACGCTGCCTGTAGCAATTACGGATGCAGTTGTAACTCTTAACCAGGACATGAAGGCCCTTGTACCCGAGCAACCGCGAACAGGCGAATACTTGTTCTTGGCGTCACGCTTTCTTGCAAAGCAGATGCTCTTCGCCGTAAAAGAAGCAACCCACGGAACCAGAAGAATAGAAACTCCACTTCTCAAGAACTGGGCTGTTCCCCTTCCACCCCTCGCCGAACAACAAGAAATCGTCCGCCGCGTCGACCAACTCTTCGCCTTCGCCGACCGCCTCGAAGCCCGCGTGGAAACCGCCCGCAAACGCGTCGACGCCCTCACCCAATCCATCCTCGCCAAAGCCTTCGGTGGCGAACTCGTCCCCACCGAAGCCGAACTCGCCCGCGCCGAAGGCCGCGCCTTCGAATCCGCCGCCGAGCTCCTTGCGCGAATGGAAAGCCTAAACGGCCAAGGTCCTGCTAAACAATCTCGCAATCAGCGCAAACGTAAACCGGAAAGGCTAGTAACTCCCCGTTAGAGTTGCTCTTTTACCATTTGTTCGTTGTAGGGTGCAAAGAGTCCATGGCCATCCTGCAAACACTTGTCTACATCGCTCGCACCCACGCCGGAGATCAACATTCGGTGACCAGTGCTATTCACCCTTCGGAGTTTCCGGACCATCTTCAATGCGAGTGACGATCTCCGGCACCTGCGCCTCGTCCGCCTCCCCCACCCCCGCCACCCACTCCTTCATCTCGGCAAACGGCACCTCGCCCCCGCGCTCCTTCGGCGTCGGCAGATTGCCCACCCCGGTCGGCCCGGCATGCTGCCCCGGTGCTTCTTTCTCCCGCTCCACCACCGCTTGCCAAGTCTCGTACGTCATCCGCTGGATCCCGCACCCGCCTCGCTCGTCCACCGCGCATAACGGACAAAACAGCCCCGCCGCCGTCTTCTCGCATTTCGTCGGATCGTGCAGATTCGTCCAGGTATACTCCGGCGGCACGCCATCGGGAAAGTTCATCCGCCGGTAGACCATCTGCGGCATCACCCCGTTCTCCTCGCTCGCCGCCGCCTTCTCCCGCAGTTCCTCATTGGTCGGCGCATACAACGTCTTGGTCACGCCCTCGGTCACCCGCGCCTCCACCCACTGCTCCAGCACCCGGAACACCGGCTTCTTGTTCTTGCCCCGTCCTTCGTACACCACCCGGCTCTGCGTCGCCGCCTGCTGCCGCGCTTCGGCCTGCGCCGCCGCCCGCTCTTCCTGCTGCCGATCCTTGCGCAACTGCCGCACAATGGTCAGCGACCGCTGAAACGACCGTTCGGCGGTGGTCTTATACCGCACAATCCGCTCCAGCAGCCGGAACTGCTCGTCGCTCCAATCCGCCGCCGAACTCTCCCCCAGCCGCTCCTCCACTTCGGCATAGCGCCGCTCGGCCCGCCGCAGAAACCAGTAGTGGCGCGCCAATTGCTCCACCATCTCGCCTTCGGCCGCCGATTCGGGCGGATACTGCACGAACCAGGTCTCGCGCATGTCGGCGAACTCCTGCTCGTTCTCCCCCGGCAGAAACAGCTTCTGCGACGTCAGCCCATGCGTCCGCGCATTCTGCGACGACACCGCCTTGCCCTCCGGCGTCTTCGGCCCGGTACACTGCCAATAGCGCGGCTCCGGCGGAGGCGGCTCGGCCCGCAGCTCTTCTTCCCGCTTCTGCGCTTCCGGCGACCCAGCGAGAAAGAACCCCGGCGGCAGCCCACCGGTCTTAGAAATCACGTCGGCCGCGCGCAAGCCGGCCTCGGCCCGCTGCTGCTCCTTCTCCTTGTGGCGATCCCGTTTGCGCATGTAGCCGAAAGCTCTTCCTAAACCGCCCAGTCTCGCCCACACCCCGTTCGCTAGGCCCAAAAACTACATCCAAATTATTGACATGAAAAGACTTACAACATTTCACCCCTCTGTGACTACCCCTTCCGACCACCCACCAAAGCCACCACCCCGCACCCCGCCATACTTCGTTTCGCAGAAACTACCCCAGTTCGGCCGAACCGAGCGCCGCAGGCAGTAGGCCGCACCGCAGGTGCTTGTCGGAGAATAGGAAGATGTCCCTCGACCTCTTCAATTTGTCCGGCCGCTTAGCGGTCGTCATGGGCGGAACTTCCGGCATCGGTCGAGCCATTGCCATCGGTTTGGCCGAAGCGGGAGCAAACGTAGTGGCGACAGGGCGGCGCGAAGATAAGGTAAACAGCGTCGCCGACGAGATCGAACAGGAGGGCCGCCGAACCATGCGGCACACGGTGGATGCCTCCCACAGGCAATCTGTCGATACCTTGCGCGACGCGATCCTCGAACAATTCGAACGCATCGACATCCTGGTGAACTCCGCCGGACAAATCTTTCGAAAGCCCACCATTGCGGTGACCGAAGAGGAATGGAGCAGCTTGATGGACGTGAACCTCACCGGAACGCTGCGCGCCTGCCAAAGCTTCTATCAATCGCTGACCAAAAGCGATCATGCCCGTGTCGTCAATATCGCGTCGTTGAACTCCTACGTCAGCTTTTTAGAGATCGCTGCCTACGCCGCCTCGAAATCGGGCGTTTTGGGCCTGACGCGCAGCCTTGCGGTGGAGTGGGCGCCGCAGGACATTCGTGTCAACGCCATTGCACCGGGAGTGTTTCGGACCGAGCTGAATTCTGCCCTGCTCGACAGCAGCGGACGTGGACAAGAACTACTCATGCGCACCCCCATGAAACGCTTCGGTCAAATTAACGAGGTTGTCGGCGCGGCGATTCTGCTTTGCTCCGACGCCGCATCTTTTATCACCGGACAGTGCATCAGTGTAGATGGAGGCTTTTTGGCTTCGGGAGTCAATAGCTGACATCGAAATCTCTATGAGCGCGTTCTCACCGGCTCTCGACCGGCAGCTAGCTTCCGACACCCTTTCGGAATCGCGAACAGCGGTTTTGCTGAACGTGCTGCGGATTCTCGGCACTCCCAATACACCGGAAGAACAATTTCGGGAATTAGCGCAAACCCTTCGGAAGATTGTAGACATGACCGTCTTGGGCGCTTTGCTCTACGAAGAAGCGACAAAGTCGGCGCATCTCTACGCATGCGAGACATTTGGCCAAAGCATCCTGCCTCCGGAGCCGCCGGAGCGAGTCGAGGACACGCTGATGTATCACGTGTATCAGCAGCAACAGCCGGTCGTCATCGCAAATGTAAGCGCCGAGACTCGATTCCCTTCCCTCGTCCGATGGTTTCGGCAATATGGCATTCGCTCGTGCTGTGTTCTTCCTTTATCGACCGCTAACCGCCATCTAGGAGCGCTCTGTTTCAGCAGTAAACACCAGGACGCGTATTCGGAGACTGATGTTGCTTTCCTGTCGATTGTGGCGGGGCAAGTGGCATTGGCGATCGGCGACGCCGTAGCCCTGGAGGCAAGCCGGGTAGCACAGGCGCAGTCGCAGAAAGCCTGCGATCAGTTGAAACTCGTTCTCGACGTCAACAACAACGTCGTTTCCAATCTGGAATTGCGCGACCTGCTTCGATCCATCTCGGCCAACATACGGCGCATCCTGGATTCCGATTTGGTAGGCGTCGCTTTGCCCGATGCCGATGGCAAACACCTGCGTCTATCGGCGTTTGACTTTCCCCAAAGCAAAGGATTTCTCCAGGAGCAAAGCAGTTTTCCCATCGACGGATCGTTGATCGGCCAGGTCTTCCGAACACGGGAGCCATTCGTAACCGGAATGGACGAGAATTGGAAAACTTCGACCGAGGAGGAAAATCCCGAGGGCCTGCAGTGTTGCTGTATCGTTCCGCTCGTCAGCCGCGACCGGGTGCTGGGCCTTCTTGTTCTTGCCAGGCGCGACGAGCGGCCCTTCACCGAAGAAGATCTTCATTTTGCATCGCAGATTGCCGTCCAGGTCAGTATCGCCGTCGAGAACGCCATGGCCTATGGCGAAATCGCCGATCTGAAGGAGCAACTCTCGCAGGAAAAGCTGTATCTAGCCGATGAGATCCGCAGCGAGATGAACTTCCGGGATGTGGTCGGCGAAAGCGCCGCAATCCGCCGCGTCCTTCACGAAGTCGAGACGGTCGCCTCCAGCGATTCCAGTGTGCTGATCTTGGGCGAAACCGGTACCGGCAAGGAGCTGATCGCGCGAGCGATTCACGATCTGAGCCAGCGCCGCAAAAATGCCTTCGTCAAGTTGAACTGCGCCGCGATTCCGACCGGGCTGCTCGAAAGCGAGTTGTTCGGCCACGAAAAAGGAGCGTTTACCGGCGCCATCATGCAGCACATCGGACGCTTCGAGCTGGCGCATCGGGGAACGGTATTTCTGGACGAAGTAGGAGATATTCCGCTGGAGTTGCAGCCGAAGCTGCTGCGGGTGCTGCAGGAACGTGAGTTTGAGCGTTTAGGTAGTACGCGCACGTTACGCTCCGATGCGCGGCTGATTGCAGCCACCAATCGGGAACTGCCGGCAATGGTCGATGAAGGCAAATTTCGCGCCGATCTGTTCTACCGCTTGAATGTATTTCCTATCTACATTCCGCCGCTCCGAAAGCGGCAAGAAGATATTCCACTGCTAGTCCGTCACTTTGCCCAGCAATTTGCGCGTCGTATGAATAAACAAATTGAGACAATTCCATCGCAAACGATGCATGCGCTGGTCCGCTATCATTGGCCGGGCAATATTCGCGAACTGCAAAACGTAATCGAGCGCGCTGTCATTCTGTCGGATGGGCCGGTGCTGAAAGTGGCGGTAAGTGAGCTGAAGTCGCGGACGAAGGAAGTCGGCGACGATGGTCAAACACCGGTTTCGCCCGCTCGCAAGCAAATTCGGAGTGTACTGCAAGATGCGGAACGCAGCGAAATTCTACAAGCTCTGCGGGAAACAAACTGGACCGTTGCCGGAGCAAACGGTGCGGCCGCCCGGCTAGGCATGAAGCGCTCTACGCTCCAGTTCCGCATCCAAAAACTAGGGTTAGTGCGCGACGGCGCCTGATACATTAAAAGTTCGCCTCAAGCGAAACGTTGCATTCAAGCCGCGCATTCAAGCTGACGATGCGCTTGTAACGCAATCGAACCTCAAGGAAAACAAAATGGAAATTGTAAAGGTAGTGGGCCGGGAGATTTTGGACTCGCGCGGAAATCCAACTGTGGAGGCCGATGTGTATCTGGCGGACGGCACCATCGGACGCGCCGCGGTCCCCTCCGGTGCGTCGACCGGAGAGCATGAAGCAGTGGAGTTGCGCGACGATGACAAATCGCGTTACCTCGGCAAAGGCACGCGAAAAGCGGTCAGAAACATCACGGACAAGATTTCCCCCGCCCTGGCCGGTGTCGATGCGGCAGACCAGATGCAAGTAGACCGCAAAATGCTGGATTTAGACGGCACCCCAAACAAAAGCAAGTTGGGCGCCAATGCAATTCTGGCTGTTTCCATGGCGGCGGCGCGAGCTTCGGCCGAATCCGAGATGACACCGCTCTACCGCTACATCGGCGGCGTCAACGCGCGGGTGCTCCCGGTCCCGATGATGAACGTCATCAACGGCGGGGCCCATGCCGACAACTCCGTCGATCCCCAGGAGTTCATGGTCGTGCCGATCGGCGCCAAAAAGTTCTCCGAAGGCTTGCGCATGGGTACGGAAACATTTCATCACCTGAAAAGCGTTCTGAAAAAGCGAGGTTATTCCACCGCAGTCGGCGATGAGGGCGGCTTTGCACCAAACCTGAAATCGAACGAAGAAGCGTTGGAAGTCTTGAGCGAGGCCATCACCAAGGCCGGCTACAAGCCCGGCGAGGAAATCGCAATTGCGCTCGACCCGGCGGCCAGCGAGTTCTACGATCCCGGCAAGAAGAAGTATGTTTTCAAGAAGTCGGACAAGAGCGAAAAAACTTCCGACCAGATGGTGGATTTCTGGTCCAACTGGGTGCGGCAGTATCCGATTATCTCGATTGAAGACGGCATGGCCGAGGATGACTGGGATGGTTGGAAAAACCTGTCGAATGCACTCGGAAAGCAGATACAGCTTGTCGGCGACGACCTGTTTGTCACTAATTCGGAGCGGCTGCAGCAAGGCATCGATAAAGGCGTCGGCAATTCGATTCTGGTAAAGGTGAACCAGATTGGATCGCTGACCGAGACCCTGGAAGCCGTACGATTAGCAGCTAGCGCGAACTATACAACCGTCATTTCCCACCGCTCCGGAGAAACCGAAGACGCCTTCATCGCCGACCTGGCGGTAGCGACGAATGCAGGACAGATCAAGACCGGTTCGGCCAGCCGCACAGACCGGATTGCTAAATACAACCAGCTATTGCGGATCGAAGAAGAATTGGGCGATGCGGCCGTGTACCTGGGCAAAAAGGCCTTTCGCCAATAAGGATTACCAATGGCAAACATCAAGCCGGTCGTTCTGACGATTCTGGATGGCTGGGGCTACTCTCCGACCATCGAAGGCAATGCGATCGCCGCGGCGCGGAAGCCGACCTACGATCACCTGATCAGCACCTATCCCAATACGCTGATCCACACCTCCGGTCCTTATGTCGGTCTGCCGGAGGGACAGATGGGCAACAGCGAAGTGGGCCATATGAACATGGGTGCGGGCCGCGTCATTTATATGGACGTGACACGCATCGACCTGATGATCCGATCGGGCGAATTCCCGAACAATCCGGTGCTGTTGAACGCAATGAAGAAAGCCGAAGGCCACCGGCTGCATCTTTTTGGGCTTTGCAGCGACGGTGGCGTGCACGCTCAGTTGACGCATCTCTACGCACTTCTGGAGATGGCAAAGCAGCACGGCCTGAAGGATGTTTTCGTGCATTGCTTCACCGATGGGCGCGATACGCCGCCGGAGAGCGGGGCCGAATACATCGCCGCGCTTGAAGCCAAGTTGCGAGATTTGGGCGTGGGCAAAATAGCCTCGGTTTCCGGACGCTACTATGCCATGGATCGTGACAAGCGTTGGGACCGGGTGGAGCGAGCCTTCGGTGCCATGGTTCTCGGCAACAACACGAAGTTTCACTCGGCAGGCGAGGCAGTGCGAAAGTCTTACGAACGCGGCATCACCGATGAATTCATTGAACCGGCGACCATCGTGGATGATCGGGATGAACCCATCGGGCTGGTACGGAACGACGACAGTATCATCATGTACAACTACCGCGCCGATAGAGCGCGGGAGATCACCATGGCCTTCATGGATCGAACGCTCGAACAGCCGTCACGGTCGACCGTTCCCCAAAATCTCACCTACACGATGATGACGCAGTACGACAAGAGCTTCGGTTTACCCTTCGTGCTGCCGCCGGAGCATCCGGACAACATCCTGGCGGACGTCATGGCCAAAGCCAGTTGGAAGAACTTACGGGTGGCGGAAACGGAGAAGTATGCCCACGTCACTTACTTCTTTAATGGCGGCAACGAGAAACCCTATGCAGGCGAGGAACGGGAGATGGTCGCCTCACCCAAAGTGGCTACCTACGATTTACAGCCCGAGATGAGTTCGGCGAAAATCACCGAGAAAGTAGTCAAAGCCATTGAGCAAGGCGGGTTCGACGTGATTGTCATGAATTATGCCAATGCCGATATGGTGGGACATTCGGGCAAAATGGAGCCGACGGTACGAGCCTGCGAGGCGGTGGATGCGGGATTGGGGGAAATCTACAAAGCATTGCAGCGATGCGGGGGTTCCTGGTTAGTAACGGCCGACCACGGCAATGCCGAGATGATGATTGATCGCAAGACGGAAGGGGCGCACACGTATCACACCACCAACCCGGTACCGCTCATCTACATGACGAATGATTCGGTGAAGCTGCGGCGCGATGGCGCATTGAAGGATTTGGCTCCAACTATATTGGGGGTGCTTGGCCTGGAGAAACCGAAGAACATGCAGGGAGCGGATTTGAGAATCGGATAGAATGGCGGCGGAGTATCGGAATGCAAGCGCTAGACGATCAGACCGTAAGAACATTGCGGGCGGCGGTTGATCGAGTATTGTCCAGCGTTTGTTTTCAGCGTTCGCACCGCTTATATGAACTCCTTAACTATTTAGCCGAGCAAACATCGAGAGGCGACGCGGAATCATTGAAGGAGTCCGTGATTGGACATCGTTTGTTCAAACGCCCGCTAGACTATAGCGCTGCTGAAGACAACATTGTTCGATCGAATGTTCGGCAATTGCGGTTAAAGCTGGAAGAGTTCTACTTAACGGAAGGACTGAAGGACAAATCACGAGTGATTATTCCGAAAGGTTCCTACGGCATTGTTTTACAGCAAGTCGCTATTCCTTCCGGTTACGTTGCCCGCCAGATCGAGCACAGTACACCTGCGAAGGCGGGCTTTAATGGTCGCCTTATCACGATCATTTCCGTAGCCGCATGCGTACTACTGTCTTTGCTGCTCTTTTCCAGAGAGCAGCAAAGACACATTCCGGTTTCCTTATTGAAGCTTCTGAATCCTAATCCGGGCCGACGTCTGCTGGTGGTGGTGCCTGATGCGAATGTGCAATTGTATCAACGTTTAACAGGTCGTCCGGTAACGTTGCAAGACTATATTGCGCATCGGTTTACGCAAGCGGATGAATTGAGGCAAGTCGCTCCCGATCTGGCCAAATACGCCGATGCTCTTTTTGACTCGCCGGCCACCCAGGGTTTTACGCTGACTCTTATTCCTAGTTTTGCTCAGGTAGTTGGTCCTGAATTTCTCGCGGTGCGGACTCCGGATATGCTGACAGTAAAAGATTTCGAAGGAGACAATGCATTGCTTATCTCCGGCCCATTCGGCAACCCATGGGTCCAGCTTTTCGATCACAGCTTGAATTTTCAGATCGAAACAAGCGGAGGCGATCACTGCTCCGCTCACATTGTGAATCGGAAACCGCAGCCGGGCGAGAGACATGAATACTGGAACTTTATCAATCGCTCTCAAACGACTATTTGCTATGCCCGAATTGCCTACCTGCCGGGCCTGACGCCCGGGAGTCGCGTGCTTCTTGCCGGAGGACCGCATACGGCCTCCACCGAGGCTGCCAGCCTTTTTCTAACAAACGCGGATTCCGCCCAACAACTCTGCAAAATGCTTCATGTTCGAAAGGCTGAGCAACTCCCTTGGTTTGAACTCCTGGTGGAAGCACGAGCATTGGGAAACTCTCCCTGGACCCTACGCATTTTGGCCAGTCGCACGGTACAAAACTTGCCCGATAGGTGAATTTCACTGTAAAAAATTTTTATTTCGCTGCGAAACACTCTTGTTTCAGAAGTCCGGCAGCATTAAAGTCTTCCCAGGACGTTGATTCAGATTCGGGGGCCCACGGTGAGTTGGCAAATTCGTGTCGTTTCGGTATGGATAGGTTTGCTCGTTTTTTCGAGTACTCAGCCTAGCGTTTGGGGACAGACATCCACAGGACAAATCGACGTCGAGGTAAAGGATTCTTCCGGAGCAGTCGTACCCGCTGCCCAGATTCAGATGGCGAGTGCCGATAGCGGCAACATAGCAAGAACTCTGACCAGCAATGGAAGCGGCATTGCCTCGGCGACCTTTTTGCAGCCGGGCAAGTACAACATCACGATTTCGGTTCCTGGATTTGAGACGTCCAAACAGGAGGGAGTCAACGTCAGGGTGGGAGAAACGGTCAGTCTCCCCGTCACTCTGAAAACCGGACATGCAAGTGAGTCGGTAACAGTCGTCGGCCAATCTTCGTTGGTCGAGCAAAAGTCCAGCACCCTCGCGCAAGTGACAGAACAACGGGAAATTCGCGGCTTGCCGCTGAACGGCAGGAACTATCTCCAGTTGGCAAACTTAACGGCCGGCGCGGTGCCGTCATCGAGCAGCCGAGACAATAGCTTTTCCGCTTACGGGAATACCGGCCTGCAGAATGCGTTTCTACTGGACGGTGCCCGCAACGATAACTACCTGCGGGGATTGGACAATAGAAGCCGAGACATGGTCCGCCCTCCTTTGGACGCAATCAGTGAATTCACTGTCCAGACGAGTAACTATTCGGCTGAGTTCGGCGCGTCGGCGGGCGGCGTTGTAAACGTGGTAACAAAAAACGGAACCAACCAGATTCACGGAACGGCATATGATTACTTTAGAAACAGCGCCTTAGATGCGGCGGACTACTTTGCCGTGAATGGGCACAAACCCTTACTGGTACAAAACCAATACGGGGGTTCGCTAGGCGGCCCGCTTGTGAAGGATCACGCCTGGCTTTTTGGCGCCTATGAAGGACTCCATGAACGCAGCGAGAACGCGGCACTTTCGACTGTTCCGACCGTGGAAGGTCGAAATGGCAATTTTGGGAGTGCCGCGATCTACAATCCATCTAGTCTGAGTGCGAACGGTACTCGAACGCGCTTCATGGGCAATACTATTCCGGCAAGCCAGATCAATGCGACCGGCCGAGCGTTATTGAATCGCTATCCATTGCCAAACCTTCCAGGCATTGCAAACAATTACGTGAGCAATCCGACACAGCGCCAGTCCACTCATAATGCAATTTTACGCGGCGACTTACAACTTTCCAGCCGCGACAGCATCTTCGGGCGTCTTGCGATCTTCCGGGGATCGACCCTTGCCAACGCTGCGCTTCCCTTGCCTGCTCAAGCGCCCGCTAACCAAACTATTAACTCCGATGGCATCGGTTTCGGATACACAAGAACGTTCAGCCCTACGCTGGTAAACGAATTTCGGTTTGGCTGGACGCGGCTAACCTTAGCAAACCAGGATCTGCAACCGCGCGATGAGATCATTCCGGGCAGTCTGGATCCGGGCATCGACAGCGGGATACCGATCATCAACTTAACTGGCTACGCAAACCTTGGCTCGCAGCCAGGATGCTGCAACAATGCTCCGCTTCAGAAGTCGTCTGGCGTGTGGGATATATCTGACAACGCATCGAAGACATTGGGACATCATCTATTCAAGGCCGGGGTGGACATTCAAGCGATTCGCCCCTCGACTATGGCGGCATCGAGCGGCCGCGGCAGTTTTTCGTTCTCTGGAGTGTTCACCCAGAATCCTAACGCACGCGCCGGAAGCGGCAGCGCCGCCGCCGACCTTCTACTCGGATTAGCGGGATCGGCGAGTACGGGTTCCATTGCTCAGTCGATAGAAAGAGGCAAGTATGCGGGCGGCTACTTCAACGACCAGTGGTCTATCACCTCCAACTTCACTCTGAACCTGGGTATTCGTTATGAAGTATTCTTCCCCTATACCGAAAATCAAAATAGGATGGCCAACTTCATTTTAGAGCCGGGAAGTCCTGATTATGGGCAGTTGGTCTTCGCGGGCCTCGGAGGTCGGTCACGCTCGCTCTTGGATACCGACTACACCAATATTGCACCACGCGTGGGATTTGCTTACACCCTTCCGAAAGCGGGAAATCTCGTTATACGCGGTGCTTACGGCATCTTTTACGGGCAGGACCAAGGAACAGGCGTAACGAACCGTTTGACCTCTAATCCTCCCTTCTTTGGTTATGGCAGCATCTCGCTTATCAGCGATCAACTAAATACTTCGACAGCATTTCTTTTGAATCCCAGTAGCAACTTACCGCGGCCCACGCCCATTACTCCACAGAACTTCACATTGAATCCGCTTGCAACGTCGACTCTCGTGAGCTGGTATCCCAATGCGACGACTCCTTATGTTCAGGAGTGGAACTTCAATATACAAAAGCAGTTTAAAGGCAATTTCCTGGCCGAGGTCAACTATGTGGGTAACTCGGGGCTGCATATCTGGGGAATATCGCAGGGAAACCAGCCGCTTACGAATGGTCCTGGATCGCCCAATACGCGACGACCGCTTGCTCAATATACGATTGCTCCGGTGAAGCGCCTTTCTCCTTGGAACAGGAGCTATTACCAAGGAGTTTCGGCGCGTTTAGAGAAACGTTTTGGGCTTGGCGTCTCGTTTCTTTCCACATTTACTTACGGCCGCGCAATCGACATGCAGAATCCAGCGCTCGATTTGTGCGACACCTGCGGTGCGGGCGATACACTGCAAAATAGTTACAATCTTTTCGCCCAGCGATCGCAGTCGGATAATAACGTGCCGTTGCGATTTGTGTTCAGCGGACTATGGGACCTGCCGTTCGGAAAAGGACAAGCTTTGATAAAAACCGGTGTTCTCAGCAGGATCGCGGGTGGCTGGTCGCTCGCCGCGATCTATCAAGCGCAGAGCGGTCTTCCATTTACGCCTGTCCTTTCATTCGACAATGCAAATGCTGGAACGGTGTCGTTTCCGAACCGCGCCTGCGACGGTAACCTTGGGTCGCCCACCATCAATCAATGGTTCGATATAAATTGCTTTCCCACGCCGGCCCGATACGGGTTCGGAAACTCCGGGCGCAATATCCTGCGCGGACCAGGAACAGACAATCTGGACTTTGCCATACACAGAAATTTTGGTCTTCCATGGGAAGACAATACACTGCAGTTCAGAGCCGAGGCGTTCAATTTGCTAAATCATCCACAATTCGGACAACCCGGGGCCACACTGTCCGTGCCCAACACCGCCCGTATCAGCTCAACATCAAGACCGAACAGGATATTGCAATTCGCGCTACGGTATATCTTTTAATCGATTATGAGTTCACCCTATCTGTCGAGACGATCTTTGCTTGTCGGCGCAGTTGCATCTACTGGGGCCGCGTCTTTGCTGAATGCAGATGAAGGCAAGGAAAGCACCGGGCCGAACGTGGTCGTTATTCTGTTCGATGACCTAGGTTTGCACGATCTCGGTTTTCTCGGTGCGCATGATTTAAAGACTCCCAACATCGATAGACTTGCGGCGGAGGGGACGGTATGCAAGAACTGGTATTCCGATGCCCCGGTCTGCGCGCCGGCGCGCTCCGCGTTGCTGACGGGGCGCTATCCAATTCGTGCCGGTGTCGGACGAAATGGGCACCCGCTGCGATCTTCCGAGAAGACCATCGCCTCCATCCTGAAGGAAAGCGGCTATGCCACCGCAATCACCGGCAAATGGCACCTTGGAAGCACTCCTGACACAGTGCCGAACGCCCACGGCTTCGACTACTTCTACGGCTTTCACGAGGGATGCACCGATTATTTTTCACACCGTTATTACTGGGGCGAGCCGCGCATTGCGAACTTTCACGATCTTTGGCGCAACCGTGACGAGATCTTCGAAGGCGGGCAATACCTGACGGGCCGGATTGCCGATGAGTTGGTTCAATTCATCGAATCGGCAAAAAGTCAGCCTCTTTTTCTGTACGCTCCTTTCAACGCGGTCCATTACCCCATGCACGCTCCGGAAAAATATATAGCGCGCTTTCCTAATCTTCCCAGGGAACGTCAAATGTACGCGGCCATGCTGTCCGCGGCAGACGATGGAGTCGGACGTATCGTTGCGGCACTCGAACGTAGCGGTAAAAGAGATAATACCGTCATCTTTTTGCTGGGCGATAACGGTGCTACAACGGAGCGGCGCGCAGGACTCAATCAAAAGCCAGCTACCGCCGGCAGCAATGCGCCTTATCGCGGATACAAGTTCAGCACCTTCGATGGCGGAATGCATGTGCCGGCTTTGGTGAATTGGCCGGGACATGTTGCGGGCGGCCGGACTATCAACGAAATTTTGATGACGGCTGACATTTTGCCTACGGTCTGCCATCTCACGGGAGCACAGCTTCCACAAGACAGAACAATAGACGGTCGAAACATCTGGCCGGTACTGACCAAGGGAGCGCCATCGCCGCACGAATTCGTGGCGTGGTCGGAAGGGCCACAATTGGCGATTCGCCGCGGCAAATGGAAGCTTGTTCTAAACGGTGTGACCCATGACGGCACACCGGAAGGAAATAAGCCGTTGCAGGGAGATGATGCGGTATTCTTGTCCGATCTGGAGCAAGATCCGGGGGAGATGCGCAATCTGAGACACCAGCACCCCGAATTAGCTGACCAGCTTCAGACACTTCTATATCAATGGCGGAAAGATGTGGAGGCGAATTAGCCGGCTTTTGAGCTGACGTAAGAACTAGGGAGTAAATGACGCGGGATTGTCGGCAGCGGCCGGGCGCACGTACCGAACGATGCCGCGA
Source organism: Bryobacteraceae bacterium (assembly GCA_965219315.1). Classification (GTDB taxonomy): domain Bacteria; phylum Acidobacteriota; class Terriglobia; order Bryobacterales; family Bryobacteraceae; genus Bog-105. The sequence continues at coordinate 699,665 of CBDCNB010000001.1, read as the reverse complement.
GACTCATGGAACCACTTATGAGTGAGGAGTTCGATTTTTACGCTGCCCGATCGAACTTTTACTTCGGCTTCTCCTCCGGCTTTCTCTTGTAACGTCAGCGGCCTGGGCGGTCCATCGTCTACGCGGATGGAGGCTGAGTCGGCATCGCGAGAGTCTTCCGGCGGCCAGGACACAAAAAGCACCGGCGGGTGGTCTTCCACAGTCAGCGAAATTGTCGAAAACGAGAGCCGGGAATAGGCAAAGTATCCGACGGCAAACCCGACGCCGCCCGCGAGCAGCAGAATGAAGATGGAAACGAGTATCGAGACGCCTCGGTTAGCGGGTCGCGCTGCTTGCCGGGCTGTCCTACCGGTCAGCGGCGCATGAGGCATGGCGGCAGGGACCGTTTTGAGTGAAGGTTTGTTTTCGGCGATCGGGGGCGGCTGCCGCACAACTGGTGGCGGCGTTTGCACCGGTTCCGGTTTTTCCTGCTTTTGCTCCGGCAAAGGTATCGATGGAGGTTTAGCCGCTGGAGGCGCGGGAAGCTCTTCCGCTTCGTAAGCAGGCGCGACAATAGAGGGCGCTGGATCGGCTCCGCCGGCGCGGCCTGCTCGACCGGCCAAGGGGAGAATAATTGCCTGCTGCGTGCCTTCACGATTTACTTTGCCACGGGAGTCACGTACCAGGAAAGCGAAGCGCGTCGGCTGAAGCTTCTCCGGCTTTACTAAGACCGTCAGCTCGTTCCGGTGGGGGAAAAGCTGATCGAAGAGCGCTGCTTCACGATCGGACAGAATAAGGTCGCCACGGCTATGCGAAATAAACCAGCCAACCGGAACGAGGCCGTCCAATTCCGGGTCCTGCCCGGCATCTCGGAGCTGCTCTCCTAACTTTTCGACATCGCGAGCCGAAAGGATGAAAGAAGGCCCGGTGGAGTGCTCACAATCTATGGGGCGGAAGGCTTCGATCTTTACGGAATCAGACTTTAAGCGACCGAATAACAGGCCGCCGATTTCCAGGCCCCCATGCGGAATGCGCCGGTATCCTTCATTAGCGACAAAATCGATCTCATGAAACAAAGGAATCGAGTAGACAACGGTGATCGACGATTCGGGAGCGGTCCAGGCGGCGTAGTCGATCACCGGGTTTTGCGCTGTCATGAGTTCATCCCGAAAGAGCCGAAGGGGTTTTTCAGCGCCGAAACGTTACCCGTATCGTCAGATCCGCCGTTATCTTCTTGCAATGTGTAGTAGTAGGTAATGCCGCCAATGGTGACCGCAATGACGATCACGGCTGTCAGCCAGCGGGCAGAACGCGGATTCCAAAGCGACTCCTCGCCAGCTAGCGCAGCAGTATAACCGACGACAGCGCCTGCAAGAGCAAAGCTCAGCCCAAACTTCCATGCCCAACTCATCAGGTCGAGCGCCACTTGGCCGCCAATCTCCGACCAAGCCGTAAAAATGGCGACCAGAGCAACTAGAAATTCCAACGCATAAGCGAGACGAAAGAATTGTGGCGTCATCCTGGAAGCACTCTCATTCTACGATGGAGGGGAAGGTCAGTCACGTCGGGATTGGAGCACACGCTCTACTCTTTGAGAAGTGTGATTTCCAGGCAAAATGTTTCTGTTTAATGTTTTTAAAGCGAATGTAAGGATAGCCGGATGAAGGTGAACGTCGAGGGGATCGATTTAAATCTGGCCCATCCGGATGAGTTGAGCGTCACCTGGGTGGGGCAAGAAGAGGCGATGCGGCAGCTGATGGCGGCGTGGCTGGTGGTGGATGAGCGCGATGTGCCGATGAATCCACGACTGCTGGGCAAACCGGGCGTAGGCAAGACAACGATGGCCTATGCGGCAGGCCGGCGGCTCGGCAGGGAGATCTACATTTTACAAGCAACCGTGGACACGCGCCCGGAAGATCTGCTGATTACACCGGTGATCGAGGGACCGGCGCAACTGAAATACGTGGCATCTCCTTTGGTGACGGCGATGATACGCGGCGGGGTAGCGATTTTAGACGAAGGCAATCGCATGAGCGAGAAAAGCTGGGCTAGCCTGGCGCCGCTGCTAGACAATCGACGCTATGTGGAATCGATTGCGGCTGGAGTGAAAATCAAAGCACATCCTAACTTTCGGATGGTAGCCACTATGAACGAAGACTCGTCTACCTTCGATTTGCCGGAATATATTCACTCGCGCCTGCAGCCGCAGATATTAATCGACTTTCCGGAGCGGGAAGAAGAGTTGGCGATTTTGCGGGAAAATCTACCGTTCTCCTCCGACGAGATTTTGCAGTACGTGACCGATTTTCTGCAGCAGGCCCATGCGTCGGACGAAAGCTACACGGTTCGAGATGGGGTAAACATTGCCCGTTATGCGTTGAAGCTCAAAAGTGAAACCGGCCAACCGGACCGGCCGATGTTGCAGGCGTCCGTACGAGCAGTTTTGGGCGAAGAGGCGCTGCGTTACGGCGGGCGGCAGTAAAAAATGCGGGAAGAACCGGCCTATGCGGGAACGTTATCTCGCGGACATCTCACCTATTTTCCCGTCGTACCGGGACGGATAGAGTTTGCGGTGAAGGTGCGGCGCTATTTGTTGGAGCGGCGTCCACGAGTCGTCGCGGTGGAGTTGCCATCGTCCTTGGAAGGGCCATATCAAGCCGCTTTGGAGCGGATGCCGCAAATGTCGGTCATCGTGATTGCGGAACCGGACGACGGCTATACGGAAGAGAAAGCAGTATACATTCCGGTGGAACCGGGCGATCCCTTTGTCGAGGCGCTACGGACGGCGCATGAAATTGGCGCGGAACTTGTGTTCTTAGAGCCTGCCACGCATGAGAAGCCGCATATCAATGACATGTATCCCGAACCATACGCGGTAGAGGCGATCGGGATAGAGCGTTATGTGGAGGCTTACCGAGTCTATCCACAGGAACGCAGTCAGCCCGTGAAGTTGCATGCAGCGGGCATGGCTTGGAAGCTCCAGGGCGCGGATCCGGTGGCCTCGGTTTGTGCAGTCATTTCGCTCAACATGTTGGATCCGTTACTAGATGCGATGGAGGCGCCGCAGGAGGAACCCCCGGCTCCGCGAACCCGGTTATTCGACAAAGCTGAACTTTTCAATTTACATCCCGATTGCTTGGCGGAGGTGACGAGCGAGCCGCCGTTCTACCAAGAACTCTATGAGCGTATGCGGGAGTCCAAGCCGCCGATGTCACACATCGACAGGCCGCGATGGCAGCTCACTTTATTGCGCAAGTCGGAGGAAGAATATCAAATCAACACCGGCGACAAGATCGAGTCGTGGCAACGGCGTGGCATCGCAAAATTTACTCGTAATCTGGCGATGCTGGATGGACGCCTGCTTCCCGGAATCTACGATTTGACATTGGGCGCGCGTTCAATTGTTGACGATAATTACGCCTATGAGCTATGGCAGATGGCGAACCGCTATAGCGTGCAGCAGACGGAGGACCCGCCGCTGGAGACCTTGAATCTTTCCGGTGAAGAGGTGTGGATTAAGACAAAGAAACTACGCATCCGTCGCCGGTTGCCACGCATGAAACAGATGCTGAAGCCGGCAGGGTTGAAAGCGCGCAAGCGGGAGAAATTCAAGGGAGAGTGGGCCAGCAAAACGGACGGGTTCTCCATCTGCTCCTATCCTTCGGAAGATCTTGTCATCGAGAATTACGGCCGTTTCCTGAAACGGTACGCAAAGACGATGTTGTCGGAAGAACGCTCGCGGGTGGAGCCGTTCACCACTTCGATGCTGGACGGCATCGACATTCGCGAGACGGTGCGCAACTGGCATGAAGGCAAGCTCTACGTCCGCGAGAGGGGGAAATTCTCCGGCGAGGTCGGCGCATTGGTGGTGATCTTCGATGAAGACCGCTATGACCATTATCGTTATCTGACGACTTGGCTAGGAGAGCATCAGAACGAGTCGGATATGTCGTTCTACTCTACCGAGCCTTTTGAGCACATCGTTGGGCCGGGTATCGGTCGAGCGGAGTATGGCGGTTTGTTGATGACGCTTCCTCCACGACGGCTTTACGACGTTTGGAGCGATCCGGATTACGAGATGGCGGAGACGAAGGCGGAACGTTTACTGATGGCGGGTCTGGATTACTCCGTGGAGCGGCACGTAGTTTATATCGCGGCCAAGCCGCCGCGCAGTATCTTTCGGCAGATGGCGGCGCGAGTGAATCGAAAGATCATCTATGTGCCGCTGGGGCAGTTATCGCCGCAAAAGCTGAAGAAAGTGCGGGTGGTTCACGTACTCGATAGCTACCAGCGGCGAGAGGAAGCGAAGCAGTATATTTGGTGAGGTTCAGCGAAGACGGATGTTTCCGGTTTTTCGAGGATATTGGTGTTCCAGGCAGGAAGATTTATTTGGGACGGTATTCATAGATGCGTCTAAAAATCTTGACTTGTGGGGAACCGACTTTGCGTCTATTCTCGCAAGAGTTGACCAAAGATCAGCTTCTGAGTTCGTCCACTCAACAACTCATCGAGCTAATGAGAGAGACTATGCGCGACGCCCCGGGGGTCGGATTAGCTGCGCCACAAATCGGAGAATTACTGCAGTTGGCCGTCATAGAAGATAAGGCGGAGTATCAAAAAGCTCTGAGCATATCGGAATTGAACGAACGGGGACGAAGCGAAGTGCCGTTTCATGTCATCGTGAATCCGGTTCTTGAGTTACTGGACGAACCGGAAGTGATCTTTTTTGAAGGTTGTTTGAGCCTGCCTGGTTACATGGCCGCAGTGCCACGTGCAAAAAACGTCCGTGTGCAATGTCTTAGTCATCGCGGAGAGCCGCAGGTCATCGAAGCTTCTGGATGGTATGCACGAATACTTCAGCATGAGATCGATCACCTGCAAGGCACGCTTTATATCGACAGGATGCAAACCCGTACTTTCTCGTCACTTGAGAATCACAATCGACATGGGAAGGTCGATTCAGTTCGATCTTAGGATTTTCATCGTGACGACAACACGACGCAACGATTTGCCGCTTGCAATACATTGAACTTCGAGGTATGCTAAATCTTGCATGGCCGCGCGTGAAACTAATCCGAATTTCATGAATGGCGTTCCGGAGCTTCTCATTCTCCGGCTACTCCAACAGAAGGAAATGTATGGCTACGAGATTGTGCAGGCCATTCGGAGCCGTTCCGCGGCCGTGATCGCGGTCGGCGAAGGAGTGGTCTATCCGGTACTGCACGGGTTAGAACGGGATGGAGCACTCAAATCAAGGCGCGGGACCGTCAACGGCCGTGGCCGAATCTATTACTCGGTAACGGCGGCGGGAGCGCTTCGACTGGCTGATCTATCGAAAGCCTGGACCACTTTGGCGGTTGCTATCCAGAGCATAATAGCGGGAGGACAACATGTCGAAGCCGTTTAATCAACTTCGAGAACGCTTGCTGAGGGCTGGCGTCGCGCCACGATATGTGCGGCGCTATTTGACCGAACTGGACGATCACTTAACGGATTTGAGAACGGAAGAGGAACGCGCGGGCCTTAGCCGCGTGGATGCGGAATCTGTAGCGCTCAGTCGACTTGGCGGGATGGAGGAACTTGCTCAGGCGATGATAAGCCAACGTCATTTCCAATCTTGGTGCGTTCAAGCGCCGTGGGCGGTATTCGGGTTCGGCCCGCTTGCCTTTCTGGCCGGGGCTTATTTTTTCGCCTGCGTTTATCTATGGTGCGGTTGGAACATTTTTATGCCAGGAGCCGATTCGCCTTTCGGCGTTAGCGGCGGCCCTCTACGCGGATTTTCTAATTGGTATTTCCAAGCCGGCAAAGGCTATTATTTTTGTGCGCCGGTTCTCATCGGTTGGGGAATCGGATTTGTCGCCGCCCGTCAAAGACTCAAGGCGTTTTGGCCTATTGTTGGTTTTGTCCTGATCGCCTTCATGGGCGGCGCTGCCCAGATTCACGCGAGTCGCACGGCGATTCCTGACAGTCTGGGACACATCAGCATGGACTTCGCCTTCGGTAGTTCCACTCAGGATATTATTTATAGCCTGCTTCATGCGTCAGTCATTCTTATGTTTACGGCGGTGCCGTATTTCGTTTGGCGGCTACAAAAAGCTCGGCGCGTCTTGGCGTAGTTGTCTATCATCTAGTCGCGTAAAACCCTATCTGCTCGAAACGACATCGGCCTGCGACAGAGTCTGATCCATAAATGACGCCACGTTTGCTTTCATTTTCGCGAGGGAATCGGAGTTTAAATAAACCATGTGCCCCGAATCGAAGGTAGCGTAGGAAATGTTGTTACGGTAGCGGGGCGTGAGGTCCAGGTGATCCATCGTGTAGTTGACGGCATAATAAGGCGCCGCCAGATCGTAGTAGCCTTCCAGCACGCGCACTTTCAGATACTGATTCTTCACAATAGCCTCACGTAAAGCGCTGGCTGTGTCGGGAAAACCCTCTACAGCAGAGCCCCAGTTCCAATCGAAAGCCGGACCGAAGCCCTGCCGGGCATTAGTGAAATAGGGCATGTCGGTGTGGTAATTCAGTTCCTGGCGAACATACTGATAAAACGCCGAGGTGAATGGTGGTCCGGTTTCCGCGCTGGTGGGATCGAAGAAGCGCGTCTGCAAAAAACCGTCGGGGTCGGGATCGGCATAGCGGCCATCCAGACGGCCCACCCGCAGCTTTTGATCCGCCAGAAGATAGTGAGTGAAGGTGGCGACATCGACGCGCAAGTTGGCTTGATCGATAATTTCCTTGCTGAGTCCCGTGTAGCGAGCGAGCTGATCGACCGTCGCCTGGCGCTCCTGCGGAGTGAGCGCGTCGCCCTTGGCCAGAGCGCGCGAGTACTCGTTGGAGGCCCATTGTTCGACGTCGGCGCGGGCCTTCGTAAGATTCTGCGTCAGCTCCGGCGCAAGCTTGTGATGATAGGCGGCAATTATCATGTAGGAAGGAAGGATCAGCGGATAGGGCACGTCATTTGTCTTGCTGAACTCCAGGGTTTCAAAGTTCAAAACTGTGGAGAGAAGAACGATTCCGTTGAAATTGATGCCACGGCTGGAAAGGTAACCGGAAACACCTGCAGAACGGGTGGTTCCATAACTTTCGCCGAACAGATAGAGCGGAGAGGACCAACGTTCGTTGCGCGTGATGTACAGCCGAATGAACTCCCCGAAGGATTCGATGTCGCCCTTCACGCTCCAGAACTTTTTCGCTGCCGTCATGTCCGAAGGGCGGCTGAAGCCCGTACCGATGGCATCGATCAGCACCAGATCGGTCTTGTCCAATAACGTGCTGCCATTGTTCATCAAACGGTAAGGCGCGGGAGGCAGAAACCCTTCCTTAGTCATGACGACTTTGCGAGGTCCGAGCGCACCCATGTGCAGCCAGAAAGAGGCCGCGCCGGGACCGCCATTAAACGCAAACGTTAACGGACGAGAGTCGGCCTTGGTATCGTCCAGCGTGTAAGCAACGTAGAACATCAAGGCTTCGGTGGGACCTCCCGTCTCGCTCTTGATTGGCAGGCGACCGGCTGTAGCAGTGTAATGGAGCACACGTCCGTTCACGGTGATTTGATGATGCGTAATGGAGGGCGCGGTCTCCGCCATGTCGAAGTGCATACCCTTCGGTGTCTTCGGTTCTTCCTCACCGGAAGCCGCGGCGCGCGGAGAACGCACTTGCTCCGGGGGGTTTTCCGGTGTCTGTTGCGGAGGCTGTTCCGTTCGAGTGGTAGAAGGCCGATTCTCGGGCTTGGTCTTTTCGACTTTCGGCTTCACAGGAGATTTCTGCTGGGCACCGGTCGAAAAGGAGAACGACAGGAACAGGCAGACAGCGACGACGGAAATACTTTTCATGGAAGGTTCTGCGCTTTCAGTTTGGAATATCGGCTGAGAGGGTAAATGTAGAGTGTGCCACGACAAAGGCTTAGAAGCAAAGCATCCGGCAAATAAAAAACTAGGGATTACTTTTCGGAGCGGTGGCATTGTGCACCATCTCCCAGCCCTCGACCGAGAGCCTTTGTGCGGCAGCAAACTGCATCTGTTGGTTCACTTTCCGAACGGCATCGGCAAATTGCGCGGGCGAGTGGATTTTGATACTCGTTCCCCGACAGGCATCGGTCGCGTGATGGATAGCATCGGGAAATTCGCTGCCGCGTCGCCAAAAAGGAAAATACTCCAAGTAGAAAAACTGCGGTGAGTTCGGCGTGCGCGGCAGAAGCATGGTCGGCGGAAGCTTAGCAAAGTTGCGGGTGTTCGGTCCCAGAAAAACGACCGTATCGGACGGCTTTTCACGGGAATTTTCTTTATTGATGATGTGCGCCAATAATTGAGCCCATCCGTCGTTTTGTTGAAGCACTTTGTAAGAAACAGCACCTAATTCCAGACGCTCCAGAGCATCGGAAAGTTTGGAGAAGCCTGCAGCGTCGAAGTGATCCTGCCGGAAAATTTCACGCTGTTGATCGAGGTTGAACGCGATCAAACGTACAGAATCGGCGGAAGTTTGCCGAAGAAGCGAAGCTAAGGCGTCGAGAAGGAAGGTGCGATCCCAGGCGTGCAGTTTCGTCGAGTAAGGATTGATAGGAGCGGCATGCAGCAAAATCGTCAACCGCGAACTCCGTCTTGTATTACCGGCTGCGCCGCCGTCCCATGAGGAGACGGGAAATGGCTGAACGGTGTGGGCCGGGAGTGCAAGCGGCACATTCTTTTCACGGCCGCTACGCGCTGCGTTGATCTTCCAACTGTCCCGATAGACGCGGCCTCGGTTGTCCACCATCAGCATGTCCACTGAGAATTTGCCTTCACCCAAAACAAAAACACCGCTGGAATCGAAACTGGTTTTCACCTTTCGTATTTGTATTTGCTTGGCCAACGAGGCGGAGATTTCGGGTAGACGGTATCCGGCAGCCAGCACGATGGGCGTTCCGCCATCGGGAGTGATTCGCAGGTAAGAAGTCAATGTGCCCGCGCGGCCACCGAATTCTTTCACCGGGCAACCGGAGATAAAGCCGGCGTCGAAGCGGAAGGCAAAGTCGAGAAAGGGCTTGACGGGTGTAATGGAGCACTTCAGCTCATCGCCGCGGATTCCCTTATCGAGCGCACGGATTACCTTTTCGGAGTCCGCGCGATTGAGCTGCCCCTGAGCAGTTGCAGAAATCGCGGAAATTGCGACTAGAAGAACAAACCGCTTGCACATTCCGCTGGCCAACCGTTTTGATTCTAACGTTTCGGTTTCCAGAGCGCTAGTGGAGGCGCCGAAGGGGCCTGAATAGTTTTACAGATCAGGGACTACCCTCTTATTATGAGTCGGCAATTAACGTCACGCACGGTAGATTCACCGTTTCGGGAGTCGGTACGTGTTCTGGGACTTTATATTCGGGCTCAGGTGCTGATCGGGGTGATTCTCGCGATATTGTATTCGATTGGATTCGCCATTGCGCAGGTGCCCTGGTGGCCGGCGATTGCGGTGATCGGCGGGTTGACCAGCGTGATTCCGCATGTGGGAGGCATTGTGCCGCTGGTGTTGGCCATTTTAGCCGATCTCCTAGCGGGCCGCGATTTGACGCATCTTGGAATCACCTTTGCTGCCTGGCTAGTGGTCTCGATACTGGAGGGGTTTGTGATTACGCCACGAATGTTGAGCAAGCCGCTGGGGCTCCGGCCGTTGCTGATCTTCATCGCGATGATTGCGAGCAGCTTCCTTTTTGGACCGGTTGGATTTATTTTAGCGCTGCCGATTCTGGCCGTTCTTCTGGTGTTTTGGCGATATTTTCAGCAACGCTGACCACAGCTAAGGACAGTGAACGGAAAATTGTACAATCCAAAGCGTGTCGCCTAACACCTCTTCTTCTGCAAAAGCCTTGCTGTTCGAGGAGGCTCGCGCAGTGGTAATTGACGCCGTGAAACAGTTGAATAGGGCCGCGCGGGCAGAGATGGTGAGCTTAGACGCAGCCCACGGGCGAACGCTCGCTGACGATATTTTCGCCGACCGCGACTACCCTGCCCTACGCCGATCGTTGAGAGATGGGTTTGCCGTGAAGGCGCAGAACGTTCCCGGTACATTGCTGATTCGGGGCGAAGTCCGCGCCGGCGAAGAAGAGCAGTCGGAACTAAAGGACGGCGAGGCGTTAGAGATCATGACCGGAGCGCCGGTGCCGGAAGGCGCCGATGCCATAGCGATGGTGGAGCATATCACGCGATCGCAAAACGAAGAAGGTAAGCCGGTGGTGACAATTGATCGCGAGGCGGTGCCGGAGCAGTTCATCAACGGACGCGGCGCGGAGGCACAGCGTGGCGCTCTGTTGATTCCCCAGGGGACGACGCTCGACGCCAGCCACATCGCCACACTTGCGATGACCGGGCACATGGAGGTCAGCGTGAGGCTGCGGCCTTCGGTGGCAATTCTGGCCACCGGCGACGAAATTGTGGAGGTGGCCGCTGCGCCCGAGGCTCATCAGATTCGTAATTCGAACTCCCACATGCTGGCGGCGGCGGTTCGTGCATCGGGTGGTAATCCGACAGTTTTGCCGATTGCGCGCGATACGCCCGATGCGTTACGCAAGCTGATTGAGCAGGGCCTAGAACACGATTGTCTCCTTCTCAGCGGGGGCGTGTCGGCAGGCAAGTATGATTTGGTGAAGCCGACCCTACGCGAGTTTGGGACTGAATTTCAATTTGAGCGCGTTCGAATACAACCCGGTCAACCGACGGCCTTTGGCCTTTGTCACGGTAAGCCTGTTTTCGGCCTGCCGGGAAATCCCGGTTCTACGTTGGTCACTTTTCAGCTATTTGCGCGGCCTGCGCTTGCCTTGCTCGGCGGGCAATTGGAACCGATCCAGCCATTTCTCAGCGCCCGGTTTGAGGCTCCGTTTCAGCATAAGGGCGGCATCACGCGATTTCTTCCGGCACGCCTGAGCCAGGATGGGCAGCATCTGCGTCATATCTCCTGGCAAGGTTCGAGCGATGTGCCTGCACTAGCCAAGGCAAACGTGTTCTTGGTGGCCGACCATGATCGTCTCCAGTGGAAAGTCGGTGATGCCATTCGGGTAATGGAGAAGATTTGAAAAAGCAGTTGTCGCACTACGACGCGGCGGGCAAGGCGTCGATGGTGGACGTGGGCCACAAAAAGCCGACGGAACGAACCGCCACCGCGCATGCCTACGTTTCCATGTCGCGGGGAGTGATGCAGGCGCTTCCCCACAATGCGAAGGGTGACCCGTTGGAGGTGGCGCGTATTGCGGGCATTTTAGCGGCAAAGAAATGCCCGGAGTTGATTCCGCTTTGTCATTCGCTGCCGTTGGCGCATGTGGGAGTCGAGTTTGAGTTAGAGCTAGATGGAATTGCAATTACGGCAACCACTTCGACGACGGGGCAGACGGGTGTGGAGATGGAGGCGATGACGGCGGCGGCGGTGGCCGCGCTCACCATCTACGACATGACTAAAGCACTCGACAAAGCGATCACGATTCGCGAGGTTTACCTACTGGAAAAGACCGGGGGTAAATCAGGCACATATCGGCGAAACGAGGACGCAGGCAAGTGAGGGAAAGCACAATCCGTGTGGCGGTGCTGACGATCAGTGATTCCGTAGTGGCCGGTACAAGGGAAGACCTTTCGGGACCGGAAATACAGAAGCAATGCGAAAAGCTGGGCTGGTCTGTGGTCCAGAGTGCAACAGTGCCGGACGAAGTGGAAGCGATTGCACAAAGATTGGAAGGCTGGGTGGAAGAAGAAGCCGCATCGTTGATTCTGACGACCGGCGGGACAGGGATTGCGCTCCGCGACGTGACGCCGGAAGCAACGCGGCGCGTGATCGAGCGCGAGATACCCGGCTTAGGCGAACTGATGCGGATGAGGGGACTGGAACAAACTAAATTCGCTCCGCTGTCAAGAGCGGTCGTTGGGAGCCGGAAGCGAACGTTGATTGTAAACCTGCCCGGCTCGCCGAAGGGCGCTCTATTTTCATTGAAAACAATCGAAGAACTGACGCCGCATCTCCTCGATCTACTGCATGGCAATACGGAACATACGACGAATGCGAAACTAGGGGCAGTAACGGTAACCCCCGCACTAAGTAAAACATCATACGAACATGAGTAGCCAGCCTAACACAGGTACTGTTAATTTGTTGTCGATTTTACGAATGGCTGGCTTGATTTTTTGCCTGGCCGTAGTAGGATTTGGACAGAGCTTGCCTCCGGGACAGTTACCGCCCGAACCGGTGCCGCCCGGCCAGGTAGGTCCGGCGACGGAAAAGCCCAGCAAAGAGAAAAATCCGCTGCCTCCGAAGCCGGAGATTCCTCCTTCAAGTGAGGCATCAGAGAACAGTCCGACATTTAGAAGTAATATCCGGGTAGTCTTTGCCCCTACTACCGTAACCGATAACGGAAACTACGTGAATGGATTGCGGCCTGCGGACTTTCAATTGTTTGATAACGATAAGCTGCAGAAAATCCAATCGGATTTAACGGACCAGCCGGTGTCGGTAGTTCTGGTGGTACAGGCGAACTCCGAGATTGCTCCGGTATTGCCTCAACTAAAGAAAACAGGTGTCCTAGTGCATGGTTTGGTGACGGGGCAGGAAGGCGATTTAGCTGTCTTAGCGTTCGATCATCGAATGCAGGTTTTGCAGGATTTTACAAGCGATGCCGCGCGCATCGACGATGCGATGCAGAAGTTGAAGGCGGGTTCAAGCACCGCTGCGCTGATTAACGCCGTGCTGAAGGCCGATAATATGCTGCGTGCGCATGATCGCCAAAACGCGCGCAGGCGAGTAATCATCGTACTGAGCCGCGATGTGGATAAGGGCAGCGACATTACGATTCAAGAAGCGGTTCACCGGATGCAGTTCGACAACGTATCTGTTTATTGCGTGAACATTTCCAAGTTTCTGCTGTATTTCAATAAAAAAATGGATTATCCGCGACCCGAGTACGGCGGCCAGCCGGCAGCTGCGATCCCGAATCTGCGGGGGAACGGCACGATGAGTGACACAAACGTCGTGCAGCAACAAGATGGAAACTGGCTGAATCTTGGACCTCCGGTGTACCGCTCCGTAAGGGACTTATTCAAAAAAACGCCCGCCGACGCGTTCACCGTGTTTACACGAGGCCCTAGAGCAAAGATGTATCAGTTCGGGAGATTGGAAGGACTGGAAGCTGCCATCACCGACATTGGCAAAGACATCAATAGTCAATATCTGTTGACTTACACGCCGAATGACGCCAGAGAACCAGGCTTCCACACCATTCGCGTCGAAGTGAACAAGCCGCAGTTGCGGGTTACCACGCGTCCGGGTTATTGGACCGGCGGCGGACAGCTTCAATAACGGCAGCGGCCCAACTTCAACGAAACTCTAAAGCGGAGAACGAAACAACGCTTTCTTCGTCTATCTGCCATTGGTGATAGCTGAGCAGCTGTCCCCGAGCTTCCGGCATGGTTTTGAGAAAGGTGTAAATAGGCGCGGAGCCGCACCACTTCAGATCGTCGTGATTCTCCTGTATCAGCTTCCAATAAGCATAAGAATCTCCGGCAGCGATTTGACCGATTCGCTGAAAATCGCGCTGTTCTACTTCCAGCATCTCTCCAAAGTTAGCGGTAGCGGCTCGTCGGTCGCCATAACGCTTGCCCACGTGAGCCATATCGACGCCTAGGACCCACAACAATTTATTTCCTTCGCGGGCGGATAGATCGCCGAGGGTATCGAACAGGCAACGGACGTGCTCGTCGTCTTCGGGAAGACCACCCTTATACAAGCTATTGGCGAATGAGCCGCACAGTATCGGCAGAATCTGCACAGCAGGGCCGTAGAGATGCTGCAAGAAAACAATCTGCAGCTCGATGGAGTGTTCCAAGGAGTGACAATAATCCTCCATGACAACGGCTTTCGGCGCTGCTCGTTCTATTTCGTCGACCAGAGCAAGATTTGTTCGCGCCTCGCCAAGCGGTGTAACGAACGGCTTGCGCGTCAATCCAAAACGCTCCGGTGTGCCGTAGTGCGAAGTGCCCAGAATGACAAAGGTGCAGCCGTCCGATTCAGCAGGTGAGGGCAATGCCTCATAAGCGGCTCGATAGGTGGCCCAACCGCCGTCAGGACTGGCATGCGGCGCGGCAATAGCGCGCACCTGGGAGGTGCCTTGCGGATCTCCGACCTGCAACGCGAGGAGCGCCGCGAGCTCCTTTTTGTCTCCCGGATAGGCTGAACCGGCAAAGACCGGATCGCGTTTTTTGCGCTGGGCGAAATCCAATTCCCGGCCGCTCTTCATGCGCTGGTACGTGTTGTTTTCCAGAAAGCCTGCTTCGTTCAACGTTTGAAAAATATCTGCCGCAATTTCGCTGCATTGGGATAAGCCGGTCACGGAGGCCAGTTTTCCTTCCAGGTCAAGCAAAGTTCGCGCACCGTTGAAGAGCTGCAATCCCGGTATCAGAGCAGGAGGGATCAGCAGCGTTGCCGGTGAATAGGCATAGGGATCACGAAGCAACATGCCTGGCTGTGCCGGATCGGGTGACGGCAAAAACTCTAAGTTCATTCGCAGCGAAGGAAGCAGCACCGGCACGCCTTATTGTACGAAGATTCGCATGATTTTCCTTTTTGTCATTCAGCTTTCATGGAGATCGCGCTAAATGAATAGGTAGACAAATGGCAAAAGACACTCGCACACACCCAAGCACGAATACCGCTAACAGCGAAACGTTACGCCCGGGACAAGTAATGCACCGACCGCCGAAAAATCGTTCTCAAGTGCACGGCGGGGTGCATCCGCTTACGCCGTTTGCGCAAGGGAGCCAGAGATTCCAGCCTCTCCCCGAACCGCTGGGGCGGCCGCCTTATCATCTCGACTTAGAGTCGATTGTTCCTGGTATCGAGAAAGAAACAATAAACTTAGGCAAGCTTATCTTTCACGCCGTCGGCGACACTGGCGGCATTAAAAACCCGAATTTCCAGGCGAGCGTAGCCGCTGCTATGAAAGGTGATTTGAACCGCGAAGATGGAACGGCTCCGCGTTTTTTCTATCATCTAGGCGATGTGATCTATTACAACGGACTGATCAGTGAATACTATGGCCAATTTTATGAGCCTTACAACCACTACGGTGTTCCCATCGTTTCTATTCCGGGCAATCACGACGGCGATCCGATCAACGCTTCGCAGGTTTCACTGGATGGATGGGTGCGATATTTCATGACCGCTAAGCCGCACGTAAATCCGGAGTCGCATGACGCGCCGCGTGCGACCATGATGCAGCCGAATGTCTACTTCACGCTGAACTGTCCCTTTGTGACGATCGTCGGCATGTATACGAACGTTCCGGAGCATGGATCGATCGATTCGGTGCAACAACAATGGCTGACGCACGAATTCGCAACCGCTCCGAAAGACAAGGCATTGATTCTGGCGCTTCATCACCCGGTGTACTCCTTTGACGACCACCATAGCGGGAGCCCGCGCATGGCGGATGCGGTACAGCACGCAATCAACGATTCACGGCGAGTTCCCAATATGGTGTTGGCGGCCCATGTGCATAACTTTCAGCGCATTGAGCGGAATATTGTGGAGGGTATGCAGACTCCATTTCTGGTTTTAGGAATGGGCGGCTACTATCATCTACACGGCATGAACGCCGAAGTCGGCGCCGAAGACCCCGACACGCATGCCAAGCTGATTGCGGGTAATCACACAAATCATGGCTACGCCACGCTTACTGTCGATGCGGAGCATATATCGGGCACAGTCACAACGGCAGATGAGAGCAAGACAAAAGGCCAAGACAAAGCGGATTCGTTTTCGTATCTGACAAAGGCGTTGTTCCTGCCAGAAGGAGCGGTGGTCAGTCTCTAATCGAAATCCGGTCGGTCGGTCCAAGCCTACGACGGAGATGTTGCCTGGCGCAGGCCGTCTAGAAAAGCTTTTGGCACCCGGATATTACTTTGCACGCCAACGCCGAGCTCGGTATTCGGCTTCGCGGTGCCGTGAAAATCCGAGCCGCCGGTCGGCAACAGCTCCAACTCGCCGGCCAGGTGGTGATAATACGCTTGCAGCTTCGGAGAGTGTTCCGAATGATAAACCTCCAGCCCTACCAAACCTGCCTCTTTGCAACGGAGGAGCACCTCGCGTTCGACGTCGCTGGGAAGCGAAAGCCTGACGGGATGGGCTATCACTGGAATGCCGCCTGCTGCGCGGACGATGGCGATGGTCTCCTCGGTGGACTCGCTCGCGCGCTCGACGTAAGTCGGGGCCTGTTCGCCAAGGTATTTGTCGAAGGCATTCTGAATGGTATCGACGTAACCTTTCTCGACAAGGATCCGGGCAAAGTGAGGACGTCCCGCCAACGATCTCCCACGCGTTTCCACCTCTTCCAACGTAATCTCGATACCGCGTTGCCGCAACGATTCCACTAATCGCCGGTTCCGATCGCGGCGATCTTCTTGCGCCTCCAGTAGCCACTTCCGAAAGGCATCGGTGGGCTCGCCGTTGACAAAGTACGCCAGCAAGTGAACATAACGATGGCCTTCCTTTTCCGGCAAAATGAGCTGTGAATTCAGCTCGATGCCCCGCACCAGATCGAGCCTGGCATTTTGCGCGAAAGGCAGCGCTTTTTCGTAACCGGCAAAGGTATCGTGATCGGTAATCGCCAGCGCATCGATCCCGATACGAGAGGCCAAATCGACCAGCTCCAGCGGTGAAAGCGTACCGTCGGACTCGTTGGTGTGTGCATGCAGGTCGATGTATCCGGATAAGGCGAGCGATTCAGGTAAGACAGACACTAGCGTGTTTTCGACTCCGCAAAAATCTCGAACGAAAAAATCTCCCCGCAAGTATGCGCCGTTAAACGCCCAATTCCCAAATTTTTTTCTTTGGAACGATTTTCAAAGAAAACGGCGCCGTCGGTGCTGTCTCCTGGTTTCAACTTTACGGGCGTCATGGTGATGGCGGACGCCGCGGCAGCTGCGGCAAAACTTTTATTCACGAATTGAGCCATGGCCGCTTCCCTTCTCTGCTCATAGCCGTTCGTGGCGCGATAGTTCGAAAGGGAGTAGATAGTGTCTTCATACAGCAACTGGAGTTTAATCACATCGTTCCGGCTTGCTCTTTCCAACAAAGAAGCAACCACCTGATCGGCTGATACGGACGGCAAGTTCGTTCCGTCCTGCCGTGTAAAGGAGAAGTCTTTCGGCTTTACCGTCCAGGACACAGGCGATCCGTTAGTAACGGTAATTTGAACAATGTTGTAGTCCTTGACATGAGGCGGCAACGCGGCAAACATAACCGTAATTCCGTTCTTTGTAAATCCCTCGTAATGCATTCCCCGGGATTCAAAGTTGATCGTACCGTTCGCTGAGGGGGGTGGAAATTGCCCTGCACCCTTCGGGCGCGGAGAGACGGCCTTCGTGGGTGAGCTTTTCGGCGTCGCTTGGCCCTGCGCTGCAGCCGGAGCACTGGGCGATGACGGAGCAGATTGCACGGCTTCCGCCGACAAACAAGAACCCGCAAGCAACAATAAAAAACCAAACGCGCACTGAAGCGAAGTGCACGCTAAAGATAACCGCATCGTAAGACCCATCTACATCATAGACGTTAAATCGCCCGGTTATTATCCAAAGAACCGAGCGAATTTACACCGGCACTCCCGACCGGCCCAGCGAAATTACTTCTGGGAACCGGCGACCTTGGCAGTTAAATACCAACGTAAAACTGCGGCTGGTTGCGGAGAAATGCGTTCAAAATCCAACCGCATTAATGCGCCTTTTTTGAAATCGATCTGCAAATCGGGGCTATGAAGCAGAAAGCGGACCAAATCACTGAAAAGCGGATTATGACCTACCAGCAAGAGAGATGGTTTATTACGGTAAGTACGGATTTCCGCCCACACCTGCTCGGGTGTCGAGCTGGGAATGAGCGCATTGCTTTGCAGTACTTCTTCCTTGTGGTCGAACATGTGTTTTGCTATTTCCGCGGTTTGTATCGCGCGTTTGAACGGACTGGTAATAATCAGCGTCGGCTGCACATCGATCTTTGAGGCAGTCTGCAAAACTTGACGGAGTTTTTTACGGCCTTCGCTAGTGAGAGCGCGCGCTGAATCGCTTTCACCATGCCGCCCCTCTTCCGCAATTCCATGACGAAGCAAGTAAACCTGCATGTTCGGTGACGTTGCCCACAATTCTGTCATACTGGTGCGTTCATGGCCACGGGGGAGGATACGCAAGACCGAATTTTACTGGCGGTAACGGTCGCCGCGGCGGGGCTCATACACATCTCCATTGCTGCTAGTCAATTGCTGTTAGGCGTGGGAATCATCTTGATGCTGTTGTTCCGTCGGCGTCTTCCTTTTCCTCGCATTTGGATTCCGTTAGCATTGTTTTTTCTTTGGACATGCTTAGCCGATGCTCTGTCGCCGGATCCCTGGGGAGGTCGCGCACAGATCCGCAAATTTTTCGTTTTTCTTTTCCTTCCGCTGATGTACGGAGTGTTTTCGAAACAGTTCGAAAAGGTCTACTACGTGGTTGCGGCGTGGACGGCCGCGGCTACGGCTTCGGGCTTCTGGGGACTCATCCAGTTTGCTCAGAAATATGACCATGCGAAACACGTCGGAGCGGATTTCTACGTCATGTATCTTGCCAGGCGAATTACCGGCTTTGAGAGCCACTGGATGACCTTCGGCGCCTTGCAATTAAGCGTTCTTTCGCTTTTGCTGGCGCAACTGTTCTTCTCCAACCGCCGCATGATCTGGTGGGCCTACTTGAGCATCGTGATTTTGTGCCTTGCCATCTTGCTGGGTTGGACGCGGAGCATTTGGTTGGCGACGGTACCCGCTTCGCTTTACCTGATTTGGTTTTGGCGGCCGAAGATGATGGTGGTGGTTCCTCTGGTTGTGGCGCTGGCATTTCTGGTGTCGCCGCCGGCCACCAAAGCTCGTTTCACATCGATCTTTCAGCCGCACGGCGACACTGACTCCAACCGGCATCGCCATGTGACGTTCTGGACAGGAGTGGAGATGACGAAGGCGCATCCCTGGTTCGGAATAGGACCGGAACAAATCCGTCGTCAGTTCGACTCTTATGTTCCCGCCTATATTCGTCGCCCGCTGCCCAACGGATACTACGGACACCTGCACAATATCTACGTTCAATATGCAGCCGAGCGCGGTCTGCCTGCCCTGCTATTTATGCTTTGGCTGATCGGCCAGACGGTTTGGGACTGCTTCAACGGCATCCGGCGTGTCGGCCGAGTGCGCTCTCAGCAGCTCTTTGTGTTGCACGGAACCGTCGCCGTCATCATCGGTATTCTGGTGGGCGGAATTTTTGAATTCAATTTGGGAGATAGTGAGGTGCTGATGATGTTTGTCAGCGTACTTGGGTTAGGCTATGCGGCGGTACACAGTATTGCCTTGGCCGATTCTCACGCCTTTTCCCCCATTGCCAATACAGTCTCGAAATGAGGCGAATCGGCCTCTCGATGAACGACAGTAGTATGAACGTTCGTGAAACCTGCATTTCTCAGGAAGTTTTGTAGCTCCAGTTCGCTGAAGCCAAGCCAAAGGTCGGCGTATAGATCGCGTGCTTCCTCGAATTGATGGCGAACCAAGTCGAGAATGGCCACGCGGCCACCGGATTTCACAATTCGTCCTGCTTCGGCCACCGCTCGCTGGGGATGTTGTGCATGATGCAGCGATTGACTGAAGAAGGCCAGATCGACTTCCCCATCGGAAATCGGAAGCGCCTCCATATCGCCTGGGCGATACTCCAGGTTGGAGATATCGTGCCGCTGCGCCAGGTTTGCGCCAAACTCCACCATCTTCTCCGAATTGTCCACGGCGATGACGCGTTTGGCCTGCCGCGCTAGAAGTTGAGAGAAAGTGCCTTCGCCTGCTCCCAAATCGGCAATGACGATGGGCGGCATCAGCATCAACAAAGTTTCGGCCAAGCCTTTCCAAGAACGACCGGGAAGATATTCACGGCCGAACTTTCCCGCTAACCCATCGAAGTAGCTCTGCATCTTGTCTTGGCGTTTTTTCAGAACCAGGGCCAGAGCATCTTCATCCTCGTCGGCTTCCGGAATTTCGCCGGAAGCTTTTCGCAGCAGATCGAGGAGAGGCGCCGTCGCATCCGCCTCCGCGTCTTTATTCCGTTTCAACCGGTAAAGGACATTCTTACCGTTCCGGCGGTCCTCCAGAAAACCAGCTTGCTTCAATTGCGCCAAGTGAGTCGAAATCTGGCTTTGCCCTTTTCCCAAAATGTCTTGCAGCTCGGCAACGGACAACTCTTCGCGCTCCAACAGCAGCAAAAGGCGTACGCGACTGGGGTCAGCGAAGAGCCGAAGAGATTTCAGGAGCGATTGCATACAAACATTCCTATATACTCATCAACATATCAAGATTGTTAGATATAATGATAAAAGAGGTTTTTAATGGGTACAGCAATACTGAACCGCACCGCTACAGAATACAAAGTGGCCGACCTGGGCTTAGCCGATTGGGGCCGCAAAGAAATGACCGTCGCCGAGCATGAGATGCCCGGCTTGATGTCCATCCGCAACAAGTACGCTGCGGAAAAGCCACTGCAAGGCGTCCGGATTACCGGATCGCTGCACATGACCATTCAGACTGCCGTCCTGATCGAGACGTTGGTAGATCTGGGCGCCGACGTGCGCTGGGCAAGCTGCAACATTTTTTCCACTCAGGATCATGCAGCCGCCGCGATTGCCGCCGCCGGTGTTCCTGTCTTCGCCTGGAAAGGCGAAACACTGGAAGAATATTGGTGGTGCACCTACCAGGCGTTAAGCCATACCGGTGGGACCGGACCGCAATTAGTGGTAGATGATGGCGGCGACGTTACTCTGCTCATCCACAAGGGTCATGAGTTGGAAGAGGGTAGCGATTGGGTAAATACACCTTCTTCGAATCAAGAAGAGAAGGTAATTAAGAACCTTCTTAAGAAGGTACATAGCGAAGATCCGCAGCGCTGGCATAAGATCGCTAAAGAATGGCGCGGCGTCTCCGAAGAGACCACCACTGGTGTCCATCGCCTCTACAAGATGCAGGAAGCAGGGAAGCTGCTTGTTCCTGCTATCAATGTCAACGATTCGGTAACCAAGTCGAAGTTCGACAACCTTTATGGCTGCCGTGAATCGCTGGCCGATGGAATCAAACGCGCTACCGACGTGATGCTGGCGGGTAAAATTGCCGTGATCTGCGGTTATGGCGATGTAGGCAAAGGCTCGGCTCACTCGCTCCGCGGCATGGGCGCTCGTATCATCGTTACGGAGATCGACCCCATCAATGCACTCCAGGCCGCTATGGAAGGTTTCGAGGTAACGACGATCGAAGAAACACTGGGCCGTGGAGACATCTATGTCACCACCACTGGTAATCTCGATGTCATCACCCTGGAGCACATGCGCTATATGAAAGATCAAGCGATTGTGTGCAACATCGGTCACTTCGACAACGAAATTCAAGTAGATCGCTTGAGCGAAGAAAAGGGCATAAAGCGGACCAACATCAAGCCGCAGGTGGATATGTACACCTTCCCTGAAGGCAACAGCATTTACATGTTGGCCGAAGGACGCCTGGTAAATCTTGGTTGCGCAACAGGACATCCTAGCTTTGTAATGAGCAACAGCTTCTCCAACCAAACATTGGCGCAAATCGATCTTTGGAAGAATCGTGACATTTACAAGATCGGCGTTTACGTGCTTCCCAAGAAGTTAGATGAGGAAGTAGCTCGTCTACACCTTGAGAAGATTGGTGTGAAGTTGACGACTCTTACACCGAAGCAGTCCGAGTACTTGGGTGTTCCCGTGGAAGGCCCTTACAAGTCTGAGCAGTATCGGTACTAAGAGCAGTCGCTAAATCAGCCGGAAGAGGCGTTCGGGGAAACCCAAACGCCTCTTTTTATTATTGGTCTAGGCAATCGGCCGTACATTCGTCGAGTTCGCGAGCAGATCGCGAATTTCGGTTAATAGGGCCTGATCGGGAGTGGGTCCGGGCGGAGGAGTAGGCGGGGCGGCGTAGAGCCGCTTTAACTGATTGATGGTGATGAAAATAGCAAAGGCGATGATGATGAAGTTGATAAGTGTATTGATGAAGCTACCGTAAGCGATTACCGCAGTCACCTTTTTTGCCGCCTCCAGGGTTGCATACGTTCCACCGTCCAGCGCCAGAAAATGCTCCTTGAAATCTAAGCCGCCGGTAATCTTCCCGATGGGCGGCATGATCACATCGTTCACCAGCGAAGTAACAACATTGCCGAAAGCTCCACCGATGACAACCGCAATAGCCAAGTCAATCACGTTGCCTCGCATTGCAAATGCCTTAAAATCCTGAAAAAAAGACATCCCTTCTACTCCTTTTGAAATTTGGAATTATAGTGTACCAGCGCTCGATGAAACAGCCTCAGTCTGCGATGTTTTATTCCGCTGAAGCACTCTCCTTCGTATCTTGTCGGCGACGGAACCGGTGGTGATAAAAGTCAGCCAGGCAAGCGCATCCAAGTAATGCGTATTCGGACTATCCACCATAATGACGGCTTCGGCCAACAAAATGAAAGAGATAACAAGGCAAATCAGCCGGAAGCTGTTCGTAGTTCGCCACTCGACGGCAAACCAAACAGCAAACAGGAACGGCATCGACATCACCAGCCAATACCAGAAAATGCAGGCACGGTGCCATCGCTTGGTCAGGGAGCTATAAGTTCGCTGCTCAACGTCGATGCCGAAAACGGTTTTCAACATCTGCGTTTCGCGAGGAAGCGGATGCACATACTCTCCTTCGTCGAGCTTCAGGGAGTTGCCTAACACGCTTCGATGAAAGTACTGGCCGAATGTGAAAGCCGCCAACTTGACGACACCCATGGGATCACGCAGGGCCGCGTGCACTGCCGTCTCCTTTGCCAGCCTGTTTCCTTCCAGTTCGTCGTTTCCGGCACTGTGTTGAATTGCGTCGCATAAGCCATCTTGCATCCAACGTTGGGCGGGTCGATTACGGGGATCGTCCAGCACGTATCGGACGGACGCAAAAACAGCTTTCCGTTTTTGTGCAATGGGGTAATCGACCGGTTCGATAATCGGCGCCAACACCCCCGCCATGGAGAATCCATCCTCATAAACATAGGCCGGTGGTTTTTGCAGCAAGCTTCCATGTATGTTTTTGTAGGCAAGGAGAAGAGCTTCGCTGAATAGCACTGAAATGCAGAGCGGAAGAACAATAAACCGCAAGCCGTGGAACCATCTCACGCCGCGCCAGTTAGTTCGAGCGGCACGCCACAATTTTTTCCAAAACTTCACTGCTCTTCTGGATAACAACGGTAAAAGAACGGCATCGATCAAAACCACCGGCAGATAGTTGAGTTCGAAGCTAATGAGTAACACTCCCAGTATCTGAATGAACACGAGTAAAGATAGGCTTTCGCTTCGCAAGTAGCTAAACATGGAGAGAAGCATCATGGCGAACAAGAACACGCTGATGGTTTCGGGCAAGATATAACGCTCCGCCAGCAGTTGCAACGGTTCGATGGAGCATAAGATAGCGGCAGTGGCTCCGACGAGAAAACTTGCGCCGCCGTAGCGCACCAAACAGAGCGCGACCGCCCAACTGATGAAGGCCGACAATCCTGCTTGAAACACAATCACCGGCTCCAGCGACCTGGGCCATACGGCCAGGGATCGCAAGAGCAAGCCATAAACGAAGCTGTGATTAGGCGGGATCCATTTACCGACCGCCGTGGTGAGATAAGCACCGGAGTCGCCAAAGTAGAACGATGGAACCGGATCCAAGAGAAGAAAAATCGTCTTGATGGCAAACAGCGCCGCCAGCAAGATAAAAAATCTTCTCCCCACGGGAAGTCAGCTTAACAGATATGGTTTTAAGCCGAGGAAAATTCTCTATACTGTAGATACCGCCTCGAGGTCTGTTTTTTCAATGCCGTTCACCGAAAAGATGAAGCAGCAGAAATTGCTCAGCGTCCTGCTGCTGCTTTTCACCCTCACGTTGGGAATCGTCATAGGAACGGTGATCGACACCGGCGTGAAAGCAAATAAGCAGACAGCGGTGTCCAGTGCTCCGGGCGCGACCCCGTTAGTGCTTCCGCAAGCTGTTCCCATCTCTAACGAGTTTACAAAGCTTGCAAAGCATCTGGAATCATCGGTGGTTTACATCGAATCGGATTATCTTCCCAAGCCCGGAAAACGAACGCGGCCGGACTTGCCTGATGAAGAGGACAACGCTGGTCCTGGAAATGAAGGTCCCAGCGGTCAAGGCCCGTCCGACTTATTCAAACGATTTTTCGGAAAGCAGGCACCCCGCTCGTTTCGTAAGGAGGGTTCCGGCACGGGCTTTATCGTCGATAAGAACGGCTATATCCTGACAAACAATCACGTCGTCGAGAAAGCGGATCGGATCAAAGTACGGTTAAACGGAGAAGATACCGAATATCGAGGCAGAGTCATCGGATATGACACCGAAACCGATCTGGCCGTTTTGAAAATCGACGCAAAACAGGCGTTGAACCCAGTACAAATCGGTAACTCGGATAGCGTTGTGGTGGGCGATTGGGCCATTGCGATCGGCTCACCGTTCGGACTGCAGGCGACTGTTACCGCAGGCATCGTCAGCGCCACCGGGCGCGACTTGCCCACTTCGCAACCCTTCCAACATTTCCTGCAAACCGATGCGGCGATCAATCCTGGTAATAGTGGCGGTCCGTTACTGAACATTCGAGGTGAAGTGATCGGCATCAACACCATGATCGCGACCACCAGCGGCTCGTATGAAGGAATCGGCTTTGCATTGCCCTCCAACATGGCGGTACGGGTTTACAACGACATCATTCGTCAAGGAAGGGTGGTGCGCGGCTCCATCGGAATCGAGTGGAGTAAAAGTGGAAGCCAAAAGGATACTTTGGAGGCGTTCGGCTTATCGCATGGCGTTCTGGTGGAGCGTGTTTCACAAAAAGGCCCAGCAGGCAAGGCCGGCATGAAGGCGGACGATGTGATTCTCGCATTGAATAACCGTCCCGTAAAAGACGGAGAAGATCTCATTTCCAAGGTGGCGGATTTGCCGGTAGGCTCTACCGGAATGTTTTCGGTAGACCGGAACGGCAAGCGCATGGATTTCAAAGTAGGTATCGAGGAACGCTCTTCCGTTTGGAAAGATCGTCCGGAATTTGCCCGGTTGCAGGAGGCGCCGCCAAACCAATCGCCTCTTTCTGGAAAGTTCGGCATCACCATCACGCGACTCTCTGAAAAGGAGCGCGGTGATTTGGAAGTCGAAGGCACCGGAGGCGTCAAAATCGTTTCAGTCGATCCCGGGTCTTTCGCCGACGATATCGGTCTGCAGGAAGGCGATGCGGTGATCTCCATCAATCGCCAGCCAATCGGTTCGCCCACCGACGTGACCAAACTGCAAGGTACTTTGAAACCAGGCCAAGCCGTTGCCTTCCACATTGTGCGCACCATCACCATGGGGGGCAGGCATACGCCTCCGGCTCGCTACTATTTCTCCGGTAAACTTCCCGGCGATTAGCCAAGTAACTGCGTCGCCTGCTTGGCAAAGTAAGTCAAGATAAAATCCGCGCCCGCGCGTCGTATGCTGGTTAGCGACTCGAGAATGGTGCGGTCCAAATCGAGCCAGCCGTTATTTGCAGCCGCGGTAATCATGCTGAATTCGCCGCTCACCTGATAAGCACCGAGCGGCACATTGAACTGGTCCCGCGCTTGTCGAATGATATCCAGGTAGGCCATCGCAGGCTTCACCATGATCATGTCCGCTCCTTCTTCTAAATCCAACGCAATCTCCCGCATCGCCTCACGCCCGTTGGCAGGATCCATCTGATAACTCCGCCGGTCTCCAAACTGCGGCGTGGATTCCGCCGCTTCCCGGAATGGGCCGTAAAACACCGACGCATACTTTGCCGCATAGGAAAGAATCGGCATGCCAATGCGGCCTGCGGCATCCAACGCTTGCCGGATCGCATTCACGCGCCCATCCATCATGTCGCTGGGCGCAACAATGTCCGCGCCTGCTTCGGCATGGGACACCGCAGTTTTCGCCAGCCATTGCAGCGTGGCGTCATTATGAACATCGCCGTTCTGCACCAAACCGCAATGCCCATGGCTGGTGTACTCACAGTTACAAACATCGGTGATCACCAGCAAATCAGGCGCTGCTTGTTTTACCGCCCGGATGGCGCGTTGTGTGATCCCATCATCGGCGTAGGCGCCGCTGGCGATCTCATCTTTTTCCTCCGGTATCCCGAAAAGGATCACCCCTCCGATTCCCATGGCCTGACACTGTTCGCACTCCTGTATCAGACGGTCGATGGAGAGTTGAGCGTTGCCCGGCATGGAGCTGATTTCTTTTCGGACGCCCTCGCCTGGGCACACAAATAGCGGCAGAACGAATTGTGACGGAGCTAAGTGTGTTTCGCGCACCAGTTGACGAATGCGCTCCGATGAACGTAACCGTCGCGGGCGTTGTATGGGAAAAGCCATGATTCTATCTTCAGTTTGGCAAAGGCGGAAGCGTGCGGCTTGCTATGCCGCTCGATGATTCTCGCTCGCGCTGCCGCACGATCATGTACACTTGCGCTACCGCACAATGATTCATCTATGAAGAAAAAATCCGCCCGGCGCTGGTTTATCAGCGGGAGCGTACAAGGAGTCGGCTTTCGGTATTTCGTCCAGGGTAAGGCGAATGCACTTGGATTATCCGGCTGGGCACGTAACTTAGACGATGGCCGCGTAGAAGTCTACGCTATCGGCGCGGAAGACGCTTTGAACGATCTTGCCGGAGCGCTGCATCGCGGCCCTGCGTTGGCGCAAGTACGTGGAGTAGAACAGCAGGAAGCCTCACTCGAAGCGCTCTCCGGGTTCTCCACCCGCTAAACAAATTGACAGATGCGCTTTTTTAAAGGCCCGCCGCATTACCGACCGCTTCGTTAACAATTCGGTTCATCTCAGTAATGCATTGCTCCACCACGGTTGTCTGCTGCTGGGCAAGCGACCAGTTTTTGCTATCGACGGCTTCTCGAATACCCGGCAGAGTTTTCACGCCGTAGCCGGTGTAATATCCCGGCGCATAGATTTGGTTTTTATACCACCAACGGTTCGGCAGGCCTTGGGGCCGCGTCAAGGTGCGCTCGGTTTTTATCAGCCCGGTATTCAACGCGTTTAAATGGCTCGTATCCAGCGACTGCTTCATTACTGCCGCCTGCAAAAGCCCGTCATACTTATCGCCGTTCTCATTCAGCGTGGTCAATTGTTTTCGCAGCGCCACGAAATCCAGTTTCTTCCCGCTCTTTTGCGCCTCTTCTTGGATCTCGTCCAAGTAGCCATTGACGGTTTTTACAAAGTGCCCAAACTCGAACGGAAGAACCGACGAATCCGCCAGCCGCAGGAGCGCCGTGGCCGTGAACTGCGAGAGAGCCTTCCCATCGGCAAATGTGCCGTCGGAGAAATGGGTATACCAGTAAATCGAATCGTAGACGGAGTGGTAAATCCCGCTTTTGGTCTGCCCTCCGAAACCTGCATTCGTACTAGCGACGCCTAGATAATCAAGGAAAGCCACGTAATCCGAGCCGGCTCCCAATGCGCTGATCGTAAAGCTCTTGTCCTTTTTCGTCGGCGGCGGCTCATCGCTCTCTTCGCTGGGCGGATGATGCAATGAGTACTCCGCTAGGTTTGCCTCCGCTCCCGGCTGCTGAATCGAACCCGCCACTTCCGTAAGAAAATCCTCCAACGTGTGCGATCCACCCAGATGAATCCAGCCTTTGCCGGTGTTGTCCGAATTGAGATACGCCACCGCTTTCTGTTTCAACTCATCTTGGTGCTTCTCTGCCCATTCAGTCGAACCGATCAACCCAAACTCTTCACCGTCCCAGAACGCAAACTTTACGGTACGTTTCGGCTTCCAACCGTCCTTTTGCAGACCACCGAGAGCCCGGGCGGTTTCCAGTAGTGCAACCGTTCCCGATACCGGGTCGTCCGCGCCGTTTACCCAGGCATCGTGATGATTTCCCGCGATCACCCATTGGTCGGGCGACTCCGCCCCCGGAATCGTCGCAATCACGTCATAAAGCGGCTTGCTGGTCCAGTCGTAATCGGTCTTGATGTGAACCTTGGTGGCGCCGGGTCCGGCATGATACGTCATCGCCAGTGCTCCGCGCCAATCCTGCGGCACCAGCGGTCCAGTCAATTGCGCCAGTATCGGCTGTGCATCGGCGTAGGAGAGCGGCAGCACTGGAATCTTCATCAACGTGGCCGCTTCTTTCATCGGCAGCCGCTTGGCGCCTTTCTCGGAGGCCCAACCCGGCGACAAAGGATCACCTGGGTAAAACGGCATATCCATCACGCTTCCCCGCTGCACGCCCTCCGGCGGGCGCATCGGACCTTCGGAATAAACATCGCCGGCGAAATATCCATCCTCACGCGGATCCGAATAGATCAGGCAGGCAATGGCACCATGTTCGGCGGCCACTTTCGGCTTGATCCCACGCCAACTCTTTCCATAACGGGTGAGGACAATCTTGCCTTTGACGCTGATGCCCTGCTTAGCCAGCCACTGATAATCTTCCGGTATTCCGTAGTTTGCGTAGACGACCTCGCCCGTGACGTCCCCCGTTGCGCCGTAAGCATTGTAGGTCGGCAACTGATTGGCATCGCCGCTATCCGGATCCTGCGGCACCACCGGCTCCTTCATCTTGGCAACGAAAGGCTTCGGACCGGTTACTTCCACCTGACGCACCGTCGGATATGGCATCAGCGCCTCGAACTCCTCGATATGCGCGTCCAATCCCCACTCCTTCAACATGCCAACGATGTGCTCCGCGACTACCTTCGAGCGAGGTGACCCGGCTTGATGCGGCTCGCCGGCAATGAAGTTCATATACTCACGCAACCGAGCCGGATCCGGCGTTGCTTGTGCTTGTTGCTCCAGCTTTTGTTCGCCGGGAAGATCCTTCAACAGAAATCCGCGAATACTGGGAGTCTGCGCATAGGAGGGGATCGGCAACAACGATACGCTCAGGAAAAGCGGCAGGACACGTCTCATGGATTTCCAACTATTCTAGCGTTCCGTCGTTCCTTGTTCCAGGTTATGCTCTGCCGCGATGTTACGGTCTAAGAAAATGCTGTTCTCAAAACGCCGCGCCCATTCGGCACCGCTATCGCCGACCTTTCCACGAACAATCGAAGAGCTGCGATCACAGAGCGAAGCCTTTCGCGGCGCTTTGACCGAGGCCAAGCAAACGCCACCCTCTGCATTCGGCTGGTATCCCCATGACACAATGGCCTCGCTTCAGCACCTAGCGCCGCTTCTGGAGGAAAACTTGCCCGAGTTCCAACGCAGCCTCCAATGCGGCCCGATCCTCGACATCGGCTGCGGCGATGGCGACCTGTCTTATTTCTTCGCCAGCCAAGGTTTCGATGTCACCGCCATCGATCATCCTTCGGCAAACTACAACTGGATGACCGGCGTACGAACTCTGCACCAACGCTTGCAGTTACCTGTCGAGATCGAGGAACAGGATGTCGATTCGCAGTTTGTCTTAGAAAGAGCGCCCTACGGTCTTGTTCTGCTTCTGGGGACGCTCTATCACCTAAAGAACCCGTTTTATGTCCTGGAGACTTTGGCGAAAAACGCCCGCTATTGTGTGCTGAGCACACGTATTGCGAGCATCACTCCTTCCAAAACAAAAATGGAAAAAGAGCCGCTTGCGTACCTGCTTGACCGTCGCGAAACAAATAACGACGCGTCGAATTACTGGATCTTTTCGCCGGCAGGGCTTTTGCGGCTGGCGAAGCGAGCCGGTTGGCAAGTACTCGGCTCTTCGCTGACGCCTTCGAAGAAACGACCCAATCCCGTCGATCCCGACGCGGATAGCCGAATGTTTTTATTCCTACGTAGCGAACTTCGATCTTCGCCCGCCGAACTTCGCTTAACGGAAGGCTGGACTGAAGTTTCGGAACAACAATGGGCCTGGACCCTGAAGAAATTTGTAATTGAAGCTCACTTACAGGAAGCCATGCCACCTTCCCGCTTTCGGTTGCACTTTGTGGTTCCCCCTGTCGTCGCCGCCGCGTCACCCGTCACCATCGCTTGCCAGATCAACGGAAACTCAGCATCCAAACAGACCTTCAAACAGGAAGGAGACCAAGTTTTCGAAGCGTCGATTCCCGCGTCGATAAAAAGCGCCGAGACCCTACGACTTGAATTCACCGTAAAACATCGATTCCATCCCGAGCCGCCCGACCAGCGGAATCTTGGCATCATCGTGCCCTTTCGAGGCACTATTCACGGCGTCTCTGAACCGATCGGGTTCTGGCTCGACTAAGAGTTTTTAACGAGCGGCAACCGCCATTGCCGACGAGGCATACTCCGCCTGCTCCGGCTGAACTGCCGATTCGTTGAAGCTATAACCGAACCCACGCACGGACCGAATCAACAGTGGATTCGCCGGATCGGCCTCCACTTTTTGCCGGAGCCGAAGAATATAAACGTCGACGGTCCGGTCGGTCACCGCGCGGTCATGGCCCCAAACGGCATCCAGCAACTGCTCGCGGCTGAAAACCACCCCGGGCCGGCTCATTAAAAATTCCAACAGCCGAAACTCGGTGGCCGTAAGGGAAAGCGCCACGCCGTCCAGTCTCACCCGGCAACTGCTGCGATCCAACTCCAGCCTTGCCGCCTTCAATAAGCGGGTTGCGCTCGTCTGTCCGCGAAACTGTATCTTGATTCGCGCAATCAGTTCGCGAATAAAGAACGGCTTCACGATGTAGTCGTTCGCCCCTAACTCCAGTCCCACAATCCGGTCTGTCTCCGACGCTCTGGCCGTCAAAAAAATCACCGGGATGTGCGCCAACTCCGGATGCATGCGAATACTCTTGCAAATATCCAACCCATCCGAATCCGGCAACATGATATCCAAAAGAATCAAATCCGGACGCTCACGCCGGCATAGGTCCACTACGCCTCGCCCGGTTTGCGTCCCCACGAAAGTAAATCCTTCTTTTTCGAGGTTGTACTTTAATAGCGCATATAAATCGGCATCATCTTCAACGAGAGCAATTTTTCTCATAATCACAACGGGACTGTAACGACCCACTCACAGAGTAACCGAGAAGCCATTACAGTTCCGTTACAATCTCATGAATAACCTTTTACCTTTATCGATTTCTAACTATGAACACATCCGCATCGGCAAAGGACTAAAATTAAAGTTTGTTGGCCTGCGTTTATGAACAGATACGAGAAGCGCACTGATCAAAGCAGAAAATCAGGTCTTCGCTCATCCATCTTCTTCGGTATGGCGGGTGTGGCATTGGTTCTGTTCGTGCTGTTCATCTGGGGTGCCAGCAACTCTGCTCCTTCCGGATTTTGGTCGAAAGTAATTATTGTCGTGGCGGTGGCGCTCCTGTTTTTAAGGCAGTTGCAACGAAGATTGCAGCCCAAAGGCGGCTCGCAAAAATCTCGCGCGGCGGAACCCGATCCACAATCGCGGCTTCATTTGAACGACGATTGATCTCACCCCACCATGGATAGGTCACGCCGCTTGCTAACATCGAGAGGTTTATGAAGGGCATTGTTTTGGCCGGCGGAACGGGTAGCCGCCTCTTTCCGCTGACAAAAATTACCAACAAGCATCTGCTGCCTGTTTACGATAAGCCGATGATCTACTACCCCATTCAAACACTGGTAGATGCCGGTATTCGCGATCTTCTGATCGTCACCGGCGGCCGCAATTCCGGTGATTTTCTACGCCTGTTAGCGAACGGGAAAGAATTCGGGCTGAAGCACATCAACTATACCTATCAGGAGGGAGAAGGGGGCATCGCCGAGGCTCTCGCCCTCGCCGAACACTTTGCCGAAGGCGACAAAATATGCGTAGTGCTGGGTGACAACATCATCGAAGGATCCGTAGCCGATGCGGTTCGTGACTTTGGGCGCCAACAGAGCGGCGCAAAAATTCTGTTGAAGGAAGTCGCCGATGCCGAACGTTTCGGCGTCGCCGAGATCGAAGGCGATCGCATCGTGGGAATCGAAGAAAAGCCCGCCAAGCCGAAATCGAACTACGCCGTTACCGGCATCTACATGTACGATGAGACGGTCTTCGATAAGACGCGCACACTGAAGCCATCCGCCCGCGGCGAGTTGGAGATCACCGACGTCAACAACGCTTACATTGCCGAAGGCACCATGACCTTTGGCTACTTGGATGGCTGGTGGACCGACGCCGGCACCTTCGACTCATTGATGCGCGCCGCCAATCTAGTCTGCGATACGAAGGAAAAACAAGGACAAACAACCGCGGCGGCTGCCGGAGTGACGTCGGGAAAGGAAACAAAATGAGCGCTGCTGTTTTAGGCGCATTGGAATCGGGAATCGAAATCGAAGTTCCGGTGTCCGATCCCGGAATCGGAAGGGTCATTTTTTCACCCGTCAGCCCTGACTTAATCCAAGGCGTGGAGATAAAACCGTTCTCCGTTTGGCCCGACGATCGCGGCTATTTCCTGGAAGTAGCGCGGCTTGGGCAAGACCTTGTCTCCCAATTTCCTCCGGAGACCACCCAGGTATCCGCGGCTTTGAATTATCCGGGAATCATCAAAGCGTTCCAC
Organism: Bryobacteraceae bacterium; assembly: GCA_965219315.1. Taxonomy (GTDB): domain Bacteria; phylum Acidobacteriota; class Terriglobia; order Bryobacterales; family Bryobacteraceae; genus Bog-105. Next base: position 667,106 of record CBDCNB010000001.1, on the reverse strand, counting down.
TATCATAAGTTTCAAACAGACTTTTGGGTGCCTTCCGCAGGGCTCCTCCAAGTGGCCTTGGTGGATCTTCGCCGCGGCTCCAGAACCTATGCCGCCAAAAACACTTTGTATGTCGGCGCGCTCCGGCCCTGGCAGTTATTGATCCCGCCTGGGGTGGCCCACGGTTACAAGGTCCTCGGTGAACAACCGTCCATGTTGATCTACGTCACGAACCGAACGTACAATCCCAAGGACGAAGGCCGCATTCCCTACAACGACTCCTCCATCTCCTACGACTGGGAGCTACAGCATAAATGAAGTTAATCGTTACCGGCGGCGCTGGTTTCATCGGCTCGTCTTTCGTGCGAATGAGTTTAGGAGAAGGCTGGGCCGAGCAAGTCATCAATCTCGACAAGCTCACTTATGCGGGCAATCTGGAAAATCTAGAGTCTGTCTCCAGTCATCCCGGCTACCGGTTCGTTCAAGCGGACATCTGCGATAGCGACGCCATCGACAATCTCTTTACGGCGGAATCCCCCGACGCCGTTGTTCATTTTGCCGCCGAATCCCACGTTGACCGCAGCATTCATTCGCCGGCACCGGTGATCCAAACCAACTTCAACGGCACGTTCACGCTGTTGGAAGCCGCGCGGCGCAATAATACGGCGCGATTTGTTCACGTCTCTACCGACGAGGTATACGGCAGCATCGAGGCTCCTCACGAAGCCGACGAAACCTATCCCCTGCGCGCCAGCAGTCCTTATTCGGCTTCCAAGGCTGCTTCCGATCTTTTGGCGTTGTCCTATTACACAACCTATCGATTGAATGTCTCCGTCACCCGCGCCTCCAATAATTACGGCCCTTATCAATTCCCGGAAAAGCTGATTCCGCTGATGATCTCTAACGCCCTGGAAAATAAGGCACTGCCGATCTACGGTGACGGTCAGCAAATTCGTGATTGGCTCTATGTCGAGGACCATTGCCGCGCCGTTCGCTCCGTCTTGGAAAAAGGCGAGCCGGGGGAAGTCTACAATATCGGCGGCAACTGTTCCTTACCGAATCTGGATGTGGTCCGCCAAATTCTGCAGGCTACCGGCAAGCCCGACAGCCTGCTCACCCGAGTCGCCGACCGACCCGGGCATGACCGCCGGTATGCGTTGACCAATGAAAAGCTGACCCGGCACACGGGATGGCAGCCGCAAATGGATTTCCATCGCGGTCTGGACAAAACAGTGGACTGGTACAGAACCAATGGCGATTGGGTACGGCGCGTAAAAAGCGGCGAATACCGCAACTTCTATAACCTAAATTACGCAAATCGCGCCGTTTAACCGCTGAATAGCCTATAATTCCGTTGAGGCATTCTTCTTTAGTGGATCGCTCTCGATATACATCCAGCGCCGCCGACGAGCTAAGAAGAATCGAATTGGATGCACGCAGGTCTTCCTCTTTGGACGATCTGCGCCATCATTTTGAGCGCATTCAGGCCCTTCGCCGCTCGTATCCTGACGACTTCGATCTCCAAATAAAGTTTTCTGAAGTGCAGGAAATTGTCATCGATCGGGCTCGCTCTTTACGGGGCGGTTCCACACCGGACTACATCCGTGATCAATCGGAACAAACCAGCGCCTCCCGCCGCGACGACGACGTAGCCGAAATTCCCCCGGAAGTAGCGCGGCTCGATGCGAAAAGCTGGCAGCGCATCGGCTATCTCAGTATTTTTTTCGCCGTCATCCTGTTTGCCGCTTTTTTTTACCTGATTCAAACCGCGCGGCGGTTAAACATGACCCCTGCCGAAACTGCGCGGCAGAGCTCTACGGAAAATAAAGCAAATCCCGGCGCGTCGAACACCTCCGCCCAAAACGTCGCGGCCAAGCCGGTACCCGCCAATCCCACCCTTCGCCTCTACACAGACCTGGTTCCCGGCTCGGCTACAGTGGACGATCGGACGCCCGTGGATCTCAAGGATGGCGAACTGGTGTTGGACAATGTCGAGCCCGGCCATCACTCCATGAAAGTGACCGGCAGCGCCGGTAATGCTGAATTCAGCTATGATGTCGCGCCGAAAGCTGCTCCTCGCGTAGTCGGTCTTCCTAACGCCTCGAATGTCATGGCCGTTTTGGTGTCCAGCGACAATGGGAAAGCCCGCCTGGTCAGCAATGTGGACCACCTCGATGTCGCCTTGGATGGTAAGCCGATAGGCCAAGCGGCTGCCGATGGTCTCTCGCTGGAAGGCCTCGGCACGTCCGATCACGATCTGCAGGTCAGTGAAGGAAATGACCACCAACGGTTCGTACTGACCTACACGCCCGCCCCCGCGCTCACTATTTATGTGAAATCCGATCCCAATACCGGCACCGTTGTTGTTGTCACCGGCCAGGATGGAGCAGAGGTCTACGTGGACAATATGCGGTATCGCCGTCTCACCGAACACGGCCAAATTCGTATGCCGAACTTCAAGGTCGGCAAATACACCGTACGAGTGCATAAGGACGGATTTCTCGATCCCCCGCCCGCGCTCGTCCAGGTCAAAAAAGCGGAGGAAACTCGTGCGGAGTTCCGTCTGCAGCCGGTTCCCCAAGTCGCCACTTTGCAGATCAAAGGCGCGCTTCCCGGCACGATGGTTTATCTGGACGGCAATCTCGCCGCCGACATCGAATCTACCGGCGACGCCAATATCTCCAACGTCAAGCCAGGAGATCATTCCATTGAATTGCGCCGTGACGGCGCGCCTACCAAAGCCTTTCAACACACCTTCCAAGTGGGCGATCTTCTGCTTCTCTCCGGACCTACGGTCGTTTTAAATAAAGCAGTGGTGGAGAATACGAAACAGACGCCTGGCGCGGTATCGTCGACTCCCACGGATGATGGAGCAACGGCCCATACTTCGGCAACCCAAGCCAGTGGCAGCCCCAATCGGCAAGGAGAAGAGATCCGCAAAGGTGGCGGCTTTGTCCCCTACAGTACGCCCTCCGTAGCGGGTCACTACACCTTTGCCGCCTTGAATCGTAAAGGCGGATTTTTAAGACGCGGCAAGCTGCAATGGTACGCGGGTTTTCAAAACGGAGAAAATTACGTCTTATTCGTTTTGGACGGAAAACGCGCCGTTGTGCGGAACGTCACCAACGACAAAGGCAAAGACGTGAACCGAGTCTCTTTCAACTTCGATTCGGATGAATGGGTGCAGGTAGATCTTTCGGTTCGGGCTGACGCCATCAGCGCCCGCGTTCGCAAGCCGACCGGCCCTTGGGTGGAGATCGGAAAAGTGGCAAGCTCCGAGCGGGATTTCACTAAGAATCGAGTCGGTTTTTATATTCCAGGAAACGATGAAATCGCCATTTCCAATTTCCACTTCTCCCCTCGTTAGCGGCAGTGTTGCGAATGGTTAGAATGACTCATGGACGAGCGCGCCTTTTTTCGCGAATCGCAAGCAACAAAACCGATCACACTCAACTGTCCTTTTTGCAAAACTTCGAATAGCTACGACCTGAAATGGTTATTGCGACGCAAGGTGGACCGACTGCCGCGTCAAGCCGACGAGCGCGATCGCGCTAAATTCGCTAAGTCGGCCAGCTATATGGTGCTGCTGGATGACAAGGCTCCTTGCAAGAATCAGCGCTGCCGCAGAATCTTCGATATATCGGGCATCAAAACGACTGCCTTTCTTACCGATTGAGGCCGCGGGAAACATTGGTTTAGGTTACGCGATTGCCGCTAGCCGCAATCGATTCCTAGTACCCTTGCGCTGAAAAACATTTGTCACTCGTGCGCCGAAACGGCCACAAACGCAGCGCTCGTTCTCGATCGCGCCGGATAGGCCGGTTCTGATGCCTTTGATGTGACGGCTATCCGCCATTAGCTCGTTCTCGTTCGCTTTGTAAAATCGGCAACCTGGCTCCACATGCCAGCCTTCGTGGGCTTCGCATTCCCCAGCCAACACGGTCCCATCAGCACCCACGAACAACTCGTATACAGGGACGCCAAATGTCTGCCAAAGTGTCACCCGCAAGACGTCGTTCGCCGGAGCATCGCCTGCTGTCGTTAAGACAAACACCGCATGATCGACACTACTCAACGTAATCTCGTTTTGACCGACTTTTTCCACCAGCCAATACAGATCGGCGGCAGAGCCCATCAGCATCTCCGGACAAAATACTTCCATTTCAGCCCAGCGTTCTGTGGGGAAATACCTCGACTCAAAATAAGCTCCTGGAGTGACTTGGGCGATTCGCGGCTTACTGGTTTCCGGAACACGTAACAGTTTGGGCCGCTGAATGGCCAGTGCGTCAGGTGGCGAAAAGTTGACGGTCGATGGCATGGCTTTCGGGTAGTTTCAACTAAGAAGTGCCTCCGGGCCCTGAGAATCGCTCCTCGGATTTTTCCGAATTTCCATGCCGATTTGAACGCACAAAGCCTTGCTGAGGTAAGCATCACCTGGACAGCAACTTTCGTTTCTGAATGAACCATCCTCCGTCTATGGCATGGCCGTCCGGCGAGAATCATCGAACAACGCGGCCCGCGGCTCAAACAATCGTTCTAAATTCGAAGCAAGTATCAGTTCCGCCTGTGTCGCCGTGAGAGCTAATTCATATAAAGCCGTTGTCTGCGCCTCCAAAATTGCGTGATGCCAGCCCCGTGGGAAAAAACTGGAATCCGTGCCAAACAACAACCGTTCCGGACCCAGCACGTCGATCGCTCGCCGGTAAACACTTCGCAAATCTAAGTTTTCGTAGGCCATCCACCGGTTCGAACTCGACGTATCCAGCCACACATTCGAACACAGGTCAGCCAACATCAGGGTTTCCCGCAGCAGTCCCGCTCCGAAGTGCGGAACAATGAAACGCGCGAAAGGAAAGTGCAACGCCACCGGATGTAGATCCAGCGGATTGGAGTACCGCAGATCATACTGGCTCTGCAGTCCCAACTTACGCCGCACACCGACGCTGAGCGCGCCGCAATGCACAAATACCGCCATGCGATGATCCGAAGCGATCTCCAGGATAGGAACCAGGCGAGCATCTGTAATCGAATACGTGTGCATCGCCGGGAACAGGCAAATGCAATGCAGATAAGGATTGGAGGCCGCCGCCTTGACGCGTTCAACGGCATCGGCCTGCGTCGGATCGACCATGAAGTAGCCGTAGAACCGGTCAGGATAAGCAGCCACCGCGGTCGCCACGCTTTCCTCGTCGCCGTGAATACTGGCCATCAAACAAGCGCGCGCCACCTGGTGACGGTTCAATTCGTCCACCCAGGTCACCGCCAGCGCCACCGGGTCCGCGGAGGGAATTTCCCAATCCAGCAGCGGGCCCAACGCCTCAACGCCGTTCACCTTTCTTTGCTTTGCCAGAGCTTCGTAAAAATTGCGCGAAAAGAAATGGATGTGCGCATCGCTAACGCGAATCTCGCCGAGCGGAGTCTCTGCCATATATCAACGTCGATTCTAGCCCGTTTACAATCTGGTTTCCTGATTTACACTGCGATATCGTAGGTAATCATACTCTGCTTCTTCTAGAATGACGCGACGAACTTTTTTGCCCACGTTCGCAGGTGCCGCCTCCATCGCGACGAGCCTTCCGGCTCAGAACGCTCCACATGGCAAAACCGGCCGCTTAAAACAATGTGTCACCAAGGGCGTCTTCAAAGGCAAACCAATGACGCTCGACGAGATGGCCGCCCAAGCCGCCGCTCGCGGAATCTACGGCTTCGATCTCATTGGCCCGGAAGACTGGCCGATCTTGCAAAAGCATAATCTCGTGCCGACCATGATCCCCTCTCCCTACGGCGGTACGATTCGCGATGCCCTTAATCGCAAGGAAAATCACGAGCGTCTCCAAAAATCCCTGCGGGAGGGAATCGACCTTGCCTCCGCCGCGCAATGCCCAAACATCATTACGTTTTCCGGAAATCGTAGGGGCATGTCCGACGCCGAAGGAGCAGACAACTGTGTTCTGTTTCTGAATAACATCAAAGACTATGCCGAAAAGAAAAACGTCACCATCTGCATGGAGCTGCTCAACAGCAAGGTGAATCACAAAGATTACATGTGCGACCACACGGCCTGGGGTGTCGATGTAATGAAGCGAGTCGGCTCTCCCCGCGTCAAACTTTTGTACGACATTTACCACATGCAGATTATGGATGGCGACATCGTTCGAACCATTCGCGAGAACATGCAATACATCGGCCACTTCCATACAGGAGGCAATCCCGGACGACACGAAATCGGCCCCACGCAGGAGTTGAATTATCGTTTCATCGCGAAGTCTATCGCCGATTTAGGCTTCAACGGCTGCATCGCACACGAATATACGCCCGTGAACGATCCGCTTGCTTCCCTGCAACAAGCTATCGAAATCTGCTCCGTATAAGTACTCCGAGTAACTTGGGAACATGGAAAAGTAACTTGAAACACTTGCATATCCAAATTCGCCGCTTATCTCTTATAACGCTATTTTGCTCTGCCGTTTATGCGCAGCATCAGCCTGCGGCAAAGCCGTCTAAAAAGCATCCGCAGGAAGACATGGCCGCAGTGCAGCGGGGACATGCTCAGTTCAAATCGACCTGCGGTTTCTGCCACGGCGAAGACGCCAAAGGAAACCGAGCGCCTGACCTTACCCGGTCTTCCGTAGTCAGTCACGATGAAAAAGGAAGTACTATCGAGCCTCTTCTACGGCAAGGCATCATCGACAAAGGCATGCCCAGCTTTCCTAATTTGACCGAAAACCAGATCGCCGGTATTGTCGCCTTCCTGCACCATCAAATGCTTGCCGCGCAGAACAGTAACGGCGTCTCCCATGATTATCCGTTGGCGAAGCTGCTGACGGGAACCGCTGCGGCAGGTAAAGCATACTTCGATGGACCCGGCCAGTGTACCCAATGCCATTCCGTCACGGGTAATTTAGCTGGAATTGCGAAGAAATATACGCCTATCGATCTGCAGCAGCACATGGTCTATCCCTCGGCAAAAACGGTGACGAAAACGGCAACGGTAACGCTGAAAGACGGCACGGAATACGAAGGAAAAATCGATCATCAGGATAGTTTCAATATCGGCATCGTCTGTCAGGATGGCTGGTATCGCTCTTGGCCTACGGATGACGTGCAGTTGAAGGTTCACGATCCGCTCAGCGCTCATCACGACCTGATGACGAAGTACACGGATGGCGATATCCACAATCTGTTTGCCTATCTCGAGACTCTAAAGTAAATACCCATGAAGCGATCAGTCACCTTACTCCTGCTAACAGCTTTCGTTGCTTGCTATTCCCATGCAGCCGAAGGCGGAGGTCTTGTTCCCGGAACTCTCTCCAAGCCGCTGGCCGAGCAGTGGCCCACGTTTAATGGAGATTATTCCGGTCGCCGCTTCAGCACGCTTTCGCAGATCGATGCGCACAACGTCAATCATCTGACGCTTGCTTGGGTTATGCCGCTGCAATCGGTCTCAATTAAGTCGATGCCCTTGGAAGTGAATGGAATCCTATACTTCACGACCCCCGATAATGTCTGGGCGGCGGATGCCCGTACAGGCCGGGAGATTTGGCACTATACGCGCCAGTCGCAGGGCGATCACATCGGCCAGCGCGGCGTCGGCATGTATAAAGACTGGCTTTTTTTTGAAACACCCGATTGCCACTTGGTCTCGCTTAACGCGAAAGACGGCACGGTGCGTTGGGACATCGAGCTGGCCGATCCAAAGCTGGGATATTTCGCCACTGTGGCGCCGCTGATTGTTCGCGATCACGTACTAGTCGGCGTTTCTGGCGACGTAACCGACATTCCTGGTTTTCTCGCCGCCATCAACCCGGAAACCGGGAAGAAAGAATGGCAATGGAACACCGAGCCGAAGCCTGGCGAGAAAGGGTCCGAGACGTGGCCGCAAGGTACCGACGCGATTAGCCACGGTGGCGGTATGACTTGGATGACGGGCACCTACGATCCTGAGATCAATCAGATCTACTGGGGCATTGGAAACCCAAATCCGGTTCTTAACGGCGATATACGTAAAGGCGATAATCTTTACACTTGCTCTATTGTTTCCCTGAATCCCGATACCGGTAAGTTAAATTGGCATTTTCAGCCGTCTCCGCACGACACGCACGATTGGGATGCGGTACAAACTCCGGTACTGATCGATGACCAGGTGAACGGCATCCATCGTAAGCTACTGGCTCAGGCAAGCCGCAACGGTTATTATTTTCTTCTGGACCGCACCACCGGCGAGCACATCCTCACAGCTCCGTTTATCGCGACGAATTGGGCCAAAGGCATCGATGGTCGTGGCGAGCCTATCCCTAACAAAGAGAAAGAGCCCAAGCCGGATGGCGTGCTCGTTTCGCCCGGTTCCGACGGAGCAGCCAATTGGATGGCGCCCAGCTTCAACCCGCAGGACGGCTTATTGAACGTTAGTGCTCGGCGGCTGTGGAGCATCTTCTATATGACGGCTGAGGGCAAACCCGAGGGGTGGGCCGGACGCGATCGCAACCTTTGGGCAAACTCAGTGTTGGAAGCAATCGATTATCGAACGGGCAAAATACGTTGGCAGCGTGAGCTGGGCAGTGGAGAGGGCAAGGCAGGAACACTCATGACTGCCGGCAAAGTCCTTTTCACTTCGGACAATGCGGATAATTTATTAGCGCTCGATCCGGCAAATGGGAAAACGCTCTGGCATGTCAACCTGGGGGCCCAAATGTCCTCTGCCCCAATGACTTATCAGCTAGACGGAAAACAATTTCTTATCACGCCTTCCGGCAGTACGCTGTACGCCTGGGTCTTACCGGAGTAGCGTTACCTTCCGGCATTGATGGGGCGTCGCCGCGCAGTTTTTCTGTTCGCGCTTTTCTTGCTATCCGCTTGGCTGGTGTTCAATTGGGCTGACTCCATAGCTCATATCGTCGGCGATTACACTGCATTGCCCGTCTTCGATTACTGGAGAGTAATACAGAATGTTCATGATTACCGAACGTTGAATTTCTCCGTCCTATGGGGTCAGCACAATGAGCATCGGATTCTCTTCCCGGAAATCATCTTCGCCATCGACACGCTTTTCCTGCAGGGCCGACAGCTACTCCCGCTGGTCCTCAGCTTTGCTTGTTACTTCGGCGTGGGTTTAGTTATTTCGGTGTTTTTGTGGCGTGAAGAAGCATTCCCGGCCAGCACCCGCATAGTGGCGACTCTCGTGGGCGGAATCCTCATTGCCTGGCCGCTGAACTCCATGGTGCTCAGCGTTCCTTTTCTTTTGAACTGGACCTTGTCTCAATTCGCTGTCATCCTTGCCTTGCTCTTTCTGTTGCGCCGGAAGGTGTCTTGTCGATCCATTTACTTAGCGTTGGCAATCGCCTGCGGATATATCGCCACCTTTTCCTCGGGAAACGGCATGTTGTTGTGGCTCGTTTTGCTGCTGGTGGGCCTTGCGCTTCACCTTCCGAACAAAGACCTGCTTACAATCGGAGGCTCCGCCGGTCTCGCTGTGCTTCTGTTCCTGTTTCATTATCAATTTACAAACCATCTCAGTTGGTGGAACTTAGTCGCGCATCCTTTAGCCTACGCACTGTTTGTGCTCGCTTATTTGAGCATGCCTTTCGGCGTTATCCATAATCCACTGATTGGAACATTCTTCGGTGCTCTCCATCTTGCGCTCTGGATATGCATTTTTGTCGTTTTCCTGCGGGACAAGATGACTCGTACTCCGTTTTTCTTTCTAAGTTCGGGCTATTTTCTTTTCTTGCTGTTCACCGCCTGCTTGACCGCAATGGGCCGAATGAATTTAGGTGATCCTGGTTTTATCGCGGCGAAAGCTCCCCGATATGTTACTCTGCCGCTCGTCGGCTGGGCTTTGGCGATACAGGCCTTGTTGATGCTCTCGGTTCTGCGAAAATGGAGACCTTTTACTCCTGCCGTCATCGGCGTTATAACGATCGTTTTGGTCGGGTTTTTTCAAGTGCGACTGGATCGCTGGCTACACACCGACGATGTCGGCGCTCAAAATCGGCAAATCACCGCTCTTAGCATTGAAAGCGGATTACAAGAACGGAATCTGTTGAACAACATCTTCCCCAAGCCCCAGTTTGTGGTGCGGAATCTGCCTGTTCTACAAAAAAATCACCTCTCAATTTATGCTGGTTTACTTCCAAATATTTTGGGACAAAATGCCGGCTTACGCTTTCGAGAGCGCTACGAAAGCGGCCGACTCGGCACCATCACTCACATCACTGAAATGGCTTCTGGATATGAGGTCCGCGGCACGACACCACCTCCGCAAAAATGCGGTGAGTGCCGCGATATTGTGCTGGTGAATGCTTCTAACGTGATCGTGGGGTTCGGAACGGTTCTCTCCACTCCATTCCAATTGAAGTCGTTGCTCCAGAAGAGCCCCGCTTCGCTGGATTGGGTCGGCTTTATCGACAAAACATACGGCAGCACCACTGTTTCCGCGTATCTTCTAACCATGAAAAATCGAGCGATACTCCCCATCACCAAAAACACAACACTCCAGCTGCGGACGAAACGATAAATCGGCATTGTTACGCCACACTCATCCGCTTGTAACTACCTCGATCCGGTCGTTAAGTGATTTCTGGTGAAAGATGCTCAAGGCAACTTGCGCCTTCCTCCGGTGTGGGAGTTGGGCAGCATCGATCTTCCCGCCGTCGGACAAACAAACCTTCTGATCGAGTACCAGATGCACAACCTTTCCGACGCCGACTTTACCAACTCGATCCCGGCTGTGACGGAAAGCCAAGCCGTTCTCCAAGCGATCGCGCCACAATTTGGCTATAATTCCTCGGACGTAACGACATACAACAATAAATTCCGCAATGTTGTATTTGCTTACATAAGCCCGGAACGACTGGAGATGATCTACGCCAACTCAGGAACTAGCGGGGTAGTAAGCGAAATCACAAAATGGAGGCAGCAAGGCATCATTTGAAAGGGTCGGAAACATGCTCATCCAGAAAGAACTACTCATTACAAAGCTCGGAGTTGCCCTGTTGTTAGCGCGGGGGGCGCAAGCGCGGACTTCATTCAACTGACCGATTCCAGCCAGCTAAGCTCCTCGGGCTTCACAGCTACCTACAATCAACCGGATTCGACATCTCTTCCGAATCCGTTCCCGGTGAGCACCGGGCCTTTGGCTCTGAGTGAGCTTCTGAAACTGATCGCCTGGGGCCCATCTCGTGCCTCGCTACAGCTTCGCTGTCTTTGAAGACTTAAATCAAACCGCCTTCATCGGAGCAATTGCCACAGGCATAGATCGCTTTGATGCCGTTTCAATCGTGAGTGACGAAAACAACGGTATTGCAGTGGGACCAATACGCTTTCAGCCCAAAGTCGCCGAGGTTCCGGAGCCTGCCTCAGTATTCCTGATGTTAGCGGCTGCAAGCACAGTGGGTATAGGGCTGCTACGCAGGAACGTAGCAGCCCTTTTCTCTTAAGAGTGGCCTTCGTGCGGTGAGGTCGGAGCTACGTTGGTCGTGTTGCCGCCGTACTCTTTCTTGGCATCTTCGTCCCGGCCCAAGAGGTGTAAAGCAGCAGAAGTAACGTGTTCCACCGTGAAGCCAAAATGCTTCATGATCTCTTCACCAGGAGCGGAAGCACCGTAGTGATCTATGCCGATCACTGTTCCCTCGTCGGTCGCGTACTTCAACCAACCGATCGGAGAAGCCGCTTCAATCGTCACGCGCTTACGGATGGACTTCGGCAGTACGCTCTCGCGATAGCTTTCATCCTGCTCGTCGAAAAGATTCCAGCTAGGCAAGCTCACCACGCGGGCTTTTACGCCATAGTTTTGCAGTTTTTCTTGCGCCGTCATACAAAGGGATACTTCGGAACCCGTGCCGATCAAGATGACCTCGGGCGTTCCCCCTTCGGCTTCGGACAAAATGTAGCCGCCTTTTGAAACGTCGACATTCTTAGCCTTGCTGCGATCTAAATGGGGCAGATTTTGCCGCGTTAAAGCAAATAATGTTGGCCCATTGTGCCGTATGGCAGCGGCCCAGCACTCTGCGGTCTCGGTCGCGTCGGCGGGACGAAACACATTCAGTTCGGGAATCGCGCGTAACCCGATAAGCTGCTCCACCGGCTCGTGGGTCGGACCATCTTCGCCCACCGCCACGCTGTCATGCGTGAAGATGTAGAACACCTTCAGCTTGCTCAGCGCGCCCAGCCGAATCGCCGGCTTCATGTAGTCGGAAAAGACAAGGAACGTAGCGCTGTAGGGCAGCACACCGCCATGCGCGGCCATTCCGTTTACCGCCGCGCCCATGGCATGTTCGCGTACGCCGAACGCAAAATTACGCCCCGCATAGCCCCAGACTTTACCAACCGCGCCTGGCGTCGACGGACCCGCAAACTCCATCGGCTGAAAATCGCCGCCGTCTTTGATGGCCGTGTTTGTCGATGGGTTCAAGTCCGCCGATCCGCCGATCAAGTTGGGAATGTGCTTCGCCAGGGCGTTCATCGCTTCCCCGCCCGCTTTGCGCGTTGCTATGGCTTTATCTTCCGGTTTCCACTTCGGTAAATCCGCATCCCAGCCATCGGGAAGTTTGCCGGCGATGTTGCTTTCCAGTTCCGCCGCTTCTTTCGGGAATGCCTTCTTATAGGCATCGAATTTCTTCTGCCACTCCGCCTGTTCTTTTCCTCCCCGGTCGACGGCCTTGCGGAAATAATCCACCGCATCTTTAGGCAGATAGAACTTATCCATGCTGCCCCAGCCGAGCGCCTTCTTCGACGCCTTCAGGTCTTCTTCGCCGAGCGGATTTCCATGCGCGGAAAACTTATCCTGATGCTCCGGACTTCCATACCCGATGTGCGTGCGAACCAGGATGATAGAAGGCCGCTTGGTTTCTTTCCGCGCCGCCTCAATCGCTTTGCCGATCTCCTCGGTGTCGTTGCCTTCGGTGACGGTGTGGGTGTGCCATCCATAAGCCTCGAAGCGCTTGGCAACGTCCTCCGTAAAGGTAAGGTCGGTTCCGCCGGCCAGGGAAATGTGGTTTTGGTCGTACAAGGCAATGAGTTTGCCCAAGCGCAGATGTCCGGCCATGGAGCAGGCCTCTTGCGTGACGCCCTCCATCAAATCGCCGTCGCTGCAAATGGTGTAGGTATAGTGGTCGATCACTTCGTGACCGGGACGGTTGTAGTTAGCTGCCAGCCAGGCCTCGGCGATCGCCAATCCCACGGAGTTGCTGAGCCCTTGTCCTAAAGGTCCGGTGGATACTTCCACACCTACCGTGTGGCCGCGTTCAGGATGACCGGGTGTTTTACTGCCCCACTGTCGGAAACGCTTCAATTCATCCAGCGAAAGATCGTAGCCGGTGAGATGAAGCAAGCTGTACAGCAGCATGGATCCGTGCCCGGCGGAAAGAACAAAACGGTCCCGGTTGAACCAGAGCGGGTCTTTAGGGTTGTGCTTTAAAAATCCGTCCCACAAGGTGTAAGCCATGGCGGCCGCGCCCATTGGCAATCCTGGGTGCCCGGAGTTCGCTTGTTGTACGGCATCGGCCGACAAGAAGCGTATCGTGTTGATGCAGAGGTCTTCTAGCGTTGTCGTTTCGGTTGGCAAGTGAGTACTCTCTTTTTATTAAGGAATTTCGATATTGGTGTTGCGTACTGCATGGGGACGGAACTACTAGATTAAATTCTTGTTCATCCCCAAATTACAGGGTAGTACTTGCGGAACTTCGATAGCGCGGAATCTCGTCGAAACGCTACTCTGAAGTCATAGAATGTTTTTGCGTACAGCAGCCCTGACGCTCCTTGTTTTTGGTTTACTTCAGGGTCAAAGCAGTACCTTTGTCCTTGACTCCGACCCATCAGGAGCATCTTCGGACGAAGGAGAAGCAACTCCCGCTCCCTTAACCTGCCCGGCGGGAGGTCCCATTGGAGCCGTCGATCTCAGCGTACAGTCTCCGCAGCGCGAGGAGCCGCTTCCGTTCCGTGCCATCAATCATCTCAGCGAAGGCGATACGGTGTTTTATAAACCGATCTTGCGCGGGCATCAGAAGAGGCATGGCGAAGTCGCCCTGGTGCTTGTTCCCGCCCACCGTCGCAAGGACGGCGATCCGTTGCTTGTCACCGATCCGAAGGATGCCGCGAAGCCTCAGCGGTGGAAGATGCCGGAGACCATTTCGTTAGCCGCCTTCGTGTACAGCGCGGAAGGCTTAAGCAAGAAAAAGGTCCGCGGGTTTTTGTCGCAAGACGATCTGTTGATCGCCCAGCTCGCCGATTATGCCGAGAAGACGGCGCAAACCGAGGCGCTGCTCGATACGTTGTCCTCCGGCGAGAGTTCTTCCGCCAGCGTCAATGCAGCCGTGAACGGCTTTGCCTCGCAGTACGGTCTTTCGGTGAGCCTGGACCGCACGGCACCCGCCGCCGTGCAAGCGCAAACGCTGTTTGCAAACCTCAATCCGCAGCTAGCCAACTATGATCCGCTGACACCCTCCACTAGCGCTCGCGTCAGTCAGACGGCCGGGGTGATGACGGCAGTAGCGGGATTATTTTTCGGTAATCCGGTGGGCTTGGCGGCCGGTGGCACGGCGATGCTGCTCGATTTGCGCAGTCTCGCTTTTCCCGGAACCCAGTTCCGCTCGTCCTTTGCGCAGATCATGCCCAAGGACGGTATCAATCTCTGCGGGCCGCGCAACCCAGCGCCGCCGCATACGCGAGTCGCTTACATCTGGGCGGTGCGGGTGCCCAACACTCCGGCACCGACCATAGTCATCGGCGACGCCGACAACCTTCCCGATCATCAGAAGTCGCCGTTGCCGGTTGCGGTTCCCGGGATCGATTGGAAGTATTTGGAGCGTTCCCGGAATTGGACGCTACAGAACAACAGTGGTGAGAAGATTCCCATTACGGTGTTAAAGCTTGCCAACCAGAAGGCATTGGAGCTGGACCTGACAAAAGCAAAAGTCAGTCCGGGCGACTATCATCTGAGCGGCTACTGGGATTGGAAGTCATTCACTGCCGTCGGTAATGTACACGTCCACCCATTGAGCAACTTTTCAGAAGCGAAATTGCTGCCCGATTCACAAGACAAATTAGTTGCCGGCACGGGGAAAGTTCCCGTCACCTTGTCCGGCGATGACTTTGAGTTCACCACCAAGATGGAGCTAAAGAAGGCTGGCGACGAGTTCGCGACAGCCGAGCCCATCCGCTTCATTCTTCCTAAAGGAGAACGCCTGGGACCACAAGAGCGAGTCGATGCGCAGATCGATACGAGCAATCTCCAGCCAGGCAAGTACAATCTTCTGATCGAGCAACCGGACGGCGACAGTCACCCGGTTCCGATTACCGTCCTCCCGGAAGCATCGAAGATCGACAATCTGCCCATCCTGGCAAACCAGGGCAGCGCAAACCAGCATTACACCCTGAAGGGCGAGCACTTGGAACTACTCACCAAGCTAGAAGCGCAAGGTGTAAGCCTCCAACTTGCTCCCACTCGTGGAGAAGCTTTAGCGCGGAACGTCACGGTACAGCTCCAGTCGGATATTCCGGCGGGGACCGCATTGCCGGTGAAGGCATTTCTAAAGGACCGTTATGAGCCGCTCACTTTGTCCCAGGCGCTTCGGATTACCGGACCGTTACCTGTCATTGCCTCCTCCAAGATTTCGCTTCCCGCCAACATGGCGATTCCGGTGCGCGAAGACGAGTTCCCCGCCGGTTACACGTTGAGCGCGATGCTTGACGTAAAGAACGTCGAGCCGCAAAGCGTATTGATCGTCGCTTGTGCCGACGATACCTCTCCACGCGCCACGTTGCGTATTGGCGAACAAACAAATAATTCCAGTTTGTCGCGGTTATCGCCCGACCAGCTTTTTGTGTCCTTCAGCACAAGCTCCTGGCCGGCGGGCTGTGTCATTCGCGCCGTTGTTGACAACGGCACGGCAGGCCGGTCGGCTCCTTATACGCTGGGTCACATCATTCGCCTTCCGCAGATCGACAGCTTGTCGGTTTCTCACGATCTCAACCACAGCAACGATACTTACTCGAGCGTCGTGACGGGACGCAATCTGGAGATGATCGAGCAAGTCGGCTGGGATCTCGGGCTCGGCCTTGCGGTGACTGCTTTGCCGGTTCCCGTTCCAGGACAAGGGCAGCAGCAAACATTACAGATCGACCTTCCGGCCCCGCCCACGTCGCAAGCGGTTCTCCATGTTTGGTTGCGCGGCGAGAAGATCGGTCGTCCCACCGCGATGGTAGCGAGCAACAGCGGATGGGACGCGGCAAAACCTGCGCCTGTGGTTTCGAATTGAAGCCGGCAATGTATCACAATTTTCGCTCTGCTTTGATTGCGCAAAAATGTTTTATCCTTAATCTGGCGCAATGAATTTGCCTAACCTGCTGACCTTGTTTCGTATTTTCCTCGTGCCGCTTCTGGTAGCGGCACTGGTGCAGCAGAATTGGCGTGTTCAATGGAACGGCAAGCTGTTGATTGCGAACTACTTTCTGGCTCTTTTGTTCTTTTTGGCAGCGGCTGTGACCGATCTGTTCGATGGTTATCTCGCCAGGCGCTGGAAGCAGGTGACGACGGTGGGAACGCTGTTAGATCCGATTGCCGATAAACTACTCGTTTCGGCGGCGCTGGTTTCGTTGGTACAGATTCGGCTGTTGCCGGGATGGATGGCGATTCTGATTATCAGCCGGGAATTTGCCGTCTCCGGGTTGCGCAGTATTGCGGCGGCCGAAGGGTACACGATCAAAGCAGGGGAACTCGGCAAATCGAAGATGGTGTTGCAGGTGGTAGGCATTACTCTTATCCTGCTGGCGGTGCGCTGGCCTGCCTTACATATTTACGCTTCGATCACGATGTGGGGTGTGGTGATGTTCGGGTTGGTATCGGCGGCAGACTACTTTCAAAAGTTTTGGAAAAAAGTCGACACAAGTACGAAGCTGCGCCGCCGGAACGAGATTATCGAGATGGAACGGCAGAATCGCCGCCGCAGGAAAGCGGCAGCGAAGCTGCAAAAATCCAACGCCGTAGACGAGGCAGAGACGTTACGCCGCTCAGTGTAGCCGAGCGTGAAGTGGACTCGATTCCCGAGCAATTTTACGCACGTTTTGTTCTCCGGTCGCCTTCGTGTTCGCTTTTGCATCCTGCCACATGGCGTACAGGCCGGAACAGGCAAACAGTACAGTGATCAACGCCGCTATCGAAAATAACCAGCGATATCGCTTGGGACGTACCGGCTGGAGTGGGGCGATTTTCGGCAGCATGGGATCGGCAATGAAATGATGGCTTTTTGTCTCACTTAGATCGTTGACGATGGTGTCCACGGCGGAAGCGAGATTGCTGTAATCGATGCCTAGTCGTTCCGCGAATTGGCGGACGAAACTCTTGTAAAAGAAAGCCGGACTGATCTGCGAGTGATGATCATCCTCGATCGCTTCCAGGCTTTTGACCGGGATGCGAGTCTTGGCGCTGAGGGCATCAAGCGAGAGGCCTTGGCGTAGACGCTCAGTACGGAGTTTTACTCCAACTGACTCCATAAATCTCCAGAGCGATATTCAATTGTCTGACAGTTACAGACGCTATGATACAACAGTCGTTTGCGATCTAGATACGTCTCCAGCCTTCTTATTTTTATTATTACTGGCCCCTTATTTGCTGCCAATCAACACGCTTTTAGTGGAGCAGCCGCGTTGGAGGCTACACGCAAGGCAGTCGCTTACGGGGAACGTCCTTCAGGATCGCAGGCGCTGAGCAAGCTCCGCGGTTGGATCGTTGCCGAATTGAAGCCGCTGGGTGGGCAATTGAGTCTCGATTCCTTTACTGGTGAGACACCGACCGGCCCGGTGCCGATGACCAACATTATCCTGAAGTTCGCGGGCAGCTCGGGCAAATCGATAGCGGTGACCGGCCATTACGACACAGCGCCGATTCCCATGGTGCGTTTCGTGGGCGCGAATGACGGGGGTTCCTCGACGGGCTTTCTCCTGGAGTTCGCCAAGGCGATGTCTAAGATGAAGCATCCCGACGACATTTATGTCGTTTTCTTTGACGGCGAGGAGGCGCGGGTCAATTGGACCGCAACGGACAGCTTGTACGGGAGTCGGCACCTGGTTGCGAAATGGGGCGCCGACGGTACGCTGGCGCGCATTAAGGCGCTGATCAACGTGGACATGATCGGCGACAAGCAACTCAACATTCTCAATGACGGCAATTCTTCGCAAGCCTTGCGCGACATCGTCTTGAAAGCAGCAAAGAAACTGAACGACGGGCAGTATTTCGAAACGAACCCGAGCGGCATCGATGATGACCACATACCATTTGTCAATGCCGGGGTGAACGCAGTGGACCTGATCGACTATGACTTTGGCCCGCACAACTCGTATTGGCATACGGCACAGGACACGATGGACAAACTAAGTGCCCAAAGCTTGCAAGTGGTGGGCGACGTGGTGATGGCTACAGTGAAGGAGCTGGAGCAGTAGATTTTCACTCTCTCGCCGTGGGCCGCTATCCGGCTCAGAATTGGGGGCGCACGCTTATTTCGCGGGATCGGCAGACCACCTCGCGGTCTGTGCCTCCCGGTACTTCTTTGTTTTTGGGTTGGCTGCTTCCCATTGCGGGGCCGTGGGCGAATCGGCTACGTTGAGCAGGACGCGGGTGGCTAGCTGGTTGGCACGAGCCAGATCGGGAAAGTCGATCTTCGTCCATTCGTCTTTGAGGCCGTGATAGTCGCCGAAGTTGAACGATGTCGCAAAAGTGACGTCCGGGATGCCGACTAGGGCAAAGCTGTAGTTATCGCTGTCTTCGAAATAAGCGTCGGTTCCTTTGGCTTTGATCAGGGTGAAGCCGGAGCGTTTGGCAGCGTCCTGGAAGAGCTTCGTCATATTGGTGTAGCCGTAACCGGTGAGCGACGCTCGGCCTTTACCGAAATCGGAATCACTGCGGCCGATTTGCTCCAAGTTGATGTCGGCCACTGTCTTACTGAGCGGATAGACAGGGTCTTTCGTGTAGTATTCGGAGCCGAGTTCGCCCAGTTCTTCGCCGCAGAAAAGAATAAAGACGATGCTGCGCTTCGGTTGATAGTGGGCTTTGCGCAGAGCGGCCGCAATTTCGATGACCGAGACGGTTCCGCTGCCATCGTCGTTGGCTCCGTTAAAGATGGTGTCGCCGTGAATGGCCACCTTATCTTTTGTGAGCCGTCCGGCGGTGGCGAGAGTTCCGAGGTGATCGTAGTGAGCAGAGAGGATCACGTAGGTATTGCGCAGCGTGGGATCGGCCCCCGGCAGGATGGCGACGATGTTTTTGGTGGTGGCCGGCGGGCGGGTGTTAAGGCCGGCTTGCTGGAAGTAGCTTCCCTTATTGCCGGGAGCGACACCGGCGGCGCGGAAGCGCGAGGCAATAAATTCAGCGGCAATGTTTAAGCCGGGAGACGGCGTCCAACGGCCTTCGAGGGCATCGGACGCCAGAAAAGATAGATTGCCGCGCAGCGACTGGGCCGAGATATTGTCGAGCGATGTTTGCAGGGGGTCCGGCGCGGAAAGAAACGGCATGCGCACACAAGCAATCGTGATGACGCAACTGAGTAGCGCCGCGGCGGCGGAAACAAGGACGCGATGATTCATGAGGAGCGATTACCTAGCGGCGGCGGCGGCAGCGGTTTGGGCTCCGGGTGCTTTGCCGTGGAGCTGCGCATCGAGCAATGGCTTCATAGTGCTCAATTCAATGGGCCCGTTATAGCGTTGCCCGTTGATGAAGAGCGTGGGCGTGCCTTGAACACCGGCGGCATCGCCGTCTTGTATGTCGCGAACGACGGTTTCGTGAACTTCGGTGGAGTTCCAATCCGATTCGAAGCGGGGCATATCGAGCCCAATTTGCCGGGCGAGAGTCGAGATGGTCTGTTTCGAGAGGTTGTCGCGATTGGCAAACAGGGCATCGTGCATCTGCCAAAATTTGCCTTGCTTTTGAGCGGCAACGGCGGCGGCGGCGGCAAGAGCGGCTTGCGAGTGCGTCTCCAGCGGATATTCCTTGAAGATCAGTTTCACCTGCTTGGGATAGGCTTTCAAAACGGAATCGATCTGTGGAACGGCCACGGAGCAGTAGGGGCATTGAAAATCGGAGAACTCCACGAGCGTGATAGGCGCATCGGCAGGACCCATCACCGGCGCACCGGCAGTGGGGATGGAAACAGGAGCGTCTAAAATACTGGGCTGTTGTACGTGAGCCCATTTAGAAGAAGAAGCAGCGTTAAATGCTTCCTCGCCGCTTTTGCCCTGCTTCACCGATTGAATAATAGCGGCGGCCATGCCGTGACTGTAGGAGCAGGAAGGATCTTTCACGCGGCACTCCGCCATTTTCATGCCGCAGTTGCAGGTGCAGTCGTGCTCGCGAAGCACTTTAAGAACCGTTTCTTTTTGCGCGGGCGACAGGCCGGAGAAGTCGATGCCCGGAAGAGACGCGGCTGTTTGCCAGCTTTGCGCACAGACAAGACAGGCCGCAATAGCAAGCAAGCCAGCCAAACGTCCGGCACGCCCCACTAAATAATTCATGTTTCTATTGTCCTCGATTCCATATCGATGGGTATTCGATGCCATTACCTCTACAACTATTTTCTATTAGCAAGTACCGGTGTCATACTGCTACAATCCAGTTCATACTCAGTTCCCAGTAGAGCTTCGTAGAGGGGGTTTGCCATGCTACACAGCCGTTTTCAGGGGCTGATTATTTCTTTGCTGTTTGTGACTGCGTCTTGGGCGCAATCGAACGGGACCATCCAAGGGACGGTGACCGACAGCTCCGGCGCATCGATGCCGAACGTGAGCGTGACGGTAAAGAACGAAGGAACGAACGAGGAGCGCACCATAAAGACGGACGGCTCCGGGCTTTATTCCGCGCCGGCGCTTCCGGTGGGCACGTACCGGGTGGAGGCGCAAGCGCCCGGATTCCAAAAAGTAGCCGCGCCGGACTTAACGCTTTCGGTGAGCAGCACGGTACGGCAAGATTTCACGCTACAGGTATCGTCGTCCTCGCAGACGCTGGAGGTGACCAGCGCGGCGCCGGTGATCAACACATCGTCCACTTCGGTGGGGCAGGTGATCGATAAGCAGACGGTGCAACAGATTCCGTTAAATGGGCGGCACTTCACCGATCTTGGGTTGCTGGTAGCAGGAACGGTGACACCGCCGGCCAGCGGCTTTCTTTCGTTTCCGCTGCGGGGACAGGGCTCGTTTGCGATCAACACCGCCGGGAATCGCGAGGATACGGTGAACTTCATGATCAACGGCGTGAACCTGAACGACATTGTTCAGAACCAGATCACCTTTCAACCTTCCATCAATACGGTAGACGAGTTCAAGCTGGACAATTCGACGTATCCGGCGGAGTACGGACGAAACTCCGGGGCAATTGTCAATATTGCGACGCGCTCCGGAACGAACGAAGTTCACGGCGAGGCGTTCGAGTATTTGCGAAACGACGCCATGGACGCGCGCAACTATTTCAATCCGACACCGATCAAGCAATCTCCTTTCAAGCGAAGCAATTTCGGTGCTTCGGCGGGCGGCCCGATTTGGAAAAACCATACGTTCTTCTTTCTCAGCTACGAAGGGCTGCGGCAACGGCAGGGTTTGACGATCAACCAGACCGTGCCTACTTTGGCGCAGCGAGCCAGTGCCGCAGCAGCAGGGAATCCGGTGGTGAATCGATTACTTTCCTATGTACCGCTGCCTAACGTTTCGAACACCACGTTTGCCGGATCGGCGACCGCGCCGGTCAACATCGACCAAGGCACGGCGAATATCAGCCATCAATTTTCAGAGAAGGACCGCCTCAATGGATATTACGCGCTGCAATACGATTTGCGGCAGGAACCGACTCTGCAAGGCGACAATATTCCGGGTTTTGGCGATGCGCGAAATTCGCACCGGCAGATATTCACATTGAACGAATCGCACGTCTTTACGCCCGCTACGGTGAATGAGTTCCGGGTGGGTTATAACCGCATCGTCATCAATTTTGTTCCTTTCTTTCAAATCAATCCGCAGTCGATCGGCATTGGGAACGGCATCAACAGTCCGATCGGTCTGCCGCAGATCAGCTTCCGCGACACGGGGCTGAGTTTTGGCGGGCCGAGCGGCTTTCCGCAGGGCCGGGGTGACTACACCGCCGTGGTTTCCGACACGCTGAGCCACACGGCAGGCCGCCACACCATTAAGTTTGGGGGCGAGTACCGCCGGTCGAACTCCAACAACTATTCAGGCGATACGGGCACGTTCACCTTCGACACGTTCAACACCTTCATTGCCGACCGGGCGTCGGCCTTTACGGTGAATCCGTCGACCAGGCCGAGCCGGATTTTCATTAACGCACTGGGCTTCTTTATTCAAGACAACTACAAAGTATCGGACCGGTTGACGCTGGACTTGGGCCTGCGATATGACTGGAACGGCACCCCGACGGAAGCGAAAGACCGGTTTGTCAATTTCGACTTTGCGACGGGGCAACTGATCCAGACGCCTCAGCCGTACAATCAAAATGCTAAAAATTTCGAGCCCCGAGTCGGGTTTGCGTTCGACCCATTCGGCAAAGGCAAGACAGTGATTCGGGCTGCTTATGCATTGCAGGCCGATCAGCCGATTGCGAACTTGGTGACGGCGCTTTCGTCTAATCCGCCGTTTAGCAATCCTGTCGCTTTCAACTCGCAGGGCGGCAGCTTCGTGACGTTGGAAAATGCCTTCAATCAGGTAAACAGCGGCGGCGGCAATCTTTCACCGGTGGTGGTGAACCCCAATTTTCGCAATGCTTATGTGCAGCAATGGAACTTCAACATACAGCAGCAGTTTGGCCGCTCCATCGGAATGATGGCGGGCTATTTCGGCAACAAGGGAACCCACCTACGCATTTCACGCAATACGAACCAGCGGATTAACGGCGGAAGCCGGCCTTATTTGGCGGTGGCGGCCGCGAGTTCGATTGCGCCGGGAGTGGGGCTCAGCAACTTTACCGAATATGACAGTGTCGGCAGTTCGAGTTACAACGCGCTTTGGCTTACCCTCACCAAGAGCATGCGAAACGGCTTGCAATTTAATACCTCCTATACGT
This sequence comes from Bryobacteraceae bacterium, assembly GCA_965219315.1. Lineage (GTDB taxonomy): Bacteria > Acidobacteriota > Terriglobia > Bryobacterales > Bryobacteraceae > Bog-105. The sequence goes on along the minus strand of CBDCNB010000001.1, from coordinate 644,080 downwards.
GGTCGAAGTCGATCGATACGAATTCGCTGAACTCGCAGGGCGTGATTCTGCAGAACAGTTTCAACGTGGCGGCCGACCGTGGGTTATCCGATTACGATGCGCGGCACCGATTTACTTTGAGCGGCATTTACGCCTTACCGTTCAAAGCCAATCGCTGGGTCTCGGGTTATCAGTTCTCGGCGGTGGTGCAGTTGCAGACCGGGAATCCGATCAATCTTTACACTACTAACAACTCCTATACGGGCTTGTCGACGCTACATCCGAGCATTCTGACGGGGAACATTCCTACGTCCTACACGCCGGTAGGCAACGGTTTTCTGCAGTACCTTCCAGCGGCTACGTGCACGACGGCGCGGCCAGGATGTATCTTCCTGGGCGGCACTAACGTGAATGCGTTCGGCAATCTGGGCCGTAATGTGCTGATTGGGCCTGGGTTCGAGGACATCGACCTAGCTTTTCAGAAAACGACGACGATTAGCGAGCGGTTCCGGATACAGATTCGGGGAGATGCGTTCAATCTGATGAATCATCCGAATTTCGGGCAACCGAACCGGACGGTCGGCAGCAGCACGTTCGGGCAGATTCAGAGCACCCGTTTTCCGGTGGGTGATTCGGGTTCGTCGCGGCAATTGCAGGTGGCGCTGAAGTTTCTGTTTTAAACCAAATTACCGCTTGGCAATACGAAGCCAATTTGCGTTAAGCGGCGCGTTGACTTTGCAGGAACTCTTGCAGCTCGGCTTCCTGGGCGGCGTCGGCAGCGAACATTTGGCGCTTGCGGGCTTCGTAATCGTAGTCGGCGGGCGGCACAAACGATTTAGCGCCGATGCCGATTTGGTCGGTCTTGGCCTGCGCGAGCTCGGTTTGCGCTTTGACGGCTTCGAGACGCGCCTCATGCATTTCTTTCTTGCGGAGCTCGTCGCAGTGTTGGCGAGTTTGCATGCTCTTTTCGCGCCGTTCGCGTTGTTGTTGCGCGCGCATTTTCATGAGGTCGTTCAAACATTTGTGGAAGGCGCGTTCGTGGGTGGTTTGATAGCGGAGATAGAGGGCGAGCTGTTTTTCGAAGTCGCGGTCGACGGTGGGAAGCGTGGCGTGGAAGCAGAGCTCCTGGAGCTGCACGGCGCGCTGGGCGAGCCAGAAGTGCTTGGCCATGGTTTCGACAAGCAGGATTTCGGTTGGGGTGGCGGGTTGGTGCTCCTGGCGTAGGTTGTGCAGCAGATCGTAGTATTCGTCTTCCTTTTCCCATTCGCGGATGACGAAGGCGCCGGCGAGGCCGTGGCGGAAGTTGTTTTGCGCGGAGGCGGCTTTGCCTGCTTCGGTCTGAGGGCCGGTGGAGAGTTTTGCGTTGGCCTGGTTGGCGGTGATTTGGGCGGTGGTCGACATGGTCGTTCGAGCTCCTTGAGATATTTGGTTTAGCACAAAAAGAACGCCCCGCGGACAGCGCCGCAGGGCGAAGAGAACAGATGGCTTCGATTCCGGAAAGAAGTATACAACGGGCTTCCAAGCGATTCGGAGTTATCCCCTTGACATACCCATACATTTGGCGGATACTTGAAGTATGGTTGGCTTGTTTGCAAGGCATCATCAGGACGAAGAAGCAGCGCGAGATTACCTGGAAAAGATGCTTTGGCCCGATGGCCCGGTTTGCCCGCATTGCGGCGAGATCGACAACGCCTACCATCTAAGCGGTGAAACAACACGCGACGGCCTGTACAAGTGTGCAGGTTGCCGCCAGCCGTTTACGGTCACCATTGGAACGATTTTTGAGGATTCACACATCCCGCTGCACAAGTGGTTAGCCGCCATCTACCTGATGTGCTCCTCGAAAAAAGGAGTAAGCGCCCATCAATTATGGCGTCATCTGTGGGGCGTCGACCCGGAAACAGGAAAGCAGAAAGGCAGTTATAAGACCGCGTGGTTTATGGCTCATCGTGTGCGTTGGGCTTTAGGACAAGAGCCAATGCTCAGCAAACTTGCTGGCATTGTAGAGATCGATGAGGCGTACATCGGCGGGAAACGCAGGGTGAAGAACAATTCTGGAGGAGGTCCACGCGAAGGCGAAAAAGAACTCAAGGTCGGCAAGAAGACTTGGATTCAGAAGAACCCGGTTGGAGCGCCGAAGGGAGTCCACCCGCACTCGGACAAGGAAGTTGTGGTTTCGATCCTACAGCGTGATGGACAGGTGCGATCCAAACACATTCAGCGCGTCAATGGCGAAAACCTCAGGCCGATGATTGAAGAGACTGTCGATGAATCAGCCCACGTCATGACCGATACGAGCACGGTTTTGCGCTCTGTACCAATGCAGTACAAGCACAGCCAAGTCAATCATACTGCGAAGGAATACGTTCGCCACGAAGACGGCCTGACGATCACGACGAACACGGTGGAAGGCTATTTCGGCACACTGAAACGCGGCATTGACGGCATTTACCATCACGTTGGCAAGCAGTACCTCGATCAATATCTGCGCGAGTTCGACTTTCGCTATAACGTGCGCAAGATGAATGATCAGGACCGCACTGTGTTAGCTGTCAAGAAGACCAGCGGCAAGCGGTTAACGCTGAAGCAGCCAAAGAACGTCACGGACTAGTTCAGGTCTCCAATCGTCCAAGGAGTTAACTCCTGCCACATAATTGTGGCTGCCACGATTTGTGGCATCAGGTGTTCTGAAAAGACAAACACATCCTGTACGGGAAAGCCTACGGGAGCAAGCGCTTCCGTTCCGTGGGCGTGCTTCTGGAAATTCACCTCATCATGGATATAGACATAATCGTCGGATTCTTCCCAAATCCGGCGCGCCAAAGGCAAGCCATCACAATCTCTGCAAATCACCATTTGCCCTTGTTTTTCGGTGCTCATGGGAGAATTGTGCCGCGTACTGCTGTCCATTTGCAAAAAAAGTCGGACAGCGTATTGACGCAACCTAATTCCGTACAGTATTCTGTAGATATCCGTAGAGGTGGCCTGCATTGGAAGAAAAAGTCAGCAAGGTTCCTGCTCCTCCGTATGTACCGTATAAGACCTTCCGTAACTTCCTTGATCGATTTAAGCAGGGAGTCCCTGGCCGAGTAGATCGAGGCGTCATGAATGGGATGTCAGGGGCTGTTCAGTCTCAGGTTAAAACCGCTTTGCGCTACTTGAATCTGATTTCCGACCACGATTTACCCTCCGATGCTATGAAGCGCTTATGCAGATCCGATGGCGAGGACCGGAAAGCAGCCTTGCAGGAGATAATAAAAGCTGCTTACCCGTACATTTTTGGTGAGTCACACATTGACTTTGCAACCGCTACAGGATCGCAACTGCGAGAACAGATCGAGAAGAAAACCACGGCCTCTGGCGAGACGGTGAATAGATGTCTCGCTTTTCTGAAGGATGCGTCCTTGGATGCGGGAATGCAAGTCTCACCCTACGTTCGAAGCAATACCAGGCGCAGTGTCGGCGCTCGAAAGAGCCACACCAAGTCTAAGCAAGCAAATCGCGATTCGTTCCAACCTGACCCAGCGAATCAATCCCCGGAGAAGTCCTCACACGCGGCCTCTGGTACCCACAAGCTAAGCGCTCCAGCACAAGAGAGTCTTCTGTTGTGGGGATTATTTCAGCGATTGCCAAAGCCCGGTAGCTCGTGGCCACGGGCCGAACGCGACCAGTGGACGCAAACATTGAGCAATGTTCTGACCTTGGAGTACAAAGAGTAGTAGCAGTGAAAGTTTCTGCGGTCCAAACGCAGAGAATCCCCGCTGCCAGTAAGTAGTCCAAGCGTTACCATGGCAGCGGGGATTAAAGGTGCCGGGGTGGCGGAATTGGTAGACGCATCCAATTTGGAATTGGCAGCCCTAGACAAGCGTGCGGGTTCGAATCCCGTCCCCGGCATTCAGGTTTTATTATAGAGCTTTTTACTCATGTCGAAAAGCATTCATAATGAAGGTGTGCCACGTCCCGGCGACAAGATCCACATCCCGCTACCCGAAGATGAAGCGCTGCGGCTACTGGGCAAGGTGAAGCCCACTAAGGATATGCCCCGACCAGGATCAACGGGGAAGAAAAAGAACCTTGTTAGATCAAACAATGGGAGGTCTCCTACCCAGAAGAAATCGTTATTACCTTAGATTGTTTCGCGTGCTCCGCTGATAGATGACTCCACCTGTATTATGTACGGGTGTCTTCTAACATCGAAGTTACGGCGGAACTTTGTCCTGCGCGAATTCTCGAAGACGACACTGAGGGATAAAGGCTGTTGACGCTTTTCGAGATAGTCATAGAGGGCAGCGGTGTTTTCGTGTACGTCTTTCTGCTGCCAAAATTCGACCTCTATCGACTCGCTTGTACCACTTCTGATAATCGGCAGGACTCCAGAAAAAGAGGACGCCTTAATATTGGCTGAATCTTCCAACTCCACGTTGTGAGCGTCATCATTTTTACTGCGATTCTCAAACCGAAGGATATCCCTCATCCCGCATCCGCAGCTAACGACTTGCAGCATAATGTCAGGACCGGATTCTCTTTCGAGTGATTGCACCTGGTACAACGCATCACGCAGTCCCGCTTGTACGTCTTTATGTAATTTCCAAGGCCCACGAATCACCAACGCGATCATGTAGATAATGGCTAAAGCTACATAAGGGATGCTTGCATGAGCAACCGTAACAGCCAGCGATCTTCCACTGAAATCTCCATCCTTCCACTGAATGAACGTAGAGACTAACGCAATGAGGAAGCCGAAGAGCACTTGGTCTCTCCCCCAATCAAAGCCATCCGCCTTAACCTTCTTTGCGACAGACTACCAATAACCCCAGAACGATAGCACCTCGGCATCATATCATTTGCCGGGTATGTCAAAGGGATAATTCCGAAGCGATTTCTTGTAAGTTTTTGATTCGGTTGGAAATTTAGTTTGTGACTGACCGTTTGAGGCGGCGCAGAATTTGCCATATTCCGTTATGGCGTAGGGAGTCGGATTTAATGTGCGTCCGTCCCTATTTCGCCCTTATTTCGCGCTTATTTCGCCATAGATTTCAGACGGCAGTCAGAGAGAAAACCAGCCCTAAGCCTGTTGCAAACGATGTCTCGAAACAGCAGACGAATCCGTCACCCCTGTAGCGTGGTAACTTTCAGATTTTTAAGTATTACCATTTCCTGATGGACTGGGATGAATTAGCCAAAGCTGTTACAGCCGGCCTGGTTTTGCTCGGTGGCCAAAAGTTCGTTTTAGGCCGCTCTGCAAAGAAGGCCGACACCTACAAGCGCGCTACGAAGGAAGTCGCTGTTGTGAAAGCGCTCTTGAAGTTAAGGGTAGCCGCATCTGCACCTAAGAGCACCGAGCGTATTCGAGCAAAAGAACAGGCCTATCAGAAGGCTCAAGCGATTGAAGAACAGTTTGAAAGGGAGCTTCGTGAATTGCTCCCCACCCCTGAAGCACAGTGGTTTCGTGACGCTACTATTCGAAACAAGCTGCTGCCCAAACGTTACGAAGGCAAACCTTTGACCGGAGCCAAGAAGTTCGCATGGTGGGCAGCTATGGCGATTTCCTATGTAACCTTATTGCTGTTCTTATTTTTTCTCTTATGCGTTGAATACATCGTTGTCCATGCTCAATTCATGACCCCGAAACAAGGACTGCTATCGGTGGCACTTTTGCTGTTATTCATAATTTTGACTTTATTATGTGCATGGGGCTTTTACATTTTACGGACGTATGCGTACGCGTTGTCGTTAAAGCGACAATTTACTACAACATAAAAGAAGTTATGTTGTAGTATCCTGCAAACCAATGACCACCTACGCAGGGCTAGCGATTCTGGGCGCTTTCGCCGGTACTGCTGGCTCGATCATGACCGCCTTCAGTGTCAATCGCTTATTGACAGAGCTCAAACTTGCTCACCGGTTTGTAGACACAACGTTGGAGGCACTCGCAGCCAATCACGGTCCCATCCTGCGCTTCACCGGAATCGAAAAACGATTCGCCAAAGCGGAGAAAAAAGGGTCTTGGCTCCTTTGGCCAGGCGTTACCTCGTTAGGACTTGGTTTTATTTTGCAAGCCGCAAGTGTCTTGGTCGGAATTTAGGCTACTAGGCAATGGACCATTAATTCAGGTATTTATCGGAACCTTGATTCTTGCTACGCTGGCGAAACAGGACCATATTGCCTATGGCCCGAAGATTGAGCGGTCCGGTGGCCTTAATATGCGACTTAACGCCGCTTTTTTTCCCAGCAAGCAGGAAGAATCAGTTCGTCAACTGATTCAGGGTCATCCGGATTACCTGTACCGATAAGTACATGGGCGGGTGTCCAGTCCTTGAGAATCCGTCTTACAATGCGGGTCGCTTGAGTACGAACGCTCAGTTGTGGCTGTACGGCGATTTTTTCATCAATTTGGTCATCGCCACTGTAATGCAGGAGTTTGCCCTGGCAGAGATGGAGCTGGGCGTTAAATAAATGCTCATCGCGCAAGCCAAAGGAGAGGGCAAGCGAAGGTGTTTCGGGGTTGATATAGATACCGCATATGGAATGTGTCGACCAAGCCGGGTCGGTAGACCGTATGACGAAGGGAGGATTCAGCTTGCGGGAGTATCCAACTCCGCAGCTAGGACAATGCTCGACAGGCAATGGCTTATCAATCAATGCGAGTTTTACGCCAAGGCCAAAGTCCCTCAGTTCTTCCATCACGGCATCGGTCATCTTGTCGAGGTTACCGTCAATTAGATGGTAGGAACGCTGATACTCGATGCGGTCAGCCCACTGCATCACAAGCTGCACGGAATGAATGAGCTCGTAGTTGCCGTAAGCGGAAAGTGTGGCAATCACCTTCGGGAAAGGCTTCCGGGTTTCTGAAACGAACGTTTCCCAAGAGGTCTTGTGTCGGCGAATTTCGTCGGGGCTTAATTCCAGATGGTTCACGGTGGGCTTGTAAGCACCCGGCCGGTGATGGCGGTCGTGGTCTTCAACGCATAAGAGGGCCAAATTCTCCTCCACGGTATTAGATGAATCGTGGTCGATGTGGTGTAGATGTAGACCTCTGCCAGAGCACTGACAGACACAGCAGCGATTTGCATTCTCCTTTAAAAGGTGGTCGCGCTGCGCGGCTTTGGGATTAACACGAGCCATAAAACATTTCCGCTCTCCTCTGTTTCATAGGTACGATAAAAATATTATCCTACGTATTGAGATTACGTTCATGGCAATGACAGTGACCTTCGATACTAACAGCCTTGACAAAGCTTGCCGGCCGAAGCTGTTTCCGAAAGATCATGACCAATCAAAATCTGCTAAAGTTCATGCAGCAATTAAGGCTGGTGATGTGGCGGGGCACTTTAGTGAAACAATTATCACGCTCGAAGGCATTCAGACAAAAGATCGGGCGAATGTGTTCAACAGTACCTATTTGCGGCTCGAACCTACAAAAGAGCCCGTCTCAGACAAAGTCGCGACAATCGAGTTGCGCTACGTTGTAGAGCAGCTAACCCGACAATCGCTGCACCCTGCGCACGGTGCCCGAATCAATGCGGCCGTAGCCATCGGCATGAAGGTCCTCCGAGCGCCGCGAGTCGGGATGTTTCACTTGGCTGATCCGGATGGGAAGTACTTTGTCGGGGAGTCGGAACAGAAGCGTACGGAAAGAATAGGCAGATATCATGTTGTAGCAAGGGAGATCGAGGCAGGTGGCGCCGGCTTTGCGGTCGTTAAGAACTTGGGCGCCAAGTTTGCGGCACGGGAAAACAAGAAGCAGGACTTATGGTTCCATAGCCTCACGCTTGCGCGAGATGTCCATGAAAAAAATGCGGTTGAGCGGGCAATAGCCGAATGGGCAGACGCCGACAGTGTAAGCGCTCATGTAGGGTATGGTCTGGACATTTTTTGAACTAACGATGCGGGAAAGAGCGCTGGCGGGACTTCGGTTCTCAATCCTACTAACCGGACATGGCTGAAAACTAAGTATGGGGTCAAGTTCGTCACCATCTCCGATCTCGCAGGGATGCTTTAAAGAAACGACTGGCGCAACTACACCTATTATCGTTCCGCGTACTCTGGGGTCTCTTGGATTCAGCACCCCGGCCGTGTTTCTGCCTCAAGAGAAATCGGCCGAGCGGTTCTCTGAATTCTTCACAGCAAACATCCGCAATGAAAACATGCGGCGGGCCTATTACAAGACTGCGTACCGGTTTTCGGAGCGGTGCGGAGATTTAGACGTCTGGCCGAGTTGGGTCCGGTCAAGCCGCCGCAGATTACTGCATAGATCGAATGATTGCAGGCGGAAGTGTCGAAGCTAACGGTAAAGCATCATCTCTCGACACTCGAATGCTCTTTGGTTTTCTGGCGATCAACTTGCCGGCGGGTGAGACCGTGCTGGTTAGTAACGCCACGGGGAACTTCGGCACTTCCGGCATTATAGTTGCGCTTGCCATGGAGGCGGGCTGTATCATTGCGATGGGCCGGAACCAAGCGAGGCTTGACGAATTAGCGCGTCGTTTTGGTCCTCGCGTTCGGACAGTAAAATTCACCGGGAACGAAGAGGAGGATCGTAAACAAATGAAGGAAGCGGCACCGGGTCCGATCGACTGTGTATTGGACATGCTACCGCCCGAGGCCGACACGAAAGCGGTACGCGCTGCTGCGATGACGGTTGTGAATTTGCCAGGGTCGCGCTAATGGGAGGAGTGGGGATGTCGGGAGGAGAGAAACGCGGGCTGCCCTACCATTGGGTGATGAGGAACAGCATCACAATTCGCGGCCAGTGGATGTATCCTCGTGAGGCAAATAGTCGAATGATCGCTTTGGTTCGGTCCGGACAATTGGCTTTAAGCCACTTCGAATCAAGAACTTCGATTTAGAGGACGCGAACAAAGCAGTCAGGCATGCTGCCGATGAGGGTGGTCGCTTCCAGTTCACGGTTATCCGCCCGTAAACGTCATGCAGGTTTCTAGTCAGTTCTCCCCCAAGAAACTTTCATTGCTCCACACTCCGGGCCAAATTGTGCTAGCATTGCTTTCATTGGGAGCAATGCTGAGTTTATGGCGACACTTACTATTCGCAATGTCGATGATGACCTAAAAAGTCGGCTGCGCATCGAAGCGGCGGTGCATGGGCAATCTATGGAGGAGGAGGTACGCTCGATTCTGCGCCGGGCTCTTAGTGACTCTCCTAAAATTTCCGGCGGCTTGGGGAGCCAAATTCACCGCCGTTTTGCGGCTGTGGGAGGTGTTGAGCTTTCACTTCCGGAACGGGATGAAAAACCTGGAGCAGCGGACCTGCCGGAGTGATTGTATTAGACACCAACGTTCTTTCGGAGATGATGCGCGCACAGCCTGAAACGAAAGTTATCAGGTGGCTCGATACGCAAGACTCGGACGGCTTGCTATTGACAGCAATTACGGTAGCGGAGATCCTCTATGGCATCCACCGCTTGCCGGATGGAAAGCGTAAAAACGGTCTGCGTGAGGTAGCAATGATGATGTTTAACGAGGATTTTGCGGGCCGCATTCTTGCCTTTGACACATGGGCTGCCGCCTATTATGCAGAACTGGTTACCACTCGCGAGCGAGCGGGCCGCCCAACTAGTATGGGAGATGCGCAGATTGCTGCTATTTGTCGAAATACGGGTGCGTCATTAGCAACGCGAAATATAAAACACTTCGAAGAGACAGGGATCGAACTAGTAGACCCTTGGCAGGCATGATGTTGTTCCGGTGCAGTCGATGGATGCGGCGCTTTAGTAGCTGCCGGATTGACGGAGCATGCCGCCGTCGACGAAATACGTGGAACCGGTGACATAGGCGGCTTCGTCGGAGGCTAGGAAAACAACGACGGCGGCCACATCGGCCGGTTGTCCCCAGCGATTCAGCGGAATCTCACTCATCAAGGCTTTCTCCAATTCCGGTTTGCTTTCGATGTCCGCGTCGATAGGCGTATAAATTGCACCGGGGCCGACATTGTTGACTGTGATATTGTTTTTTGCGAGTTCAACGGCGATGGTTCTGGTGAGCATGCGCAGACCTCCCTTTGCGGCGCAATAGGCCGAGTTGGTCGGCATCGGTAGGTCTTCATGGACAGACGAAATGTTGATGATGCGGCCTCCCTGCCCTTGCTGAATCATCTGTTTTGCGGCTGCCTGGGCCACAAGATAGGGGCCGATCAGGTTTACTTCGATAATTTTGCGGACCTTATCGATGGGGTAATCGACAAAGGGAAATTTGCTTTCGATGCCGGCGTTATTGACTAAGATGTCAAGGCGTCCGTAAGCCTGCACGGCGCTGTTGACGAGGTGTTGCACCTGGTCCGGGTTGGAGACATCCGCCTCCACCGTGGTGACCCGGCCACCCATGCTTTCGATTTTTTGTCGAGTTCGATTGGCGTCATCCGGTTTGCCGACGTAGTCGACCACGACGGCTGCTCCTTCTTCCGCAAAGCGGAAGGCGATGCCTTGACCGATACCGGTGGCTGCTCCGGTGACGATCGCTACTTTACCTTTTAGACGCATAGATAAGGAATAGCAGAAGGGGCAGTGAGGCTGGGTCCACTGAAACAAGCGGAAAGCCCCTATAATCGGATGACACCCATGCCCTGGGCGCGACCAGCAGAGTGCCGACACGGCGATGAGGCGCTTGCACGCGGCGCTTGGGTGGAGGCTTGCCACGCCTTTGAAGCAGTGCTTTGCATTGCGGAGGTGCCCGAGGCGCTGGAAGGGCTGGGGAGCGCGGCTTGGTGGGTGGATAGCGCCGATGTAGTTTTCGACGCACGGGAACGCGCGTATCGTTTGTACTTGGGGCGCAACGAGCCCAGAGCGGCGGCGCGCGTGGCCGTATGGCTGGCCTGGGATTACTGGGCTTTCCGAGGGGAAGGCGCGGTCGCAACGGGCTGGCTTCACCGGGCGCGCAGTTTGCTGGATGGGCAGCCGGCCTGCTCCGAGCGCGCATGGCTGGAGGTGCGGGAGGGATCGTTTTGTTTGGTAGAGGAAGGAGATCCCCAGCGGGCGTTGGCCTTGGCCAGTGAAGGGATCAGGATTGCGCGAGAGATCCGCGACATCGACTTGGAAATGCTAGGCCGAGCCGTGCAGGGGCTGGCGTTGGTGACATCGGGGAATGTGGTCGAGGGCATGCGGATCCTCGACGAAGTCAATGTAGCAGTGATCGCCGGCGAGTTAACCGACCGAGTCGCGATCGGGTTGTCGTCTTGCTACCTAATGGCGGCGTGTGAGCGGGTGCGAGATTATGATCGCGCCATCCAGTGGTGCACTCGACTGAAGGCTTTTTGCGCTACGTGGGGTTTGCGTCCATTGTTCGCAGTTTGTCGAACGCAGTATGCCGCGGTTTGCCTCTGGCGCGGCACTTGGACGGAAGCCGAGGAGGAGCTGCAAGCAGCGAGCATAGAATTAGCGGCGAGCCGCCCGGCAATGACGAGTGATGTGCTGGTGCGGCTGGCCGAGTTGCGACGACGGCAAGGACGTCTTGACGAGGCGAATGAGTTGCTCGGTCGAGCGGAGCCACATTGCCTTTGCTTGCTGGGCCGGGCAGAGCTCGCGTTTGAGCGCGGTGATCCTCTTGGAGCGGCAGAGTAAGCCGAGCGATATCTGCGTCGCGTGCCAAAGCAGAACCGAACCGACCGCGTATCGTGTTTGGATTTACTGGTGCGCGCGCTGACAGGGCTTGGTGAGTGGGAGCGTGCCAAGAAAGCGGCGGAAGAGATTTGCAGTATTGCGAGTCTTGCGGGGACTATTCCGTTGCGCGCCGCGGCAAATTTTGCTTTGGGACATATCGCTCTTCGAGAATGCAGGTTCGAAACGGCACGGCAACATTTGGAAGATGCCGTCGATTTCTTTCGTCAGAGCGGGGCACCGTTCGAAGTGGCGCGAGGGTGCATGGAGTTGGCGCGGGCGCTCGATGGCCTCCGGCGAACCGATGCTGCTTGTGCGGAGGCGCAGCATGCGATCGATCTGCTAGCGGCGTTGAAAGCGGAGGGGGAACTTTCTCGGGCGCGAAGCCTTTTGGAATCTCTTGCCGCGAGGAGGGGCGGTGTGGAAGAATCGACTCCGGCGGGGGAGCGAAACAATGGCTTGAGCAGACGTGAACTGGAGGTGTTACGTTTTGTGGCGGAAGGGCTGAATAATCAAGCCATCGCGGAACGGCTATTCTTAAGTACGCACACGGTGCACCGCCACTTGGCGAATATCTTACACAAGCTGGATGTGTCGTCACGCGCGGCGGCGGTGGCGCAAGCAGCTCGTCAAGGACTGCTCTCCCGGTAGGCGATGGCCCGATTGGGCCATTCTAGTGCCTAGCCTCCAAAATGGCCTATGCAGGCGATGCCGGCCCATCGTTTTCCTGGCTACAGTATGGTAGCTCGGGCGGTCTACGAAAGGCTTCCGACAGAGGAGAGAAAGATGAAAACGAGAGTTCCGGCAGGTATGCCGGCCATGATTCTAAGTGGCGGATTGTTTGCAGTGGTGGTGTTGGGGGGCGGGTTGTTTCCATCCAGTCGGATGCAGCAGCACGATCACGTCATTCAGCAAAGCGAGGAGGCGAAGTGGGGGCCTGCGCCACCGATGTTGCCGGCTGGTGCGCAGATTGCGTTACTGGCGGGTGACCCTACGAAGCCTTCGGCGTACGCGGTGCGGCTGAAGTTTCCGGCCAACTATGCGATTCCCGCGCACTCGCATCCAACTGACGAACACGTCGTGGTGATCTCCGGAGCGCTCACGTTCGGGATGGGTACGAAGCTGGCGAGGGATGCCGCCGATAATAAAACGCTGCGAACGGGCGGATTCGCCTTGATGCCGTCGAACATGAAACACTTCGCTTACACGACATCGGAAGAAACGACGATTGTGCTTTATGGGCAAGGGCCGGTGGAGTTCAAATACGTCAATCCGATGGATGACCCGCGCAACGGAATGAAGGGCAGGACTTAGTCGAAAGATTAATGAGGAGAGAGCGATTGGGCGGCGGTGAGGGAGCGGCTGCGTCATCGACAACGGGCTAAAAGCAAGTGCTCTTGCCTCTTTTTTCTGTGCATAGGCATAGTTCTTCTGGATCGCCATGGCGGCGATTCGTTTCGACACAGACATTGCAACTGCCATCCCGTGGTCTTCCACGTAAAAGGAAACCCGCTGAGCATAGTAAACACAAGATCGGCAGTAATCGCCGTCTTCACAGGGCTTGAAACAGCGTGGATGACCCAGTGGAAGGTCCGAACATTATCTACGAGGTCGCAAGCGCCTCAACGGCCCGTGTGAGCGGGATCGATCCACTGGGAAGTCGTTGTTGAAAGAAGGGCTGATAGTCTGTTCCGTTCTTGACTACGCCGTAAGCGACGCGCGCCATCTTTGCGGCGATTGCGGTGAGCGCTTTGCGCTTCCGATCGGCATCAAGGGGGTTCGAACTCACGTAGCGCTGGTACTTGGCTCGGAACTCATTCTCGCGCAGGTGGACCGCGCGTAATCCAGCCAGCCAAAAGATCATTCGCAGGCGCTTGTTGCCGCGTTTCGACAACGTTTCCTTGCCGCGTGACTGTCCGGACTGGCTCTTTGCCAAATCCAGACCGCAGTACTTTAGAAATTGCCGATGGTGACCGAAACGGCGCATGTCGCCGGCCTCTGCGAGGATCGTCAGCGCTGTGATGGCCGCAACTCCAGGCAACTGAATCAGTCGCTGAAAGTCAGGGTTACTTGCCAGCACTTCCTGAGACCTTCGATCCAACCAGGTTCGCCGCTCGTTGAGCTCAGCGTAACGCTCAAGTTGCAAACGAAAGGTTTCAACGGCTGGTGACTCAAGGGCGACCGGCAGTCCGATGGAATGGGCGGCGAGCTCGTAAATCTCTGCCAGTTTGGCGCGCTTGTCCACTTTCTTTCCCACTACGTTCCATGCTTCCGCGATAAACGCCTCGCGGTCTAATGCGCGTACTGCGGATGGCACCGGAAAGCGAATCAGAAACCGGATGAACCACTCCGTTCGAGTGGAATACCAATAACGTCCAAACTCCGGGAAGTAGAGCGGAAGATAGTGCAACAGGAGGCTGTGCTGAAGCCGAGTTCGAGCCAGGGTGACCTGATAGTAGGTATTGGAAAGCTCTTGTAAATCGTGGTCTCCATGAAAGAGCGGGTCGTGATAGATCTGCACCAGACCCTGCGCCAGCATGGCCAAGATTACTCGCGCATCTTTCGGATCGTTCTTGTCCCAAGTGCCATAACGAGCTTCCCGAAACCGCGCTTGGGCCACCGACGAAATCGAAACAACTTCGAAGCCGGCTTGCAAGAGGCGGAAGGCAAGTGGGCGATGAAACTCGCCGGTTGGCTCAAAGGCGATGCGTGTTCGGCCGCTTAAGGAAGCGAGATACAGCAGCAGTTGATTGTGGTCGGCGGCGTTATTGGCCACCTTGAAGTTTCGTTTCTGCCCGGAAGCTTCCTGCACCAGGACGACATTCCATTCTTTGGCAATGTCGATTGCCACCAGGTTGGTTCCTGCTGTAGAGTGCGATTGGTCAGTCATGAAAGTGTTTTCTCCTTTGGGGATTGGCGTTCCTAAGGATGTTGTCACTGAAACGACTGACCACCCCATCGACAGCGTCGCGCCAGTGATCGATGGGAGAACACTGGCATGGGGACTCCGTCCCCAAACCCCTGGGATTTACCGCTTTCCGGCCAGAATGTGTGAACGGACAGGGCGGCAGCTGCCGCCCTGCATTCCGGCACTTGGATCGGCGCTCCGGTCGCATCCCTGCGTTGCCGTACCCTCCGTCCAAGCAAGAAAACAGTATCAGAACTGCTCAACGGGGTCCCGAACGAAAAATCTTGATCGTCCACTTCCTCAGTGTGCTTGTACTATGGCAGTGAGATGAATGGAGGAAGGATGGACCGACCCTTGAGTCCGAGTTTTCGCGTGGGTTCGGTATTGTTTGCGGCGTGCTTTTCACTTTTCACTGGCTTTCCGACGGCGGGGCAAGATAAAGCTCCGGGGAAGCAGTCGAGAAGTACAGTGGCGATGTGCCAAGCCGATCAGATGTCTTTCGGCACCGATGATGAAGGCGGCAACTTCAATGGCATGTCGCACTCTGGAACGTTACTTGTGCTGCGTAATCTGGGATCGAAGGCTTGCGAAATGCCGGCGATACCGGAGCTTTCGTTTTTCGATGAGAAGGGTCGGTTGCATGCAAAACGGGAATCGTCGCTTCCGAAATTTATCCACCCTGGTCCTGTAGCGCCGCCTGCTATTGCTGCTCCGGGTGCGGAACTGACTGCGACAATGCGGTGGGTTGCCGGGAAGGTTTATGAGCACTCCGTTTGCATCGAGCCGACTCGTCTAGCAATCGCCATTAACGGAAAACCGATACAAACGGCGTTTCAGGGACGCCTCTGCGGTGATCATGCAAAAGGGATCTCCTATCAAACGGGGCGGCTGGCTGCGGATCCGACCGTCGAACGTTGATTGCAAGATACATACGACATCCCCTGCTGGAGATGCTTGGAATTCACCCACGGTGCTAGACTTCGTCCATTATGCGGCGAGTGATCTGGTTTGGAGTTTCGGTTTCGGCGGCTCTGTTTGGATTATCGGCGTCGGCCGACGGGGCGGCGTGCGCGTCGATGAAATCGCTGAGGCTGGAGAACACAACAATTACGAAGGCCGAGGCTTTGCAAGGGGGCACGCTGACTCCTCCTTACGGCGATTCGCTGGGAGACTTGCCGGCCTTTTGCCGCGTGGAGGGGGTGCTTCGACCTAGTGCTGACTCGGACATTCGCTTCGAGGTTTGGATGCCGAGTTCGGGATGGAACGGGCGTTTTCTGGGGGTGGGGAATGGTGGATATGCCGGTAGGATCAACTACCCGCAAATGGCGTCGAGCTTACGGCGCGGGTTCGCAACGGCGAGTACGGACACCGGGCACCAGGCCGAGTCAGAAGACGCGAGCTGGGCGTTTCATCATCCCGAAAAGATTCGGGATTTTGGTTATCGAGCACTGCACCTCACAGCTCTGCGGGCAAAAGAAGCGATTGCGGCTTTTTATGATAGACCGGCGAATCGAGCTTACTTCGATTCTTGTTCAACGGGCGGCCGACAAGGTTTGATGGAGGCGCAGCGTTTTCCCGGCGACTACGACGGCGTTCTGGCCGGCGCGCCTGCCAATCACTGGACACACATGATGAGCTCCGCCATTGATGTTGTGCAAACGATGATGGACGATCCGGCAGCCTACATATCGACATTAAAGCTACCGGCGATACATCGGGCGGCGCTGGAGGCCTGCGATGCGCTGGATGGGGTGAAGGACGGCATCATCAGTGATCCGAATAGATGCCATTTCGATCCGGCGGTGATGCTGTGCAAGGGGGAAGATGCGCTGACGTGTTTGACCGCTCCGCAGGTGAAGACAGCGCGCAAGCTTTACGCGGGAGGCAGCGAGCGTAATGGAAAGAAGATTTTCCCCGGGTATGCGCCGGGATCGGAAGTGCCCTCCTGGGAGTACTGGGTGACGGGCGCGGGTCCGGGAGCCGGTGCGGGTGCGCGGTATCCAGTGAATTACTTCCGCTATATGGTGATCAACAATCCGAAATGGGAGATTTTGGATGCAGATGCGGGAAAGGCTCTTGCGGCGGCAGAGAGGATAACGGGAGGTGAGTTGAACGCCGTGAACCCCGATCTAGAGGCTTTCACCAAACGAGGCGGCAAGATGATTTTGTATCACGGATGGGATGATGCGGCTATTTCTCCGTGGAACACCATTTCCTATTTTCAGAGCGTGGGGAAAAAGATAGGAGGACAGGCGACGGGTGAGGCGCTGCGGTTGTACATGGTTCCGGGAATGGGTCATTGTACTGGCGGGCCAGGGCCGGATAGCTTCGGCCAGCTCGGGTTGGCTGCGGCTGAGGGCGAAGGCCCCGGCGCACTGAATGCGTTGACGGAGTGGGTGGAGAAGGGGAAAGCTCCGGGGTCGATTGTGGCAGCTAAGTTCGAGGGGAAAGGCAAGGCGGCGAAGGTGGTGATGAGGCGGCCGCTGTGCGCTTACCCGCAGGTGGCGAAGTATAAGGGGAGCGGGGATGTGGACTTGGCAGAGAATTTTGCTTGCGGAGCGGAGTAGCCGGGAAGGTCCAATGACTATCAGGCTAGACCGATAAGAGCTAATAAATGCTGGGTTCACGCGGTTGTCATGGCAGTGACATACAGTTGCATTGCAGGAACTTTATTCTCGGGGAGTAGCAATAACGGATTACTTCCCATGACTCTCCACCGCGCGTCGCGATTTCTGGCTTCTCTTGGCTTCTGTCTGGTGATTCTGCTTCCTCCCAAAGGAACCGCAGCTCCCATCGGTTGGGAGGCGAACTTTGGCACGCCGTTAGGAACATTGACGGGCCAGGATGAGGCAGAGCAAAATGTGGGGCTCTCCTTTGCTTTTCCGCTGGGGAATGCGAGCTATTCCAGCGTTTGGGTATCGACAAATGGACACGTAAACCTGGGGATGACCGCGAATAATCCGTGTTGCGCCAGCGTGCCGGACTTTGTGAACTCCACTTCGCCGATCGTTGCTCCGTTTTATACCGATCTCGATTTATTGGATCAGGGAACGATTTACTTCAATGACTTGGGCAATCGCGCGGTAGTGACCTGGGACCGGGTAGGTTCCTACGCAAGTCCTAGTTCGCCGTTTACGTTTCAACTGCGCTTAGACGCGGCGGGGACGATAGCGTTCAGCTACTTCGGAATCAGCAATACGGCATTGGCGCTGGATGGAGATTTGATTGCGGGAGTGAGTCCGGGGAACGGCGCATCGGATCCCGGCAGCAGCAATTTCCTATCCGGCCCGGTGTATGCCGGCAGCACGACCGTTTATCAGAATTTTTCGCTTGGGGGAGCACCATTCGACTTAGACAACAGTACGGTGACCTTTCGCCCAGCGGGTAGCGGCTTCGAAGTGTCGGTCTCGCAGGTGCCGGAGCCGCGGACGACGGTTCTGCTGATTGTGGGGCTGATCGGCGTGGGACTTTGGCGTTTGAAGAAAGGTATCGGTTTTGGCGCTATGAGCGGGGTAGCGGCGATCGTCGCCTGCGCGGCTCTGCTGCCGACGGCTTCGGCGGCGCAGGACGGGCAAGTTGGTCGACAAGGAGACGGAAGTTTTCTGCTTCCGACGGGGCAGCCGATCGCTCCGGTCGGCGATCACATTGAAGTGAACGATCGGCCGCTGGGTATGGTGGTGAGTCCCGATGGCAGTTTGTTGGCTGTGGCGACGGGAAGTAATTTCAACCCGAACGCGCTGCATATCATCGACCTTCCATCGAAGACTTTGCGGCAAACCATTCCGATTGCCGGGAGCTTTGTCGGCGTCGATTTCACCAAGGACGGCAAGACATTGTATGTAGGTGGCGGCACCAGCAATAGCGTTCTTATATTTACGCGGAACGAGGCGGGGCAGTTTGCCGCGAACGGGTCGATTGCGATCCCAGCTTCGGCTCCTAGCGGGCTGCGGCTGAATGGAGACGACAGCAGGCTATACGTTGCGCTGAACCTGAAAGGGGCACTGGCGGTGATCGACACGGCGCGACGGACGGTGATCACGCAGGTAGCGGTGGGCACTTATCCCTACACTGCCGAGATTTCGCGCGATGGCGGAAAAGTGTATGTCAGCAACTGGGGCGGGCGGGTTCCGGGACCGAACGATATGACCGATGGGACGTTTCCGGTAGTAGTGGATCCGCGCACGGGTATTCCGGCGAGCGGCACGGTTTCGGTGATCGACACGGGCTCAAATAAGGTGGTGAAGACGATCGATGTAGGTCTTCATCCTTGCGGTATGGCGCTGAGTCCGGGTGGCGACCGGCTTTATGTCACCAATGCGAACAGCGACACGGTTTCGGTAATCAACACGGCGGCGGATACGGTTTCGAAGGTGCTGACGGTGACTTTGAGCACGACGAAGGTGGGACAGACGAAGGTTCCGGAGCTGGGGAGTTCCCCGAATGCGATTGCGGTGAGTCCGGATGGGGGGACGTTATATGTGGCGAACGGGAGCGATAACGCGATTGCTGTTGTCGATCCGCGTACGCCGGCCACGAATCCGGTGCGGGGTCTGATTCCCGCGGGCTGGTATCCCATGGCGGTAGCAACCAGCAAGACTGGCGAACAGATTTATATTGCGGATGGGTATGGTTTTGGGTCGGTGGCGCCAGTGCCGGCGGGCACGGGGCGAAGCTATGCCGACCGCAAGGGAGTGATCTCCATCTTGAACGTGCCGAGCGCGGCGGAATTGGGAGAGTTCACGCGGCTGGTGCGCCAGAGCAATCGGACGCTGCCGCCGGGGGGCGCGGGAATTCAGGAGGCAGGAAATCCGATCCCCGCGACGCTCGGGGGATCGTCTCCGATCCATCATGTGTTTTACATCATCAAGGAAAATCGGACTTACGATCAGGTGTTCGGCGATCTGCCGCAAGGTAACGGCGATGCTTCCTTGGTAGAGTTTGGTCGGGAAGTGACACCCAATCAGCATGCGCTAGCGGAAAAATACGTGTTGCTGGACAACTATTACGGGCCGGGGGATCAATCGGCACTAGGCCACCGCTGGTGCCTGCAGGCGTATCCGAGCGACTGGATGCACAAGTACAGTAACGGGCGGAATGACCAGAACCCGATGATTTTGGGTGCTACCGAAGCGATTTACGACAACGCGAAGGAGCACGGAGTGAGCGTTCATTCGTTCGGCGAGCGTGGGCTAAACACTTTTTCCGACAAGAACGCGACGTGGACGGATATTTACAACGATTGGAAAAACAAGACGGACACCGTTCAAATTACGCCACGAGCAGAGATCGTTGGGCTGCGGAGTGTCTACGACTCCGAGTATCCGGCCTATGAGCTGCGTGTGCCGGATCAGTATCGTACGGAGATCTTCCTGCGGCGCTTGGCGGAGTATGAGCAGCACAATGACCTTCCCCGTTTGGTAATGATTTTACTGCCGCAGGATCACACGTCGGGAACGAGCCCGGACTTCCCTACCCCGCGGGCGATGAATGCCGATAATGACCTAGCAGTGGGTCGGGTGATTGAGGCAATTTCGAAAAGCAAGTATTGGAATGACTCGGCGATTTTTATTACCGAGGATGATTCGCAGGACGGAGTGGATCATGTGGATGGCCATCGAACCGTGGGCATGGTGATCAGCCCTTATGCGCGACGCGGGGCTGTGGACAGCCATCTTTACAGCATCATTAACATGTATCGGACAATTGAGCAGATTCTAGGCTTGCCGCCGCAGAACCAGTTCGATAGCGCGGCTGAACCGATGTATTCCGCGTTTACCGCAACGCCGGATTATAGTCCGTATGCGGCGCTACCGAATCGAATTCCGCTGGATGAGATGAATCCATCAATGGCGGGGTTGACCGGATTGCAGCGGTCGCTGGCGGAAGCATCCAGAAAGATTGACACCTGGGAGCCCGATACGGCTCCCGCGGACATGTTGAATCGTGCGATTTGGTATTCGGTGAAGGGCTTTGCGACTCCGTATAACTATGGACGGTAGGGAAAAGGGAAAACGCTTTACGGCGCCGTTTGTTCTTTGCCGAGGATGAGATTGCTATCGACGGAAGTGTGTTTAAAGTTTGTGTTTTCCAGGGAGAGAGCTAGCGTTCGTCCATAGAAGAAGGCGGCACGGAGTCGGAATTCGCCTCCGTAAGTGGCTGGAAACCAGACGTTTTCGGCAACGTGACAATAAGTTAAGGAGAAACCGAGCTGCTGCAGGTTTGTTCCAAAGACCACTTTCACGACAATCGGGATATGTGTTGCGAGCTGGGTCCAGACCGAAACCGGCTGATACTCGTCGCTATCGATGAGTGTTTCGCCTTTCCAAGCGGCCTTTTCTTCGTCGTTGTTGGGTTTTGGTTCGAAAGCAATGTGAAAGACGCTTCGTCCGGCATGCTGTTCTTTACCGAGGAGAGTGAAGTGGTACTTCGAAATTTGTTGAGAGGTTAACGGGAAAAGATCGGTCGCGATACCGTCTTTTGTATGTTCATCGTTCACTAGTCCATCACGTAGGCTTCGCACTAATGCTTCGTCGACGACGCTGCCAATGCCGTAAACGGGCGCGTCGGATTCACCCTCATAGGATTTTAGTTTTCCTTTTTGGGCAAACCGACCATGGAGAGCGACTAGCTGCTTTTTGCTTCCCTGCCCGGATGGCGTCACGGTATAGGTAGTTTCTTCTTCGCGCGCGAGCTTTCCGTTATTGCGGAGCGCTCGGATACGGACTTTTTGATTGTAAATATACTTGCTCCGCAGCGCGATGGCATGATCCTGATTTTCAGCAACACGCTTCATAATTTGGGCTGCGTTGGGGGTCTGGGCTCCGGCAGAGGAACTCAGCAACAGAGCGATGAGGAACACCACCGGTGGGTAGGTGGGCTTGCGCGGCGTGAAATAAGGCAACGTCGACAAGAGCGTGCTCGAAGAAGGTACGTATTGCCGCTTGCGAAAGTTCAACGATGCTGCGGATACTACGCGAAATCTAATTCAAGCTGATCGACGTAACACCAACCCCATTCTTCAGCGGGTTCGAAGGAGCGGATAATCGGGTGTTTGGTGGTATGGAAATGTTTGGTGGCGTGCTTGTTTTTCGAGGAGTCGCAACAGCCGACGTGACCGCATTCCAGACAGAGGCGCAAGTGGACCCAGTGGTCTCCGGATTGGAGGCACTCCTCGCAACCTTGGGGCGTCGTTGGCTCGACATCTTGGATTTGACTGAGGTGGGCACAGGTAGTCATGGTTTTACCGTCCGAGCCGAATGATAGCACTGCCGGCGAAGGTAGCCCAGCTGGTTTTTTCTTTGTCTTTGTAGTTTCCGGCATAACGGCTGATTACTCCCAGCCACAGGCGTTGTTTTGCATCTACCGACACGTTTGCACCCGCAAAACCTTGCGGCAGCCAGACATCGTTAAAGGACGAGTATTTACGATCTATCCTACCGGCAGAGCTGTCCAGCCTCCAAGCATTCACGCCACCGATTCCGGCGAAGAGATTCACATGATTGTTGTGAAGCGACTGAGTAGCTTTGGCACCGAACTCCGGCAAAGTGTAGCGACTGATTCTTGCGACATTTGGCCTTACGATACAAAATGGGCATTCCAAGCCATGCGCGGTCAAAGTACCGCTAGAAAGGGCTGATGGAGACTCAAACCCAGGGCCGGTAGGAGAGGCATCGTAGCCGAAGGATTCAATCGTAAGCCGCTTCACAAAGTCAGGATGAAATTCCTCTTTAGGCGTAGGTTGAGTTGCTTGCTTTGCCGACCTATCGCCAGGTATTTTGATCTCCGATGCCGAGGAGGGCACAAGTGCATTGCCCGCAGTTTGGGTGAACGCGACGGAACAGCCGAAAAGCAAGTAAGGGAGAATGCATACATTTGACCCAAGCATTGCGTATTTGACGTTTAGATCAGGAGGTATGTTTCCGGTGATTCGTCAAGGCGTGGCGCTGCCGGCAGGGCGAACGAGGTAAACGGGATGGCGGCGCAGGCGTAGGCCGACGGTGATCCAGAGGGCTCCGAACAAGATGGCGTAAACGCCGATGATCCATACAAGGACATAAGCGCCGGCGAATGGAGCAAAAAACAGGATAATGCCGAAGAGGATGGAGAGAGCGCCGAGGAGAGCGAGCGCCCACTCATTGGGGATTTCGCGGCGCAGGCGAATGGCGGCGGCGATCTCGAAGATACCCGTGATCAAGGCCCAAGCGGCGACAATGTAGATGAAAAAACCGGCGGCGGCAAGAGGATCGAACAAGGCGAAGAGTCCGACCAGAATGCCAATGACGCCTTCCAAGGCGAAGGGTATCCAGCGGCGATGACGCTCGGCGGCACGAACGGCAGACACGATGGCGAGGATGCCATCGATGAGGGCGTACGCTCCAAAGAGAAGGGTCAGCACGGCCACAGTGGAGCCGGGCCAGACGAACGTCAAGATGCCGAAGACGATTCCGGCAACACCACGCAGGATCAAGGCCCACCAGTTGGCGGCTAGAACGGCAGGCATGGTTGGGTGCTCCTTTGATTCATAAGATTCTAGTTTCCTTTGGATACTTCAGTTTGTCCATTCGTATTACGCCGGGTGCTTTAGCCAAGAGAATAAAGCAAACCAGAGCGGAGCAGTGGTCAGCAGGCAGAAAAACTTCAGTGCGCTCCAGTAGAGGCCGACGGCTTTGTAGCGGGCTTGCATGTTGCCCGTGCGTCGCCAGTAGAGTTCGATGGCCCAGCCGAAGGCATAGATCATGTTTGCGGCCACTCCGTAGAAGAAGGTGGCGATAATGATGCGCCCAGTGGAGACAGTGGCGGCGGGAGCGACAACGTGGTCCATCAAGAGCTTCATCCCAATGACGGAGAACATGCCGATAGCGAAGAGATAGATGTTGAACAGCGGACGCCGGATTTCCCACCAGACAATGGTTTGCACGGTGGAGAGGTCGAGATAAGGATCGGGCTGGTGCGGAATTGCATTCATCCAATCCGGACGGCGCAGCGGCATAGATAACAGAGGTACGGGCGCGCGTTCGAAGCAGTACCCGGTGATTTCAGATTAGCGCGAGGCACGGTAATAACCTAGGAGAGGTCTTCGAGTCCGAGAGTTTCCCAAGCTCTTCGGGCGAAGGCGAATAGACAAAATGCATTTAATACCCACGAATGACGAAGTAATCGCAATGATGCGGGAGACGGGCGCGCTGCGCGACGGGCACTTCGAATACGCAAACGGCATGCACACGGACGAGTATCTGGAGGTAGCGCAGGCGTTTCGCTACTACCAATACGCCAAAATTTTGAGCGTTGGGTTAAGTCGGCGGCTGCGGGCCGACTCGGAGATTCGAGCGGTGATAAAGGACCTGTCGTTTGTGGCTCCGAAGACGGGTGGTCTTCCGGTGGCTTACGGGATGTGCGAGGCGCTAAGGGCGAATCAGGTGTATTGGACCGAAGATGAGACCGAGTCATTGCCGATGCGGTTTAAACCGTTTGTGGAGCCGGCGCCGGGCGAGAAGGTGTTGATGGTGGATGATGTGTTGCGCTCCGGGCGGAGATTGACGAAGCTGCGAAAGCTGATGGAATCCAAAGGAGCGGAGATCGTCGGCGTGGCGGTGGCGGTTTATCAGCCGAACCCGAGCATTCTTGAGTTTGGGAATCTGCCTTTATTTTATTTAGCCCAATTGGACGCTTTGTATTACAAAGATGCGTCCACGTGCGAGCTTTGCAAGAAGGGTGTTCCGGTGGAGAAGATTTCGGATTAGCAGGCACTGTCTTCATGGAAAGACGCGCAAGGCAGGGTGAACTGTCGGTGCGCCTATGAGGACCAATGCGTCGATCTGCCCTAACAATCTTACTTTTTGTACTGTTTGTCTTCCATGGAATAGCCGCTCATCCGGGCGGACATGCGGAATACATGGGAGGGACGTACTCGGAGCTGCCGATCAACAACTCGGGAGAAATTGAGGCGACTGACCAGACGTATTTCATTTTCGTCTCGAAACGGACTCAGGTTAAGATTCCGTACGAGCGCATTAACTTGCTGGAGTATGGGCAGAAGGTTGACCGCCGGGTGTTGAGCGCGGCATTCATTTCTCCGCTTTTCTTGCTGGCTAAAAAGCGTTCGCATTTTCTTACGGTTGGATTCCAGGACGATGACGGCAACCAGCAGGCGATGGTATTTCGCGTGGATAAGAACGATATTCGCACGACACTGGTGTCGTTAGAAGCGCGAACGGGAGAGCGGGTACAGTATCAAGACGATGAGGCAAGAATGGCAGGGAAAGGATGAGGCGATTTTTCGTTGCGTTTGGTTTTGCTGTCTTTGCACTATCAGCTTGGCAACTAGAAGCACAGACGACGACCAGTACTCCGGTGAATCCTAAACCAGTTGCTTCCGCATCATCGACCGGCGGAACAGTAGCGGCGGAGCTTCTCTCAGTGAAGCGCATTTACGTGGCGCGGTTAACGGGAGGTCTTCCAGCGGATGCGTTACGAGAGCTGATTATCTCGTCTCTAAACTCAACCAAGCTTTTTATTTTGACCGAAAACGAGGAGCGGGCCGACGCGATATTGAAGGGCGCGGCCGACGAACATGCCTTCGAAGATACTTTCGATCATCAGGATGGCATTAGTGGCCGCACAGGCGGTGGAGGCAGGACTGGCGGACTGCTGAAATCAACTGGTGCGTTCGGCAGCGTCGGCATCAGCGACAACGAATCACGTCACACCAGGGAAAGAAAGCATGAAGCGTATGCGGCGGTGCGGCTCTGCAGTCGTGATGGCGATGTTTTGTGGTCTACCACCGAGGAAAGTCAGGGCGGCAAATTCCGCGGCGCGGGCGCGGACGTCGCGGCCAAAGTGGCACGGGATTTGACGTTTGCGATGGAACGGACGAATCGGGAGTTGTCGGCTGTTGCTGCTTCTCCAAAAGCTCGATAAAAATATTATAAGGTGGAGTGAGAAATAATGTTATATACTTGCACATATATGGGGCAAGTGACTATTTATTTGGACGATATCACGGAGCAGCTAGTGAAACAGCATGTCAAGGCGTCGGGTAGCTCGACCAGCAAATGGGTAGCTGAGGCGGTAAGAAAACGTGCCTCCAGCGAGTGGCCCGCAGATATTCTTTCATTATTCGGCAGTTGGAACAATCAGGATTTTCCTGACCAGGAAGAGCTGCGGAGCGGATATGGGAATGATGCTCCCCGGGAGCTGTTCTAGTGTTCGCGCTAGATTCCAATGTTCTAATTCATGCTCTGAAGGGTAAGGGGCGGGTACGACAACGTTTGGCAGATGTAGCGCCAGTCGATCTTAGCGTACCCACCGTTATAGCCTATGAGCTTGAGTATGGAAGTTTGCGTTCTTCCGACCCCGAGCGAAGGCAGCGAGAAATTGACCGGCTTCTGAGTGTAGTGACGCTTTTGCCGTTCGATAAAAACGCCGCAGGGCATGCTGCTCAACTACGATTCGAGTTAGAGAAAAGCGGTCAGCAAATCGGGCCTATCGACTTACTGATTGCCGGCACCGCGCTAGCGAATGGAGCAACATTGGTGACCAATAATGCCCAGGAATTTAGGCGCGTGCCCGGATTACGGGTGGAAGACTGGCTTTAGCCAACAGCTTTAGCTTTTTGTTGATTTAGGCGCTGCGACAAGGTGCAATCGCTCAATTAGAAGTGCCGTTGAAAAAGGCTTCTGCAGAATCGCATCTACAAGCGAGGCTTCCGGCAGGCGGCCTAGACGTTGGGTGCTCCCGCCGGTTAACACAATCAGCTGAATTTTTGTATCTAGATTTTTTAAGTTACGAATGAGGCGTAAGCCATCGTCTTCGGTCGGCAGGCGGAGATCGATGATTGCGCAATGTGGTTTATGCAGAGCTGCCAATTGGAGAGCGGAGCCACAATCGGGCGCCGCCATCGTGTTGAATCCGCTACGCTCGAGTAGCATGGACCTGAGAAGTAGCTGATCCTTATCATCTTCGACAACAAGGATCCTCATTGGGCGAAGGTGATCTCGGCGATGACCATGCCCGGCAGGACCTGATTCCAGCCATCGGGAAGACTATCAAAAGGAAGCCGGAACGAGCGTGTTTCGTTGGGCTTTAAGGGGTGACCTCCCTTAGAAATCATCGGCACACGCTCACGATATATCTGCCTTCCATTTAAGCCATTGAAGAGACAATACAGTTCCACGGTTTGAAGAGAACGCGGCCCGTTGTTTGTGACGTCACCGTCGATCTCCACTACTTGCTGGCTCATCAGATTTTCGGCAGCTTTCATGGTGACGTTCGAAAGCTTAAGATTTTTCACATAGGCCTTTGCTTCGGCCGTAGGAGGCTTCTCGACCGGAGCTTTAGGAGCCCGATTGAGGTAGACAATGCCGCCAATGAGAAGAAGAGCAGCGATTGCGGCGATGACAATCGGGATGCGACGAGGAGATCTGTTGCTGGGGGCTGGAGATGCCATTCCTGTTAGAAAGTGTAAACGACAGCTCCAGCCGATCTGCTATTGGCGATGAGCGTTAGGAGATTTAGCGGCGTTTCTTGCTTGCCGTTTTCGATGCTGTTTTTTTTGCGGGGGTCTTCTTGGGCGAGGTCTTGACCGCTTTTTTTGCCGGAGTTTTGACAGCCTTCTTGGCAGTTGCCTTCGACGCCGATTTCTTGGCAGGGGAGGCTTTTTTGGCGATGACCTTTTTCGCGACTGTCTTTTTGGCGACTGCCTTTTTGGCAGCTACTTTCTTTCCAACAGCTTTTTTTGCCGTCGCCTTTGCCGCAGTTTTCTTTGGAGTGGCCTTCTTCGGACTCGACTTCTTGGCTGCGAAGCCGGCGTTTTTGGAGGAAGCTGACTTGGAAGCCGCAGACTTGGACGCGCTTTTTGCCGGGGCCGACTTGGCGGGTGTCGATTTAGAAGACGTCTTTTTCGCCGCGCCGGAGCGGGATGGCCGGGTGGTTTTTTTCACCGCCGACGGCGGCGTACTGGAAGGTGAGCTTTCGGACGATTTGCTTCCACTATCCTGATCTTCGTCGAGATCGACTGAGTCGGCGCTGACGAGTTTATTGAAATTACTTTTCTCACCATCCGCCGTTGTTTCCTGGTAGACGAGAGCAAGATTGTGGTCGTCGAATTTTTCGAAAAATTCTTCCCATTCCAGCTCTTCGAGATTTTCTTCGTGTTGACCGCCATGTCCAGGAAATTCGAGGCGTATGATACCTACTTCCTGCTGAGAGCCGGTGCTTTTAACATGCGCCGGCTTGCCTCCACGTTCTTCAGCCCATTGACGGATCGCATCATGATCGCGCGTGGTCTTCGATAGACTTGCCATAATTCTCCCTTTTCACGTAAATGAGCATCGATTGATGTCACGTGTCTGTGGCTTCACTCGACACTTTCTATTTGCACAAGACAGACGCATGCGCCTGTTGCGCTCTTGAGCATAAGTATTGCAGCGAACGAGGCGATATACAAGGGTTTTGTGTATGTTGCTATCGGAGAATCGTGTTTCATTCGGACACTTGGCGGCCTTACCGAAAGCACTTTGGCAGAGTGGGTGTGAAATACAGGTATGGCCTACCATGTAGAACCAAGTAAGCCGATAGCGGAAGAAGTCCGGCGAGTGCTGAAAGAAGAGATCGAGACAGCGGCGAAGCAATTGAGCAGCGCGGGTGGGATCGAAGACGATGATGCGATCCACGAGGCGCGCAAGAGTGTCAAAAAAATCAGGGCAGTGC
Source organism: Bryobacteraceae bacterium (assembly GCA_965219315.1). GTDB lineage: Bacteria > Acidobacteriota > Terriglobia > Bryobacterales > Bryobacteraceae > Bog-105. The sequence continues at coordinate 615,878 of CBDCNB010000001.1, read as the reverse complement.
TGCGGCTAGTGAAAACAGAACACCGTGAAGTTTATCGGAAAGAGAGCAAGCGATTCCGCGATATTGGGCGGACTTTATCGGCGCTGCGGGATGCAGGCGCGATGATGGAGACCTTCGACGGATTACGGAAACACTACGGAGCGGAAGTAGACCGGCGAACATGGGATTCGTTACGTCGATTGCTGAGGAAGCAGAAGCAGCAGAGGGAACAAGCGGTCGATGCGGGACAGGTATTTCGAACGTATCCGGGAGAGTTGGAAGCCATCGCGAAAGAGCTTGATAGCTGGCCGATGCATGGGAGGGGTTTTGCGTGGATTGCACCTGGATTCAAGAAGGCGTATCGCCGTGGACGAGAAGCGCTGGCAGTAGCAGAGCGAGATCCGCGTTCAGAGAATTTCCACGAATGGCGCAAGCGGGTGAAGGATCATTGGTATCACGCTCGGCTATTGGAACCGGCCTGGAACGACATGCTGAAAGCTTACGGCGACGTGTTGAAGAACATCCAGAGTTGGCTTGGCGACGATCATAATCTGACGGTGCTACGAGACGTCATTGCGCAGGCGGAGATAGATGGCAGGGGCGTGAAGGGCGCCGAGAAGCTGCTCACGGTGATGGAGCGGCATCAAACGCAATTGCGCGAACAGGCGTTTACTGCCGGAGTGCGGGTTTATTTTCGAAAGCCGACGCAAGTGCTAAAGGAAATGGAATTTCTTTGGCGCGCGCCGGCGGAGAAGCCGGAAACGGTTGAGGCGTTTTGAGCGAGAAGGTGTGAAATCATCGAGCAAGCCCGCGGCGAGGTGGCATTGGGGGAAGACCGCTGATTTGGAGTTTAGGGGCGAATCAGAGCCAAGCCGGATTCGGGATCGTGCTTCTTTTGCAGTTCCGCAGGCGATTCCGTCAATATGATTTCGAGGGTGGGACGTACATGAGCTTCCTGCAGATGACCACCGTGGGCAGTACCGTCTCTTTTTCCAACAACAATATGCGCGTGTACTGCCGGAGTGCCGTTGTGAAGGGCGATATCGCCTATTAATGAAAGTACCTCGACCTGTTCGTCGAATGAAGCGGCTGTTTCATATTTTTTTGTTTCCCAATTGAACCAGCCGACTTTGATATCGGAGAGTGCACCGATGCCTTTGAAGCTGCTACCGGAGAGATGGTTTTCCTGGGCGAACTTCTTTAAATTAGCGGCGACTTCGTCTCCGGTTTCAAAGATCAAGGCGTAGGTGCGGGGTGAGTCGGGATTAATGAGTTTGACAATCACGAGCGTTTCTCTTCTAGTTGGAAGATAATTTTCCTCCATTGTTTCAGGCGCATTGAGCGGAGCGGTTTCGACACTCTCCCTATTTAAGAGCTTAGGGGCGAGGCGCCGCTCGATAGCGCTTCCATCATTTTTTCGCGTCCTTTAAAGGCACGGGCAACAGCGGAGTCGATGGCAATGCGATAAACGACGATGCCGATGGCGAACTCGATGGCTAGGACGCCCAGAAAGGCCCAGTTCGTTTCGAAAGCGTATCTGGCCAGGAAGGCAAAGCCTAGCAGGAGAGCAATGCCCAGGCTGCTTACCAGCAACCAGACTTGAACCGTTCCGGAAGCTTGGCGTCGAAAAGTCTGGGTGGGGTTGACGCCCCGGGGAAGGATGACAGAGGTTAGATTGCCGGCAGCCAGAAAGAAGATCGCCACCACCGCAGAAATGGCGAACTCATTTAATACCGAACTCACTGTCAACTCGAAGCGCAATAGGAGAACGACCAGGAAAACGATAAGTGTTTGCAGGAGCATAAAGAAGCAGGCGACTAGATTTTTTGCGAAAAGGACGGAGCGGAGATCGACGGGCGCTACATAGTAGAGCTGGGTCGCCCAGCGGTCGAAGCCGAACATGTTCCAGAGCAGAACTTCGCCCAGTAAGAGGAAGCCGTACACATTCACCAGCGGCAGGAAATTATCTGTGCCGAAGCCGCCCATGTTCCTACGCATCATTTGCGAGAAGAGTAAGGCTCCAAACAGGCAAGCCATCCCGAAAATGACACGAAAACGGGGTATGCGGCGGAGCGACCGGAACTCCTTCTGCAGTAATGCAGCAAGAGGGTCGCGAAAGAGTTTTGCCGGCCAATCGGTTAGCCAGGAAAGCGACGGCATTCCGCGCCGGCGTTCCGAGGCCGAGCGAGTTTTCCCGGGCGGAGCGGCATCGAACGATTCGTCCAACAGGAGAGTTCGTGCAAATTGCCAACGGGCAAACGCGTAAGCCGCAACACACCATAAGAGGCTGATGGCTATCGAAGGGAAGGACCACGGTTGCAGACTGAGATCCGACAAGGCATTCCAAGGGGTACCGGCGCCGGTAGCAGCGTCTAGAAAGTGACGCCTGGTGCTTTGCCCCAACGAGCTGGTGAGAAGAATGCTGGGCAGAACACTCAGCCCGATGATCAGAATGCCAAGCAGCTCGCGTAAGCGGTTTTTCCGGAACATGCGGCGCAAGGCGTCGCGGATGGCAAGCGAGAGGAACAAGTTGAACGGTATGTAGATCAGAAGAACCAAAGGTTGAACGAACGAGAGACGCGGATACCGCAGTAATCCGGCAATGGCTCCAAGCAGTACCAAGATCATCTCCGGGGCAGTCGTGAGACGGAGAACGATTTCAATAAAGAAAAGGGTGCGATCGGCGATAGGGAAGGTTCGCAGTTTCTTGAGATCGATGGACCAGCCGCCACTGAGCGTAAATAGCGGGACGAATTGCCAAAAGAGAAAAACCGCCAATAATCCGGCAGGAAGCCACTGCCGAAGAGCGGACAGCGAGGCACGCGGGAGAACATTCGCCAGGGCGAGCCCCAAAGCTGCGAAGATGCCATACCAGAGCAGCGCGACGATACCGGAGAGAACTCCGCCGACGCCGGTGCGCGGAAGATGGTTGCGCATAGTTCGGAGCTGGGCCTGTCCGATGGCGAGTAATTGCGGCCACATAGCTAATGCAACCAATCGAGGGTGTCGCTTCGGCGTTCGGCGCCCACCGTGTTGACGAAGATCTCTTCCAGCGTGCCGGCGCCGGCAGCGGCGTGTTCGCGTAGCTCGGTAATGGACCCTTCAGCGACGATTTTGCCATGGTGGATGATGGCGACTCTGTCGCAGAGACGTTCGACGACTTCCAGCACATGCGAGGTGAGAAAGACAGTGGCTCCGTTCTGAACCTGCTCGAGCAAGATGTCCTTCATCAAGCGCGCACCTACGGCATCGACGCCTTCGAAGGGTTCGTCCATGAGAAAAAGGCGAGGACGATGAATGAGGGCGGCGGCCATAGCGATGCGTTTTCGCATGCCTTTGGAGTAGCCTCCGATCAGTTTGCGGTCGTTTTGCAGCTCGAACAAGGCCAGCAATTCGCGGGCACGCTCCAGAGAGACCGCGCGCGGAAGGCCATACAGCCGGGCCACGAACTCCAGGTATTCTGAGCCGGTCAAATAATCGAAGAGCAGCGTATCGTCTGGTACGACGCCAATTTGCTGACGAATGGACAACGATTGCGCGGGCATGTCCATTCCCAGAACGCGAATGCTTCCGCCGTCGGGCTGCGCCAAGCCCATCAGCATTTTGATGGTGGTGGTTTTGCCCGCGCCATTCGGTCCTAGGAATCCGTAGAAAGAAGCAGTGGGGACGCGCAAGGTAAGTTCATTGACGGCGAGCGCATCGCCATAGCGTTTGGTGAGACCTTCGATTTCGATCGCGTGGGCTTCGGTGGGGGAATCGATTTGCATGCGGGTCTCGACGATTATTTTCTAGGGTTGATGAACGTCCGTCGATTCCCGGACGGAGGCTAATAACGTTCCCATTTGACGCAAGATAGAGAGATGGGTACGTGTTAGCTGCGTTTCGGCGTCATAGAGTCCGATCCAGCGGTCGTTCTCTTCCAGCCGCTTTTGTTCGAGCTGACTCATGGAAATTCTTCCTTCGGCATTCTGCGACAAAGCTACCGACATATCTTCACGAGCCAGATCGAGCTGCATGCGGGCGAGATCGCGGATTTCCTTGGCTTTTCGCCATAGCTGATAAGAGCGCCGGGTATCGGTAACCACCCGATTTCTAACTTGTCCCATCTGAATGCGCAGTTTCTGCATGTCGATGGAAGCTTGCTCCTCATAACCTTTCGAAGCCGAGCCGGTTAAAAGCGGAAGGGTGATGGAAGCGCCGAGCTGGCCGTTGTTGCGCTGGAATTTCTGGAAGTATTGCTGAAAGTTATAGCGAGCGAAAAGCGAATACTGCGCAACAAGATCGACCTGCGGCAGGCGATTGGAGCGAAACGAACGCCGTTCCAGTTCCTTGGCCAGCACATTCGATTGGATCTGCTTCAGCTCTTTGTTGTTTTGCAGGGCAGCGTCGGCGGCTACCTCCTCCGACTGAGGGGCGGGATCGAATGCCAAAACCGATTCGACCGGCTTCACGCGATCGGTGGCGGGAAAGCCGAGCAGGACGGCTAGCATCATCTCGTCGTAGTCTTTATCGAGACTTGTCGATTGAAGCCGCTGCCGAGAAACGGCCAGATTCACCTTCGCCCGCTTTACATCCAGCGGAAGCTGTTGTCCTTCCCCGGCGTTGGCGGTGACTATGTCCAGTAATTTTTCTAAAGTAGGGACCTCGCTGGAAATAGTGGCGCTATCGTATTCGGCTTGACGCGCGGTGAGAAATAAGTCGGCAGCCCGGAAAGCAACATCTTCTGCCTTTTCCTGCGCTCCGAACTGAGTTCCATGAGCGATCTCGCGCGTGGAGGCAAGCTGATAGGACTTCGGTTGATTGAAGAGGGCCATCTGCGTTCTCGCCTCGAACAGGCTGGGCGCGCTGCCGTTAATGGAATTGGGATAACCGGTGGTGTAAGCCAGGCCGCTGCCTGCATACACCTTCGGGCGGAATGGATCCGTAGCGACTTTGATATCGGCGGCGGCGCGTTGCTGGTCGAGACGGGCAAGGACGACGTCCGCGCTCTGACGAGAGGCGATGGCTAAAGTTTGCTGCAAGGTGAGGGGATGCACCTCCGCAGTCGCCAGCCTCGAGGCTACTAGGAAAAGAAAAACCGCCCTGATCATCGACAACACAACTATGCTAACCCTACGCTTCAGTTCGTGCCGAGCTATCGTTGGCGAGAATTGGATAGCTTTCGCGTAAATTCGGCGCGATACTACTTCCATGTTCCCGAAGGCTGTTGGCTTGTTCCTCGGTATTTTGTCGATCATGATTGTCTGCGGATTTCGGATAAACGAGGATTTACCCGGGGAAAAACCATCGTACACAGCAGAGGGCGAGTTCCAACTGCCGGAGCACTATCGGGAGTGGGTGTATCTTACGTCGGGTTTCGATATGAGTTATAGCCCTACAGCGCAAGCAGCGAGCCGTCATATTTTCGATAATGTGTTTGTTAATCCCAAGGCTTACAGGAGCTTTCTCAGGACGGGGACATGGCCGGACAAGACAATGCTTGTGCTGGAGAATCGGGGGGCGGTGAGCAAAGGCTCCATTAATCAGAGCGGGAATTGCCAGAGTTTGGAGGTGACCGGGCTGGAGGTGCATGTCAAGGATAGTGCTCGGTTTAAGGGCAAGTGGGCATTTTTTGTCTTTCGCGGTGAGAAAGCGGCGAAAGTGGTTCCCCAAGCGGCTAACTGTTACTCGTGCCATTCGGCCCATGCGGCAGTGGATACGACGTTTGTTCAGTTTTATCCCACGCTGCTTCCAGTGGCGAGGAGACAAGGTACTTTGTCGGCGGAGTATTTGAAGGAAGCGGGAACAGAAGAAAAATAGCAATGGTAAATCGACGGCCTTACCGGCCATGGAGATAGACGATGATGCGAGCGGTGTTTCTTGCGTCGTTCATCCTGTCGGCTGGATCGACGGTCCACGCCCAGTGGATGCTGCAAGACTCTCATACGAAGGCGAGTCTTCGTGGGATACATTATGTCGGAGATGGCGTCGCCTGGGCTTCAGGAACGCAAGGGACAGTCTTGCGGACACTGGAAGGCGGCCAGAACTGGCAGAATTGTGCGATTCCGCCTGGAGCGGGAAGTCTCGATTTTCGCGGCGTTCAGGCGCTCAGTAAGAGTACTGCCATCGTCATGAGCTCCGGCAAGGGCAACCTTTCCAGGCTATACAGGACGGTGGATGGATGCCGCACGTGGCAGCTTCTTTTCGTTAATCCGGACCAGGATGGTTTTTGGGATTCTGTCTTGTATGACAAAGCGACAAACACGCTTTTCGTGCTGGGAGATCCCGTAAATAGAAAATTCGTGCTGTACTCCGGTAACTTGAATGGAGATTCGCCATTGCGCTTCTCAAGAATGCCTTCCATAGCTGCATTTCCTGGAGAATCCGCTTTTGCGGCAAGTAACTCGTTGTTAAGCGGCGTTGGGCGTGGAAAGCTGGCTTTTGTGACGGGCGGAAGTCGGCCGGAGATGATCATGCTAGAAAGTCCCCATCATGCCGGAGGCGGCGGCAGGTGGTGGCGGCAGGCGCTTCCGTTTGCTGCCGGAGAAAGCAGTGGGGCATTTTCGATTGCTCGCCGATTTTGGAGAGACAACGGCGACGCTAGGCGCTTTGTTATTGTGGGCGGCGACTATAGACACCCCGATCAAAGAGAACAGACCGCGGCGTTTATCGCCGATCACGGAAATATTGTTTTGGCGGCACAAGTTCCGCCACATGGTTACCGGTCGGCGGTAGAGTACGATTTGGAACACGGGGTTTGGGTCACGGTAGGGCCGAACGGGACCGATATTTCCGGCGACGATGGCCGTAGTTGGGCATCGCTTGGTCCCAATCCCGAAGATATTCCTGGCTCCGACCGTGATTGGAATGCCCTCTCACTGCCGTTTGTGGTGGGGCCCGGTGGTCGAATTGGGAAACTCGATTCCCACGTTATCGATGAAGCAGCAAAGATAGATCAGCACCAAAGGAAATAAGATTCGCCGTTGGTGCTGACTCTAATACAGCTATTGCGGCGGCGCCATGGGAGCCGATGGGGAGGAAGGAGGCGTCGGCGCCGAAGGCGGCGTTACTGGGCCAGAGGCATTTGCTCCCGGCGCGGTAGGAGGTACTCCGATTTTTGCCCCGATGACCTCACCGGAAACGACCATCTCGACCCGGCGGTTTAATTGTCGCCCTATGGAAGTGTCATTCGACGCAATTGGATTCGATTCGCCATAGCCGATCGAAGTCATCGTCTGCGGACTGATTCCTTGGCCGGATAGAAAATCACGCACAGTATTAGCGCGCTGCTCCGAGAGTTTCTGGTTTAACTGTTCGGTTCCCGTCGCGTCGGTGTAACCTTCGATCTGCAGGTTCAATCCGGGATGCGAGCTGATAATACCGGAGATCCTGGCTAACTTCTCTTTCGCAGGCTCCTTCAAGGTGTATTTGCCTGTGTCGAAGAGAACATCATTCATATTGACCACCAGGCCGCGAGGCGTTTCCCGCGTTTGAAGCACGGAATTAAATTGTTGTAGAAGCTGCTGCCGTAGGGCGGCTTCGTTTGCCACGGCTTGTTGGCGTAAGCGATCCGCCTCAGCGGCACTCTGCCTTGCTTTGTTGGCTTGGGCAGCGGCTTCGGCACGCGCTGCGTCGGCCTCTTGGCGAGCCTGATCGGCTGCCTGGCGCTGTTGTTGTTGCAATTGGGCCTGCTCCTCGGCAGCTTTTTGTTGCTGCGCGGCTTCAGCGGCACTCTGCCTTGCCATCGCTACTCTATCGGCGGCAGCCTGGCGCTCGGCATCGCGCGCCATCTGCTGTTGTTTCCGCAGGGAGATCGTCCGCGCGTCCTCGGCCTTCTGAACGGCCTCTTTGGCGGTCATTTTGGCTGGATTCCACTGTTTACGCTGTTTATAATCCTGCGCTTGATTGAGCAGCTTTTGAGCATCGTTGAAGGTGTCGCCGCCATACTGATCGGCCTTTGCATATTTAGCAACTTGTATGGCATTCATTGCTTCATCAATCTCCAACGTGCTCTTTTTGTTGGTTTGATCGACACGCACCGGCCGTTGCTCCGACTGTGGGACTTCGTAGACATACTGACCGCGTTTCAGCAGCTCGTACTTTGCGTCCACAGTCTCCACTTTGCCTTTGGTGTCTTTGCGCACCACATTTTCCATGACAACGACGTCGCTGGGCTGCCTGACTGCAAAGTAAGGCTCAGCGGTAACGATCAAGCCAAACGACTGTAGTTCGCTGGTGACATCGCCATCGAAATTACCGTTGGAGTCGGTCACCACTTCGCCTAAATTCGACGAATGGCCGTCGGGAGTAATCGCCCAAAGCACATAGGTGAGAAACTCGCCGCCAAAGTTTTGAGCCCGAGGCAAGTCTTTGATATCGACCTTGACCTCCATATGACCTATCCGGCTATTGACATCGGCGTGACCCTTCGCCTTCGGCGCAAGAGAGGTTCCTTGTAAGTCTACTTTGGTCCAGCCGCTACGGTGACGATAGCTGATGGCCTGGATGGAACGCGATACCACTTGGACCTTGAAAATCGGATTTGGACCGCCGGTTTGCGCTGTTTGGTTAGACTGGCTCGGATTAGGTTCTTGACCGAATAAGACTACCGGCAATAATGCAACAAGTGCAGATACAAACAATTTCATAAATTTTTAACTTCGGATGAGAAATCGATGTAAGCCTTTCCGCGAAACGATTCTCACTTTCCTTATCGTCCGAAAGTTCCCAAACTTTAGACGTTTCAGTACCATTTTCGCTTATTTTCTCATCGGGTAGTGACCCTAAAATATCTTTTCCCGATTAAAAAAAACTATGTCGTGGGACCTATTGGGCAGTGTAGGTGACGGATTGACGCCGTAGACTGGAGCAAGATATGACGCTGATCGAGACACTGATCCCTGAATTTGAGCACGAAGCCAAAACTACCCGCAAATTGCTGGAACGCGTTCCGCAGGAGAAATTTGGGTGGAAACCTCATGAGAAGTCTATGACGCTAGGACGCTTGGCAAGTCACACCGCGGAAACACCCGGTTGGTTAACCAGTGCAGTCAGGCTGGAGACGCTGGAGATCGGCAAGGATCAGAAGTCTTTTCATGCCTCATCCCGCGAAGAGCTGCTCCAAGCTTTCGATCAGCAACTCAAGGAAGCGCAAGAAGTATTGAGCCAAACCAATGATGAGGAACTCCGCAAGGTATGGTCGCTTCGGTACGGCGGCCAAGAGATGTTTTCGATGCCGCGACATGCGGTGATTCGGAACTGGGTGCTGAATCATATGATCCACCATCGCGGCCAGCTTTCGGTATATCTGCGCTTATTGGATATTCCCGTGCCCGGCATCTATGGTCCGTCCGCAGACGAAGCACCGTAAACGCACGCCCTCATCGCTGAACCCGGTACTATCGTAGTGTGCCCCCGCAGCCGTCAGACACTACAACGGCGGAGCCTACCCGAAAATCTTCATCGCCTTTGCTGCCGATTTTTCTGATCGTCGCCGTCGATGTACTTGGCTTCACCATTATTCTTCCGCTATTGCCCTTCTACTCGGAGCGCCTGGGCGCATCGCCGACGGTCATTGGGTTGCTGATTGCCAGTTATGCAGCCTGCCAGCTGATCTCCGGCCCTATTCTGGGGCAGTGGTCGGATCGCGTCGGAAGGCGTCCGATTCTGCTGGTTAGCCAAGTGGGTACGCTTGGTGGTTTTCTGTTGCTTGCCTATTCTTCGCAAGTTTGGATGTTGTTCCTAGCCCGCATGATCGACGGAGCGACGGCCGGAAATCTGAGCATCGCGCAAGCGTATATCAGCGACGTGACCAAGCCGGAGGATAGAGCAAAGTCTTTCGCGGTGATCGGCATTGCTTTTGGTCTCGGCTTTTTGATTGGGCCGGCCTTTGCAGGTTTTTTGTCGGGAAGGTATGGTTACCAAGCGCCTATCTTTGCCGCTTGCGCGCTATCGTTTACCAGTATTCTCTGCACGTTCTTTCTTCTGCCGCGGCGTGAGATTGTTCATCAGCAGAACGAGGCCGCCAATGAGAGCACGGGGCCCGGTGGAAAAAGACTCTCTCTTTTGTCGTGGGGGCAGTATGCGGGGTATTTTCGCGATCCATCGCTTCGGCGGCTACTGCTGCAGTGGTTGTTTTTTTCGCTTTCATTCTCCACGTTTATTTCCGGATTCGCCCTTTTCGCCGAGCGCCGCTATTTTTGGAATGGGCGTCCTTTCGGTGTTCGCGAGGTTGGATACGTCTTCGCCTTTAACGGTTTAATCGGGATCTTTATGCAGGGCGGATTAGTGGGGCGGCTGGTGAAGAGGTTCGGGGAACGGGCCGTGGTTCGAGTGGGTTTCGTGACTATGTGCATTGGCGATGCCGCTATCGGTTTTACAAGAAACGTCGCCGAACTACTGTGGGTAATGGGCTTTGCTAACGTCGGCGGCGCCGGTTTACGACCGGCACTCACCAGTCTTGTTACCCAGAAAGCAGGACGGCGGGAACAGGGTGTGATTATCGGCTTGACGCAGTCGCTGATGTCCATCGCGCAGATCGTAGCGCCCATAATCGGCGGACTCTTAATCGATCATCAGTACCTGACAGTTTGGGCGGTCTGGGCGGGACTATTAGCTGGTTTGGCTTTGTTGTTTCTATAAGACTTCGCTGCTTAAACTCTCTTTTTGCACAGATTTCAGCATTTTTCCTAAAAACGCAGCAGCCTTATCCCTCGGTAATGTCTGGAGATAAGGTGTACTAACCAACTTGTCGAGTTAGGTTTATTTTTCTATAACTAGCCTTACTGGTTCATATTGTTTGCATTTCGAAATGCCTTTAGATTCGTAAGTGCAGGCGGAGTAATTTGCCTCATAAATTAAATACTAGGAAGGTTTATCTATGCGTTTATCTTTACTGGGGCTTATCGGAATAAGCTCTTTATTATTTGTGTCAGGGGCTTCTGCCACAACATTGATTTCGCCGAGCGAAGCAAATATTGCTGGTTCGGTTACCGTGAACAATCAAGGTGTTTCTTTCGAAAAGCTGACACTGGTTCCAACGGAAACCGGTTCGTTCGTAGGATCGAAAACAGTTGCGTTGAAGAATCTTGTGGGCATGCCGCAAACGGGAGATGTCGCCATCGAGAAGTTTGCTACATTCACAAATAAGAAGGGCGACATCTACTTCGACCTACAGCACATTTTTGCGGGAATCGGCACAGCCGGCGCTTGCGACAGCAATTCGGTCGGCAGCGTTTGCACCCCAGCTAATTCACCATTTACTCTGTCGCAGACTGCTCCTGGACAGGTAGTTCTTTCTTTATCTCTTTCGGGAATCGCCTACCAGAATTCTGCTGAAACCGGATATTCTCAAGCGCCGTTCTCCTTCACTTCGCAGAATTTGATGCCTGGCACAATCACCGGTATTATTGCCGCGGCTAATTCCGCTGAGGGTTTCACCAACTCCTTCTCAGCGACTGTCTCCGCTTCATCCGTTCCCGAGCCTGCCTCTTGCTTGTTGATGGGCGCTGGTCTCGTCGCCGCCGGGTTGGCTGCTCGCCGAAAAGCCCGCAGCTAACTCTGCATCCGTGTAACTTACGTCCTTACTCCACTCCAAAGAAAGGCCTGAACAGGAATGTTTAGGCCTTTCTTTTATTAGGTTTCAGGCGAGAAGAGGGGGACATAAACGTTTGAAGCCGATCGTTCATCAGATTGACAGAAAAGCCGATTTCACAATGCTGAGTGGTTCGACAGCGCGATAGACGTTTTACGGTAATGTAGGTAAGAAGGAATACGGTAAGATGCGCCTCTTCATTACGCAACGCCAACCTGCATGAGTCTTTTCTCATTGGTTGCGCTCCTGCTGACGCTGACGGCGTTATTCGCCTACATCAATCACAAATTGATTCGGTTACCGCCGACCGTTGGCTTAATGGGGCTTTCGTTGGTGTTTTCACTTGCACTTATCGGGATAGGTGAACTTGGAATCCCATTGCGGAGTTGGAGCGCGGCGATTCTAAACAAGGTTGACTTCAGCCACGCGCTCTTGAATGGGATGCTCAGTTTTCTGCTATTTGCAGGCTCACTTCACGTGGACCTGGATGAGCTACGCGAACAGAAAGGCACCATTGCTGTTTTAGCCACGGTTGGCGTACTAACTTCTACTGTTTTGGTTGGGGTAGGAAGCTGGTTAGTATTCGGGCAGTTGGGCTTAGTGATACCGGTATTTACCTGTCTCACTTTCGGTGCTCTCATTTCGCCTACCGACCCGATCGCGGTATTGGGATTGCTGAAAGATGCGGATGCTCCCCTCTCCCTTTCCACTAAAATTGCGGGTGAGTCTTTGTTCAACGATGGGGTCGGCATTGTGGTTTTTCTTCTCATGTTCGGGTTGATGGCCAGCGGGACGAAGAGCTTCAGTTGGCAGGAAACAAGCCTACTTCTGCTGAATGAAGTGGGTGGCGGGCTGGCACTGGGATTGATCCTCGGCGGGATCTGCTTCTGGTTGTTAAAGAGCGTGGATAACTACCAGGTGGAAGTGATGCTCACCCTTTCTCTGGTGAGCGGCGGCTATCAGCTTGCGTCGTTATTGCATGCTAGCGGGCCATTAGCGATTGTTACGGCAGGGCTGTTGATCGGCAATTACGGCCGGCGTCTTGCGATGTCGGATCGTACGCGAGAAAACCTGGATCGGTTTTGGGAACTGCTGGATGAGATCCTCAACGGAATCCTGTTTGTACTGATTGGACTGGAGGTTCTACAGCTAGAATTGAAGCCGAGTTATTTGCTTGCGGCTGGTTTAATGATTCCCTTGGTGCTGGCGGCGCGCTTTGCCAGCTTATCGTTGCCGGCTGTGGCGATGCATCTGGCCCGGCGCAGCGGATTGCGGGTATCACTACTGACCTGGGGGGGCCTACGGGGCGGGATCTCCATTGCGCTTGCGCTGACGCTTCCGGCAGGACATGAGCGAGACGTTCTGCTGGTTGTGACCTATGGCGTGGTGGCATTCGCGATTCTGGTTCAGGCCACTACCATGCCGTTTGTGCTACGAAAAGCGTTGTCTCAACCAGCGACTTGATTTCAGCCATTCATCCGGAAGAGAAGCCGAATTTGGCCATGCGGCAGATGAGTTAGACCTTCTCCAAGGCCGGTTCGGCTTCGGTTTCGCCACGTTGTTCGGCCGGCCCGTGATATTGGCTGAGATTCAGGGCGGTGTTGATCAAGGCCACGTGCGAAAAAGCCTGCGGGAAGTTACCCAACATTCGTTGGGCTCTTGGATCGTACTCTTCGGCTAAGAGTCCGACGTGATTTCGTAACTTCAGGAGTCTCTCGAACAAGGCCCGCGCGTCGTCATAGCGCCCTTGCAGGACAAGATTGTCGGCAAGCCAGAAATTACAGGCCAGAAACACGCCTTCGCCGGCGGAGAGTCCGTCATCAGCGGTTCCGGTGTTATAGCGGAGCAGCAGACCATCGATGGAAAGATATTTCTGCACTGCGGCGACGGTACTCAGCATTCGAGGGTCAGTCGCGGGTAAAAATCCGACCAAAGGCATTAACAACAAACTTGCGTCTAGTTCCCGCGCACCATAAGACTGCGCGAAGCTATTGATTTCTTCGTTCCAAGCGTTCGCGCAAATTTGATCATGGATCGCTTGCCGGGTGGTTCGCCATTCTTCTACGGAACCATCGAGACCGAACGTTTCGACTGCTTTGATAGCGCGATCAAAGGCAACCCAGGCCATGACTTTCGAGTGAGTAAAGCAGCGTGATGATCCGCGAAATTCCCAAATACCCTCGTCCGCCTTCTGCCAGATGGTGCCGAGATGTCTTAGCAAAGCGCGCTCGAGTGCCCATGCGTCCTGGTTGAGCTTTAACTGGCCGCTTCGCGCTTGAAAGAGGGCATCGGCTACTTCACCATAGATGTCGAGTTGCACTTGATCGGCAGCGGCATTGCCGATTCTGACGGGCGACGATCCCTCATAACCGGGCAACCAGGTGAGGAGTCGCTCCGGAAGGTCGCGCTCTCCGGCCAGGCCGTACATGATCTGCACCTGCGAAGGGCTTCCCGCGGCGGCTCGTATCAGCCATGAGCGCCAATCCTCCGACTCCTCGAAGTAACCGCAGTTCATCAGCGCTAAAAGGGTAAAAGTGGCGTCGCGCAGCCAACAGTAGCGATAATCCCAGTTGCGCTCGCCGCCAATTCTTTCCGGCAGAGAGGTAGTAAGCGCGGCCACGATTCCGCCGGTAGGACGATAGGTCAACGCTTTCAGCGTAATCAGGGAGCGCATGACCGCTTCTTTCCATTCGCCGGCGACGCAGCAGCGGCTGGACCAGTCCTCCCAAAAAGCAATTGTTGAGGTGAGCGCTTCTTGTGGCTTGACGGACTCCGGCGGCGCTAGATGCGAGGGGCTATAGGTCAGCACAAAAGACCGGCTTTCTCCTTCCGTTAAAGTGAAATCGCTGATCGTAGATTTGCCTCGGCCTGCTAAGGCGGTTTCGGCACGCAACTGCACCAGATGCGGACCGGCGATGGCACGCAAAGCTCCGTCTTCCATCTGGCTCACCCAAGGCACGCTGCGCCCGTAGTCGAAGCGTAAGGTTAGATTCATACTTATCGGAACCTGGCCGCTGGAGCAGCTCACAATGCGGACCAGATCGGAGTTGCCACTGCGCGGCGGCATGAAATCGGTGATGGAAACCGAGCCGGATTCTGTTTCGAAGCGCGTTTCCAGGACGAGCGTATCGGGCAAGTAAGCGCACTCGGTATTCAAAATTTTATTGGACGGTGCGAGAAGCCAGCTTCCATTTTCATGGTCGCCAAGCAATGCCGCAAAACAAGCAGGCGAATCGAAACGCGGCCAGCATAGCCAATCGATGGAACCATCCCGTCTCACCAGAGCGCCTGTTTCGCAATCGCCGATCAAGGCATAGTCTTCGATCAACTTTGACGTCTTCGCACACATTCATAAGCATGGTAAACAATCCCTACGACACATCGCTCCGCACGGCAACACATGGAACTTATTTAGAAGATGACCCGAGCGACGAACGAATGTGTTGTCTACGCTTGCTAAATGTGAGAAAAAACCCTATCGACACCATGGCAATGCAGGGTGCAAGCGCATGCCGCCGGTCGAGCCTGGTGTAGAAGCCTCCAAACAATGCACCCAAAAGGAAGAAGCAGCAGATCGAACCGAGCGCAATCGCTTTGGCGCGATTTTCTTTAGCCTTGTCACCTGAGACCCATTGCACTACCGCGACCGTTGCTTCGCGAAGATTGCCGGTGGTCATTGCGGAGTTGAACGACCACGGCCCGATCTTGTCGAGGCTGGTATTTTGCATGGCGGCGACAAAGGAGATCATTGGGACTATCCAGGCATTAGCCAGACTGTTCCCGAGGGCGGCAATAAAGGTCAGAATGGCAAGCTCAAACGCCTGGCAGAGCAGAGTGGCGCGAAAGGATTCCTTCTGGGGACGCACGCCCAGGAGTTTGGCGGCGCCAACTCCAAGAGCGAAAGCTGCAATGGGCGGCAAATACCGGACTGCTTGTGTCCAGTTGCCATCCGAGGCATACACCCCGAAGAAAACGACGTTGCCGGTCTGAGCATTGGCAAACACGTGACTGTGGGCCAAGTAGGAATACGCGTCCAGGTATCCTCCAGCGGCAGCGAATATACAGGCAATCGCAAAAAGGCCGTGTGTATCGGGAACACTCGGCGGTAGAGATTCCGAACCTGCTGCTTCGGCCGGCAATTGCGTATGTTCATGCATACAGGCTTTAGTATGGCCCGCATTGCAACCGGCGAAGCGATGTCTCCTGCCTGAGACAGATACAATAATGGTTCGGTCTCACTTAGACCGATGGACCTCCATGGCAGAACAGATTGTAAACGCCAAGACGACACAAGGCGAGCCCGCAGGCTCCGCAAAAAAGACAAGGGAGACACGCTCCGATACGCCTCGTAACGGCATCGCCGAGTGGGCAGTAACGCTTCTGCTGCTGTTATTTGGAACGACGACGCTGGTGCAGGCGTTTGTCATTCCGACCGGTTCCATGGAAGACACGCTGCTGGTGGGCGATCATCTTCTGGTGGACAAATTAGCTTACGCGCCTGCCGGTCCCGTGGGGAGGCATCTGCTTCCTTATGAAGCGCCGAAGCATGGCGACATTATTGTTTTTCGCTATCCGGTGGATAATTCTCAGACGTTTGTGAAACGTGTGATCGGGGTGCCCGGTGACCACATCAAGATTGTCGATGAAAAGGTTTATCGCAATGGGATTCCCCTGAACGAGCCGTACACCTATTTCAAGCCGGTGTTGAACCTGGATCCTTACGGAGTGAATTTCCCCGGACAGCCGCCCTCCTATGGCACCGAACGCGATTCATTTCTCCACAACATGCTTGACGATCATGTTGTCAAGGGTGAAGTGGTAGTTCCGCCGGAAAGCTATTTCGCTATGGGAGACAATCGCAACAATTCGCTCGATAGTCGTTACTGGGGGTTTGTGCCGCGAGATAACATCATCGGTAAACCTCTTTTAATTTACTGGTCGTATGCCGCTTCGACCGAAGATCTAGCGGGTACTTCCGTAAATTCCATATTGACTCATTTCGTGGATTTGGCTGAGCATTTCTTTACGCGCACGCGCTGGAATCGCACGTTGCACGTTATCCGCGGCTTCCCGGATTCAAAGCTGCCAAACGAGCCTGTCGCTCAGAAGAGCTAGCCGGTATCGCTTCACATGGCCGCGGAAAGAGTTGCTGTTATCGAGCAGCGTCATGCAGGAGCCACACAACGCTTCTATCGGCCAGAGCTAGATGTACTTCGATTCGTTGCCTTTCTCACCGTATTTATCGCCCATGTAAATCGCATCCCGGTAGACGTGAACATTGCTTCCTGGAAACTTCCATTCATTCACGGATATACACTTTTCGCAGAGTCAGGTGCGTTCGGCATGTGTATTTTCTTTCTGTTAAGCGCCTATCTGATTACAGAACTTCTTGTTCGGGAAAGGACAGCGACCGGCAGCATTCATCTGAAGGCGTTCTATACTCGCCGCATTCTTCGTATATGGCCGCTCTATCTTGGTGTCGTTTTCGCGGGATATTTCATTGGGCTTTTGGCGCCTGAGTACCGGCTTTCCGGTGCATGGGTGCTTGCTTTCGTTTTTCTTGCGGCTAATTGGTACACCGGCAAGATCGGTTATGCGCCTTCTACTGTTGGGGTGCTGTGGAGCATTTCGCTCGAGGAGCAGTTTTACTTGTCATGGCCAGGTATTGCTAAATTTGGCGGTAAACGCGCTCTGGCGGCGGCGGCCTTCATCACAATTCCACTAGGTTATGGAGTTCTTTTCTTCTTTTCCGCTCAAGGCGAGCAAATGCAACCATTCCTTTGGACTAACAGCTTTGTACAGTTCTCCTTTTTTGGCTTTGCGCTCTGCTAGCAATGTTTTTGCACGGGAAGCAGGTTTATATTCCGATGCCACTGCGTCCCTGCTTATTTTCGGGGGAATTTTGCTTTGGCTAATCGCGAATTACTCCTTTCACGTCAACGAGGTTTTTTCCGGCGCACATCCTTTTTCCATGTGTTTTGGTTTTGGCCTAGTGACCGTTGGATGTATTGCTATTTTTATGTCTCTGTTCGGAGCACCGCAATCCTTACTGCCTAAACAACTAATCTACCTGGGCAAAATCTCCTATGGACTTTACGTTTTTCACGTGCCTATCCGCGAGTTAGTGCGCCACCTTTTTGGAGGAATGCGGCATAGCACTTTTTTCAGAGCTAGTAAGCTGTCCCGGCGATTTTGTTAGCAACAATGCGGCGCCGGGGATCGGTATAGGTCCAGCGAAAAGGCTTGGCTGATTTTGAGTAGGCGCGGATGTAGCGGCGGAGCTTGTTGCCCAGATCGGCAATCGAGGTGAAGACGCCACGCCTGATGACGTCGCGTTGAATTTTAGCGAACCACCGCTCGACCTGGTTCAGCCAGGAGGAGTAAGTCGGCGTAAAGTGAAAGCGTACTTGTGGGTGCGCCCCTAAGAAGCGCTCGACGTCCTTGGTCTTATGCGCTGACAGGTTGTCGAGCACTACGTGGATCTGCTTCGCCCAACGACTGCGCGACACCAATCCTTCCAGAAACGCCACAAACTCCTTGCTGGTGTGACGACCCGCTGTCATCCCCTGTACTTGACCAGTCTTCACGTCCAATGCCGCATACAACGACAACGTGCCGTGACGGTAATACTCGAAGCCATGCCGCTCGGCGCGCCCCGGCGACAACGGCAAGACCGGATCGAGCCGATCCAAAGCCTGTATGGCCGTCTTCTCATCTACACAAAACACGGCCGCATGCTGCGGCGGACGAAGATAGAGGCCGATGATATCTGCCGCTTTCTCCTCAAACTGAGGATCGTTGGATGCCATATAGCGCTCGAGCCGGTGCGGCTTCAAGCGCAACTGCGTCCACACCCGCTGGACGGTCGACTTGCTCAGTCCCAGTGCCGTGGCCATCTTGCGGCACGACCAATGGGGGGAACCGTCGGTCGGCTCGCGCCGCGTTTGACGCGCAATGCGAGCTTGCAAAGCCGCGTCGGCAACACGCGGTGGACTACCTTTGTGCCGCGCCTCGAGACCCTCCATGCCGGCTTGCTCGAAGCGCTGCTTCCACCGCGAGATCGTGGGCGCTGTCGTCCGCAGTGTCAACACAATCTGCCGGTAACTATGGCCCTTAGCCAACGCAAGAATCAGTCGCGCTCGGAACACTTCACCTGCCGGCAATGTGCGTGATTGCGCCCAACCGGTCAACTCCCTCCGCTGCTCGTCTGTCATCGTCAGCATCCCCTGTCTCATCATTATGAGACTGTTCTATAGCGCTAACGTTACGACCGGGACAGCTTACTAGTACCCCCACCGCCTGATTGATACGTCCCATTGAAGGTAGCGCGTCCTCGAGCAGTACAGGTTGGAACTAAAGCCGCATCGTCTGTCGTAGGGCTAAAAGTGGAAATGGACGGATTCGTACACGCGGACGGAAGCTCGTTGCTCGGATTACCCATTATGGTTGGTTTCGGCGGATTCTGTCCAGCATCGTTAAGCCCTAAGACATGCCCGAATTCATGAGCAAAGGTAGCGGTTGAACCGTTGATGTTGGAATCAGCCGCTTGTTGCGCTAGGAGCTTATTGAAAAAGCCGCTGCAAACAGGTGACGTTAAGAGATCGAGAAGCGTCACTGTTGTATGCGCGGAAAAGAGAAGCAGCAGCAGGCGGTTTTCAGTTATGTGTCGCTGGAAGAGAGGGTGCCGGCGGACCATCCGCTACGTTTGATCGGTCAGTTGGTGGACCAGATATTGACGGCCATGTCGAAGTGCTTCGACACACTGTATGCCGAGGCCGGGCGGCCGTCGATTTCACCGGAGCGCCTGCTGCGAGCGCGTTTGCTGCAGATCTTCTACTCGGTGCGAAGCGAGCGCATGCTGATGCAGCAACTGGATTACAACCTGTTGTTCCGCTGGTTTGTGGGGATGACGATGGACGAGCCGGTTTGGAACCATGCAGCCTTTTCCAAGAACTGTGAGCGGTTGTTGAACGAGGAAACAGGACGCGAATTTTTCACGCGAGTACTGGCGCAAGCGCAGCCTCACCTCACAAAAGAGCATTTCAGCGTAGACGGGACGTTGATCGAGGCGTGGGCCTCGCAAAAGAGTTTTCAACCGAAGGACGGCGACGGAGATCGCGCGAACTTTCACGGACAGCAGCGTCGTAACGATACACATCGATCCCGTACCGATCCGGACGCGAAGTTATATCGAAAGTCGAGCGGCAGCGAAGCCAAGTTGAGTTATCTCGGTCACGTCATGACGGAGAACCGGAACGGGTTGATCGTGGACGCGATGCTCACCTGCGCGGACGGGACAGCGGAAGCGGATGCGGCTTTGCTCATGACGGCTAAGCTACGAAAGCAGCGAGCGAATGGCCGGATTACCTTGGGTGCGGACAAAGCGTACGATCAACGCGAACTGGTCCAAACGTTACGGGAACTCGGTATCGCTACGCATGTGGCGCAGAGCAATCGGCGACGTCGCAGCGCGATTGATCAACGAACCACCAGGCATAGCAGTTACCGGATAAGTCAGCAGCGCAGACCGTTGATCGAGAAAGTGTTTGGATGGCTGAAGCCAATTGGAGGCTTGCGCAAGGTAAAGCTGAGAGGATTAGAAAAAGTGGGATGGCTCTTCCAGTACGCGGCGGCAGCTTACAATCTATGGCGAATTCCTAGACTCCGGATCATCGCGGCTTAACCAAACCGCCCTCGCCAGAGGAACGGGTGCCACGCAAGCACTCAAGCAGCCCATCTCGGCACTTCCCCGCAACGTTCAAGTCCGACAATCCCCCAGTTCCGATTCGCCGGCAGCGCCTTCGCGGCTTAGTTCAACAAGCTCCTAGAGTCTCAGCATCGGCAGTGCCCAGGAGTGCCACGACATAGGTGGTAAATACTCGGCGACAAGGCCCGAGGGCGATGCCGGGCGCGGATGCCTACCTCGATGTCGGCCGCTTGACACCAGCCCGCATGGGGTTTCATCATTGGGAAGTACACAGTAGGGCGCACCGGTGAGTGCATCGCCGAAAGGGCAAAGCCTGCCTACAGCAATCCTCCGGAGGTGTGTATGGCGAACTTCGACAATCTCAGGAAACAGGCCAAGCTGCTGGTCCGTTGGCACCGCGCAGGCAATTACTCCGTCGGCGGACGGATAAGAAGCCTACCTCGCTACCGGAACTTGACCGATGTAGAGGCGCTGGCGTTAAAGTTCCCGCTTAGCGAGGCCCAGGAGATCATCGCGCTGGAATCGGGGTATGCGAGTTGGGCGGCACTCAAATCCGGACTTTCTACGATGGAGGAGCAAGCTCAGAATCTTGCGGGCCCGGTGCTGAGGGGAGCCCTGCCTATGGTGTTCGTCTCGAACGTGCAAACCTCGGCTGCTTTCTTTCGCGACAAGCTTGGTTTTGCGATCGATTTTCTGCATGGCCATCCGCCTTTCTACGCCTCGGTTAGCCGCGATGCAGTTCGTCTAAACCTTCGCTTCGTCCACGAACCAGTCATCGCTCCCGGAGTACGCGAACGAGAGGGGGACTATTGTCGGCCTATCTCGAAGTCGACAACATCAAAGGTTTATTCGCGGAATACAAAGCTGCAGGAGTAGATTTTGTCCAGCCCCTTAGGAGGGAACCTTGGGGAGCATCTGGGTTCACAGTACTCGATCCCAATGGCAACTCGATCTATTTTGCAGGTTGACGGAGACGATTAAGTCCGACCGGCAGACTCGCCACTGCCTAAGTTTGCGCCATGTGTGGCTCTATTACTATGTCCCCCTGGTCGTCTCCCCAATCGAAGGTGAAGCCTAAGGTGTCGACATAGTAGGCTGCCGCTTTGTCCACGTTGGCCGCAGGGATTTCCGGGACAGGAGCCGGGAACATCATATGTTCTTGGGTTTATCGTAGCGCGAACACGCGGCCTGGACCGCCCCGGAATAAAAGGAGTCCAGGCTATAGCTTTTCGTGGATCACTTGTGATAGGCGGCGCAGTATTTATCTAAGAGATCTCCCCTCCCGTCGTCAATTGCTGCTCAGATGACGAACTAGCCCCTGTATGGTGTGAGCCTGACCGGCGATATCGGTAAACTCGGTCACAAACAACTCTCCCCTCCCGAAAACGAGCTATCTTCTTACAATTAAGCTAGATAGCTCGTTTTTCGGATCGGTCGCCCTCTCGTTCCCGCCTCATCCATGGTTACTTTCTCCCCAGGAGCAAGTAACCCTAGATGTCATCTATCCCCTTGGGCGGCAGTCATCGCCGGCACCCGGACAACTCGATCCACGTCGGCCATCCTAACCCCAACGCCACGGTTCAAGCCACCGTCGTCCTCCGACAGTCCAGTTCCACCGCCGTCGAAGCGGTGGAAACGTTTGCATCGGACCACCAGCTTTCAGTCATGAAAGCCGAACCTGCTGCCCGCACCATTACCGTCCAAGGCACGGCGGCAGCCATGTCGTCCGCATTTGCCGTCGATTTTGAATTGCGTCAGATCGGCGAGTCGGTATTTCGCACCCGGGTAGGCCCCGTCAACATCCCGGAGTCCCTGGCTGGCAGCGTCATTGCTGTTCTAGGCCTTGATGAGCGTCCTGCCGCTCATTCCTACCATTCCGTCCAGCCACACAGGACTGGAGCGGTATCATACACGCCGCGTCAATTAGCTCAGATTTATAACTTCCCCTCGAACACCGGAAAAAATCAGACCATTGCGCTCATCGAGCTCGACGGCGGATACAGAAATACCGATCTGAAAAAGTATTGGCGCAAACTGGGGCTGTCCAACGTCTCGGTCACGGCCGTTTCGGTCGATGGAGCCCGTAACGCCCCTACCGGCGACCCGAACGGGCCGGATGGTGAAGTGGTTCTCGATATCGAAGTGGCGGGAGGTATCGCTCCAGGCGCCCAAATCGCCGTTTACTTCGCGCCGAACACCGACGAAGGATTTCTCAACGCCATCAACGCTGCGATTCACGACAAAATTCGTAAACCGTCGGTCATCTCTATCAGTTGGGGAGCCGCCGAAAACCAGTGGACGCCGCAGGCCATCAACGCCTTCAACCAGGCATTTCGAGATGCTGCTAACCTCGGCATTTCCGTTTGCGTCGCCTCCGGTGATAACGGCTCCTCCGATGGCGTCGACGACGGGCTCGCTCACGTCGATTTTCCCGCTTCCAGTCCCTGGGTGCTCGCCTGCGGCGGTACCAGCCTTTTGGCTTCGAACGGTAAAATTCAGTTGGAAACCGTTTGGAACGACGGAACAAATTTCTCCGCGACCGGCGGCGGACTCAGCACCTACTTTCCAAAACCCGATTACCAAACTGGTTACGTCACCTCAACCACCAACGGACGAGGCGTTCCCGACGTCAGCGCGGTAGCCGATGCCGCTACGGGCTATCAGGTTCTTATCGACGGCGTAGAAATGGTCGTTGGCGGCACCAGTGCGGTAGCTCCCTTATGGGCCGGGCTGATTGCCCTGATGAACGAGCAGCTAGGCAAAAATCTCGGCTGGTTCCATCCCGCTCTTTACGGCACTGTTGCCCATCATCAAGCTTTAAACGATGTCGTGTCGGGCACCAATGGCGACTTCCGCGCCGGAAAAAGCTGGGATGCCTGCACCGGCCTTGGCTCCCCGAACGGCCAGGCTATCTTAAACGTTCTTAAACAAAACCTAGGCCGATAACTCCTGCAGGATCTCCTCGCAGGCCACTCTGGGATTGGCCGCCCGTGTCACTTGGCGGCCGATCACCAGATAATTGGCTCCGTTTCGCATCGCGTCGCGGGGTGTAGCCACTCGTTTCTGGTCCCCCACTGCCTTCCCCGCCGAGCGCACCCCGGGAGTGACCAGCTTGAGATTCGGTCCTCCGACTGCCCGGACCCGGGATACCTCCAGCGGTGAGCAAACGATCCCATCGATTCCACTTTCCACCGCCTTTCTTACGCGGAGTTCCACCAAGTCTGAGATCGGAGTCTGATAACCCAAGTCGGCCAAATCCTCCTGGTCGAAACTGGTCAACACGGTAACGGCCAGCAAGTGGGTTCGTTTCGCAGCCCGTCCCTCCACGGCGGCTTGCATCACTGTCCGGCTGCCATGAACGGTCAAAAACGCAATGGCTTCGTTTCGCACAATCTGCTTCGTGGCCCGTTTCACCGTTTCGCCAATGTCGTAGAGCTTCAAATCGAGAAACACTTTTTTGCCTAGAGAACCAAGCCGGGAGATAAATTCCATGCCACCTATGGCGTACAACTCAATGCCGACCTTATAAAAATCGGCCAACGGTCCAATAGATTCTATAAGTTGAAGTGCCTCTTCGGTACTGTCAACGTCGAGGGCGATAATTAATGGGTTCGTTTCGTAAGTCAGCGCACTATCTCCAATGGCTTCGTTTCGTAATTTTTAGCCCGCCCAATAATGTAAGCCTCCGGCCGTTCTGCCAAGAGCTGTTGTGCCTCGGCCTCGCTCAGGGAGACCAGCAATCCGCCGGAGGTCTGCGGGTCGTACAGCAAAGCTTCGATTTCGGGCGGAACTTCTGTCCGCCACAACACGCAGCTTTCGGCGAACCCACGATTGTTCCGCAAGCCGCCCGAATGCGCGCCTCGTTGGGAGTACTCCACAGCGCCCGGTAGAAATTGGACTGCGCCCGCTGAGATCTCTAACGTCACCTTGCTGGCGAGCGCCATCTCCCGCGCATGCCCCAGCAACCCGAACCCGGTCACGTCCGTGCAGCCGTGGACCTCATATCGATGCAGAGCCTCGCTGATGCTCCGGTTCAGCCTCAGCATCTGACTGATCGACTCATCGACGTCGGTTCGTTTCGCAATATCCTGCTTTAAGGCAGTCGAGATGACCCCCGTTCCAATTCGTTTCGTAAAAACCAGGGTATCCCCTGCCCTTGCGCCCGCGTTGGTCCAAATCCGCTGCGGGTCGATCAGCCCGGTCACCGCGTACCCGAACTTGATTTCATCCTCCGCAATACTGTGGCCGCCCAAAATGACCGCATCCGCCTCATGTATCTTGTCTGCCCCGCCTGTCAGAATAGCTTGTAAGTCTTCGATGGGTGCTTTGGGAGGGTAGACGACTAACGACAGCGCGGTAACCGGCCAGCCGCCCATGGCGTAGATGTCGCTCAGCGCATTCGCCGCCGCAATACCGCCAAAGGTATACGGATCGTCGACAATGGGGGTAAAAAAGTCGACCGTCTGCACCATTGCCAGGGCCTTGCCGCCCTCTTGCGTCAGGTCGTAAACGCCAGCATCGTCTGCGGTGTCGTAACCCACCAGCACCCGGTCGTTCCTACGGCGTGGTACGCCTCGCAGCGCCTGATCGAGAATGGAAGGGCTTAGTTTAGACGCGCATCCACCCGCCTTGACGTTGGCGGTGAGTTTGGTAGCCATCAGTCACTAGTGTAATGACCGGCAACCAGCACGGCAGACGCTTCGGCAAACGCCCATTCGCGCCATTGGTCCAATAAGGGAAAATACAGGCCGAGCCAAATCGGCCCCTTCTTCAGACGTGAAACAAGTGTTGCGTAAGCCTCGAGTTGCGGCAGGTAGCGCTCTTGTTCCCGATTGAGAAACGTTTGCAGATCCGCACCCTGGTGCTCGCTGGTTTTATAATCGATAATCCAAAGGCGGCCTTCCTCGTCCCGGAACGTACGATCGATTGTTCCCGACACCAGCTTGTTCTCTATGCGCCCTTCAATTGCCCACTCGGAGCGGGTCTCGGCATGAGGCGCTAAAATCCAACGTCCTACCTCACTGGCGAGCATATTTGTGACGGAACGCATCACCTGCCGAGCGGCCAGCGCTTGCTCCGACCACTTCACGCCCATTCTGGCTAGTTCACTACGAACCATGGCGTCCGCTCGGGAAACCCGGTCCGCATTCCAGGCCTCAATGCCGTCGATTGCGATACGTTTCAGAAGTCCATGAACCACCGTTCCGACATGCCGCCCCGTGTTGCTGGCCCAACGATAAGTGACTTTGCTGGAGGACGCAGTTGTCTTTTCGTACTCTGGCTCCCAACGCACGGAGCGCTCCAGCATCGGCAGACGCCAACCCGCCGGTAAGCGCCTTAAAATCTGCGGCGGAGCGTTTTCTGTTACCGGCTCCGACTCCCTCGCTATCGGTGGCTTCCTGCGCAACTCGTTTTCGAACTCGCCCTTTACCGCCTCCCAGATCAGACCCAGGAAAGTGCCTTTACCGACGGAGCAGAACTCACCGTTCTTCTTCAAATCGGCGTTTCCAAACAAATAAAGCTCGTCCTTCGCCCTCGTCACCGCCACATATAGAAGGCGCTTTAATTCGTGAGCTTCTTTCTTATCGAGATCCTCACAAACGGTATCGTAATCAGGACTTTTTGCGCCGGTCTGCGGTTTAGCAGCGACAACCAAGCTGGCCGTCCCGTCTTCTTCGAACCGTTCCGTCCAAATCAAAAGATCGCGCTCGGAATAGCGTGCCTTCGCTCCCAACCCAGGCAGAATGACCGTTTGAAACTCCAGGCCTTTTGCGTTATGAATGGTCAACACCTGGACGGCATCCTTTTGCTTCGGTGGTTTCGCCCAAAGGCACTGTATACGCTCATTCAGCAGACCGAAATCACGGATCGTCCCACCTTGGTCGCAGTCCTCCAGTAAAGCAAAAAACGTGTCTACGTCCTCAAGATAGTTCTTCTGCGTCAGCACAGCGGGGCCGCCCAACGTCAGCCAGGTCCTCTCGATGAGATCGCGAAGCGGCATTCGGCCGACATGCCTGACCGCCGCCGAAAGGATTTCCTGCACTCGAACCGCACGAAAGCGCCCGTCGGACGAAAGCACGGCTATTTTGTCGGGGTCTGACAACAGATCGAGCACGGTTCGCTCCTCTTCGCCTTCCGCCAGCGCAGCCAAATCCGCCAATGCCAAACCGCACCAGGGCGCGCGTAAGCAGGCAAGCCAGGAAAGCCGATCGCCAAGGTGCAGCACCGCGCGCGTCAGCGAGACCAGATCGATGATATGCTGCTCTTCTTTCAAGCTGTCGATTTCAATGGCTTCATAATCGATCCCGGCACGGCGAAGTTCCGGCAGTATCGCAGCCACTCGCGACCGGCTGCGGACGAGGATCGCTACCTCCCGTTTCACCGGTGCGCGCTGGATGACGTCGGCAATCGCCCGCGCCTCGTTTTCTCCGAAATCCTCGATCATCGGGAACAGCCTCGGTTGGAGCGAGGCGGAAGGTCGCGTTGCTTGGACGGGACGAAGCTTCACCGCCCCGCACGACGGATCGTCCTCACACATGATCGGTGCGAAAAGAGTTTGCGTCCAGTTCACGATCTCTGGAGTGGAACGAAAATTCGACGTAAGGCGCAGCGGAGTCAAACAAACCGTGCCGAGTTGCCCACGCTCGTAGCATTGGAGGAAGAGCGATACTTCCGCTTCCCGGAAGCGATAGATGCTTTGCATGGGATCGCCTACCAAAAACAACGTGCGTCCGTCGCCATCCGACCACTGTTCGGTTAAAGCTTGCAGCAGTTCATATTGTCGGATCGAGGTGTCCTGAAATTCATCGACTAATAAATGCTGAACTCGATAATCCAACCAATAAAGCAGGTCGGTGGGTTGCTCCGGTGTTCCAAGGGCGCGTACGGCTGCTTTGGTCACTTCTGAAAAATCGACTTCTCCCCGTTCGCGAAAAACAGCCAGTAGCGCTTCGTGAGCAAGCTGTTGAAGAGTACAAAAATCGTTAATCAGCTCATCGCCGACGTCGCCAGCTCGTACTCGCCATTGATCCCGTTTGCCGAGCATGCAGACGATCTGACTTTCCAAACGCGCCATGTTGTTATCGAAATAAATCGCAATACGGCGAAAAAGAGCCCGACTCGCCTCATCCCGTTCTGTCAACTCTGTTAAAACACGTCTGGCAGCCAGAGCGTAAAGGCTATTTGCATCTCCGGTAACATTGGCAAGGCCTCCCAGCCCCGACGTAATCGGCATGACACGCACGAGCATGTTGCAAAACGAATCGATCGTCTGGATTTGCAACCGGCGACTGTTCGTGAGCAAATTCCAGCCGCGGGTACGGGCGTTTTGTATGGCTGCGCGGGCTAGATCGTCGGTAGTTCGCTGGTAGTCATTGTTTGGCGCCACACCCTGTTCGGCCGCCTCCAGAACGGTGAGAACTCGTTCCCGCATCTCGGTCGCCGCTTTGCGAGTGAATGTCATGGCAACGACGCTCTCCGGGCGTTGCGCAACGCTTAACAGTTTTAGGAAACGCTGAACGAGAAGGCTCGTTTTGCCTGAACCGGCAGGCGCTTCAACGATGAAGGAGCGCGAAGAATTGATCGCCTGCTTGCGTTGTGCCTCGTCGGACACAAGGTTATTCGCTGTAGAAACCACTATTTATCTCATGGTAGCGGTATGCAAACTGTCCAACTTTGCCAGCATAGTTTGGCAGCGCTGCTCTTTTTCCGAGCTATCGGCGTATGCTTGGGCAGCAACTGCCGCAGTTCTCGCTTCCTCGATTTTTCCCAAACGGTAGCTGCTATACGCAAGAACCGAATAGTAACAATAGGCCTGCTCGGGCTTGACGACCTTTATATTCGTCAGGTTGTCCGATGCCAGCCGATAATGACCGGCACGAAAATCCAGTAATGCAAGCTGCAACCGGGCGTCCGCGTAATCGGGATCCAAGTCAAGCGCTTTCGACAGAGCAGCTCGTGCCGAGTCACCTTCAGCCGCTTCTCCCTGCGGAGTTGCTTCCACTAAGCTTGCGTACTGGTAAAGCATCACGGCGTTATTCGAACCATTCTGGAACGCCTGCCGGAATTGCAGCCGGGCCTCCGCCTCATTCCCTTTTTGCCAAGCCAGATAGCCCAACGATTCTCTTACTTCTGCGTTTTCCGGTTTCGCCTGGGCGAGTTCCACTAGCCGATAGCGGGCTTCATTGGCGGTTTGCGGGTGTGCGGCTAACAGATCGGCCAACATCAGATCGCGATTAAACAGGTTTATAGATGACACGATTGCGTTCCCTTCGATTTGCGTCGCCTTTACGTTTGCAAATACGGTCGGAGGCGTGGGCGCATCGATATAGCTGTTCACTTCGGATTCTAATTCGTCGATATTCTTGCCGTAAATTTCCCGAAAACAATCCGCTGCCGGTTTTCCTGCCGAAATAGCGGCAACGAACGGCATGAACTTCATCCGGTACGCCGGGGAAAGGAAGAGCATGTGGCAGAGCGCCCATGACTGCGCGTAGAATACTCTCATCCGGTCGGGCTGCTGATAATAAGGAGACTTGCGATCAATGGACAACAGAGTCTGTAAGCTCAACCGATGACCGGTTCGCAGGTCGGCAATCCGTCCTTGCGGCAGACGACCTACTACCGCCTGACCGTCTTGGGAGGCGAGCGTTGAATATACCTCCGCAAGCCCCTCGTTCAACCAGAGCGGCAGCTTCCACCCCAGGTGTTCGACTATCGAATGCGTGTATTCGTGGATGGCGGCTCCGTAATGCTGGGGAGCAATGTCCTGCATCACGATGTAGTCGTGTTTATAGTTTCGGAGATAGTAAGCAAATGCGCCAGGATTCAGCCGAAACGGCGCATACTCCGCTTCGGAACGAAATGCAATAATCTTCACCGGCGCGTCTGTCTTTTGATTGAGGGTCCTACTCGATTGGAGCAAGCTCGATTGCAGAAAGAAGGAATGAGCTTGCTCGAACACCTGCAATACCGCTGCCGCATCCGCGGCACTATTCGTGGTGTACATTTCGAAATGTTTTGTCGTCAGCTTTATCCATTGACCGTCGGACGTTGACGGTTTAGCGCCGACACAAAAAGACAGAAGCAGGAAGATCGAGTAGAAACGTAGCATAAGCAGCTACCGGTTCTATCGACAGAAGCAAAAAATTTCTGTATATCTCCTAACGGAATATTTTTTGGATCGAAGGCCTGGCGTGTTTTGGGGGGCGAAGCATGCGTCCGTGGTTGGCATTATTAGAGTTACAAACTCCCTAATCCGTCCCGGCCTATTTATTCAGTCGGCGATTCACGTTACATTGTTAGCGAGGTGTTTACCATCGACGAAGAAATTTCTAGTACGCCTATCGAGTCCGCCGCGACGCTTTCAACCCGTGACAGCCATATGGAAACTAGCGCAAGTGGATTTGCGGGCAATTTAGTCGGCGACTACGGAGTTTTCCTTAGTAATGCCACACCAGGAATTATCTATCACGCTGCTTCGCTCGATATTCTCGATGTAAACGAGCGAGCGGCGGCTCTTTACGGCTACACTCGGGAGCGATTTTGTTCCATGAACTTGCTGGACCTGTTTGCCTCCCAAGCGGAGACAGATTTGGCTATGCTGCAGGCAGAGCTTCGCGCCTCGTCGAATGATTTGGCATTCTCCATCCATCTGGGAGCCTCTGAACGAAAGTTGATTGTCCGGCTGATGACTTTTGCGGTCACCCTGGGCAGCCTCGATGCCCGGATCGCACTGATCGAGGACGATACGGCTCGGAATTTGGCTGAAGAAGCGCTCCGGGGTAGCGAGGAACGCTTTCGCGAGCTGTTTGAGAACGCTAATGACGTCATCTTCCTACAGGATTTGCAAGGCAAAATCCTGACGATCAATCGCGCCGCAGAGTCACTTACCGGTTACAATCGTCAGGAGGTATTAGGCCAGACAATCGATAAGCTGATAGCTCCCGAAGCGCTTTCCCTTCACCATGACAGCATTCGCGCCCACCTCGGGGGGAGCGCCACGCAGCACTATGAACTTTCTTTTCTTTCGAAAACCGATACGCGCCGTTTTCTGGAAGTGAGCAGCCGTATTCTTTATCGCGGTGGTCAACCGTATGCCGTGCAGGGGATTGGCCGCGATATTACAGAACGCAAACTCACCCAAGAACGTCTGGAACATTCGGCCGTTGCACTTCAACGGACTAACGAAGAGCTTAGTACCGCGCTTCGGTTTGCCCGCGAAGCGACGCAATTGAAGGAACAATTTCTCGCGAATACCTCCCACGAGCTACGTACGCCTTTGAACGGCATCATGGGGATGATAAATCTGCTAAAAACGACGGATTTAATGCCCGATCAGCGCGATTATGCCGATACGGTGAGCCAGTGCGCGAACGACTTGCTGATTATCATCAACGATCTTCTGGATTTATCGCAGATGGATGCCGGCCGGATCTCGCTGGACGAGGAATGTTTGGATCTGCTGGATTGTTTGGAAACCGTGTTGAAGATGCTGCGCGTGCGGGCCAGCACAAAAGGGCTGACGCTTTCAGTGGAAGTGGATGGTGAATTGCCGACTCACATCTATGCCGATGGTCTCCGCCTTCGCCAGATTCTGACCAATCTGATTGCAAATGCCATTAAATTTACGGCTGTGGGCGGCGTGCGCGTCCGGCTTGTCAGCATTCCGGTTAAAGCACGTATACGCTGTGAAGTGATCGACTCGGGCATCGGCGTTGATGAAGCGGTACACGACCGTATTTTCGAGGCATTTTTTCAGGCAGATGGCACCACTCGCCGCCGCTTTGGCGGAAACGGCCTCGGGCTGGCAATTTGCAAGCAACTGGTCGAGATTATGGATGGCCAGATTGGTCTTTTCCATAACGACGATGGGTCGCCGGGAACGACCTTTTGGTTCGAGCTTCCCGTCCGGGCGAACGAACTTACTGACCGCAATTGCGAAGAGTCCTCGCCAGTTTCCCAATCGGCATAAAAGAGAGCTCCCAGTCATCGCGATGCCGCAATTTCTACGTCTCTTTGTTGCCAGCCCTACGCTTGCCTTTGGTTTGCTTGTCATCGGAGTCCTAGGCATCTATCGTGAGCTTCTCAATCCGGGACGCTACATTCCCGGTCTTTTAGGACTGATGCTTACCGTCATTGCATCTTATTGCTTCCGGCAAAATAAACCGACGGCGGTGGGATTGACTCTACTGGGGTGCGCGATTCTTTTGTTTGCCCTCGAATTATTTTGGGACTTCTATTTTTTACCGGGAATCGTTGCCACGCTGCTGCTGATGGATGGTTTTCGACGGCTGATCCCGCCTCCAAGAAGCATCCAGCCGGTCTTTGCCTTAATAGGTTCTTGCATCCTGGGAGCCGTCACGATCGTTTTGGCTTATAGCGCGCGCCGTGCCCGCCTGAACAAGTGGTCGGATATTCCACCGGCGAACAAATAAGGAACATTGTATGCTTGACACACGTACTTTCTGACGAGGCCCCTATGCGTTATCTGCTTTTTTCCGCGGTGTTCGCTCTTCTGCCAGCCAGCGTTTTTGCCAGCATCGATCCGGCGCTGCTGGCTTTGCTCCCTCCTAACACTAAGCTCATCACCGGCGTGGATGCCGATCGCGCCCGTACTTCGTCGTTCGGCCAATACATGTTGAATCGCGCCAGGAGCAATGACGCTCATTTCGAACAATTTGTCAATGAGACCGGTTTCGATCCACGCCGCGATCTACAAAGCTTTGTGTTCGCGACCGATGGCGAAAAAGGCAATGGGCACTTTGTCATTCTCGCTCGCGGAATTTTCGAGCCAGATCGGATGAAAGCTGCCGCGAAGGCGCACGGTTCGTCGATGCAGAGCTATGGAGGGACTGACATTTTTGTAAGCGCCAAAGGCCATTCCACTACTGGTT
This sequence comes from Bryobacteraceae bacterium, assembly GCA_965219315.1. Classification (GTDB taxonomy): domain Bacteria; phylum Acidobacteriota; class Terriglobia; order Bryobacterales; family Bryobacteraceae; genus Bog-105. Next base: position 583,726 of record CBDCNB010000001.1, on the reverse strand, counting down.
TCGCTTTTTTGGATTCCAGCACTGTGGCATTGGCCGACACCGCGACGCTCAAGCAAGTTCTCGATAATCGCAATACAGCGCCTACGTCCGAACCCACGCTACAGGCGCAAATCGCCAAAGCGAACGAAGGAAATGACGCATGGTTTGTTTCGGCATTGCCTCCATCATTTCTTGCCTCGGTTTTGCATCGGGAGACGGGGGAGTCGAGCGATAACGTCGGTGCTCTCCAGGGCGTTGCGCAGTCTCGAGGCGGCATTCGTTTTGGAGACACCGTCCGATTTTCCTATGACGCACTGACACGTTCACAGCAGGATGCGCGCTCGTTGACGGACGTGCTACGATTTCTCGCCAGCGCGGCTCAGATGCAGCGCGATAGCGATCCTCGGGCGACAATCGTAGCTGGTTCTCTGGACTCCATGACATTGACAAATAGCGGCTCCACCGTCCATGTGGACCTTTCGCTTACCGAACGCAAGTTGGAGCAATTAGTAGATCTAGGACCTCTCCCAAGACGGACAGCGCGGTTAGCGCCCCAAACACGTCGACAATAGCCGATCCCACTGCTCCTACAAACGACTTTTTTCGCTTCATCGGAATCGATACCGAGACTCCGTCCGGACGCTTCTACTTCCACGTCATAACCAGCCTTGCGGAGATGGAACGCGAGCTCATCATCGAACGGACCCGCGCAAGCCCGGAAGTTGCCCGCCAACTCGGTTGTAAGGGCGGGCGCAAACGGCAGATGACCGACAGCAAGATCAAATCAGCAAAGAAACTACTCGCCAGCGGAGTGCCCCCGAAAGAGGTGGCCGACAATCTCGGTGTCTCCGTCCCGACGCTCTACAGGTGGATTCCAGCCTCCGTGCAGCGTTAACGTGATTCCTGAGGCCAACCGGCACTGGCGAGCGCTCCTTGTATTCCCACTACGCCGAATGCCGAGCAGGATCTCACGCGCAGATGACAACCCAATTTGGATTAGTAGGATTCACTTCTTCAGCTCAGGATGTTCTGAAACGCTTAAAGTATTCCCATCCGGATCTTTGAACCAGGCTACCTTCGCGCCGGTCGGCGAGGTCCAGATGCCATGCTCATCTTGATTCATACCCTCATAGCGCTCGAATCTGACTCCGGCTTGCCCCAAACCTTGAACGGTTGCGGTGATTTCCGGGACTTGCCAACCCAAGACAGTGCCATGGGATGGTGGAAGCTCTTTAGCCATGCCAAGACGCAGCATTATGCCATTTGCCTCAAAGACCAACGCAAACGGCGGTTCTTCCATCACTAGGCGAAGGCCAAGCGTATCTCGATAGAAATCTCGCGCGCGGGGCACGTCGACAATGGGCACGAATCCGATGATGTTGTACTTACTGAGTCCAGAAGATTGTGACATAAGGCTATGATGATCTTCTCTAGCCGTTGTCGCAAGACTGCTCTTGCGCCGTAATATGTCTCTATTGCGATAGAGCAAGGTTTTGACGGAAGACGATCCGAAGCGCCGCGTTTCTGTTGCGACACTGGCACACGAATACGCTTCTCGGGTTCAGGTGCCAGAACACGCACATGGATCGGATCAACTGGTCTACGCAATCAGCGGCCTCATGGAAGTATTGTCCGATCAGAGATGGTGGTTGATCCCGCCGCATTTTGCACTCTGGATTCCAGCGCTAAACCGCCATAGGATACACATGCGGGGACCTGTGTCCGGGTGAATCGAAATCGATGGCGGCTCTTTGTGCGGAGATAGGTGTCAGTGTCAGGACCATTGAGAGAGCCTTTCTTAAGGAGGTTGGCACCAGTTTTGAGTCGTGGCGACGACAGGTCCGATTGAAGAACGGGGTGGAATTGCTGATTTCAGGATTTTCCATCAAGGAAGTAGCCTGCAAAATCGGCTATTCCCAGTCGAGCGCCTTTGTCGAAATGTTCCGCAAAACATTTGGAACAACTCCGAAGGCGTGGATCTCAGCCTTGGAGACACTTGGCCAACACTCCGCCGAACACGGGTCAGCCTTTCCCTTGTACGCCGGCTCTTACGCAGGTTTAGCCATGGCCCGGACCGTTAATCCAGCGTCCACGCAGCCTTAACCGTGCTCTATTATCCGTTTTCTGACGGAACCCCTCGAATGAGCCGTGCGCATGCTGAGCGTGTTCTTGAACTTTTTCTTCCGCAGTCATAAAGTAGCTAACTTCGCCATCTTCGACAATTCTCGCACCAGTTTTCGGTAGTTCAGATTCTTTAAGTCGCGGAAGGCAAACCATTCGCCTTGCCGCCAAGAAGAAAAATACCAGCGGGAAAAGATGGCCAGATCTTCGGCCTGCTTGCCCTCCTCCGACGGTTGGGCAAAACGTTCGCTCAACCGCTCGCGAATCTCTACATCCAGAGGCTTTGATCGCGCGCCGGTCATCCCAACATGGAGCAAAACGGGCGGCTGCCAGCGTGCTGCATGCATCGGCCACAGCTTCCATTCCTCTGCGGTGCTTCCATTGGTCAGCGCCACTCCATTGAAATGATGGAGCTCCTCCACAACCGGATCACGAGCCGCGATCGCCGCTCCCACTCGTTCCAGACGTTTATGAATCTGCGCAGCGCCCTCAAAATCGGTCTCTTCACAAGCCCGGCTACGCGCTTCCGACAGCGCTGTGACAGTAGTTTTCCCGTTCGTCTCCAGGAACTCCCTCACGCGAGTTGCCTCACTGGAGTACTCTTCTTTGCTCACGCCAACTTGGCAGGGACGAAGGCACTGATTCATCTCACCGTAGATGCAACCGGGGTGTTCAGGATACGGCACGAGAACTTCAATGCACCGCCGCAGCTGAAATAAGCCGGACACCTCTTCTTCATATAGTTCCGCCGCGTGGCGGCTAGGGAAAGGTCCCCAGACGGCGGATTGGGCCTCCTTGCGCGATGGCTCCCTTATGGCAGCAAGCCGCGGAAATCCGCTCCCATCCAATAGAGAAAGAAATGTGGGCAGCCGCAGACGTGTTTTCTCCATATAGTTATGCGGGAAATGCTGCTTTGCCAAGCGATGCATCAGCAGCATCGATTCCAGCTTGGAATTGGTGGGCCAGCACTCGATACGCGCTAAACTGGCTTGAACAGTCCGCAAAAGCGTGTAGGATGGGTCAAGTAGGCGAGTGATTCGCTTGCGTAAATTGGGACACCAACTGAGATGCGCCGGTTTTTGCGGTGCTTGCAGAACATAGATTCCCGAGGACGGGGGAAGCGCGGAGATTTGCTCCACCAGATCGTCGGCATGAACATGGATGCTAAAGGCCGGTGAGATCATTACCTAGACAGGCCTCAACAACGCTTAAACAAGAAAGAGACAACTTCCATTTGGATTGTACAGAATTTATGAAAGGGACTACGCGCACCTTTGTAAAAGGTAACGCATGGGCTGTCGTTTGCTTGACATCGGCGCCTGTCAATTTAGAATAGGTTTAATTTCTGCTATGCAGGGTTGTGAGCACGAGCGAATCGAGCTTCTGTACCGTCGTGATGGCGTCGACTATGTTCGCTGCCTGGACTGCGACCAGGTCTTCGAAGAAGAAGATTTGGAATCAGCTCCCGTTTACGACGACGAGGAAGAAGAACCGAAGAAAAAGCGTTAGGGCTGTTCCCGAACTCACCGGCCATGTCGAGTGTGACCCGCGTTTCGCCTCTCCAAAGAAGTTTGTTGAAAGCTCCTCTCCGCATTGTTTCGATTGGCGGTGGCACCGGATTGTCAACGCTGCTTTCCGGATTGAAGAAGCACGCGCGCGGTTCCCAGAAGTCGGCTCCCGATGCGGGCTTACCGGTGGTGGACATCACGGCGGTAGTAACCGTCACCGACGATGGAGGCAGTTCCGGTCGACTGCGCCGCGATTTCGACATTCTTCCTCCAGGTGATATCCGTAACTGCATGACGGCGCTTTCGGAAGATGAAGCGTTGCTTGCTAAGTTGTTCAAATATCGGTTTTCCAGCGGGCGTGGACTGAAAGGCCACAGCTTCGGTAATTTGTTTCTGGCGGCAATGAATCAGATTACCGGAGACTTCGCTCATGCGGTAAAGCTTTCGTCGGAGATTCTTGCGATTCGCGGCCGTATATTTCCGGCGACGTCGGAGAACGTTGTGTTGGAGGCAACGCTGACGGACGGCTCCGTGGTGCGCGGCGAGAGTAAGATCAGCAAGAGCCGCCGCGAGATCGACCAACTTCGTCTTAAACCGAACTGTTGTGAACCGCTACCCGAGACCATTGAAGCCATTCACAAGGCGGATCTGATTACGCTCGGCCCAGGATCGCTGTACACGAGCGTGATTCCGAATTTGCTGGTCGACGGCATTTCGGAGGCAATTGAGCGATCGGCCGCCCTGAAGGTCTACTTTGTAAACCTGATGTGGCAGCCCGGGGAAACTATCGAATTTACCGCCTCACGCCACGTGCAAGAAATTCATAAGCATGCCAGAAGAAATTTGATCGACTGCGCCGTGGTGAACACGGCGGAGATCGACCCGGAGCTGCGGCGCACGTATGCCAAGGCAAAGGTGCGTCCGGTGGAGAATGATTTTGAGCAACTTGCGGCACTGGGAGTGAAAGTAGTAACGGTTGATTTGGTCGGCGATTTTTCTCCCGCCAATCGCAAGGTCCGTCACGACCCAGCGGCGCTGGCCAGCGTTGTCATCGATTTAGCCAGCCGCTCCCGTGCTCGACAGATCAGGCAGGAAGCTCTGAAAGTACGACGCAAAACAAACATATGGAACAAAACGTAACGGTTGTCATTTTAGCCGCCGGGCTGGGAACACGCATGAAGTCCGGAAAAGCCAAAGTGCTGCATGAGGCGGCGGGGGACACGCTGCTGAACCACATTATCCGCGCGGCTCTGCAAGTGGCGCCGGCAGAACAAATTGTCGCCGTTGTCGGACATCAGGCGCAGAAAGTGCAAGAAAGCGTGAAGGCATCAGGCATTCGCTTTGCCGAGCAGAATGAGCAGAAGGGTACCGGACATGCCGTTCGTTGCGCTCGCGAGACGGTTCCGACACGGGAGGGAGAGCTTTTGATACTAAACGGGGATGGCCCACTATTGCGGCCTGAGACGCTCGGCGTCTTGGTAAAAGCACAGCAAGAGAAAAAGCTGGGAGGCACCATCGTCACCACCGAAGCCGCTGATCCCACCGGTTATGGTCGGATCATCCGCGACAGCGGTGGTTTGGTGGCCGCCATTATAGAAGAAAAGTCAGCGAGCGCCGAACAGAAAACCATCCGCGAGATCAACCCTGGACTCTACTGCTTCAACGCGGCACTGTTTTGGAAATATCTGGATGAAGTGACGCCGAACAACGCCGCCGGGGAGTACTATCTCACCGATATGGTCGAAGTTTTAACCCGGCACAATCACGGCGTTGCGCCTTTGATGATCGAAGATGAAACCGAGCTATTGGGCATCAACACGCGCGTGGAACTTGCTTTTGCGGACAAGGTGCTGCGCTCCCGCAAGACTCACTCTTTGATGCTGGCTGGGGTGACGATGGAAAATCCTGACTCTATCGCGGTCGATTTCGACGTCGAGGTGGGGCAAGATTCGGTGATCGAGTCGGGCGTTCAGCTACGCGGTGAAACCCACATCGGCGCCAATTGCCGCATCGGCGCCGGCTCCATTTTGCGGGATTGTGACGTGGAAGACCACGTGACCATCCTGCCCTATGTAGTCGCGGAAAACTCGCGTATTGGCGCGAGGGCATCTATCGGGCCATTTTCCCGTCTGCGCTTGGATGCCCATGCCGAGGCTGAAACGCACATCGGCAATTTCGTCGAATTGAAAAAAACGAGACTTGGCGCGGGTTCCAAAGCAAGTCATCTTGCCTATCTTGGCGACTCCGAAATCGGTTCGAAGGTGAATATTGGAGCGGGCACTATCACTTGTAACTACGACGGCGATAAGAAGCACAAAACCGAGATCGCCGACGGGGTTTTTGTCGGCAGCAATTCCACGTTAGTTGCGCCGCTCACGCTGGGTGAAGGCTCGTTTATTGCTGCCGGATCGGTCATTACAAAGGACGTCGATTCCGACGCATTGGCGATCGGACGATCTATGCAAGTCGATAAGCCGGATTGGGCGAAGCGGCGACGCCGTAAATCGAAAACCGACTCATAGGAACGAGCGCCTGAGCGACGAAATAAATCGAGTGACCATGACGGTCGGGCAAGCCAGATAGACGGCGCGGCGCTGGGTGATGGAAGAGGCTAAGGGTATACCAGGCTTCTGCGGAGCTTACACCGCCGGTTCGACAAACTGCTCTCCGATCATGCGTCAGGGGATCTGCCACAGAGCTTCAGCGATAGCTATCGGGAACTGTTAGGCGATCTTGGCGTTTCTTCCTTTGCCGAGTTTCGGCGACGTTGTGCAAAGGTGGAGCGCTTCTTACCGAGAGTTTGGGAGACGGCAGAAAAAATTTTTGCGGCGAATCAGCAAGTCGAAGATGATGAACGCTAGACGTGGGAAAAGATGGACAGAATTTTTGTCGAAAGTCATCCCGCATCCGATGCGCCGGCGATCGGACGATCTATCCAAATCGACAAGCCAGAGTGGGCTAAGCGATGTCTTCACTCAAGAACCAACTCGTAGAAACGGAGGCCGGTCGAGCTTTCTTCGGGCGAACCTGAATTTCTACGGCGACATCGCCCTCGATTTGGCGCTGAAAGCGGACAGTCACTCTTTGCTTTACTTTTAGAGAACGAAATATCTTTGTCCGCGGAGTGATCAGAAACGTACGATGTTCCGGCTTTCGACCGGGAATCGTACGTGAGACCACAACCAGACCAGGACTTAGTGACGTGACAACACCCGCGAAAAACTGGGATTTCGACTTCGTGATGGAGACAAAACGCCCCGTTACGTCGAATGTCTGCGCGACCAGACAAGGCAACAGAAGGCAGATGAGAACGGCAAACAAGCGTACCGAATTAGGCCACATTTTGAAAATTTATCGAAGAACTCATATTCGATTTATACGATGAATACTATTTTTGGAATAACACAACACCTAGTTGACAGGAGATCACAAAACTACGCTCGGATGATACAAATTAGGGATTTTTAACTGCCCAACGGCGATTAGCTCGCCTGAATGGGAAAGGGCCCTGACGTAAGGAGCAGCAGGCGAGACGACGAACGGAGAGGTATGAAAGTCGCGGCCTTGCCGAATTTTCGCTTCCGCAGCGGCGTCGAAGTACTCAGCCGGAAAATGCGAGAGAAGCTTTCCCATGGGGATGACGGCTTCTTCTAAACCATTCGCTTTAGACATTGCCGTCAAGGTCTCCAGCGTCTTTGCCTCTCCTACTGAAAAACTGCCACTTTCGGTACGCCGCAACCTACTTAGCAGTGCGCCGCAGCCTAGCTCGACTCCTAGATCGTGCGCTATCGCGCGAATATACGTACCGGCAGAGCAGGTAACAGAAACTCGGAGCTTGGGACCGTGGAGGGAATAAACGAAGAGTTGACGGACGTCCACTTCCACCGGCTTCAGCTCCACCGGCAAATGCTTACGGGCGAGCTTGTAAGCGGCCACTCCATTTATTTTTTTTGCGGAGACCGGCGGCGGCATCTGCCAAAAACGGTTTCTGAAACGCTCCAATGCGGAACAGATCGCGTTTTCGGAAGGTATTGCGCTTCTGGTCTCCGAAACGGCGCCTTCGCTGTCGTAGGTATCGGAAACCATCCCCAACGTGATCTCGGCATCGTAAGTTTTTTCGTTTGCTCCATAAAATTGAGCCAACCGGGTCGCCTTGCCGGTCATCATCACTAAGAGGCCGGTGGCCATTGGGTCAAGCGTACCCAAATGCCCTGCTCGCCTGGTATTGGCCAGCTTGCGCCAACGATTGACGATGTCGTGGCTAGTGAAGTTGGCAGGCTTATCTATCAGTACAAATCCATCCATGAAGAAAAGGTCGGCTATCGAAACCGCTACGTTAGTCTGGTAACAAGGATCGCAGCTAATTGGAAGAAGAGGTTTTAGGCAAAGCTTATGACGGACGTCTGATGAGGCGTCTGCTCACGTACATGCGGCCGTACAAGGCGATTGTATCCGCTTCCCTCGTTCTATTGCTAATCGACTCTCTTCTTCAGGTTATCGGACCGCTTCTGACGAAGTTGGCAGTGGATCGTTATCTTGTGCCGACGGGGCATGCCGCGCATACGATTCTCGATGGGTGGCTCTCCGCTGACCGGTGGACCGGAATCACGCAAATCGCCGGTATTTATCTTGCCGTCATAGTACTTGGATTTTTCTTCGACTTCGGCCAGACGTACCTGATGCAATGGACCGGACAAAAGGCCATGTTCGATCTGCGGCGGCAACTGATGGCGCACCTGCAAACGCTGGATGTGGCCTACTTCGATAAGAATCCGGTGGGCCGCCTGGTGACACGCGTAACGACGGATGTGGATGTTTTGAATGACCTGTTTGCCTCCGGACTGGTGACCATTGTGGGCGACATCCTAATGCTTTCGTTCGTCATTGTGGCGATGTTGCAGTTGAGTCCGGGCATGACCGGATTCATGCTGGGCGTTATGCCGCTAGTAGTGCTGGCGACGATTCAGTTTCGGCGCTCGGCTTCGCAAAGCTATCGCCGCATTCGGGTGGCGATCGCCAAGATCAACGCTTATTTACAAGAGCACGTAGCCGGAATCGCTGTGTTGCAGCTATTCAATCGCGAGGAGCGCAGCAAGCGTGAGTTCGAGAAGATCAACCGGGACCACATGCTGGCTTTCAAAGATTCGATCACCGCTTACGGATGGTTTTATCCGGTGGTCGAATTTTTAGGCATGCTCGCCCTAGGGCTGTTGCTTGCTTATGGCGGATTCCGCATTCGCCAAGGTGCATTGTCTCTCGGAGTGCTGGTCGCTTTTTTTCAATATGGAATGCGTTTTTTCCGTCCCATTCAGGATTTGAGCGAAAAATATAATATCTTGCAAGGGGCGATGGCCTCGTCCGAGCGCGTCTTCAAACTTTTGGATACGAGACCCATGATCTTATCGCCACCCGCTGTAAGCGCTTTTCCGGAAGGACCGGTGGACCTCGAGTTCGATCACGTCTGGTTTGCCTATCGCGGAGAAGATTGGGTGCTGCGCGACGTAAGTTTCCGCGCCGCGCCGGGTGAGACGGTGGCCATTGTGGGACATACGGGTGCCGGCAAAACAACTTTAACCAATCTGCTGCTGCGGTTTTACGACGTGCAGCAGGGGGCGATTCGCATCGGCGGAATCGACATTCGTGAGTTCGACATTATCGATTTGCGCCGTCACTTCGGAGTGGTCTTACAGGACCCCTACTTATTCACGGGTACCGTCAGCAGTAACGTTCGTCTCGGCACGGAGCAGATTTCCGATGAACAGGTGCGCAACGCTTCGGAACAGGTGAATCTACTTGATTTTATTGAGGAACTACCGCAAGGTTTCGACACTCCGGTGCGGGAGCGCGGCAACGGATTTTCCACAGGACAGAAACAGCTTATCAGTTTTGCGCGCGCTTTGGCGCACGATCCGCGCATCCTGATTTTGGACGAAGCCACCTCCAGCGTGGATACCGAGACAGAGCTGCGTGTACGAGAAGCTTTGACCAAGCTGGTACAAGGCCGCACTTCGCTGGTGATTGCGCATCGCCTTTCCACCATTCAACGCGCGGACCGCATTGTGGTGATGCATAAAACACAGTTGCGGGAAATGGGCACGCACCAAGAGTTGCTAGCTCGGCATGGCATCTATTGGAAGCTCTATCAACTGCAGTACAAGGAGCAGGAAATTGAGCGGCGCGAAGAACTCACGTCACGGTAAGTCGCCGAAGCCGCCGACTGCTTTCTGGCGCGCTTTTGGCGGATTGAAGGTGCGCCCCAAGTTGGTTCTTCTGCACAATCTGTTTTTCTTTGTGCTGGCTGTTTCTGTTTACCTTTCTGTGATTCCTGTCTTTTCGGCTCATATTGCCAGCGCGCGTCAGCGTGAGCTGCAGATGGCAAAGCAGATCTTCGGCGCGAACCTGCCGTTGGACACAGTGGAAAAGCAAGCGGGCCTGGAGGTGTACCAACTTCGTCAGGGCACCTGGACACAGCTCAAGCTTTCCAGCAATGGGCAGCAGTATCTGCTTACGCATCCTTCCGCAGTATGGCAGCAGGGTCCGGATACGCTTTATAGGACCGGTGGACATCCCGGTTCGTTCGAGCGCATCCAGCTATCGCCGGAGCTCTACAAGAAAGCGCTTTGGCAGGCGCGGCTTAGTCTTTTTGTCGTGCTTGGCGCGATTTATATCATGGCGGTGGTGGTAATGGAGTTGGTCATCATGCCGCAGTATGTTTATCGACCGTTGACACTGATGCTCCATGCCGATGAGGCAACGCAGCAGGACGATCGCAGCCAGGAGATGATCGAAGAAAGGTTCATTCTGGACGACGAAATCGGGCAAATCATGCGATCGAGAAATGCCGCAATTGCCAAGCTTCGCCAACACGAGGATCAATTGGCTGAAGCGCTACAAAAGCTGGAGGAACAGGACCGATTAGTCAGCTTAGGGCTGCTCAGCACTTCCGTTGCCCACGAGTTGAACACGCCGTTGGCGGTCCTGCAGGGTTCGATCGAAAAGCTGTCGGAGACGACGCGGGACCGGCAGACGCAAGAGCGATTGGCGCGCATGCTTCGCGTAACACAAAGGCTTCGTAAAATCAGTGAGAGTTTGGTCGACTTTGCGAGGGTGCGGAAACAGTCCATGGAGGCGGTCGCTTTGAAGCCGCTGATCGATGAAAGCTGGAGTCTTGTCGCTATCGACGAGAAAGCTTCCACGGTAGGGTTCAGAAATGCTATCCAAAGAAACGAAGCGGTACTTGGAAATCCGGATCGGCTGATTCAAGTATTCGTCAATCTCCTGCGCAACGCACTTTTGGCAGTTGCGGCGGATGGGATGATCCGAGTGGAATCGAGGATTGTGCAGAAGGGTGGACGTCAATGGATTTGTTGCCGTGTGCTAGATAATGGAACCGGCATTCCGGAGCACGTGCTGCCGAACTTGTTCGAGGCGTTTGTCTCTACGCGGCTCGACGCACGCGGAACGGGGCTCGGGCTGACTGTCGCGGAAGGCATTGTGAGCCAGCACGGAGGAGTAATCAGCGCCTCTAATCGTCCCGAGGGAGGAGCTTCCATCGAAGTCCTGCTGCCGGCAGCAGCCTAGCGCTATGAGCGATTCAGAACCGATCGGCAGTAGCTTTATCGAGGTCGCCGTCTTAGACGATGACGTAGATTTTCGACACTACATTGAGGACTTGCTGCATGATGAAGGCAAATACACTGTACGCACCTTTGCCACCCCGAAGGAACTGTTTGCATCCGTTGAGATAAGGCTACCGGACATTGTGCTTTTGGACATGAAAATGGGCGATTCCACCGGCGATCAAGTGGTGGAACAACTGCTTGCGCGCTGGCAGGAACTCTGCATCATCGTAATTACCGGATATCCGTCCTTTGAAGACATGCGTACGACATTCAAGCTGCACGTGTTCGATTATCTAGCAAAGCCATTTTCACTGGCGGAGCTACGGCAGACTCTGCAGAATGCAATCGATCGATTTGGACTGGGGCAGACACTGCAGGACCGCTTGCGCGGACGTCTCGGCCACTATATCAAGCTTCTACGGGTGGAGCGCGACTGGTCACTGAAAGACCTTGCAACGATCACCAAGCTAAGTGTTTCACAGATAAGCTCCATTGAGCGCGGGGCCAACCTGCCAAGCGTGGAGAGCCTGCTTGCTATCTGCCGCGCATTTGAACGCCAACCTTCTGAGATACTTTCTTCTATCGGCTTTTGATGAATTTATTTTTTCCCCGGGGCGCTGCTTATGCTTGCACTGTCCTTTGCTTCAAACTTCTTTTGCCAAATCTCGCCTTCACTCAGCAGTCCGCTGGTTCTGCGGAGGGAAGCGTTGCTAAATTTCCTTCGCCGGAGAAACTGACGTATCAACTTCAGTGGCACTCCGTCGACGCAGGTACCGCTGTTGTACAACTTTCGAAAGCCGCCGCTGATCATTGGCAGATTGGCTTAAATCTGCAGAGTGCCGGCGTGGTGACGCGCCTCTATCCGGTAACGGACAGCTATAAAGTTATTACTACCGATCACTTCTGCACGTTAAGCACATTCTTGGATGCGCAGGAAGGCAAGCGGCATCGCCAAACGCAATTGACATTTCAGCCGGTGCAGCACAAGGTAAATTTCTTCGAACGTAATTTCACCAAGAATACGACGGCCCAAAGTGAGCTAAATGTAGCGCCTTGTACGCACGACGTTATTAGCTCGTTAGCAATACTTCGCGCCCTCCATCTGCAACCTGGTAAGACGGCCACGCTACCGGTCACCGATGGAAAAAAACTGGTCTACGCCAAGGTCGAGGCGCAGGCCAAGGAGAACGTCAATATTAACGGCAAGACGTACTCCGCCATCCGCAATGAAGCATTTCTGTTCAATAATGTTCTTTATAAAAGAAAGGGCCGCCTTTTTATCTGGATCACCGATGACGCGCTTCGCTTGCCTGTGCAGATGCGAGTACAACTCAATTTTCCCATTGGCACGATTACGTTGGAGTTGGAGAAGGTGGAACAGCTTTGAAGCAAAGTGTTCGGCATAAGGAATCCTGCTGAACGTAAGTACTTGCCGCGCAACATTGGCAGGAATCGATACGTCATCATGTAGATATGAGGTTTCGTTTAGGTCTGCTGACATTGTGTTGTGCTTTTGCTTTGCAAGCACAAATGCAGATGAACGCCTCGCAGTTAGCCGATTTTCTACGGTCGGAACTGGCCTTAAAATATCACTCCGATAAACAAGTTGCGGCGTATCTTAAAAAAGTTACGCTAACGGAAAAGTTGACCAATAAGGAAATTCAGGATTTGGAGGCGCAAGGCGCCGGGCCGAAGACTTCGGAGGCTTTGAGGCTATTGCAAGAGCAGTCGGCTCATCTGAAGCCGCCGTCGACCAGTCCTACTTACTCTCCGGGGACGACCCCGGATAATTCTGCGTCGGCAGCCGGGCAAGGTTCGGTTCGGATCGGGCCCAAGAAGGAGTTTCCACCGCCTAGTTCCGTTCGGCAGCAAGAGATTCTCGATTCGGTAAAACAATACGCCCTGAACTATACGCAGAACCTGCCAAATTTTATCTGTACGCAGGTGACGCGGCGCTATGTGGATTTCGATCACAGCAACAGTTATCACATCATCGACACCGCATTTACGCACCTTGGCTACAACGATGGTCATGAGGACTACCGCACGTATTCGGTGAATGGGCAGCTCGTCGATTACGGCATGGAGCAGCTTGGCAAGCGAGGCGGCTTAGTTTCCAGCGGCGAGTTCGGCAGCTTGATGCGTGAAATCTTCGAGCCGCAAAGCCAGGCGGAATTTGGATGGGATCACTGGGGCACGATTCGCGGCAAACTAATGGCGGTCTACAACTACTTTATTGACAGCGGCCACTCACAGTATTCCATCTCCTACGAAAATACGCAGCGTATCATTACCGCGTACAAAGGGTTGGTCTACGCAGATCAAAACACAGGAGTGATCTCGCGAATCACCTTTCAAGCCGTTGACATTCCGAGTTCATTTCCCGTTAAGTCGGCGTACGAAATACTGGATTACGATGACATGAACATCAATGGCCAGCCCTATATTTGTCCGCTAGCCGCCAAGGTATGGTTGGTTGGTGGGGGCCAAAAGACGAAGAACGAAATTGAGTTCCGAAATTATCGAAAATACGGCACGGAATCGAATATAACTTACGACACGCCCGATGCTTTGCCCGCCGACAAGACACAGGAGCAACCGGCGGCGGCGGCGCGAAACGCGAACGGTGAAAAGCAGGTGAAGCCAGGGCCGAAACCGCAGACGTCGCCAAAGAAGCAAACTGACAACCCGGAGCCAACGAAGCCGACTAGTCCGTGGTCGCTGCCAACGCCCCCTCCGCCACCTCCCCAATAACCGCTAACGTACGCTGAAGGGCGGTTGAACGCTCGTCCGCCTCCACCGCGATCACGTGTGATTTCGGTCCGGTGGGCGACCAGCGCGACAGCATGCGTTCACCGGTGTAGCCGGCAAACACCGAAATCAATGGCACTCCATTGGCAGCAGCCACATGCTGGCCTGCTGAATCGTAGCCAACGTATAAATCGCTTTGCAGGATATGGCTTGCGAAAGAAGCATAGCTGTCATCGTGCAAGTGAAGATGGTGCGGGAAGCCAAGACGTTCTATCAATCGATTGACTCGGTCGGTCTCTTCTCCGCCGACACCGCGGTCCAGCAGTATCGACCGACGCAAACGCAGTAAAGAGGCAAGCACCTGATACTCAAATTCGTCGTCGATCCGCTTACCTGCGTTCTCACCGACACCGAAGCTGATCGTGATATCTGCAATGCGCGCGCGAGGCGGCGGCGCAAGGTAGGGCTGGGCGTTTTCAACATCGAATACCTCATTGAGCCACTCCATCGTGAGTTGTGGGAGGGAGGCCGGGAACTCGCCTCCGAAGGCGCGGCTCTCAAAGAAGAAATAGCGTGAATCATCGCAGACCGGTAGTAATCCAAGCTGCGTAAAGCGCGAATCGGGATCGATGACGATGCTGTGCGGCTCGTCGACGATGGTGTGCAGCTCAAGGGCTGCCCGCAGGCGGTCGCGAAGCAAGCCATTGCGGGTGTACGAGACGGGCAGCGAAATAATTCGTTCGTCCCCAGCGAATAACTCCGCATTTTTCTCTGGACCGAGCAAACAGATTTCCGCATAGGGAAAGCGCTGTTTTGCGGCCGCCATCGCGACGCTGGTAACAGCCACGTCCGCTCCTAGCGTCACTCGAGAAAGCACAAATACACGATGTATCTCACCGCCCGGAAAACGTCGGATTTGGCGAATGCGTCGATAGCGCAACAACAGCTCATCAAGCTGAAAGTCGGGAATCGCTCTTGCGATTACGTGCGAAAACAAGCGGGCATAGACATCGCATAAGCGAGGTTCGAACAGGTCTCCGAGCCGCTCAATCACGATGCCGAAGAGTGCGCGGGTTGCGACCAAGGCCTGCGGCTGATCCTCTTCATCCAAGGCACGCTCAATCAGCCTGTCCAGGGTACGGGCCGGCCACGTTCCATCTCGAAGACAATCTTCCAGAATCTCGTGCGCGAGCTCAATTGCCGATGTATTTCCCAATGATCAGTCCCAGTTTTTCTTTCACTGCAGCGGGTATAGCTGCGTGGTCCGTGAGAATGGCATGCTTCAAAGAAGATCCGCATTTACAGGTGCGCGCCTCCGATAAGTGCGCAACGGCATGCTTTACCAGCTTCGTGGCATTTTCAGCGTTTTTGTTTAAGTTCCCGATAATCTGGTCAACCGTAACAGCCTCGTGCTCTTCGTGCCAGCAATCGTAGTCGGTTACCATCGCGATCGAAACGTAACAAATCTCGGCTTCGCGCGCAAGCTTTGCTTCTTGCAAATTGGTCATACCGATCACGTCCATACCCCAGCTTCGGTAGAGATTCGACTCGGCGCGCGTAGAAAACGCAGGTCCTTCCATGCAAAGATAGGTGCCGCCTTTTTTGCTGTTGATGCCGGTATGTTGCGCCGATTTGTGAATCAGCTCCGATAGCTGCGGACAGACAGGGTCGGCAAAGCTTACGTGGGCAACAATGCCGTCGGTAAAGAAAGTAGAAATACGGGTCTTTGTGCGATCAAAATACTGGTCGGGGATAACAAAGTCCAACGGAGCATGCTCTTCTTTTAAAGAGCCGACTGCGCTGAGCGAAAGGATGCGCTCGACGCCAAGCATCTTCATCCCGAAAATGTTAGCCCGAAAATTTAGTTCGGACGGCGAAATACGATGGCCGCGACCGTGGCGCGCCAAAAATGCCACCTTCTTGCCCTCAAGTTTTCCAACGATGAAAGCGTCGGAAGGCTCGCCATACGGAGTCATGATGCGCTTCTCTTCCTGGTCTTCAAATCCAGGCATTTGGTAAAGTCCGCTGCCGCCAATAATGCCGATTTCTGCTTTAGTGTCCAAACTTATGTTTGCCCTTTCATATTTCAATGTGTCACACGACGTCTACTTCTGAATAAGTTCGACTAGTACGCCACCGGTCGATGCCGGATGCACGAAGACGTAGATATGTCCGCCCGCTCCCCGGCTTGGCGTGCTCAATAGACGGCCGCCGGCAGCTTGTACGCGTTTGACGGCAACGTAAAGATCATCGACACGTAGCGCTATATGGTGCAACCCAGGTCCACGTTTTTCGATGAACTTTGCAATCACCGAATGCTCGTCAGAGGCTTCCAGTAGCTCGATACGCGGCGCATCTATACCCGTTCCAGTGGGCAGCATGGCTATGTGAACACGCTCGGTCTCAACTAGTTCTCTTTCCACATCTTCCATTCCCAGCACGCCCTTATAGAAGCGTAACGACTCTTCCAAACTGCGAACAGCAATTCCGAGGTGATCAATTTCTATGTCCATAGTTTTGCCACATCAGCAAGTAGAGCCTCTACGGCCGAATGAGGATCTTGGAATTTTTCTGCGACGCGTTGAGCGTAATGGGCCAGTTCTGCTTCCGGCACGGCTGCGAGCAGTCGATCCCGCAACATATCTCGCAAACGAAGGCTCCATTGCTCAGTTCGATTGGTCAGGCTGCTTCGCTTTTCAAACTGCCATTCAATCGATGCCAACAGACTCTCTACACCCTCGCCCGTACTCGAACGGACACGGCAGATAGGCACCGTGCGTTCATGACGAGCAGCTAAGCTTTGCATAAATTGGATCTCCTGTTCCAGATGCTCCGCACCGGGCAGGTCAATCTTGTTAATGGCGAAGATATCCGCGACTTCCATCATACCGGCCTTCATTGCCTGGACGTCATCGCCAAAACCGGGCGCAAGAACAACCACCGTAACGTCGGCGAGTCGAGCGATCTCAATCTCGTCTTGCCCTACCCCGACCGTCTCGATGAGGACAAATTCGTATCCTGACGCCTCGAGAAGAAGAGCGATCTCAAGCGTCGCTTCCGCTAACCCACCCAAGCGTCCGCGTGTCGCCATGGAACGAATGAAAACTCCCGAATCGCGATAGTGATCTCCCATGCGGATACGGTCGCCCAGCAGCGCGCCTTTTGAATACGGACTGGTTGGATCAATCGCGATTACACCTACCAACTTGTTTGACTGGCGAAGAGTCTTTATCAGTTGATCGGAAATTGTGCTCTTCCCTGCTCCCGGTGGCCCTGTGATGCCGACAATCACTGCACGTCCGGTATGAGGGAAAAGCCTGGCAAGAAGCCGATGACCTTCGGGATTTTGATTCTCGATGAGCGTGGCTGCACGCGCAACCGAGCGTACATCACCAGCGCGTATTCTCTCGTACAAATCGCTCGTCGGCAAATCCAAAGCCAAGCTACTCTTTTAGCAGTTGCCGGGCAATGACTAGCCGCTGGATCTCACTCGTGCCCTCACCAATGGTGCACAGCTTGACATCGCGATAGAACTTCTCTACCGGATAATCCTTGATAAATCCGTAGCCGCCGTGTATCTGCACTGCTTCGTCGGCGACTTTGACCGCTATTTCCGAAGCAAAAAGCTTTGCCATGGCCGACTCTTTCGTAATGCGCTTGCCGGCGTCTTTCCGCGCCGCTGCTTTATAAGTAAGTAGGCGCGCTGCTTCGATGGAGGTTGCCATATCGGATAGCTTATTTTGAATGGCTTGGAATTCAGAAATGGAACGCCCAAACTGCTTACGCTGCTTCGCGTATTTCAGTGCCGCATCGAATGCGCCTTCCGCAGTCCCGATCGAGAGGGCCGCAATAGAAATCCGCCCGCCGTCAAGTATGCGCAGACTGTCGACAAACCCGTCGCCTTGTTTGCCTAACAATTGTGTTTCAGGCAAATGACAATCGGTAAAGATAACTTCTCCCGTCGCGCTGGCCCTCATCCCAAGCTTGTTTTCTTTTTTCCCGACACGAAAGCCGGGCGTATCTTTTTCCAGGATAAATGCGGAGATACCGTGCTGTGAGGCTGAACGGTCCGTGACAGCCATTGCCACGCAGACCTCGGCATAGTGGGCGTTTGTTGTAAACGTCTTGCCGCCGTTCAAAACCCATTGATGATCTTTCAAAACAGCAGTCGAGCGCGTCCCGGCCGCATCCGATCCGGCTTCGGGCTCCGTTAGTGACCAGCACCCGATCCACTCGCCCGTCGCTAGTTTGGGAATGTACTTCTTATGCTGCTCTGTATTACCCGCCAGATAGATATGGTTTGTGCAAAGCGAATTGTGTGCAGCTACAATAAGCGCCACGCTGGGGTCAACGCGCGCTAGTTCTTCAATGATAATGGAGTATTCAATATAGCCGAATCCTGCCCCACCTAGATCTTCCGGAAAAATTGCACCCATTAAGCCGAGTTCGCCGGCCTTCTTGATTACATCCAGCGGAAAAATCTGGTTCTCATCCCAGTCGAGCACATGGGGCTTAATTTCTTGCTCGGCAAAATCGCGAATCGATTTTCGGAGCTGAGTTTGCTCTTCGGTAAATTCAAAATCCATAGTGGGCGGTTCGTCCGCTTGAGCGGAGAGTCCCTATATTTTGTTCTGAGGCGATGATATCATTTGCCGAACGATGATGCTTTATTGCGGCCGCGGCCGGCTAAGTGGTCTGAAACTCAACGTCGATTTTAAATGCCTTCAAAAAATCGCAGATGGCACTTTCGGCGTTCTTTCGAGCCTCTTTTAGAATTCCCATCCGCAGCGCCTCGGAGCGCAAATCGTCGATTGCTAAAAGACGCGCCTTATGCTCCAGATCCGGATCATAGGGGATCCAGGGAGTCCACCACGTAATATGTCGGTCCCAAACCTTTGTCTGTTTCTCGTCGATGTAGGTGCTGAGAATTTTCGCAGCCGGTAGACGAATGGTAATTGTACGCTCACCTGTAAAGGTGATGTCGTTCGAGCTCACGCTGGTGAGATCGACGCCGGCCTGCGCCTCCCCTTGCACCATTAGAAGGATCGACTCCTCCCCGAAAGTTCCTCTCGCCTCGGTCAGACCCACAACTCGCTGCAGGCTGTAGCGAACGGTCACCAACTGCTTCAATTGCTTGATCTGAGTGATGACAGTGCCGGAGTTTACCTGCCGAAGCGCTCCACCCGCGAAAAAGTGCAAGTAAATGAAGTTGAACGAAAGCAGAATGGCCAAAGCCAAGCACGCAACGACCGCGATGATTTTCCACTTCATAGCCGATGAACTTATTCGTACCGGAGTGCCTCGACCGGATCAAGCCGCGCCGCTTTACTTGCCGGCCAGATACCGAAAAATAAACCTGTTCCGGCGGAAACAAGGATTCCCAACAGGGCTGCCCATAGCGGCACGCTCGCGGGCAGGTTAGAGAAAACGAGGCGGCTGAGAACTGAAATCAACCAACCGAAAATGATTCCCATCAATCCGCCGATGCCGGTCAATACGACCGCCTCGATTAGAAATTGCAGCACAATATCCGATTTACGGGCGCCTATTGCTTTGCGAATACCTATCTCTTTTGTTCTTTCGGTAACCGAAACCAACATGATGTTCATGACGCCGATTCCGCCTACCAAGAGTCCGACAGAGCTCAGCACCACCATCACCAGCGCAACCATCGATGTAATTTGGCGAAAGTCACTGATCATCTGTTCAGCCGAAGACATGGAGAAATTATCTGGAGCATTGTAGGGAACACGTCGCTCCATACGTAAGATCGTTCGGATCTGGTCCTGCGCCTGGGGCAAGTGACCGGGTTTGGCAGTAACTACTAGAGCTAACTCTTTTACAGAAGGATACATCCTCCGCATGGTGAAGTAAGGAAGCAATACGCGGTTATCCTGATCGCCAAAGAAGGAAGCAGCCGGACGGTTTAGCGTACCGATTACACGAAACGTATGGCCGTCCACCGTGATTTCTTTTCCCAGCGGGTCGACGTTGGAGAATAACCCTTTCTCAATATCCGCTCCAATCACCGCCACCGGCACTCGTCGTTGACTTTCTTCTTGAGTGAAGAAACGGCCGGCGTGTATATCTGCTTGCCCCTCGTTAGCGTATGCCTCTTCCACCCCTGTCAATTGGACGCCGTACATATCATTGCCGCCGTAGCGTGCGTTGATGAAGTTGTTGTCATTAAATAACATTGGAGAGATATCTTCGCAAGCCTGACAGCGCGCTCCAATGTCCAATGCGTTCTGGTAAGTCAAATCCTTTCGCGTACGTTCCTCTGCAGTCAGGTTACGGTTTCGGAATCCAACCGGAAATTTGAAAATGATGATTGAGTTGGGTCCAAAACTTTGAAGAACGGATGTAATCGACGAGTCAAGACCCGTCAAAATAGATCCAACACCGATGATGGTCCCAGTCCCCATCACCACGCCTAAAACGGTAAGGAATGCCCGTAATTTATGGGCGCGAATTGTTTGTAAGGCCAGGGCGGTTCCGTTGACAAAAGCTAACCAGTTCACAAGGCTACCGCTCCACTCTTAATGCTTCGATAGGATCTAATTTGGAGGCCTGCCTCGCTGGATAAATACCAAAGAACAACCCAACCACAGCAGACAGACCCACCCCGATCACAACGGATGACCAAGGGAGTGCCATCGGAACAGGTGTCGCCTTTCGAATGATAATGGCCAAAACCCAAGCAATGATCACGCCCATCAAGCCGCCGGTTGCCGACAAGGTCGCCGACTCAACCAAGAACTGATTCAAGATATCTCTTCGTCGCGCGCCGAGGGATTTTCGTATTCCAATCTCTTGTGTCCGCTCCGTCACCGCGGCAAGCATGATGTTCATGATGACAATACCGCCCACCACCATGAACACCGATACGACACCAACGGCAGTAGCGGCAATAGCGGCCGTCAAGCGCTGCCAAAGACTCACGAAAGTATCCGAGGAAAGGAGGGAGAAAGTGTCGTCCTGGTTTGGGCGTAAGTGCCGGAACGCGCGTAGCAGCATACGCGATTCGTCTTCTGCTTCAATCAAGTGCTCTTGATCTATTGCTTTGGCGACCAGCCTCATTCCCTGCCGCGACCCATATCGTTTGAAATAGCTGTCAATGGGGATCATGACGAAATTGTCTTGCGACTGTCCAAAGACGCTACCCAAAGCCTTAGCAACGCCCACTACCTCGAAAGGAACACCATCCAACTGAATTGTCTTTCCAACCGGGTCACGATCGGCGAAAAAACGGTCCTTCAGATCGTTTCCGATGAATGCAACGCTGGCATGCCGGCTTACTTCGTTGGCCGAAAGCGTGCGTCCCGTTGCGACTTGCACGTTATTGATTGCGGGAATGTTCTCTGTGATGCCCTGTATGCTGACGCCTTCTACAGATTGGCTGCTAAACGAGCACCGCCCATTTGTCGACGCCATGATGCCGATGCCACTGAGAAGCCTCGCATGGTCCTTGACAAACTCATACTCCTCTCGCTTAATCTGCGGGTTTCGCTTGGACATTTCTAAGAACTTCTTAGGATCCCAATTGCCGATCCAGGCCATGCGCACGATTCGGAATCCGTCGGCTCCCATGTTCGACACCTTGTCCGCTATGTAGAGATTCATTCCGTGAATGAGAGCTGTCACCGCAATCAACGTGGTGGTGGCAAGAATGATTCCAAGGAGTGTAAGAAAACTTCGTAGTTTACTTTTTCGCAGTGAATCGAATGCAATCCGCCCGGCTTCCCAGAACGAAGCGCTAGGGCGAAATTTATGCGATCTTTTCACGCTCTCTCCTCAAGCAGACGTAAGTTGGTCGTAATTTGTTCCTCTGCTGCCCTTGTTCCTTTTTGAAAGAACCTGGTTCATCCAGTCTAGGAGAACTCCATCGAGCCAAAAGCGAGGTTTGGTTCGCGAAAGGAAGCCAAGATGGCCGCCGTAGTTTGTGGCCAGCATTTGCAAGGCGGGATTTGACTGGAAAGCCGGATCGTTGTAGATGCGGAAAGGTACTAATGGATCGTCTTTCGCGGTCACCGCCAACGTGGGAACCCGAATTCGATGGAGATAACGCCTAGCGGACTGTGTAGCGTAGTAATTCTCCGCCGTTCCGAAACCAAACAAGGGAGCGGTAAATTTGTCGTCAAACTCCCAAATCGTTTTTATGTCGTTCAGCCCGGTGCGCGAGTAAACATCCGATGAAAGCTTATTTTTTCTTCTGATACGGTCAGTAAGCCGCCGGACAAAACGTTGACGGTAAATGAAATTGGACGGCTTGTCGATCTGTCGCACGCATTCCGCTAAATCGATCGGGGTGGAAACAGCGCACACACCAGCAATCGAGCTTGTCCTCCCGAGTTCACCTGCGAGTTTTAACGCTACATTACCGCCGAGTGAAAATCCCACCAGAAACACAGGGCCAAGTCGGCGTTGTTCGATCTCCTGAAGAATATGGAGCGTGTCACTAGTCAGGCCCGAATGATACATTGTTTGGCAAAGATTCTCCGTTCCTCCACAGGTGCGCAGATTCATTCGATGCACACCGAAGCCACGTATGAGTGCAGCTTGTGAAAGACTCAAAATGTAACCTGCTTGCGCCGACCCTTCTAGTCCATGAATTAGGATAATTTGGCCGCGAGGAGGACCAACAGGTTGATGCTCAAAGACGAGAATACTGGTTTGCTCGTCTATTAAATACAGCAGACGCGTCGCAGGAAATTGGAGTTCATCAATCTTTCTTGGCCAAAAATTTCCGAGAATCGTGAGGACGTGGGGGTTGTGTACTAAAGGCTGAAAGTGTACCTGCAAGCTCGATTGTAGCGATGCGATTACTAAAGGCTAATTAGCAAATTCACTCTTACGGCTGAGATCTTCGGCCAAAATAATGGCCTCAGCAAGTTCGCGCATAGGCCTACGCAGACGTCTGCTTTCGTTTCGCAATCGTAGGTACGCTTCTTCCTCGGTAAGACTGTGACGGTGCTGCAAGATACCCTTCGCTCTCTCAACAAGTTTTCGGGTCTCGAGTTGGCGCCTCATCTCTGCGCTCTCTTCAAGTAGCCTGGCGTTCGCTTCAGCTAA
The DNA here is from genome assembly GCA_965219315.1 of Bryobacteraceae bacterium. Taxonomy (GTDB): domain Bacteria; phylum Acidobacteriota; class Terriglobia; order Bryobacterales; family Bryobacteraceae; genus Bog-105. The sequence continues at coordinate 560,673 of CBDCNB010000001.1, read as the reverse complement.
AACCGACTTGGCGATAGCCCCGCCCATCTGCTCGCCGACAAACGTGAGTAGTGAAATTTCGTCGGTATCATGGGCATGAGGCTCCCTATGGTGAACGTTAATGACACCAATTACCTCGCCACCGCTGAGCAACGGAACAGAGAGGAAAGCTTCGTAGGTATCCTCCACCAGAGCCTGAAATCGTTTGAAGCGTCTGTCGGAGGCGGCGTTGGAAGGCAATGCCACAACCGAGTGGTGCTCTACCACCCAGCCGGTAACACCTTCGCCCATTTTCATGCGTATATTGCCAAGATCTACCTGATGAGGTACTTGTGAAGCCCGCAGAACGATCTCGTTCGTCTCGCGCTCAATCAAATAAACTAGACAGGCATCACAGCCAGTTACCTGGACCGTTAACCCGACGATTTCTCCCAGCATTTCATCCAAAGAAAGCTCGGAGCTAACAATACTGCTGATTCGGTGAAGAATTGCAACCTGAGTTGTAGGGGGCTCCATGAGAATTGCTGCCGCAGTCGCCATATCAAACTTTAGCCTGTTTATACGCTAGGATTCAATCGAAATAATTGATGCTCCCTATGCTTGCCCGTCCTGTATGCATCGGAAACTGACAAATACAGGTTAAATCCGCACCAAATGCTCCTGTTCCTCACCGGTCACGCGGCCGAACCCATCGCCAATATAAACATTCACTTCGGACCGTATGCCGAACTCTGGCAAGTAGATTCCGGGCTCGATAGAAAAGCACGTTCGCGCAATGACGCGGCGCTCATCGTGCGATTCCAGATTGTCCATATTCGCTCCTGTGCCATGGACTTCCGTTCCAATACTGTGACCCGTGCGATGAAAAAAGTTTTCGCCAAATCCGTTTTCTTCAATGTGATGACGAGCTACATCATCTACTTCGTATCCGGCGAATGGTTCGGAAGTCGCTGCTTTGTGAATCGCGAAGCTTGATGCCTTCTTGCGGGCATCTCTCACGATTTCGAAAACATTTTGAATGCTTTGAGGAACATTTTCTCCGCAAAAGCCAGTCCACGTGACGTCGTAGTAAACAGCGTCAGGCTTCCCCAGCTTGGCCCATAAGTCGATCAGCACAAAGTCATTCATCTGAATCGATGAGGATTGATTTGCGTTCGGCTCATAGTGCGGGTTTGAAGCATTGTCATTCACGCTGACGTTTGGGGTGTGATAGGTCGTAAGCCCCGACTGCGAAAATTGTTTCAAGATGAATTGCTGGATCTCATACTCGCTCACCGGGCTGCTCGAACGAATACGATGGCCAATTAATTCAAAGGCTTCGCGTCGGGTTTGATCCACAATGCGTCCAGCCTCTAGATGCATCGACAACTGTTGCTCGCTCCAGCGCGCCTCAAACTCCTGCACAAGATCGGCGGAGCTGACGAGTTCTACACCGGTAGACCGGACGAGCTCTACCGTGCCAGCATCGACAAGCGAAATATAAGGGATAGCGCAATCAGGCGAGTACTGCATCGCAATGCGTAGCCCCCCGGTCAGCATGTCACGAAGCTTGCTTTGCTGATCGCTCCAACTGGAATAACTCTCTTTCCTCCCTGGCAGCGAATCGAGCGTTAAATTTTCAATCTTGTGAACTAGCTTGATCGGCTCGCCATCGGCAGGAATGAAGTAGTACCATCGCCGGGAAGGTTGGAGATGAGGCGGAAGTCGAAGAATTTTATAAGCGAGCGGATCTCGTCGATGATGGTCAAAGAAAAGCCATCCATCCAATCGATTCCCTTTCAAAGCATCTTGTATTTGCTCGATCATGATTACTTTTGATTCTAAGCCTTTACCGAGTCATCGGTACGCTTCTCGGTAAAGATGGCGACGTGAGCAAGCTAACGACAATCAAGCTCAGCAAGGAGATAAAAAGCGCCGGAAAAATCGCATCGATAGCTTCGATATTCGCCTTCACGGCAGCAGGTCCGTGCTGTTGCAGCAATTTCCAGAGAACAGTAACAAAGGTTCCAAGTGCTATGGAAGCAATCGCTCCAGGCGTCGTCGTTCGCTTCCAGAAAAACACCGCCATAATGGTTGGTGTAACTGCGGCCCCGTAAATTGTATAGGCATACAATGAAGCTTCTAAAACTGACGTAAACTGGGTAGCCTGTAGAACAGCGAAAAAGCCCAAAAGTACAACAATCAGTCGCGAAACCAAAAGTGTTCTCGCCGGTGATGCGTTTCGATCAATAAATCGTTGGTAGACGTCATGAATTAAGTTAGTCGCGGGGGAAAAAAGAAAATTATTTGCCGTTGAAATGACTTTGGCGAATACCCCTCCCAGCAGAATGGCTCCCAGCCAAGGTGGAAGCATCTCCCTTGCTGCTAAAGAAATAATTTCGCGCGGTTTGTTGGTATGCAGCTTCGAACTTGCAATGACAGCAACCATGATGAGCAGAGTTTCTAAAATTACTGTACCGATAATCCAGCCCACCACAGACTTTTTCGCATCACTCTCAGAACGCGCGGAAAAAAACTTCTGATACATGCCCTGATTGCCGATCAAAAGTAGCATTGTGGGAAGCATTAAACCCATGGCCTGACTGAAATGTAGATTCCCAAGTATCTGAAAATGAGTATCAGGCAAAGCGCTTCGAACAGCAGACCACCCTCCCACTCTGCCCAACATTACGGGGACCGCCACAACGACAGTCAACGTAACCATAGAGCCGATGACAAGATCGAGATAAGCAATTGAGGCCATCCCGGCTGCAGCGGTAAAAAAAATGACAAACGCAGCAATGATGTAAAGTCCTGTCTGGCTCGCAATTGCGGGAAAGATCAAATGTAAAATATCCCCGCCGCCGATGAACTGGTAACTGGTAATCACGGTATAGGAGATGACGATGGCAATAGTGGCGAGTACTCGCGCTGTTGAGTTGAATCGAGCCTCTAGCAAATCGGGAATAGTGTATTGTGCGAAACTGCGAGCCTTGCCCGCTATTAAGCCGATGATCAGCAACCCGAGCCATCCGCCCGCTGGCTGCCAAAGCGCGGCGAAGCCGTTACGATAAGCATTTTCCGCCCCCGCCAGCAAACTTCCCGCGCCGATCCAGGAAGATAAAAGCGTAAACACCAAAACCGGCCAAGGTAGCGATCGTCCGGCCACCATAAAATCGGTTTGATTCTTGACCTGAGTAGCCTTGTAAGCAGTGATGCCGCAAAGCAGCATCACTATAAGCGCAATCGTTACGGCATAGATCATGAACTGACTATCTTAGCTAGTTCAAACTCGTCTTACGCGAACGCCTTCTTCAAAAAACTAGAACCGGATCGTTACCATGAGATCACGGCCTGGATTCAACAAGCCACGATAGTCAGCCGACGAATCCGGAGCCATCAAACTGACGTTTATCGTGAGATTCTTTTCTCTTTGAAGCACCGGGAGAGTTGCTCCGTCGACATACATCGAAGCTGCCGAACTCCCTGCGGGAATTTGAAAGCTACAATACTCCGCACCGTCCTGAAAAATATCTACTTTGATCGAGTACCCTTGCGGAGCTTGTCCCATACTCGCCCAGATATCCCTCACAGCGTGGCTTGCCTGAATGAGCAATGGAGCAGTTGCGTTTGCCTGAGTCGCTAAGTAACCTCCAATCTGTAATGAAAACTGCCCTCCCGAAAGAGTTCTAAGCGGAGCAACAACATAGTCGGTTGAGGCTGTTTGACCATCCCCAAAAGAATTGGTCATCTGCATCTGCGCCGCTATCACTCGGCAATCCGGAAGACTGATCGTGTGCAGATAATTCATCGAGGCTCCGTTCTCAAAAAAGCGGCGCTCAAACGGGAGAACTATTCGGCTCGACTGCAGCACCAACACGGTACTTTCATCTTTTCTATGCGCAATCGGTGAGGTCGGAAATGTCTGGCGGTTAACGTAGTAAGTATTTGTCGCAGAGTCTTTCCGCTGGCCAACAATCATCAATTCAGCAGTGACATCGGATCCAACCTGAATGACGCTGCCAATTTCTAGATTCGTGCCGACTAAAACTGAAATAGTTCGATCATCGGAAGTCACATCAGCCAACAGACTCGCACTCGGTCTATTGATTTCATCCCAATAGAAAACCTGTAGCGTGCCACTTGTGACCGACGACGTGTTTGTAAGATCGTTAAATCCAACCTGACCGACGGCTAACGTTCCGGCGCCTGGAGCACTCAGCTTGAACACAGGCGCCCCGGTGGTACCCGTCTCAGGCTTTCCTCCACCTGGATTGAACACCGTCATCGGGCAAAGGTCAGCCGTTCCTTCCTGATTATTTACGTTGGCGCCCCGTCCGGAAATCTGAATAGTTGCCCCAAGTTGGTACGGAATCTGAAACTGCACTGGGCTTGTTGCTGAAACGGCGGCAAACTTCCAAGAAGAATCGACAACAACGAACTTACTAGTTGCGTCGGGTACTACACTCCATGCAGGGCTCACGGTAATCGAAGCACCGTCGTTGGCAACAATCGATCTTTCCTGCCCCACTCCTGTTCCGCCAACAATTCGTGCTACCCGCGCGTTATTTGAGTACACAGATGGCACCGCGTTCATCCCTTCGCTCGCTATGCTGCTTATGCCAGAGCTTGTTGTTGAAAAAGGACCGGCATACTGCCGCCGATAGTAAAAATTCGCGTGGTCGAAGTTTGCGTCGGGCGGTCCAATGGGCTGCGACGGAAATCCCTTGTCGGTAAATTGGATACCTGATGGTGTCAGATGCTCGTGAATTGAAACATCGGTCGCTATACGGTAAAGCAACTGTGGCGTGCTCCCCCGATATACATGGAAGCTATCCGCCGAGGCCGGGAAGCTTAGAATGGTGATCGTTACCGAATTACATCCCAGCGGCGCCAAAACCGGTATAGTGAAAGACAGCGGACCTTCGATGCCTGAAGCTACAGCCGTAGCCGCATAATAGTAATTGGTCCCACTCGCAAGCGTTCCGTCCGGTTCGTTTGTGCAATTGGAAGATAAGCTCACCAATGGCAAATTTGCCAGATTCTTAGACGGCATCGTAGGCTGCGCAAAACAAACTGTTATCGTATCCAGAGCCGTACCATCCGCCAAGGCTTGAACATTTTCCGATAGGTCAAATTGGTTACTACCATCCGAGTCGAACACGGTCCCAATCAACGGTCGCGGCGTATGCACGTGCGATCCGGGCTGTCTTCCAGCACCCGCCAGCACCGCCGTATTATCGCTGTACCAATCATCGTCATGAACCTGCGCTAAAACAATGACTGTCTGATAATTCATCGACGGCGAAAGCTTCACGACCCGAAACGGTATTCTCTGCAGCCACTCCTTCACATAAGTGACGGTGATGATATCACCTGGCCGCACCTTCAGCGCGCGAAAACTTGTCTGAAACTGGACAAACTGATTCCCCTTGGTCGATTTGTCTAACTGCCGCAAGAGAACTCGGGTAGCTTGATTGAAGTTGGCAATCCCCAGCGCCGTCGACTGGCTGCTGATCTCATAGCCGATCAGCGCCGAATCGTCGGCGTTCACTAACGACAAGCTATCCTGTTGATACTCGTTCTCTTCATTCTGAAACTCCACGCTCAGCCGGTTTGACGTTTCAGCAATACTGCGCGATGTCATTCGCACAGATGAACTTCCATCCGCATTGCGCGCAATCCCTGAGAATGGTCCGGTACCGTCGCTAAATTCGTAAGCAGGCCAACCTCCGTCCAACGTTTCCACGCTATTGCTGCCGTCGGGAAAGGATTTCTGCTGTCTTGCAAGCGTTGATTCCGGCACTAACTCCAACAATCCTGTCGCTCCATATCGAAGCATTAAACTCGCCGCTACTCGAATGCCGCGCATCACAGTGGCAGCACTCTGGCGCGTGGTCAAAGTCAAGTTACATTGGAATCTTGGCGAAAGGTTTTCCTTGCCATTAAAATCCTTTGTCGTAATCAGCTCACCACAGTAATCTGCTGACGCCGCAAACGACGCCAAGTTGACCTCATCCAGTCTCCAGCCGCAGCGCCGAAGAATATCGAGTATCACCCAAGCGGGGTTATTTGTATGAACAGGAGTGTTGGCAGTTGTCAGAGTTCCGTTAGCGTCGTAAGTGTCAAGACCGATTCCCTGCAGCAACACTTCCACCGTTGGTAAACTTTTCCCACTGCAAATCCGGTTAGGCACAATCACGGAGAGCACCGCTATGCTTCCATAAGGATCGCCGAGCGAACTGCCATTTGCGTCCCTAAAATCCTGGTTGAAGTTACCCTCTCGCGATCCCCGCGTGATAACGCTGTACCATCCGGTGATTGTCATGTCCTGCCCGGCAACACCCTGCGGAATCTCTATGTCGTTCACCACCGCCTTCAACACAGCAGGCGACTTTGCAGCATCTTGAAGCTCCCCTATTCCCAGCAGCACTTCCATGTGCGTCAAATTTCCATCGTTCCGCGCGAAAATAACAGGAGCCTTCAACCAGCCCGTTCCATAAACAACGGGCACCGGATCATTATAAAGGGCGGAATTCTCCAGCAATGGAGACAGATGTGCTGTCTTTGCCCCCGAAGTACGAACGTTGATCGCAGAGGGTACAAATTCGAATCCACCAAAACGACGAGTCAGTTGTCCCGCGTTATCTTTGTCGAACATACCCCGCTGCTGGCATTGCGTACGCGACTTATCGCATGACGTAAATGCCTGCGCCTCATTGAGATTGCCCACGCCGCCAGCCACATCCGCCGAATAGCCGCAGCGATAAAAACGCGAGTATCGCCCGTTTATACCACCGTCTTTGGCTTCCATCCGCTGTTCGGAAGTGGTCGGAAAGCTCCAAGGACATGTCCGTTGCACACGCACCTCTGGCACCGGGATCCGCTGTAGACTTAATCGATTGTTAAATGTCAATCGAAGCGCAACTTCGGTAATGTCGTCCGGATCGCCCGCGACTCCACGAAACAGCACCGTACTCTCCGTTGTAATCGTTCCGCTCGTTAAATCGGCAAATGCAAAGTAGACGGTAAGCTGCGATCCTTTAAACCCGATCTCATGATTCCATTCGGACAAGACGGAATCGGCATTGGCCAATGTTAGTGAAAGCTGGGAGACACCATCCATGGCATCATCGGCCGATAGTTGAAGATCGAACAAGTTGTGCTTCAACACCCTTGCTTCGTATTGATGTCCATTGAAGACTATTGCATGAGAACACCAATGCTGCGTTTCCGACTTTGCTCCGCTTTCGCCCGCAGGCAGCACGCATTCAAAAAATAAAAGTGGTGTATCTGCTTCAGCAAGCTGTTTTACCTGGTTTATTGTTCCCATTGCGTTTACCTATAAGTTAGTTTCAATACTGAAGGAAGTGGAGAAAAGATTAGGGGCTTCCGCAACAATTGCAAACTCCTGCACTCCCCAATGCGCGCTCGGGTACACACCGCCCACCTTTCCTGTTACACGAAAACGCGAAGGCTGCAGCTGCGCCTCTAGTTGTATGCCGTAAGCAGTCACCTGCTGTCCCGGCATCAGCACAATACCCCCTGTGAAGTGATTGCCAGGATCATTCAAGCGGCCGGCGGAAATAAGGCGTATCCAATTTGGAGTTACCGGAAGGACCGTGCTGTTCGATGCTTTTGTTCCGCTACGGAGCAAGGTGATAGTTTCCTGCTGCGCACACTTTACGTAAGCGGAGAAACAATACTGATAGTTCGCTGGAACGGTCAGTGTTTGCGCAATTTGCTGACTTGCTTGGCTGATGTTTGTCAACACAAACCCCTGGTTGCCGCCCTGCGGATCCTCGGCACCTGAGGAAATCTGAATCGCGCCGCTCTGCCAAACCTTTGCGGTAAGGTCCCCGCTCGAGACCAGCATATTTTCCGTCGGATCAATGAAAGTAAAACCGCGAAAAGGTCCGTTGCAAGCGTTGAAATGTTCTTTCAGCGACGTCATGTCCGCCGTACTTAGCTCTGAATAGCTAAGCTGCCAAACCAGGCGAGACGCACGGGGATTAGAGTTTAAACCCGTCGCAAGCACCATGTTTCCATCAGGTAGCACGTTCTTTATGCTTGGAACCACTCTGGTTTTTTCTATCGGGTACTGCGCTAAAGCGCCACTCAGCAACTGCGGAAAAAATAAGCTATACATTGGTTTCTATCACCCACAAAGAGCTCGCCCCCACGTCAACACCGGTGTATTGGCTTGTCATGCCGGAGGAAGCCAAACGGCAGTTCGGCACCACGACTCCACTAAAAGGATCCGGAAACTGAAAGGAAGCATAATCACCCTGCTGCGCTACAAAAAACATCTCAAGCTTTGCAATCTCAGCCTCGTTTAAAATGCTCAGTTTTATTTGCCAGCTACGAAACTGTCTACCTTGTTGTAAATATCGTTGGTCGGTTCCGTCCAGGAATCGAATCACCTGAACGTTCTGCCCAGTCATCATCACCGCCGGATACTGCGTTACAGCTCCCGAGCTTAATACGGGAAAGAATGTTGCCGTCATCTATAACTCCGACACCACATCGTTGATCGAATTGGAATGCAACATTGCGTTTTTAACCGCTTGGGCGATGTGATTGCTGTTATCAACGAACCACTGTGCGTCAACATTCATTGGACTAACCGCGGTCTGCTGCGAACTCATGTAAGCCGCGTTCGCTTGGATCGCTGGCTCAACCGCGTTACCTTGGTAGACCGTGCTCCCGTTTGAGCCGACGTATACAGTCTGCTCTTGCGATGTCGGCAGTTGAAATCGGGTCAAGGCAGGCAGCGTCTTTTTTGCACCGCTACCGAAAAGGCTAGTAATTCCGGAAATAAGCGATCCAAACCCGCCCAGGTTTGCTAATCCACCACTCAGCACTCCGGACAAACCACCTCCTGACGTCGTCTGCTTTAGCAAGCTCGTCAATACACCACCGCCTGAATTGGAGTTCGGTAAAGACGTGCCGGAACTAGATGGGCTTCCAAACTGTATTCCCGTTAATTTTTTCGTTGTTAGTAGCGACAGTGACTTGAAATCGCGAGCGGCGCCAGGTCGCAGAGAAGTGGTGGAATGTGACGTCGCTCCGGCGTTCGAACCGTTTACCAAATCGGTTGCGGACATCAACCGCGAGATGTTTATGCCTGTCGACTTTTTTGATCCAGTCGAAAGACGAGACATATTGTTGCTATTCTTCATCGTTTCCTCTTTCCTTGCGCCATTCCTGCTCTATCAAAGTAATTGCATCGGCCACCTTGGCATCGAACGACCATAGGCTGTTTCCGCTCGTGGATTTCCACAACGCAAATATCTCCAGATACCGCAAACTTTCTGCTGTAATAATCGACTTAGGACAGCGATAAGACAAAATGTTCTTACGCGCCCAAACCACCTTCAGTTTGTTTTCCTCTTCGACTTGCGCCCAAGCGCATTTCCTCAACTTCACCAAGCCGCTTGATCGGCAGTTTTCGCAGTTCCACGCGGCTGATGTTGAAAATTGGAAATGGAATGCGATTAGGAGTTTTTTCTTTCATCTTCGGTGAGGTTTAACTCCATTTGAATTGCCTCGACGATTTCGTTCGTTAGCGCTTCTGGTCCTCTTTCGATCAGCAATCCAACGCTCGGCTTCTGACCGTCAATTGTCATTCCGGAAACTTCCACCAGCCCCCACTCTAAATAAAGTTGCTGTGCGCGCAAGTCCGCAAGCGTTGCTTCCTGCTGGTCAGAACTATTCCCCGCGTTCAAGAACTCGTTTCGCAGCGTTAGCTCTCTTGCTTTTTGAACCAGCTCAATGCGTTGTCTCAGAGAAGCACGGCGCACGCAATATCGCGCCCCCGCAATCGCCTTGCTATCCTTCCAAATCGTGCTCTCATATCTCGCCTGTAAAACGCGTTCCGTTTGCACCTCACGTTCTGGTTGCTTAGCATCCCTACGCAAAAGCGATATAAATCTCATCATCGAAACTCCCATGTGCGCGATTGTTCTTAAATTCCCAGTGAAGCCTGAGTTGGGAATCGTTGTAGTGCGGAATCTCTGGCGTAACGTTAGGTAGCAAGATTCCCATCAGTTGGCCTTGCTGCTGACCGAGTTGCAGCATCGCCGGTATCGCATTTCTCAGCTTGGCTGCTGCGTATAAGGCGTTTGTCTGCGTGTCGTCTTGCGCCAACAAAGCAAAATGTGAGATCACTGTGCGTGGGCCCGGGACCACAGCAGTCGGATACGATAATCCGAATTCAGTGCTCCGCGTCTCGATGCTATTCTTAATCTCAATTGATGCATCAGTCAGCGTAAAAAACTGATCCGCACTGCTCCCAAGCCAAACCTGTCCCAGGTGCCCCGGAACGATGGAATAGTCGAAGTGGTCTAACTCCGGTTCGACGGGAAAGCTGCCTGAGCTATTCACACCTACGGCGTACGCAGCCGAGTCGATCAAGTCCGCTGCTGGCCCGCTAAACGTAAATTCGTGAAAATCACCGTTGATGCCGATCAGGCATGTGTCTACCGCTGCCCCACTAATGACGCGGCTTACCGCCGTGATCGGGTCCCAATAGTCGTAAAGCGTGACGCTCGATAAGGCGGTAGAAAGCTTATAGGTAACGGCAGGTGTGAGCACCGCATTCGCGATAACCGCCGTCGAAAATGGTGCATTCAGCGTCATCGTCGCGTTATCAGGAACTGTCGTGACGAACCGTATCTCATTGCCGAACGCCACCGCCGAACCAATGGACAGTCCGTGGGGAGTCGTCGTTTGGAATTGCCGCTGGCTTGCAGCCATCAACACAGTTAAGTTACCGGTAAACTCTGGATTCGCGCCGAAACTTGCACGGAACAACGGACCGTACGAAGGCTCACCAGTTCCGTTCCACGACGACAAATAAGTCCTTACATTAAAAGCGGTATGCCGCCTTGAATTCTTCGAAGCTCCCAGGAATGTCCGGGTGCCCGACTTATCGTGTCGCTTGCCGGCTTCCAAAACCTGTTCTGCCTGCAGGCGCACGGCCGGAAACCGGTTTGTCGATTTTATCGGTGCCGGTTGACCATAAGATGCCTCCAGCCCTACGTAAAATCGATTTGCATTTGACGATATATAATTTGCCATGATCGATCCACCTAATTACGGCTCACATTCAGAGTGCAAGTGACTTTTGCCGATTGCACGTAGCCAAAACCGCCCGCCTTCGGCGCATGAAGCTGCACGTCGTAACTCCCTGGAAAAAACAATCCATCGCCCCAATCGCCGATATTGGCCTCTAAAATCTTCGTCACGCCTTCGACGTAGAAGTGAATCCAGTAGTCAATGTCGCCGATTAGGTTTCCGCTCGCCCATATCTCAGCCGTCACCGCTAGCGTTCCCGAAAACGATCGGAATTTTTCCGCTTGAGTGTTCTTCAAGCCGCTGCTATAAAGGCAAATCCGAGGATATGTCAACTGTAAGTCCAGGTCGGCGGTATCGGCGTTTGCCGAATTGAGAACAACTTGCGCCGCCGCAATCGTTGGGACATTTGCGTTGCAAGCGCTTGAGAGCTCGTTTACCTGCTGTTGCAGCGCATTGTTGTTTAGCAGTAAATCGCTCAGTTTCCGCGCGGCTTGAAGTGTAAGTGGCAGCATATTATCCTCGTAGACTTCTCCTCAGATCGATAACGTAGTACTCTGGCTTCTGTCCGCCGATTGGCTCAGGTCCGCTCACCAGTCCGGAAATGGGAAGCTCCCATGTCGAACCAATGGAAAGTGGCATGTTGGTCTGGCGAGTCAGTTCAGTTCCGGTGGCGCTCGCATACACATTCCAGCCAACGGCGGCCCTTGGCGCGTTTACCCCCTCGGCCATTTGCACCGCTACATCGTTCGCGCCTGCCAACACAAGTCCATTTACAGGACTTACTGCTCCCTCGTTGCCTTGACGATCCACCCATGCGGTCTGAATAAACAACGCTTGAGCCGGTAGATTGCCGGTCTGCACGGAGGCAAGCGGCAGTGCCGGTCTTGGCAGCGGACAATTAATGATCCCGATGCCTGACTGGACCACACTCTCCACGGCTTTCGCGGACTCGGCCTGATACTCTTTCCACTTACCCTCAAACCTTGTATTTAGTTGTACATAGTAAGCTTCGGAATAGAAACGTGCAAGCGAATCAAAACAAAGCCACCTATGGAGCGTCGGCGTCACTACTACCTTCGATAGATCGAATTGAAGCCGATTAGTCCATTGCAGATCGGACGTTCCAGCCCTAAGCAGCCAGAACAGAAGCTTATCTCCAACCGCTGCCGTTGAGAGACCGATTTTTGTCTCAACGTTGATTCCGTGTGAGGAGGCGATCTGTACTAACGATCCTTCGAATTGAAGTAGGTCCTGCAATGTAACGATGTCCGAATCCGTAAACAGCGCCATGTTGATCTACTTCCCGTGTACGGAAGAACCCTGATTCTTCTTTGCCGTAAACTGCTGATGCAAATCGGATTCGGTCAGAACAGTAACTTGCAATCGCTTCGCCAGTTCTTCCTTCTCCGCTGCCTTCCGTGCGGCAATCTGTCGTTCGCGGAAGCTTTCTTGTTCGGCTTCATTAGCAAGCACGGCCCGCCCCTCCAAAATCATCTTTGCCGCGAGGGAGCGCGAAACTTCTGTGATTAACCCGGCCTTTCCACCGTCCTCTGTCTCCAGACTCATAACTAGTGGATAGGCGTCTCTGACACTCGCCTCTAACTCACGCAGCTTTTGAAAATATTTTTTTACGTCCATTTTTTCTCTCCTTCACGAAAAAAGGGAGCTGACTTCTCAGCTCCCTCAATCACCTGTAGCTTACCGGCGTCTAGCTATTTACCTGAACACCGAAGTTGTTGCGCAGAACTCCGCAGCCGTATAATACGTCGACAGTGAACTGTTGCGACAGTGTGTTTGGCTGGTAGCTCATCACGACGCGAATACCGAAGTTACCCATTTCCGCATACTCCGCAATTGCGCCCGTACCGGGAAGAGGTTGCGGAAGCCGACGCACGACTAAGCCGATAGCATCGCGGCTGAACGCCAGATTGTGAGCATTCAATGTGCTGCCGCCGGTCACAGGAACAAACTGAGAGCGGAAGATGAAAAAGTCTTTCATCTTTCCAACATTGCCTTCCACCAGAGCGCGCAGTCCTGCGTCTCCTGAAGAATAGTATTCGCTGAACCGGGGGATTTGACGGATCTGCGAGTAAGTGCCCGAGTTCACTACCAGATACTTCGGCGCGCTCGCCGGCACCTTGGCGGAGAACAATGCTGTTTCCGCTTCATCGATGGTGGCTTCCGTCACCGGCGCACCAGCGCTGCCTACGGGAACATTTGCACTGAAGTTGCCGTACAAGTTGAGAAGATCCGTTTCCACACGCTCCGCGATTGCCACCACTGCGGGCTGCATGCAAGCCTTCAACAACTCGGGGAACGCAAGCGCCTTCGTCACATCCGAAATTTGAAATGTCGCTTCCGCATGCGTATTCAACTGAATGGAAGAGTTGGTTAAGATCAGATTCTGCTGGGTGACAGTCCCGCTGTCAGCCAGATTATTTGCTACAAGGGTAGGCGGAATCGGCACATTCACCGTATCACCCGTATGCGCCAGAACCGGCTCATAATCTCGATTAACAAGATTGCCCATCACCAGGTTTCCCATCAATGCAGGAAGAGCCTCGGCCGCAACCAATTTTACGATCGCATTCGTCAAATTGGCGGAAGTAATGTTTGACATATTTCTCCTAAATTGTTTTCTATTAACTACATCTCTCGTCACCCGTCTACTTACACACGAACGGTAAGTAGCGTGACGCCTTAAACCTACGGCGTTCCTCGAAGAGCCTGCGACGTCAGTCGCGATATCTCCTGACGCACTCGGTCCAAATCCTCTTTGTTCATTCCGGGTCTAATCTTGTCCAGCTCGATGCCCGAAGGTCCATCTTGCGAGGCGCTCCGGGAGTTCGACTTCATCCCGCTGCCCCCGCCGATTCGCGCCGGAAGCAACTCCGGGTTCTCTTGCACGAATCCGGCAAGGTATTCTTGCAATGACTTACCCTCAGGACCGCGGGATAGCAGGCGACCATCATCGCCACGTACAATGTCGTCCCTCACCGCGCGAAACGCGAGATCAATCTTCGCCACACCTAGTCGCTGCAGTTCGCTGCGAATCTGAGAGCTTCTATCAGCTTCGTCCGCCGCCGCCCGCGCACGTCGGTTCTCTTCCACAAGCTGATTCAGGCGGCTCTCTAGACCTTCACGTCTTTTTCGCTCCTCTTCCAGCTCGGCTTTGTATGCCGGCTCGGCTTTCTGCTGCTCATTGCGAACGAACTCTTCAATCGCCTGCCGCACAACGTGCTTCACGTCGATCGGCGGTGCCGGTTGTTCTTTGTTGATCGGATTTTCCTCTGACATAAAATTTCCTCCTGCTTAACTCATCAACTGCTCGTCTATCTCCCGAGCAATTTGATCCTTTGTCTCCTGCCGGGCGTCACTCAAATACTTCGCCGCCAACTTATGAAATATCTGCCGTTTTAGCGTTGGCGACGTTACGCCCAATCCAAGAAGATTAGACGCATCTTTTAACTCTGTTCCGAAATCGCCAATGTCGAGTTCGTCAAGTCCGGCAACCGAAACGATTACACCGTCCTCGCGCGCGCCGCTGATCGCCGTCAGCACCTTACGTATCGTTTCTTTAACGGTGTCCCCATAAGCCCGCAGCGTTTCCTTCGTGATCGTAAAGTCGAGTTGTTTGCTCGCCGCCGACTGCGCATGTCCGCCGACCATCTCGCCCGAAGCCTGTGCTAGGTAACAAGTCCGGTAGATCTCCTCTTTCAGCCGTTCCAGATTCATCGCGGCGGTTTGATAAACTTTCCCGTCAGGCTCCGTCCATCCAAATCGGTCTTGTGGTCCTAGCTGAATGTAGTAACTCTCGCCCACTATCTGGTTCCACTCGCGATCGGAATAAATCACCGGCATCGCGAACAAACCCATCGTGATCGCCCAGCCGAGCGCGTTTGACTTATTGAAATGTTCCAACTGCAGGTGTGCGGCTTTATTCATCAACCACATGCCCTCACTCACCTGCATCGTGATCAACGGAACTCGTCGTTGCTTCACCAAGGCGTGTAGCCCTTCAGCAACCAGATAGATTTCTGCAGGCTTGTGTTCGTTTTCTACTCGGTGATACGTGCGATACCGCTCTTTGTCGAAGTAATGCCAATGTGTCTCGTGACTGATTTCCGCCGAGTGCACATTTCTTTGCCGCGTCACCGATTGCCGCAGCACTATCCACTCATATTCGCCACGCTCGTCCAGGCTCCAATTGATTAAATCTTCAGCCGAGTAACGCACTAAGTAAGCGCGCGAGGCACCAACGGCATCTTCCTCAGCGCGATTCATCGGCTTCTCGGTCACGCGCGGGAAGTCAATCAAGATGTGGCTTTTGCCCGCCACCAAAGCATCCGTCAGACAGCGCCGAAAAAAATTCGTTAGATTGCCTCCGCGGTAATCGCAGTCGTCCATAAGCTGCGCGAAGAACTCCACACTTGCGTCGTTGCCCCCCTCAAACTGCACCGCGGGGCCGCGCCGGAATAATGTCGCGGAAAACCAATCCACAATGGATCCCACATAGTTCTCGTAAAAAACGCGATAAAGTCGCTCGTTGTAAACGTCTAGTGGCTCTTTTTGTCGCCGTAACAAATACTCCGCCGCTCGTAGCTTCAATTGGTGGCCGCCGACGTATAAATCGCGGTAAGTCCGCAGCATCAGCTTCTGCTGCTTGTATTCAGGATGTTCTTGGTCGATTTCCATCATGTTTATTTGCTCCCCCCAACTAAAACAACGGCTTATTTACCTCGCCTGTCTTCACCTTGTCCCCGTATAACTCCCAAACCACATAGCCCAGCGCGTCCGATGCATGCGTCCTCTTCGGGTCACGCACCTTATCCACAATCCCCGAATCCGGCTTGAACATCACTTCCTCGAAGTCTTTCACCAGTTCTCTGCATTTCGGATCGATTTCCAGGCGAACCTCTCCGCGCGCACTCGTCAGCAGTGCATTTACTTTTTTCACCCGGTCCAGCACCGGAGGATTTTTCGACGGAACTCGCACTTTCACATTGCGGAAGCCGGCACGGTATAAAAAACTCTGCAGCATGGTGTAGTCAGTCGTCCCGGTCGTGTGCATATTTCTGCCGCTCGCATCGCCGTAAATCTCTAATCCGGCGCCATGGCCTCCATACCGGTTCTCGAACTCCATCCCCGCTTCTTCCGTAGTCGCGCGATCCAGCACAATCTCGTCGATCACCACCAGCCGCTCACCTTGCTGCTGCAAGATAACGGAGCTCATCGGCGCTACGTTGAAGTCCAGCGCCCACAGCAGCGGCTTGCTCGCGTCATAGGCCTGACGCGTCAGATGAACCGCCGGGTTGAAACAGTGATAAACCCGGTCCGCCCGGCTGTTGACATACTCGCCTAGCGCTTCCTGCAGATAAAACTTCGGATCGTAGCTGCTCTCCAGCCGCTCGTAATAGTCCGGCGTTTTCTCTAACAGGAACTTGTTCTCAAAAGCCTTTGCGCGTACGCACTCATAACCCGATACAGGCTTATTGATAAAGCGCTTGTAAAGCCAGTCGTGCCCCTGTGGGGTCCAAACTCCGAAACCACAAAGCTCTAACGCTTTAGGGTCCCGCAGTCTTGCTTCCAATCGAATCCAAGCATCCTCTCGCGTATAAGAAAGCTCATCGATTCCGAACCACGCTAAATTTGTCCCTCGTAACCGCTCCGGCTCTTCCAGCGATCGCAGAAGCACAATGCTGTCCGGAGCCACTAAGACCAACTCTCCATCCGACTTGCGATGTTCGAACTCGATCTCCTGCTCCTCTAACATTCGGAACAGCCCCACCAGAGTCGCGTCTCGCAGCATCGCAAAAGTCGGAGCCGCCAATAAGCCCTGCCGTCCGCGATTCAAAAAGCACTGTCGTAAGATTTCAAAACTTAGCGCCGCACTCTTTCCAGAACCCACCGGTCCCGAAAACCCCTTAAACCTACTCCGAACGCCGCCAAATACCGCCTGAGACGGAAGCGGAATGTATACCCAGCTCAATTCCTCGCTCAGAATCTCGCTGTTTACAACTTGCTCTCTCGAAGTCCGTCTCATCCGCACATAAAGCTAGCAGCGGCTCCACCTGCTCATAAAAAAATTTGGAGTCTAAGCTATTGAAAACAAGTGAGATAATTTATTTTTCAATTTTGTGATGTTTTCCATCTGACATTTTTGAGACTCTTGACAGCATTGCTAGACTGTTGATTTAAGGAGCTTCTTGTGGTCCTGTCGGCGGCAGCCCCGCCTCAGCTCAAGGAAAGTAAAGTGAGAATGCGTCTATGATAGGTCGCGACGAACTCGACCCACTCGCGCCGCAGCGGGAAGCGGCGATTTTCTACGGACTCTTTTTACGCGGGCACTCTGCCGACTCGCTCCGGCGCGACATTGATGTTCCCCGGCCCCTACTCAACAAGTGGTTGCATCCACAGCGTTACGAAGACAATTTCCGTGACTCCTTGCGTCGGATGTATAGTTATCGCAAAAAAGTGCTCGCCATATTCGACGAACTAGTTCTTAAAGAAAAACATCGCGTCCGTATCCACTAGTCTCGCGGCTTCATCTAAGTCGAGTGAAAATCCCCATTTATCAAGTAGACGCGTTTACCTCTAAAGTCTTCGCGGGGAATCCCGCTGCCGTTTGTCCGCTCACCGAATGGCTGCCTGACAATCTTCTCCAATCTATTGCCACGGAAAATAATCTCGCCGAAACAGCCTTTTTTGTTCCCGCCGGAAACCGCTATCACCTTCGCTGGTTCACCCCCGTCTGCGAAGTAGATCTTTGCGGACATGCCACCCTTGCCACCGCCCACATTCTATTCTCTGAACTCGATCAATCGCACCGAACGATCTCTTTCGATACAAAATCAGGTGAATTGATCGTGAGAAAACACGAGAAAGGCTTCGCTCTCGACTTCCCCGCACGGCCTCCTGCTCCGGTATCCATCAACCCCAGCCTTCTTCCAGCTCTCGGCGATATACAGCCTCAAGATGTCCTAGGTGCTCGGGACTACCTGGTTCGCTATGAAACCGAAGCCCAAGTCAGATCCTTATCGCCCAAAATGGAAGTACTAAAAAGCGTAGACCGCTTCGCTGTCATTGTCACTGCACCAGGAACTGACTGCGATTTCGTCTCTCGCTTCTTTGCACCCGCAAAAGGAGTCAACGAAGATCCGGTCACCGGCTCCGCTCACTGCACCCTCATCCCCTATTGGGCCGCCCATCTCAACAAAACCGTTTTGCATGCACGCCAGATTTCAGCGCGAGGGGGCGAACTTTTCTGCGAATATAAAGGCGACCGCGTTGAAATTACCGGTCAAACCGCTCTTTTTCTTAAAGGCTCTATACATATTTGAATCGCTCAAACTATAAACACCGTGCCGACTTCTACTCGCACCTCAGTATGCGCCCTCGATTGTCCCGACGCTTGTTCGCTTGTCTTAAATATCGACGAAGCCGGCCGCGCAACGAAACTGCGCGGCAACCCTGATCATCCTATTACCCGTGGCTTCCTCTGCGGCAAAGTAGCTCGCTATTTGGAGCGCGAATATCATCCTCAGCGTCTCCTGCATCCCCTTATTCGTACCGGTCCGAAAGGCGAAGGCCGGTTCAAGCCAGCCTCCTGGGACAGCACTCTCGACCTCATCGCCTCAAACCTGAGTACTGTCTCGCAAACGCAAGGTCCCGAAGCCATCCTTCCTTACAGCTACGCGGGCACGATGGGCCTCCTCAACGGTGCGGGTATGGATCGGCGTTTCTTCCACCGTTTGGGAGCTTCCCGCTTGGATCGCACCATCTGCGCAAGCGCCGGAGGCGCCGCCCTCGCCCTTTCCCAAGGAGCAAAGCTGGGAACAGAGCCGGAGCAGTTCGCACACGCCAAGTTAATCATCGCCTGGGGTGCCAACGTTCTCGGCACAAATTGCCATCTCTGGCCCTATATTGTGGAAGCCCGTCGCAAAGGAGCGAAATTCTATGTCATCGACCCAATCAAAAACCGCACCGGTAAGGCCGCCGATCGACACTTTCCTATTTTTCCGGGTGCCGATCTTGCCTTAGCTCTCGCCATCATCCATGTTATTCTCCGAGACTCCTTACAAGATCAAACTTACGTCGATGCCTACACCAATGGGTTTAAGGATCTCGCCACCCTCGCGGCTCAGTACCCTCCACCCCGAGCCGCTATCCTCACCGGCATTCCCGCACAGGCAATCGAAGTTTTAGCCCACGAATACGCCACCATTCGGCCCGCCGTCATTCGACTCAATTATGGCGTCCAGCGTTCCGAAAGAGGCGGAGCGGCCGTGCGCGCTATCTCTGCGCTTCCCGTTCTCATCGGTTCTTGGCAGGAGCGCGGAGGTGGCCTCCAACTCACCACCTCAGGAGCTTTTGAATTCAATCGCCACGCGTTGGAGCGCCCCGACCTTCAATGGAAATCGCCGCTTGCGCGCGAAACTCGTCTGGTCAACATGTCCCAACTCGGCCATGCGCTGAACCAACTCGACGAACCTCCAGTTCACGCGTTGGTTGTCTATAACTCCAACCCCGCCGCGATCGCCCCTAACCAAACAGCCGTTCTGCAAGGACTCAAGCGTTCCGATCTTTTCACGGTAGTAATCGAACACTTCCTCACCGACACCGCCCGCTACGCCGATATCGTGCTGCCTGCTACCACCTTCCTCGAACATACCGATCTCTATCTCGCCTACGGTCACTATTACCTGCAATTAGCCCGTCCGGCTTTGGCGGCGCCCGGCGAAGCCAAGTCAAACGTCGACATCTTCCGTCTTCTCGCCCAGCGCATGGAATTCCAAGACGATTGCTTCAGCGAAACCGAAGACGAAATGCTTCTCGCCTTGCTGAATTCCCCCTCACCTTTTTTGAAGGACATCACACTAGAGCGCCTTGACCGCGAACACTTCATCCGGCTCAACATCGCTCAACCCGACAAAGCCTTTCTTCCTTTTGCCATGGGTAATTTCACGACCTCCTCCAAAAAATTTGAGTTTGGAGCAGAAACGCTTTCCTATGAACCACCCAATGAATCCCGCTTCGGAGACGCCCAGCTTACAAGACGTTTCCCCCTGGAACTTCTATCGCCCAAAAACGACGACAGCATGAACTCCACCTTCGGTCATCGCCCCGAAGTCGACAAACAAAACTCCTTGTTAACCCTGAATACTGCCGACGCAGCCACCCGCAAAATAGGGGAAGGTCAACTCGTACGAATTTTCAATGACCGTGGATCGTGCTTACTCACTGCTGACATTTCGGATGACATACCATCCGGAATAGTGCGCGCCCGCAGCGTTCGTTGGTATAGCCAATTCCCCGACTCATCCGGCCTGAACAGCCTTACCTCCGAACGCCTCACCGATATTGGAGGAGGACCCACTTTCTATAGCTGCCTCGTCGAAGTAATCGCTGCCGATGTGCCTATTCCGTGTAAGCCCGCAATATCGAATACACTACGACCCCGGTAACGGAGACGTACAGCCAAACAGGAAAGGTCCAGCGGGCCACCGCGCGATGAAAACGAAATTGGGCGCGCGTAGCATACCAGAGCGTGGCAAAAATCAGCGGGAGAGCAATCATGGAAAGGCCGATGTGAGTAATTAGAATGAAAAAGTAGACGGGGCGAATCCAGCCATGGCCAGGAAACAGCGTATCGCCATGGAAGTAGTGATAGGTAATGTAACTGACTAGAAAAAGTGCCGAAAAGGTGGTGGCACTGACCATGAAACGCATGTGCGTCAGGCGGTTGCCGCGCCGGATATTCACGTATCCACCAATCAGGCAGAGCGCACTGAGGGAATTAAACACGGCATTCGCCGCAGGAAGCGAAAGGACCCACTCCGGAGCAGCAACTTTTCCTTTAAAGTAAATAAGCCAGACAAGAAAAGCAGCGACAGCCACGCTAAGAGCCAGAATTGCTGGAATAGGCCTGCGTGCTAGATCCGATGAGTTGGTCTGAGAGTTCTGATTACCGGGCACAATTCCATCGTAACGGTTTGCTGTCAACCCGGTGCAACGTAGCAGGCAAACGCATATCTTACACTGGACTTTCTACATGAAAGCGTTAGCCGTTGTCTTTCTTTTTGCAAGCGCAAGCGCGTGTGCCCAGCAGCAGTATCCACCAGCCGATGTACAGGTCGTCGACAGCATAGTAGATGAGGCCGTCCAGACCGGGCTCATTCCCGGCGGTGTCCTGATCATCGGACATAACGGCCAGGTGCTTTATCGCAAAGCATATGGTTCCCGCGCGATTGTGCCGGAACGCGAGCCGATGACGGTGGACACCATCTTCGATGCTGCATCATTAACCAAAGTAGTGGCCACTACTCCCAGCATCATGAAGCTGTTTGAGCAAGGTAAGCTGCGGTTGGATGACCCCGTGACCAAGTACCTTCCTGAATTTCAGGGCGGCAAGAGCGATATCACGGTACGGCTTCTACTGACTCATTTCTCAGGGCTGCCGCCCGACGTCGAACTGGTTCCCCGCTGGAGTGGTTATCAGACCGGGATTCAGAAAGGGCTGACCGCCACACCGATCGCTCCGCCGGGTGCGAAGTTCATCTATAGCGACATCAATTTCGAACTGCTAGGCGAAATTGTGAGGCGGCTCTCCGGAATGTCGTTAGCGGAATTTGCGCGCAGCCAAATCTTTTTGCCGCTAGGAATGAGTGAAACCGAGTTCCAACCGGACCCGGCACTGAAGCCGCGTATCGCTCCTACCGAAATCGATCCCGATACCGGCCTACCTTTCCGGGGGATTGTCCATGACCCAACGGCGCGATACATGGGCGGCGTTGCCGGACATGCAGGTGTGTTTACCACCGCTGACGATCTGGCGAAATACGCCGAAATGCTACTGAACCTAGGTGAGCGCAACGGTGTGCGTATCTTCAGCCCAACGACGGTACAGAAATTCACGGCCCCGGGAAGCCCGGCCGATCAGCCGATCTTACGCGGATTGGGATGGGACATCGACTCGCCATTCTCCAGCAATCGTGGAGAGCTGTATCCTATCGGTTCTTTCGGGCACACGGGATTTACCGGCACCTCTTTGTGGCTCGACCCCATGACGAATTCCTTTGTCATTCTGCTGACGAACGTCGTCCATCCAAAGCGCGGCCATTCTCTTAGTTCGTTACGGTCAAGATTGGCGACCGCAGTAGCCGCCTCGTTCGGAGAGGCGGTGCAAAATCAAGTGGCGCTCACTGGCTATCGTGAAACCATCACCGGCGCGGGCATACATCGCACCATTGCCCGCAATGGAAAAACAATGACCGGGTTAGATGTGATGGAGCAGACCGCTTTTCGGGAATTGCGCGGCAAGCGGGTGGGACTGATTACGAATCAAACAGGCCTGGATCGCGAAGGCCGCCGCAACGTAGATGTAATGAAAGCCGCCGGCATCAACGTCACTGCCTTGTTCTCGCCGGAGCACGGCATCGATGGAACAGCCGACGAAAACGTCGCTAACAGCCGGGACGTGAAAACGGGTCTGCCGATTGTCAGCCTATTTCAACCGGCACGGCGAAGGCTAACAACCGAGCAAATGCAAGACCTCGACGCGATTGTCTACGACATTCAAGATATTGGGTCACGCACCTACACATACTCCTGCACCATGCTTTACGCTTTGGAAGAAGCAGCAAAAACACAAAAACCTTTCTTTGTGCTGGATCGTCCGAATCCCATCACGGGAACCCATGTCGAGGGCCCGATAATGGAGCAGAAGAATGAATCCTTTGTTGGATGCTACACCGTTCCGCTGCGGCACGGAATGACGTTTGGTGAATTAGCAACTATGGCCAATACAGAGCAGCATTGGAATGCCAAACTGCATGTTGTCAAAATGCAGGATTGGGAGCGTGGCGATTGGTTTGACTCGACCACACTCACCTGGGTCGATCCCTCACCGAATATGCGAAGTTTGAACGCGGCGCTGTTGTACCCAGGGCTGGTCATGCTCGAGGCAAATAATAATCTATCTCTGGGTCGCGGCACGAACGCGCCATTCGAACAGATCGGAGCCGATTGGATGGACGGACAGGCGTTGGCGTCATACCTCAACTCCCAATTTATTCCCGGAGTTCGAATTTACGCCACTAAATTTAAGCCGACGACTTCGTACTTCGCTGGAAAATTGATCGAAGGAATCCGGTTCGTTGTCACAGATCGCGAGTCTTTCGACAGCACTCGACTGGGGATCGAAGTCGCGGCGGGTATACAGAAATTCTATCCGGGAAAGCTGGATTTTGAGAAAGATGTCAAGCTGATGGGAAGCAATGAATTAGCGGCGGACTTACAATCCGGTCATGACGCGAGCTTCATCGAAGGAAAGTTGACCGAGCAGGTGAAGAATTTTGCACAGCGACGTCAGCAATACTTGCTGTACTAATAAGAGGGGCAATTGGCTGCAAAGTAATTCAATCTACCCCTCAAAAATGTCTTCAGTTTTTAAAGCATGGGCTACGCTTCCGCCGGAATTGACACCGCTTTTGTTTTGCTTCCTGGCGGACGGCCACGGCGGCGAGGCTCGGAAAAGCTACTGTCCATCTCGTTCTCGCCGGCAGACGATACCGCGGCAGCAGCATCCTTCAACCAGGACGGCGGACGTCCCCGGCGCCGGCCTCGCCCTCTCGCTAAGCGTTCCAATGTCAAAATAGCTTCTTCCAGTTGTTCGCGTTCCATTTTCAATTCCGCAAGCATTTTGTCGACGTCCAAATGAAACCCCCTCATTATATTTCGAATCTATCTTCACCCCCGGGGCACCATGCGTTGTCGCATAATTATCCGGTGAGCGATTTAATTGCAGTCTAATTCGGCATTAAATAGAAATTCAAGCTGAAAAAGTCAGTAGAGTTCTAGTAGTACTAGGGAATTTGAGCCGACATACAGGCAAAACAAACCACTATTCAGGATAACGATTTCCTTTTTTTCCAGACAAAGTACGCCGGAATCCCTAAGCTCATCAAAAAAAGACCCATTATCGACTCGCGGGGACGTGTCTGCGCAGTACTAACAAGCAAGACAGCCGCAACACAGACGAATAGTACTGGCACAAACGGATAACCAATGACATGGTACGGTCTTACTAAATCCGGTCGCTTTTTTCGTAAAACAATCACCGAAAAGGCAGTCATCATGTACAAAATCCAGCTTCCGAATATCACAAAATTGTAGAGATCGTCGAACCAACCGCTTAGGACGACCACGCATGACCAGAGGCATAGCAGGATCATGGAGTTGCCGGGCGTTTTGAAAACGGGATCGATCACCCCGGCCGTGCGGAAGAAAAGACCATCGCGAGCCATGGCATAAGGAACGCGCGCGCCCGACAAAATAGACCCGTTCAATGCGGCAAAAATAGAGATCAGCACGGCAACCGTCACGAAAACGGCAGCGCCTGGACCCAGAACGCGAGACATCATATCGGCAGCTACACGATGGCTTCGGGCTACTTCAGCTGGGCTGAGGATGTAGAAATAAGCCATATTGAGTAGCAGGTAAGTCACGATAACGGTGATCGTTCCCAAAATAAGGGAGCGTGGAAGGTTGCGCTGTGGATTTCGAATTTCTGACGAGATCATGCTAACGTTATTCCAGCCGTCGTACCCCCATAAAGCGCTGACGGTGGCCGCAAAAAATCCCGCAACGCCGCCTACCGCAGGAATATGCGATTGAAAGTTTTGGAGATGGCCATTCCCCGCTAATAAGCCCAGCAGTATCACCACTGCAATTAGCAGCATCTTCAGCACCGTGACAAACACCTGCACGTTGCCGCCGGACCGGACCCCCACATAGTTCACTCCTGCTAAGGATAGGATCAGCGCAATAGCGACAAGCTGCCCGTAGTGAAATTGAAGGTCACTCCCGCCAGGTCCTATGGGCAGTGGCACCGTGTAGAAGGGCAGCGCAAGTCCCGGAACAAAGGCGGTCAAGTAGGTATAAAAGCCGGCGGCCAGCGTCGCAATGGAGCCGCTCTTAGCTACCCAGAATTGAGTCCAACCATAAAGATAACCCCAGAAAGGGCCATAAGCCGCGCTGAGGTATACATATTCTCCGCCGGCTTCCGGCAAAGCCGCCGCAAGCTCGGCATAGGTAAGCGCTCCGAACAAGCTAAGTATCCCGGCCACAATCCAGACGACAAAAAGAGTCTGGACTGACCCAACACTCCGAATCATGCTGGAGGGTACAAGAAAAATGCCACTTCCAATCACAGTACCGATCACAATGGAAATAGCGCTGGGAAGCCCTAAAACGCGCTGAAGCGTCGGACCGGAGCGGAATGGCGGAACCGACGTTTGTTTCTTACCGGCAGCGGTATTAGCCTGGGAATGCTGATCGGATGGCACGAAGCTTGTCTTTGATAGTAACCGAACTGCCGGTGCCGCCTATTGAGCCCAGAGATGACAAAGCAAGCCAAGACAAAGAAGAATATCAGCCCTCCACCTGAACACCCTTCCAGAAGGCGACGTGATCCTTGATATTCGCCGCCGCGTCCTTCGGTTCGGGATAATACCAAGCCGCGTTTTCATTCTTTTGATCATTCGCCACCACGTGATAATAATGAGCAATTCCCTTCCAAGGGCAGACCGTAGTGTGGTCGCTCGGCTGAAGGAACTCCCGATGGACACTGTCGGCAGGAAAATAATGATTCCCTTCCACTTGCTCTGTGTAATTGCTTTCCGCTACAACGGTTTGCTTCCAAGTTGCTTTAATCATGCCACTGAGATGCTGAAAAACAACCATCGTCTTCCATAAGTTTTTGGCGGAGGATTCTCAACGTGCCGCGAACAATTTAGGCTGTTGCCCCCGCTGGCTACTTTGCGGAAACCAGAGACCTACTAGATATCCCACCACAAAGGTTGTAATGGAGCCGATGAGAACATACCAGGTGAACGCAACATAGCTGCGCAAGGCTAACGTGGCCGAGAATCCAGCCAGCATACCGGCAATGGCGGCCCACTCGCCGGCACGTTTCGTAAGAACTCCAAGGAGGAACACACCGAGAAGCGCTCCATAAAGAATGGAAGCAATAGAAAGACCCGCTTCGAGAACGCGACCCCAATGCCGGGCCAGTAATCCGATCGAAAAAAGAACGACACCCCAGACGACAGTGGCCCAGCGCGCAAAGCGCAGATATCGATCTTCGGGAAGCGAAGGACGTAGCGGTTGTAGAAAATCCATGACGGTGGTGGATGCCAACGCGTTTAAGGCAGCGCTTAAATTTGACATGGCAGCCGCGAGAATAGCGGCAATGATCAACCCGGCGAAACCAATCGGCAGATGCTGCCAAATAAACTCGGGATATACACGCTCGGGAACGCGCGGTGATGGCAGACCCAAATCATGGTAGTAAACATATAAGAGCAAGCCGATCAAAAGGAACAGCGCGAACTGAAAGAAGATGACAAACCAGCTCGAGAAAAGCGCGAACCTGCTTTCCCGCTCATTTTTTGCGGAGAGAAGGCGTTGCACCATCAGCTGTTCGGTTCCGTGGCTGGCGGATACCAGAAAGGTGCCCCCCAGTAGGCCGGCCCAGAAACTGTAGCTCCGGAGAAAAAACGCCGACGAAAACGAGAAGCGGAAATCGAACACACCAAATTTATTGGACTCGCCGGCCAACTGAACTACATGCGGCCAACCTCCGGGAATGCTATGAAGAATCAGGAAAAAACTAACCAATGCGCCGGCCATGTAGAGAACCATCTGAATCACATCGGTCCAGATCACAGCGGTCATTCCTCCCTGAAACGTGTAAAACAGGGTAAGACAGACAATCACCGCGATGGAAGCCACTTCGCCCGTACCCAGCACAATCGAGACGACCAACGAGACAGCAAAGACCCGAACGCCTTCGGCCAAAGCACGAAGCAGCAAAAATGTTCCGGCGGTAAACTTGCGAACCCGAGGACCAAACCTTTGCTGCATGAGTTCGTATGCCGTGAACATCTCGCCGCGAAAATAATGCGGCAGAAACAAAATGGAAACAAGAATCCGTCCGGTCAAATAACCGAAAACGAGTTGCAGGAATCCGAAGTTGCCCGAAAAAGAAAGTGCGGGTGTCCCGATCACCGTCAGCGTACTGGTCTCCGCCGAGACAACCGAGAACGCAATCGCCCACCAGGGTGCTCCGCGGCCCCCCAAAAAATAATCCTTCAGAGTCTTTTGACTTTCCTTGAAACGAGCCCCGAACCAGGTGATAAAAAGAAGATAGACAGCAATCACGCTGAGGTCGGCAAGACGCATGCGAACTGTGGATGATAGCATGCGGAAGTACCAGTTGTTCTACTTCAACGCCAAGCGCGGAAGGGAACAAGTTTGCCAATTGACGCATCTACACTAGTAGAAAGGTTGCGGGTGACGAACTAGTTCGTTATACTCCTGCTTTATGTCTTTCGGAGCGGTGTAGTTTTCGTTATCATTCCAAATAAAAGGTATTCGAGAATCCGCTTCTTACGTTCAGGTTTTAAATTTTAGGTTTCCGGTTAGGGAGGTATTCGTGGAGTTTTGTTTTTCAAGAGCAGGCCGGTCAGCGGTGGCCAAGAGCACGTTCGCTCTCGTTTTAGCTAGTCCAGCAGGCATTTCTTTTGCTGCTTTGCAAGATGCACAAGCGCAGCAACAGTCTCAGCCTGCGGGACAGGCCGGTGCGCAGGCTCAATCCGGCCAAGCACCCGCGAAAAAGAACTACAAGGACCGGGCGGAGTACGAACTCTACGCCAAGATCACGCAAACGCAAGATCCGAAGCAGCGCCTGGAACTTCTCAATCAATGGGAGCAGAAGTATCCCAGCAGCGATTACGCGCATGATCGGCTCCTCTACTATGTGAATACGCTGAATCAGCTTGCGCCAAACGATCCTAGTGCGCGCCAGCAATTGATAGACAAGTCCAAACAGTTGTTGAAGGAAGATCCGAAGGCTTACCAGGCAGCTTATTTCATTTCTGTATGGGCTCCCGCGGTAGGAGGTCAAAACCCGCCGCCCGAAATGCAAAGCACTATTCAGGATGCTGCGCAAATGGTGATTAGTGACGCGGATCAGAATTTTGCGTCGGCCAAGAAACCCCAAAATATGAGCGACGCTGATTGGGCCAAGGCTAAGAGCGATGTTCTTGCTCTAGCTCACAAGGACCTTGCTTATGTCGCCAATGCCAAGAACGACACGAAGACTGCGGAGGACCAGTACAAAGAAAGTCTGAAGGCAAATCCGAACCAAGGCCCATTGTCCTACGAGTACGCTAAAATGCTGCAAACGGATTCGAAGATTCCGGCAGATCAGAAGTATCCCACCATTCTGTACGAGTATGCGCGCGCGGCTCAATATGACGGCCCCGGCTCGCTCTCGGCTGCCCAGCGGCCTCAGGTTTTGGCTTACTTCAATAAGGTCTACGCGCAATATCATGGAAGCGCGGATGGTGCCGACCAGTTGCTATCGCAAGCAAAGAACTCGCCTTTGCCGCCGGACGGCTTCAATATTACGAGTGCTGCTTCGATTGCTCAAAACCAAGCACAGCAACTGCAGAGCCGTATCGACGGCGATCCGTCCTTTAAGCTCTGGTACAGCATTCAGCAGCAGTTGGTTCAGCAAGGCGACCAGTTCTTTTCCCAGATGAAAGGTGCGGAAATACCGGGAACGCAGGCGGGTGTAAAAAGCTTTACCGGCACGGTCATCTCGGTTGAGCCTGCTGATAAGCCGACCAAGGTCGTTTTGGGAGTGACCGATCCCACAAAACCCGACGCCACTCTGGACTTCTCCGAACCGATTCCCGCCACCGCCGTGCAGGTTGGCTCTAAGGTTGACTTCTCCGGCATTGCGGAGAGCTTCTCGGCCAACCCTTACATGCTGACCTTCCGCGACCCCAGCATCCCCGGCGTGAAAACCTCCGCTCCATCCAAGCGAGGCGGATCGCGACGGCGTTAGCTTTTCTGTTTTTCTCGCTTCAAAAAGCCTCGGGATTAATCCCGAGGCTTTTTTATTTTTGTCATTATGCTGTTACCACTACGATGCCAAGCTGTTAGTTCACCAACTTACCTCGGTATCGAAGGAGCCACAAACATAGTGCCACTAGGACTTGTTTTCTTGTGGCAAAGCGGAACTTATTTAACTCCCTATTTCACTGGAGGCGACCCCTCGGGAACCGGCTCCGGCATCATCGGCCGTCCGCAAGCGCCCGACCGCATCGGCAAAGGCAACCTGGATAATCTCACCCGGGAGCAATGGTTCGATACGGGAGCCTACGTGTGTCCGGCAATGCCTGGGTACCAGCCCGGAACAGCTTGTACTATCGGCGAGGGCGCGGGCACGCTTGCGCCCATTGGGCGCTTTGGCAACGCCGGTATCGGCACCGTGCTCGGCCTCAGGTACGGTGAACCTAAACGCCGGGCTGGCCAAATACTTCCACTTCACCGAAGCGGTCAGGATCAAAATCGAAGGTTCGTTCACAAACATTCTCAACCACACGAATCTTTCCGATCCCATCTTGGCCATCGATAACTCCAGCGTGGGACAAATTACTACCGCGCGGACTTCCGATTTCGGCGGAAATCGCACCGGCCAAATCGGTGCCCGAATAGAGTTTTAACGAACGCTTGGTTTCTCAATTGATTGAAACTCCTTTTCAATCGCACGCGAATCGTCGCAGTCGCGTAGCTCTGCTGCTTCGGCCTTTGTCGTTGGTTTGGCGATTCGCGCCTGTTTCGGATCGAAAATACGAGCGTCCACCGGCTGTGATCGAAAGGAGGCAAAATCCGCCCTCGATTGGAACATGTCGCCCAAATCGGCTGCTAGTGCGTCCTCTAAGTTCAACGGCCCTAAGCCGAGCAGTTCATAGATTGTCTTCTGAATGCTTCCCATGCTGCTATGGCGGTGTGAGATGTAGCCTCTCTTCACCAACGGGCTGATCACCAGCAGTACGCTGCGGTGCGCGTCGACGTGGTCTACGCCGCCCTGGGCGTCATCTTCGGCCACAAAAATGGCGCTGTCTTTCCATACCTTCGCATGGGTAATGAGATCCACCATCTTTCCCAATGCCAGGTCGTTATCGGCGACATAAGACGCTCGATAAGGATAACCATCCGCAGGCCGCGGCTTGGCGGTATGGTCGTTCGGCAAACGAATCACCACCAACGCCGGAAGATTTCCTTTCGCGAGTCTGCCGGGAAAATCGCGCTGGAATTCGGCGAAGCGAAACTGATCCGGAATACCCAGGTTGAACGTCGGATAAAGGCGGTCGGTGGATGAAAAAACAGGCGCCGGTACAGGCGAGTTCAGCAGCAAACGCTGGCCCTCCGGTTCCGCTCCTGCCCTTTCATCGCTTCCTTCCACTTCCAACCCTTCGCCGTAGTTCAGCAGCGGCAAACCCGCATCGGCGACATGCTCCCACAGAGAACCGAACTCCGGCTCGTCTTCCGGCATCGGCGCATCGCTCCCTCCTCCCAAAGCGCGGCGTCCCGGCCCTTTCGCAAAGCTATCTTCGCTCCGCCGACCGCCATAGTGAGACGTCCATGCGATATTCATCCAAGGTGTGGGATTGATGCCGAACACCCATCGGTGACCATCGGCGGAAACATCGCTATCGGTGTAGAAACTATCACTGATGGCAAACCGAACCGCTAAAGCATGCGCGTTTGGTGTGACCGATACATGGTTCACCACCGGATTTTCTTCGGTGCTTCCCCGCATTCCATAACGCGCCAGCTCCGGCATGCCATTCGCCCCAGGCAAGTCGCCGAATACCTCATCGAAGGTGCGGTTTTCCCGAATAATCAGAAAAACGTGTTTCATGCGAGGGAGCTGTTTACTGGGCGGCAATGCGGCCATGTTGTTGCGCAGCACCGCACCCGTTGCGGGTAGACTATCCGTTCGAATTACCGAAATACCGCCATACTCAAGGGTGCCGATATAGGAATGAGTAGCGTGAAAATCAGCACCGGCATTCGGGCCGGTTCCCTTCACTTTGGTGTTGACGACATATATACGGCGTCCATCGTGTGAAACGGTGACCGAAGAAGGATTCCATCCTACCGGATAATGTCCCAACACTTTATCGTTTATTGTATCGATCACCGCCACTGCGTTTATACCTGCTTCGGATACATAGAGACGGGTTCCTGATAAAGCGAGTCCGCTGGGCATTACCCCTCGCAGCGGATTTCTTTTCTTGTCGGAAAAACGAGTCCCGATAAAGGGCTGAGCGCAATTTCAGCCTCCGAGGAATGGCCGTCAGCCGTCAAAACAGCCACGCCGTCCTCATGCGCCAACGCGACGTAAACATGCTTTGCGTCCGCGACGATCGCCGAAGGAGCAGCTCCGCCCACCACTCCACCTCTCTGCCCGATCGCTCTCCCTACGCGTAACTGTGCCCACTGCTTCGGCTGCCGGAGATCGGAGACATCGTAAGTCCATACAGAACTGCCGCGTACGCTGTTCTCGTCTCCCAGTCCAGCCACCCATCGCCCCCCGATGTCGACGCCGGTTCGCGCCTGGACAGAGGGATAAGGAAAAGGAGGAAACCTCAAGCCGCTTCCCACCACATCGTTAGCATTTAAGTTCGGAACCGGCCGGTACTCGAATAAGCCGGAATTGGCAACGTACAACCGCTTGCCGTCAGGAGATAAACAGATTGCAATGGAGTTCACACCCGTTGGCACTGAACCGACAACCATGCCGCTGGACATTTCGATCAAAGCAATACGCCAGTTTGCCTGATCTACAACATACAATCTCTTGCCGTCGGAAGATAAGCACAGCGCCGCCGCAAAGCTATGGGTAAAAACCCGCGAACCGGATTTGCCGTCAAGCGGTATCCGCCTCATTTTTTTCCAATCGCTTGTTCGAAAAACGTCGACCGCTCCACTGTCGCCCGTCGCATTGTAGAAAAGCCTTCCGTCTGGAGAGTAGGTGGCGCCGGTGTAGACTTCCACCGCAGGATCGTTGTCTACTCCCACCGGAATCTGACGCACTACGGCATTTCCGGAGATCGGATCGTCGACAACGTTGAGAGCGAAGGGAAAGCCTATCGAGGGAACAACAAGCTGCTTGCCATCGCGCCGCAGCGCAAGTGTGAACGGATAGGGAGCCGTTTCGATCCACTTTCCCGCAGGGGTAATCTGTCTGCCATTCGGCAAAACGGTCCCAGAGAAAGCAGTTTGCAAATAAACAGGAAGAAAAGTGGTGAAAAATACAGCACAAAGTAACGAACGGGAACGCACTCTACATCTTATAGCGGCCCATGTCGTCTTCGTTCAAATTCTCCAGCCATTTACGCAGCTCTTCGTTGTTCACTTTTTCGGAAACGCCATTGGAACCGCGTGAAGTTTGTAAAACTTTTTCATCGACATAAATGGGGCAATCGTGACGCAGCGCCAAAGCCAGCGCATCGCTGGGGCGCGAGTCGACGCTGATCAGCTTGCCGTTACGCTCCAACCAGATTTGCGCAAAAAAAGTATCGTCCTTCAGCTCACTGACAACTACTTTGGTGACCGAAGCATCCAGGCCCATCAACAGAACTTTGATCAGGTCATGCGTCATCGGGCGCGGCGTGGATACCTTTTCTATTTCAAGCGCAATCGCGTTCGCCTCATAGATACCCACCCAAATGGGAAGCACCGAATCACCACCTAAATCCTTCAATACGACGATCGGCATATTACTCATCTGGTCCATCATCAGACCGCGAATTTTCATCTCTACTTCCATGCTTGCCTCCGTTCGTTTCGTTGATACATCACATTCACCAGACTACTGCACGCTTAGTTCCGGCGACTGCACACGCTCACCGGCAAGGCTGTTCGGACTCGCCCTTGTCACCAGTACGTCCAGATATTTACCAAGGTAAGTCTCATCGCCGTTGGGGGCCGGCAGGGCAGCATCGCTGAAGTTCAGTGTCTTATGCTGCGATGTCCGCCCAATCCATTGCTCGGTCGCTTTGTTGTAGCCTTCCACGTGTACTTCTTCCACCTTTCCAACGTAAGCAGCGTTACGGCGAATCTGAATCGTACGTTGATGTTCCTGCAGAATTTGGAAGCGACGCGTCTTTTCTTCTTCCGGGATGTGATCTTCGTACTGCAGCGCAGACGTATTGGGACGCTTGGAATACTTGAAGATGAACATGGCATCGTACTCGACTTCATCGAGAAGGCGAAGCGTTTCCTGAAAATCCGCCTCTGTCTCGCCGGGAAAACCGACGATGATATCGGTGGTAATCGTAATGTCGCGCCGCGCATTCTTCATCCACTCGATACGGCGCATATACTCATCGCGCGAATACAAGCGTTGCATGCGGGAAAGCACGTCGCTGGAGCCCGATTGCACCGGCAGATGAACGTGATTGCATAATGCCGGATTCTCGTCGATAGCATCAATAATCGGCTTCACAAAATCGCGGGGGTGCGACGTGGTAAATCGTACGCGCCGTATGCCATGTACCTTGCCCGTCTGGGCGAGAAGCTGCGCAAAATCCCAAGCGCGCTCAGAAGGATCACGATAACTGTTTACATTTTGGCCGAGCAACTGAATCTCCGAGTACCCGGATTCCGCCAGGCTCCGCGCTTCCTGCATCACGCTCTCACTTGTACGGCTGCGCTCCGGTCCGCGTGTAAACGGAACCACGCAGTAGGCGCACGCCTTGTCACAACCTTCAATAATGGTGAGATAAGCGCGATGTGGATGATCGCGTCGGGTAAAAGGCGTATCGAATGTGTCCTCTGTATCGAGGCTCAATCCCGTAACGCGGCGGTTGCCTGCTTCCAGTTGCACCAGGAGCTCCGGCAATTTGGTATAACTCGCCGAGCCCGCCACCAGACTAACGTGCGGCGCACGCTCAAAAATACGTTCGCCTTCCTGTTGCGCTACGCAGCCGATGACGCCGAAGATTTTTCCCTTTCCTGCCTCGCGTTTGAATTGCTGTAACCGGTGAAATACTTTCTGTTCGGCTTTGTCGCGGATGCTACAGGTGTTATACAGAACCAGCTCGGCATCTGCTGTACTGTCCACCTGCCGGTAGCCCTTCTCGAGCAAGGTGCCGGTCACCTTTTCCGAATCGTGAGCATTCATCTGGCAGCCAAATGTCTCGATGTAAAACGTCTTCATTACCAGTTCACTTTCGTTTCTTCACTCAAAGCTGGCGCGCTTTCATCCGTGAAGAAAATGCATCGTCCAGCCAATCCCAAACAGTGCGGCCAGGAAGCAGGCAAAACAATACACGCCGTAGCGAAGTCGCTCTTCATCGGTTCGCTTCGTCACCACTCCTAAAATGATGCTGGCAAACAAAGCAAACAGAAGAGACATTTGAAAATGCGAGAGATAAGCCGGCATAAAATCAATCCTTTTGACCGATGGCGATCTCGTAAGCGTCTACCATGCCCAAAATATTCAGCAGACCGGCCACCACCAGAAATTTCGATCCGTAGTCGGCGGCATGCCCACCATTATCGAGCGGCGCATAACCGCTAGCCATGGCAAAAAAATACAACACTCCATTCGCCAGATCGCCGATGAACCCGCCGGTGTTGATGATGCGTGTCAAAACATCGGCTCCTCCCGGCTGAAACATGGGGCCGTGAATAGCAAGGCCCACGGCAAAGCAAGCGAGAACCGTCAGGAAGACAATGAGACCGCGGTACCGTCGGCCCAGTAAAAAATGACCGCCGCCCGGAACCAACCAGGCAAGCACGACGGTCAGAAAAGGAGAGCGCAGGGGCGACGGCCTTGCTTGCGCGGTGGATGGTGCTGCTGGCATCTATTTGATTTTAGCTGGACGACGATGGCGGGATCGTGGCGAAGCAAGGGACTTGCCCGGCGCTGACGCCGAACTCCCTTGCGGCGGTTGGCTGACAAGATCGGCCATCAATTGGCGGATCGGCTCCACCTGTTCTTTTTTCACCATCATATAGCGACACTTACCGTTCGGATCGGGCGTAAATAGAGTGCTGTTTCGCGGCCCGAGCGTCACCCGTCCGGGCAAGGAAAGCTCGAAATAACCCCGCTGCGGGCGGATCGCTTCGATCACGGCCGTCGAATCGTAATTGGGCCGGTCTTCCCGCTTGGGATCGAAGATGTGGAACGCCTCGGCGACCGGGTGGTTGGCTGTGTAATTGAAATCCTTCTCTATGCTCTCGTAAGGGAACGTGATCGCCAGGCCTACCTCGAACGGACTGATGATCATCGGCGTCGGCCACTGCTCGAACAAAATCTTCGCTGCTTGCGGATCGATGTAGATATTGTATTCGGGATCGGTACGGGCAAAGTTGCCGGCCATCATGTACAGCGTGACCACTTTGCGCTGCACCAAATCCCGTCCGCCGGGCGATTGCAGGAGACGGGCCAGGTTCGTGCTGAAGCCGATCTGGGCCACCGTCACCGAGTGATCGGGCTGCGCCGAAAGAACGCGCCGAAGTAGCTCGACTGCTTCGGGTGCTTGCGTGCCGTCTTCCAGCTTGTGCGGGTAGACATAACGCCCATTGGGATAACGGAGCTGCGCTGGAATCTGCAGCATGGGCGAGCCTTCCGGCGTCTTGCCGTCTTGCACTACACCAATCGGAATCTTAGGCCGCCCATAAAACGTATCGACCAGATCGACGAAAGGAGCGGCAAACCGGTTGTCTTTCGTGATGGTGACCGCAAGGAGCTCCACTTCGTCACGGCTTTGCAGAGCATGAATGGTGGCCAGCGCCAACGCGTCGTCGATGTCGTTCCCGATATCGGTATCCAGAATCAGCTTTACCGGTGGCCTCACCCAGGAGGCATGAAGGCTGCCAACACAACACAGAACGGAAAAGAAAACACACAAACGAATGCAGCGCTGCATATGATTTTGGCGTGATAGTAACACGAACGAAAATATCATCGGCTATTCTTAAACACGAACAAACTTCATGGCCGATTTCAGCCGCAAAACTCTCGTCGTTCTCGGCATCGCCTCGGGATTTGTTCTTCTTTGGCTGATGGTCATGCAGGGCATTCCCATCCTGCTGATTGGCTTCGCCGGTATACTGCTCGCTCTTCTTCTACGCGGGATAAGCAATTTTGTTGCTGGAAAAACCGGCCTTTCGGAGGGCCTTGCTCTTCTCCTGGTAATCATCGCCCTTTTTGCGATATTTGCTTTGACCTTATGGCTGCGCGCGAACGAGCTTTCAAACCAAATACAAATGCTCTCCAGCCAATTGCCCACTGCGTTCGCCTCCTTGAAATCGCAATTTGCCCACAACGCGATCATCCAGGACATGGTCAGCCGACTACCCGACCTGAGCAGCAGCTCTCTCGGAAATCCGGGGAAAATACTCTCCAAAATTACCGGCGTATTCTCCGGCACCCTGACAGTTATTTCCGGTGTCCTATTGATTTTTGTTCTCGCCATATTCCTGGCCGCCGACCCGGAACTTTATATCGGCGGAACGCTCCGCCTAGTTCCACCCCAACGGCGTCCCCGAGCGCGTGAAATCCTTCTACACACCGGAGCAACACTACGCCAATGGCTGTTCGCAAAACTCCTCTTGATGATCTTCGTCGGCGTGGCCACCTATATTGGCTTGCTCGTGCTTGACGTCCCCTTGACGCTCACCCTGGCGATCCTAGCCGGGCTGCTGGATTTTGTACCGAACTTCGGACCGTTCATTGCCGCCCTCCCGGCAGCACTGATTGCGTTGATGCAATCTCCTCGTACCGCTTTGTGGGTGCTCGCACTTTACTTCGTGGTGCAAATCCTGGAGAACTACGTACTCACCCCCATCATCCAGAAAAAGGTCGTCAAACTCGCGCCGGCGCTCACCATTGCCGTACAAATTCTGCTCGGCGCTCTTCTCGGATTCCTTGGCATGGTTTTCGCCATTCCGCTTACTGCCGCGGCGATCGTGCTGATTCAGGAACTTTATATTAAAGACACACTGAGCGATCCCGACGGCAGCAGCTGATCCCGTTGTTGTTTGACACAATACTTCCGATCGTTCACAATGAAGGACGTTGCCTACCTTGCGGATGTGGCGGAATTGGCAGACGCGCTAGTTTCAGGTATTAGTGGGAGCAATCTCGTGGAGGTTCAAGTCCTCTCATCCGCACCAATCTCCTCGTTAAGATAAATCTGTTTACGCTTCCTAATTTCCTTCCAGCCCTGGTTTCACCTCCATTCAGGTACACGAATTCCCTTCGATCCAGAAATTACACTACGGATCATTAAAGGATCTCTGAATAAGCCTATTTCCCCGCTGGTCCGACTATACTCGGGAGTGGCACACCGGTGCCAAGAGTTGAAAAAGGAGATTCGAAAAAATATGAAGAAACTAATGATTGCCACCCTCGGTCTTTCACTGCTTTCTGGTACGGCAGTGTTCGCGCAAAGCTCATCGGGCGGCAGCACGGGCAGTGGTCAAAGTAGCGGCAGCATGGGTAGCGGCCAAAGCAACGGCAGTACCGGCAGCAATGGCAGCATGAACAGCGGACAAAGCAGCGGCACCATGGGCAGTGACCAAAGCAATGGCAGCATGAGCAGCGGCAGCGGTCAGATGGACAATGGCACCATGAAAAAAGGCAAGAAAAAGAAGAAAAAGAATAAGAAGTCTGACAACATGGGCACCATGAACGATTCCAACTCCACCACTGCTCCCAAGCAGTAGTCGTTGTTGTTCATAAGCGTATAAAAAAATCACGCGATATTGAAGCTTCTGTGGCTTCGATATCGCGTTTTTTATTTAGCACGTGTGCCCCGCACACTGAAGTAAAGAGTGTCTATCTCCGACGACCCATTCGAAACGCGGAGTTTGCTTGTACCGACGACTTCTCCGCTGGTGCGGGTTTCTCCGCGACGCGCCGCGCCTTCGATTCGCCGCTGCTCATCTCCCCTTTGCGTCTTTCTAGAATAAGCTGCATCACAAGCTGTTCAATCTCATTCCTGACAGTGGTGTAGACTTCTTCGCTCTGGCGGATCGGATCGGTAATCTTCCACTCGCGCAGATCTCGCGGCAACTGGCCGGGCAGCTTCCACCCACTCATATTGATTACGGTGTGGAAGCTCGGAAGCTCGAATGCACTGTAATGTTTGGGAAACTGGCCTTCCAAATCCACACTTTTCTCGGCCATCACCTTCTTCGTCAGGGGTTGAACAATCGATGCTGGAGCGGTTCCCGCGCTGAACGCATCCAACACATCCGCGCCATACTTCCGTGCAAAGCCTTCCGCCATTTGGCTGCGGCAGGAGTTACCGATGCAGACAAAAAGAACGCGTGTCTTTCCGTCGTCTTGCTGCTCAACGATTTTCATTGATCTTCCATTTTCTTACATTGTCGACGAAATATCGATGAACCACATTGACGGAGGATAGTTCCGGATGAAACGTGGAAACCAAATGGAAATGCTGCTCCACCAGCACGGGCTTTCCCAGGTAGGTGGCCAGTACAGTTGTTTCCGGTCCAATCTTTCGGATCACCGGAGCCCTGATAAACACCGCCTCCGAACGAACACCGTCGACATCGATGTGCGCAATACGGCTGTCCAACTGTCGACCGTACCCGTTGCGCTCCACCGTCAGGTCCATTAAGCCAAGCGACGCTTGCCGTGGATGAAGAACTTCGGAGGCCAGCAGGATCGCGCCGGCACAGGTGCCGAACACCGGCTTCTCCTGCCCAAACCGACGTAAAGGCTCGAACAGATTTTCCACCTGCAGCAGCTTTAACATCGTCGTGCTTTCGCCGCCGGGAACGATCAATCCGTCGATATCGCGAAGGTCCGCTTCCGTGCGCACCTCCAGGCCCATCGCGCCGGTATTCTCGATTGCGCGACGGTGCGCCTCGAAGTCCCCTTGCAAGGCAAGCACCCCGATGACGATCACCGGCTGTTCCGGCTTTCCGTCATCGACCGGAGAATTTACCATCCCCTCGTTTGCATCAACTCGGATTCCGCCATCTTGGAAATTTCCAGGCCGGGCATCGCTTCGCCGAGTTCTTCGCTGGCTTCCAACAGCTTCACGGGATCCCGATAGTAGGTCGCCGCCTTGACCATCGCTTTGGCGCGTGTCTCGGGATCGGACGACTTGAAAATACCCGAGCCGACGAAAACCGCTTCCGCGCCTAACTGCATCACCAGTGCCGCATCGGCAGGCGTGGCAATCCCGCCCGCGGAAAAATTAGGAACCGGTAGCTTGCCGTGCTGCGCTACGTATTGCACCAATTCCAACGGTGCTTGTAGGTTCTTGGCTTCATGCACCAGCTCCTCCTTGCCCAGTACCGTCAGTTGCCGCATCTCCTTCACGATAGTGCGAATGTGGCGCACCGCCTCCACGATGTTGCCGGAGCCCGCTTCGCCTTTGGTGCGAATCATCGCCGCGCCTTCGGCAATGCGGCGCAAGGCCTCACCTAGGTTCCTGGCGCCGCAAACAAACGGAACTTTGAAGGGGTGCTTGTCGATGTGGTGTTCCTCATCGGCCGGTGTCAGCACCTCGCTCTCATCGATGTAATCCACTCCCAATACTTCCAGCACGTTGGCTTCGGTGAAATGCCCGATGCGTGCCTTCGCCATGACCGGAATCGAAACCGCGCTCATAATTTCGCGAATCACACGGATCTGCGACATACGCGCCACTCCGCCCTCCTTCCGTATATCGGCCGGCACACGCTCCAGCGCCATCACTGCCGCCGCCCCGGCCTGTTCGGCGATGACAGCCTGCTCGGCATTGACCACGTCCATGATCACGCCGCCTTTCAACATCTCGGCTAGACCGACGTTTAAACGGAACTGCTCACTTCCAAAGCTCATTTTTTTTCCTTTCCCAATCTGTTCAACCAAATTTGTTACGCCAAACTCGTTACACCAAAGCCATCGCCGGCTCAAAATTCGCCGTTGCGGCGGCATCAGCCAATTCCCGGCGGGCCGCCTCACCCAGAACATGGATCCCACGCCGAATCTTATGCGGTGAAAGTCCCCCAAAGCTCAAGCGCAAACAACGTCCACTCGTCTCCCCTGCGGAAAAAAACGATCCAGGCAGGAAGTCTACCCCACGCTCTCGCGCCCGGTCCAGTAAAGTGACAGCGCGCAGTGGTTCGGGAAGCTCCAGCCACATGCTCATCCCGCCTTGGGGATAAGTCCACCGGGTGCCGGAAGGCATCGCTTCCGGGCAAGCCTCCAGAATGGTATCGAGCCGGTTCTTCCCTTCACTGCACGTCTTTTGCAGATGTTGCGCCAACTCCCCGGACTCCGCAAAACGCAGCAGAATCGCCTGTGCTAAGTGGTCGGAATGCAAATCGGTCCATTGCTTTTCCTCCGCCAAACGGGCTACCACCGGCTTGGGCGCAATCACCCAGCCGACCCGTAAACCCGGAAAAGCAATCTTCGAGTAACTTCGCAGTAGAATCGTGTTCCCCGTCCCGTCCAGCTCCTTCAACGTCGGCAGCGCGGCGCCCTCATAACGCAATTCGCTGTAGATGTCGTTTTCCACCAGCACCGTGCCATACCGCCGCGCCAGGTCGACGACCGCCTGCCGGCGCGATAAAGAAAGCGTGGTACCGGTTGGGTTCTGAAAACTAGGGGTAACGATGAGAAAACGCGGGCGTCTCTCTCCCATCGCTTTCTCCAAGGCATCGATGGAAATACCACCTTCGTCCACCGGCACCGGAAGGGTCTCGCCACCCCAACGCCGCAGCACGCGCAGCAACCCGTGATACACCGGGTCCTCCATCGCTATCGCATGTTCGCCATCGGCAGGCACGATGCGGGATAACAGGTCCAGAGCCTGCTGGCAGCCATTCGTAATCAGAACGTCGTCGCCGGAGCGCGCGATGCCGTCCTTCTGCGCTTGCCCCAGCAGGTAATGACGTAAGGCGCGATAGCCGTACGGCGAGCCAAGCTGCAGAACTTCGGTCACTTCCGGACCCTCGATCACTTCGGCAGCCAGTCGCCGGAACGCCGGCAAAGGAAAATCGTCGGCGGGAGGCCGCGAACTGGCAAAACTGATCTCCACCGCGACAGTCGCCGCTATCGTCCGCACCCCGCCTTCCATCCGCAACAGTACGTCCCAGTCCACCGGCCCCGCCGTTCCGATCTCTTTTTTGCCGACGGTCCTTGGCGCGGCAATGAAACTTCCCCGCCCTACTTGGCCTTGCAGTAAACCCGATTGTTCTAAGAAGGCGTAAGCCGCGGAAACGGTCGTGCGGTTCAGTCCAAGCTGGCCAGCCAATTCCCGAGTGGCCGGTAAGCGATCGCCTCTTTGCAATTCGCCTTCTGCGACCAATAAATGAATCTTAGCCGCCAATTGCCGATATAAAGGCTGGTCTCCCTGGGAATCGAGCTGGATTTGGAGCAGAGGAGACACTACCGCCACCCTACCAAATTGGACTGCTGCTTGTCAGCCAATTTGCAGATTTTCTTTTCCTTCTCAGCTTGAAGTTACCTGCCTCCTCTCCCATCGAACGTCCCGCGCTAGGCTAGACGAAGAAGCTTGCATGTGCCGTCGCATTTTTTGTTTCAGCCTCGTCCTGGTCCCGTTGCTGATCGGCGGCTCCCTTCCCCTTCGGGCATCGCAAAGAAAACATAGACCTGAGCCGAAATCCGAAGTTCTTCCGCTTCCCAAAGAACTGCCTATGGCTCTCGCCGCGGAAACGGGAATGCTGGAGTTCCGGGACCTGCCGCTGCTCCAATCCGGTGGCTTAGCCGCCCAGATCCGTCGATCTCTCAACAATTTGCTGCGCGAAACAAGGAACGAACGGGTGGTAAAACTAAGGGCCTTCGTGGCCGGTCCAGGCGATGCGCGCCGCCTGCAATCGGCGGTCAGCGAAATCTTCAGCGACCACAAGGTTTCTTTACCGGTGGTGAGCATCGTCCAGGTAGGCGCGCTTCAGGACAGCCGGGCGCAGGTTGCCATGGAGGCTGTCGTCGAGACTCGAAAGCAGGCCAACCCGCAGGGTCTGGTGTTCTTCTCAGGCCAAACCGCCCCCACCCTGCCGGCCTCGATTGCGCGGTTGCAGAAAAGCATGCAAACAGCTTCCGTCACCCATATCTTGCGCTGTACTTGCTTCACTTCGCGCATCGACGGCAACGGTGCTTCCCTGTCGAAAATGCTCGATGCGGCGTTTCCCGGAGCGGCTTCCATCGTCATCCAGGCATTGCGCGACCCGCCGGACGAATCGGCCACCTGTGAAGCGGTCGCCCAGTCGCCGACACCTGTTTCCACCGATACCTCACCCCACGGCTCGCCACTGGTCTCCCTGCCGTCCGCGCGCGCCACCGTGGTGCATGCTCCCCGTCTGGTCTTCACAGGCCTGCAGCTCTCCTTCGGCAACTATTTAGACGACGCTCGCGAAGCCTTTCGACGGTTGAACCGGGCCGCCGCCGCCGTCGCAGCTGAAGCGGCGCCGGTACAAGTGAATGCCTTCTCGCCCGACCCCGCTGCGTTGGCCGCTCTTCGTAAAATGACCGATGTTCCTCCCAGCTCTTTTACCGTGCAGCCAGTCGAAGGGCTGCCGGGAGTAGACGCTTCGGCCGGCGTGGAGGAAATCCTCGCCTCCCGAGTCGCGGCTTCCCCGACCGGCAGCCGATGACGATGCCGTACTCTGGCCGTGTTCCCCTAACGGGGATCGTCTCGCTATAATCCGACTGAGACCCTGTCGACATGCAGTTCCATAAGTCCTTTGCTTTTCTGGCCCTGTTGGGAGCGGCCATTTGCTTGCCAGGGGTCGCCGGTGCACAACAAACCCCCGTCGCGCCTGCGCCCACCACCGGCAAAACGGCAACCACCACCACCGTCGTCCCTTCTCCTGCCGCACCGCCCTCCAACGCTGCCTCGAAGAGCAAACTAGACGATAATCCGTCTATCAAGGTATCGGTCAACGAAGTCATCTTGCCCGTCACCGTCACCGACGATCGCGGGCGCTTCGTCTCCGATCTCACAAAAAGCGATTTCCAGGTCTTCGAGGAAAACAAGCCGCAAACCATTCGCTTCTTTACCCGTGACCGGAATCAGCCGGTAGTGATGGGATTTCTGCTCGACTCGAGCGCGGCCAGTCGCATCCATTGGAAAAATTTCCAAAATGCCACGGAGGAACTCATCCAGAACTTGATGCCCGGCGATGCCAAATACTCCGGCTATCTAATCACCTACGGCGGCCAGGATGCCGAAGTGGCCGTCAATACCACCAACGATCCCGAGCTTCTCGTGGACAAAATTCGCAAGCTGCACCCCGGCGGCGGCTCCGCGCTTTTCGATGCCATCGAGCTCGCCTGCACCAATCGCAAGCTGGTCAGAGGAGAGCCCTTCGCGCCCAGGCGCGTCGTGATCATCGTCGGCGACGGCCACGATAACGCCAGTAAACATTCCCTCGATCAGGTCGTCGAACTCGCCCAGCGCAATTTGGTCACTGTGTATTGCATCAGCACCGAGGCATTCGGTTTCGCCAACGCCAGCAACAATACCCTGGTGCGGCTAGCCACGCAAACCGGCGGACGCGTCGTTTACCCGCTCGGCGAGGTCTACAAAGACACCGACGGCTATCTGTCTCACCCTTCCGATGACGGCAACTATGCGCTCACAGTAGGAACGGGTGCCTACAAATCCGTTGTCGACAGCAAAATGTATCGCGCGGTTTCCGATATCGTCGGCGAAGTCACCACCCAATACATTCTCCGCTATGTGTCCGATAATGACGACGCTAAATCGTTCCGCAACGTCAAAGTCGTTGTCGACTTAGCCAACGTCCGGGTAAGGGCGCGCCGAGGATACTATGCCGTGCCCCCACCGTCGTCGCCTTCGGGCACCAAGTAACAGCCGTACTACCGGTCCTCTTGGCGTGGAAGCACTCCCTACAAAACCACCACCAACCCCAGCCTATTTCCCTCGCCACCCCTTCCGTAGGATAATTCTCTACATATGCCGGCCCCGGTTCTCCGCTTCAGCGACTTCGCCCCTAGAAGGGCCGAATACTCGCTGTTGCTTTCGGATCTGCCTGGGCATGGCACCCAAACCATCGGCGTCTTACTGCTCGATCCTGCTACCGACACCCTGCACCTGCGCCTCCGGCGCGATTGGAACGCGGTGGCGGCGGACGAGGACGCCGAGGTGCTGGAAGAATTGGAAGACGATTTGGCGATGCAGGCACGGGAGCGGGGTGGTGCCGCCGTGCTGGATTTCTTGGAGACCGTTGCTTCTCAAGCCATTCGCCTGACAGATCGGGAGGCTGTGACGGTGCGGAACTTCGATAAGACTTTAGGTGAGCTTTACCGGGAGCATGTCCCGGCGCAGGTGCTGCGCTTCCGCACCCATTTGCCGCGCTACTCGTTGGCCGTGGCCGCGGGACCGTTTCTCTCCAATCAAGAAAACATCGCCGCCGAAGAATGGGTGGAAGTTCCACCCGATCTGCAGATCGACGAGAACATGTTTATCGCCGAAATTCGCGGGCATTCCATGGAACCGCGTATTCCCAACGGCAGTTTATGCGTCTTTCGGCGCAACGTCGTCGGATCGCGCAACGGGCGCCTGGTTTTAGTACGCAACTCCGAACTCGCCGACGATAACCAGTACACCGTCAAGCGCTACAAAAGCGAAAAAAAGTCCGACGAAGAAGGTTTTATTCAAACCCGCATTCGGCTGGAAAGCCTTAACCCCGAGTATCCCTCCTGGGATCTCGACGCCGAAGAAGACAAGTATCAAATCATCGCCGAATTTGTTGCCGTCCTGGAGTGAGAGGGCAGCTTACTGGTCTTCGCGAAAGGGATCTTGCACCAGAACCGACCCGAAGTGTTGGCCATGCTGCAAATCTTCGGTCCAAAGAATCGAACAATTCATGGCTATTGCGCTGTTCACGATGATGGCGTCCCACCAACTTGTGTTCAATTCGCGATGCAGTCGGCAAGCAGAAAGAATATCGCCATGGTCCGGTCGGTGAGTAGTCCA
Organism: Bryobacteraceae bacterium; assembly: GCA_965219315.1. Taxonomy (GTDB): domain Bacteria; phylum Acidobacteriota; class Terriglobia; order Bryobacterales; family Bryobacteraceae; genus Bog-105. Next base: position 515,776 of record CBDCNB010000001.1, on the reverse strand, counting down.
CCGCCGAAGATCGTAAATGACGTTCTCGGCCTCCCGGCTGCTCATCTTCAGCTTTTTTATCGCCACAGAATAGAATTCGGTAAGTACCTGCGTACTTAAACAGCCACTCAGCGTGTCGAATAACCCGCCAATTAATTCCAGAGAGCGCTCCTGCTTGCTTCCCGCGCCGCCGTCGTAAGCGTAAACAATCACGTTTGTGTCGATAAACTCGAGGCTCACCGGACTCCACGCTCGTGAATTTCGTCGCGCGTCCACGTAATCGCTCCTCCGGTCCCTCGATCCGGCGAACTCCTTGCTCTAGCAAGGAAGCGGTGTTTTGCGACAGCAGAATCCTCTTCTTTTTCAAGAAGCGCCTGAATCGCTTCGGTCATCACTCGAGTCATCGACTGGTTGCGAGAAGCAGAATACACGCGGAATCTCCGAAGCAAGGGCTCCGGAAGGCTAAGCGTAACATTTGTCTGACCCTTCACATATTTCAGTGTATCACCTAAATGTGTGAAGAAACCCGACCACTCAGTTATCCCCGTTGCCGCCGATGCCTCTGCCCCATTCCTTCCGCATTCGTGACCGCAAATTGCAGTTTCCGTTCCACCGCGTCGGCCCGGTCCAGCCGCACCCGCACCGCATCGCCGATCGAATACGTTTTGCGGCTGCGCTCGCCGATAATTTGCCGGCCATTCTCGTGGTACTGAAACCGCTCTCGCCCCAGTGTCTCCATCGGAACCAACCCCTCGACGAAAAGCTCGGTTAATTCCACAAAAAAGCCGTGCTTGGTCGTGCTGATAATCAGCGCATCGAATTCCTCGCCCACCCGCTCCTCCATAAATCGAACTTTTTTCCACTCGATCAATTCCCGCTCGGCCTCCGCCGCGCGGCGTTCGGTAAAAGAAGTGTCATCGCCCAACTCTTTCAGCAAGCGCTCCTCGGTCAGCATCTTTTGCGTATCCAGATAGTGCGACAAAATACGATGCACCACCAGGTCGGGATAGCGGCGAATCGGCGAAGTAAAATGCGTGTACGCCGAGGCCGCCAATGCAAAGTGTCCCTCATTCACCTGGCTATAGCGAGCCTGCTTCAAAGACCGCAGCATCAGATAGCTCAAAATGCGTTCCTCCGGCTTGCCGGCAATCTTCGCAATCAAGCGTTGATAGTTCCGCGAAGAGAGCGGGAAATCCTCGTTTGCCAGTACCACCTCTTTCCGCACCTTTCGCCCATCTCGCCGTCGCTCCACGCGGCTGAATTTTTTTACCGGCATTGCGCCCACCTCTAGCGAGTAGCCAAAGTGTGCCGCCAGCTCCTCGAACTCCATGACCCGCTTCGCCTCCGGTCGCTCGTGAATCCGGTACAGACTCGGGATGCCGGCCGACTGCAGATGGCCCGCCACGGCCTCATTGGCGGCCAGCATGAACTCCTCGATCAGTCGGTGCGCTATATTGCGCTCCCCCCGCGTGACCCCCACCATCTGGCCGGATAAATCCAGTGCGATATTGGTCTCCGGCATTTCGAAATCGATAGAGCCCCGCTTGGTCCGCTTGCGGTTCAAAATCAGCGCCAACTCGCGCATGAGTTCAAACCGGTCTACCAGTTTGCCGTAGCGCTCCCGCATCGCCGCGTCGCCCTCCAGCACGCGGAACACGTCCGTATAAGTCATGCGCTCCACACTGCGAATCACGCCGCGCGTCAATTCCTGCGAAACGACATCGCCCTGGCGATCGACCTCCAACAACGCCGAGAGCACCAGCCGGTCCTCCCGCGGACGCAGCGAGCAGATGTCGGTCGACAACTCTACCGGCAGCATCGGCACCGCCCGGTCCGGAAAGTAAACGCTGGTGCCCCGCAGCATCGCTTCCGTGTCGATCGGCGTTCCCGGCCTTACGTAATGGCCGACATCGGCGATGTGCACCTGCAGAGCAAAACCGCCCTGCGGCAGAGCCTCTACCCAAACCGCATCGTCGAAATCGCGCGCCGTTTCGCCGTCGATGGTCACGATATCTAAGTCACGAAAGTCGCGCCGCCGCGCCAGTTCCGCTTCGTCGATCACCCGCGAGATGCCGCGTGCTTGCTCAATGGCCGCCTGCGGGAAGCGATGCGGCAGATGATGCTTGCGAATGATTACCTCCACGTCGATGCCGAAATCGTCCGGGTATCCTAGGATCTCGATCACACGCCCCACGCCGTGTTCGCCGCCTTGAGGGAACTCCAGCACCTCCACGTTCACAATCATGCCGTCCAGATCTTCCACGGTGGCGATCTCCGCCGCGGCCGGGCCGACTCGATCCACGTTCATGCCGTCCGATCCGGCCAACTGCTCCGGCAGCTCCATCCCCTCCGGGATCTCGATCCATTGCTGTATTCGGTCATCGGCAGGAACCACAAAGTTGCCGCGCCGGTGTACTCGAAATTCGCCGACCACACTAATATGCGCGCGGCGCAGAATGCGAACGATTTCTCCTTCGGCACGACCGCTGCTGCTTTGCCGGACGATCCGCGCCAACGCACGGTCGCCGTTCATCCCCTTTACGGTCTCGCCTGGCGGGATAAAAATATCTCCTTGCGCCTCGCCGCCCGTCCGGTCCTGAATTAAAAATCCAAACCCGTCGCGGTGAATCGCTAACCGTCCTGCCACATACTCCGAGTTGCCGCCTACCGCCGTATAGTGCCCTGAGCGCAGCTCCACCAGCAGTCCCTTGTCTTCCAGCAGGTCCAGCACCGCGTCCAATTCCGCGCGGTTCTCCCCCTGCAACCGTAATTCTTTTACCAACTGCTTGTAAGTGGCGCGCGCATGGGGCAGCTTGCGTATATGCTCCAGCAGACCAGCCTCGCTGAGTAAATTAGGCACTACTCTTTTTGTATCGCGTGGAACTTCACAATAGGCCGCACGGCTCTTCCCTCTCGTCCATTTAGTAGGGAAAACGAAGCAGAAATGCCCTGAGAAGCATCTCACGGAAGTCCGAACATGATTCAAACACAAGGCTATGCCGCCCAAAACGTGAATGACCGACTAGCCCCGTTTTCCTTTGAACGGCGTGATCCGGGGCCGAACGACGTCGTCGTCGATATCCAATTCTGCGGTGTCTGTCATTCCGACATCCACCAGGTGCGTAATGAATGGGGCGGTAGTAAATACCCCATGGTGCCCGGCCACGAGATCGTCGGCAAAGTCACTGCCGTTGGATCGTCCGTGAAAAAATTCAAGGTCGGCGATGCGATTGGCGTCGGCGTGATGGTCGATTCCTGCCGTCACTGCGAAAACTGCGAGGCAGGAGAAGAGCAGTACTGCGTCGAAGGCATGACGGAAACTTATAATTCGCCCGACCAAAAGCATGGCGGCATCACTAGGGGCGGCTATTCGAATCACATCGTTGTCGACGAGGCCTACGCCTACCAGCTCTCTCCCAAGCTGAATCTTGCCGCCACCGCGCCTCTGCTTTGTGCCGGCATCACCACCTATTCTCCCCTTCGTTACTGGCAAGCCGGGAAAGGAAACAAGGTGGGAATTGTCGGTCTAGGCGGCTTGGGCCATATGGGACTGAAGTTCGCCCATGCCTTCGGTGCCCACGTCGTCCAGTTCACCACCTCGGAAAGCAAGCGCGACGACGCGCTCCGCTTAGGAGCCGATGAGGTGGTCCTCTCGAAGGATAGCGATGCCATGAAGGCGCAGGGCAAAAGCTTCGATTTGATTCTCGACACCGTTTCCGCCGATCATGACGTCAATGCCTACATGTCCTTGCTCAGGAGAAACGGAACGATGGTGCTGGTCGGTTTACCGCCTACTCCGCCTACGGTGCATCCCAATAGCGTCACCTCCGGCCGCCACTCCTTCAGCGGCTCCTCCATTGGTGGCGTGAAAGAAACACAAGAAATGCTCGATTACTGCGCCGAGCATGGCATCGTCTCCGATGTGGAAGTCATTCCTATCCAGAAGATCGAGGAAGCCTTCGAACGCACTGTCAAAGGCGACGTGAAGTATCGGTTCGTCATCGATATGTCATCGCTCGCCGAGCAATAAACCCATGGTCCGCACCCTGGTACTTCCGGCATATCGTTCTTGCGGTGCGACCACTTTTGCAAGCGAATCGAGCGCCCGCCTCTGCGCCTGTGAGATCGCACTTCCCGAAAATGCGAGAGAGTCGGGGTGTTGACGCCACAATAAGTATAAAGATGGCTTCGATACAGGATTCTAGCCGAGCGATAGATGATCCCGAACAGATGGCCGAACAAGCGCGGCTCGAAAGCCTCCGAACTTACCGGATTCTGGACACCAAGGCAGAACTTGAATTTGACGACATTGCAGCCATTGCCGCTCATATCTGCCAAACACCGATTGCGCTGATTAGTCTCATCGATGAAAACCGCCAATGGTTTAAGTCGAAGATAGGACTGACCGTCTCAGAAACGCCGCGAGATCTTGCATTTTGTACCTACGCTATTCATGGCAAGCAACTCTTTCTGGTTCCCGATGCGGCACAGGATGAACGCTTTCAGAACAATCCCCTAGTGACCGGCGATCCCAATATTCGCTTCTATGCTGGGGCTCCACTAGTCACACCGGAAGGACACGGGTTGGGAACTCTCTGTGTGATCGACCGGGAACCCAGAACTCTAACCGACGCGCAGGCCGCTGCGCTTCGTTCGTTAGCTCGCCTGACGATGACACAGTTGCGGTTACGCCAAAATCTGAGAAGGCGCCGAAAGACTCTCCGTAAACTACGCCTGTTGGAGGAGCAACTGGAAAAGCGCGTGGCGCGGCGAACCAGCGAATTGGAAATTGCGAACTCCTTGCTGAAAGCAGAAACGGAGATCAGAACCAAAGCAGAAGGAGATTTACATAGATCGACTCAAATGCTTCAGCTGGTTTTGAATCACATCCCGCAACGAGTCTTTTGGAAGGACAGAAACTCTGTTTACGTCGGCTGTAATCAGGCCTTCGCCGAGGACGCGCACGTCGCTTGTTCGGAAATCGCCGGCCTCACCGACGACGATATGCCCTGGCGGAAGGACGCAAACATATACCGCGCCAAAGACAGAGCCGTCATAGCCGACGCAAAGTCCAAGCTAAACGTGGAGGAATTTGGTCGAGATGCCAACCACGAATGGTGGCTGCTGAAGAATAAGGTTCCCATTTTCGATAGGTCCGGCACTGTCATCGGCGTACTCGGAACATATGACGATATAACGGAGCGGAAAAAAGCGGAAGATCAGTTGCGGGAAGCAAAACGGAACGCCGAAGCTGCTAATCAAGCAAAGAACGAGTTTGTGGCCAACATCAGCCACGAGATACGCACTCCAATGAATGGCATCTTAGGCATGGGCGAACTCCTGCTTACCACCGAGCCGCTGACCCCCGAACAACGCGACTACCTGGACGTCATGCAAATTTCTGGCGAATCGCTAATGTTTCTCATTAATGAACTGCTGGACTTTTCTAAACTCTCCGCTCAAAAGCTCGTCCTTGAAGCAATCGATTTCGATCTGGCCGAATGCATCCGACGTGCCGTTGCCGTTTCGCAAGCCGAAAGAACGAAAAAGGCTCTGTTGCTATCCACGCACATAGATACCGCCGTACCACGCATGATAAAAAGCGACCCTCAGCGCCTGCGGCAAATCTTTATCAATCTGGTAGGTAATGCTGTGAAATTTACCCAAAAAGGCCAAATCACGTTGACGGTTACCGCCGAGTCCGTCGAAGAGGATCACATCATCCTGCATTTCACGATCGCGGATACCGGAATCGGGATTTCGCCAGAGCGCCAAGGTGAAATCTTTAAGCCTTTCACCCAAGCCGACGGTTCTTCCACCCGCCGCTTCGGAGGGACGGGCCTTGGACTCACCATCTGCGCACAGCTCATCGCCTTGATGGATGGGAAAATCTGGGTGGAAAGCGTCCTTCACCAGGGGAGTAGCTTTCATTTCGTCATCCCCTTTCACCGTTAACCCAATAAGCTCCGAGAATGTATGACTGCTGTTGGCCTTCCCGGATGGCTGCCTTTCGGCGCCACAGTCTTGTGCCTACGGTGCAATCCAACTGCCAGTTTCATTGTCGAAGTACCGGCAGCAGTTCGCGCTCCTGTAAAACGCCATCGTGAACCGATCCGATCGCGAGTTGAACCATCCGGTTTGGCTCGCGTTTTTGCGCCAAGCGCACCTTCAGGAAATTACTGGTGAGCGCCATTCCGCGTTCTTCCAATGTCACGGCGGAAAGCGTCTTGCCCACCATTCGACGCCGGAATTCATCGTTTTTGCGATCCGACAAGGCGCGCAAAATCCGCGTCCGTTCACGCCGCACAGCCACCGGCACGGGGTTTCCATACCCTGCCGCTGCTGTGCCCGGGCGCTCCGAATAGGTAAATACATGCAAATAGGTGAAAGGCTGTTGTTCTACGAAGCGAAGAGTTTCCTCAAACTCTTCGTCTGTCTCTCCAGGGAAGCCCGTCATTACGTCGGCGCCGATCGCCGCCTCCGGCATCAAACGACCAGCCAGTTCCAAACGCGTTGCGTAATGGCGCGTACGGTACTTCCGGAACATGCGTTTCAACACCGCATCCGAGCCCGACTGCAGCGGCAAATGCACATGCTTGGCAATGCGGGCTTCCTCCGCAAACAGCTCCAGCAGTTCCCCGCTCCAATCCATCGGCTCCACCGAACTGATGCGCAGACGGCGGACCGTTGTCTCCCGCAAAATAATTTTCAACAGATCGATCAATCGGAACTGCCCCGAAAGATCCCGGCCCCATCGGCCCAAATTGATACCGCTCAGAACAATCTCACAGTAGTGCCCGGCTAACTCGCGTACTTGCTCGATCACGCTCTCTGTGCCCGCGCTTCGGCTACGGCCCCGCACGGACGGAATAATGCAAAACGCGCAGCGGTTACTGCACCCATCCTGAATCTTCAAGTTCGGACGCGTCCGGTCGGCGCGTGTATCGTTCACCGGCATCGCGCGGAACTCTTGTTGTCGTTCGATCTCTCCCACGAAAACTTGCCCGTGATACTCTTCCCCGGCAGAACCGTTTAGAACAATATCGGCGATCTGTGTTTTATGCGAATTGCCGACCACCCAGCTCACGCCTTCCATCGCTTCGATCTCCGCCGGCGCCCGTTGTGCATAGCATCCGGTCACCAGAATCTTCGCATCGGGATAATCGCGGTGCAGCCTGCGGATCAAACGCCGCGCGTCCACGTCCGCGCTGTGCGTTACCGTGCAAGTATTCAAAACCACCAAGTCCGCCTCACGCGCGTGAGCAGCAGCGATAAGGCCACGATTCTCCAGCGAGGCCTCGATAGCAGCGCCATCGGCCTGCGAGGCCCGGCAGCCGAAACTTTGAACGAAGACCTTCTTCACACTCTTATTTTAAAGACTCTCGAACACACCGCATCGGTAACGATCGCCACCTCGGCAACCGATTGACATTCAGCACGAATAAAGGACAATATCCGTATGGCTGCCGTCGCGGACAAGTTGACGCCTCTGGAGTTCCACTCGAAATACGAACAGAGCGATCAATCCTATGAGTACTGGTTCGGCGAAGCCATGCCGAAAACGATGCCGACGTGGGTTCATGGTGTATTACAGATTATTATCGGTGCACTGTTGAATGAAGTTGGATACCTTGCCGGCTCCGAAGTGGAGTTGCGAATCGATCCAGACGCACATCCCAAACCGGATGTGATCGCCACCAAAGGCGCGATTGAGTATTCCTATCCTACCCAGGCAACCGATGTCGTCGTCGAAATCCTGTCCAAAGAAGATCCCATGCCCTATTTGCTTGAAAAATGCCAGGCTTACGAGACATGGGGATTCGAATACATTTATCTGGTGAACCCGGACGCCCGCCAGGTGTTTCGCTGGACACACTCCGCGCTCCAGCTTTCCGATGACCTAGCATCCATCCCCGCGCTCCGAATTTGGGAACGTCTGGACGAAGCGATGCGCCGAAAACCACAGTCGTAGTTTTCTTCCTGCAACTGTCATACTGGATTTGCCTGCGCGATCGGGCAACCGCTGGGCGCTGGCTCCTTTGCGGGCGAGTGCCGGGAGGAAAGTCCGGTCTCCACAGGGCAGCATGCCGGCTAACGGCCGGGGGCTTGCATTTCAAGGTGCAGGCTACGGAAAGTGCAACAGAAAAGATACCGCCGGTCAGGATTTCTGGCAGGTAAGGGTGAAATGGTGCGGTAAGAGCGCACCGCGGCCCGAGCAATCGGGTTGGCAAGGAAAACCCCATGCGGAGCAAGACCAAATAGGGGAGGAGGAGCGGCCCGCTCCGTTACCACTTCCGGGTAGGTTGCTGGAGCTTGCTAGCAATGGCAAGCCTAGACGAATGGTTGCCGCCCGCCGCAAGGCGGGTACAGAAACCGGCTTACAAGTCGCGCAGGCATAGACGACCGGTCCTCATACTTTCCGCGTTGATAAACTATTTACTTCGATGGCAATTAGTAAAGAGCTGCTCGACATCCTTGTTTGTCCTGTTTGCAAAGCGACTGTCAACCTCAAAGAGGACGGCAGCGGCTTAAAATGTGTACAGTGTCACCGCGTGTATCCGATCCGCGACGATATTCCGGTGATGCTGGTGGATCAAGCCGTTATTGAGTCTTAGCTTTATGACGGTGCTGGAGCAACTGCCGTTCGGTGCCCGTGTTTGTGTAGTTCGCCTACGCTCTTTGGGCGATTGTGTTCTCACCACGCCGGCTTTGTGCCTCTTACACCAATGGCGTACCGATCTGCAAATCGGCGTTTCCGTCGAGCCGCGCTTCGCCTCGGTCTTCGAAGACAATCACGCCGTCGGCAGTGTTCTTGCTCCTGTTTGGAGAGCAGTCCGCCGTTGGAAACCGGCGCTCTGCGTGAATCTGCACGGTGGCGCGCGCAGCCAGTGGATTACTGCGCTGTCCGGCGCGAAATGGCGCGCTGGATTTGCTCATCACGGTACCACCGTCGCTTATAACTTGAAAATCGGCCGGGCACAACGGATATTGGGCGTCAATCGCACCGTACATACGGCCGAACACTTGGCCTCGGCCTTCTTTGCTCTGGGCCTCCCGGTACAGGAGGTCCCTCGCGCCCTGCTGGGCATCCCGGAAGACAAATCGCCACCGGCGGCCCGCTACGCCGTCCTTCATCCGTTTGCTTCCGCTCCTGAAAAACGCTGGCCGGCCGAGCGCTTCTGCGAAGTGGCCCGCTATCTCCGGCTATGGAACATCACGCCGGTCTTTCTCGCCGCCCAAGGTGACGATCCAGCCCCATTTAAGCCCCATCCAGTTTTCGAAGGCGACCTCGGCAAAGTCAAGCTACTCTTCGCGAATGCCTCCTTGTTTGTCGGTAACGATAGTGGTCCGGCCCATATGGCGGCAGCCTTCGGAGTACCCAGCGTCGTGCTTTTCGGCCCCTCCAACCCCGCCATTTGGGGACCCTGGCAAACCGAGTCGGAGGTCGTTGTGTCACCGGACGGCTTAGATAAAATCGGCGTCTCGCGTGTTATCGCCGCGGTGGAACGGCTGCGCACGCTGGAAGAGGCGCACGCTTGAAAGACTTTCACCGCCTGCTCCGCTATGCACGGCCTTATTTGCCTGCCTTAGTTGCGTCGGTTTTTTTCATGGCCGTTGTCGGCCTTTCCCAAGGCCTGCTGGTAAAAATTATTCCGCTGGTATTCAATCGCGTTCTGAAGCCCGATGCGCCGGACGCGCCGGCTCTTCTTTTCTCCATTCCGCGCACCAATTTCCAGATTTACCTGCACAACATCCTACCGTCGTTTGTTCACAATATTTGGACGATGGTGGCGGTCGGCATTCTGCTTTGTTTCATAGCCAAAGGAGTCTGCGATTATCTCGGAAACTACCTGGTGAATTGGGTAGGCATCAATGCCATTACGGACCTGCGTCAGGACGTCTTCGACCGGGTGATGCGCCAGGATTCCCAATTCTTCGAGGATCAGACTACCGGTCGCATCATGTCGTCCATCATGATCGACATCGACAAAATCCAAGTGGCGATATCCACCATGCTGGCCGATTGGCTTCGGCAAACGTTTACCGCTTTATTCCTACTCCTAGCGATGATCAGCTTCGATTGGAAGCTCTCGTTGATCAGCTTAATTGTATTTCCCATCGTTGCCTTTCTGACGGTTCGGCTGGGCCGGCGCATTCGCAAGACTACTCGCCATGCGCAAGATATGGCTGCCGGACTCAATCAGATCTTGCAGGAAACCCTCAGCGGCCATCAAGTCGTAAAAAGCTTTGGGGCGGAAGACTTTGAATCGAAGCGCTTTCGACTGGCGGCTCAGCGTCTAAAAACCGGCACGTTACGGTATGTGGCGCAGCAAGCATTAGCGTCGCCCATCATCGAGTTTTTCGGCGCAATCACCATCGTCGCTCTCCTCACCTTCGCGCGACTTCAGGTAAAGACGGACACCATGACCGCCGATAAATTCACTGGCTTCGTGCTCGCGTTAGTCTTTCTCTACGAACCGATCAAGCGGCTGACCGGCATTCACAATATATTCCAACAAGCCGTTGGGGCGGCTTTGAAAGTTTTCGAATATCTTGACCGGCAACTGGGCGTCATCGATAAGCCGAATGCTCTTCGGTTGTCTAAGTTCGACAAATCCATTCGCTTCGAAAACGTTTCCTTCTTTTATCCCACTGCTACGAACCGGTTAGTGTTGGATCAAATAAAGCTAGATGTTAAAGCGGGAGAGATTGTCGCCCTGGTAGGCCCCAGCGGCGCCGGTAAAACAACGCTCGCCAACCTCGTTCCGCGTTTCTACGATGTCACCGCCGGTAGCGTCCTACTCGACGGTAAAGATATTCGTGACATTCGCCTCGACTCTCTCCGGGAAAACATCAGTATCGTTGCCCAGGAAACATTCCTTTTTAACGACAGCATCTTCGACAACATCGCCTATGGCCGGCCCGACGCCAAAGCCGAAGAAGTATACGCGGCGGCAAAAACGGCTTTAGCCGACGAGTTCATCGAACGGCTTCCCGACAAATACGAACAAAAGATCGGCGAACGCGGAGCGAAATTGAGCGGTGGACAACGCCAGCGTCTGGCCATTGCTCGCGCCCTGCTGAAAAACGCGCCGATCCTGATCCTGGACGAGGCCACCTCGCACCTCGATTCCGAATCCGAACGCCTGGTACAGCAAGCCCTAACAGTCCTGATGAAGCGCAGGACGGTACTAGTGATTGCCCATCGACTCTCTACGATTCGTCAAGCAGACAAAATTGTAGTACTGGAGCGAGGCCGCATTGCCGAGATGGGCAACCACGATCAACTCATCAACACCAAGGGCGTCTATCAGCGGCTCTACGAATTACAGCAAGTCGATTCCAATGCCATCGTCAGCTAATGCCATCCGCAGTATGACCGGCTATGCGTCAGTCCGGCGGCAAACCAGCGCGGGAGAGCTGACGGTCAGCCTTCGCGGCGTGAACCATCGCGGTCTTGATCTTCACTTTCATCACGCCGGCGAGCTCGCTCTCTTCGAAAACGCCGGACGGACGCTTTTGAAGCAACATCTACGGCGAGGTCACGTGGAAGTAAAGCTCTCCTTGGCGCGGGAAGCGGTCGTCTTCGGGCCTGTCTACAACCATGAGCTACTCAGCCGGTATTTAGCGGCTTTCCAGCAAGCAAACAAGGAACTTGGACTCGATAGCAAGCCTGATTTGAATGTCCTTTTGCGCCTGGAAGGTGTCTTTGAGCCGGTTGAAAAAACACACGCGCTCGATCGATCCTTGGAAGGTGAGGTCATGGAAGCCCTGTTGGTCTGTGTCCAAGAGCTCAATCACTACCGCGAGCGAGAAGGGCGGGAACTCGAGGAAGCGCTTCGAAACGAATGCGAGTCGATTGCCGCGCACGCTCAGCGTATTTCGGAGATCCGTCAAGATGCCCTACCCTACTTCCACCAGCGGCTTCGTGAGCGTCTACAGGATTTGCTGAAGGAAACTACCATCGATGACCACCGGATCGCGAGTGAAGCCGCGCTATTAGCCGACCGTTCGGACGTTCAAGAAGAACTTACCCGCCTTCTCGTTCATACAGACGAGTTGCGGCATATGCTGAACGAGGGCGGCGAGGTAGGAAAGCGACTCGATTTTTTGCTGCAAGAAATGAACCGGGAAACGAATACTATTCTTTCGAAAACATCGGGTATCGGTGACGCCGGACTGACGATTACCAATCTCGCGCTAGCGACAAAGGCTAATATCGAAAGGATACGGGAGCAGTCACTGAATCTTGAGTAGCCGAGTAGCAGCAAAAGAACAAACCGAAGCCTTGCACTCTACTCGGCGCGAAGGCAAGACCGCTGTTTTCATCATTTCCGCGCCGTCCGGCTCCGGCAAATCTACCCTGGTCGCCGGTCTTCTTGACCGCGACCCTAATCTTCTCTTCTCCGTCTCTTATACAACACGCAAGCCACGCGGAAACGAGCGGCCCGGCGAAAGCTATAACTACATCTCACGCGAACAGTTCGAAACCCGCGTGCAACAGAACGAGTTCCTGGAACATGCCGAGGTTTTCGGCAACTATTACGGCACCAGCCGCGACGTGCTCCGACAGGCGCAAGACGAGGCCAAAGATGTAGTACTCGACATCGATGTGCAAGGTGCGAGACAATTAAGTAAAACAATACCGGATGCGGTGAGCATCTTTATCCTGGCTCCGTCACGCGATATTCTTGAACAGCGATTGCGGGCGAGGTCGGAAGATTCGGAAGACGTCATCCAGCGAAGGCTGCAGGATGCCGCGAAGGAAATTCGAAACTATGATCAATACGATTACGTTTTGATCAACCATCGCGTCGAGAATTTGATCGAGACGCTCGCGGCCATTATCAATGCGGAGCGCGTGCGTCGGATTCGTATGGAAGAACAAATTCGTCCTATCCTCCATAGCTTCCAAGGGAAAAGCTGAGTAGGGAACGAGAAGGAAAAACGGAGAACGAAATGTCAGATAAACCAAGACCGAACGCAATGCACTCTATTCCGGATGATCCGGATGCCAGCACCTACCGCTTTATCATCGTAGCGGCAAAGCGGGCGCGGCAGCTGCAAAGTGGCCAGCGCAGCGTTCTGCCGGCAGCCAATAAAAAGCCGACGACTTTGAGCATGGAGGAAGTGCGCCGAGGCCTGGTTCCGTACACCGATCTGAACCAAGAAGAGCAGCAACGAGAGCTAGAAGCAGCCGAGTAGCGCCTTATGCGTGTTGCGTTGGGTGTCGGTGGAGGCATCGCGGCCTACAAGGCTATCGAGTTGGCGCGTCTGCTCGGGCAGTTAGGACACGAAGTGCAAGTGGTGATGAGCGCTGCCGCGCAGGAGTTCATCCAACCGCTTACCTTCGCCACGCTGACCGGACGAAAAGTCATCACCGGCCTATTTGCGCGATCTAGCGACGCCGATACACTTTCTAGCGCCGTGGAGCACATCGCTGTTGCACAAGAAAACGAGGTATTGGTTGTTGCACCTGCCACCGCCGATCTTTTAGCCAAGTTTCACTACGGGCTGGCCGATAATTTTCTTTCAACGCTCTATCTTGCGTTCACCGGTCCGGTGGTCCTTGCGCCCACGATGAATACAGCCATGTGGAATCATCCGGCAACACAGACAAATTTAGCGGCGCTGCGCGACCGTGGCTGTTCCATTGTTGAGCCGGAGGAAGGCTGGCTTGCTTGCGGCACAGTGGGCACAGGCCGATTAGCGGATCCCTTGCGCATCGCCGAACATGTCGATTCTCTGAAGCGGCAGAAAAAAGACTTGGAAGGCGAGACTTTCCTAATTACTGCCGGGCCGACCCAGGAAGCGCTCGATCCAGTACGCTTTATCTCCAACCGCTCTAGCGGGAAAATGGGATATGCACTCGCCGCTGCCGCCTTGCGACGCGGCGCTCGGGTCATTCTCATCTCGGGGCCAGTCAGTATTCCCGCTCCTTCCAATGTCCAGTTGCATTCCGTCCGCACGGCGCGTGAAATGCGTCAGTTGGTGCTGGACCACCTGGAAGAATCGACCATCATCATTAAAACAGCGGCGGTGGCCGATTACTATCTTGCCCAAATTCCGCAGCAGAAATTGAAGAAAACTGCTGCGCGCTTTTCTTTGGAGCTGGAACCCACGCCGGACATCTTAGCCGAAGTCGGCCAGCGTAAGGGTGATCGCTTACTCATCGGCTTCGCCGCGGAAACGCAGAATTTGGTGGAAGAAGCGCGCCGCAAGATGTTGAGCAAAAATTGCGACATGCTGGTAGGAAACTTAGTAAACCAGGAAGGATTGGGGTTTGAGTCCGACCGGAATGAAGTTGAGGTTATTACCCGTTCTGGCCCGATCCTCCACATCGGTCCAGCCGATAAGAGCGAGGTCGCTGAGCGCATCCTCGATCAAGTGACCACTCTGCGGCTGTCGCTACGGCATGCCAATCTCTCGACATGACGAAGGAGCAGATTCGCTCTTATTTAGAGCTGTATCGAGATCTCGGCATCTCGACCATCTATCGTTATCCCGCTACGGCGGTTGTCTCAGAGTCTGTTGCGACCGTACCGGAACCGATAAGTCGACCATCTTTGTTAGACCTTCGTTCTGACGCCGCTCGCCCGGGCACGATCCTGCCGAGCATTGCGCCGGAAGACGATACCCTCCATAAGATTCGTACCGACCTGGGCGATTGTAAGCGCTGCCGTCTATGTGAAGCAAGACACACCATCGTATTCGGTTCGGGTAATGAGAATGCGCGTGTAGTCTTTGTAGGTGAAGGTCCAGGCGCGGACGAGGATGAGCAAGGGATTCCGTTTATCGGGCGAGCCGGTCAGTTACTCACGCAGATGATCGAAAACACGGCGTCGAAAGAAGGGATTTCCATCCGTCGTAGCGACGTATATATCTGCAACGTCGTGAAATGCCGGCCACCGGAAAACCGCACGCCGCTTCCTGACGAAATGCAGACCTGCGGTCAATTTCTCTTTCGGCAGTTGATGACCATTCGGCCCAAGGCGATTTGCGCACTGGGAGCTACCGCCATGAAGGCGCTTCTGAATACAAAAGAAGGTATCACCAAATCGCGCGGTCAATGGCGCAAGTGGAACGATATCCCGGTGATGATCACATATCATCCTTCCTACTTGTTGCGCGCTTATAACCAGGCGGCAAAGCGCGAGGCGTGGGAAGACCTCAAAACGCTGCTCCACTTTGCGTACGATTAGTTTCACCGTTCATGACTCGGGGGATCTTCATCAGCTTTGAGGGTACGGAAGGTAGCGGTAAGTCGACGCAAATGCGTCTGCTCGTACAGCGCCTTCGCGATGCCGGATGCATAGTCGTCGAGAACCAAGAGCCGGGCGGAACAGCGATCGGTAAGCAGATTCGACGCATTCTGCTCGATCCTGCGAACGTGGACATGGCGCCGATGACCGAGTTGCTACTGATGTTTGCCTCACGCGCGCAAGCAGCGGCGCAAGTGATCATACCGGCTCTCCGTCGTGGAGACGTTGTTGTGAGCGATCGTTTCACGGATTCCACCCTCGCCTATCAAGGGTGCGCGCGCGGCATCGGCATTGAAACAGTATTAGCCGCGCATCGCCTTGCTGTCGGTTCTTTAACTCCCGATTTGACGATCTGCATCGACGTCGACATTCAAACGGGATTGGACCGCGCGCACTCGCGTAATCTTCGGAAACAGCAATATTCGCCCGGTGTAGTGGATGAGACGCGCATCGACCGGCAATCGCTGGATTTCCACCGGAGTGTTGCCGCAGGATATTGGGAAATTGCACTGCGGGAGCCGAAACGTTTTCGCATGGTAGATGGCGCGGGAACAATCGCCGACATAGCCGAGCGGGTCTGGCGAGAAGTGAGCGCAGTTTTAAAGCGGTAAGTTACCGTAGGGTGTTACAGATTGTATGAACATTTTTGTCACGGGAGCCACGGCGGGCTTCGGAAAAGCCATCGCACTGAAATTCGCTATAGAGGGCGCCAAGATAGTTGGGACCGGCCGCCGCAAGGAGCGTCTGGACGACCTGCAACGAGAGTTGGGAGACAACTTCCTACCGCTTGCCTTCGATGTGAGTGAACGAAAAGAGGTGGAAGAAGCCATTGCCGGCCTGCCGCCGAGTTTTCAGGACGTCGATGTTCTGATAAACAATGCGGGCGGCGCCATTGGATTAGAACCGGCGCAGGAAGCGAACCTCGACGATTGGGACACCATGGTCGACACCAACATCAAAGGGCTCCTCTACTGCACCCGCCTACTGCTTCCCGGCATGGTCGAACGGGGTTGCGGCCACGTCATTAACATCGGTTCCACTGCGGCGGAGTGGCCTTACCCCGGCGGCAATGTTTATGGCGGCGTGAAGGCATTCGTACATCAGTTCAGTCTCAATTTACGCGCCGATCTGGCGGGAACCGGCGTTAGAGTCACCGACGTGCAGCCGGGACTGGCCGGAGGAACCGAGTTCTCCGAAGTTCGTTTCAAAGGAGACAAGAAAAAGGCAGCCACCGTTTACGAAGGAACACAGCCGCTCACCGCCGAGGACATCGCCGATGCCGTTCATTGGGTAGCGACCCGGCCCGCGCACGTCAATGTCAACACCATTCAGATTATGCCGACCTCCCAATCGTTCGCGCCATTAACCGTCCAGCGGAAAAAATAGGGCTCATGGATTCATTCCGGCATATGGTTTTAGATCCGGCTGCCGGCTGAAGCTACCGAACATGGGTGGAGACGCAGCATCGAACTGTGTCATCGGCTTCAAGCCCAGGATCAGCTCTATCGTACGCAGCACGCTGGTTTGGTTGTACATGCCGGAATCGACGGTGCCCCGACGAGTGTACGGAGAGATGACCCACGCGGGAGCACGGCCGTCGCGTGCGCTGTCCGGGGCGATGAAAATAGCGGTGGAGGCCCACAGCTTGCTATGCGACACAGCGTCGACTAACTGCCCGATCGCGGCGTCGTTGTCAGCGGCCTGCCCGCTTCCCAAACTCAAGATCGTCAATTGAGGCGCTTGTCCGGCGGCATCGAAGTCCTTCCATTCTCGAACGAACTCCTGCACGCGCTTCACGTCCGGATAGCTTGCGTCGAAGCCGCGATAGTTCATGTCCACGTGTCCGGTTAAAGAACGATCTTTCAAGCTTGCGATTTGGGAAGGTCCTTTCACTTGATCGAGCGGAATGTTTGTTGTCCATTCGCCATAATCGCGGAACGTTATGCCGGCTTGTTGGGCATTGCTCCAAAGATAACCGGCGGGCGGTAGATTGGCTGGTTCCCCGCCCTGGTAATCCGCCGCTTGCCGGCGGCCTGCGTCGCTGTTGGGCGCAAGCTTCACCGTATAGTCGGGCGCGATGGCCGCCGTTGCCCAGTTCTGCGCTTCGGCGCTGACAGCGGAGTTCAGATAGAAGTTGTCGTACCGAACGAAGTCGCTCGCAAGCCGATGAAGATTCGGCGTTGCCTGGCCGTCCGATCGACTCCCATCGATGACGTAGATCACGTGCTCAATCGGTGAGCGGTGCCCCTGAGAACTAGAGAAATATGCCGTTTGCTCATTGGCCGGCGGTCCGTAGATCGAGTCGTCGCGATAAGGAGAGTTGCGCAGCACAGTGGCGGTGTATTGCCGAAGATTCGCGGCGTTCAGTTCGGGAACAAACGACACTGTGCCGGTTTGCGCCTCGCCCTTGCCATTCAAGATGACGACCCGATGGTCGGGTAGCTCTCGAACAGCAGTGGGATACCAACCGGTGGGAACGAACCCAGCGACGATGCTCCGCGGTCCGGCAATATTAACGGCCGCTACCGCATTCGCGTCGGAGCAGACAACGTAAAGATGCGTGCCTTGCTTGTCTACAGCAAGGGCGGTCGGTGTCATTCCCAAGGGGTGCATGGGCGTCAGGGATAAATTGATGGACTCCAGCCGCGAAAGCTCTCCGTCTGTGCCGACACCCAAGGCGTAAACGTTGTTCGTATTACCCGCAGCTACAAAAACGCGGGCGACATACGAGGGGGCTTCGGGTCCTTCGGAGATCGGCGGCTGATTGAGCCAGATCATATCGGTCAGGGAAGGAGCGACTCTTGTGCGGCTCAACTCATTTCCATGGTTCGCGTCGTATCGATAAACGGTGCCGTCAGCCCAACTACTGACCAGCAGCGTTTTGTCATCGGGAGATAGCAACAGTCTGTAGGGACGGCGTCCGCAGGCGAAGCGACCCAGTAATTTGCCTGTATCGAGATCGATTACGGCGACGTTGTTCTCTTCGAGATCGGCTGCGTACAAAACGCGTCCATCGGAACGAACAAGCACATCCCCGATGAACGATTTGCCTTTTTTATCGAGATCGGCGACCGCCGGCAACTCGCGCGTCTTGGTCAGGGTACCGGTTGCTGCATCGAGCGCCAGTTCATAGACGACCGCGCCGGTGGCGCCGCCGACAAAGACGCGGTTTCCGCTCGCCACCGTTAAACCGAGCCAGGCATCGGGCAGTTTGAAGCGCGAGACTTCTCGTTTACCAGCAACGTCGATGACGCTGACCGAGGGCGGATGGTATCCGGCATTCAAGACCAACAGGTACTTTCCATCGGCGGAGAGTGCCGTACTCATTGGTAACGTATCGACGGGCACCTGGTCTCCGGCCGGGCGAATGGTCCAGCCGGTGTTCAATAAAAATCCGCCATCGGGAAGCTTGCCCACGTGCCGCGGAGGCAGCGCAAAGGCTCCCGCAGCGAACAGCAGCGGCGAAAACCATTTCAAAAATGCATTCATTATTCGGTAAACCTGTGCGCGATGGGGAAACGCCGGCCCATGCCGAAGGCCTTCGGCGTAATCTTCAATCCCGGCGCGGCTTGTTGCCGCTTGTACTCGTTGCGATCGACTTTGCGGACAATGTCGCGCACTAAGTTTTCCGGAAGATTTTCCTTGGCGGCGATCTCTGCAACGGATTCGTAGCGCTCGACGTATCCGGCGAGGATGGCATCCAACACTTCGTAATCCGGTAGGCTATCGGTGTCTTTCTGGTCGGCGCGAAGCTCGGCGGAAGGCGGCTTGATGAACGTGTTTTCGGGAATTCCGGGCGCTAAGCCTTTTGCTGCACGCCGGGCATTGGCGATGCGTCCCAATCGATACACCATGGTTTTCGGGACATCGCTGATGACGCTTAAGCCGCCGCACATATCGCCGTACAGGGTGGTGTAACCGACCGCGATTTCGCTCTTATTTCCTGTGGCGAGAACCAGCGCGCCGAATTTATTCGATAAGGCCATGAGCGTTACTCCGCGCAGCCGGGATTGCAGGTTTTCTTCGGTGGTGTCGGGTTGATAGCCTTTGAACAAGGGCTCCAAATTCCGCAGCATATCTTCATAGCCAGACTTGATCGAGACGACCTCGAAGCGGATGCCAAGGCTTTCCGCTAAGTGACGCGCGTCGATTAAGCTGTGTTCGGAAGAGTAGGGACCGGGCATTCCCACTCCGGTGACGTTCTCGCTTCCTACAGCTTCCACCGCGATGGCGGCTACCAAAGCCGAGTCGATGCCTCCGCTTAATCCGATCAGCACCTGGCGGAAACCACATTTGTGGATGTAATCACGGGTTCCCAACACCAGCGCATCGAAAGCGGCCTCGTCGGTGGGCACATCGTTGGCGTGGTTCTCGCCTTCACCGGTTTCCGAATCGAACAGGACCAAATCCTCGGCAAATGACTTTGCCCGGGTGACTAATTTACCGGCAGAAGTCATGGCGAAACTGGTGCCATCGAAGACAAGCTGATCGTTGCCGCCCACCATGTGAGCGTAGACCACTGGTAGATGAAAGCGCTCGGCCATGGCGCGAAAGATCGCCTCGCGCTGCGTGCGTTTTCCTATGTTCCAGGGCGAGGCATTGATGGAGATAATGATTTCGGCACCCGCCTGCACGAGCTCCTCGACAGGATCGCGGGCATATCGGCGGCGTTCCCAGAAATGCTTGTCGTTCCAGGCATCCTCGCAAATGGAAAGGGCCACTTTGCGACCGCAGATGGTGTGGAGACTTTGGGAGTCGGCGGGTTGAAAGAAGCGCGCCTCGTCGAAGACGTCGTAGGTGGGCAGCAGCATCTTGCGTTGATCGAAAACGATCCGTCCTTTTTCGATCACGGCAGCGGCATTTTGAGCCTTGATGGCGGAGTTAGCCGGAGAACGGGCGACATACCCGACGATCAAGACCAAATTCAGCACGGCGGATTCGGCAGCTATTTTGAGAAGGCATTCGTGAGTTCGGTCGAGGAAAGAATCCTTCTCGACCAAGTCTCGCGGAGGATAACCGGTGAGGGCCAGCTCCGGAAAAACCGCGACCTCCGCACCGGCCTCTGCGGCGCGCTTTACGAAATCTAGAATTTTGGCGGCATTACCGCTCAGGTCGCCGACTGTGTTGTTAATTTGCGCGAGTGCAATGCGCATGGGCAACTCCATTGTAGCGGCGGGTCTCCTCCAACACGGCGGCGGCATCGAGTCCTAAGACCGCGGTATCTTCCCCGTAACGGAATACATCGAATTGGCGTAAAGTTATATAGAGGTGCATGATGCGCTTCCCCATTCGATCCTTTCTAATAACGGCTTCCTCATTTCTGATTGCGACCATACCCGTGGCTGCCCAGCGCGGGGGATACGGCTATGGCGGCGGCCATTCTTCCGCCCCTTATACAGGAGGGCGGGTTGGTAATTTCCATGGAGACTTCCACAGTGGTTTTCCCTCTACTTTCAACGGCAACCAATCCTATCCGGTTCCTCCCGTTGTGGCGCTGCAACATCCCGAACTGCGGCCCCGCGCCGCCGGCGTAACGGGAATTCGTCCCGGTGCTTATGCCAATAGCAACAATAATTCCCGTGGGCAGGGTCCTTTCTTTTCCCCGATTTACTCGGCACCTTATCTTCCTTTTGCCGACTATAGCGGCTACTACGACGCAAGCCAACAGAGCAAGGCTGAAGCGGATGCAGCCGCCGCGCAAGCCCAGAACGCGGCAGTGACGCAGAGTCTGCTGGGCGAGCAGATTCAGCGATTGAGCGCCCAAATAGACGATCTGAAAAGCCAGCCGTCGCCGGAATCGACCCCCGATCAATCCGCGGCGTCTCCTGCCGCTACACAAGCGAGACCCGACTCAGCACCGCCTCAACCGCCCGTCACGGTTGTTTTGAAAAGCGGGCACAATATGCAGGTCCAAAATTATGCCGTTATGGGGCAGACGTTTTGGGATTTTTCGAGCCAGCCTGCTCGCAAGATTCCGGTTTCGAGCATCGATGTTCCTGCCTCGATCAACGCGAGTAATGCCAGCGGCGCGGAGTTCCCTCCTATCACAGCTTCCCATCAGCCTTGATTTAAGAGGTGTTTGCGGAAGATGTTCAGAGCGCCTTGGGTTGCGTAGGTTCTGATACGCTCGCGATCGCCGCTATGCTTGATTTTTTCGACCGACGTTCCCTGGGGGCCGGAGATACCGACATAGACGGTCCCGATTGGATCTTGTTCCGTGCCGCCGGAAGGCCCCGCGTAGCCTGTGGTCGATAAGCCGAACGTTGCGCCTAATTTTTTCCGTGCCCCTTCCGCCATTGCCGCGGCCACCGGTTCGCCAACAGCGGAGTGCTTCGCCAACATTTCAGCCGGAACACCCAGTAATTTTTGTTTTTGTTCCTCAGTATACGGAACGAACCCACCCAAAAAATAGTCGGAGCTGCCGGAAAGATTGGTGAGCCGGGCCGCAACTAGTCCGCCAGTGCAACTCTCGGCGGTGGCGATGGAGGCGTTCTTTTCACGTAGCAAACGGCCGATGACGCCCTCCAGCGGCTCGGCGGGATCTTCGGTGTAGATCAAAATTCCAAGCTTTTTCGCGATGGGATCGCCGACTTCCTTCAGCAGTGCTTGCGCTTCCGCCTGCGAGTCGCAACGGGCGCGCAGATGGACGAACAAGTCACCGGACGAGAATAGGATAGTAGTCGCCGGATTTTGGTATTTCGAGTAGATGGGCGAGATCATACGGTCCAGATCCGACTCGCCGACGCCGGTGACGCGAAAGCTACGAACCTGAATCACTTGGGACGGCAGCATATCTTTCAAACGCGGCACGACTTGGTTCGCCATCATCGGGTTGAGCTCTCTGGGCGGTCCGGGCAGCAGGAATAGAGCGCGGCCGTCGGCGGTTTTCACGAATTGGCCGGGCGCAGTACCGTTTGGATTGTGCAGCACCTCCGCGCCTTCGATGAAGTGAACCTGGCGACGATTGTTTTCCGACATCACCCGGTTCACGCGCTGGAAAAACTGCGCTAAAACGGTCTCCTGCTCCGGCGAAAAGATCAGCTTGCGATGGAGGGCTTCGGCCGCGGCATCGCGGGTGACGTCGTCCTCAGTCGGTCCTAAGCCCCCGCTCAAAATCACGATCTCAGCACGTTTGAGGCTGGCCCGGATGGCCTCGGTCAAACGAATGCGATCGTCACCGACAACCTGTTTGCCGACGACTTCGATGCCCAGATTATTGAGCACCTCCGTAATCGCCAGCGAGTTAGTATCCATGCGCTGCGGGGTGAGCAGTTCACTGCCGATAGCGATGATTTCCGCGTTTGCCATTACGGGATGGCCCGATAAGGAGCAACATTCACATCGACGCGGAATAGAGCGCTATGCGTGGCTAAGATCATTTCCTTGGAGGGTGCAAGCGCAACACCGACGATGCCGGAACCGGAAAGGAAGAGCTCTGCTTTTCTGGAAGGATCGATGCGAATGACGCCGCGCCGCCCGCGCAGCGATCCAGAGACGTAGAGATTGCCGTCGGCACCAAAGGTCAGCCCTTGCGGGCGGCCCAGCCCGCGATAGAAGGTTTCCACTTCTCCGGCCTTGGAGATGCGCATCACCGAATCGAAGCTGGAGGTGGTGGGTCCGGTTACATAGAGATAATCTTCCGGCCCAAAGGCGAGATGGTAAGCAGCAATGGAGGGTTCCATCGTCGCAAAGACGTAAATCTGGCGCGACCGGCTGATTTTAAAGATAGTGCCACTACGGTCACCCACATAGAGGTTTTCTTCGGAATCGAAGGCGATACCGGTGGCGACGCCCATGCCTTCGGCAAAGACGGACATGTTGCCGGTGGGAGTGATTTGATAGATAATTCCGTCGTACCGGCTTGACACGTAGAGCATACCTTCGCTATCGAAAGCTAAACCGGTGGGGTTCATGAGATCGGAGACAAAGGGTTTAGAGGCGTAGTTGGTATCGATTTTATAGATGGAAACCGGAGATTTCTGGCCTCGGGAGCCGCTGAAAGTGCTGTATAGATTGCCTTCGGCATCGACCGCAGGATTCGCAACGGGATGGAGGCTATCGGCCACCTGAACGCCGATATGCGTTTCCTGCAGATCGCTGCGGGATTCGCCGCTGGTGATAACCAGTTCACCAACGGCCGCCGAATCCGGTACGCGGATAATGACATATTCGTCGCCCGCGACGATGAGATGCGCGGGACGGCTACCGAGCAGAACGGAGGGGTGGCCGCCGGATGTGAAGTGATGACCGCGAATATGCAATTCGCCGCCGGGAATTGCCGCGTAAGGTTGGACGCTCGAAATGGTGGGCTGTTCCAGCCAGTCGAGGGCCTCTGATGTACTCGCCATAATTAGTAGAGTCTTAAAATTCCGCCTATATACAAGATAAGTGCAGCGTAAATTCCCGCCGCGATGTCATCCGCCACGATGCCCAGCCCTTCGGGGAGCTTTTCCAGTTGACGCACGGGCGGGGGTTTCCAGATATCGAACAAACGAAACAGAAGAAAACCCGCCACAAGCGCTCCGGGAGTTTGGTGGCGAGTGCCTAGCAAGGTAACCCATTGCCCGAGCACCTCGTCTACTACCACCATACCCGGGTCCTTCTTTTCAAAGGCGCGCGCGGTACGAGTGGACGCCCAAATAGCCGGGCCCAACAGCGCCAGCGTCATCAGTAGCAGAACGAACCGACTGTCGTCGATGTAGCGCCAAAGAATGCCGGCCGCCACGAGAGCGGCTAGAGAACCGACGGTTCCCGGACCATAAGGAAAATAGCCGCAGCCGAACCAGGTGGCGATCCACACGGACACACGCCCCACTTACGATCGCCTCATTTGGGCATGCCTGCGGAAAGCTCACCTAATCTAAGCGCCTTCACGAGCATTGGGGCGTTCCAGTTCTTCCAGCTCATTGGGGTCTGCCGGCGCGGGGATGACGTATTTTTCGGACGCCCAATTTCCTAGATCAATCACGCGGCATCGGTCACTGCAAAAAGGCATATTGGGATCGGTTTTCGAAACCTCGCGATTACAAATGGGGCAATGCAATAGTTCAGCCATGGCGGGTCTCCTATTTTCCTAGTATGAAGCACAACCGGTGCAAAACTTGGCAGCTTGCGAAGCCGTTTCAAGCGACGTTTTGGAGATCGGGGCGGTTTGGGGTGTGTACTGGGGTATCGATTTCGTTACATGTTGTGGATCGCGATGGAGCAAAGGGGCTGTTTTGCGAAACGAACTCCCGTTGATGCGGGTGAGCCAGAGGCGTAACAGCATTTTGCGAAACGAACTCGTTTGGAGGAGCGGATGGTGTTTTGCCACGTTGTTCTTTTAGACGATCCTTTTTTACGCGGAGCAGGGTATTTAGGGCTTTGTGGAAGGCGCGTCCGTGGGTAGTACCGTAGCGGAGAAATAAAGCAAGGCGCTTTTCGTCTACGCCGTCCTCGGTAAAGCATTCGTTCTGGAAGCCGATAGCGCGTTGGAGAAGCCAATGGGATTGGGCGAGTTCCGCGACGAGCAGTTCTTCTGTCGTGTTGGCGGGCTGGTGTTCGCGCAGAAGAGCGTTGTGCAGAGTTTCGAAGGTAACGCGGTCTTCGCCGTGAATGAGGAGGGTGCCGGTGGAGAGACCGTGTTTCAGGGAATTGCGAGACGAAGCCAATTTGCCTTCGGGGGTGCGGGGTCCGGTGGATTTGCCTGCCGGTTTTGGCTCGGGAAGGGCGGCAGGGGGAGCCAGTGTTTGGGGGCGGGAAGTTTGGCTATCGGAGCGGTGGGGGACGTAAGCGCCGGAGCGGCGAGCGATGCGTTCGCCGATTTCGCGGCCACGGGCTAGAAGGTCGGCTCCGAATTCCGCTTCGAGTTCGCGTTCGGCTTGGGCGCGCATTTCGAGGAGGCGAGCGGGAATGTTGCGCTGGGGCGGCAGTGGGGTCAGGTCAACTTGCTCCGGGACAGGAGGTGGCAATGGACGGCGGTCGTCTTGTTTATTTGCCAGCTTGCGTGCTTTTCTTTCGGCTTCGCGGCGTTGTTTGCGGTTTTCGCGCCCGTTCATCGTTTTCTCCTCTTGCTAAATAAGTACGGGCAGGAATGACGCGTAGCCGCTCCTGCCCTGGGGAGAGGGTAGCATGGCGGGGCAAGGGTTGGGGGTGGATTTCGGGGATTGCGAAAGAGGTATGTTGTTGAAATGTCAGGGGATAAATTTTTTTCGATTTTTTGTGATGGGCTTGCAAGACTCGGGCGTGGAGGGCTGGAGGAAAATGATTTGGTTGAGTTGTGGAGCTGCTGCTCTTTTTTGGTTTACATCCGATGTTCTTTGAGATTGGTTTGGGGATCAGTACATTGAGAAAGCATTTGAGCTAGCTGAAGGAGGTCTGCATGGGGCTAGCCATTGGGGAGTAGGGGATCGGATTTAATGTGCGTCTGGAGTGAACCCCAAAACTGGAACAGGGAAAATAGGGACACTTTTCATGCAAAGGAAAGGAGTCCGCTATTGGGAAAGAACAGAAATTTCAGTGTTGCGTTCCGGATCGCGGTGGCGCGGCGGATCGTGGCGGGCGAGAGTGTAACCGCGCTGCATCACGAGTACGACATCGAACGCAGCGTGTTGTACCGCTGGCGCGATGCTCTGGCAGCAGGCGGGGAAGCGGGTTTGAGCCGAGCCGTCGGTCGGCCGCCGGGAACAAGCCCCCAGTTGCGGCAGGCGGCGGAAGCGGCGGGCCTGTGCGACCGTCCGGCAGCGCCGCCGGAGGACTCGGCCGATGCCGCGGCGAAGCGCATCGCCGAACTGGAGCGGGCCGTCGGCAAGCAGGCGCTCTATATCGATTTTTTAACCAGAGCCTTCAAGCGGGTAAAGGAAGCACGTCGGAGCAAAGACAGCTGTGGCGTGTCAGCATCTACCGGGAGATCCGGGCCATGATGCAGCGGGAAGGCTTTTCGATTGCCGAGGCGTGCCGGATCGCGCAGGTTGGCCGCACCGGATTCTATCGCGAGTTCCTCGACCAGGCGCCGCGTGAAGCCGATGTGCTGGTGCGCGACGCCATTCACAAGGTGGCGCTGGAGAACCGGTTGTACGGGTACCGCCGCGTTACCGCCGCGTTAGCCCACGCGGGCTGGGCGGTGAATCATAAGCGCGTGGTGCGCCTGATGCGGGAGGACAACCTGCTGGCCCTGCGCAAGCGCCCATTCGTGTTCACCACCGATTCGCGCCACACCTATCGGGTGTACCCGAATGCGGCGGCAGAGATGCAGGTCACGCACCTCAACCAGTTATGGGTGGCCGACATCACCTACATTCGGCTGCGTGAAACGTTTGTCTATCTGGCGGTCATTCTCGATGCGCATTCACGCCGGGTGGTGGGCTGGAACCTGGACCATCGTCTGCACACCGAGCTGCCGCTCGGGGCTCTCGAACGCGCTCTGGCCGAGCGGGTCATCGAGCCCGGTATCGTGCATCATTCCGATCGCGGCAGTCAGTATTGCTCGGACGAGTACGTGCGGAGATTGCAGGATCTGCGGTTTGTGCTCAGCATGAGCCGCCCGGGCAATCCTTACGACAATGCCAAAGCCGAGAGCTTCATGAAAACGCTGAAGGCCGAGGAAGTCTATTTACAGCAATACCGGGATGCCGAGCAGGCGCGCGCCTCCCTCGGCCTCTTCATCGACGCGGTCTACAACCGGAAACGGCTGCATTCGGCTCTGGGCTACCACAGTCCGTGCGCCTTTGAAGCCGCGGCTGCCAGGGAGTTTGCGGGATGAGTTTTCTAAGGCATAGAAAATCTATCGTCCGATTCCTGGAGGACGGAGCGGCGCGGCCACTCCGCCCGTCTCATCGGCTCGATGAGTTTCCACCCGGTTATTCCTTGGCGAGTTGCACTCCTGCCTGGCTCGCCTCCGCTTCGCCGGGTGAAGTCAATATGAACCATTTCCCGTTTGTATGCTACTCTTCAGCAGCGAACGGTAACGTGTCTCTTTTTATCCTGTCTCACGACAGGGGTTCACTCCAGTCCGTCCCTAATTTTTCCGTCCCTAATTTTTCGTCCCGTAGGCGGTGACTCCGTAGAGCCCGATGGAGGCGAGGACAAGTGAGAAATTTCGAAGAAGGAGGTGAGGCGGGCAAGCAGGCGAATCGGTTATCTTCCTGCTCTTAAAGAGTATTAATACAGCAGAACGGAAACGGAGGTTAAGGCCTAGGCGTTATATTTTCTACTAAAATGCTGATACCTGGAGCTACGTCAATCAAATGTCCCGTCGGGTTGTCGAGCAGCAAGATCGACCCTCGTTGATTAGCTGTTAACTGTATAGTCCTATTTTCGGCCATGAGAGTAATCTGCTCCTGAGGTATAACATCTCCGGTTAAGTCCATTATCGTAATCCGAAACAGTTGCTTCGATTCTAGATACACGATAAGCACAGTATCGTTACTTGTGCTCTCTTGGACTTTGACGACAAGAGGTTCTAAAATAACAGCATGTATTATTGACACCGCAGATCTAATATGAACACCAGCAATGTCACTGAGCCATAACACGTACTCACCTGCCGGAAGCGATTTGGGGCAGGCGACCGTGTTTTGAATACAGACGCCTTCCGCCACTTCACCATCAAAGCTCCGCTCATGTAACACATATTTAGCATGTGATATCTCAAAAACAGGTGAGTTTACTACAATAGTCATCTGGTAAAACTATAAAACGATTTTACGACAACATTAAGGAACGGGATCTGGAGACTGACAGGACGACGTAACCATATCCGCAGTCTGTAGACCAGAACAACTCAAAAATGAACCAATTTGAATCTGATATACCGTCTTTAAGGCCCATTGAGGCAAAATGTTTCCGTTTAATGGCTTGGATGTTAGGACGTTACAAGCAGTATTAGATGTCTGATTGCATCTATGATACGTTCCAAAGCCACCTGTAAGATTACATTGCCCGATAGTGTTTAGATCACAGTAATAATAAGCTCTGATTCTTCTGAGTTCGTGTAACATCATTTCTGTAATTTGACTCCGAAGCAATTCGGGAATGTTTTGTTCTGGGCCGTAGCGAAGGCGAGCGAAGCGAGCTGAAGCGGAGGGCCAGAACAAAACGAGGAGCTCTTGTTTTGGCGGGCCAAGTTTGATTTCCTTTTATGAACGACCAAATTCATGACAAGGAGCAAACAATGGCCCACCAGGCTGACGATAACGTAATTGAGAATGTGGTTCAACTGCTTTGTGAAAGCGGGCTTTCCCACATGGCGGATGCGATGCGGCTGATGCTGAATGAGGCGATGCGCATCGAGCGTTCCCAAGCGCTCGATGCGGGCCCGTAACAACGGACCGAGAAGCGGCGCGGGTATGCCAACGGCTTCAAGCCGAAAACCCTAAGCACACGGGTAGGCGAACTCGCTTTGCAAGTGCCCCAGGTACGAGGCGAGATAGAGTTCTATCCGTCGGCTCTGGAGCGCGGCGTGCGGAGCGAGCGGGCACTGAAGTGCGCCATCGCTGAGATGTACGTCAAAGGCGTATCGACCCGGAAGGTCACGGCGGTGATGAGCGAGTTGTGCGGGCTAGAAGTGTCCAGCACGCAGGTGAGCCGGGCCACCCGGTTGCTCGATGAGGAACTGAACGAGTGGCGCAACCGGCCGCTCGGGGAGGTGCCGTATGTGTTCCTGGATGCGCGCTATGAGAAGGTCCGGCACGGCGGTGCAGTAGTTTCTTGCGCTGTGCTGATGGCCTTTGGAGTCGATGAAAGCGGGCATCGCACGGTATTGGGCGTGAGCGTGTCGTTGAGCGAAGCGGAGGTGCATTGGCGCGACTTTTTCGCCGGCTTGCAGGCGCGCGGATTGTCCGGTGTGCGCTTGCTGATCAGCGACGATCATGCCGGCCTGAAAGCGGCGCGGGAGGCCCGCTTTTCCGGCCTGCCCTGGCAGCGCTGCCAGTTTCATCTCCAGCAGAATGCCGGTCACTATGTGCCTCGGCTCGAGATGCGCCGTGAAGTGGCCACCGATCTGCGGGCCCTCTTCGAATCGACGGATCGGCTGGATGCGGAGCGCCGTTTGCGCCAGACCGTGGACAAGTATGCGCAGCGCGCACCGAAACTGAGTGCCTGGTTGGAGGCTAACGTGGCCGACAGCTTCACTGTGTTTACTTTTCCGCCGACGCACCGTCGGCGCTTGCGTACTTCCAACTTGATGGAGCGAGTCAGCAAAGAACTGAAGCGCCGCACTCGCGTGGCCACCTTGTTTCCGAACGAAGCCTCGCTGCTTCGTCTCGTCAGCGCGGTGCTCATGCAGATTAGTGAGGAATGGGAGACCGAGAAGACTTATTTGGGAATGAATAACTTGCACCCGTCCGAACAAGATTAACCGAATTTACAGAAAGAATGTTGCTTTATCCATAAATGGTTGAGCCATCATCAGAAGCGCTATATCCATAATAACTATCAGCTGTTTGGCCGTAAGTGGCAAGTGAGCAGCCGAGAAGAACGAGCGACAAAGAGATGTTCTTGTGTAGCATATTTTCCTCTATCTTGTTCCGGTCAGCATTCCTGACATGCTAGGAAAAGGAGCCATCATCATATTACTTTTCTCTCGTTGTATGAGGCGGTCAAGTTGGAGTAGACCTTCAGTGCTTAAGGCAGAAGCTAATGTATCACGAGTGTCCGCCACTAAAGCGTCACGCTCTGCCAACATGTTTCGCTCAATACCGGCCTTGTCAGAAGAGGAAGCAGTCGAAATCGCTTTCCTGTACCGTAGTTCTAGAGCTTGTCGTTGTTGGTGGAAGCCATCGAAAATTGCAACTGCAGCCTGCAAGTCTTCAGGACTAAATTGGGCTCGCAGGAGCTTCACACGCTCACGCTCAGCCTCTTTGGCTGTTTTCGTGATTGGTTCTGAAACAGCTGTAAAGAACAATCGGTAGGCTGTCGCATCTGGGATTAATTGAGGAGTTTTTGAACCATCAATAGTGCCAGGTGGCAACATTATACTGGTACTCTTAGGGTTTTGCGAAGTAACAGCCTGTCTGCCAAAGACTAGGCAGGATGTCCCCGCTAGGAGAAAAGAACATAAGCTGACACGGTAGACATAACGCATCATAAAGTCTCCTTTTCGAGATATGAAAATAGATTACTTTCTTAGGCGAATGAAGTCAATATAAATCTTTATTGAGGAAGAAATAAAGTTGTGTCGGGTGGCATACGATTCTATGTACTAACCGCATAGTTCATCGAAGGGCAGCAGGTAAGAAACCGTGGTGTGCAAGTCCGTAATCAGCTAAGAAAGGTTTGCAGGACAGATCGAATCGGAGTTCTTCAACTGTATTCCGTAATAAATTAACATCCTTTCTGTAAATTCGATTAATCTTGTTCGGGCGGGTGCAGTTATTTATTCCCAAATAAGTCTTCTCGGTCTCCCATTCCTCACTAATCTCCATGAGCACCGCACTGACGAGACGAAGCAGCGAGGCTTCGTTCGGAAACAAGGTGGCCACGCGGGTGCGGCGCTTCTCCCCAGATATGCTTACGCCTGGTACGGGAGAACTTGGGCCGAATTTGGGAAGGAACAAAGTGTTGACGTAAAAGTGCCACTTGGCGTAGACCCGTCGGGCTGCAGCTAGAAGCCATCAAGATCACACAACTAGCTGCTGAAAGTAAAAGCTTTAAAGGAGTTTGCATGCTTTTAGTACCCCAGGACCGAAATCGTGGAAGTAACGAGAGAAAGGATATCGTCGTTCGTCATCTGTTGAAATCCGTCATTCAAACTTTTCCGAAGCTTCGTTCCGAAATCGTTTGAGCTTACAGAAGCGAAATAACGAGTCTTATATGTTTTCCCACTTGCAATCAATCGTTGTTTCTCAGCAAGCTGAGCCTTCCGCTCCGCCATTTTATTACGATGGGCTGTTTCCCAAGCCTCCGGTTCAAGCTGGTAATCAGGATTAACGAGTTTTTGATCGGCAGTCGTCAGGGACAGGTGTGTCGCTTGTAAAGGAGACATGTACGGATCTATTGAATCTCTCACCTTCGACAGAGCGGTGGTCATACCCTCACCCATGAATAGTGGATTTCTGTATAAGCTCAACATTCGGATTACCCTAATCTGATGGCTCGTCACTTCGGCTGCGGGAGGTGCCCTCATTTTCATGAAGAAGTCACTCATTACAGAAGCGATCTGCTCCTCATGCACACCGGTCGCGAAGTTCGTATCCGAGACTCGTCCAGCCGCGTGTCGTTGGTGTGCAGATGTTAGAAGTGGTTTAAGCAGTTCCCGCACTTCTGAGGGTATTTCGAAGCTCCTCGGGATCGCAAACACGGCATCAATCAATCGACTGACGCCTTCTCTCGAGTTTGATTCGGATTTTGCGGCTTTTTGATCGTCGTGCGCCTGTTTAGCTAATCGATCCAGTTCTGAATACGGTGCCAAGAAAGAGTTCTGCACCGAATCACCACGCGTAATGTGTGATAAAAACGCCGAACTAACAACGCGATTAAGATACCGTCTGGTCACGGAAGTACCTCGCTTTCGCTAATTTGCCTCCTTGGATTCTATACGCGATTCAGAAAGGGGTCAAATGAATTCAAAAATTACTGTCGTTAGCCTGATAAATGTCCGATCTAATCAGTGTAGTGCGGCTAACAGAGCGGGGTTTAAATACGAGGACGTCCGCCTTTGCAAGGCAGCAATGAGGTCGGAGCCGGTGAGGTGAGGAGCCCTGCTAACGCGGCGATGGTGACGCGCTGAATGCCAACAAACTCCAACTCCTGCAGCGGCGCACCTTCAAATTGTAAACAAAGTTCGATAGCCTCGCGAATACGCTCGGTAACCTCGTCCAAGTGACCGCGCTTGGGTGTGGCAGGCCGGGATTTGCGGCACCGAGGCGACGTAAAAGCCCTCCGAATCGCGCTCAATTACAACATTGAATTTACGTGGCACTGAAGGAATTCCCCGTCTTCATTGTAGCCGTTTGTGAAGTTTTCATAAGCGGCTGAAAACATGGTTCGCTACTGTTCTGTTTGAATGCAATCGATTCGCGCTCAGTGAGGACTACCATCTCACGGAGCTGTTCTATCGCCTGCCGGCTCGCTTGGGAGTTAAAAATCAGGCGCATGAATCAATCAGCGAAATAGTTCTGGCTATAGAGAATCACGTCAGAGTTTTTTAATTTTGATGTTGCGGAAGTAAAGCTTTATTCCATCCTCGCCTTTATCTTCTGTTCCTTGTAGAGAAATATGGCCCTGATGAAACGTTCCGAAGCCGGGCCATTTGGCGAACTTGCTATGTGCCACCAGTTCGCGCCAAGAGTTATCCCATAGTTGCGTGGAAATTTCACGCCCGTTCTGGATGAGCTGAAGATGTCCGTTGTTGGCAATGATTTCGAACTGATTCCATTCTCCGGCGTCCTTCACGGTGTTGACCTTGGTGGAGATGAGGCCGTAAAGATCACCGGAGCGGCGCAGGATTTCGCGACTGTCGGGGACGGTGCAGGCCAAATCCGCGATTTGCATCTCGAGCCCGGTGAGGAAGGCGGCGGCATGGGCCGGGACCGGCGTCTGCACTTATGAGTACAACCGGATTGGTAAGCACGCTGTAAATTACGCAGCGAAGCCACTCCATTCACTACGTTTCTCCGCCTGAGCAGGACTGGAGGGATCTGCGAGAGAACAATTCCGGCAGATACAAAGCGGCGCTTCGTCCGGCGACGATGCGGGACTCAGTAAAATCAACGACTGTATTGTTGCCGTCTCTCCTGCGAGCAATTAGGCAATCGCCCGTTGGCCAGCGTCCGTGAGCTTTTTGGCGACGAATGCAGTTCATTCATCGATATGCGCAGGGAATTCGAGTCGCAATGTCGGACAATTTAAAAGATTGATTCTCCTCAGTCGAGTAGGATTTCTGAGGCTCGTTGCGCCGGCTGCGATGTCGATCGATATGTCTGCCCGCCCATGGATTCTTCATTTCACTCGGAGACAGTACACACGCTGCTGGCGTTGGCCCTGGTCAGCGTTCTCTCGCTGAGCGGTATTCTCACCTTTGTACTTGGCAGTCAACTGAAAAAAGCATTGCCCTTTTTAGTGAGCGCGGCCGCCGGTGCGCTGCTGGGCATCACCTTTGCCCATCTATTGCCTGAGGCGGCGCAAAAAACTGGTGCGGGTTTACAACTGGGGGTTTGGTTGACGGCAGGCTTTCTAGGATCGTTTTTGCTGGAAAGAATTCTTTCGATTTTTTTTCAAAAGGAAAATGGACATTCCAAAGAAGACCCATCCAATTTGAAATCTGCCGATTTTCATCATGTGCACGAACAGAACCAGGCGACCGGGAAACCGCTGGTGGCTAATATTCTTTTTGGTGGAGCGATTCATAGCTTTATCGATGGGGTGGCAATTGCAACCGGGTTTGCTGCATCACATAAATTAGGGCTAGCCGCGACCATTGCGGTGTTGCTGCACGAAGTTCCGCATCATGTAGCCGATGTCGGAGTGTTGATCTACGGCGGACTGGCCAAGGTGCCGGCGGTGTTATGGAACGCCCTAGCCGGGTGTGCTTGCCTGGCAGGCGGCGGATTAGTACTGCTGCTGGGACAGCACGTTTCTCATTTGGAAGCGGTACTGCTACCTATTACAGCAGCGAATTTTCTCTACATTGCGGCGGCAATCCTGATTCCGGAACTACAGAAAGAGCAGAACCGCTGGCATTCAGTTTTACAGACTCTTTTTCTGTTAGGAGGGGTAGCGCTGATGTTTGGACTGAGCCAGTGGATGAAGGAGTAAGGACGGACCACACTACACACTTGCATACTTATGCAAGTGTGTTATTCTTGGGGAGTGCCTAGCAGATCGCCCCAGTGCGACAAAAGCGATCATCCTGCCGTGCCGCGAACGTTCCCGGTGGGTGAAGCCGCTTTGGAGCGGGCTTCGCGGCTCTTTCGGGCGATAGGGGATGTTTCGCGTCTACGCCTGCTAGCCCTTCTGGCGCAGGGTACGGCCTGCGTAACGGAACTAGCCGAGGCCGAAGGTGAAGAGCTTTCAACCATCTCACAACGGCTTAGGATTTTGCGGTCGGAAAATTTAGTTGTCAGGCGGCGGGCGGGAAAGCACACTCACTACGCGTTAGCGGATCAGCATGTGATGGATTTAGTGTTCAATGCGCTTGCCCATTCCAGCGAACTGCCGGCGGAGTCGAATTTGCCCATTTCAGAAACAGCTAGCGCAACTTATAAGGAGAACAAAATGGAACATAAAATTCACGAAAATCATACACACGTCCATGGCGAGAACTGTGGTCACACGGCGGTGCGCCATGACGATCATATCGACTATCTACACGACGGGCATTTGCACTTCGTACATGGCGACCACATTGACGATCACGCCATTGCGGTGAGCAAAAGCAACCCTGCCGATTGCACACCGGACCACGACTGCGGCGGACACGAACAGAATCACCGGCATGGAGCAGGATGCGGCCATGAGGCAGTGCCGCATGGGGATCACGTGGATTACTTAGTGGATAGACATTTACACCATGCGCATGGCGATCATTGCGATAGCCATGGCGTTTTGGAAGTAGTAAACGCCTAAGAGGATAAGAACAGAGGGTGAGCGGGCTGCCAACCATTGGGTGCGGCAGCCCGCTTTTGTTTGTAAAAGACCGCATTCTTGGCTTGTCCTGGCAGGTTGGCCGTTAAGGAACGGCAAGGAAAAGACTAGTTCCCTTTTCCAGGAGAAGTGTGCAAAGAATTCCTGCCAAGAGCGAGACCAATGCCGGCCGAGTGCCGGCCAGCCGACGCTGGTTGAAGAAGGTGTGCAGGCCGACGAAGAGGAAACTGCCGCAGGCAATCGCCAAAGAAAATGGGATCAGGCGTTCGTTCGACAGGGTAAACAGGTGTTCATGTGCAAAGCCCCCAAAGAGGATTGTGGCAGCGGTGATAAGCGCACTTCCTAAGGCAGGAAGAAGTTTCAACGAAGCGGAACGCAGCATCATGCCGAAAATCACTCCCTCTGGAATCTTGTGAGCAAGCAGGCCGAGAACAATGCCCGTGGTGGAGTTCGTGACGACGTTCCCGGTGGCGCCGGCGATCCAGCCGTCGAATAGATTATGGACGCAGATAGCGATCACTAGTGGAAGAAGCGCAGGAGCAGTATGGTGATTGCGGCACTGTTCCTGCCGGTGATGCAGGCGAGGATTAGTGGTGCAGCACGGGCAAACCGGGAATACATAGCGATCAACCGCATAAATTGCAGCAAGGGCTACGGCAACGATGAGCGCTGAATGAAGAATGCCGGTAGCATGAGCCATATCGGGCCAGATCCAAAAGAGGGCAATGCCTATCATGATGCCGCTACTGACGGCGATGAATTTACGATCGAAATGACGGACCTGCAGCGCATAGATTCCGATTACAGTTCCAACAAGGTCGATGGCGAATAAGGAGTAGAGAATGGCGTGCATTGAAAGCGATGATGGCCTATATCTGCATTCTGTTCGTTTTGGAGCGGGTCCTGCAAATGATTACGGCCAACGGACAATGTGGCGGAGCAAGCGAGCTAGTCTATCCGGCAGATGGACGATAGTACTCTATGGCACTCGAACAGGAAACGAAGTTTTACCAACAACACAAACCCGAGTTGCTGCAGAACCGTTGCGGCAGGAGGGGCGGGTTGAGAATCGCGCGGTATTCGTGGCTCTCGGCGTGACGGCTATGGTTGGGATGGTACCAAGCCCTTTCCGCCGTGCTGCTGCCGGGACCCGCTTTGCTTCAGTGTTGTTGAGTATTGAATAACGTCTCTACGCGTGTACTCCCGAAGCTGCTGCCGCACTCCGAGGCAAGTTACAGGTTTTGTGAAGCGGTAACACGAACGGCCGCCTCCGCGATGCTGTCGTGCCGATCAAGGTTTACGCGGTCCCAACCGGCGGTGTCGGCCGCGGCGGAATAAGTACTTTGAAGGAAATCCAGAACGGTCTGTGAAGGATTTAAGGACCGGCGAACATCATCATAGTTCAGCAGAAATTCGCCGAGATCGCTGTCGAATGCGCCCCGGCTTGTGAGGGCGGCTTCGCTCAGACCATCTGGGAGAGGCGCTGCGTAACAGTAGAAGGCAGCTTGTCCGTAGCCACCGTTGCCGGGCCAGAAACCGGCGCTAATGCACTCGTGAGAATAGGCCTCTGATTGGATTGCGTCCGCTCCCGGACGTGCCGGCGCTCTGGCTCCGCTGAAGCGAGTAACCGCGAGATCGAACGAGCCCCAGAAAAAGTGGACTGGGCTGATCTTTCCATAGAAGTTCGTCGAGAATCGTTTCAAGAGCCTGTCGGCATGAGTCAGTACTTGCCAGAAGCGCAAGACGGCATCGGAGTCGTAACTCTTGTGAGCTGTGTCCTGATGAAACGCAACTGGCTTTTCCACTTCGACCGGCCTGGGATCGATCTTTAGCTCTATGCCAATGCCTGCAAGGACGGCTTGATACTCAGCGAAGAAAGCAGCGACGGTTTGCGGTTGTAGAGCGAGCCGTTGCATCTGCCCCGAACTGCGGCGAAACACGAGCTCACCTGCGATGAAATCGAACTCTATGTCGAGCAGTCCGCCAGATGGAACAGGCATCGCCGATGTGGAAAGCCCGCGCGCAGTAACGTAAAACGGCACGTTCCACCAGTGGTTTTGAATCGGCGTAAGCGCCACCCGAGTCTTCCCGACAATCTGCATGAACATATGCAGAGTATCGGCGGTTTCCCTCCACTGCTCCCACTGAAGTTCCGGCCAAGTCTCTTCGTTCAAAATCGGTTGATTCACAGATTGGGGCTCCTTAGATTCGGGAAATCAGCATAAGCAGCCAGCGAAGAAGCGTGACGGCAAGCATCATCGCTAAAAGCGAGCTGACATACAGACCCGCAGATTATAACGTACGTTGAGTACGCACCGTCAATTCCCCATTCCCCCGGCACTGGCGTTTTTCCACGAAAAACCCAGTACGCAACGCCGCCCGACGTTTCCCGCGGCTCCCGGAACGAGCACAGTGTCTTCCTGTTTCACTCCTATGCCAACCGAAATCAACTGTTCGCCGGTCAGAGTGACAAGCGGCGGCAGTGCGGCCGTTTCCTGTACGTGCATGCCTTCTGGAATTCTGGCGAGGTCTGCAGCCTCAACGACGCGTAGCTGTGCATGCGTTTTACCGGCGAGTGCGAATACCTTATCTCCTGGAGCGAAGCTCTTAACGCCCGGACCCTTGACCCCGGCAAGGGTGTTCACGCTTCGGCCACCGCCTTTTCTTTCGGACCACTGTGTCATGATTATCTACGAGCGCAAACTCGAGCTGCTCTGATGCTCAGCATTACCAAAGACATTCACTCGCTGAACGCTTTTGATCTCCGGACCGTTGAGTTCCTCAAGAAGTTGGAAAGAGCAAGCGCCCGAGCAACGGCCAAGCTTCGGTGGCGCAGCAGAACGCTGAAAGATATCAGTCTCTGTTGGATAGCCTGGAGCGGTCGGAAGCTGGTATGAGGGAGGCAAAGCGGGTCCAGCTAGCTGGAAATCGTTGGTGAGCTTGGAGCACGCACTTCCGCCAGCCCAGAACAATGGCGCCGTCCGAATGGTGCTGGACTATCAAAGCCTCTTTGAGGTGATGCCGGGTCCTTTAGCGGTGGTCACGCCGGACGACCCCCGCTTTACGATGGTAGCCGTCAACGATGCTTATGTGCGGGCAGCACAGAAATCGCGCGAAGAATTAGTCGGCCGCGGCATCTTTGAAGTCTTTCCCGAGGGCCCGAACTCTGCCCACGCCGCCACAATCGGCAACTTGCGAGCGTCGTTCCGGCGGGTGATTGCCACCGCGCAGCAAGACACGATGCCGGTGCAACGGTACGACCTTCCCCGCCCGGAAGTAGAGGGCGGCGGGATGGAGGAGCGCTACTGGAGTCCGCTAAATTCGCCGGTACTTAGCTCGGATGGAACCGTGCAGTTTCTCATTCACCGCCCTGAGGAAGTAACCGAGGTCGTATGTCTGAAGCGGCGGGAAGCTGAGCAGGACCAGTTAGCCGCGACCGAGCGGTTGCGTGCCGACCGGATCGAGGCCGAGCTGTCCTTACACCGCCAGGAACTCATCCAGGAAAAGCTAATCAGTGACGAACGGCAGCGCACCGCCCTTGCACTGAGTGCTAGCGAGGACAAGTTCCGCCTGATGGCGAATTCCGTTCCGCAAATTGTCTGGATCACCGACGCTGAGGGGCGGACGGAGTTCTTTAACCGGCAGTGGAGTGAGTACACAGGCGTGCCGTACGAGCCCACCACTGCGGCCAAGATAGCAGCATGGTTTGTACACCCTGACGACGGGCCCCAGACCATAAGTGCGTTCGAACAGGCGCAACACACCGGCGCCCCGTTTGCAGTCGAGCATCGCATCCGGTCTCGCGAGGGGACCTACCGCTGGTTCCTGGTGCGAGCAGTACCGTACCGCGATCCAGGCACAGGCGAGGTGGTTCGCTGGTTCGGTTCTTCGACCGACATCAATGACCGCAAGCTCGCGGAAGCTGCGCTACGTGAGAGCGAGGCCCGTCTTGCTGCCTGTTTTGAGAGTTTGCCGATTGCAGTCGGAATCGTGGACACCACAGGTGCATTGATTCTGTCGAATCGTGAGATGGAACGATTCTGGCCCACGGCCGCCATTTCGTCCAAAGATGAATCCCGAAGTTCGCGCTGGCGCGGTCACCATGCGGACGGAAGACCGATCGAGCGGCGTGACTTTCCTGGCGTCCGCGCTCTGCGAGGTGAGCGAGTTCTGCCTGGCCTCGAGATGCTCTACACTCAGGACGATGGCACCGACATCTGGACCAGTATCAGTGCCGTACCCATTCGGGACGCCGAAGGCCAGGTCGTCGGCCAAGTGTCCGTCGTTTCAGACATCGACGCGTTGCGGCGAACCGCTGAAGCCCTAAGGGCGAGCGAAGCAAAACAAGCTTTCCTGCTGACATTGTCTGACGCAATTCGTTCCCTGCGCGACCCCGAGGCTATAAAAGTTGCTGCTTGCCGCGTGCTCGGAGACCAACTCCGAGCAAGCCGTGCCTTCTACGCCGAGATCGAGGGTGACGACTGGGTTGTGGAGGGAGGTTACGGGCAGGAGAATGTGTTGCTTCCGTCCGGACGTTACGCGGCGAGCACCTATGGCGCTCAGATCATGGAGACGTATCGCTCCGGCAAACAGGTCGTCTTGCGCGACCTGCGGACCGATCCGGACTTCACGCCCGAACAACGAGACGCACACCTAGCCATCAATATTTTGGCCTCATTGGGCGTACCACTGATGGAGGATGAAAAGCTGGTGGCGATTCTCGCCGTCCATACGGCTGAACCCCGAAACTGGACCGAAGACGAAATTGCGCTGGTCGAGGAGACAGCCGAGCGCACCTGGGCTGCGGTGGAGCGTGCCCGCGCTGAAATCGCCCTGAGCCAAAGTGAAGAGAAGTATCGAAGTCTGTTTGAGTCCATAGACGAGGGCTTCTGCATTATTGAAGTCTTATTCGATCTGGACGGGACGGCACACGACTATCGTTTCTTGGAAGTGAACCCGGCGTTCGAACATCAAACAGGCATCATCGGTGCGATGGGACGGACGATGCGCGACTTTGTGCCCCAGCAGGAGAGCCACTGGTTTGAAATTTATGGCCAAGTCGCCCTGACTGGCCAGCCTGTGCGGTTTGAGAATCAGGCGGCTGGGCTGGGACGTGTCTTTGATGTCTATGCTTTTCGTGCGCCTGGAGCGAAGCAGCATCAAGTCGCGCTGCTTTTTCGTGACGTCACAAAGCAGAAGCTGGCTGAAGCGGCGCTGCGTGAAAGTGAGGAGCGCTTTCGGCAACTGACCGAGAGCTTGCCGCAACTGGTTTGGAGTTGCCTGTCGGACGGCCGGTGCGACTACCTGAGCAAGCAGTGGATTGCCTACACCGGAGTTTCCGAGGCCGAGCAGTTGGACCTGCGCTGGCTTGAACGGGTGATTCATCCTGAAGACCGCGAGCGTACGCTGGAGCACTGGCTAGGCGCCGTAGCCGGGCACCACCCATACGACATCGACTACCGGATTCGCGCGGCTGATGGCCATTACCGCTGGTTCCAGACCCGCGGGGCTCCCCTCCGTGATGGTCAGGGCGCGATCGCGAAATGGTTCGGTACCTGCACTGATATCGACGACCTGAAAAGGGCCGAGGAGGCGTTGCACAAGGCAAATCGCGAGCTCGAGGAGTTTGCCTACGTCGCAAGCCACGACATGCAGGAACCGTTGCGCATGGTCAATGTCTACACTCAGCTTCTCATCCGGCGGTATGCCGGAACCGAACCTCAGGCTCAACAGTATGCGGCGATCATCCATAAAGGTGTAAACCGTATGGAGACTCTCATTCATGACCTCCTGGCATTTTCTCGAACGATTCATTCAGACCATCTTGATTCGAGTAAAGCCGATCTTTCTGCAGCCTTGACCGAAGCCACCTCTGTGTTAAAGAGCCGCATCGATGAGACCGGTGCTTTGATCAATGCTCCTCTCCTGCCGGTTGTCTTAGGCGATACCGCCCAATTTGCGCAGGTCTTTCAGAATCTGTTGTCAAACGCGCTGAAGTATCAATCTAACGGCACACGGCCAGAGATCCAGATCAGCGTCAGTCGCGAGGGAACGAACTGGGTCATCGCAATTCGGGACAATGGCATCGGATTTGAACCCCAATATGCCAAGCGCATTTTCGGACTCTTCAAACGCCTCCACAAAGATGAGTTTCCGGGCACAGGGCTGGGACTTGCCATCTGTCAACGTATCATCGAGCGCCGTGGGGGCCGAATCTGGGCAGAGAGCCGGCCAGGAGATGGTTCAACGTTCCTCTTTTCCCTTCCTAACCTCGAAGCCGAATGAGACCGCTCCATATACTTGTCGCTGAAGACAACCAACCCGACATTATCTTGTTACGCGAAGCGCTGACGCACCATGCAGTCGAGCATGAGCTACACATTGTTGCGGATGGAGAAGCTGCACTTAAATACATAAGCCGAATGGGAAGAACAGGAGGGCCTTGCTGTCCGGACGTTTTGCTGCTCGACCTTAACCTTCCGAAAGCTGATGGCACGACAGTACTGGAAGAGTTCAGGAAACACCCGGAGTGTACAGAAACGCCAGTCGTCGTAGTAACATCCTCAAACGCGGAACGCGACCGAGTAAAGATTGCCGGGTACCGAGCGACTAGGTACTTTCGAAAGCCCTCCGACTTTGACGCTTTCCTGGAGCTCGGCGCAATAGTCCGCGAGGCTGCGGTAAGTGGCCAAGCTGATTGAGGACGCGCATAGCTTCCGCCGCGAGGAAGCTTAGCAAGCAGTTCTGACTATAGAGAATCGCGTCAGAGCTTTTTGATTTTGAGGTTGCGGAAATAGAGCTTGATTTCGGATTCGCCTTTATCTTCTGTTCCTTGTAAAGAGATATGGCCCTGATGAAATGTTCCGAAGTCGGGCCATTTGGCGAATTTACTATGGGCTACCAGCGCTTTCCAGGAATCATCCCATAGTTGTGTGGATAGCTCCCGCCCGTTCTGGATGAGCTGAAGGTGTCCGTTGTTGGCAATGATTTCGAACTGATTCCATTCGCCTGCGTCCTTTACCGTGTTGACCTTGGTGGAGATGAGGCCGTAAAGATCACCGGAGCGGCGCAGGATTTCGCGACTGTCGGGGACGGTGCAGGCCAAATCCGCGATTTGCATCTCGAGGCCGGTATCGTAGCTGTTTTTAAATTTCGGCGTTTCCTGAACGTAAAACATGACGCCGCTGTCGATGCAGGGTTTTGCTTTCCACTCCAGCTTGAGGTCGAAATTTGCGAACTCTTGTTTCGTGACGAGATCGGCGTAGTCCTGCCGGGGGTCGCTATTTTTCTTCTTCAGCATGATGGCGCCGTCTTCCACCGACCAGTCCCTGCCGGCACCTTGTTCGTTAAAAGAGTGCCAGCCGTCGAGGTTTTTGCCGTCGAACAGTAGCTGCCAGCCGTCGGTCTTTTCCTGCTGCGTGAGGGTGTTCGGTTCCTGGGCGTGGGCTACGGCAGAGAGTAGGCTTCCGCTCAGCACTGCAATCGCTAAGTGAAAAATGGTTCTGGACGACATGATTGATGAAATTTTCGTTGGTTAGGTCCGCTGTAATTACAGTAAATCGAACGAGTGGATTCAGCTTATCAGAATATTTAGGCATTGTTAATGGTTCTTCTGAATGGAACAGAATCTATCGCCGTCGGCGTCGACCAGGACGACGTAATCGGCACCGGATTACCCAGTCAACATCCGGGCCGCGCAGCAGCCGATAATGGAGCGCTTGCGACCAGAAACGGATCGCTCGCGGTACATCTCGGACACCCCAGACAACGGAACCGATTTGCAGCATCGCTTTTTGCACTCCTACAACGTGGCGACCTTGACTTGTTATCCATCGGAGTGTGGCGGATAATTCGTTCACTCCGGAAAAGGTCGCTTAGCTCCCGGTTCGAATTCCGGGAGTGCTACGGCAAGCGATGCCGACTCAACTTGTTACGATGAGGGTTTCGAGAGTCCGCTTTTTTATACGATTGACATGTCTCTAAGCGTTTCATCCGGCATTCTTGCCGAGATCGTTCAATCTAAGAAGCAAGAGCTGGCCGGACTGTATGAAAGGTCGGAGTCGCTGGAGCAAGCTGCTTATGAACGAACGTCTCATG
Source organism: Bryobacteraceae bacterium (assembly GCA_965219315.1). Lineage (GTDB taxonomy): Bacteria > Acidobacteriota > Terriglobia > Bryobacterales > Bryobacteraceae > Bog-105. Next base: position 472,877 of record CBDCNB010000001.1, on the reverse strand, counting down.
CGCGCCCGTTTGCGGCCGCTCTGCGGGACAAAAAACCCGCTGTGATAGCCGAGATAAAAAAGGCGTCTCCCAGCAAGGGTATTCTGCAATCGGATTTTCATCCTGCGTTTATGGCCCATGCTTACCAGGAAGGTGGGGCGGCGTGTTTGTCGGTGCTGACCGATCACGAGTACTTTGCCGGGTCGCTTCGCGATCTGGAGGCGGCTCGTGCGGCGACTTCGCTTCCGGTTTTGCGCAAGGATTTTACGATCGATCGGTTACAGGTGTTCGAAGCAGCGGCGCACGGAGCCGATGCAGTGCTTTTGATTGCCGCTATTCTCGATACGGAGGAGCTGACCGCATTTCGTGAGTTAGCCAGTTCGCTATCGCTGGCCGCCCTGGTGGAAGTCCACGATGAAGAAGATCTGGCGAAAGCGGTCGACTCAGGCGCCGAAATTATCGGAGTGAACAATCGCAATCTGACGACGTTTCAAGTGACGCTGGAGACTTCGCTGCAGCTGAGCGAACGCCTTCCCACGGCGGCGATACGAGTGAGCGAAAGCGGCATTGTCAATTACGCCGATATCGAAAGGCTCACGGCGGCGGGATATCACGCGTTTCTGATTGGAGAGTCGCTGATGAAGTCGGGAAATCCCGCTGAGGCGCTCCAGATTCTGATGGGAGGAGAAGATGACCGCACCCACTGACACCAAAATGGTCATAAAGATTTGCGGTATCACCAATGCCGAAGATGCGCGCCACTCCATCGAACATGGCGCGAATGCGTTGGGTTTTAATTTTTACCGCCATAGCCCGCGCTACATCACGCCGCAGAAGGCTGGTGAAATCGTCGCGGCGGTTCCGGGTTCTTATCGCAAGGTCGGTATCTTCGTGGATCCTACGTTCGAAGAGTTGCAAGATGCAGGAGATGCGGTTCCGCTCGACACGCTGCAACTGCACGGCGATTTGGGTGGCTTTCCGGACGGGTATCATATATGGCGCGCGGTGCCGGCCGATGCGCTGCCGGAAGAAGCCGATCCGCGGGTGGAAGCGTACTTGATCGACACGCCGAGCGATGGACACGGCGGCTCTGGAAAGAGCTTCGACTGGTCGGGCGCTGCTGCTGCCTTTCCTCACCGCAAGATTGTGGCGGGAGGACTGAACGAATCGAATGTTGCCGAGGCGATCCGCGTGTGTTCGCCATGGGGCGTGGATGCCTGCTCTTTGCTGGAGATGCATCCCGGCAAGAAAGACCACAATCGAGTCCGCGATTTCCTGCAAGCGATTATTGCGGTTTCCAGCCAGGATATTGAACTATGAATTCTCCTCCGACGATGCCTACCGCCGGTGGGCATTTTGGACCATACGGGGGGCGCTATGTTCCCGAAGTCCTGATGTCGCCGATTGAAGATTTGGAGCAGGCATATGCGGAAGCGCGCCTCGATCCTGCGTTCCAATCGGAGCTTGCCGACCTGCTGCATCATTACGCCGGACGCCCGACGCCGCTCTATTTTGCGAAACGGCTGACGGGAATGCTGGGCGGGGCGCAGATTTGGTTGAAGCGGGAAGACCTTCTCCATACGGGGGCGCATAAGATCAATAACTGCCTGGGCCAGATTCTGCTGGCGCGTCGGATGGGGAAGACGCGCATCATTGCCGAAACCGGGGCCGGACAACACGGGGTGGCCACGGCAACGGTGTGCGCGCTGTTCGGGATGGAGTGCATCGTCTACATGGGTGAGGAGGACATGCGGCGACAACGCCTGAACGTCTTCCGGATGCGTTTACTGGGCGCAAGCGTGGTGGGTGTGGGAAACGGAAGCCGTACGTTGAAGGACGCCATCAGCGAAGCGATGCGCGATTGGGTGACAAATGTCGGCGATACGTACTATCTGCTGGGCTCGGCTTTGGGATCGCATCCTTACCCGATGATGGTTCGTGATTTTCAGCGCGTGATGGGTGACGAGGCGCGGCGTCAATCGCTCGAACAGATTGGACGGTTGCCGGATACGGTAATTGCCTGTGTCGGCGGCGGCAGCAATGCGATTGGGATTTTTTATCCGTTCCTTGCGGACAAGTCGGTACGACTGGTGGGGGTGGAGGCAGGCGGACGGGGCAAGGGTTTGGGAGACCATGCGGCTCGATTTAGCGGCGGCTCTCCCGGCGTTCTGCAGGGCACTTTCAGCTATCTGCTGCAGGACGAGCAAGGACAGGTCGGCCTTACACATTCCGTTTCCGCGGGGTTAGACTATGCTTCGGTGGGGCCGGAGCATGCCTGGCTGTACGATGAAAAACGCGCCGAATACGTTTGCATCTCCGATGCCGATGCTTTGGATGCAGCGAAGATGCTGGCGCGTACCGAGGGGATTATTCCCGCGCTGGAATCATCGCATGCGGTGGCCGAGGCGATGCGCCGCGCGAAGTCGGAGCCCGATGCTGTTTATATCATCAATGTCTCCGGGCGGGGCGATAAGGATATCGATATTTATCGCGAGAACATGCAGGAGTTCGAACTGTGATCGGCGCGGCGACCAGCACCCGAATCAGCGACCTTTTCCAGAATTGTAAGGAAGAAAATCGTAAAGCGTTTATCGCTTATCTGACCGGGGGCGATCCGACGCCTGAACACACGGCGTCGCTGATACTGGCGCTGCAACGAGGCGGCGCGGATTTGATCGAGTTGGGCGTTCCGTTCTCCGACCCGATTGCCGACGGGCCGGTGATTCAGCGCGCTTCCGAGCGGGCGCTTCGGGCGGGGGCGACTTTAAGCGGGCTTCTTCAGGCGGTGCGCGAGGTGCGGCGGCATTCGCAGATACCGATTTTGTTATTCAGTTATTTGAACCCGCTGCTGCGATTCGGCTTCGAACGGTTGAGTGGGGAAGCAGCCGAGGCCGGCATCGACGGAGTGCTTCTCACCGACCTATGCGTAGAGGAAGCATCGTCGTCCATCAAATATCTTCGCGAGCAGAACCTGGATACGGTTTTTCTGGCGGCGCCTTCCAGCTCCGAACGGCGGCTTCGTTTAGTGGCGGAGCAGTCGTCCGGGTTCGTTTATCTTGTTTCGCGGCTGGGGGTGACGGGGGAGCAATCGTCCTTGTCGGCGGCGGCTGCTCCGCTGGTAAAACGTATGCGTCAGCTTACGGAATTGCCGATCGCGCTCGGCTTCGGGATTGCGACTCCCGATCAGGTGGCCGAGGCGTCGCGGTTGGTGGATGGCGTGGTTGTCGGCAGCGCCTTGGTTCGGTTCATCGAGAAGAACGCGGAGACGGTGGACCTTTCCGATAAGCTGGAAGCGTTTACCCGGACTTTGACTGCACCATTGAAACCATCATGAGCGCATGGTCATCCGACGATCTCACGCGCTGCCGTGTTGTTATCGACGAGATCGATCGCCGCATCATCGGACTTCTGAACGAACGCACCGTGGTAGTGGAGGAGATCGGCCGTATTAAAGAAGAAATGCGTATTGGCATCTATGAGCCGAAGCGCGAAGATCAGGTGCTTGAAAACGTGCTCACTCATAGCAGCGGACCGCTGCCGCCCGAGGCGGTCAAGCGAATTTTCGAGCGCATCATGGACGAGATGCGAACACTGCAGAAATTAAGATTGAGCAATGGCCGCACGCCAAGCCACTAAATAAATGAGCGGAATATCGACACCATGTTAGTTGTGATGCAAGAGGGCGCAAGCGAAGCCCAAACCGAATCGGTAATTGGTCGCCTGGTGGAGATGGGTTTTACCGTCCATCGCTCCAGCGGCGTTCGCCATACCGTTCTAGGCGGCGTTGGCCCGGTGGAAGATTTCGATCCTGCCGGCTTCGAAGCGATGGAGGGCGTGAAAGAATGCCATCGCATCATTTCCCCTTATAAACTGGCCAGCAGGCATTTTCAGCCGCATGACTCGGTGATTAAGATCGGCGAGGTGGAAATTGGCGGCACGAAAGTGATTTCGATGGCCGGCCCCTGCAGCGTGGAGAGCGAGGACGGAATTGAGCTGGCGGCGAAGATCGTATCCGGGGCGGGAGCGCAGGTGATTCGCGGTGGGGCATTCAAGCCGCGCAGCTCTCCCTATAGTTTTCAAGGGATGGGCGAAGGAGGGCTGAAGATTCTTCGCGCCGCCGCCGACAGGCATGGTCTGCTGACGATCAGCGAAGTGATGGACCAAAGCCAGATTCCTTTGCTGACCGAGTACGCGGATATTTTGCAAGTGGGCGCGCGTAATATGCAGAACTTCAATCTGTTGCGCGAACTGGGGAAGACCCGCAAACCGATTTTGCTGAAGCGCGGGATTGCGGCGACAATCGAGGAACTGCTGCTTTCCGCCGAGTACATCCTGTCGGGCGGGAACTATCAAGTGATGCTATGCGAGCGCGGCATTCGCACTTTTGAAACAGCGACGCGCAACACGATGGATATCGCAGCGATTCCAGTGTTGAAGCGCCTGACGCATTTGCCGGTGATTGCCGATCCGTCGCATGGAACCGGAAAACGCGATTATGTTTTGGCAATGGCGCGGGCGTCGATTGCAGCGGGAGCCGATGGCTTGCTGGTGGAGGTGCATCATGATCCCGACCGGGCGGTGAGCGATGGGGCGCAGACATTACGACCGGAGCAATTTACCGAAATGATGGCGCAAATTCGCCGAGTAGCGGGCGCAGTGGAACGCACAGCGTAAAGGTGACAAAAGCGGCAGAGATAAAAAGCGTTTCCATCGTCGGCGTCGGACTGATCGGCGCCTCGTTTGCGCTGGCGCTATCTCAGAACGGTTTCAAAGGAACTATCGTCGGCGTCAGCTCTCCGTCGGCCGTCGAGGCAGGTGTGGCAATCGGAGCGATTTCGAAAGGCGTCTCGCTGGAAGAGGCGGCCGCGACAAGCGACCTGATTTACCTGGCGCAGCCGGTGGACCGGATTCTGCAGACGCTGGAAGCCTGCGGCGGAATGGCCGGGAAAGGCTGCCTGATCACGGACGCAGGAAGTACGAAGGCTGCAATTGTACAGAAAGCTTTCGAATGCGTGAGAAATGCTTCGTTTCTGGGTGGTCATCCGATGGCGGGGAAAGAACAGCGTGGCGCGGACGCCGCCGATGCGGACCTTTTTGAAGGAAGACCTTATGTGCTTTGCCCCGCTGTCGGAAGCGGCTCCCTGTTTGAGCCGGATTTTCGTAACTGGCTGCTCAAAATCGGCGCGCGCCCGCTGGAGATGTCTCCCGCCATGCATGATTCCACCGTGGCGCTTACATCGCATCTACCGCAGCTTTTAGCGACAGCATTAGCGGAAACGCTGGCGCAATCCGACAATGGACATCTTTCGCAGGTTTTTGGCCCCGGATTGATCGATATGACACGGTTGGCGATGAGTTCGCCCGACCTTTGGCTCAGTATTCTGGCAACGAATCGAACCGCTATCATCGCTGCCCTGGAGGAGTATGTCGAGGTACTCGCGCGGTTAAAAAATGTACTTGGCAGCGACGAGTTACGAACACACTTCCAAATTTCCGCTGATTATTCACAAAAACTACGTAAGCTATCTTTCACTCGCTGAATATTTCGAAAAGACGTTGGACTCATTTATTTTTTTAATTGGGTTTATCGTACATAAGTGCATATAATCGAAAGAAAAGAAAGGCCAAAACCGTGACATCTCTTGCAAGTACGGTCCGGGCTACTTTGCTTTCTTCTCCCGAGGTCAGTCGCCTGGTGTCTTTGCGCCGGTCGAGCTCGCTTTATTCACAAAATCAACCTGCCCAAGCGTTCTTTTTTGTGGAGGAAGGACTGATTAAAATTACCCGGAAAAATCAAGAAACGGACCGGGTGATTCTGGCAATTGTCGGGCCCGATCAGTTACTTGGGGATGAAGCGCTGGCGCAGGAGGCAATCGATTATCAGTGCGATGCGGAGATTCTTACTACCGCAACTGTGTGGCGTATTCCGCGTGATCTTCTATTCAGCACTCTTCGAGAAAACCCGGAGTTTTCCTCCTTATTGCTCGATCATCTGCTGCAACACAAGCTCACTTTGGCGCGCAAAGTGGAATTGCTTTGCTTGCATAACGTGGAATACCGAATCCTTTATTATTTGGCAGAGCTGTCCACATTAGTGAAGCCGAGCGATCCCAGCGGCTCGCACCAGTTCCCTCTTACCCAGGCGGAATTAGCAGACATGATCGGGGCAACTCGTGAAACGACGTCGACAACGTTAAATCAATTAGAAAGAAGAGGGTTAGTAAGACTTTCGCGGCGACTGGTGACCGTCCCTTCCCTCAGCGAAGTTCACGAAGCAATTCACCTGAGTGAGTCGAGTGCTCTACCGAACGTCGTTGCCGACGAAAGAACCAATATTCTCGCGGCGGGTGGTAGCGCTTAACAGGTTTTGTAACGAGTTTATGGCTGGGTTTTGGAGACTTCTTCAATCGAACGATGATGCTGAGCGCCGGAGTTGGGCGATTTTCGCGTCCCGCCGAACGGCCGTCACGCGTGGCAAACACTCGCTTTTCCAAACACGCTGCGTCGCACTCGGCCCGATAACGGCCAGCTTAGCTATGTGGCGGCAAACCGCTCCGGCTAGCGATGTACCGGTCGACCGACCGATGTTCCCACTCCGAGCGATGCAAATCGGCTCTCTTTTGTAATTCACTTCCCACCGGAATCCTTTCACATCCGTGGAATCTTTATTCAGAATTTATTGGAACACTTTATTTACATTGCTCGGAATCCGCAATAACGCCTTAATAAAATAAGGAACTGTCGATGATTGTGGAAAAGACTAAAGCTATTCGTCAGCGTACCGGTGGTCGATCCGCCAGAATCCGCTGCGCTGCTTTACTGGAGGGCGTTAGAAACAGTCCCTTGCTTCCGCATCATCTTTTATTGGAAAAGACTTTTGCTTGCCGCAACCTTCGTGAATCTGCTACATTGAAGTGCAGATTTTCCGATGTCAGCTGGTTGTATTCTTGCGAGCCCAATCATTCACCTGGAGGGCATCGCTCTCCTGGCGGGTTATTCGAGCAAACGGGTATCGCCTCGCATCTAAAACAGGAGTTAGTAGTGAGAGAAAAAGGTGTAGTGAAATGGTTTAATGCCGCGAAGGGCTATGGATTTATCCAGCGCTCCAACGGCGATGATGTATTCGTCCACTTCTCGGCGATCCAGATGAATGGATATCGCACGTTAGAAGAGGGCTTGGAGGTTGAGTTCGAGGTAAAGCGGGGCCCCAAGGGACTGCAAGCCGAGAACGTCGGCAAGCCGTAAGAGTAACCAGCTCATAGAATTCAGGCCGCTCTTCCCTTACCGGGTTGGGCGGCCTTTTCCTTTTGCGAGTGACTGAATCAGGTTGACACCTTCCTGAATGTCGCGGCGGCGGTGGTCGCCTTCTACTCCCTCGCGCTCCACGACCAGCAGGCCCTTATATCCGATGTATTTCAGTTTTGTTACGAAAGCTTCTATGCCAACGCTTCCCTGCCCCAGTGATTTTTCAGCGCCCAGTAGCTCCGGTTTGTCGCGTACGGGCCAATCTCCGTCCTTGCAGTGAACCGACACCACGTGCTCCTGTAAAACTTCCAACGCCTCAATGGGATCTCCGGTGCCATACATGATCATGTTGGCGGGATCGAAGTTCACTTTTAAATTTTTCCGGTCGACATCGGCGATGAATTGCAGCAGCACCTTCGATGGTTCCTGTCCGGTTTCCATGGTGAAGTATTGGCCGTGCCGATGGCAGTGATTGCATAAATCGCGGACGACCTTCACGATTTCACTGTAGACGGGATGGTGATGATCTTCCGGAATAAATCCAACGTGACAGGCTACGCTGCGCACGCCGAGTTCCGATGCGAAGTCCGCCACCGCCTTCGTGCGTTCTACACGAGGCGTACGCGTCTGGTGAGGCACAAAGCCGACGGTATCGATCACGGTGGCAAAGTCGGAGTAGTTTTCGCCGTCGTAGCTGCAAAAGACGGCACCGGTCTGGAACTCATCCCCTTCCAGCGCCTGCCGCCACTCCACTGCTTTTCCGTCGAGCGGATAGTCACCTGGTATGCCCAGGTGTCCGGCATTCACGCCAAAGCTCTTTACATTTTCAAGCGTGCTTTCGGCGGAGCCGCGGGCCCAGAACATCACACCGGTTTCAAGAATATCTTCTTCTGCCATTTTGTCCCTTTTTACCAAACCCGGCAGGCATTTTCGCGCATCATGGGTTGGCCTACTTTGCAGCCGAAAGCCGAACCGAACTGAGGCAGGTCGGAGACGACGCCGTTGATGCGGTACTCGTTAGGAGAGTGCGGGTCGGTCAAGGCGTGAACACGTTTGCTTTCCGGGCGCTCGTCACCACAGGCCCACTGCGCCATTCCGACAAAGAAACGCTGATCCGGGGTTAATCCTTCCATCGGCTTTTTATCTGCATCCTGCGTGGCGTGTTTCCAGGCGATGTAGGCGAGCAGGGTGCCGCCTAGGTCGGCGACATCTTCGCCCAGGGTGAGGCTGCTGTTGATCTTTATATCGTCGATGATCTTGTATTGAGCATACTGATTGCGTACGCAAGCGATACGCTGCTCGAAGTGTTTGGCGTCGGCATCGGTCCACCAATCTTTGAGATTGCCTTGCGCGTCGAACTGCCTGCCTTCATCATCGAAGCCGTGCGTCAACTCATGGCCGATGGTAGCGCCGGTGTTGCCGTAGTTGGGGGCGCGGTCCATTTTGGGATCGAACAGCGGTGGTTGTAAGACGCCGGCCGGAAAGTTGATGTCGTTCATTTGCGGATCGTAATAGGCGTTCACGGTGGGCGGCGTCATGCCCCATTCCTGACGGTCGACGGGCTTACCGATTTTATCGAGGTCGCGCTTTTCTTCGAAGTGCGAGGCGCGTTCGACATTGCCTAGAAAATCGTCCGACTCGATGACGACCGAACTGTAGTCGCGCCATTTATTCGGGTAGCCGATTTTATTGACCACGGCGTGAAGTTTTTCCATTGCCCTTTGTTTGGTGGCATCGCTCATCCAAGTGAGAAATCGAATGTCCTGTCCCATTTCTGCTTCGATTTCCCGAGTCATCCGCAAGGCGTTCTGTTTGGTCCGCGGCGAGAAGGTTTTAACGACAAAGACCTGTCCTAAGGCTTCGCCGAGATTGCCATCGACCAGCCGGGTGCACTTTTTCCAGCGGGGCGGCAGTTGCTTCACGCCGTTGAGATAACGTCCATAAAAATCGAATTGTTCATTAACGAAGTTCGAAGACAAATAGGCTGCCGTTGCGTGTACTGTGTGCCAGCGCAAGTAGGCGCGCCAGGCGGCCAGATTTTGTTGTTGTAGTTGGCGGTTGAGTTCGTTGTAGAACTTCGGCTCCGTAATGTTGACGGATTGGAAGGAAGGAGCATCGATGCCCTTCCAGTAACGGTTCCAATCGAGCTGCGGAACCATTCGAGTCAACTGCTCACGCGTCACTTTGTGCTTCAAGTTGTAGGGATCGCGCTTTTGCACGCGGGTGAGAGAGGCTTGCGCCAGCTCGGTCTCAATTTGCATGGCAGCTTGTGCGTCGGTGCGCGCGTCGGCTTCCGATGCGCCGATCAATCGGAGCATTTTCTGGATGTGCGCTACGTAATGTTGGCGAATCTCCCGCGATTTCGCATCGGTTTTAGTGTAGTAATCACGGTCGGGCAACCCGAGTCCGCCGGCAGCGGCGAAGGCGATGACTTGCGAAGAGTTCTCGAAATCCTGGTTGGATCCGAAGCCGAACAACATGCCGGATTCGAAGCCAAGAGTATGCTCGTCGGCGACAAAAGCGGCAATATCGGCAGTGGAACGAAGCTGAGCAATTGTTTCTAACGCGGATTGAATCGGCTTTGCTCCGGAGCGCTCGACGGCGGATTCATCCATGCAGGCGTGATAGAAATCGCCGATTTTCTGCTCATTTGCGGTACGAGACGCGGTTGGTTTTGCGGCGGCCTCCAAGATGCCCCAAAGCAGCCGTTCATTCTCTTCGTTCAGCTTTGAATAAACATCCCAGCGAGCTTGATCGGGCGGAATGGGATTCAGTTTTTTCCAATTACCGCAGGCATATCGGTAGAAGTCGGTACATGGATCGGCGGTTTTATCCATGAACTTGGTGTCGAGGCTGGGCGTGTAGGGAAGCGTAGTGAGTGGTTTCTCCTGCGCGAGAAGCAAGCTCGCGGCAGCACACCAGAGAAGCGGCAAACGGCGCATGCCATTGATTGTGGCAGATGAGGTTGTTCGAGGCGGAGGACGGATATTAACTCCGTATGATGTACGATGTACATATTAACGATGTACGTAGTTTATCTTTAACAGGAGAACAAGGAGACGCATGGCGGAACAATCAATCGTAGTTACCGGAGCATCGACGGGCATAGGCTGGGGAATCGCGGAGGTGCTTGTCCGAAGAGGGTTCAAGGTATTTGGCGCGGTTCGCAAACAAGCCGACGCGGACCGCTTACAAGCAGAGTTTGGATCTGCTTTCACACCGCTTCTTATGGACGTCACCGACCAGCCCGCGGTGGAAAGAGCCGCGCAACAAGTGCGTGAATATCTCGGGCGATCGAATCTAGCCGGCCTAATCAATAATGCCGGCGTCGCCGTCATGGGCCCGCTGCTTCATCTGTCATTGGCGGAGTTTCGTCGACAACTAGAAGTAAATCTCATCTCTCCATTGCTGGTTACTCAGGCATTCGCAAATTTGTTAGGAACCGACCGCACACGAGAAGGAAGCCCGGGACGCGTTATCAACATCAGCTCTGTCGGGGGAAGAATGGGGGCGCCTTTTCTGGGTGCTTACGCGGCGTCGAAACATGGGCTGGAAGGAATGTCGGAATCACTCCGCCGTGAACTAATGCTTTACGGAATCGACGTGATTCTCATAGAACCTGGCTATGTCAATACCCCAATACTCGACAAAGCAGAAGCGGAGAATATCGCGATGTACGATCACACCGACTATGCCACCAGCCTTAAACGCTTCGTCAAATATTTCATTGCGGAGGGCCGCAGGGGTTTTCCGCCTCAGCGTATCGGCAAGGCAGTCCATACGGCTTTGACCGCCCCAAAACCGAAGGTCTGTTATGTTGTCGTCCAGCAGAAATTTAAGAACTGGACTGTGCCGATGCATCTTCCAAAACGAGTTCTTGATCGCCTGATCGGGAAACAGACCGGCCTGCTCGCTTCAAAAGCATGAAGAGCGCGGAATGGAAGCGGCGCGCCGTGCCCACAGACTAGCCCTACCCATCGGGCGCAAGGTATAAAAAGGGGATGGGGAAGCTGCTTCCGAAGATCGTCATTTTTTGTGTAGTTGCATGGAGTTGTATGGCGCAGCCAGTGCCGAGAAACGCGGGTGCGGAGCTACGGGTCGGCGTGGCGGGATCGGAACCGTTCGTTGTGGACCAAGGGAGTGGTTTTGAAGGGATCTCGGTGGAGGTTTGGCAGGCGATCGCCTCACAAGCAGGCGTTCGATATCAACTTCGGCACTTTGACAGCGTACCGAAAGCACTTGCCGCTTTAACGACGAATTCACTCGATGTCGTGATCGGTCCGGTCAGCGTGACGGCCGCGCGGGCGCGGAAGGTCCGGTTTTCGCAGCCTTACTTTCAGTCGAGCTTATCCATTCTTTCGGGTAGCGAGAAACCTTCGCTTTGGCAGAGAATTAAGCCTTTTTTTAGCTATTCGTTTTTCATTGCGGTCGTGATTCTGCTTTTAGTGCTGGCGCTGGTAGGCACCCTGATCTGGCTGGCGGAACGGCGAAAATCGCCCGATGACTTTCCAAGACGGGCGGCGCCGGGCATTGCCAATGGCGTTTGGCTAGCGATCGTCACCATGACCACAGTGGGATACGGCGACCGGGCGCCGAGGACTTTCCTGGGTCGGCTGGTGACCGGGACTTGGATGATTATTTCTTTGATTACGGCTACTTCGTTGATTGCCGGGATTGCGAGCACTTTGACATTGACCGGGATGCGCAGCACCAAAGTGGCGAGTGCCGAGCAACTCAAAAATAGAACCGTCGCAGTGGAACCGGACTCGCCCGGCGAGGAATTTGCGAAACGCTACGGGGCCAAAGTTGTTAACGTTTCATCGGTCGAGCAAGGATACCGGCTAATCGGTAACAATTCGGCGGATGCGATGGTATTTGATCGGCCGCAGCTTTTATACTACGGCAGTAAGCAGCACGATGTCAGTGAATCGGTTTCGAAAGCGGAGTACAACCGCCAAGCGTATGCGTTTGCGTTTCCGATCTCGTCAGCACTTGTTCATACCGTCAACGTGAGTTTGCTCAGCTTGGAGGAGTCGGGACGAGTGGACCGGATTGTAAAGGAGTGGCTGGGTGATCAGGGGGAGAATTGACTTAAAGTTGGGACGATATCGGTGACAGGCGGCAAGCTTGCCTAGTCCCAGAATCGGACAGCTTTGTTGCGAAAACGAACAGTTTTGATTGTTGTTGATGAACCGTAAAGCAACAAGGCGTTTGTTTTCATTGCTGCGCATCTTGGCTATGAACTTGCACTTCATAACCCTACTATGAAGTTCCTCCATCTGCTCTCCGATATTCGCTACAGCTTCCGGGTTTTGTCCAAGCAACGCGTCTATACGGGATTTGCCATAGCGGTACTGGCCGTTAGTATAGGGTCAAATGCGGCTATTTTCGGTCTGGTGGATGCTTTACTTTTACGGCCGCTACAGTTTTCCGAGTCCAATCGACTGGTGGAAGTTTGGGAGAACGCTACTCGAATGGGGTTTCCCCAGAACACTCCGTCTCCGGGCAATTTCAACGAGTGGAAGAAACGCAATCACGTCTTCCGCGATATGGCGGCTCTAAAAAACGGGATATTCGCCATTACAGGTGGCGGCACTCCGGAGCAAATAGAAGGAAGCTATCTGACACAGAATTTGATCCCACTGCTCGGAGTCCGTCCGATTTTGGGACGCAATTTTCTTCCTTCAGAAGACCAGGCCGGCGGCACAAAAGTGGCTATCATTAGTGCTTCTCTTTGGCACGGACGATATGGAAGGAGTTTAGCAATTATCGGGCAATCCATCCGACTGAATGGAGAACGTTACCAAATTATCGGCGTCATGCCCTCGAGCTTTCGATTCCCGGAAAGATCCGAGGTCTGGCTTCCACTTGCTTTCACGTCGGCGGACCTGCAGAATTTCGGAAGTCATTATCTTCGCGTGTTCGCGCGACTTCGAAGCGGCATAACGGTACAAGAAGCATCGACAGAAATGGCGCATTTAGCGCACCAACTTCAGCGCGAGCACCCGAAACAAAATACGGACGTCGGGGCCTTTGCCGTCAGCCTACGTGATCAACTCATCGGTAATCTTCACTTGGGGTTATTGGTGTTGTGCGGCGGTGTGGGATGCATTCTTCTGATCGCCTGCGCCAACCTCGCAGGATTGGCAATGGCGAGAAGCGTGGCCCGCAAACAGGAACTCGCAGTTCGGGCTGCTTTAGGCGCCAATAGATACCGTCTTCTGCAGCAGATTACAGTTGAAAGCCTGCTGCTTTCGATCGCCGGCGGAGCGCTAGGAATCGTAGTTGCTACTTGGAGTCTGCCCTATCTACAGCGCCTGGTTCCGCTCGCCTTACGAGGATGGGCGCATCCGCATTTAAGTTGGAGTGTTGCAGCTTTTACGTTCTTCATTTCGCTGATTGCGGCACTGCTCACCGGTTTACTTCCTGGACTTCGTGCGTCCCGAGTGAATTTAAATAAAGCATTGCGCGAGAATTCCCGCAGCTCGCTCAGTGGAAGTGCTATCACTCGGAAACTGCTTGTCACAGCCGAAGTAGCGTTAACGACCGGGTTGGTGTTGTGCGCGCTACTTCTGATACAAACCCTGTCGGCGCTGTCGCATGTGAACTTAGGATTCGACCCAGCCCATGTTTTAACGATGCGAACCAACTTACCGCTCTCTCCCGAGTCGCCGTACAAAGATTTTCCGCGACGTTTGCAGTTTTACACGGCCGTTCTAGAAAAGGTGAATCATATTCAAGGCGTTCGATCCGCCGGATTTACCACATTTCTGCCGTTGACCAATGCAGGCGGTACAAGCGGGTTCGTCATCGCAGGCCAAGGTCCGTTACCGCCGGGCCGTATCGCCGACGCTAACCACAGGGTAGTCAGTGACCAATATTTCCAAACTATGGGAGTTCACCTTCGTAGGGGACGCTTCTTCGACGCATCGGATGGTCCCGCCTCCCGCCCGGTGGCGATTATCAATGAAGCCATGGCCCGGGAGTACTTTTACGATCAGAATCCCTTGGAACAAAAGTTCAGATTCGATGATAGTAAGGGCTCCTGGTTCACGGTCGTGGGCGTTGTAGACGATGTGCATCAAATGGGCATAGACTTGGCAGGGCGAGCGGAAATGTATTTTCCTTGCAGCCAGCCTGCGGCTTCGTTCGGTTTTTTCACTCCGCGCGATTTAGCTGTGAGAGTGCAAGGCGATCCACTCCATTTTGTGAGCGCAGTACGTTCGGCGATTTGGACAGTGGATCGCAATCAACCTATCTCCGATATTATGCCGATGAGTCATCTGGTTTCGGACAAACTCACCACAATTGATACCGAAGTGAAGCTGTTGTCGGCATTTGCAATCATCGGCCTGCTACTGGCGAGCCTTGGTCTGTATGCTCTGTTGGCCTATAACGTGGCTCAACGCACAAAAGAGATTGGAATCCGGATGGCATTGGGCGCACAGAATCGACGGATACTCTGGTACTTTCTTTCGGAGGGGCTTGGGCTGACTGTAGCGGGCTCTCTCCTTGGTTTTTTGTGCGCGCTATGGTTTCAGCATCTGCTAAAGGGTTTGTTGTTTGGCATTACGTCCTTGAATCCGTTAGCGTGGTCGGCTACGGCGGGAATCCTATTGAGTGTAGGAGCAGTAGCTTCGCTGCTGCCGGCTAAACGAGCGGCGCGCATCGATCCGATGGAGGCCCTACGGGATCAATAGCAACCTACTCGGTTTGATCGTGCAACCACGCGAGGTATTTTTCGGAACCGATTGCGATGGGGACGGCGAAGATTTCGGGTGTGTCGTAGCTGTGCAGCTCGGTTATACGGGCTTGCAGGGCGGGATAGCGGGCGGCAGTTGTCTTAATGAGTAACTGAACTTCTTCAGCTTCCTCTAACTTTTCTTGCCACCGAAAGATGCTTTGTACGCCGCTAAGAATATTCGCGCAAGCGGCGAGACGCCCTTCGATCGTCGCTACGGCAATGCGGCGCGCTTCGTCGCGATTGGCGCAGGTACAAAAAACTATCAGGGTATCGGTCATATTTCTTACTTTTCTCTGGACCTTTTGCTGAATCAAGTTTATAAAGAGAAATAGGACTTTCGAAGGTGTTACGAAATTTTCTACGCCCGCTTGCTGCTGTCGCCGCGCTAGCCGGGCTCTCCGCTTATGCAACGATTATGCTTCGCGGGCCCCAGGGAATTACCGCGCTGCAAGAAAAACGGCGCGAAGTGCGCATGCTGGAAGAGCAGAACGCTAATTTGCAACGCGATATCGATGCGAAAAAGCTGCACATCGAGCGATTGAAGCACGATAAAGACACGCAAGAGTTGGAAGTGCGGAAACGGCTAAAAATGGACCATCCCGGCGATACCGTGTTCGTGCTGCCGGAAAGTTCGCGCAAGACCCCGTCGGGCCGGTAATTACTGCTTTTCCGGTTCGGTGAGGTGCAACGTCCGATCCGCGAGCGTTGCATTTACCTGCTGGACGATGCCGCTGGGCCAGCGCACCTCGATTTTCTGCACCTGTTTTGCCGCGCCTAAGCCGAAGTGCAGGGTAAGTGAATTTTGCGAATAGTAGCTGCCGCCGCTCGTTACTTCATCGATCAGTTTGCGGCCTTCCGCCGTGATCGCAACACGTGCTCCGATGGCGCTGCGGTTCGATTTAGTGCCGGTTAGGACAACGTTGAGATAGTGGCCCTGTGGAGCGCTGTTTTTTAACAAGGACGGGATCGAGTTCATGTTGACAATCAGGATTTCGGGGCGGCCATCGCCATCGAGATCTCCCACCGCCAAGCCTCGCGCGGGACGTGAGATTTTCCAAGCAGGTCCGGCAGAGGCAGACACATCTTTGAACTTTCCATGCCCCTCGTTACGGTAGAGAATCGTCGGCTGCAAATAGGTGTCGCCGAGTTGCTTGCCTTCCACCTCGGGATAAACATGGCCGTTGGCGACCACTAAGTCGCGCAAGCCGTCGTCATCGACATCGATGAAGGCAGCGCCCCATCCCAAATACTGACGTGCGCCTAGACCGGCTTCTCTTGAGACATCGGTGAAAAATTTTCCATCGTCGTTGTGGAAGAGTGAGGTGAGATCGCCGGAGAAATTTGTTTTCGCGATGTCAAGCAAGCCATCGTTGTCATAGTCGGCCACCGCTACGCCCATGCCGGCCTGCAAAGCGCCGTCGAAGTTATAAGCAACGCCTGCTTCGGCTCCGCGCTCCTCAAAAGTACCGTTGTGCAGGTTGTGAAAGAGAAGGCTTGGGGTCATATCACAGGCGACATAGATGTCGGGCCAGCCGTCGTTGTCGAAATCGGCGGAGACGACTCCCAGTCCGTAGCGACCGCCCGGCTTCAAGACGCCGGCAGCTTCGGAGACATCGGTAAAAGTGCCGTTCCCGTTGTTGTGATAAAGGATGTTGCGGGCCAAGGGAAGTCCACGAGGACCACACATGACTGGGATCCCTTTCCAGTCGCAAAAACCACTCTGGCCGGGGCGCGGCGTTTTGTTTAAGTCGAGATCGACGTAATTGGCGACAAACAGATCAAGTTTTCCATCGCGATCGTAGTCCGTGAAGGAGCAGCCGGAGCCATAGCGCATGCCGGTGACGGGCAGTTTCGCTTTCTCGGTAACGTCCTCAAAGGTTCCGTCCCCGCGATTGCGATAGAGAATGTTGTGGCCGTAGTAGGTGACTAAAAAATCGGGGTGGCCATCATTGTCATAGTCGCCGACGCAGACGCCTTGGCCCCAGCCTTCGTACTTTAGGCCGGCTTGCGCGGCGACATTCTTGAAGTGCCCGTTGCCTTCATTATGGTAAAGCTGCGGAGGACTGCCGGCGTTCTCCTGTCCCTTCAGGCGCGTCCCGTTGGCGATGAAGATATCGTTGCGGCCATCGCCGTCGTAGTCGAAGATCGCGGCGCCATTGCCGGTGGTTTCCAGAATGTAATCTTTACGCTGGAGACCGCCATAAACGTTTTCACTTGTTAAGCCGGATGCTGCCGCGATGTCCTGAAAGTCAGCATGGAATGCTGCCACCCCTCCCGACGCGCCCCATAGCAGTGAAGGCAAAACAACAACAACAACAAGGCCCCGCATGGCGGTTATTATATAGGCCCTGATGGGAGGGAGTGTTGGAAAACGCACAAATAAAGCTTCTAGTCCATCGATAGTTTTAGTGCAATCTACGTAGTCCTGAAATCAGTTGTGATATGTTCTATGCCAGCTTCAAAACATTTAACTCCAAGTAGGAGAGGGGGAACTATGCATAATTGGCGTGGTCTATTACACGTTCTATTTTCTCTGGTCCTGGTGAGCTCTGCCGCTTTTGCGCAGCGCGATTTAGGAACCGTTACCGGCACCGTCACCGACTCATCGGGCGCGGCCGTGCCAAATGCTCAAGTCATCATTACGGAGGATGCTACCGGCCTTACGTACGAATTACCGAGCGATCAAGCAGGCAGCTTCAATCGTCCGGCGCTGAAACCGGGCACTTACTCGGTGGAAGTCACCGCGCCTGGATTTCAGAAGGCGGTACAGAAGAATATTCTTGTCAACCCGAGTGATCGCGTGGCGGTAAACATCACCCTACAATTGGGCGCTTCGTCACAGACAGTTGAGGTGACGTCGGCTGCTCCGCTGCTGCAGACCGAAAGCGTTTCGTCCGGGGCGACGATCAACCCGACGCAGGCGACAGAGTTGCCGCTAGGCGGGCAGCGTCAGTTTTCGTTTTTGGCGCGCTTATCGCCGGGCGTGGTACCTGCCGAACCCGGCGCGCGCGATGCTGCCGGTGGCGGGTTTTCGGCAAACGGGGTGCGATCCAATGGGCAAAATAATTACCTGCTGAATGGCGTGGACAACAACGTGAACGTCATCGACTTTCTCAATCAGAACTCGTCCGTTATCAGCCCCTCCGTGGAAGCGATCGGCACCTTGCAGATACTCACAACGGGCACTAACGCCGAGTATGGACGCGGCGCGGGTGGTGTGTTGAACGTCAACCTAAAATCGGGCACCAACCAGTATCATGGCGTTATTTTCGAGGTGTTTCAAAACGAAAAATTGAACGCGAACAGCTGGGAGAATAACTTTTCCGGTCAGCAGCGTAATGCGCTGAAGCAGAATCAGTTCGGCGGAACGTTGGGCGGTCCGATACTCAAAGACAAGCTGTTTTTCTTTGCCGATTACCAGGGTACTCGCTTGGCGACCGCCGGCGGAACGGTGCTGAATTTGGGCTATGGCGGATTGCGCACCATTCCCAGCTTGGGGCAAAGAACAGGCGATTTTTCGAGATTGCTGGGGCCGCAGATTGGGACCGATGTACTGGGGCGTCCGATTTTGCAGAATCAAATTTATGATCCGGCGACAACGCGTACCGTGAATGGGGTGCTGGTGCGCGATCCGTTTGTGGGCAACATCATTCCGCAGAACCGTTGGGATCCGGCAGCGGCTAAATTGCTGAGCATGTTCCCGACGCCTAACCAGCCTACCGTTGCAGGAAACTATCCACAGAATAACTATGCCTTCAACACGCCGGGTGCCTTAAACACCGATCAAGGCGATGCACGTATCGACTATCGTGTTTCCGATAAGGACAGCTTGTTTGGAAGCCTGAGCTGGTCGAATACACAGAAAAGCAGTGTTCCGCCTTTTTCTGGCGCGCTAGACGGTGAAACATTCAACGGCACCGGCGAGAGCGATTTGGGACGTAACGCACAGATCGGCTACACCAGAACGTGGACGCCTTCTCTATTGTCGGAGACTCGTATCGGCTTTAGCCGGTTGGTAACGTCGCGGACGCTGGCGAACACGGGAACCGATGTATTCAGTCAACTGGGCATCGGCGGTTTTAATCCCACGCCGAATAGCGGGGGCGGCCTAGCGCAGATCGGCGCCGGCCGCTACAACCAGTTCGGCGGTAACGATTGGCTTCCCACCACCGAATACAGCAACGTTTGGGACTTTATCCAGAATGTAGCTGTCACCAAAGGAAATCACTCGATGAAGTTTGGTGGAGAGTTCCGGACGATTAAGTTTCCCTTCTTCCAGTTTCCTTTTCCAAATGGGGAATTGAATTTTGGCCAGAACGAAACGGCGGTACCGTTGATCACAAAAGATGCGGGCGGCAAAACCGGCACATTTAATACCGATACTGGAGATGAGATTGCATCGTTCTTGCTCGGCAGTTTAAATCAGGGGCAGATTTCAACTACAAATTTTGTTTCCACCCAGAAACTGGGTATTGCGTTCTATGCACAAGACGATTGGAAAGTGACGCAGAAGCTCACCCTCAACTTGGGATTGCGCTATGAACTTTTCTCGCCGATTGACGAGCGGTTCGGACGCCAATCCAACTTTATTTACGACACGCGGACACTGGTGATTCCAAGAGGCAACAATCAAGACACACCACTGCCCAACGGCTTTACTACACAGTTCCCGAATGTCACGGTGCAGCGCGGCCAGACCAGCGGGTATTTGATCCCTTGGGACAAGACAAACATTGGACCTCGGATTGGTATCGCTTATAACGTAAGACCTAAAACGGTGATCCGACTTTCCTATGGCATCTACTACGGGGGCGAAGAGAACCAGGGCGGCAGTCCGCAGCGAGGCGAGTCGGCACCTTTCAACTTTTCACCGTTATTAAATCGGCCAGACGGCGTGGGTACGTTCCAACCTGTTCCCTACTTCAACGGAGGAGCAGCAACGGGACAATTCTCTGCCGGTTTCCCGACGAATGTGTTTTCCATTCCGGCACAGTTGCAGTTCCGGGAAATTTATCCCGGTTTCAAAAACGGCATGGTGCAGAAATGGACGGTCGCCGTTCAGCAGGAGCTGCCGGGGCAGATGGCACTAACGCTGGGTTACCAGGGCAACCATCAATCGCACCAGTTGTTGCAGCCCGATCCGAATGCTCCGCCGAACTTCGGGACAACGGACTCCACCATCACTTCAACTTCACTTCGTCCCTATCCGCGAATAGGCGGTGTTTCGGGGACGGCTTCGTTCGGTTTCGGCAATTACGACGCCGCAACAGTGGAGCTACAGAAGCGGATGACAAATGGGCTCCAAGTTATCGCGTCATACACCTACGGGCATGCGTTGGCAAACTCAGGGACCACGCTGAGCGGTTCCAATGGCTTTGCTTACAAAGATCCGCGGGACCTCAGCACTTCGTATTCGAACGCAGCCTGGGACATTCGGCATAATTTCACCCTGGGCTTCAACTACGAGCTTCCGTTCGGTAAAGGCAAGATGTATGGAGCAAATCTGAATCCAATTGTGCAGGCAATTGTCGGCAACTGGCAAACGAACGGGGTCGCTTCGTTCCGCACGGGCTCACCATTTACGATTCGATCCAACGGATGTTTGGGCGTGTGGAACTCTTGCGCTCCTGACCTGGTGGCAGGTACCGACCCCAATGCCGCTCCGCCCATTGGACGTAATCCTGGTGAGTGGTTCGATACATCGAATTTCCTGGCTCCGGCGCCGCTTACCGGCGGTAATGTCGGACTGCAAACGAACTATGGACCGCCGACGCGGACGGTGGACTTTTCGTTATTCAAGTCTTTCGATTTAACGGAGAGATTCAAATTAGAATTCCGCTCCGAAGTAACAAACCTTGGGAACACGCCGCAGTTTGGTACGCCTGATAACAACCGTCAGGATACAAACTTCGGGCGAATCACCTACACGCAGGCGGGAAGCGAACGACACATTCAATTCCAGTTGCGGCTGCGGTTTTAAACGCGTACTTAAAGACAACGTTATAAAGGGGCGGATCGGCTTAGCGGCTGATCCGCCATTCTTTAATGGTGCTTAGATAATTCGGAGCTCTCGAAAGTCCTGCTTGTAACGACTTGGATCGAGTGTCAGAAGACGGTCCGCTTGCACCAGGGCGTGGGATCCGATGATGAAGTCCGCCAGTAAACGTTTTGGGCTTTCCCTGATCGTACGTCGTCTTCGATCCACGTACTTTGAAAAGCGTTGGCCAGCCTCGATCCAAACTACTGGTTTGAGTTCGAAATCGATAGTTATACCGGTCTTAGAAAGAAAATCAGTCACAAAGGTTTGTGCGGCTTTTGGATACGCTAACAATTCGACATAGACAGGCGCGGCAACGACGAGACCTCCTTCCTCCTTTGCGCTCCCCAAACGATAACCAATTTCTGAAGCATTGAATTCGTTAGACCACAGAGCGGAGATGATGTTTGTGTCAATTGCTGTTCTCAACTCTAATCTTCCGTTTCATCACGCAGATTACGCACCCAGGCATTCACTTCTCTTGCGCTAGAAAATACAGGAAGAGCTCCCACATACTTCAGAAAAGGATTCTCAGGAGCACGCATTGGCCGAATGACTGTTCGATCGTTGTCGATAACGAACTCTACCCGATCTCCTTCTTTGAGCCCTAAACGACGGCGGATCTCATGAGGTACCGTAACTTGTCCCTTGCTGCTGATTGTGCTCGAAAACATTCTTCTTTACCTTAAATTCCTACAGTAAAGAATAGCATTTTTACAGGGTAGCTTAGTATTCAACAGGAGTTTCATCGAACCCCGTAAACAAGGTCGCAATGGCTACGTCGTCTCCTGACCGACTCCAGCTATCGCCCAAATGGTCGAGCTGCTCACGCATACAGCCATACGGCAAGGTACGCGTTCCGATAGTGAATTGTTCCGGGATGAGACGTGCTACGGGGCAGCCGTCTTTAGTGATTATTACCGATTCGCCGTCGACGGCAGCTTGGATCAGCTGCTTTAGTCGATTTCGCGCCTGCTCCACAGTTACTTTCACGAACTTATCGTAGCGGGAAAATTGACTATCTTTCAACACAAATATAATTCGGAACATTCACGTTAAAATGCCAGTGAGCAAAGTGTGTTTCTGGCCATTGCTTTAGTTGCGATTGCGCAAGCGACTGTTCCGGCTGCCGGAGCGAAAGAACTGCTACGGAGCGGGCTAGTGGCTTTGCAGCATCATGATTTAGCCGAAGCAAAACACGATCTGCAACAGGCGTCCACGCTGGCCCCGGAGGACCCTTACGTCTGGGCATCGCTGGCGCAAGTGTACTGGAAGTTGAACGATAAGGCGCAAGCGCTGCAGAGTGCCGGGAAGGCGGCTCAGTACAGTAGCGGAAATCCGGCAGTACTGCATGGGCTGGCGATTTTTTATGCGGAGGCGCAGGAGTTTGCCAAAGCGGCGGAGCTGGAGAAACAGTATGCCGAAAGCCCGGCGGCCGATCGCGATGCCGCGGCCCGAGCGGCACAACTTTATTTGAACGCAGGCGATGCGCGGGAAGCATTGGCGTTGGCGCAGAACAATGCAGCAGCAAATTCGTCCGCCGCGAGCGAGGATCTGCTGGGCCGGGCGCAAGCGGCGAATGGAAATGGCGAGGAGGGATTGCGACACTTGGCGGCGGCTTACAAGGCCGATCCGGTGAGTGGACCCATTGCTTTCGATTACGCCCAAGCGCTGCTTACCAAACAAGACTTTTTGAGTGCCGCCAATGTATTGCAGCCTGCTTCGCAAGCCAATCCGGGAGATGCGCAATTGGTGCTGGCGCTGGGCGTGGCGCGCTATGGACAGCGACGTTTCGAAGAGGCGATTGCCGCGTTTCTGAAGACGATACAGATAGACCCTACGATTCCACAACCGTACGTGTTTCTGGGCAGAGTGCTGGACCAGGCGGGCAATCGCCTCGGGGAGATTACGGCAGATTATCAGGCTTGGTATCGGCGGTATCCCAAGCGGTTTGAGCCTGCTTATCTGCTGGCGAAGGCGAAGCTGGCGGGCGGGGGCGATGCGAGCGAGGCAGAAAAGCTGCTGCGGCAATCGATCATGGAAAAGGATGATTACTGGGCGTCGCACTTTGAGCTGGGACAAGTGCTGGCGAAACAGCATCGTTATCCCGAGGCGGCGACGGAGCTACAGCGCGCGGTTGCATTGAACCCAAAGGAAGCAATGCCGCATTACCATTTGGCGAGAGTGTATGAGCGGATGGGGAAAGCGGAGAAGGCGAAGCAGGAGCGGGAGTTGCATGCGCAGCTCACGGCGGGAAAACCGATAACCGATCCAGGCCGATAAAAAGATCGACGGCATGTCATCCTGAATCATAAAAAACATCTTAAAGAAGAATGCTGAAATTTGTTATTGGGTTGATTGCCGGTTTAGTGATCCTGCCTTTAGGCGTGTGGGCTTATTTCCGGTTGGGATATGCGCCGGTGGCTACCAACGCGGCTCCGATGCCGTTTGAGAAACAGTTTGCGCACATGGCGCTGCATGCAAAAATCAATAAAGAAGCGTCCAAAGACTCGCCGGTTGCCGCCAACGAAGAAGCCTATGCGGCAGGGGCAGCGCTGTACCGTACGCACTGTGCGGTATGCCACGGGCTACCAGGCGCGCAGAAGACGGCCATTGCAAAAGGGATGTTTCCTAAGGTTCCGCAGTTATTCAAGGGCCATGGCGTCACCGATGATCCAGTGGGTCATACGTATTGGTTAGTGGCTAATGGCATTCGGCTTTCCGGCATGCCTGCTTTCAGTGACGCGCTTTCCGATAAGCAGATGTGGCAAATCAGTCAAATGCTGGCGAACGCGGATAAGCTATCTCCGCAGGTGAATAGCATTTTGCAGCAGCCGTTATCGCTGCAATAAGGCGAGCAGCGGGAGTACTAACGAATAGAGCCTACGACTCCCGAATTGCGCGCGTCCGCCAGCGTTTTAACCCTCACATCTAGTTTGTCGAGCTTTTCATTTACGCGTTTGAACTCGGATTCTACATGCCTGAATTCCGATTCAAGCCACGTTTT
Organism: Bryobacteraceae bacterium; assembly: GCA_965219315.1. Taxonomy (GTDB): domain Bacteria; phylum Acidobacteriota; class Terriglobia; order Bryobacterales; family Bryobacteraceae; genus Bog-105. The sequence goes on along the minus strand of CBDCNB010000001.1, from coordinate 448,865 downwards.
GAGGTCGTCAATGCGCTTGTTTTGCCAAAATGCAGCAACGATATAGCCAAAGACGATGATTGCTGCTGGTCCCCAGTTGCTACTCATGATGTACTCATTCTCAGTTTAACCGTTGGAGATCGCTTGCGAATTTATCAACGGGTTAAGCCCGCAACTGGCGAAGAATACCCGCGATATCGATAGGGCGGCTTTGCTGGGCGCCGCGCGGCATGGAAGGTCCGATGGCAACGGCTTCCCTGCCCGCTTCGAACCACACCAAAAACAATGCTGTTGCCGCTCCGGCTAACTGCTGTTGATTCAACCAAGTGTAATAGGCACCCATATCGGCGTCGATGAGTGAACCTTGCGGGTCCACTCCGGGCTTGTCTTCGATGCCGGAGACCAATTCAGTCATGGATTGTTCGCGGCGACGGGACGCGTAGCGGGTCAACAAAGTCAATGGCTGGGCGCGGCGCAGCACTTCGCGGGCGGACCACTGCACGAAGGTGGTACTGAAAATCTGGGTGCCGGAGCCTTCGGTTAAAAGGCTTAGTTGAAAATGGTTCAATACTGCTGCATTGCCGGAGCCCTCCATGCCGACGTCGCGCGGACGCATCTGGGCAAGCTCCGAACGCAGGCGCTCCGGACCACCGCCATTTTGCCGCATCATCGCTTGCATCTTGGCGACAAGGGCGTCGCGCACCGGGCCTAGTACACTATAAGAAACACCAGTCAGGTTTTCGGCGAGATGCGGCTGCAAATCTCCCCCATCGATGTACCAATGCGCGAACGGCAAAGGATGCGCGGCAACGCGACTGCCGACGGCATCGAAGATAGCCTGTTGACCACCGTTAGGATCGACGTTCTTAAAGTAAACACCTTGGCGGCGCAGTTTAGTAAAAAGCGGGTAGGTGTTGGCAGCTACTCCTTGGCCCATCATCACAATTCCCAGGCGAGGAATGGCAGGACTCACTTTTGGTTTGGCGGCGTTGAACTTTCCAATGAACTCGACCGCGGCGGCACGGAAAGCGTCGATCTGATGAGTGGCCCAAAGATGAGCGGTGAGCTGCTCGGAGAATCGAGCGGGATTGGCGGCCCAATCGGAGTCTTGTAGTGTAGGCGAAAGGTTTAAGGTGGTGAACGCGGCCATGGACCGCTGCAATTGAAGCGGCGATTGAACAGCAAGGTAATGTAGCTGGGCGTCGAGGTCTTGGCGCTCCACGGGAAACTTCCAATCGTACGAGATGAGTTCGCGAAGCAGAAGCGGCAGAAAGGCGAGGGGCAGCTGGCGAAGAAGGGCAACTTGACCCGCGCAGACCTGTCGGGCTAGGGGCGGATAAGCGCCGAAGTCTTCGGGCCGGAGTTGACTGGGAAGCATGCGCTAAATCACCTCCACCAGTGATTTCCCTTTCGCCAAATGAGGCGCAAAGCCGAGCATGGAACCGAGCGTCGGTACTAAGTCGATGGACTCCACGGGACGATCGACTACGACGTTTTCACGGATGCCGGGTCCCAGTACCATCATCCAGGTGGTGCGCGAAAGCGGATCGCCAGTGCGATGGTGTTGGAAGCCATTTCCTCCTGCATCGCTATCAGCGTCGCGGCCAAAATCGGGAAGAATAAATAGATTGGTTTTGCCGGCATATTCCGGCTCGGTTTGGATGGTGTTCCAGATCTCCGAACACAGGCGATCGGAGCGCTGGATGGCATTTAGATAAAGAGAAAAAGCACCGGCGTGGGCGCAATCGATATCGTGCAGCGTGATCCAGAGAAGACTAGGCGCGAGTTGCCGCATGAGCTGTTTGGCAATGTAGACGGAGAGCTCGTCGGGGCTGGCGAGGCTACGCGCATGGGCGGTGAAATCGGCAACCGAGACTTTCAGCAGCTCGGACATCTTGTGCAGCTCGAAGTCGTTGCTTCCGATTTGCGGGGCATAAAGCGGCGTTTCATAGTTGTCGCGCAGCATGTGCTCCAAGCCGGCAACGTTCCCGGTCAGCAGGGCGGAATTAAGAAGACGCTTGGGAAGGATCACCCCCGCGCCCAAGCCGTTGCCGTAAGAGCGGTTGTCGCTTTCGCCGATGTTGTTGAATCCGTTGCTTGGGGCGACTACCCAGGCGTCGAAGGCGGGGCGCTTCAAGTCCTTACGGAAGTACTCGAAGACAGTTGGGTTATCCGGACGGACAGAGGCAAAGTTGTTGAACGTCTCATAGACGCCGGTGGCCAGGCTGGCGGTGGCGACATAGTGGCCGAGAATGCCGCGATTGATGACTTGCGTGAAAAAGGTGGAGCGAGGAATCAGCTCCTGCAGCAGATGAGGGATATTACGCTGGCCATCGGGCATAAACGTTTCCTCATCGCGAGCACCGCCACCGAAAGTGACGACTACCGCCTTTTTTTTGGGGTTGACCGTGGCGGCCAAACCATGCGGCAGGGCGGCAGAGAACAACGAAGCGCCGAGGGTTGCTCCGGTCACTGCTTTTAGAAAATGGCGCCGGCTATTGGAAATGGCTTCCGCGATCTCGCGCGGGCTGGATTGCCCCGAAAACATGGTGAAGGGATCGATATGCCACCTCTCCCCTCCTAGTGACGAGGGGATTTCGCTCTTACAAGAATACGCCCTTCCCAAGAAAATTAGCTATGGAAGCGAAGCGAAGAGGAAATTACTTGCCTTGCGCTAACCGCAGTTCGTCTTCCAATTCATAGAGACGATCATCGATGGTTTTAGTAGCTTTGCCCGCGGCTTGCGCCTCCGCGAGTTTTTTCTTCTGTTGCTGAAGCTGCCGTTGAACGGAGGCGATCTTTTGCGGCGAAGCAGCGGGGGGAGAAGCCTCCACCTCTGCGATTGTCTTTGCCGGTTTGGCGACGCGGCGTGTTTGTTTGGGCTTGGCGGGAATCGCGATTTTCTCGCCGAAATCTTCTAGGAGTTCGCGCTGTAGTTGCAGCAGTTCCTGCGCTACTTCATGGAAACGGGCAATCAGCTCTTTCTTCGCCTGATTCCGCAGCTTGAAGTACGTAGTTTTCGCTTCACGATATTCTTCAATTTTGTTAGAGAGGGTCATTTATTCTTCTGGTAAAAAATACCAGATTCTCCTGAGACAGGGAGAGATTTTACCGGGTATATAGGCACTTTGGAGATATGGCAGACTCAACCGTATTTGATTTACTCTACGACGAATACTTTCCTTTTCGACTATACGCCGACTACATGCTGGGACGCACCGCCAGCGAGTTGGCGGAAGATTTCGGGATCTCAGAAAATTGGATTTCCGAGCGCGTGGAAGCCGTTAGGCTGTGCATTGAAAAGCAGGTTCGTCTTAACCTGGTGACGCCGCTTTCGACGTCGGGTTCATTCGTCGGTGCACCGGCTACGTTTGCTGCCTCGCAAGCCGAACAGCGGGCATAGAGTCATCGTCACCAGTTGGCGTTTTTGCGTAACATGCAGGTTTGTCTGAAGAACGCGGCAGCCAGCAACACTCCTACCAGCGCACCAGATGCCGGCTCTGGCGCGGCGATAGGAGACAGATCGGTAAAGTTCAAAGAGAAAGACAGTCCCTCGCCACTATCGTTCTGATAGATCAGCGGATTGTCTAAAACCGAGATTTCCAGTGGCGTCCCGTACTCGTGCATGACGATGAATGTTGTAGGAAACCGCTCGTCGCGCGAGGTGATGTTTTGCCCATTGACCTGCACCGGGCCGTTCACTTGGGGTTGCTGATTTTCACCTTGGAAACTCGTTCCACTCACCAGCCAATTGCCCGAGTTTGCAGCCAGATTGAGAGTCGCTTCCATGAAGAGCCTCGTTTGCATAAAGGGCTCGGCGGCATTCGCGGGAGGCAGATTTTGAAAGACGCTCGCGTTTCCCGTTAAGTGCGGTGAAAACTCGGACCCGGTGAGGTCCATACTAGCGTTGATACCGGCAGTGGGCTGTCCGCCGATCCCCAATACGTTGGAAACAATATTGCAGGAGACCGACACAGGATCGGAGGCGCTGCACACGGGAAGACCGGCGGCGGTGGACGTCGATCGGAGCGAAAGGGTGCTAGCAGCGAAAACCGGCACGGAACAAAATAACAAGACGCAGAGAGCGGTGCGTGAGGAAACAGACACCAACCGATCATAGCGGGAATCTCAGCCGGATGGAGTAATGGAAGTACTAAACTTCCGATTTTTTACAGCGCGTGTAAGATGAGACCTGGAAACAACTTAGGGCTGTAACGCCTGTAGCGGCTGATCGAAAAACGGAAGATGCTGCAGGTCGGAATGAGTCTTCTCAAACACTCCACATTTGGTGCATTCCACCTGAACTGTTGCCTTACTTGCATCGACGCAAGTCCAATAGGATTTCCAGCCGCACTGCGGACAGGCATGTAAGCCATTATATTTCGGGTTTTCTGGACACGGATTATTCATAGATCACGCTACACGGAAGTAGAGGTTCGCGCCGATAATTTTTCTCAATTCGGATTCATGGATTGCCGGGTGGCGGGAAGAACTGCCTTCTCCCCTAAGAGTAACTCCAAAATGGAAAAGGTAAGAACGAAATTTAGGGAAAATTACGTGTTTTTTTGGGATGGAGCCGACAGAGGGACTCGAACCCCCGACCCGCAGTTTACAAAACTGCCGCTCTACCAACTGAGCTATGTCGGCTTGAAGGAAGCATATCGTCGCGCGATTTCCGAGCAGGAGGCGAGAAGCCAACTCGCATTTAGTAGTTTACAAGATTCCCCCGCGATTGAAAACATCAGGAGGGCCGGGTGGGGTGAAAGGGAACTTCGGCGGGTGCGGCGTTCGTTGGTTCCGGGCTCTGCATGTCAAGGTTCACAACGACGGGATTCTGGCCGCTGCGGACAACGACCGCTTCGCATTCTTCGTCTACTTGCGCATTGATTTCCTGATGCGGCACGTACGGCGGGACATAGATAAAATCTCCAGCGCCCGCTTCCTCGCTGAATTCCAGATTGTCACCCCAGCGCATGCGGGCGCGACCCTTCACGATGTAGAGTACGGTTTCCAGTTCGCCATGATGATGAGGGCCGGTTTTGGCATTGGGTTGCACAACGACGGTTCCGGCCCAGAGCTTGGCGGCACCGGTGCGTGCTTGGGTGATCGCCGCGGCCCGCGTCATGCCGGGAGTCTGCGGAGTGTTTCCATCGAGTTCGCCGGCGCGTACGATTTTCACTCCCTCGGTCTCCCAGTTTGCGTTTCGGGTCTCCATGATTGCAATTATGGCTTAACTTGCAGAGGCGAAACGCAGCTTAGCGATGCGACAAGTCGCGTATCCAGATGTCTTTAAACTCCATGTTGCCCTGGCCGCCGGCGTGAAGCTGCAACGCGATCGTGCCATCGGGCGCTCCCGGCTTCGGGTCCGTGTAGTCGATCATTGGAACGCCATTTAATCTTGATCGATACCGGTTACCAATGACCTCGACCAGATAATCGTTCCATTCGCTCATCCGGACAACGCTTTCGTTCTCAGGTGCGGGCCAGACCACCCAATCGCGCCCGTCTTCCGCGTAGACACCGCCGGTGTGGTGCATCATCCGGCAATCGATCTCGAACTGCATTCCTTGCGTAACATCGGCCGTCCCGGGCTTAAACGCAGAGTGAAAGAACACCCCGCTATTTCCGTCGCCAACGCATTTGAAGCGCAAGGAGAGCTGAAAGTTTTTGTAAGGATGCGCTGTTTCGAGGTACCCGTAGTCTTTGGTCAATCCTTTGCCGTGGATAACCCCGTCGTCGACCGTCCAGCTTTCTTTGCCTATCTTTGTCCAGCCGCTCAAATCTTTTCCGTTGAAGAGCGATGTCCAGTCTTCGCTCGGTAATGCCTTCTGCTGAGCGATAAGGAGTTGGGACAGAGTAACGATGGCTAGCGCCCCCATGGCGGCGTAAGGAAGCAGTTTGGACATACCGTTAAGAACTTTCACTTTAAACAGCATAGAGATTGTACTTAAATTCAAAACAAGCTTTGGGCCGCCCGCAGGCACAGGCACGATGTTTTTCCGGATACCAATGGGTTGATTGCGGCTTTGCGCTTATGGTCTGCGTCACCGGAGCGGCTCCGTTCCTTCGTTGAGAATCGCCAGATACGATTCGTAAACAAACAAGCGATGCCGCTTTCGGCCAGTTGTCTCGCGCAATATACCGAGTTTGCGCATGTGCTCCAGCGATTTGGCCGCAGTTGGCGCTGAAATACCAATCTTCCGAGCTGCCGTTGGGATGGACACAATCGGGTTTCGCTGCATATATTGGAACACTCGCATTACTGAGGTAACCGGACGGCCGAGCACACTGATTTTGCTCTCGTGCTCTTCGAAAAGGGCTACGATTCGGCGGGCTGCGCTCGCGGCTTGATCGGCGGTTTCTTTCACGCCCGTCAGGAAGAAGTCGAGCCAAGCCTCCCAGTCCCCTTTGGCCCGAACGCGATCCTAGCCGCAGAGCGCGCCCGTTTGCAGACGCAGGAGCGCCAGCAGGCGCGGGAACGGGAGAAGGTGGCGGAGCGGTTCAGGACGATCGCGGCGAGGCGCGAGGCGGGCGCCCAGGGCTATGGTGACCGCAGCAACGACTGGCGCGCGACCCCGGAGGCGCTGCGCACGGCGGTGGACGCTTATAACGGGGCGAACCAGCACACCAAAGGATCGCTACATCGAGCGGATCCAGCGCGAACCCAGATGGCGCGCGCCGTGGGCCAGCTCATCGACGATCGTGAGTTGGTCCTGCAACGGGATCGGGAATTGAGCCGGTGAGTTGCCAACCTAGTCGAGCTGTATTATGTAAACAACACACTCATTGGGAGGTTGCATGGTCGAGGTGCTGAAGGAGAAGAACAGGACCGCTCGCCTTGCAGGCCTGCTCTATCTGATCACTGTGGCTACGGGCATATTTGGCCTGATGTACGTCCCGTCGGAAATAAGTGGGCAGGGCAACCCTTCGGCGATGATCGCCAATATCATCGCGATGGAGCCGCTCTACCGTTTCGGCATCGCAGCAGCTCTAGTCTGCTACACAGCTTTCCTGGTCGTGCCATTGCTGCTGTATCGATTGCTAAGCCCGGTTGGCCGGAGCGCGGCCATACTCATGGTGGTATTCGCGGTCGTCAACGTCCCCATCGCGTTGCTCAGTATCGTAGAAAAGCTTGATGTCCTGTCGTTGCTTAATCGAGCGGGTCATGTGCCGACGATCCCATCCGATCAGGTTCGGGCGCAGGTGGTGGGTTTGCTGCAAAATTACGACAACGGGATGCTTGTTGGCCAAATCTTCGCGGGCCTCTGGTTGATTCCATTCGGCTATTTGGTGTTCAAATCGGGGTTTATACCAAGGCTTCTGGGCCTTGTGCTGATCGCGGGGGGATTGGGCTATCTGCTCACTGTTTTTGGGCAGGTTCTGATTCCCAGCTACGATCAACTTCCGATAGCAAGCGTCGACACGCTGCCAGCAGGCGTAGGAGAGATCGGGATATGCCTGTGGCTGCTCATCGTCGGTATTCGGGAGCCAAGGCGCAAGCCAAATGACCACTGACCGAGCCAAGCGCCTTTGTCAGCCCTGCTCGTTCGCACGAGGCCAACGAACCGCGACAACGGTGATTGTCAGCGTCAGCACTATCTCGATCGCCGCGAGCACCTTGTAGAACGGCTCGGAGCCGGGAAGGCTGACCGCCATGATGGCGGTGTAGAACAGGCCCAGGACGATACAGGTCCACCGGCAGATGCGGGCCGGCAGCAGAAGCGAGAGCGCCACCATGAGGCTCGGAACCGCCATCATCAGCGAGACGCCGGTAAGAATGCCGGGCGTTGCATGGCCCAGCGGCCCCATGCTGCCGTGGTTCATGTCCGCCAGCGTGCCGGCGACGTAGAGGCCAAAATAGTCGCCGTAGATGTAGCAGAACATCGTGGATGCCCAGAGCGTCGCCAGCTTACCCTTTGTCGGCACCTTATATTCTTCTAGACTCACCTTGGCCTCCAACTATTGTGTTGTTTAGCTAAAACAGCCATGCCATTGCCGCAATGATGCAAAAATCAAAGGTTTTGCATCACCCGGAAAATGCCCGAAATCCGGGCAAGCTTGAACTGTTCTTTCACGAGGAAGGCCCGGATTTGCCGCTCTTGATCAAGGCCGGGCTTGTACAAGTTCAGTTCGAAACCATTCACCCTTTCCTCGACGGCAATGGCCGGCTAGGACAGTTGCTGATCACCTTTCTGCTCTGCGCTCAAGATGTTATTCGGGAACCGATTCTTTACTTGAGCTTGTACTTCAAAACGCACCGCTCAGCCTACTACGACCTGCTATAGCTGGTCGCGCCGCTGCGCCTCGGCTGCCTCGCGCCGATCGCGATCAGCCGCGCCCGCTCAACGTCGCCGCGAACCCGTGCAGCCTGCTCGTCACCCGTTGGGTCATCTCGCGCGCCCACTCCGTGCCCTTCTCGATATACTGGCGTAGGCTGCCCCGCTCATGGCGGCACAATCGTTCAATGCAGCAGCGCGGTCAAGTATCATGAGATGAGAGAGGCTAGCTCCTCATTTCATGCACCCCATTTCTATTTCATGCACCCCACTTCTCACGATACCCCACCCCATTCCTCATGATAGACCTGAATTAGCCTTTCAAATCAAATGGTTGCGACCCTCTGAATCGTAGAATCATGAATCACCGCGCGCGAACGAAAAGGATTTGATGGAATTGGCCTACGGCCAATGCACTGATGCTGCGTGCCGGCTACGCCGTCACAGGAGCGGCCTATCGGCCGCAGGCTTGGCGAGGAAGAAGTCGGGTCCGGGAGGCTGGTATGCAATCATATGCCGACCGTCACGCGTTGCGGGGGTTCACCATTTCGATCATGAACGACGATCGCCGACACGCCCGAGGCGGCGATGCGGTCAATCAGGCGATCGGCTTCCTCCATCCGGTCGCTGGGCCAGTCGCGAGCCACATGGATACGATCATCGCCGACCTCGACAGTCAGATGCGAGATGGAGGGATTGAGGTCGAGCAGCCGCGCCATGTCAGCCTGGGCTTCGGGCGTGATGCGGTGCAGGGGGTTCCCGGTCATCACGAGCTGCCAGGTGCGGGCGGGCTCATCCCGTTGTTCGCAGGGCTGACCGGCCAACTAGATTTGGCCTCCTGCCACCGGGCGGCCGAGCAGGGCGTTTACACGGGTCTGCCATCCGGGGCCGCTGTCGCGCAGCCGCCGCAAGCCATGGTTCATTGCCGCAACGTAGTTCGAGACTTCCTGGACGTCTGAAATCGGAACGCCAGGCACCTCATCGTTCTCAAACATCAAAAGGTCTGACAGGGACGACTGCGTTCCCTCAATTTGGGACGACAGCACGGCTTCCTTGCGAACGTAGGTGAGCATTTTCTAATTGAAGAATGAGCCTGAGGCGGGGAGCGGAGTTCGGCGCTTCGGGCCTCCTTGTTTTTGTGTTTGATCGATCGATTGAGTACATCACCGCTCGTCGCGGCTGCGGGAATATGGGAATCGCGCAGGGATTTCCAAAGCCTGTGGGCGCGGAGGGAACCCTGGTGTTGGTTTTTCTCGGCGTCCACAGGCTGTCATTTCCTCAGCTGTCTTCATGCGCTGCGTTTCTGCCGCAGTGCGGCGAAGAGCTTATGCTTGGCTGCCTGCATGAGACAGGCGGCTTCGGTATCGCTGCGCGTATTGGCGACACGCCGCAAGCCTTCGGCAGCGACTCCAGCCTTCAGACAGCGCCTGAACTCTGGCGCCTCTTGCAGCAGTTCCCAAGGCGTTGCATAACGGCGATACACCCGGCGTTGTTTGCCCTTCCGGTCGGCCGTCGTTTCCGGCACGCCACAAGGCCGATGGAAATTCAAATAGGGATTGAAATGCTCACGGTAGAAGGTCATGAGCGCGTCGGCGTTGCTGGAATCGATATAGCCGTATCCGATGTGCTTGCGGATCACTGCGCCATTCTTGGCCTCCACCAAGCCGTTGTCGTTGGAATGCCGCGGGCGCGATTTGGTCTGTTCGGCCAGCAACTTGTTCAGCAGTTGGGCGACCGTGCGATTGATGAACTCACTGCCATAGTACAAGCACACTGAGGAAGTGGACGATCAAGATTTTTCGTTCGGGACCCCGTTGAGCAGTTCTGATACTGTTTTCTTGCTTGGACGGAGGGTACGGCAACGCAGGGATGCGACCGGAGCGCCGATCCAAGTGCCGGAATGCAGGGCGGCAGCTGCCGCCCTGTCCGTTCACACATTCTGGCCGGAAAGCGGTAAATCCCAGGGGTTTGGGGACGGAGTCCCCATGCCAGTGTTCTCCCATCGATCACTGGCGCGACGCTGTCGATGGGGTGGTCAGTCGTTTCAGTGACAACATCCTTAGGAACGCCAATCCCCAAAGGAGAAAACACTTTCATGACTGACCAATCGCACTCTACAGCAGGAACCAACCTGGTGGCAATCGACATTGCCAAAGAATGGAATGTCGTCCTGGTGCAGGAAGCTTCCGGGCAGAAACGAAACTTCAAGGTGGCCAATAACGCCGCCGACCACAATCAACTGCTGCTGTATCTCGCTTCCTTAAGCGGCCGAACACGCATCGCCTTTGAGCCAACCGGCGAGTTTCATCGCCCACTTGCCTTCCGCCTCTTGCAAGCCGGCTTCGAAGTTGTTTCGATTTCGTCGGTGGCCCAAGCGCGGTTTCGGGAAGCTCGTTATGGCACTTGGGACAAGAACGATCCGAAAGATGCGCGAGTAATCTTGGCCATGCTGGCGCAGGGTCTGGTGCAGATCTATCACGACCCGCTCTTTCATGGAGACCACGATTTACAAGAGCTTTCCAATACCTACTATCAGGTCACCCTGGCTCGAACTCGGCTTCAGCACAGCCTCCTGTTGCACTATCTTCCGCTCTACTTCCCGGAGTTTGGACGTTATTGGTATTCCACTCGAACGGAGTGGTTCATCCGGTTTCTGATTCGCTTTCCGGTGCCATCCGCAGTACGCGCATTAGACCGCGAGGCGTTTATCGCGGAAGCATGGAACGTAGTGGGAAAGAAAGTGGACAAGCGCGCCAAACTGGCAGAGATTTACGAGCTCGCCGCCCATTCCATCGGACTGCCGGTCGCCCTTGAGTCACCAGCCGTTGAAACCTTTCGTTTGCAACTTGAGCGTTACGCTGAGCTCAACGAGCGGCGAACCTGGTTGGATCGAAGGTCTCAGGAAGTGCTGGCAAGTAACCCTGACTTTCAGCGACTGATTCAGTTGCCTGGAGTTGCGGCCATCACAGCGCTGACGATCCTCGCAGAGGCCGGCGACATGCGCCGTTTCGGTCACCATCGGCAATTTCTAAAGTACTGCGGTCTGGATTTGGCAAAGAGCCAGTCCGGACAGTCACGCGGCAAGGAAACGTTGTCGAAACGCGGCAACAAGCGCCTGCGAATGATCTTTTGGCTGGCTGGATTACGCGCGGTCCACCTGCGCGAGAATGAGTTCCGAGCCAAGTACCAGCGCTACGTGAGTTCGAACCCCCTTGATGCCGATCGGAAGCGCAAAGCGCTCACCGCAATCGCCGCAAAGATGGCGCGCGTCGCTTACGGCGTAGTCAAGAACGGAACAGACTATCAGCCCTTCTTTCAACAACGACTTCCCAGTGGATCGATCCCGCTCACACGGGCCGTTGAGGCGCTTGCGACCTCGTAGATAATGTTCGGACCTTCCACTGGGTCATCCACGCTGTTTCAAGCCCTGTGAAGACGGCGATTACTGCCGATCTTGTGTTTACTATGCTCAGCGGGTTTCCTTTTACGTGGAAGACCACGGGATGGCAGTTGCAATGTCTGTGTCGAAACGAATCGCCGCCATGGCGATCCAGAAGAACTATGCCTATGCACAGAAAAAAGAGGCAAGAGCACTTGCTTTTAGCCCGTCGTCGGAATGGAAGCCCCGGATCCGGAACGGGAACTGCGCCAACATCGCTTCCAGCACCGGCAGCAGCCATTTTTCTCCAATCTGCGGCGTAGCTCCCCCTATCTGCCATTGCGTCACTTCATCCACCGCGTCGATGTGGTACACGCCTTTGATCCCGTCGCAATCGCCTTGATGCACCGTGTCCACACGCAGATAGCCGGGCCGGCCCTGCGGATCGGGCCGCCGCCGCTCTCCGATGGCCACCGGCACCGGTCGTGTCTTCTGGTAACGCACCCGTTTCTCGCGATAAGCGCGACTTTTGCGCAGATTGTAAATGTGCGCCACCGAGATTCCCGCCAGACGCTCGAAACGCGGGTCGCCATACTGCTCAAACTCGCGCTGCAGGATCTGCCGCGTCGCCGGACCGCTCAATGTTTCGTGCGCTTCATCCACTTCTGCCAGCAACCTAATGTCAGCCGCCGTGTAGCGCTGCGCGAAGCGGTTGCGCCGATAACCGCGTTCCTTCACCGTGCCTTCCCGGAGGTATCCCGCGATCAGCCGCGTCGCCTGCGATCGGCTCAGTCCTGTCATCTTCCGCAGGTACTGCCGCAGCAGCCCTTTGCTTTCCTTGCTCTGCTTCCAGTACTCCTGCTCGCACAACATCCGGCTGATCCAGGTGTAGACCTCTGCCCGATTCGCAGCCTCAAAGCGTACTTCATCCGTTGCCTCCAGAAGGGCCCGGATCTGCTCCAGCCCAATCGCTCTCCATTCCTCACGCTGACGTTCAATCCTCAGCATCCGAAACCTCGCCCTCCCTTCAGGCTCATCCTGCATTAGACAAGACTAGGTGTAGATAAATAACGAGAGATCAGGGAGGATAGAAGCTAGACCATCGAGTCGGCCCAGTGCCTGATTCGCCTGCTCCAGAAGTTGTTGCAGCCCATCAAGGCGAACTGGTGGCAAGGGCGGCAGCGGCGGTGGAACAAACGCCCGAACTGGTTCCTTACCAAAGCTGTTAACGACATAGCGGCCAAGCCTCTGATTTTGCTCGTTTTCGGCCAGCGAGATTATCCTTTCGTTAGCGAGTTACTTAACGAAAGGATACACCTGTTTCGTTTCATTAACACGGCCAGAACCTGGCGCTTGGATGAAAGAAATCCCTAAGGGGATGGAGCGGGAGACGAGGATCGAACTCGCAACCAACAGCTTGGAAGGCTGTGACTCTACCATTGAGTTACTCCCGCGCAAACTCAACTGAACTATAACAGTTTAGCTAATCGGCGGCAACGGTTCAAATGGGCCGCTTACGCCGATTCATTGTTACAAGTCTGATTTGATAGCATGGCAACCGAAAGCTATGGCGCAATCCGGTTTCCTTTCCCGACGAACTCTTCTTCAAGCTGCCGTGCTGTCGCCGGCCCTGAAGGCGGCAGCGCACCTCAGTCCGCAGTCGGCAGCTTCGCAGGGCACGACACTACCGCAACCCTCGCTATCGCCTGTTTCCTACTCGCAAGTGGAGTTGCTCCCTGGTCCGCTGCGCCAACAGTTCGACACCAACCACCGGTTCTTTTTCAATTTGAATGAAGACCGAATGCTGAAGATTTACCGTCAGCGAGCGGGTCTTCCCGCTCCTGGTCCGAACATGGGCGGATGGTATGACGACTTTTGCCCCGGCGCTAGTTTCGGGCAGTATGTGTCGGCATTGGCGCGCTATGCGGCGACGACCGGATCGCAACCGACGCGGGAAAAAGTACAGCGCCTGGTGAGAGGGTACGCTGCGACCGTCGCCCATACGGACAAGTTTTTTGTCGATCTGCGTTATCCGGCATACACCTACGACAAGCTGGTATTGATGTTGATCGATGCGCACTCTTACGCCAGCGACGACTCCGCATTCGATGTTTTAGCGCGAACAACGCAGGCGGCATTGCCCCATATGCCGGAACGCGCCGTGACCGGCGAAGAATTGCAGGAGCGTCCGCATAAGGACGCTACCTACACCTGGGACGAATCGTATACGCTGGCGGAGAACCTTTTTCTAGCCTTCGATCGTACCGGCAACAAACGCTACTTCGATCTAGGTAAGAGGTACCTGCTGGACCGATCCTTTTTCGATCCATTGTCGGAGGGCAAAAACGTGCTGCCCGGCTTGCATGCCTACAGCCACATGAATGCTTTGAGCTCCGGCATGCAAGGCTATTTGAAATTAGGCGATCCTAAATACTTACGCGCCGTCACCAATGCGATGGACATGATCCTGAAGGAGCAAAGCTATGCCACCGGAGGATGGGGTCCGAACGAAGGTTTTGTAGAGCCAGGGAAAGGCGCTTTAGGAAAGAGTCTCGATGAGACACACCGCAGCTTTGAAACGCCTTGCGGCAGTTATGCGCATTTTAAGGTATGCCGTTATCTGATGGCGCTTACTCGCAATTCTCAGTATGGGGACAGCATGGAGCGGCTGCTCTACAACGCTTTGCTGGGCGTAAAACCGATTTTGGAAGATGGCTCCAGCTTCTACTATTCCGACTATCATCAGCTTGGGCACAAAACGTATCGGCGCGTGATCCCCGGTGCGAAATGGGCTTGGGACCTGGACGATAAGTGGCCGTGCTGTTCCGGCACGCTTCCGCAGGTGGTGGCCGATTACGGTATCAGCTCCTATTTCCGCGGTCCGGATGGTATTTACATCAATCTCTACGTGCCCTCGCGTGTCCAATGGATGCATGGAGGCACGCGCTGCTCTTTGTCGCAGCAAACCAGTTATCCGTACGACAACCTGGTTTCCTTGACGATGACGCCTTCCTCACCGACAGACATGGCGTTGCATTTGCGCATTCCGGCGTGGGCCGGGCGCGGCACATCGGTCGCCGTGAACGGAAGCCGCTTGCGGGAGGAGCTTGTTCCCGGCACATTCTTTGCTATCCAGCGCCACTGGAAAGCAGGTGATCGAGTGGAGCTACAAATCGATCAGACCGTGCGCCAGGAAGCCATCGACCCATCGACAACAAATCGAGTGGCTTTGTTACGAGGCCCCCAGGTTCTATTTGCCGTCACGGATAAACCGGTGCAGCTCCGGCATCAGGAAATTGCTTCTTTGCAGCTTGCTAATCATGGCGACGGTTGGACCGCGCAGCCGCGCAAGGAGAAGCTGGACCTGCGTCCCTTCGGGGCGATTCGGAACGAGAAGTATCAAACCTACATGGACGTCATCGGCTAAGCACAACCGATGCGTTCTTTCCTCGTTTTGCTGCCGATATTAATGTGTTCGGTGGCGTTTGCGCAACGGTACGATCTGGTGATCGCCAATGGACGCGCAATGGATCCCGAAACGGGTTTAGACGCGGTGCGCTCGATCGGCATCAACGACGGCAAAATACGCGCCATCTCAGCATCACCGCTTACCGGCAAAGAGGTTATCGATGCGCACGGGCTGGTCGTTGCTCCGGGCTTCATCGACATTCATTGCCACGGGCAAGACGAGGAAAACTATCGCTACAAAGCTCGTGATGGAGTGACGACGGCGCTGGAGATGGAGGTAGGTGCGTGGCCGGTTAGCTCCTGGTATCATGCGCGCGAAGGCAAAGCGCTAGTCAACTTTGGCGCGTCCTCCGGACATATTCCGGCGCGGATGCATGTTCTGCACGATAGCGGGACGTTTCTTCCGCGCGACAACGCGGTGAAAAACGCAGCGAGTCCCGCGGAAGAAAAGCAAGTGCGGGACGATGTGCGCCAAGGACTGAATGAAGGGGGACTTGGGATCGGGATGGGGATCGCCTACATGCCGAAAACAACGCGCGAAGAGGTTCTGAGTATTTTCGATGTTGCCGCGGAACGGCGTATGCCTATTTACGTCCATATGCGCAATCCCGGACCGGTGGAGCCAGGCGTGATCGACTCGTTGCAGGAAGTGATCGGCGACGCGGCAATGACCGGCGCGCCGCTGCACATTGTTCATCTTCCCAGCATGGCGTTCCGCCAAACGCCGTTGGCGCTGAAGATGATCGACGGCGCGCGGGAACGCGGATTGGATGTCACAACGGAATGCTATCCCTACACAGCGGGGATGACAAATATCGAGAGCGCCGTCTTCGATTCGGGGTGGCAGGAGCGCCTTGGCGTCACTTATGGTGACCTTCAGTGGACCGCCACCGGCGAAAGACTCACCGCTGAGACATTCAAGAAATATAGGCAGGCGGGCGGGCCGGTGATCATCCATAGCATTCCCGAGAACATCGTGACTCTGACGCTGGTCCATCCCGGCGTCATCATCGCGAGCGACGGATGGCTAGTGCATGGAAAGGGCCACCCGCGCGCCGCCGGAACGTACGCCCGCGTGCTTGCTCGTTATGTCCGAGAGCAACATGTTTTACCTTTGATGGAAGCTCTCCGCAAGATGACCGAACTGCCCGCCCAGCGCTTAGGACTGTCCAACATCGGACGTCTACAGGTCGGTGCGGATGCGGATATCACAGTGTTCGATCCGGCTCGAGTGCAAGACAAAGCAACGTATTCGAACCCGGCACAGTATTCAGAAGGCATTCCGTTTGTCATCGTGAATGGCGTTGCGGTAGTCAGGAACAGCAAATTACAGGACAGTGTTTTTCCGGGTCGGGGATTACGACATTAGCGAGCTTGTTGGAACCTGTGTAGGGATAGTCCACACGCGTCAAGAAGGCCTCGAAAGAAAACAATGAATTTAGCGGCGCTATGACACTCCCCCGGTTTTCAACAAGCTCCTAGTTTTCCTATACCGGCTGGGCATACAATGGACGCTGGTCGGGTTTTCGGCCCGTTCAATAGTACAAAACAGGGGAACGAACAGTCATGAAACCAAGTCGTCGTGACTTCTTGAATCTCACAAACGCGTTGGCAGGCGCCGGTGCGTTAAGTTCGCTAATCTCGCCGGCAGTAGCTCAATACGGTCAGCCGGACCACACACATCGGCCCTATCCTCGGGTGTTACCCCGTTTTGCAAGGCCATTCCATTTGGACGTGGCGGATATCACGGGGTTACCCGGCGACGAGCAGGCCATGCTGGTGACCTTGCAAGGCGTCATTAACAAGCGTCGACCTCGTCTTTATTGGCTGCTGGATAATGACGGGACAGATAGGGTCTGGCTCGACACAATCAGGATTCCGTACACGATGAGCAACAATCCTTGGAGCCTGTTGGAGCAGTACCGTTCGGAGGTAAGCGGAGCAGTGATTTATGACGTAAATGTCCCCGATTCCGTTAACGTTGCTACCAGTATTGCCGGTCTTCGCAATGCGGTGATCGCAAATGCCGGCCTGGCGAAGAAGCTCAACCTTCCCGTAACCGAAGACTTGACGGGTCTTTTTCAAAATAAGCTGGATGCCTATGAGTGGGCGCTCAGCAATCTTTGGCCGAAGCTTACGCAAAGGCTTCTCACAGCAATCCGGCCTACCAATACGGTGGCTGCGCCGGGCGTCCAATGGATAACTTTGCTTCAGGAAAGCCGGCCGGTTCGTGACGCTTCCAATAAAGCCGTGTACGAGGCAGATCTTTCGAGCTTGGCGGGCAACGGAGCTATCTATCTTCGGTACCAAGACGCGGTGCCTACCGATGGATGGGGACCATCGGTTTCGCAGGTGAGGATCACAGCCGACGAAAACGTGATCGCATCCTTTCAACCGGGCGGCGATGCGGAGAAGGCTTTCCTCTTCGATTCCGGCGGCTCGTCGCTGGCGTCCGGCTGGCGATTTGCCGATGGCAGCTCCTACTTCATTTACAAATTTGTGCTTCCGGCGGGAACAAAGAAGCTAACGCTTTCCACCGAGATGTGGAATGAGTTTTTAGTGACTGCCACGAACACCGCGCCCAGCAGTCAGGTGGCGAATGCGCTGTTCCGCGACTACATCGTTGCGACGCAAGCGCTCGTATTCTGGCTTGATCCGCTGGTAGCTGAGGAAGCTGATTTGTTTACGCGAATTCTAAAGAAAGTCGAAGCAAACACTCCCTATCTCGGATGGTTCCCCAACGGGAATGAGATGCAAGGCGTTACACTCTGCGCGAGAAACAGCGTCACGGTGGTTGCCGCCGACGTTTTCAATAACGGCACTGTATTTGGCGGTGAGCACCAGGAGGTCCGAAGAACGCAACCGAAAGCGCCCTCTACGTCTCTGGAGAACAAGGTTTACATCACTTTGACGATGAGCGAAGGCGACAACTTACAGTATGTGCAGCATCGGATGCGCAGCGTCTGGGACGATCCCAATCGTGGGAAGATGCCGATTAATTGGAGTATCAGCCCATTGCTGCTTGACGCAGGCGCGGGAATGCTCAGCTACTATCAACGTACGCAGACGCTGAACGACTATTTGGTGGCCGGTCCCTCCGGCGCGGGTTACACCTATCCGGGCGAGTGGCCTTCCAATACGCTTCCCGGCTTCACGAGAGACACCGGTTTTTACATGCAACGCAGCGGCATGGATGTTGTCTACGCGCTGAACCGTGACAATAATACGGACTTGCCATTGACCGATGCGGTGGCGGCGCGGTACATACGCGATGTTCATCCGCTTGGCATCCTGTATAACTGGGAATCGGAAAGTAAGCTGAGTGCTCCAGCGGGGCTGCCTGTATTTACGCAAGTAGGAATCAGCACGGTAGAAGAAGGAACGGCTGCCTTGGCGAAAGCAACGAGCAATTGGGACGGAAAAAGCCCTCTGTTTGTAGCACTTGGCGTGCTTGCCTGGTCGTTAATCCCGTCCGATGTCAACACACTAGTTAACTCGCTGGAAGCAAAGTATGAGGCCGTCCATGCCGATGTGTTCTTTCGGCTTTTGAAGCAGTCTATACGGAAATAGTGATCGCGCCTGGCTAGCTACTGCCCGCTGCTCGTATTGGTGGAGTTCTTTTCATGCTTTCCCAGCCAGTCCGACAACTTCGGACCTTGCTGCTGGTGAAGCGTGACACACTCCCTGATTCTTTCTTGGGCTTGCTTCAGAGTACGCTTTGACGAAGCAACTTTATGCTCGGAGAAGAATTGGCTCACCTTTTCGCTGTCACCTGCCTGGCAGAAACTGCCTGCTGCCGACACCAACCGGTTACCGCTGGAAGGGGTAAACTGCGCCTGCACTTTCTCCCAGTTATCCTGAATGTACGTCCACGTCAAGGCTCGTGTATTCAGATCGCGCAGCAAGATCCCCATTAAAAAAACAGAGTCTTGATTGCGAACTTTTCCCGAGACTGCATAATCCAAGGTTCGCTTCGCCAACTGCGGATCTTCAAACGCCGCCAGCAAATAAAGCGCTCTGGTGCGGATGGTCGGGCCGCCGCCGGACTGCTGCAGCTTTAAAACTTTGTCATAGAGCGCTGCGTCTCCATTAGCCGCGGCAATTTGCGGAACCGTTGTCGCGAGAATCGGATCAACCGACGCCGGATTGGCGAGGTACTTTTCTGTGAACTGTTTTGCATCGGCAATCACCGCTCCATCCTTTCCTACACGGCCCAAAACTGTATAAAGCACGGCCAGACGCTCTCGTTGATCGTCCGAGCCGCCCGGCGTTGTCATGGCTTGCAGCTTTTCAAATAACGGGTGGAAAGTATCCACTACCCAGGACTGGAACTTCTTCTTGTCCTGATCCGACGCAATATCATCGGAGATCGTCTGGAGCTTTCCATTGGCCGAACTACGGCCGGCTTGCGGCGTTTCCAACGCAGACCGGAACACCTCCGGGTACACGTCGGACTTCAGTGCATCGACAATATCCAGATACTCGCCGACTCCCCGTTGCCCGGAATGCATCAGAGCCCAGGCATCGCCGGCTATGATGATCCGCTCCTCCGGTGTGAACGATTTTTCCAGAACACTCACAATGCGGGTATTCACCATGGCAGGATAGGAGCTGCGGTAGTAACCTTTGGCGTCCGCATTGCCGAATAAGACACTGCGCGAAGGTATTTTCATGCTTTCTTCCACCGCGTTTAAGATCTCGCATGAGTCGGAACTCCCTCCGTGAAAGCAAACCGGAATCATCCATTTTTGGCTTGCGTCGATTTTCTTTGGCCCATCGACGAAGAACCTGCTCTCGCTTATTTTTGTGGCCCCATTTTCCGGCGCGGTGAAGGTCAGTAGCGGCACTCCGGGCTGCACCACAAAACTGCTCATGATCTTATCGACGGGTTTTCCGCTGGTCTTCGTTTGCGCGTTCCAGAAGTCTTCCGCTGTGGCGTTCGAATAAAGATGAGCCTCCAGATAGTTATGGACGCCTTGGCGGAACTTTTCCTGGCCTAGGTAGTGCTCCACCATCCCCAGCATTGCGCCTGCTTTGCCATAAGCGATGCCGTCGAACATCTCGTTAATTTGGGCGGGTGTGGTGGCGTTAGCGCGAATGGTGCGCGTGGTGGGCAGAGAATCGTAGTTCAAAGTGGTGTCCAGATCTCCGGCAACATCTTGCGAAATATGCCATTCGGGCTTCCAAAGCGCTAAGGGCTTGTTCGACATCCACGTCGCAAAGCCTTCATTCAGCCAAATATTGTTCCACCACTGCATGGTGACCAGATCACCGAACCATTGATGAGCCATTTCATGGGCCACTACCGAAGCTACCCGCTTCTTAGCGCCTAAAGAAGCCGTCTTTTCATCGATCAGCAAGTCCGTTTCACGATAAGTAATCGCGCCGAAATTCTCCATGGCCCCTGCTTCAAAATCAGGAATGGCGATCATGTCCAGCTTAGGAAGCGGGTATTTAATTCCAAAATAGTCGTTATAGTAATGCAGAACAAATTCGGCGGCGGAAAGAGCGAATTTGCCCTCCTGCTCGTCACCGGGAACAGTGCATACCCGAATGGGTGTGTTGTCGCTTTCGCCCGAAATGCATTGAAAATCTCCCACCAGAAACGCAACCAGATAGGTGGACATCTTCGGCGTGGTGGCAAACTTCAGTGTGTGCTTTCCGCCGCCGGCCGGAGTATCGGAGACTACATTCGTGTTGGAAATGGCAGTGTCGCCATCGTTCACCGTCAGTTTGACGTCGAACTTTGCCTTGAAAGCAGGCTCATCGAAACAGGGAAATGCCCGACGCGCGTCGGTTGATTCGAACTGCGTCACGGCATAGTTTCGCTTCTTCGTCCTGCTTAAATAAAACCCGCGCAGCTTGTCATTGAGAACGCCCGTAAACTGGATGTCGAGCTTTGCTTCACCGGCCGGCAATGGCTGGTCGAAGTGTAAAGTGGCTTGCTGCTTCGAAGCGTCTGACGATACGGTTGCGGCGTAACTTTTACCCGCAATCGTCGCTTTTGCCTGCTTGAATTTGAGATCCAAAGCATTCAGCGTGACATCGCCGACGACCTGCTGAAGAGTCACTGAAATCGACTCCTCTCCCGCGAAGCTGGCGCTCTTCAAATCGGGAGCGAGCGCCAATGAATAATGCTGCGGTTGAACAGTTTGGGGCAGTCGTTGTCCAACGGCGGAAACAACACAACCGAGCAATGGGAGAGCAAGCGCCTTAAGCAAAATGCGCAAGGGATGGTGGCACATATAATTGGAAACTTTATTATGTCAGGCTGCCGCACAAAGCCCTGTGCAAGGAACACGAGATCATTTACAGATATCGTTCTCCGACACCGGGGTTGCTGGATGAACAGAACCATCGCGCTGTAAACGCTGGCGCGCTGAAAATAGATTTCCTTGGGCAGGCTGGACGGGCGCGAACCTCATCATGCCAAGCGGCGTGCCCACATCGTCATAAATAGCCTCGATCCCGCCGCGCATGGAGTAAGTCTCGTGCCAGAACTCAGTGCCACCGGAGTTTCGTAAAAAGTTTTTCCACCAGATTGCATGTGGTGCCGAACGGGACCATCGTTCTAAGGACTCGAAATCGCGCCAATACTGCCGAATCCAGATATTCGGCGGAGCTATCGATAATAAAAACGATTCATGGGACAACAAGCCGTCGGGCTGTTGTCCGGCAGCTTTCAAAATTCCCGGCCCCAGGCCTAACAACGTTTTCATTCCCGTTAAGGCGTTTACGCGCATGCCCAGATAGATCACTACCAGATCTGGGAATTCAGATAGATCGACTGTCCGGCGTTCTACGCGTTTGGTCATATGCAAACAGGAATGTTCAGCCCATCCATTGCGGGTTTCGAATCGTACCGTCAAAACGTGTGCTTATCTTGAAGGGTTCGAACTTGCCGTTCATCGCTACGGCGCGCGTCTTGTCCAAGATGGCGATAACTTGCGCTTCTGTCATGGGACGAAAAGTACGAGCAGCCTCAAATGCTTGATCCAAAATAGGCATGCTTTCGCACCCTGTAATCACGACGGAGGTCGGCAGGTTCAGCGCGTAATGCAGGCACTCCATGGCGCTGACAGTGTTGCTTTTCAGGATGAGTCCAGCGGCCAGCGGCTTCATTCCCAATACGCCGATGCCCTGCTCCACCAGTTTCGGCACGACATTGTTGGCAAAGCTGCGGAAATGCGCGTCCATTGGATTCAACGGCATTTGACAGGCGGCAAATTGAAAGTTATTTTTCTTGGCTACGTCCAACATACGCTCATGCACCAGGGGATCTTTGTGTCCGGTAAACCCGACGTAGCGGACTTTTCCGGCCTGTTTTGCCGCCATGACAGCTTCCAGCGCTCCACCTTCCGCGAAGAAGCGATCCGGATCGTCTAACCGGATATTCTCGTGGAATTGTATTAAGTCGATGTGATCGGTTTGCAAGCGTTTCAGCGACTCGTCAATTTGTTGGGCCGCTGCTTGCTTCGTACGCCCATCGAATTTTGTCATCAGGAAGGCTTTTTTGCGATAGCCGTCGCGCAACGCTTTTCCCATGCGAATTTCGCACTCGCCATTCCCGTAATCCCAACAATTATCGAGGAAAGTAATCCCGCGGTCTAGCGCCGAGCGTACGATGCGTATGCCCTCTTCCGGATCTTTCGGCTTACCGATATGAGAGCCGCCCAAGCCGATAGCCGAGACTTGTTCGCCCGTGCTGCCAAGCTTGCGATAGAGCATTCCATCGGGAGTGGTACTTGCGCCTTTCGCGGGCGCGGAGTCGGCAGACTGCGCCCGAACGACCGCTGCCAGACCCGCTCCTGCAATGACATTCAGCGCTTGTCTTCTATCCATACACAATAGTTTACGGCGTCTTCGATCGGGTTCAAACAATTACTTTTCAGTACCCGTTTTGTTGGTGCTGCTGCCGAAGCCCACTGAAATCATCTTCCCCAATCGGCTGTCCCGGGGGCGCCTGGGGCGCGGGAGGTATCTTGAACGATTTCGGGTTTTGTTCCAGCTCTTTCACCAGCCGGGCCAAGGCCAACGGGAGTTGCTCCTTTTCCGCATCGATCGCGGCAAGCGCAGTTTGCTTGGCAGCCGGTGAAGCGCTTTCATCGGCTGCCAAATTCAAAAGCCGCAGAAATACCGCCGTATCGGCCGCTTGCTTTACGTCTCCTGCTAAACCGTTCGGTGTAGTCGCGAGCCATGTTGCTTTTGCAACAGTCTCGATCACCTCCTTCAGGCCAGGATTAGCCACATTGCGGGCATGATATTCCACTAAACGAGTGGCGCGCGCCGGTTCAAACAGGAGACTTCCTGTCAGATCGGCGGCAGCTTCCGCGCCGGCTACCGGATCGAAGGTCAATCCTGTTTGCGAGGGGAAGCTTTCCCGCGTGCGAGGATAGCCAGGCGGATGCGGCGGAATCAGCTCGAGAATTTGTTCCGGGAGTGTGAGGGTTTCCGCGCTTATTGTCTTCAGTAAAGCCTGCAGCGCCCGCCGTTGTTCCTCCGGCGCGACGATCTTTGTCACTAGCTGCCCATCGCCTCGTAGTGCGTACCGGTAATCCAGGCCGCCCAGCACCTTGCCCGCGGCTTCGGTCTGGTAACGGTGCAAATAGTAAAGCGGCACCAAAGTCTCATCAAGGTTGGACATCGGCTCGCCTACGGGGATACTGTTTTTACCGAAGTGCGTCAATGCCGCTTGCCGAACCTTTAAAATTCGCTCCAGCTCATCCACTGCGTCCGCGCCGTTGTCCCAAAGATGCGCCCTGGGATGTGCGCTTCCTGGCGGGCGGCTATCTTTGTCGGTGATAAAAATATCGCCATGATGCGCCGCATCCAGCAGTACTGCGTTCAGCTGTTTCTTTTCATCGCTTCCTTTCGGAAACTGCGCGTACCCATAGCGAATAGCCACTTTGTCCCATGCACCAATGCCTACCGAATAGGCGTGTGATAGATCAAGTGAACCGTCCGGGCGTAAATCGACGTGGGGATGCGGATAGTCCATCACCGAAGCATCATGCACCGTGCTGGCGTAGTAATTGTGCGACAAACCTAATGTATGCCCGATCTCATGTGCCGCCAATTGCCGAAGCCTGGCGTAGACCGCGTCTTTCAACACGGGCGTTGTTTGTTCTCCCGCTACGAACGGCGACAGGAGACTGCTGAAAATCAAATAATCCTGGCGGTACCGCAGCGAGCCTAACGTCACTTGGCCTTTCAGGATTTCGCCGGTACGCGGATCGGAGATGGCGTTACCGTAAGACCACCCTCGCGTATAGCGATGGACCCACTCCACTACGTTGTAGCGGATATCCATCGGGTCCACATTGGCAGGCAGCACTTTCACTTGGAACGCGTTATGGAAGCCTGCCGCCTCAAACGCCTGGTTCCACCACCGCGCTCCTTCCATTAAAGCGTTGCGGACATCTTCGGGCGCGCCGCCGTCAATGTAATAGGTCAATGGCTGCACGGGATCGCTTACAGCTGCATTTGGGTTCTGTTTTACCAATCGATGCCGATAGATCAGCCGCTTATCGGGATCGTCCCCTAGCGGTGCCGAATAATCACGATAGGTCAAGTCAAAAAAGCCTGCTCGCGGGTCGAATGCCCGAGGCTGATATCCGTCATCAGGAAGCGCCACTAACGAGTAATGTTCCCGCACCGTTACTGCCTCGGGAGTGGGTACCACTTCTTTTACATAGGCTCCCGGATGTTCACCGCGAAAGGTGAGCGTTGCTTCCACTTCCGTGTTCTTGGGAAAACCTTTGGTCTCCGGCAAATAGAACGCGGAGCGCTCTCCATCCAGTTGATAATTGCCCTGATGCGCGCTCTCCAGCTTTCTTACAACGCCGGCAAAGTCGTGTTGGAAGAACTTCGTCGCATCCACCAGAACGGTTTCTCCCGTCGCTGCCGCCACGTCGAAACCCCATAAGACCGAGGTCGCAAATGAGTCGGCTACCGCCCGCTGTTCCATTGTATTCGCGCTGGAGGAACGGAAGCCGTAGTTTTTTTCAATCAGTAACACACGCGGCCCGGTTCGCTCCAACTCCACCACCTTCGAGCCGGGTATCAAGCCACGATCTAGCCCGATATCGTTCGATCCGACGCCCGCCGGGAGCGAGGCAATATACAAAAACTCTTTATTCCAGCGGGAGATCTCCAACCACATTTTCCCGGCATTTGCATCCCAGTACAGCGGGAAATAACCGTCGATCTTTCGTAGTCCTTTCGTGACTTCTTCGACAGACTTGGGCGGGGCAGCCAGGAGACCCGGTATATAACTGAGACAAGCGAAAAAGAGGAAAAGAGCATTTCGTGTGGACAAGGGTTTTGCTAGTATAGCGGAACGCTCCGACGGCGCTATAGACCGAGTTTTGCCTTGAGGCTTTTTACTCGATCCCGCGCCACGGTCAGTTCTGTTCCCTTGCCATCGTTGATGCGCACCATCATCCGATCGGAAAACCACGAATAAACTTCCATCACAAAATGCAAGTTCACAATGGTGGAACGGTGAACCCGTACAAACCTGCTCGGATCTAACGATGCTTCCAGTTCCGCGATGGTGCTGTCGACCGCATACGCCTTCTTTGCTGTTGCTGCGTATGTCAGTTTTTCATTGGCGTAGAAATGCGTGACGTGTGCCACATCGACAAATTCCACGCGATCGCCCGTCCTCGAAGGCAGGCGCGATGAGTACTCCCGTGGGGGCGGAAGCGCCGAGGTTAACTGCCTTAGAAGATTTTCGATATCCAGTGGCGACTGGAGCCCGTTCCGCATTCGTTTCAGCTTTTGTAGTGCCCGGTCCAACTGATTCTCTTCTATCGGCTTCACCAGGTAATCCACCGAATGGACGTCGAATGCCCGCAGCGCATATTCCGAGTAAGCGGTGGTGAAAACGACCAATGGCTGCGGCTTAAGGTGCGTCAGCATCTGGAAGCCGGAAAGTTCGGGCATCTGGATATCGGTAAACAGTACATCGTAAGCACGCTGCTGCATCTGCCTAATTGCTTGAACCGGATCGCGGCTGGCGCCTACCACCTCGACATCGTCTCGTTGGCTCAACAAGCGCTCTAGTCGTTTTAAAGCCAGCGGTTCATCGTCAACCAGAAAGAGGCGGAGGCGAATCATGGCAATGTCGGCTTAGTTTCCGGAATCAGTTCATCCGCCTCAGCCATTTGCTTTTCGCGGCGAATCATAGCGTGCGGAACCATAAAACTGACAGTGGTGTTTCCTGCGGTACTTCGAATTCGAAGCTGCCCTTCGTCTCCAAAGACAGCGGAGAGCCGTTCCTGCAAATTGTGTAATCCGTGACCGTCGGGCAATCGGATTGGGGGAAACCCAGGGCCATCGTCCCACACGCCTAATGTCCAGCGGTCGGTGCTTTTTTCGGCAAACACCCGGATTCTGGCGCCCTCCAAGCGTGAGTTTACCGCGTACTTGATACTGTTTTCCGCCAGCGTCTGCAATGAAAGCGGAGGGACGTAAATTTGATTTACGTCATGCGCCTGAAGGATCTCCTCCGCTATCTGTAGCTCGTAACAAAGCCGATCCGTGAACCGGGTCTTTTCGATGTCGAGATAATCGCCCACTATTTTTAATTCCCGTTGGAGAGGGACTAACCCGAGGGAGGCCGAATCGATGGAAAAGCGCAGGAGATCGGCCATCTGCATCAGCATGTCCTCCGCGCGCTTTGGGTCCTCAGGAATCAACGAAGAGATGGAGTTGATTGTATTGAACAAAAAGTGCGGATGAATCCGCGACTCCAAGGACGAGAGCCGGGCTTCGGTCGCCAGCTTCAAAGCTTTTTCACGATCGAGCTCTTTCTTGTGTAAATCCATGGCCGTCGCTTGTAGTCTTGATCGGTAGGTTTCCAACATCACTATGAATGCAGAGGCAGTGGCGGCAAGAATCAACGAGATTTTCAATGAGCCGGCAAAGGACTTCCAGTAATTAAAGTTCCCCGGCTCGGCAATGAAGAGAATCAAACCGGCGACAAGACATCCCACAACTGTCGCCATAAAAAGTACTCCCAGCCGTCCCAACCATCGAAAAACAAAAGGCCATCGGCGCGAAACAGACCAAAGCGGCGGTAAAACGGTAAATAACAACCCGCCAATACAGTTGGAGTACACCAGGGACTCTAAAAAGCCGGCAATGAGATATCCCGGCGTAATTCCAGGATCAAAGCAGGAGTGGAGGAGCGGCACCGCCAAGGCGTTTCCCGAACAGGCCAAAAAAACTCGAAGCACCGATTTTATTTTTTGCTTCACCATCGCCCGCTTATCTACTGGCGCTTGCCATTTGGTTTTGGCGTGGCGCGAACTTTCGTTGGTAGTAGATCGTCCAAATCCACATGGCGGGTACTCCCATCATGGTGGGCCAAAGCCATACATACCATTGGTTTCCGACAAAACGGCTGAGCGTCACGACCGAGAACGCGCTCCAGGCGGCAATGTAGCTGCCGATCATGCCCTGCATGTGGCCATACCACCAGAACATCTTATCTGCCGGAGGATGCTTGAAACGCCAAGCTGCCCGGCCCGCGATCTGCATTCCGATAATTCCGAAAACCACACCCGGAATCACCATGTTTTGTACGGTGACGGGTTTCACTACCGCCAGGAAGGCAAGGCTCAGACTAGAAAAGAAGGTGACAGCCGCTGCCATCCAGTCCAGTGTGTTTACTTTTTTACCGAAGGGCAACGCTTTCATGCGCAGTACGCGATAGCCGAGAAATGCAGTGTAAAAGCTGAACACCGCTACCAACGCGAGAAACAGAACCGGACGGTAAAGTGCCATCGTCAATGCAGTGACCGCTACCACCGCCATCGCCATAAAGTAGATTTTGCCCCAGAAGCGATGAGTTTTGACGCCCTTCACTGAAAAAAGGGCAATCGGTGCCACGACAAAAGCCATCGCACCCGCCGCAATATGTCCGTAAAGGAGAAGAGACATCCAGAAGGGATCGTGCATAGTTGCTATCCACGATAAGGGGAGATTTCGAGTTTGTGATTGGTTTTCCGACGAACGAAGGGAACGACTGGATGAGAGGGAGTAAGTAAAGGACGGTTCGCGATGGATTTACCAGATCACCCGGACCGGGTACTCGGTGATTTGCCGGTCGCTGGTGACTAACGACCAGCCTTCGGCTACGGTTTGCGCAATGAGAATTCTGTCGAAGGGATCGCGATGTAAGTCGGGCAATGCCGAAAGGGCGGTCACATGACTGGCCCGGATCGGTAGAACTTTGCCCTTGAACAGCTCGACTGCGCGCGCCCACCATGTCACCGGATCGTTAATCGGCAAAATACCTTTGTTCGCCTTGATGATCACTTCCCAATACGAAGCCACACTGAGAACTGTTTCGCCGGTTTCAACGGCTATCCGGGCCGCCAATGATAATTGTTCGGGCATAATCAACGCCCAAAGCAGGACGTTGGTATCGAGCAGTTTTACCACTTACCGGCCCAGAAAGCGTCTGCTTGCTCATCGGATAATGGCTTGTCCCAACCTTCCGGTAGAACAAACTCGCCCTGCATTGCTCCCAATGGGCTCTTTTGCGACTTCGCCACGCCGACCAGCCGTGCCACCGGCTTACCGTGCCGTTGAATGACAATCTCCTCGCCATCTTCGACTAAATCCAGCAATGCCGAGAGCTGCGTCTTCGCTTGATGTACACTCACTTCTTCGTGCTCTTGGACTGTCCAGGACATAGTCGAAGTTTAGTCTAATAATTAGACTAAAGCAACTTCTTTGTAGAAAAAACCTATTGTAGTTATGAAGCAAATCGCCACCGTGATTGGAAGCGGACCCAACGGATTGGCTGCAGCCATTGTTCTTGCTCAAGCGGGCTTGGAGGTCGATGTCCGCGAGGGGGCATCGGAGTTCGGAGGCGCCGCACGTTCCGCTGAAATCACCCTGCCCGGTTTTATTCATGATTTGGGTTCCGCCGTTCATCCCATGGCGCTCAGTTCACCTTTTTTTTCTAAACTTCCCTTGACGGATCATGGACTGAAGTGGATATGGCCTTCGGCGGCGCTCGCCCATCCCTTCGACGATGGCACGGCCGTTACGCTGGAGCGCAGTACCGAGGAGACCGCCGCTCAGTTCGGTTCCGATTCCTTCTCCTATCGGAAATTGTTTGACCCACTTGTCGAAAATTGGCCCATTTTAGCGCCGGAAGTTCTTCGTCCTCTCGGCATTCCCGGTCATCCATTTCTGATGGCCCGATTTGGGATGCGCGCTATTCTACCCGCCACCCTTTTGGCCTGGAGTTCGTTTCGTAATCTGCGCACGCAAGCATTTTTCGCCGGTTTATCCGCACACTCCGTGCTTCCGTTAGAAGCCCCGTTAAGTTCGGCTTTTGGGTTCATTTTGGGAGTTACTGGTCACGCAGTCGGCTGGCCCATTCCCCAGGGCGGCTCGCAGAAGATCTCAAATGCATTGGCCGCAATCCTGAAAAATATGGGTGGGCAAATCACCACGGGCGCGCCCGTTAAATCGCTGGACGACGTCAGCCGTCGAGACGCGATTCTCTGCGACGTGACACCCCGGCAATTCAATTCCCTTGCGAAAGATCGACTTCCCACTTCGTTTCGCAATGCGATGAGTCGGTTTAAGTACGGCCCAGGAATGTTTAAGATGGATTGGGCATTACGGGAACCGATTCCGTGGAAGGCCAAGGAGTGTTTGCGGGCAGCGACCGTTCACGTCGGTGGAACCATGGAAGAGATTGCCGCTTCCGAGCGCGCCGCCTGGCAGGGGCAGCCACCCGATAAGCCGTTCGTGCTTTTAGTACAGCCCAGCCTTTTCGACTCCAGCCGCACACCCACAGGTCAGCATACCGCCTGGGCGTATTGCCATGTTCCTAACGGCTGGCCCGGTTCGGCATTAACGCAAATGGAAGCGCAGATTGAGCGCTTCGCCCCTGGTTTTAAGGATTGCATCATTGCCCGGCGGCCTTGGAGCTCCATAGAAATGCAGCAATGGAATCCGAACCTGGTCGGAGGCGATGTCAATGCCGGCGCGCCGACGCCAAAGCAGTTTTTACTACGCCCGACTTGGAGACGCTACGCTACGCCGCTAGAAGGAGTCTATCTTTGTTCGGCATCCACACCACCGGGAGGCGGAGTTCACGGCATGTGCGGTTATAACGCCGCGCAGTGGGCGCTTCAATGGCTATCGCAGCGCTAGCTCGTCTTTTCTTTCTGGCAGACCAGCGTCATATCGACCTCGCCGCCGTTGGAAGTCACGATATGGCTCGATCGGGTGAGTGTGTCTTTGTCTTTTGAAAGATCCCAACGGTCTTCCATCTCCACATCATTGTTTTTCGAATCCTTCATATCGGTACGCACCACCAGCACAGATCCATCCCAGTAGGTCTTGCTGATGGCATCCCTGCCGTTGATGACGTTGCTCGACTCTCGACCATCGGTAAAGTAGGCAACATCGACGGTCGACGTTTTACCATCTTTTGTTTGTACTGTATGGATATTCAACGTCGGGCTATGATCCTCCACCATTTGCACCATAAGATCCGGCTTCGTAAAGCCGGCGAAGTTACTCTTGTCCTTTTCCATTCGCCAACGGCCGGAGAAGTCCGGCTTGATGGATGATTGATCCTTCAAGGCGCCGGGCGCTGCTGGACGTTGTGCCAACATCGAGAATGCAAGTAGAGGAATGGCCAGTAGTCGGATGCAATAAAACATGACTCTTCTTGAAAATTAAACCTTGTCCTATTCTCTTTCATCGTCAGGCGCTCTCACACTTTTTTACAGTGACCATTATCACTTTCCGCTGCCGGATGGACACAAATTTCCCCTTGGCAAATATGCTCAGCTCCACCGCATTTTTATGGATGATCCGCGATTTTGTTTAAAGCCGGCTCCGTTGGCAAAACGCGACGATCTGCTCCGCATTCACACGACGGATTACGTGGATCAATTTATCAGCGGCACTTTGGATTGGCGAGCGATGCGCCGAATTGGGTTTCCGTGGTCGGAAGAATTGGTGGCCCGCACTTTGGCAAGCGCAGGCGGTACGCTGGCGGCCACACAGCAAGCGCTGCAAACTGGATTTGGCGGCACTCTCGCCGGCGGTACCCACCACGCCTACGCCAATGAAGGCTCTGGATTCTGTGTGTTCAACGACATTGCTGTTTCTATCGCCTGGGCGCAAGCCAATGGACTGATCGACAGGGCGGCCGTGGTCGATCTCGACGTGCATCAGGGCGATGGAACGGCGGCTATTTTCTCCGGTAATGACTCGGTTTTTACGCTGTCGCTTCATGGCGCACGCAACTTTCCATTCCGCAAACAGCAAAGCCGGTTGGATGTGGAATTGCCGGATGACACAGACGACGAAACGTATCTGAACTTGCTGGACCCCGCGCTGGATCGTGTTTGGGCATTTCAGCCCGATTTCGTGATCTATCAATCCGGTGTGGATGGTTTAAGAACAGACAGCCTAGGTAGGCTCGCGTTAACCGGATCGGGTTTGGGCGCTCGAGACCGGTTAGCAATCGAAGGCGCATATTCTCGGGGCATTCCACTAGTGATTACGTTGGGCGGCGGGTATTCGCGGCCCATTGATTCCACCGTCTCCGCCCATGCGCAGACATTTCAAACGGCGGCGGAAATTTTCCTTGGCGCTAGTAGCTAATTTTGGAGGTCAGCACTCGTCCTCTGTCATTCTCAATAGCCACGCAGTGAAGAAAGTTCGAAGTAACAATGCCAAAACGGAGGTCTGACAATGTTATTTCTACGTCAGAATTTTTCTGTTCTACAACTTTATCCTCGAACCAAATGGGAAAACGGGCAAAGTAGAGAAAGTACCGGAATGACTCGGTTTGTTTTGCGGCCTCCAATGCCGTTCCTATCGATGGCTTATAAAAGATCTGCGCTTGTTGCTGCTCCAGTTGTCCAAGCGAGTCGACAGGTATCACACGGTAGCTTCCGGCGGTTTGCACGATGCCCCTCCAGTGAAATGGATTGAACGGATTCGGCAAGGCAGCGGTTTGCAAGGGAGGCGATCCGTCATACAACACCGATTCCAATTGCATCACTGCCCCCCTATGCAACAATGCCCTTCCGCCGTCGTAAGTGATGAAGAACAACAAGGCAAAGAATGCTGCTCCGCGCCCCGCAGGCCTCTTGTCCCCGATCTCTCCATTGACGAGCTTCTCCAAATAGGGCCATAAGGTGGCACATATAAGAACAGCCATAATTACTCCGTCATATAAGCTGTTCAGGTCTAGCGCAAACCACTTAGAGGAAAAAGGAAGCAACAGCCGGATACCGTAGTCGTTTGTCCAGTCAAGCAAGAGGTGACTCGCGACGCCAATGGCACACAACAACCAAGCCTTGCCCCAGGGCAATTTTTGTCTGAAGAGGAGGGCAATGATCAGCACCGTGAAGAGCGCGACAAAAGGCAATCCGACAAGGGAATGAGTGTATCCTCGGTGAAGCTTGAGATACCAGAGCGGACCGCCGATCAGTCCACCGGCGTCGAGATCGGGGGCGTTAGCCGACAAGATCAACAAAGCAGTAGCGTGCGGGGAGAACCTGTCCAGCCCAGCTCTTGCCATGGCAAGGCCGGTCAGCGAGTGAGTGATATTGTCCATGTCATGCGCAGCCGGTTTTGCTTAGCTAGACAAATGCGGGAATGGCGGTGCGGGATTGCTCTCGGGACAAATATTTTTGTGGCACTAGTAGGGTAATTGCCTCCGGCAATATCTCCACTGTAACGGGAAGTTTCCCGACAAGCTCACCGTCGACCTGTACGTCGATCCCCTCTTTGGAGAGTTGGTTGCAGATGACCGATCGCGCCCGCAGGTAAGTCACCCCCCTCATCTTACCCGCCTGTTTTAGAGCTACGCCCGCCAGATACGGCAGGTACTGAATGCTCATGGTCCCTCGGAACAGGACTACTTCGAAATCCTCTTTCAGCAAGGAAGCGCCTTTGGCGATTTCGAGGTCGCCACCGTAGTTGCGCACGCGGCTGATCAGCGCAAAGCTCGCCTGGTAGGGAGCCCCATCCACCACTACCTCAAACTCATGGATGGGCTTAAAGACATGGAAGAATCCACCGGCGTAATAAGCAAACTTGCCGATGACAGCCTTTAAATCGAGGTCGAGGTTCGCCACCACCGATGCATCGAGCCCCACGCCTGTCATGCACAGGAAGCAACGTTTTTCATTCGCTCCCGGAATGCGGATCGAACCGGCCGAAATCGAACACGGTTGGTAACTTCCGAGTTGCGCCGCTACTTTCTCGAGGTGGATCGGCATTCCCAACTCGCGCGCAAGCACATTAGCAGTCCCTCCCGGCAATATAGCCATGGGAACGCCGCTGTACAGCATGCCGTTGGCTACCTCATTGATCGTGCCGTCGCCGCCGGCGGCAATAATCAAATCATAACCGGCCTCGATTTGTCTTCGCGCCAAAGCAGACGCACTGCCAGGCGCGGTAGTGGCGACTAAAGATAATTCAATTCCCTGCCGCTCGAGCAAGGCGATGCTACGTTGAAGCAAGTGGCCGCGTCGTGCAAGGCCTCTGGCGATGGGGTTGTAAATAATAGCGGCACGTTTGGCCGGATGCGACTCCAACTTACAGTATAGATTTTTGTATGGGACAGCCCTTAAAAAAGCGCGCGGAAGAGCTGCGCAAACAACTAGAGCATCACGAATATCTTTACTACGTCTTGGATCGACCCGCGATTACGGATGGCGAATTCGACGCGCTGATGCGCGAACTGCGCGATCTGGAGAAAGCTCATCCGGAGCTTCTTACAGACGACTCTCCTACGCAGCGAGTGGGCGGCCAACCTCGCGAGGGTTTCCAAAAAGTGGCGCATAGCTCGCCGATGCTAAGCCTCGACAACGCGCTGAACGAAAGAGAGCTGGAGGAATTCGACGCACGAGTGCAAGGTCTTTTGAAATCGAACGAATATGAATATGTCGCGGAACTGAAGTTGGATGGTCTTTCTATGGCGGCACAGTTCCCCCAAGGGCGCTTTGCTCGTGCGCTCACCCGAGGCGACGGCCGCACCGGAGAGGAGGTGACCGAGAACGCGCGAACCATCCGATCGCTTCCTCTACGCGCGAAAGATGCATCAGAAGCAGTTAGTTTTGAAGTTCGCGGCGAAGTGGTGATGCAGCAAAAGGCTTTTCAACGCTTGAACGAGGACCGAGCGAAACAAGCACTTCCATTATTCGCCAATCCCCGCAATGCTGCCGCCGGAGCGCTTCGCGCACTGGATCCGACCGTCACGGCTAGCCGCCAACTCGACTACTTTGCATACTTCTTGCTGCAAGACGGCCGCCCGATGCTCCCAAGCCATTGGCAAAATCTCGAGACCTTGGTTCAGTACGGCTTCAAAGTGAATCCGTATCGGAGGAAGTGTTGCGATCTAAACGAACTGCTGGAGTTCATTCGCGAATGGGACACGAAGCGCGAAACACTGCCTTACGAAATCGACGGTGTAGTGGCAAAGATCGACTCGATTGAACAACAAGGAGCGCTTGGTTGGACCGCGAAAGCGCCGCGCTGGGCGATTGCGTTTAAGTATCCTGCCCGCCAAGAAACAACTATTCTGGAAGGCATCGAAGTGCAAGTAGGGCGTACTGGCGCGCTGACACCGGTGGCTTATTTGCGTCCGGTGAACGTAGGAGGCGTCACCGTTTCGCGAGCGACGCTGCACAACGAAGATGAGATCGCCCGTCTAGGCGTTGCTATCGGCGACACAGTAGTCATTGAGCGCAGCGGCGATGTAATTCCCAAAGTAGTGCGTGTATCGGAATCGGGTCAGCAACGCCGCGCCTTCCATATGCCAACTGCCTGCCCGGTATGCGGAGGCCGCGTTGTGCGTGAGGAGGGAGAATCAGCAAGCCGCTGCATGAACACAAACTGTCCGGCGCGACTGCGCGAATCCTTGCTGCACTTCGCTTCGCGCAGCGTGATGGACATCAATGGCATGGGCGAGGCACTGGTGGATCAGCTTCTGCAACGCGGGCATGTTCACAACATTGCGGACCTATACAGCTTGACCGCTGAACAGCTTACCGCCCTAGAACGCATGGGTAGGAAGTCAGCAGCCAAGGTGATGGAGAACATAGAAAAGTCGCGTGAGCGGTCACTGGCGCGCGTATTGAACGGACTCGGCATCCCATTTGTCGGCGAGCGTACCGCCCAGCTACTTTCCGATCACTTTGGGAGCCTCGACGAGATCGCCAGAGCATCGGCGGACGACCTACAACAAGCCGAGGAGATCGGCCCTAAAGTAGCCGACTCCATTCGACAGTTTTTTGCCGAAAAGCAAAACAGAGATTTGATCGAGCGACTCCGCGAAGCAGGACTCCATTTTACTGCGGCAAAACAGCGGAAGAGCAAAGGACTACTGGCGGGACGTACATTTGTTCTGACAGGGACCTTGCCTACGCTTACCCGCGAAGAAGCGAAGGAAAAAATCGAGGCAGCGGGCGGTAAGGTGGCCGGCGCGGTAAGCAGCAAGACGTCGTTTGTTGTTGCAGGCGATGAGGCCGGCTCGAAACTCGATAAAGCGGCTAGCCTTGGCATAAAGGCCATCGACGAGGCCGAACTGTTCGCTATGCTGGGCTTGAAGGATCGTTCCCCCAAAGCACCGGAGTAGCAATCACTGAAGCAACTAATCCACACCTTTATCGCCTGGGGACCTCCCGGTTTATTCTTTCTTGCGCTTCTCGATTCCGCGGGTATTCCTATTGTCGGCGGAGTGGATGTTCTGCTGGTTACGGTGGCGGTAGTAAATCCATCGCAGGCCTATCTTGCAACGGTATGCGCCATCCTCGGCTCGTTGGCAGGTAGTTCCATTCTCTTTGCGATCGCGCGAAAAGGCGGCGAGGTCCTGTTGACGAGATATGTTTCGCATGGCCGAGGCAAGCGCTTTCATGACTGGTTTGAGCGTTATGGATTAGTCACAGTGTTTGTCCCAGCCGTCTCGCCGCTTCCCCTGCCCATGAAGATCCCTGTTTTCTGTTCGGGAGCCTTGGAGGTTCGCTGGTCGTATTTTGTCGCCGTCGTCCTCCTCGCCAGGGCGGTTCGCTATTTTTCCCTAGCATCGTTAGGTGCCCGTTTTGGCACCGAGACTTTCGTGTATTTGAAGACGCACGCTACGTTTGTCGCTTTGCTAGTCGGCGGCTTTGCCTTTCTCTCGGTTCTCCTGCTTCGTCTGCTGGATAAGACACAAAGCCGATCGGTCGATGAGATAGAAGCGGGTTTGTAAGTCACTGAAGAGATCGCGGACTAATACCGCGAATTACGGGCAATCCGGCGCAAAACAGTTCTTTTCCGAAGCGGTTGCATATGATGGATTGCATGTCTGCTTCAACTCGGCGTATATTTCTGGCGCAAACCGCCGCTATTCTTCCCGCAACACAGATGGCGCTTTCGGCGATGGACGCTCTCCATAAGGACAATCTCGGCGTCCAACTCTATACAGTTCGGAATGTCATCGATAACAATCCGTCGGCAACTCTGAACGCGATCCAAGATATTGGCTACAGCGAAGTGGAAGCGATCTACGCAGATCTTCCTAAAATCTGGTCCGCGTTAGAGCAAACAAAGTTAAAGGCTGTCAGCGTTCACATGGATACCAAGCTGCTGATGGCGGGCGGCGGCAAATTGGACGATGCGTTCGGAAACTTGCGGCAACGCGGATTTCACTATGCTGTGTTTCCGTATCTTAGTGAATCCGACCGCGGCGGCGTAGACGTTTACAAGAAGCTTGCTACCGATTTCAACAAGATCGGCGCGCAGGCCAAAGCGGCGGGCCTGACGTTCTGTTATCACAATCACGCATTCGAGTTCCAGCCGATGCAAGGGACCACTCCGTTTGAAATTCTGCTGGGGCAGACCGACAAGAGCTTGGTCTCGCTGGAAATGGATATCTTCTGGGTAAGCGTTGCTGGGCACGATCCGGTGCAGATGTTGAAGAAGTATGGCGACCGGGTGAAGCTGCTTCACTTGAAAGATAAAGCGAAAGGCTTTCCGACGCGATATAACGAGCATGTGCCGAAGACTACGTTCAAAGAGGTGGGGCATGGATCCATTAACATACCTGCTGTTCTGAAAGCGGCAGCCTCCACGCAGGTGAAGCATTATTTTGTGGAGCAAGATCAAACGCCAGGCGACCCCATTGCTAGCCTACGCGAAAGCTACCAATACTTATCGTCAGTGATGAAGGCCTAGTGAAAGGTGAATCGCAGACACTTTCTGAAGACGGCTTCCGCAGCGGCAGCCGCAGGATCGGTTGTTGACGCAGGTAAGAAAGCCAAAGCCGAACCTATCGTCAAATCCGGCTACTCGCCCGCGCGGATAGAAAACGACTACCTTCGCTTTCTTTCAGGCGAGCGCGAGGCTTTGTCCGCAACATTGTCGTGCAGCGATTTCGATCACGGCACGGTTTCTGTTAGAACCGGCAAAGGTGAACCCAAAACTCTTCGGCCGGGCGAGATCGTCGACGGCTGGAATTTGAAAGCTATCCTTCGGATGAACGGAGCAGAAACCGCCGTTTTCGAAAAAAATGTTACCTATGCAGGTGCGATTGTCTACGTCACTCAAGAAGGCGTAATTCTTCGTATTCCGAAAGGAGTCGGTAGCCTTGCCAGCATCCGTCCGCGGCCTATCGATGCGCCGAACGGGATGAAGTTCGTCCGGCAAGCTCCTTATGCGCCTGGGCCCGACAAGCTCGGCAACTATATTCTTCAATCGAACGAAGATCCTTGTTATGAGAATGTGGCGGCGCTCGGGGCCGAGTACATCGGCTATACGCTTGTGGCCAACGAGCAGGCTGGTCCTCTCCGCTCGCTTTTTTTGGAGGCAGATGGCACCTCAAGACAACTGAGCGCAGAGCCTGCCGGCCAGAGCACTTGGGCACCGGACCTGGTTGGCGCCCTGTTCGATCCTACCCGGCTGCTTCCCGGCCAAAATCCCAGTGTGTATCGATATCTTCCCGGCCATAGCAAGCGGACTCTGCTGGGCGGCTATTTACCCGTTGCCGATATCGGCGTGTGGAATCCTGAATCACGAGCCGGATACGAGGTGATGGTTCTGCTACCGGATGGAGTGGACGCACAGCCGATCGGACGTGTCCGAGCTGTTGTTCCGGAGTGGATGACGAGCCAGTTGCATCCTAACGAGCACGCCGTTAAGCAAGCCGACGGCCTTTTTTATATCGATCGTTATTGGCATACATCGCCGGAGGGCTTTTTCAACGCTTTGGCCGGAATTGGAAATCACTGGCAGCACTTTTTTGAAGACCATATGATGGTGGAGATTCCTGACCAGTGGCTGCTCGATGCAGCGCGCGCCGGAATCACCTTGGCGCGTTGCAGTTATCGCGGCTTGGAGCCAACCTACCAAGTGGGCGAAGGTGCATACACCAAAATTCCTGAACGAAGCCATGCCTTGTTTCCGGTGGCTTTCTATGAGTTCATCTGGACGCAGCAACTCTGGAATCACGCAGAGGATGCGGAGCAATACGTTCAGAACTACCTTGAGAAATATATTCTTCCCGACGGCAATTTCCTTTACAACACCCAAGACCAGGTAGAGGCACCCATGAATGTCGGGGTATTTCTATGGAATTCAGCACGCGCTTACGATTATACGCATGATTTTAGCGCCTTGCAAAAACGTCTGCCGGTACTGCAGCGCATGCTCGATTACGTGCTGAAGCGGTATGAATATAGCAAAACGGTTTTTCCGACCAACGACAGGCATTACGGACTGATATGGGGTTCGCCGGAAGCAGATCTGGGTGAAGTAAATAACGATTTTCCTAATTCACATCCATACTATTTTCAGAATGCGGTGTGGACATGGCGCGGACTGAAAGAGCATGCGCGCTGTTTGGAGCTGGCCGGGGGTGAACAGCAGGCACCTGAAATGCAATCGGAAGCGAAACGTATTGCCGCGATTGCAGCAGAGATGCGTATGCTTGTGGAACGCTCTCTAGACGCCACGGAAAGGGCTCAGAATCCCGCCATGCGTTCTGCCGGTATCACGTCGTTTACTCCCGACGACATTCATCGCAAACCTACTGAGTTGAGCAGTTATGAAAACCATCGCTTCATGATGGATTGGTTTACGGCCGATTGGGGAAATCCAAAGCTCGATGTTGGTCATCTGAAGCACCGCGAAGTTGCCGGGCAGCAGATTATGGGCCTTCACACGGACGGAGATTGGGCGCGCACATCGAACTTTATGGCGCATGGAACGCTTGCCGTGAAAATACGGCAGGAAGACTACCGTCCGTTCTTGCTGACGCTGTATTCGCTTTGCTGTTATGCAGCGGATTCCGGTAATCGGTACTCTCCCGAAGACGCCTTGTTACCGGGAAGCCATCCGGGTGAAGGAAGCCCGTATGGTTGGTCAGCGGTGATCAATAGCGTGTTGCAGCCGACGCTTGGTCTTCGATGGCTGCTGTGTTATGAGGAAAGCGATGCGGAAGTCTGCCATCTGCAAAAGGCTTCACCAAAACACTGGTTCGGCATGGGACAACATATCGAAGTTCAACGCTGTCCGACGCGTTTTGGGCTAGTAAGCTGGAGTACCCGCAGCAGTGGCGATGGCTGGTCGGTGAACATCGAAACGCCCCGAGGTTTCTCCGGCGATCTGATGGTTCACATCCACCCGCCAACCGGCCGCTCCCTCGCGTCGGCCAGCACGGGAACACTGAAGGGCAACGCTGTTTTGCTTTCTCGTAATTTATTTGCAGGAAAGCAGAAAATCGAGCTTAGTATTCGCTGACGAAAGACGCGCCTTTAGGCCCGCTCCAGGTAATTTCCTTCCGTTGTATTGACTCGAATGCGTTCGCCTTGATTGATAAACGGAGGCACTTGCACCACAAGACCGGTATCCATTTTGGCCGGCTTGGTGACGTTCGAGACGGTTGCGCCTTTAATTCCCGGTTCGGTCTCCACCACTGTCATTTCGATGCTGGGAGGAAGCTCTACGCTGATTGCTTTGCCTTCGTAGAATTCCACGTTCACTTTCAAGTTTGGAATCAGATACAAAGTGCTGTCGCCAAGTAAGTCTGATGTGAGAAAGGTCTGCTCAAACGTTTCGGTGTCCATGAAATAGAAGGATTCGCCGTCCTCATATAAGTACTCCATTTCGCGTTCCTCCAGCGAGATTCGCTCCACCTTGTCTTCGGAGGAGAAACGGTGCTCGATCATAGAACCCGACCGTATATTCCGCATTTTGGCTTGAACAAACCCGCGCAGATTTCCAGGTGTGCGGTGAACCATGCTGAACACACTGTGAAGCTCATTGTTGAACTTCACAATCATGCCTGGACGCAGTTGTGTAGCTGCAATCATCGATAAGACTCCCTTGTTTATGGAAATCTAAGTGTAACAAGCGAAAGTGCATCGGCTATCGCGCGGCGCAGACTTTGCCCTCCACGCCGGTAGGCACCCGCAGCATGCCGGCGGGGTCCGTCTGATTAGACGCCTGCTTTTTCTGGTATCGATAGGTGACCTTTTCTTTTGGCGGCAGACCCCAAAGAACAAGTGCCATGTTACGGGCAGTGGGCGAAAGTTGCAAACAACGCTCCGGCATCTTGATCAAAAGCAGATGGCCGAAATTCACGGGTTTCGCCTGCCAGTTTGGTGGACAATCCTGCTGTTGTAATCTTTGCTTTGAAATACTGATCCAGCAAGCCTTCGGAGTCCAATCCGAGCGGGCCAACAAAATGCCGCTATCGTCGTAAAGCCAGGGGTCCATATTTTGGTAGCTCACGCCCGGCAGATAGGGATCAGCCCAGAAAAATTCATAACCGACGCCCGGGCCGTCACGTATGGTTTGATCCCCTTGCAAAACCCAGCTTTGTAGAAATTGAACGTTGGAAAGATTGGGGTTCTCAGCTACGAGGGCCAACGCCCTCACGTGCGTCCGCCAGGAGGGATGATCCAGATCGGCAGGCCGCTGCGAAAGCAAAAAAAATATCGCTGTTTGGTTAGGTGACAGATCGGAATCGCTCTTTTTTATGACGCCACTGCTTGCGGTAGGCTTTAACCATTCGTTACGCTGTTGCTCCGACAAGAGATCGGCGCACCAATCGGCCACAATCTGTCGCTGGCGGACATCCTGGGGATGCGACACGGCCCAGGACACAGCCTCCTTCCCGCGCTGCGTGTCTTTTGTCACCGCATAGTAAAGCGCAAGTTCGAAGCCACGCTCCGGCGACTCGACCACAGTACGAACGCGGTTGTCGAAGTTCATCCAGCGGGGCATTTGCCGATCCTTCTCGCGCTGCAGGCGGCGCAAACGCTGCGGCGTTAATATGGGCTTCGGTAACGACTCGTCTCCGTCCGTGGGTGCGGCTCCAACTTCGATTAAAACGACAAGTGCGAGGATTGCGGCGGCGAGAAAACGTTTACTTACCATGACAAGGTGCGCGTACGAGGTTGTTCGGCCGGATTCGGCAAATAGACAGTATGACAGCGCTCGCAGCGGTAGAGTTCGGCGGCTTTTCCATAGAGCCGCTTTACCTCATCGGTGGGCTGGTACCAGCGTTTCATGTGTCCGCGGCAGATCTTTCCTT
Source organism: Bryobacteraceae bacterium (assembly GCA_965219315.1). Lineage (GTDB taxonomy): Bacteria > Acidobacteriota > Terriglobia > Bryobacterales > Bryobacteraceae > Bog-105. The sequence continues at coordinate 407,185 of CBDCNB010000001.1, read as the reverse complement.
TCGCATCTTTCTGGTTGCAGGCGCGCATGTACATCGTGCGCCGCTTCACTTCGATGCCGTCGCTCAAAGTAGCAAGCAGCTCATTGCCGCCGCTCGGCCAATAGGTAGGAGATTCTGTCATGCGCTTACTGACTAGCCTATCTGGGCTATGTTTAGCTCATAAAACATAGCCCGTCTGTTAATCTGGAGTTTCTGTGTCCGGCTCAAATGTTCGATTTGGTACCGGCCCGATGAGCCATGCCGACGCGGGTAAGCGAAACCTACATTCTTCGCACTTATCCGTTTCAAGAGTCGGATTTGATCGTCAGCTTTTTTACTCGCGATAGTGGCAAGCTCCGTGGCATAGCACGGCGGGCACGTAAACCAAAAAACACTTACGGATCGGGATTGGAACGTTTGTCGCTGGTGAACTTGTCTTATTCGCAAAAAGAAACGCGTGAATTAGCAAACCTGAACGGCTGCGATTTGCTGCAGTCTCAATTCGATCTTCTTTCTAGTTTTGAGGCGAGCGTGGCGTTGGATTACTTAGCCGAGGTAAGCGATCATCTGCTTCCTGCGAACGAACCCAATGAGCGGTTTTTCCGGCTGTTGACGGCCGTTCTCCTCCACATGCACTCGCAAGCAGCGGGCGCTATCTGGGCAGCCATCACTTACTTCTCGCTATGGGCAGTGCGGCTATCGGGCTTTCTGCCGGATTTGCAAACGGTTCCGGATAAACATGTTTCTTCTCCGTCACGGGAATTGGCTGTCATAATGCTGCGGACGCCGATCACCGAGTTGTCTTCGCAGAGCTGGGGAAAAGACACGGCGCAGGACTTGCGGCGGTTTTTGATCCGCCAGCTAGAGGAGCATGTGGAACGTCGTTTCCACACGCCTGTTTTGCTGGAAGGCCTCTAGACCGGAAGATTGCTTCCCTTTTCGCATGGACACGTTTCAAGATACCGTTTTCAAGCTCAAACAGTATTGGGCCAATCGCGGCGCGATCATCCAAGAACCTTATGACGTGGAGGTGGGGGCGGGCACCATGGCTCCGGAAACCTTCCTGCGTGTGTTAGGTCCGAAGGCTTACAAGGTAGCTTATGTTCAACCTAGTCGGCGGCCCGCAGACGGACGCTACGGCGAGAACCCTAACCGTCTATATAAGCACCAGCAGCTCCAAGTGGTTCTAAAGCCGGCCCCGAACGATGTCTTGGAACAATATCTCGGAAGTCTCCAAGCCATCGGTATCGATCTTCGCAAGCACGATATCAAGTTTGAGGAAGACAATTGGGAGGCGCCAACTTTGGGGGCGTGGGGCATCGGTTGGCAGGTGATGCTGGATGGTTTGGAGATTACGCAGTTCACCTATTTTCAGCAGTGTGGCGGCATCGATTTAGAAGTTGTTCCCGCCGAGATCACCTACGGCCTGGAGCGCATTGTGGCTTTCCTGCAGAAGGTGGATAGCATCTACGAAATCGAGTGGGCGCCGGGATTCCGTTACAGTGACGTGCGGCTTGCGGATGAGCAGCAATTTTCAGCATTTAATTTCGAGTGGGCCGATGTGCAGGCATTATGGCAGGGCTTCGAGCTGCACGAGCGGGAATGTCAACGTCTCGTGGCGCTTTTCGACAAGGCGGAAGATAAAAGCCGCTTTCCCGTGTTGCCTGCCTATGATCAGGTTCTGAAATGTTCGCATTTTTTTAACTTGCTGGATGCGCGGGGAGCAATTAGCGTTACCGAACGGGTCGGCATTATTGCCCGTGTCCGCAAGCTGGCCGTAGGCGTAGCCGCTGCCTGGGTAGAGCAGCAATCGCCTGTTGCGGAGGCTGTTTCTTAATGCCCGATTTCCTTCTCGAAATAGGGGTCGAAGAGATTCCAGACTGGATGATCGAAAATGCGCTAGGCGATCTGAAGGCAGCGTTCGAAAGAGAGCTGGGCGTTTTGGGCGGTGACGCTCTTCGTTTGAATGCTACGCCGCGACGGCTGGTATTGTTTGCGGAAAATCTTTCGGAACGCGCGCCGGATATACAGAACGTAACACTTGGCCCGTATCTTTCCGCCGGCGCAGGCGCGGCCCAAGGGTTCGCGCGCAAATGGACCACTGGGGTGGACCAACTCGCCAAAACAATGGATGGCAAGGGCGAACGATATGTTTTCCATCAGCACGTGCCCGGCGAAACGGCCCACAATTTACTGGCGGCTAAGATTCCTCAAATTATCGCGCGCATCCACTTTCCCAAAGCGATGTATTGGACGAACAAAAGCGGCATTCGCTTTATACGCCCTATACGATGGATTGTTGCGCTACTTAACGACGAAATTGTTTCGTTCGAACTAGCGGGCGTTAGCTCCGGCAACAAGACATTTGGGCATCGTATTCTGGGCTCAAAAGATCCGATCGCGGTGACGGCTTTCACCTACGAGAAAGCGCTACTCGAAAACTTTGTGATTCTTCGTGAGACAGAACGGCAAGCTCGTATCGAAGCCGGTCTGGTGGATGGAGTTCAAACCGACTATCCCCTGCTACGGACGCTTGTTTACATGACGGAATTTCCTACTCCCGTTCGTGGCTCTTTCGATGCCGCTTATTTGGAGTTACCAGCGGAGATTCTTACCACCGTGATGCGCCATCACCAGCGCTATTTTTCCGTGTTGAAGCAAGACGGTTCGCTAGCGCCGGAGTTTGTTGCGATTACGAATACAGATGGCGATCCGGACGGGCTGATCCGCCAGGGTAATGAGCGGGTTCTGCGCGCCCGGTTCAACGACGCCCGTTTCTTCTGGCAAGCTGACCAAAAAAGAAAACTGATCGATCGGCTGGACGATTTAGGGAAGGTCACATTTCAAGCGAAGCTTGGCAGCTACCGGAAAAAAACGGAGCGCGTCGTCGATATCGCCGCCGAGATTGCGACAACTATCGGCGCAGATGTAGACGTGGCAAGAAAGGCAGCTCTCCGAGCCAAATGCGATCTCACCACCGACATGGTGAAGGAGTTTACCGATTTGCAAGGCGTGGTCGGCGGCTTGTATGCGGAAGCGCAGGGCGAAAGCGAGGCGGTGGCCACGGCTATTTACGATCATTACAAGCCTGTCGGCATGGAAGATTCGATTCCGCGGACGCTAGAAGGACAAATTGTTTCTCTTGCGGACAAGCTCGATACGTTGCGCGAGTGTTTTCGCATTGGCTTGATCCCCACCGGCTCAAAAGATCCTTTTGCGTTGCGTCGCGCGGCGCAGGGGATTGTGAAAATCCTTTTCGAAGCGCGGCTGAACTTGAAGCTGCTCCAATACACCGAAGATGTCCCGGAGCTCAGCAGCTTTATGAAAGAACGGGTGGAGTTTTATCTGCGCGATGTGCTTGACTATCCTTTCGACGAAGTGAATGCCACGATAGCGGCGCCCCTGACAACGTTGGCCGATCTGCGAGAACGCTTAGAGGCGGTGCATCATGTGCGGCCGACTGGAGACTTTGAGCCGTTAGCCGCCAGCTTCAAGCGCATCAAGAATATTTTGAAGCAGGCATCGATGAAGGATATCGGTTCCATAAGCCCGGATTTGCTTTCCGCGGGGCCGGAATCGGACCTGCACAATGTCTTGATGAGCGTTCGCAAGCAGATTCAACAGAGCAACGATTACCGTGAGCAGATGATGGCCATTGCATCGCTGCGTCCACAAGTGGATTTGTTCTTCGATAAAATTCTTGTGAACGATTCCGATCCGAAGATCCGGCAGAACCGCCTTGCTCTATTGCAGAGCCTGTTGTCGGAGTTCTCAACCATCGCCGATTTCTCGGAAATCGTCACAGAGGGCGCGTGCGCCTAAAGTTTTCAATATTAGGGATCAGTATTCAGGAGATACAACTGACAAATGAATAAACATGTTTACTCGTTCGGCGGAGGGACGGCGGACGGCGACGGCAAAATGCGCGACACGCTGGGCGGCAAGGGCGCGGGCCTCGCGGAGATGTGCAAGGCGGGTGTGCCGGTGCCGCCCGGCTTTACGATTTCTACCGAGGTGTGCAACCTCTTTTTCGAAAACGGCAACAAAGTTCCGCAGGAAGTGGACGATCAGATTCATAAGGCCCTCGCCAAGTTGGAAGGCGAGATGGGCAAGAAGCTCGGCGGCGTTGACGATCCGTTGCTGCTCAGCGTTCGTTCGGGAGCGAAATTCTCTATGCCGGGCATGATGAACACTATTCTCAACCTCGGCTTGAACGACGAAACCACGGAAGGATTGGCTAAAAAAACCGGTAATCCGCGTTTTGCTTACGATTGCTACCGCCGTTTTATTCAGATGTTCGGCGAAGTATCGCTCGGCATCGAGATGGAGAAGTTCGATCATATTTTCGACGCGCGGAAAGCCAAGAGGCGCGCCAAGCTCGATACGGATCTGAATGCCGAAGATTTGCAAACCATCATCGCCGATTACAAAAAGCTGGTGAAGAAAGAGACCGGTAAGGAATTTCCCCAGGATGCCGTCGATCAGTTGATGATGTCGCGCGATGCCGTATTCAATTCCTGGAACACTCCCAAGGCAACCTACTATCGCCGCATGGAAAAGATTCCGGATTCTATCGGAACCGCTGCGAACGTGCAGGCGATGGTGTTCGGCAACATGGGCGATAACTCCGGCACAGGCGTTGGCTTTACCCGTAATCCGTCGACCGGTGAGCATGTTTTTTATGGTGAGTTTCTGGTGAATGCGCAGGGCGAAGACGTTGTCGCGGGTATTCGTACACCGCAGCCGATCGCCGAGTTGGAACAAGTGATGCCGGAAGCGTACAAGCAGCTTCGTGAGATCACGTCCAACTTGGAAAAGCATTACCGCGATGTGCAGGACTTCGAATTCACCATCGAAGAAGGTACGCTGTATATGCTCCAAACCCGCAATGGAAAGCGGACCGGTCCCGCTGCCGTTCGCGTCGCAGTCGAGATGGTGGAAGAAGGGGTAATCTCGAAAAAAGAAGCCGTGCAGCGTGTCGCTCCGGCACAGTTGGATCAACTTCTGCATCCGGTTCTCGATCCAAACATGCGCAAAGGTTTGCAGATGATCGCTACCGGTCTTCCCGCCTCGCCTGGCGCAGCAGTAGGTCGTGCGGCATTTTCTTCGGAAGATGCAGTGGAGATGGCGGCCGGTGGACCGGTCGTGCTGGTTCGGAAAGAGACGACACCCGACGATATTCATGGCATGGACGTTTCCAAAGGTATTCTGACGGCCGTCGGTGGACTCACCAGCCATGCTGCGGTAGTGGCGCGCGGCATGGGGCGTCCCTGTGTGGTGGGAGCCGCTTCGGTCTCGGTGAACGAATCGAGCAAGCAGGCGACCATTGTTTTCGAAGGAAAAAAGTTGGTCATTAAGGAGGGCGATTGGATCTCGCTCGACGGCACTTTGGGTGAAGTCTACTTGGGCCAATGCAAAACGAATGAGCCCGATCCGAAGTCGCACTACTTTGCCCAATTCATGGAATGGACCGACGAGTTCCGCGGCGACTTTGGCGTTCGCGCCAATGCCGACATTCCTCGCGATGCGAAGCAGGCCCGCTTGTTCGGCGCGCAAGGCATCGGCCTTTGCCGCACTGAACATATGTTCTTTGCGGAAGATCGCATTCCGCACATGCAGGCCATGATTCTGGCCCGGGATGAGAAGACCCGTAAGACGGCTTTAAAGAAACTGCTGCCCATGCAGCGCAAAGATTTCGCGGGGCTATTTCAGGCGATGGACGGCTTTCCCGTTGTCATTCGTACGCTCGACCCCCCTCTTCATGAATTTCTGCCGAAGCGGGAGAACGTCATGGTGGACTTGGCAAAGCTACCTCACGCCACGCCGAAAGAGAAAAAAGAATTTTCGGCGACCTACAAAGTGACTGTCCCCGAGCTGAAGAAGCACCTGCCGGAACTACTGCATCGTATCGAAGAGCTACACGAGTTCAATCCCATGCTGGGCCACCGTGGTTGCCGGCTTGGTATCACTTATCCCGAAGTAACGGAGATGCAGGCGCGCGCCATCTTCGAAGCTGCCGTTTTAGTCGCTAAAAAGGGCGTCAAGGTCATTCCTGAAGTGATGATTCCGCTAGTCGGCAACGTGAAAGAGCTAGAGAATCAAAAGGCTTTGGTCGATAGAGTGGCGAAGGAAGTTCTCGAAGCCGCCGACATGGGGGATATGAAGTATTACGTCGGCACAATGATCGAAATTCCCCGTGCCGCTATGACCGCTGACCTAGTAGCGAAGGAGGCTGAGTTCTTTTCGTTCGGAACGAACGATCTCACCCAGACCACTATGGGTCTTTCCCGCGACGATTACACGAAGTTCTCCAAGCATTACGAGGACCTGAAAATCTTCAAGGCGGATCCCTTTGCTGTGCTCGATCAGGAGGGCGTGGGCAAGCTAGTGGAGCATGCTACGAAACTAGGCCGTCAAGCTCGTCCCGATCTGGAAGTCGGTATCTGCGGCGAGCACGGCGGCGAACCGAGCTCTGTGGAGTTCTGCTACCGTATCGGGATGAATTACGTATCCTGCTCGCCGTATCGCATTCCGATTGCACGTTTAGCGGCGGCACAAGCCGCCATCGCTAAGAACGGTGGCGGCTCGGAGTCGCAGAGGACGGCCTAGATCAAAGTAAAGGGAGCGGCTCAACATTCTGGTTGTAAAGGGTCGCTCCCTTTACAACCAATCAGATCGTTTGGAATTGCGGCTTGTTTTCAGCCATTGATTGATTCCAAACAAAAGAATTCCCAACGGCACCACTGCAAAGTAGAGCCAATAAGCAAATAGAGGCGGCTCTTCCGGCAGAACTTTCACTTCGCCTGAGGCGAAAACGGTCGCACCTCCGCGTGCAATCTCCACACCAACAAGCCATTGTCCGGGAGCAGGCACGTCCACCGTCGCTGCATAGAGTAATTTATTGGTCGCCTGCGCGGTGGTGGCTGTCGCTTTGAGTTGCGCCTCGCCCGTCTTGGAAAGACGGAGTCTCACCCCGGCATCGAGCACGGGCGAGTTATCCTGTTCGTCCTGCACCATCACACTAAAGTCAGCGCTCCCCGCTCGCAGCGGCACCGGTGCACTAAAAACGGTAATAAGAAATGGACCTGCTTTTTTGTGAAACTGAAGCGTTCCTCCATCAGCAAAAAGAAGAGCGATGCTTCCACCGAAAGCAACACATAAAACAACTGCTTTTCGGAGGAAGCGGCTCACATCGCCATGCCACGCATCTGCATCGGCTGAAATAGAATCCAGACTCCGACAGCGTATAACGTGCATGCCAATGTTGCCCAAGGCGCTGTGAGCGGAACCGCTCGTACTGCCCGTCCAGCATACTGCATTGCTATCCGCCAGATCACATAAAGCGTCAGCAGCAAGCCTGCATCAAGCAACAGTATTTGGGCAGGAGTTAACCAGCTGGGAATCGTAGCCATGGCCGCACTTGCGATGGGAAATCCAAGGACCCGTTCCGCCGCCGGCAGAACTGATTCCCATCCTGTAGCGAAATGATACAGCAGGTGTGCCGCCCACATGGCAACACCCACCGGCACCAGCGCGAACGCAAACCGCCGGATCACCTCCATAATCGGAAGCGAATGCTCTACAACACGATTCAGCATTCCGCAAATCGAAAGACTCACAACAGGCAACGCCACCAACCCCGCCAACGTAAACACACCGACGACGAACGGCATCATTCGCGGACCAAGCCGGGCATGCCAACCGTGCTCCAACATCATTACCGGCGAAACCATCTGGGCCGCATTGACAAACGCACCGAAGACGATGATCAATACCAGTGCCACCATATCCGTCCGCTTTGAGAACCTCCCGATGGAAGATCGATAAGGGTCCACCGTTAAAGTACTTGCCGGAGCAATGGCGTTCAACGTGACATTGTCATGCGGACAAGCCTTCACGCAATCCATACAAAATGTGCAATCCATGTTCCCCGCCTTCTTCGGCTGAAAAAGGTACAGCTCGCATCCACGGGCATGGTTGTTTCCGCGAATGCAATCGTAGGTCTTACAGGAATCACACACCTTCGCGCTTCTGATTCCCACTTCTCGCGGCGAGATCAAGGAACTGACAAAATTGAACTGACCGATGGGACAAACATACTTGCAGAAGCTCGCTTCACGAAAAAACCCATCGATCATCAGTGCGCCGAGAAAGTATCCAGCGACAATCCAGGCAGTAACCCAAGGACTGTTCCACAAACTGAAAGCTTCATAGGCCCAGAAAAAAACACCCAGCAATACCACCGGAATCCACTTGTTGCGCAACATGTGCGGCCAACGGAGGTTTGCAGGTAAGACTTTGCGTCCGAAATCTCGCACCAAGATGAAAGGACATGCCATGCAAAATAGATTGCCTACCATCAGCAGCGCCATGACCGTCAACGCACGCCAATGTATCCATGGCAGAACACCTGCCATATTGACGGGCGCTACCTGCGGACCAAAAAATCCGTCGGCCATGACAGCGATCGCCAAAGCGAGCATTACAAACTGCGCGCCACGTCTTAACGTCGGGAATCTCCATCGTTTCGCAGCCGATGCCGGCAAGCCGATCTGTACAAGATTTGCTTGAAACGCCGGCTTGGTCACTTTGTTGAGTAGCGGGATAAGTCTTCTTGTTGGCGTTGGATTGGAAAACAAACCCACCGCTGCGGCAATAGCGGGAACCAGATAAATGACCGAGCCCGGCACCCACATAATGGCTCCCGCTAAGGATTGATCGGTCATGGGATTCAGTCCACCGAGGTGGGTAACGCCATAGGAGGGATAAAGCAACTCACCGGAGAAAATGTACAAGGCAGAAATAATGGTATTGATTACGTCCGATAAAAGCAGATAAGGAATAATGGTCCACTTGGGCCAATGCGGCCGGGCAGCGCCGGGCAGGATGATGTTCCACCAGAACAGAATGCCGGTCCAGAGAAAACATGCATGCTCAAGGCCATGCCAAGTAGGGGACCGCAATGCTAGCTCATATAACGCGGGAAGATGCCACAGGATAGTGCTCAACGCAAATATCAACCAGGCGACGGGAGGAAATGTCAGCCAATGAAACACGCGGCGCAAAATGGGCCAGCTTAGAAACGGGCCGATTCCTTCTTTGACCCACGTCTTCGGCAATCCACGCAGCAGCGGCAGTAGAGGATCACCAATCAAAAGCAACGGCGGCGCAATCATCATCAGCAGCAAGTGCTGAATCATGTGCGCGGAAAGAGAGAGGCTATCGAAAGTATCTAACGGGGATTCCGTTGCGAGGAAAATCGCAAATACTCCCCCGAAAAACGCTGTGAGCTTTGTCCCGTCCTGCGGCTCATGCAGTAGTCGGCGACCCTTCAGCCACCCTCGGATATATACAAAAACAAAAAGGAGCAGAATGGCCGATGCGGGGCCATCCAGCTCCCATGAGGTAAAAGCGGCGCTGCCTAAGGAGTCCACAGTTAGCGCGGCATATCGCCTAAGGAGGCCCGGACCGAATTCTCTCGCGAACCCGGCTTAGAAGGGTTGTTGGAAGGCTTTGCCGGGGGAACGTAATTGGGACGAAGTGTTTCCATGAATGAAACTACTGCTTCCACTTCCGCGGGACTAAGCTCCTTGCCATAAGCCGGCATGTTGCCGCCGCCCTGAATCACCTGGCGCACCATCTGGTCTCCAGTTAGCCGGGTGGCTACCGCATCAAGCGCCGGACCGCGCTTCCCGCCTTGGCCGCCGAGGCTATGACAATCGCGGCACTGCTTGCTTTGTATGACCAGCGCACCCTTAATCTGTAGCGGCGTACGTCCCTGTAGATAGGCATGTGGTGTGGGATCGGCGCTCCAAGCCTCCATATGAGGAGCCCAGGGGGAATACGTTGCCACCCAAGAAAGACCACCAATTACTACAATCGAAAAAATCACAGTCATCACCGCAAGCGGACGGCGACTCCAGATCTTTTCTCCTTCACCCGATATGAAAGGAAGGCCAATCATAAAGCCAATGACAATCACCGGCATGACGAAAACAGTCAGGATCTGCGCCCAAGTAGGAAGCAGCGCCAGCGCGGCGAATATCCAAAGAAACGCCGAATCGGGGCGCGGCTCACCGGCCAGAACAGCCGGGTTCGGTGGGAGTCCGGGTCCCTTAGGTCCGAAATACAGGGCAAAACCGAGAATGCCCATAATGACAAAAGCCCCAACGATCAAATCCTTCCAAATGCCGTCTGGCGCAAATGGAATTCCGTCTTTCTTTATGATCTCGGCATACTCCGCATCGTAGGTTGCTTTTCTCACCGGCCGACCCGCTACAGGATATTCATTGATGCCCTTCAAAAGCACCAATCGCATGTGCATGCTGACCAAAGCAATGATGAGTCCCGGTAGAACGAAAACGTGCAACGAAAAGAATCGGCCTAACGTGGGCGAAGCGATAATAGGACCAGCTAAAAGCAAGTTAACAAGATAGGGTCCAAGAACGGGAACTCGCCCGGTGATCGCGGCGCCAATCCCGATACCCCAATAAGCATCTTGATCGAACCGCAGCACTTGGCCGGAGAAAGCCATTCCCAAGGTAAACAGGAGCAAAAAAACTCCGGTGATCCAGGTGAGCTCTCTGGGGTACTTGTACGCACCGAACAGATAAACCTGAATCATGTGCAGCGTCACCAGTACAACCATGAAGATCGATCCCCAGTTGTGGATGGCGCGCAAATATCCGCCCAAAAACTGTTCGTTATTGATGTATTGCAGACTGGACCATGCGCCTTGTGCAGTGGGGCTGTAAGAAAAAGCCAACAAGATCCCGGTAATCACCTGAATCACAAAGCAGAGAATGACTGAACTTCCTAAAGCATAAAACCAACTTGCCGCGCTAGCGGGAATCTCGTGCCCTGCGGTAGCTGCCCATGCTCTACTGATGTGCAGTCTTCTATCTAGCCAAATCGCCGTATCTCTGATCGGTGTCATATCTACACGTCTCCCTTATGCCACTGGTCGAGTTGGAATCGGTAACTGACCAGCCTTTACCCAAAGTTCCGCATTTTGCAATTTGTATTCGTATTCGTAAAGCCCACGCGGCGGTGGACCTGCCGCGCGGTCTCCGTTCGCATAATATGCCCCACCATGGCAAGGACAAAGGAACAAACCAGAGGCTTGAAACCAGTGAACCGCGCATCCCAAATGGGCGCAATTAACTGCGAAAACTTGGAACTTACTTTGTTCGATGCGCCGCACGTAGCAGGGGGTGTTTGTTGTTAACCCGTCGAACGGAGTTTTGATAGGATTTGTATAAACAGCCATTCGAGTCTGTCCCTCAGGAAAGTCATCGATATGGCCCAGTGAAACCCAACTAAGTTTTTCTTTTTTAACAAGACTGCCGAGTATATATCCCGTAAGAGGAATCGCAAGCAAGGTTCCTGCCAACACATTGAGGCCCGCACCAATCATCAACATCCAATTACGCCGTGAACGTTCCACGACGTTCTCTAAGTAATCGACTCCCTGCTCCGGGGTCTTATACTCTTCTTGTGCCATTTTTTGCTCTATTCCGTCCTATTCGTTCATCTGCGCGCCTGCTCTGCCGGCAGGCGTGTTGGAGTTGCCAGTGTGTTTTGTGATGTCAGGAGAGGGAGGCTGCGGCGCATGAGATTCTTGCATTGCTTTCCGTGCTTCCATCGGTCGTAACGAAGAGAGATAACCTACCACGTCTGTAATTTCCTGGTCACTGAGCGGATGGCCAAACTTCAACGTTTGCCAACTCGGCATCACCGGCATTTGATCAGGTTTTCCGGCTAATATTGCTGTGCGGATATATTGGTCCGAAGCAAGCGACAGGTAGGCGGGCGTTGCCAATGGACCGACAACGCCATGCTCTCCGTGACAGGCGGCACAGACCGTCATAAAAATCTTCTTACCATCGGCAAGGTCGATTTTGCCATCCGCGGGCTGATAGTAGGGCGGCGGCGTTACGCCATGAAAGTCTACCGGCTTAGCCCAATGCTTTTCTATCCCATCAACTAAGATATTTATCTGCTTCATGGTCAGCTTGCCCCCTTGGCTTTCGGCGAAAGGCGGCATTAAGCTGCCCTTTCGGCTGTAAATGAGCATCTTCCGGATTTCCTCTTTCGGAACGATGGCCAGATACAGTGAATAGTTCAAACGCTCTGAAGCTCCATTCTTACCGTTTTCGCCATGACAACCGGCACAGTTCAAAGAAAATATTGTGTGAAAGTCGGTGATATCGTGAGGTTGGATATTTTCAGCCAACGTCTCCTCTTTGTTCGACGAAGAGCATCCCGTAAGCGACAACGCGAATACGCATAAAACACTGAACACAACCCCAACATGCCAACGCCGCCTACCTCCGGCCATAAAAGCTTTCTTCAAGTCCCCACCCAACCAAGATTTAAAACTCACTTTCTTTTACTTATCGCCTCACTCTTCATCGTTCCGGCCCGGACCCATGCCTAGGCCATGAATCGATGCTCGGCTGGCGAAGTCCCAAGACTGCATGGTATGGATTTGCGTACTCCGGGCGATCACATATCCGCCGACTAATCCGAACCCAAGCTGCGCGGCGATGAACCAAGGCCAGCTAATCTTTTGATTCAACGCGGGGTTGAGGATGCTTAAACCGGTGGCGATAATACCGCTCCAGAAAAGAGGCATTAATATACCCGCCCAAAAGAATGCATATTTGGGAAACATCGGCAGCATCACCGCATAAAGAATACCGACCAACACCGAAATCACAACATGACCGACCGAAGCCGCCACAAATGCGAAACCGTTAAACTGTTTCAACTGCTGAACCGACTCCGCATTCATGTACGGCAACACAACGCCTGACAATAAGTTGATGGGATACCAGATACTGTGCTCCACTATTAACCCGTAGAGACACCCAAGTAAAGCCATGGCAGCACCGCCCGCCAATCCACCCCATATGCCGGATGAATAAGGCCGTATCGTCTCCGGGACGTGGGCACGGTGGTGATCCTCGCCGGCTCCAAAGCGGATCACAGAGCGTTTGTCAACCATTATGGGTGCTGGACGGTGCTTCGGATCGATTGCTACGGCCTCATGCTCTTCATGAGGAATCACATCATGCCACCAGTAGACAATTCCAAATAGCGCAACCATTAAGCCGATCAGCGACACCATCCAATGCGTCACCACCCCGGCGAAGGTTAACATCAGGCCGAATGCAAACACCACCGGCCAGTATGTCGGCGCCGGCATCTCGATGTGCGACTGCTTGCTCCGCTCGCCTGCTTCCCCATGAACCTCGTGTGTCATATCGATTCCTTACTTTCCAATGATGTAAACAACGCTAAAAACCACCACCCAAATACCGTCGACAAAGTGCCAATACCAGGAAAGAAACATCACGCGGCGCATCTGCGTGTGAATGGGAAATCCAAGTTTGGTCATCACCCACACCAGGCCGAGAAAAAACAATCCAAAAATAACGTGACTTGCGTGCAGTCCCACTAACGAATAGAACGTTGTTCCAAACATGTTGGTGGCCACCGTGAGATGTTCCTTGGTGATCAGGTCGTACCACTCTTTTGCCGTGGCGCCAAGAAACTCCAGTCCCAGAAGAATGGTGACTCCCCACCATATTTGAAACTTTTTCATCTCCATTCTGTGCAACGCCCGTTCGGCAAGAACGATGGTGGCGCTGCTGGAAAAGAGACAGATGGACGCGAGAATGGGGTACTCCAGAACGTCCTTAGGGTAAGGTCCGTTCAAGTTTTTACCGACATAAAAGATATATGCAACAACAAAGATGGTGAACAACGCCGTTTCGGTCAGGATCAGGGAGATAATCCCGACCGTACCTTTGTCCGGCAAATGCCATTCACTCTCGATTTTCGATGTCGAAGCGGGTATGTTTGCGGTGATGGACGCCATAGTTCTTTATTCGTACTTCCAATCCGGATCCTGCGGATGCTTTAGATCCCAAAGGGGCCGACTACTGCGGACCACAGGAAGCTTCTCGTAGTTGTATTCCGGAGGAGGAGAACTAGTACTCCATTCCAACGTCCAGGCGTCCCACGGATCGTCGCCTGCCTCCATCCCCGAACGCAACGATTGAACGACATTCCAAAGGAACGCAGTAATTGCCAGTGCCTGAAAAATTACACCGACGGAACAGGCCATATTCCAAAATTCCCAGCCTCGCTCCGGCGCATAGGTGTAAGTTCGGCGCGGCATACCCAGAGCACCCAGAAAGTGCATCGGAAGAAACGTGAGATTGAAACCGACCACAAACAGCCAGAAGTGCCACTTACCAAGACGTTCATCCAACATTTTCCCGAATACTTTCGGGAACCAATAATAGATACCGCCGAAGACGGCAAAGAATAAGGATCCTACGAGGACGTAGTGGAAATGCCCAACAACAAAATAAGTATCGGTTAACTGCCAGTCGAATGGTGTCACACCCAGCATCACGCCAGTCAGCCCAGAGATTAGGAATTGGAATAGAAACGCAAGACAGAACAGCATGGGTGTGTCCATCCGCAACTTTCCTCCGTACATAGTTGCTGTCCAGTTAAAAATCTTTACCCCGGTGGGTACGGCAATGATCATTGTCGACGCAGCGAAGAAGGTGTTCGAAACCGATGTCATTCCTACCGCAAACATATGATGCGCCCAAACTCCGAAGCTGATAAATCCGATGGCGATAGTAGCTCCCACCATGGCCGCCCTGCCGAAGATCGGCTTTCTGGAAAACACCGGAATGATTTCTGAGACAGTGGCAAATGCAGGAAAAATCAAAATGTAAACCTCAGGATGCCCGAAGATCCAGAAGAAGTGCTCCCAAAGAAGAGCCGAGCCTCCGGCTTGCGTGTCGAAGAAGTGAGCGCCTAGATAGCGGTCCATCAGCAGCATCACCTGGCAAGCGGTAAGTGGCGGAATGGCAAGGATAATCAGGAAAGCGTCGACAAACATCAGCCACACGAAGAGAGGCATCCTGATCAACGTCATGCCCGGGCAGCGCAACGAAATGCAGGTGGCAATCACGTTCACCGCGCTCGACAAGCTCCCCAATCCGGCGACCAGTATTCCTAATGTCCAGAAATCGGTGCTCGCGCCACGGGAAAACGCTCGCGATGTCAACGGCGAGTAGGCGAACCACCCGACGTCGGGGGCTGAACCCGCGCCTTGCAATCCGTCCCCGATCACATAGCTGGAGTACAGGAGAAGTCCGCCGAAAAGGAAGACCCAGAAGCCGAAAGCGTTCAATCTGGGGAATGCCATATCGCGCGCACCCACCATCAGCGGCACCAAAAAATTCGACATTCCGGCTACGATCGGCATTCCTACCAGGAACACCATCGTTGTACCGTGCATCGTAAACAATCGGTTGTAGGTCTCTGGACTGACAAGATGGTTAGCCGCGACTGCAAGCTGCAGCCGGATCACGCCCGCCATAATTCCGGCTACCAGAAAGAAGAACATGGCCGAGCCCATGTAAAGAATGCCCAACCGCTTATGATCTACGGTGGTAATCCACGATGTCAGCCACTCCGAAAAAGAAGACTCCTTTTCGTGGACAACGGGATGATTCAAAGGATAATCGATTGACGCCATGAAAGATGTTCCCTCACTCCTACTTCAATGACTGCAGGTACTCCACAACCTGGTCTAGCTGTTTATCTGTCAATTTCATACTTGGCATGAGCGCACCCGGCTTGACCGTCTGTGGATCATCGATCCAAGCCCGCAAATTGGCGGTATTGTTCGGAATCACACCGGAAGCGATCGTGCTGCGGCTGGCCAAATGCGTTAAATCGGGACCGAACTGCCCGATGGCCGGAGTGCCCTTCACGTAATGGCAATTCACGCAGGCCAGCGACTCGAAGACATGCTTGTCCTCAGCCAACTTCGAGGTTGGCGTCTCTTGACCGCCCATCGCCGTGCCTGTACGCAACGAGGCATTTTGCACACTTACGCCGGCAGGCGAACTAGACATATCTTGTTTACTGGTTAGTCCTTCCGTACCCAGGCCGGCACCGACTGCCAGCTTCTGCTGGTTTGCCACCCAGCGATCAAATTCCGCTTTCGGCTGTGCCACGACACGAATCAACATGTTGGCGTGCTGTGTTCCACAATATTCCGCGCAATTACCCAGATAGATTCCCGGTTCGTGGGCGTCTATCCACATGTGGTTGTCGTGATTGGGAATCACGTCCGTTTTTCCGGAAAGCTGCGGGACCCAGAAACTGTGAATCACGTCGACGCTCTGCTCCGTGATGGCAACCGCATTGCTTTCCGATTTGTCTGAAACTGGAATGTGTAGCTCATTTGCGGTCACGATTCCCAAATCCGGATACTTGTACTCCCACCACCATTGATGCCCTATCACTGTTACGTGCAAAGCCGTCTTTGGGAGTTTGGCATCCTGAGTGGCTGCAATAATGCGCGCCGTCACTCCTGTTAGCACAAAAACAATAAGTAGAGGAATGATCGTCCACGCAATCTCTATCTGATTGCTGCCATACACCTGGGCAGGCTCCTGATGCATATCGTCTTCCGGTTTTCGCCTGTAACGAAAAATGGCATACGCGATCAAACCACCGACGACTAGAAAGATTCCCAAGCAAATAAAGGAAACGAGCAAGGCAGCAGTTTTCGCGTAAGTTGCCGGCGTACCCATCGGCTCAAAAATGTTGGTAACCGGATGTAGGCTTCCGGTCGCAGGCACTTGTGTCTGCAATAACACCGCAATTTCTAATAAAGACAACTAATTTCTCCCATTTGCGTGAAAGGTAAGCTGTAACTTATAGTGCCTTTTAAGAAAACGCCTACTGCTCTGCCGATTTTTTTGACCCTGAAACCAGCGTAGCAATTCTTGTCTAGGTGCAACCATTCTTGTCACTATGTAAAGCAGCTTTCTTTTATCTAACCATACTCCATCTAAGACAAGCTATAGTTGGGAGGCCATGAGTCTCAAAATCGAGCAGCATGAAGCGGATGGCATCCTGCTTCTTGGGATCGAGGGTAGTTTGGTGTTGGGGAACAGCCTCGCCGATCTGCAGGATACCGTGAACAAAAATATTGACGATGGAAATCTTCGGCAGATTCTTAATTTAAAAGATGTCGGCCATATCGATAGCTCCGGGCTGGGCATGCTGGTGCTTCTACATACGACTGTCAAGAATGCCGGAGGTGCCGTTAAGTTGCTGAACCTGTCCAAACGTCAGTTAGAGCTGATGATCTTGACCAAGTTGACCGGCGTCTTTGAGATTTTCGATGACGAGCAGAACGCAATTAACAGCTTTTATCCTGGTCGAGAAATGAAGCACTTCGACATCCTGGAGTTTGTAAAGAGCCAGGAAGAAGAGACTGACGCAATAGAAGGGCCGGAGGGTTTCGGTAGCTAAGATTCCAGGGTGTTTTTTGTGCTCCTCCTGACTGCGTTAACCTGAAGAAAGAATGGCGAATATCGGTGAAGTAATCGGTTCTGCGGCGGCTATCGCTAAAGGGATGGGTATCACGTTCAAGGAGATGATGTCTCCTACCATCACGGAACTGTATCCAGACGCTCCGGCCCAGTTGGAAGAGCGGTTTCGCGGAGCACACGTTCTGCAACGCGATGAAAACGGAATGGAAAAGTGTGTGGCATGCTTTCTCTGCGCCGCGGCTTGTCCGGCGCAGTGCATTTATATCGAAGCGGCTGACAACACCGACCAGACGCGCATCAGCGGCGGAGAGCGTTATGCTCAGGTCTACAACATCGACTACAATCGCTGTATTTTTTGTGGTTACTGTGTAGAAGCCTGTCCTACTGACGCCATTACGCATGGGCATGGCTTTGAACTTGCAACCTATAATACTTCCACTCTGATCTACCGTAAGGAACAGATGCTGGTGAAACTTCCTGAAGGCGGCGCGCCACCTTCGCAACACAATCCTGTCCCTGCAGGTGCTTTGTAAGAGCAAGGAAACTTCGGCATTCGTCATTTACCCACTCCGACTGCAATTTCGAGTCGTGGACCCCATTCGATTTCCTGCGCTGCTCTCCGCAAATGTCTTCCGCGGAGCGTACGGGCAGCTAGGCTTAGGAACTTTTGTAACGCCCGAATCGACAGATTCCTCCACTTACCACAGTGCTGCGGGATCTGCCTGCCGACCAACCCCTTATATATTTCGTACTCGTCACCTGGATGGCTTGTGGTTTGATTCGGGCCAAAGATTTCAGGTCGACGTTCACCTGTTCACCCTTGCGTTTGACCTAGCCGAGCGCTTTTCCGACGCATTCGCGCGCTGCGCCACTGCGGGTCTTGGCCCACTTCGCTCACGCGTGGTTCTCGAAAGCGTCAATGAGCGCTCCCCCGTCCGGATTTCGTTGTCTCCTCTTCATCCACACGTAAGAAACACGCGCATAACTTTCGTAAGCCCCACCGAATTGAAACACAACGGCGTCATCGTCGAGCAACCGCCTTTTCACGTTTTGTTCACTCGTGCTTGCGGCCGTATCGATACCTTGCAGTCCTTATATGGCCCAGAACCGCTCGAAATCGATTTTCGAGCTTTGCGCGAAGAAGCAACACAGGTTCGACTCGAACAACACGAATTGAGCCATGTAGAAAAACGCCGCCGTAGCAGCCGCACCGGGCAAGTTCATCCGCTCGGCGGTTTCGTCGGCTTTGCCGACTACGCAGGCTGTCTCTACCGCTTTTTACCGTACTTACAGGTTGCTCAATGGACCGGTGTCGGACGGCAAACCGTCTGGGGCAAAGGCGAGATTACCATCGATTTCTAAGTAGCGCCGCATCCCTTGATTCCCTCCACTTAAGAAGGAACCGGCACCACGATGATCGGCTTGGTAGTCGGTGCGGTAGATCCCTGCCTCGGCTCCACGCTCACCGCTACGGCGGCAGTATTCAGGTCTGCTCTTTGTACCTGGGAAGCGTACACGGCCTCACCCGTCGTACCAGGACGAAACAAGCCGGCGGATCGCGGCGCACCCTTTGCCGGCACCAGCCACAACTGGAGTGTCCGATCGGCACCGATCTCTGGCAACTGTAAGCCCACAAAGACCACGCCCCGATCGGGAGGCAAGAACACGCGGCCTTGCGGAATATTATTTGCTCCACCAAATTGCAGTGTGCGAGTGTTCGAGTTCGCCACCACGTTCACTACCGATTGCAATTCGCCTCGTTGCGCAAGCAAGGTGTTCCGTTGAACGTTTAACGCTTGCACCTGACCGCGCAGACTATTGAGTTGGGTGTTTAGCGTCTCCACCGTGCCGCGCAAGTTTTGCGTCTGGCTGACGGCTTGCGCGCGCTCCGCGCTTAGCGTTTGCACCTGCGCCTGTAGGCCGTTTCGCGCATCGCTCAACTGGGTAATCTCGCTGGTCAGCTGCGTAATTCTGTTGGTCAAGGTTTGCGTTTGATTACGCGCCTGCGTTCTTTGCCGGCTGAGCGCTGCGGTTCGTTGACGAAGATCGTTCCGCTGACCGGTCAACGCCTCCACCGTGTTGCGCGTGGTTTGCGTTTCACCGGCCAACTGCGTTCTTTCACTGCTCAACGTTTGTACTTGCGCGCGCAAATCGTCGCGCTGGCCGGTGAGCGTATCTACAGTGTGATGCAGACTCTGTGTCTGATTGCCCGTCCACAACGCTAACCCGAGCAGCCCTAATGAGACCGTGCTTAATCCACCGACGGCGAAGATCCAGCTGCGCGCCGGTGCTGGTTTCGGCGCAATACTGGCCATCACCCGCCGCCGCAAATGCCGGGGTGCGTTGACCGCCTCCGCTAACCCAAGCAAAGAAGCAGTTGCTGCCAAGGCCGTGTGTAATTGCTCCGAACAATACGCGCAGCCTTCGTCTAAATGCTGGTGTATCTCCGCGCTCTCCGGTTCTTCCAACACCCCCAGGGCATACAGTTCGTACAACTCGTCCATTTCACGATGAGTCATAACGCCGCGCCCCCTTTCACAGACTCCCGCAGTCGCCCTAACGCCGCTCGCATCCAACTCTTCACCGTTCCTAATGGAGCGCCGAGGCGCGAGGCGATCTCCGAATGAGAACATCCCTCGAAATAAGCCAGCTCCAAAACCTGCTTTTCATTCGCGCTCAAGCTCGATAATGCCGTGCGCACCGTCCTTGCTCGATCAATTACAGACTCCGGTTCCGAGCGCGTCGATGCCGAATGGAGATGATCGAGATGCTCTACCGGCGCCAGCCGCTGCGAAAAACGCGCGTGGGCCGAACGAACGTAATCAATGGCCATGTTGCGAGCGATCGACAAGATCCAAACTCCCAATGCGCCCCGGCTGGCATCGAATTCCCGCGCACGATTCCAAAGACGGATGAAAAGCTCTTGCAGCAAATCCTCCGTCGCGGCGGGATCGTGCGTAATTCGCAGAACTACCGCATAAGCGACATGGGCATAACGGTCGTAAATCGCACCCAGCGCCTCCGGATCTCGTTGGCAGACCCGGAGAACTAGTTCACCGTCGGCAATCTCTTGAGATTTCATCTCTTTCTGCTGAACAAACACGCGCTATCTTTTCCAAACGAATTTATATATTCTCGGCTTGGAGGTTGCCGTCATCATACGCAACACTACTACCTGTAACACGCTTGTCCTAACAGTCTCAACGATGTAGATATTTCCTAGTACTAACGCTGCTGACCTGCAATAAAACAGCACGTACACCTTAATCCGTTTGTATCGTCACCTTCGTAGACATTTGTGTAGAGAGATTAAGTTCGCTTAGTCACGGAGGAGATTATTAGAATGAAATTACACAGCAAAATAGTATGTAGCTTAGGAGCCTTACTTTTTGGCGTCCTCGGCTCCGGTCAACTGAAGGCCGATTCCGTTTATACCGGCACCCTTTCCGATGCCACCAAAGTTTTCCAGCAAGACATTGCTTTAAGTTCAGCTGGGACTGTCACCATTTACACAACTTCCTATGGTGGCGGGATGAATCTTGATGGCACCACGGCTCCAGCCGGCGGTTTCCAACCGAATATCACGCTTTACAACAGCGATGGAACGTTTATTACAAATCACACCGGAACCCCGCCGCCGATGGCAAATCCCGATCCGACAACTCAGTTATCTTTGGACGGCTATCTGACGCAATCGGATCTAATGGCCGGGAGCTACATCGTTACCCTAACAAATTGGAACACGCAACAAGCTATTACCGCAACCAATCTTTCCGATGGATTTGTGGCTGGTAGCGACAATTTCAACGATGTGCAAGGCAATACACGTACTGGCTCCTATACCCTGAACGTTGTCACGCCTGTCGGCAATGCTTCGGCAGTACCTGAGCCAGCTTCTTTTTGGCTAGTACTTCCAGCCCTCGCCGGTGCCGCGCTTTTGGCGCGTAGACGTAATTCGATAGCTTCTTAGTACTTTTATTAATTGTGTAGCAGGTTCGTAAGTAGATCGACGGGCAGATTACTCACGAACCTAGCTCCCCAAAATAGTTAGAAAATCAATATTCATTAGTGGAGAAAATTAAAATGGAAAATAAAAATCTAATCAAAGACGTAGTTGCTGAGTCCCCCAACCGCCGCAACTTATTAAAGAAGCTGGGTATTGCCAGCGCAGCCGTCGGTGCCGCCGCTGTCACGGGAGGGATGAAGCTGAACGCGCAGGCCGCTTCTGGACCGAGTGCGGTCGATGTTCTGCAGTTTGCTCTGAACCTCGAGTACTTGGAAGCCGAGTTCTACACCTACGGCATCTTCGGACGAGGGATCGAGACCATGGGTATTGGGATCGATGGATCGGGTACTCCTGGCCCCACCACCGGGGGCAAAAAGGTGAATCTTGCCAACAACCTGGTTTTCTCGAACGCCATTTTCACCAACATCGGCGAAGACGAGCGCGCCCATGTTAAACTCCTCCGTGGCGCTCTTCAGGCGGCCGGGGTGCAACCTATCGCGAAGCCTGCTATCAATCTGAACGCATTGGGCATTGGCTTCGGTAATCAATTGGAGTACATCACTCTAGCCAGAGTATTCGAAGAAATCGGCGTCACTGCTTACGGCGGCGCGGCTGCACTGCCCACCGTGGCACAAAGTCCCTATATCGGCACTGCGGCCCGTATCCTGGCGACCGAAGCCGAGCACACGGGAAATATTCGTCTCCAAATTGCGCGTCTCGGCATTAGAACTACGGCTCTGGATGGTGTGGATATTCTTCCCCCGCCCTCAGGTAACGACTTTATTTCTGCCGACAATCAAATGGGTCTCACCGCTGTCCGCACTCCTGGACAGGTTCTTTACTTGGCCTATGGCAATCAAGGCAATGCCACCGCCGGCGGGTTCTATCCCAATGGCGTAAACGGCGCCATCAATATGTCCAGCGCCGCATCTGCTTAGTTCACTTTCATTTCCACAACACAAAAGGGGAAGCGTATCGCTGTGATGCGCTTCCCCCTTTTCTATTTACAACGCCACCGCCGGCTCAGCGAAATAAGTTCAAATCCACTGCTTTCGCCATCGCTTCGTGACCTGCGGTACTCGGATGCAGATGATCGCCGCTGTCATACTGCGAGGCGAAGCGCTGTGGATCATTCGGATCCGCCACTGCCTTGGCGAAGTCGATCACACCGTCGTAAGTCCCGCTACTCTCGATCCATTGATTCACCGCCTCTCGTTTGCTCTCCCCCGCTTGGGTCCATCCCACAAAACCTTTGTAGGGAGTTAGGGTTGCCCCAAAGATTTTCAAACCTTTAGCGTGTGTCTGCGTAATGATTTGTTTGTATCCTGCAATGATTTGTTCCGCCGTCACATCTCGTTGGCTCAAGCACGATAGTAGATCGATACGCACTTTGCCGGTCTTGGCAAAATCGGGTTGCGATATGTCGTTGATTCCTTCCAGTAAAATCACATCGCGTACTCCCGTTTGTGCAATCACATCGCGGTCTACACGCGCGACGGCGTTTTCCCCAAAGCAGGGAGTGCTCGTAATCACGTTGTTGCCTCCATACCCCTCATTCAAAACACTCATGACGTTCTCCGCCGAACCGGAGAGGAATCGGCGCGCCAGAACATCCGTCCAACGCTTGTTCTCATCCGTCTTTGTTCCACTACCGTCGGTGATGGAATCGCCTAGCGCCACCACCGCGCCTTTCACGCTGGAAGACGCCATGACGTCCACGCCGCTCAGAAAGAACCAGGACGTCAGCTTGGTCTTGAATGCATCACCGCTTTCCGACGCTGCCGCGTTTCCGCCGGCGAGATAGTTGGTGGTAAATGCGGAGCCATGAACACTCATCGAATTAAGACCGCTCCCCATGTAAAGGCTGATCGCTAAGTTTTGTTCGCGGGCTACCGCTAATGGGACTGAATCGCTAATCGCCACCGCGCCCGTAGGGACCGATATTGATTTGCTTCCCCCAAATGTAACCGCATTATTAGAGCCGTTTGCCACTTGCGCCCCGTCGCCCTGCTTGCCAATGTAAACCGCCTCAAACAGCAACGGTTGGCTACCGAATGTGTTTGCCAGGCGAATACGAACCGCGCTGCCCTCCACCGTGGTATGAACAATTTCGCGGATCGTTTGGTTACCGCTGGGAGAAAATACCTCAAGAAGCTTGCTCCCCCTGTTGGCGGAGGCCATCGGAGCACTCCAAGTGCCTACCCAATGTCCTCCCTTTGGCTCCTTGTCAGCTTGCGCGAAGACACCGGCGGCAAAGGATAAGAAAAGAAGAGGCACAGTAAAACTACGGAAATGATTAGCTTTCATATAGCGGAGGGTTAATGCCCACCGTTATAGCGCAATGCAAAATCTAGCGATTATAATTTCGCAAATATGCATCCCGTGGAAGCCCGGAGTGGATTGCCTTTTTGCGGAGCTCGGCTGCGTGGCGATAATCCATTGCTCCTCCAATCACCACCAGGAAAGGTGCGTTCCCTGACCCATTCGGTGTGAAGAGCTCTGCGTTCCATCCGCCATGTCGTTCGTTGATGCGGGCGGCCCTTCCCTCGGCGTCAGCGGCTCGATTGTAGCTGTAAAGAACCACTCTCCAGATGGGGCCGCTCGTCGCTACCGACGTTTGAGTGTTCTTTGCCGATGCGGCGGGAGCCGCCGGTCGTTTCTGTTCCGTGGTCTGCGCACTGGCAGTATCGTTTTGGGCCGGTGCCGCCTTTGCCGTGGACATCGATGCGGGTGCCCCGTCCTGCCCCATCGCAGGCAAGGTCATCGTTTGCCCGTGGTTAGCTTTATCCTTCACAGCTAGTTGAGATGTAGGTACTTGAGCTGAACGATTCGCGCCCACGTGACGGACTGCCGGTGCAGGGCGCAAAAGCCAGACAACTCCGAGCAAGATGGCAAACGCGATTGCGACGAGTATCCAAGCACGCCTTTTTGCGCGCGCTATGGGCTCGTCTCTCGGAGCGACTGTAGGCGAGATCTTCGCACTTGGTCCCAAATTTGCGGGGGCAGGCACCTCATGGCTTGCCATGAAGTGCGGGGAAGCAATCGACATCGGCGGTGCTGTTCGTGTCGAAGGGCTAGATGTAGATGAGGTTGGTGCGATCGTCAGCGGCATCGCTTCGGGTTGAACGATCGTCCGCCCTCCCCCATTAGCCAAGGCGGAGGCTCCTCCTACTGCGGCAGCCATCTGCTTCATCACCGGGGGAGCGGCGTCCTCGGCAGGAGCTTTCCCGCCTTCATATAGAGCCAATACCTGCGTCAACGTCGCCCTTGTCTCCGGTTCGCTCCGCAGGCAGCTCTCGACCACCTCGCGAAAAGGAGAAGGCAATCCAGCAGCGGCTTCGGCGCAATTTTCCCGGCAAGCGGTTCGGGTGAGTGCTTCCAGCAAAGTCATGCCGAGACACCACACGTCGGCGGCAGGGGTAACATTCGCTTCCGCGCTTTCCGGCGCCAGATAGCGCGGCGCATCGCTCTCAGCTGCCGTCGGTGATTCCATACGCCGTACTCTTTCCGTCGCCAGCTTCACCGCCTCGCCGACAGCTAAGATCTGTTGCGGTGAAACGTTGCCGTGTATCAGCCGGTGAACGTGCAAATGACCCAGCGCCCCCACCATGCCGACCAACACCTCGCCCGCCTCTGCCGGTTCTAACCCGCGGGCGCCGAGCACACCGGCCAAATCCTCGTCTGCCATTTGGGTTACGGAGTAAATTAAGTCGCGGCCTTCGACCTGAGCACGCCCTGTTCCCCAGATGGGTAGCAGATTCGGGTGCTCCCACATTTTGACCATCTGCCAAATCTGAAGCTGCCGTTCCGCCTCGTCGCCGTCGGCTTTCAGAAGCTTCAACGAAGCAATCGAGGATCGCTCTCCGCCGGTTTGCGTGACAAAGCAGGCGAAGCGTTCCTCGGCGCTGGTCAGTCGCTCCAACAAGTACGAGTCCCCCAGTGTCACCCCCACCAGGCTTGTCCAATTTAAATTTTCAGTCTTGAGTTCGATAGACATGTTGGTCGAAGACGTCACGGCGCAATGCCTCCAACCTTCCCTGCTGAACAGCAAGCACGCCATAAAAAAAGTGCAACGTTACCTTACCATCATAAGTTGAGTACTTTTTACAGGAAACGAAATATCTACCCGCAAGGAAAAGTTCTGTCTACGTAAGGCAAACTCACCACCTATAATCGAAGAATGAATCGCACCGAGTTGGTTGCTTCCCGCGAACACGACGAAATCCGGACTCAGCTTCATTACGCCCGTAAAGGCCAGATCACCGGCGAAATGCAGTATGTCGCGCAACGGGAATCTTTGGCACCCGAGCTCATTCGCGATGAAGTCGCGCGCGGACGCCTGATCATCCCCGCCAACATTCATCATCGAAGCCTGGAGCCCATGTGTATCGGCGTTGCGTCGAAATGCAAGATTAACGCCAACATCGGGAACTCCTCGACTACTTCGAATATCGACGAAGAGCTCGAAAAGCTAGCCTACTCCGTTAAGTACGGAGCCGATACCGTGATGGATCTGTCCACCGGCGGCGATATCCCTCGCATTCGCCAAGCGATCATGGATGCCTCGCCTGTTCCTATCGGCACCGTACCGATTTACGAGGCTCTCAATCGGGTACGTCGCGTGGAAGATCTGAATATCGGTGTCCTTCTGGAGGTCATTGAAGAGCAGGCCGAACAAGGCGTGGACTACATGACCATTCATGCCGGCGTTCTGGTGCAATACGTCCCTCTGACGAAGAATCGCATCACCGGAATCGTTAGCCGCGGCGGAGCAATTCTGGCTGAGTGGATGGTGAAAAATCACAAGCAAAATCTCCTCTATGAGAACTTCGAGGCCATCTGTCGGATCTTTCAAAAGCACGATGTCAGCTTTTCCCTTGGTGACGGTTTGCGCCCTGGTTGCCTAGCCGACGCTAGTGATGCCGCGCAGTTCGCCGAGCTGAAAACACTGGGCGAGCTCACCAAGAAAGCCTGGGAGTACGACGTACAAGTGATGATCGAAGGCCCCGGCCACATTCCTCTGGATCAAATTGAGCTGCAGGTCCAAAAAGAACGTGAAGTTTGCCACGAAGCGCCGTTTTATACGCTGGGGCCGCTGGTGACCGACATCGCTCCTGGTTACGATCACATCACGTCGGCTATCGGTGCCGCGCTGATCGGGTGGCACGGCGCGTCCATGCTTTGCTACGTTACACCCAAAGAGCATCTCGGGTTGCCGAACCGCGAAGATGTGAAGCAAGGAATTATCGCCTATAAGATCGCTGCCCATGCCGCCGACGTTGCCCGTCACCGCAAGGGCGCGCGCGACCGTGATGACGAACTCTCCCGCGCGCGCTTTACCTTCGACTGGAACCGGCAGTTCGATCTCTCGCTCGATCCCGAAACGGCTCGCGCTTATCACGATGAGACGCTCCCGGAAGAGGGGTTCAAGGACGCTGCTTTCTGCTCCATGTGCGGTCCGAAGTTCTGCTCCATGAATCACTCCGCGAAGACGCAGGAGTTTACAGAAGCCGACGCTCTCGCGGTGCTTCATGGCAATACCAATGGCGAGTTTGTGAACCTGCCTTGAACTCCGCCCTTCGTGCCGATGACCGGGTGCTCCTGCTTGCCATCCCATCGGAAGCCGATTTAGCCGCGATTGCGCGCGTACTAATGAGTGGAGTTCTGGTTGCACTTGGTGACGGGGACGAAGTAGATCGCGCTCGCCACGCCATGGCCGAATTTGAAAACGTTATGTTTCTTGAGGCCTCGCCGGAACGCATCCCATGGCGCGAAGGATACTTCTCTAAAATCCTTGTTCCGCCTCATTTGGAATCGTTGCTGCCGCAGATAGAGCCCGAGTTGCATCGGGTCCTCGCGCCCGGCGGGGACATCATTCGCACTGCCATAAGTGCCTAGACGCTCTATCTGCACTTCAGTTTTCGATTCGATGTTGGATACTGTTCACTAATGACCAGAAGAACAGCTCTCGGCTCTCTCGCTCTCGCCACGACGGCGCTAAAAGCCCAAACTCATCGTCCTCATTTCACGGAATGGAAGCCTAAGCTTGGCGTTCTCGGATCCTACACTCCGGCCAACGTGGAGTTCGCCAAAAACCAAGGATTTACTAATATGATCCTGGGCTCCTCCAAACGCTCCACGCTTAACGCCTCCTCCATCACCGATTCGCAAGTCGCCGGTGTGAAATCCACGCTGCAGAAGTTCGGCATGAACGTGTCGGCATTCCAAGTTACCCAGAACCACATCGATCCCGACCCGCAAAAGCGCGAAGAACAGAACCAATACTTTGTTCAAGCTATTGAACTCGCCGGCAAGCTTGGTGTTCCTTACATTGGCACCGCGTCGGGTAAAGATCCTTCCAAGCCTTTTGCGGAACAAGTAGATGAAATCGTACGCGTCTACAACGAAAAATACTTTCCCGCCTGCCAAAAGAACAAGGTGCGCATTCTCTGGGAACCCTGGCCGGAAGGCCCCAATCTTGCCACCAGTCCCGTCGGTTTCGAGGCTCTCTTCAAAGGCTTTGGCGATTCGCCTTATGTCGGTTTACAGTATGACCCTTCCCACCTCGTCCGTCAGTTTATGGACCCTATCCAAACAGCCTGGGACTTCAAAGACAAAATCTATGATGTGCATCTGAAAGACACCGAAATCTTCGGGGAAGTTCTTCGCGCCGGTGGCATCGATCCCGTGAATAAAGCGCATTGGTGGACCTATCGCATTCCCGGCATGGGATCCATTGTTTGGCGTGATTTCTTCAGCGTGCTACAGAGCGTCGGTTATACGGGTGCAATGAGTATCGAACAGGAAGATCCCTTCTACGGTGCTGGGAACAATCCAGGACCGGATTTCAGCGACGAATTCAAAACCGGGTTCATCATGGCCAAGCGTTACCTGAATCAGTACGTCCCATAACTCTGTTGCTTGTGACGGCGTAGTAACACTTCCTTCACCAAATATCTACAAAAGAAGATTCCCGGAACTTTTTACGTTGGTGGCACGTAGTAAGTTCCGTTTTTTATTGCAAGGCCCACCAGACGTCTAGTATGATTACTTCACCCTCAGTGGAGCTTTCTATGATCGAAAAATTTCGAAGTCTTGCAATGTTTGCGGCTCTAGCTTCTTGTTTTGCACTAGTGCCCAACGCATACTCCCAGTCGGATCTTACCTCCGTTACCGGGACCATCCATGATCCTTCCGGCGCAACCGTTCCTAATGCCACCGTTACCGTGCAAAATGCAGGAACGGGAGCGGAACGCACCGCCGCAACCAATACCTCGGGCGTCTACAGTATCACCGCGATTCCCGCCGGCAGTTACAAATTGACCGTCGAAGCGCCGGGTTTTAAGCGCTTTGAGCAATCCGGTAATACTCTGCAGGCGAATCTCACCGCTACGCTCGACGCCACGCTTACCATCGGCAATGCATCGGAAACCGTTCAGGTATCCTCGGCGGCGCCGCCGGTGCAAGCCGATAGCGCCACTTTGGGCCGCAACGTCAGCACCAAACAAATAAAAGATTTGCAGCTCAATGGCCGCAATCCATATCTCCTATCGCTACTTAAACCCGGCGTAAACGGCGGGGCAATCGGTGGGTTCACATTTGGCCTTAACAATGGCTTAAACGTCAACGGCGCGCGTAATCAGGACACACTCATTACCCAAGATGGAGCCGTTGCCGTTCGCACCCGCTCCAATGGAACCAGCATCGCTGTAGCCGACGCCGACGCCACACAAGAAGTACAAATTCTCACCGCGAACTATAACGCCGAGTACGGCCGCGCTTCCGGCGGACAGATCCGCATCGTCACTAAAAGCGGTACCAGCGATTTCCACGGCACCGCTTACGAATACTTCCGTAACTCCGCTCTGGATGCCAACTCGTGGTCTCGCAACAACTCGTCAAACCCCGACCTCAACAGCAAGCCCGCGCCTTTCCGATTTAACCAGTTCGGCTACAACATTAGCGGCCCTATTTATATCCCGAAACACTGGAACACCCAACGCAGCAAACTGTTTTTCTTGTTTGGACAGGAATACGTACGTTACCGCCAGGACCAGCAGAATAACCTGACTAACAGCCAGTTTGTACCCAGCGTTGCCATGCGTCGTGGAGATTTTAGCGAATTGCTGAACCCCGCTAATTCCTTTTACGGCAAGGTGCGTACTATCACCGATCCTCTTACCGGCAATCCTTTCCCTGGCAACGTGATTCCTCAGAATCGATTGAGCCCCAACGGAACTGCGCTGCTTAATATCTTTCCTTCGCCAAACGCAACCGGACCTCTCAATTATCTGCAAACTGCCCCCGGACCCATCGACCAGCGCAAGGATACCGGTTCGGTCGATTATTATCCAGCCGATAATCACTACATCCGGTTTCGCGTTCTCAACTATGAGTACAACCAAACGATACCGTTCGCCAGTAACTATCTTGTGATTCCACAGACGTTCACTCGTCCTAATCAAACGGTTTCGGTGAACTACATTTGGAATGTCCGGCCTACCCTGGTCAACGAATTCCTTGTCAGTGCCAGCCGCGATCAGGTCTACATCAACATCGACCCCAGCAATGGGCTTTTTAATCGCAACAACTATGGCATCAACTATCCATACCTATTTCCCACCGGCAAACAAATTCAGACCAAAATCCCCACCGTCACTTTAAACGGGCCATTCAACGAACTGAGCGGTCTGCCTTATCCCTCTTCCTCGGCAGGTCCTATCTACGATATCTCCGATAACCTCACGAAGATTTATGGTAATCACACCATCAAAGGCGGATTCCTTTTTGAGCGCGCCGGCGAAAACGATTACGATCAAATCAACGTACAAGGCGTTCCTGGCGGGACAAACAACCAGAATGGACGGTTCGTATTCCTCGATTCGACTCCCAACGGCACCGGCCTTTCCGTCGCGAACGCTGCTTTAGGACTATTCGATACCTACGCCGAACTCGGCACTCGTTCTTACACGCCCTACCGCGAGTTCATGTACGAATGGTTTTTGCAGGATTCCTGGAAGATTACTTCTAAATTACACCTCGACTACGGCTTACGTCAGTCGATCATGATCCCTTACTACAGTATTTGGCGGAACATGTCGGTTTTCGATCCCACTTACTACAACCCGGCCAACGCTGTTAGCGTGGACCGAAGGACCGGCAACCCGATTCCCGGCACTGGCGATCCTTATAACGGCGTTGTCATTCCCGGCAGCGGGTTTCCGGATTCGGCGCAAGGTCGGGTAGCTGCCGATAATGGTCAATTTGATCGTCTTTTCCACGGCCTACCCAAACAGTATGCCCAAACGCATCCCTTTCAGGGCCTCCAGCCACGCATAGGCATTGCTTATTCGCCCGACCAGAAAACTGTCTTTCGCGGTGGCATTGGCCGCTTTCTTACCCGCCTCGGTGTCAGCGACTCTGTCTTCCTTGGCGGCAACCCACCCTTCCAACCGAGTGCATCTGTTTCTTATGGCTCAGTCGATAATCCCGGTGGCGGTGCGGCAAACACGTTCCCGCTCCCGATCAACACGGAAGATCCCATTCTTTACAACCCCGAAGCATGGACTTGGAACGTCGCTGTACAGCGGGACATCGGCTTCAAAACCACTGTCGAGGTTGCCTATGTCGGTCGACGTGGCTTACATGGTCAGCAGGAAAGAAATATTAATCAGCTCCAACCGGGCACCACATTCGCCAATCCTGGCATCGCACCCGATGCGCTTCGTCCCTACCAAGGATTCGGCCCCATCCGCTCTACCAATAACACGGCCAACTCCATCTACCATGCCCTCCAGGTGGATTTAAACCGACGTCTCTCAAACGGCCTCCTGTTTGGCCTGGCGTATACCTTCTCCAAAAGCATGGACTTTGGTTCAAATCAGCGCGACGTACTTCCCAACGCGTTTAATCGCTATTATCAGTACGGATTTTCTGATTTCGACCACCGCCATGTGGCTGTGATCAACGTCATTTACGAGCTGCCGTTTTATCACGACACCAAAAGCCTTTCCGGAAAACTCCTCGGGGGCTGGCAGGTAAGCGCGGTCACTCAGTTACAAACCGGCTCGCCGGTTTCAGTCCAAACCAACGATGACTTCGCCGGCGTCGGCCCCGGCAGCGGTAATTCCGGCAGCGGCAACGACGGGTTCGGCTCCCGCTGGCTCGTCAACGGTAAAATCGCTCAGCCAGCGCAGTTCGGCGCGAACAATCAATGGTACGCATTCCAGACAGGTACGAATATTTTGCAGCCGGCAAAAGGAACGTTCACCGACCAGCGCAGCCGCAATATCTTCTATCAACCCGGTTTCCAGAACTGGAATCTCGGTGTCTTTAAGAACTTCTACACCACCGAATCGCAGTTCATCACCTTGCGCTTTGAAGTTTTCAACTGGCTCAACCATCCCAACTGGGGCGGCGCTACTGGAGGCGGTCTTAACGTGAACCCCACCAACGCCAACTTCGGCAAAATCACCTTCAAGGACAGCCAGCGTCAGCTTCAGCTCGCTTTGCGCTATACCTTCTAACGCCCTATCCACCTGATCGCACAAGGGAGGCAAACCGTCATTTCGGATTTGCCTCCCTTGCATTTATTAAACTTGAATAAGAGAAAGTAGTGGAGTTTTTCTTCATTTCTTACACCGCTTTTGCGGAATGAAACGTCTCTGAAATCAGCAGCAACTCAAAACTATAAATGGCACAAGCAAAGACCAACACCAAAACATATGACGTCGTCATTGTGGGCTCCGGCGCGGGAGGAGGTGTCGCTGGTCACGTCCTCGCTCTGTCAGGAGCGAAAATCTGCATGTTGGAAGCGGGCGAGATGTTCGATTGCCGCAAGCAATCCGATATGTTCGCGTGGCCCTACAACGCCCCGCATCGCGCGGCTGGATCGCACGAGAAACCGTTCGGTTATTTCGATGCCACTTTAGCCGGCGGCTGGCAAGTACACGGCGAACCTTACATTAACGCTCCAGGCACAGATTGGCGCTGGTGGCGCGCCCGTATGCTCGGCGGCCGCACCAACCATTACGGCCGCATTTCCCTTCGCATGGGACCGTATGACTTCAAGCCATATAGCCGCGATGGTAAAGGCTTCGATTGGCCTATCTCCTACGAAGATCTCGCCCCATACTATGACAAAGCCGAAGAACTGATCGGCGTCTTTGGATCGCAGGAGAATATAGAGAATACTCCCGATGGAAAGTTTCTCCCCGCTCCTGCCCCTCGCGGCTATGAGCGCGTTATCAAAGCCTCCGCCGATAAGCTGAATATTCCTTGCATCCCCTCCCGCCTGGCTATCCTCACCAAATCGATTCACGGCCGCCCCGCCTGTCACTATTGTGCCCAGTGCGGGCGTTCGTGCGGAGTCAACGCAAACTTCAACTCTCCGGGCGTTCATATCTTCCCCGCCATGAAGACCGGCAACCTCGAACTGCGGACGGGAGCCATGGTGCGCGAGGTCCTTGTCGGGAAAGACGGCCTGGCGACTGGCGTCTCCTACATTGATAAGAGCACTCGTAACGAAGTTTCCGTCTACGGGAAGATCGTCGTTCTTGCAGCAAGCTGCTGTGAAACCGCCCGTCTTCTGCTGAATTCCAAGAGCAGCAAATTTCCTGACGGCCTGGCGAACAACTCCGGCTTAGTGGGCCGCTACATCATGGACACTGTCGGCTCTTCGGTCGGCGGCTACCTGCCCATCCTCGAAGATCTTCCTCCGCAAAATGAGGACGGCGTCGGCGGGATGCACCTTTACATGCCTTGGTGGAACTACAAGGAGCAGAAAGCCAATAAAATGCCCTTTGCCCGCGGCTATCATATCGAACTGGGCGGCGGCCGCAGCCAGCCCGGAGCCGGCATCTTCAGCAATTCACAGCACGTTGTGGGCGGCGGCTATGGCCTTGAGTTGAAGCAAAATCTACGCAAAATCTACGGCAGTAATGTTGGCTTTGCCGGTCGGGGCGAGATGATCCCCAATGACAAGAGCTACTGCGAGATCGATCCCAACGTCGTCGATCAATGGGGCATTCCTGTCCCGCGCTTCCACTTCAAATGGAGTGACGATGAGATTCTGCAAGCCAAGCACATGCAGCAAACCTTTCAGGAAATCATCGAGACTGCCGGCGGCACTGTTACCCACAGCTTCGGTGCCGATAAAAACTGGGGCATTGCGCCGGGCGGCGAGATCATTCACGAAGTAGGCTCCACTAAAATGGGCAGCGATCCGAAGAGTTCGGTCCTCAACTCCTACTGTCAGGCTTGGGATTGCAAAAATCTCTTTGTTACCGACGCTGCTCCGTTTGTTAGCAACGCCGATAAGAACCCAACACTCACCATCTCCGCGCTTGGTTGGCGCACTTCCGAATACATCGCCGATCAGGTGAAAAAGCGGAACGTAAAAGTATAAACAAAACACGGCAAAATAGGAGAAAATCCATGGCAACCGATAAAACCAATCAAGAACCCGTTTTGAAGGGGGAAGGCGTTAGCCGACGCAATCTTTTTCATATCCTCGGCGCTGTTCCCGCCGCCGCGATCGTTGCCGGAGGTGGCGCGGCGCTCGCGCAAGACCATGAAGGCCACACGCATGCTGCGCAAACCTCCAGCTCTCCGGCTTCCAGCGGTCCCTACAAGTGCAAAGTCTTCAACGACGAGCAGTGGCGTACCGTCGGTATACTCTGCGATCTCATCGTTCCTGCCGACGAACGAAGCGGTAGCGCCACCTCTGCCGGCGTTCCCGAGTTCATGGATGATTGGATCGACTTTCGCCGCCAGCAAGACGGCAATGAAGATCTTATGGCGTTGATCTTCGGAGGGCTGATCTGGCTCGACCGCCAGTCGATAGACCATTTCGATAAGCACTTCGCTGAAGCCTCGCTGACGCAGCAAAAGCAGCTTCTCGACCGCATTGCCTATCCCGCCAAGGCTGCTAAAGAAGACCACCATGGTGTGCTTTTCTTCAATGAGTTTCGCAATCTCACCGTCGCCGGATTTTTCTCCAGCAAAGTAGGCGTGGCGGATCTTCCTTATCTGGGCAACACGGCTGTCGTTGAATGGAAGGGCTGCGATCCCAAAGTGTGGGCCGTCATTGAAAAGCGCATGAAGAACGGTTACAAGGGTGCATTCAATCAGGTAACCTGATTTTTTCAAGATAAATAAAAAATAGACTCGGGTCGACGGGAGCTAAGCAATCGACCCGAGTCTATTTTCTTAGGCATACTTTTATTCCGTCAGAAATGATGAACCCGCTACAATGTAGGGGAGCACAGAAGCGGTCGATTCCCTTCTCCGGTTCCGGTAAGTAACACGTGGCATTACTAGAAAGCGAGCGCCATAGTTCCGAAGAGATCTCCTCGGAACGGCTGCTTCGTGACGATCCCAAGGCAGCAGCAGGTAAAGTTGCGGTATTCCAATATATCGCCGTTGCAGTCTTTATTTTCCTTGTCTCGGGTTTCTGGAAGTTACAAGTCCAAAACGCAGATGTCTACAGCGAAGCAGCCGAACGGAATCGCATCAAAAGCACTCCCATCCTGGCCGCTCGTGGAAAAATTCTCGACCGGGACGGCCGCATTCTCGTAGACAATAAGGCTTCGTATTCGCTGCTGTTGAGCCGGGACCAACTGAAGTGGGAACACCTTCCCGCTATAGCCCAGGCATTGCAGTTAGACTATGGCGAGCTGGCCAACAAAATTCATCGCATGGGTTCGCGTCCGCAGATCATCATCAAAGATAATCTGTCGCGGGACGAGATCGCCTTTGTCGAGTCGCATCGTGATGCCAGCGCCTATCCGGAAATGGAGCTGATCCAATCCTGGCGTCGGCAATATCCTCAAGACGGCTTTGCCGCGCACGTCAGCGGCTATGTCGGGGAAATTAGCGAGGGTGAGCTGGACCAACCGACATTTTTCGATTATCATCAAGGCGACATTATCGGCAAAGACGGCATCGAGCGCGAGTACGATGGAACCCTGCGCGGCACCGATGGACAACAACGCGTCATGGTCGACAATATGGGCCGTGAGCGCAAAATTCAAGAGCCGCAAGCCGCTGTTCCCGGCAAGGACTTAGATTTAAGCCTCGATTTGGATTTACAGGCTGTAGCCGAGCTTTCCATGGAAGGGAAACGCGGAGCCGTTGTGGCATTGAATCCGCGCGATGGCGAAGTCCTGGCTATGGTAAGCCGCCCCACCTTCGATCCCAACAAATTTACCGGCCACATCAGCCGCGCCGATTGGAACCAGATTGCCGAAGATCCTTACAAACCACTTCTCAATCGGGTTACACAGGCACAACTTGCTCCGGGTTCGACGTTTAAGCCCATTATGGGAATCGCCGGCCTGGAATCGGGCGTAATTGACCCCACGACGCACTTCTTTTGCCCCGGAGGAGCTTCCTTCTACGGCCACTATTTCGCCTGCCATCTAAAAGGGGGCCATGGCGAAATTGCCCTGCATCGCGCCATTGCGCAATCCTGCGATGTCTATTTCTACAATGTCGGGAACCGCCTCGGGATCGATCGTATCGCCAAGTACGCCGGCTTGGCAGGTGTCGGGCATCGCACCGGCATCGATCTTCCCAATGAAACGCAGGGCACCATGCCTTCCACTAAGTGGAAGCTGCGCCTCGCACGTCAAAAATGGTATGCCGGCGAAACCATCTCCGTCGCTATCGGCCAAGGCGCCGTGACAGTTTCGCCTCTTCAGATTGCCTCGGCTATCGGCGGTTTGAGCGTCGGCGGTGTCTGGTATAAGCCTCATCTTAAAAAGAACGAAGCGCCAGTCGTCCTGCGCCGGGCGAACTTCAACCAGGACAATCTCCAGGCCGTGATCTCCGGCATGTGCGCGGTGGTAAACGAGGGCGGCACTGGACGCGCTGCCGCGTTGCCCAACATTACTGTTTGCGGAAAGACAGGAACGGCTCAGCTTGCCGCTACCGAGAAGACCAAAGGCGCCAAGCTGAAATCGGCGATGGCGAATAACGCATGGTTCGTTGCTTTTGCGCCAGAGAAGAATCCCGAGATCGTGGTGGCCGCACTGTTTGAAAACGGTGTCGAAAGCTACAATGCCGTGCCGATTGTACGCGATGTATTGAAGGCTTATTTCGATAAGAAGGCGCTTGCCTCGAAGATCGGCGCGCAACGCGAGGCAGCGGCACTGATACCACAACCGTTGTTTCATCTGCCGCTTCCGACAGCATTGGCGGCTCTGAAAGTAGATTTACTCAAAGGCGTCGGGCACTGATGTTTCCAGCTCGTTCCATACGAGATCTCGATTGGTCCTTGGTTATCATTACGCTTCTCCTCTGCGGTCTAGGCGTACTCCAAATCTACAGTGCGACTGCACTGACAAAATGGCAGGATGCCTGGTGGAAACAACTCATCTGGGTTGGAACCGGCCTTGTCATGATGTGGATCGTGGCTCAGCTCGACTATCACACGCTACTCAGCCGGGTTTTCATCTTATACGGAGGCGTCCTTGGGCTGCTGATTGTCACAGCTTTGATTGGAAACAAAGTCTTCGGGTCGACACGTTGGATTCACGTCGCGGGGTTCACCTTACAAACCTCGGAGTTCGTCAAAATCGTCCTGATCCTGCTCACCGCTAAGTTTCTTTCCGATCTCAAGGTGGATACATTGGAATGGACCGACATCGCAAAGCTTGCCGGACTTGTTGCCGTCCCTATGGTTTTGGTGATGAAGCAGCCAGACCTGGGCACTTCTCTTACATTCCTTCCAATCTTGATCTGCGGCATTCTGATGGCGGGAGTCCGGTGGAAATATCTGCTGGTGATCGCCGGCGCCCTGCTTGTTATTGCACCGATCGGTTATCATTTGCTTAAGCCCTACCAAAAGGACCGGTTGGTCAGCTTTGTCGATCCGGATCGTGATCCTAGAGGTTCCGGGTTTCAGGTTATTCAGTCGAAGATAGCGATAGGAAATGGCGGGATATGGGGCCGTGGTGCTAAAGAAAGTTCACAAACGCATCTCGGTTTTCTGCCGGTGCCTCACACCGATTTCATCTTCTCCTCGTTTGCGGAAGAACATGGGTTTGCCGGCATCGTAATCGCCCTGGTTTTGTATTTCCTTCTTATAATGCAGATCGTTCAAAACGCACAAACCGCCACCGACAACGCAGGTCTTTATATCTGTATGGGCGTGGCGGCGCTCTTGTTGTTTCACGTATTGGTTAATGTAGGAATGGTAGTGGGCCGGATGCCGGTCACGGGAATTCCTCTTCCGCTGATGAGTTCGGGAGGGTCGAATACCTGGGCAGTTTTTTTGATGCTTGGCCTAGTCAATAGTGTCAGGTCGCGAAGGGTTATTAACTAAGAGTCGAGCAGAGAAATAAAAACTTTGTTCGACCATTATCGGAGTCGAGGAAGATAGGACAAAAAGTTTCGGATCGCCGACAAAGTTTCAACAGTTACTCAGAAATGATGTAATCGTATCCAAAGGCGCGAATGTTTGTGAGCAGGTCTCCATTCGTGCATACGGCCACAGGTTTTAGCTTTCACTCAGTACCACTTTCATAGTGAAACGCACGGCACTATTCGGAATTTTCTTGCGCTCTCATCCTTGGCCTAGTAAGGCTGGTGATTGATATGAGTAAGGAATTGGTGATTGGTTCCAATCGCCATGAGACAAAAGTAGCTGTTCTCGAAGAAGATCAGTTAGTTGAGGTTTATTTTCAGCGCGGAGATGAATATTCTCTCGCCGGAAGTATCCACAAAGGAAGAGTGACGCGCGTTCTTCCAGGCATGCAGTCGGCATTTGTCGACTTAGGTTTGGAGAGGGACACATTTCTCTATGTGTCCGATTTCTTCGAAGAAAATGAAGATATCGATACGGTCAGCGACGAAAAGCCGAGCCGAAGCGAAGGGCGACGTGGCGACGAGCGCTTCCAACGAGAAGACCGCCGTGACCGTGGCCAAGGCAGAACAGCCGAACGTCCCTCGTCGCAGCAGGGTGGTGAAGCAGAACAGCGTAGGCTGAGTACGCCTGTTTCGTCCAATGACGATTCGGCGGAAGCTTCTCCTGCAGCCGAAACTCGTCAGGTTGAGGAAAGGATACTGGGCGCTTCCGATGTTCCCCCGAGTGAAGCCGCCCCAAAACGGGACAATTTGCCGGAGCAGAGAGCGGCACAGAGAGAAGGAGACCGCCCCTTTCGCGGGGGAGACCGTCGGGGTGGAAGGCGCTCGCGTCGTAAGCCGCAAGGACGTGGTTTTCCTGATAATAAATATGCCCAGCCCTCCGGCACCTCTTCGGTTCAGCAGGATGATGCTCATCCGGTTAACAGCCATGACGATCAGGCGAAAAGTGATGTTTTGATTCTGCCCGGTGAGTCTTTAGCAAAATATCGTCACAGTGAACCTCCGGCTTTGCTCAGCGAGAGCGTACCTCCAATTGATCGGCAATCTCCAGACGACGGGGAGGGCTTTTCGGAGCAAGTGTTTTCACACGAGGAGCTTGACGAGACGCCTGCTGAAAACATTCTGCCTCGGACCGAGCCGGACGAAGACATTGAAGCGCAAGCGGATGAGATCGAGTTTACCGATAGGGTCTTCGGTCACAACGGAGAAGACGACATTCCTCCTGAGGACGAGGATCTCTTCAAAGCCAACGACGAAATAGTACCTGCGTTCCACGTCGGCGACATCGAACCGGGGGAAGAGGAACATGTGCTTTCGCCGGGGAAAAGCGAACTCCGCCAAGTGGAGCCGCTCGAAGAGATGCCCTACACACAGCATCCTGCCATGCAGCACGACACCTCCGCCGATGTGAAAGTACTGCCGATCGCGGAAGAGACCTCTCCCAGTGCGTCTGCTCCTGAGAACAACAACGAGGGCGCTGAGGACGAGGAGGACGATCAGGACACGCCTCAACCGGAAGAGTTAGCGGCATCCAAGGGAGTACAAACCGCCGAAGTTCGTGACCAGGGTGGACGCGTAATGCATCGCACCTCTCGCCGTATGCGTCGCCGTCGCGGAGGCAGCCGCTTCAGTCGGGAAACACAATCAGCCGTCGCTCCGAGCGTTGAATCCGGCGATGCAACAGCTATCGCTACGGGATTGGAAACCTCTGTCGTTTCCGAACCGAAACTAGAACCAGCCCGCTTCCAAGCTGCGGACGAACGTTCCATGGGAAGGCCGGAACGTGTGCTGCCGTCGATCACCGATCTACTAAAGCCGGGTCAGGAAATTATTGTTCAAATTGCCAAGGAGCCACTCGGTCAAAAGGGAGCGCGCATCACCTCCCATATCGCGCTGCCGGGACGCTATGTCGTCTTTATGCCAAGCGTGAACCATTTGGGTGTCTCACGCAAAATAGCCAGTGACGAGGAACGTCAACGGTTGAAGCGTATTTTGCAAGCACATCAGGCTGGTACAACCGGCGGTTTTATTGTCCGAACGGCGGGCGAAGGCATTCCGGAAGATGAAATCGCCGCCGACATGAATTTTCTCTACAGCCTTTGGCTCGATATTCGCCAGAAGGCCGAAAAGAAGCCAGCTCCGATGCTGTTGCATTACGACTTGGACGTGGTACAGCGCATCCTACGCGACCAAGTCACCGAGGATTTCAAAGCAATCTGGGTGGATAACGAAGAGATGTATGAAAGCGTGCTGAGCTTTATGCATCGTTTCCAGCCGGCACTGGTGAACCGCGTGAAAATGTACACGCGCTCGGCTCCGGTCTTTGATGCGTTCAACATCACGCAGGAGCTGGAAAAAGCGCTGCGTCCGAAAGTTTGGTTGAAGTCGGGCGGCTATATCGTCATCAATCAAACCGAAGCGCTGGTGGCCATCGACATCAATACCGGCAAGTACGTCGGCAGAACAGGACGTTTGGAAGACACCATCGTTAAAACGAACACGGAGGCGGTGAAGGAGATCGTACGGCAAATTCGTCTTCGAGATTTGGGCGGCATCATCGTTGTCGACTTCATCGACATGGACGAGCGTAAGAATCGCCAGAAAGTGATGCAAGCGCTGGAAGAATGCATGCAGGCCGACAAAGCGCCTTACAAAATTCTTCAGTTCAACGATTTCGGCTTGGTAGCCATCACTCGCAAGCGCGTAAAGCAAAGTTTGGAGCGCACGCTCTGTGCTCCCTGCCCCTACTGCGAAGGCGCTGGTTATGTGAAAAGCGTTCAGACGATCATCGGCGAGATTTTAGTGGAAGCGCAGAAAATTGCCAGAGCAATCGACGGCAAAGACGTGATGTTGCGCGTACATCCCGATGTAGCGAAAATTCTGAAAGCCAGCGACAACAAGTATCTGGAAGAGATGGAAGAAATTCTCGGAAAACCCGTCATGGTAAAGGGAGATCCCACCTTGCACCACGAGAAATTTGACTTGGCGTAAGCATAAGTCTGAACGACGCGCGAATGTTAAACTGGTGATCGGCTGTAATAAAGGCCGCTTTCCAAATTGATTTAAATCCCTCGTTTTTCAAGAGGAGAGATGGCCGAGTGGTTGAAGGCGCACGCTTGGAAAGCGTGTTTAGGGGAAACTCTAACGTGGGTTCGAATCCCACTCTCTCCGCCAGTTTAAACCTATAATTAATATTTGCGCTTACCCTCATCAGAGCGTATGGGGATACGCTTCCTTCCACACTCTCCGCATTTCCCCAAGAACGTAACATCATGGGCGCGAGTTTTACCTAGGGCGAATCAAAGATATTAGCCTTGATCGAAATTTGTTGAGGACTTAAATACCGAGCAATTTGGCCTGAGATCGTCGGCAGCGTACAACGGCAGATGCGCGCTGTCGGGCGATATGCAAGTGGTAAAAACCTAGCAGTTGTAGGAGCCGTGCCAAATCTCAAGGTATAGGTCTGCAAAGTTCGACACAGATAAGTCTTGTCCCTTCCCTACCGTCCAATCCTTTTGCGGCGGTTATTTGCCGCCCACGTCCGGCAGTTTTGCTGAGGTCGAAATTAGCGGACCCGGCCAGCAGACAAAGCAACGCGGATCCAGCCCGGCTATTTAGCGCGGCAATAAAGGAACTCTGCTGGCTTCAGCCTAGTGCAGTGCTTCATAAATAAAGCTGAGTAAACAAATCGGAGCATCTATCCAGGTAGGAGGTTCTCTGATGCGTTCCGCGCGACCCGTGGTACTTGACGCCGAGCAACGCGCCCGGCTGGAACAGCAGGCGCGGGGCCGGTC
The DNA here is from genome assembly GCA_965219315.1 of Bryobacteraceae bacterium. Taxonomy (GTDB): domain Bacteria; phylum Acidobacteriota; class Terriglobia; order Bryobacterales; family Bryobacteraceae; genus Bog-105. Next base: position 365,654 of record CBDCNB010000001.1, on the reverse strand, counting down.
GCTTCCCGCACGTAGGGTGGAGCGCTCCAAAATTGTGCTGCTGGCTGCTGCAGGCAAACCGGATCTCGAGATCGCGATGCAACTAGGCATCTCTCCGAAGAAAGCGGCGCGGTGGCGAAACCGGTTCCTGGACGTGGGGCTGAAGGGGCTGGAGAAAGACGCGCCGCGTCCCGGGCGCACGCCTTCGATTACAGCCGCTATGGTACGGCTCGTCTTTGAGAAAACCACCCAGAGCAAGCCGGCCAACGCGACACATTGGTCGACGCGCAGCTTGGCGGCGGAACTGGGCATTAGCGATTCCAGCGTGCTGCGCATCTGGCGCGCACATGGGCTCAAGCCCCATCGCGTGGAGACCTTCAAGATCAGCAACGATCCAGAGTTCGCACAGAAGTTGGAGGCTATCGTGGGCCTGTACCTAAATCCGCCGGAACAAGCGCTGGTGTTATGCGCGGACGAAAAGAGTCAGATTCAGGCACTCGACCGTACGCAGCCGGGCTTACCGATGAAGCGCGGGCGAGGCGCCACCATGACGCACGACTACAAACGCAACGGCACCGCCACGCTGTTTGCGGCCCTCAACACCGGTAACGGCGAGGTCATGGGTTTGTGCCTGGAGCGTCACCGCCATCAGGAGTGGCTGAAGTTCCTGCGTCTGATCGATCAGGCAACTCCGCCCGACAAGGATCTACATCTGATCTGCGACAACTACGCGACCCATAAGCACCCCAAGGTACAGCGGTGGCTAGCCAGGCACAAGCGCTTCCATCTGCACTTCACGCCCACCAGCGCATCGTGGCTCAATATGGTAAAGCGCTTCTTTCGGGACCTGACTCAAAATCGGCTCAAGCGCGGCGTCTTCCGTGATCTGGAGGAGTTGATCATGGCAGTGGAAACAGACATCGACCGGCACAATCACAAGCCCAAGCCATTCATCTGGACCGCCTCCGCGCGCGACATTCTCCAGAAGGTCACCCGCGCTCGCAAGGTGCTCGATAAAGGTCAAAGCGTGTGAAGCACACCACTAGGTCATGAAATATTTGTTCGTATGGATATTAGTTGGGTTGTAAAGTACATTGTTCCAATCGCAGCAGTGGTCATTTCGGCAGCTACTTTTTTGTTTTCCTTTGTTTGGTCATATCGTCGGGAACACGCGAGGCGTCTCGAGATCATCGATTTCGCTACAAAGCGGATTGATTTCTGGAATCAATCATTAGCAACGGTAGATTTAGCGACGGATGAGTATAGTTGGGAGCGCCAAGCAGTGCAGGCCAAAGCACTTCAGGCTATTCAGAGAATTCACGCGGAAGCAGAGCAACAGATGAAAGATTTGGTTAGAAGCACCAAGATAGACAGAGCTATAACGTGGCGCTCCTTCAAGCCTGAGACCGAAAAGCTACAGGGGAGGCTGCACGTCTTCCAGTGGTGGTGCTACGCGGTTTTTATAGCAATTGTATGGCTGTTTACGATTTTCCTTTTCCTGAATCTAGAATGCCAGGTCTGGCATGGCCGCGACTACACGCGCCTGGAGCTTTTTCTTCAACTTGCGATCATTATCGGCGCGATATTCCTCGGCAGATACTGCTTATATAAAGCCGAAGAGCTTAAATACGACAAACCACAGCGACCTGTTATAGATGTGATCTGACAGGTTTGCCATCATCCGCATCAATTTCGCATTGCCCCAGCTTTCACTGGCACCTGTCCGCGCGTTAGCATGGGAAAGAAAGATGACTTTGCTGACGATAGAGCTTCGGGACGAGCAGAGAGCAGCCTTGGCCGCCAAAGCGCTGGCGAGGGGACTTTCAGCCGAGCAGTATGCCTTGGAGTTGCTTGAGCATGATCTCGTGCCGGAATGGCTTCAGAAGTCATGGGAAACCTCCAAGGAGGTCGGCCTCGATCAGCTTTCGACTGAAGAAATTGACGCGGAAATTTCGGCAGCCCGCAAAGGCCGACAGGAATCTCGGCTACAGCCAAGTTCGTGATTCGCGTCGTTCTCGATACAAATGTCTTTGTTTCGGCGTTGCTGCAACCCCTTGGACCGTCTGCCCAGTTGTTGCTTTTGGCCTTGAGTAGCTCCATCCGGCTTTGCATCACCAGCAGCATCTATGCCGAATACGAAGAGGTCATCAGCCGTCCCCGATTTAAGCGAAGCCCGGATGTCATTAGTGATACGCTGCAAGCCATCCGCAAAGCAGGTTTGTGGGTTCGCCCTAAGCAACCTATCAAGGCGTGTCACGATCCCGACGACAATATCTTTCTGGAATGTGCCCAGGCAGCGCAGGCGAAATATTTGGTAACCGGGAACCTAAAGCATTTTCCACATTCGTGGATTGGAACCAGGGTTGTATCACCACGCTGGCTCGCCGACCTCATCACCCCCAACCAATCTGATTAGCTCGCTACACCGCAAATGTAGCTGAGTGGGCGTACATTGTAGATACAAAGCAAGTGGCCACTCTTGAAAAGATCGGTCATTTAAAAGACTGTCCAGCGACTGTTATTTCCACTCCAAATAGCGGAAACCATGTAACTGAAGATTGCGCTCGCCTTGTTTGTCACTTAAGGACCAAGCCTGCATAATAGAACGAGTGACCGCTAAAGGAAAAGTAAAAGTCGGGATCATTGGGTCCCAATTCGAGGCCGACATTCATGCGGCTTCCTTCCAGCTAATGCCGGAAGAGGCCGAAGTGGTGGCGGTAGCTTCTCCGACACCAGGAAATGCGGAGCAGCTGGCAAAGAGATACAGCATCCCGCAAGTCTTTCGAGATTATCGCGAGATGTTGAAGCAGCCCGAAATCGAGATGGTGACGATCACCGCACCGAATCGCCTGCACGCACAGATGACCATCGATATCGCGAATGCCGGCAAACATGTTGTCTGTGAGAAACCGCTCTGCATGACGCTTGCGGAAGCCGATGAAATGATCGACACCTGCAAGCGGCAGGGCGTGATACTCGGCTACGCCGAAGAGCTCTTCTTCACGCCCAAATACGTAAAAGCCAAAGAAATGGCGGACCAAGGCGGGTTCGGCAAAATACATCTGGTAAAGCAGAGCGAAAAGCACTTCGGCCCGCACAGCCCTTGGTTCTGGGATATGGAGCAGGCCGGCGGTGGCGCAATGATGGATCTCGGTTGTCACGGCATCGCATTTTGTTACTGGTTTTTAGGACGTCCCGCCATTAAGAGTGTCTACGCCCAGCTTGGAACCTATGTGCATCGCGACAAAACCAAAGGGGATGATGACGCCATCTGCATTCTCGAATTCGATAACGGCGCTGTCGGAATGGTGGAGTGCAGTTGGGCAAAGCGCGGCGGCATGACTGACCGGACAGAGATCTATGGCGAAGGCGGCGTTACCTATGCGGACTTGCACATGGGAAATGCATTGCCGACTTACAGCGAGTATGGATTCGGCTACGCGGTAGAAAAAGCGCCGACAACAAATGGCTGGAGCTATCCCGTCTTCGAGGAACACTGGAACTACGGCATACCGCAGGAGATGCGCCATTTCGCCAGAGTTGTGCGCGGAAAAGAAACGCTGCAAGCCTCCGGCGAGGACGGGCGCGAAGTTCTGAAGGCGCTTTATGCCGCCTACGCATCGGCTGGTGCAGGACAGAAAATCCATATGCCGTACACACCCAAAACTAACAGGCCGATTGAGGAGTGGTTAGGAAATAACTTAAAGTGAGCACGCCGCTTCTCCAGAACATTCTTCACCAGGCAGAGGCGCTCCGCGCAATAGGGAAGTATCAGTTTGGCGAGGGCACTGACGCCTTGCGCGAAACCACCGAGTTGTTGCGTTCAAAAAAACGTATTCTTCTGAGCGGCATGGGCGCCTCCTACTTTGCCTGCCTTCCCTTTTACTATGCGCTTGGTGGGCGCGGATGGCCCATTGCTTCTGTCGAGACTTCAGAACTGTTGTACTTCCTGCCTTCGATGGCAGATGATGATACCGCCGTGGTGTTGGTTTCCCGCTCAGGCGAAAGCGTAGAAGTCATTCGGCTACTTTCGCAATTGAAGCAGTCTGGCGCGGCAACGATCGGCGTAGTCAATGTCGCCGATAGCACGCTCGGCTCCGAAGCGAGTAAAACTCTTTTCATGAATAGTCCTGCGGACCAGTTGATTGCTATCCAGACTTACACCGCAACGCTGGTGGTGTTCGCGCTATTGGAAGCCATGATGCTTAATGAGTGGGAGCAGGCAAAATCAGAACTGGAGGAAACGGCAGATATCTTCGAACAGCTGATCCCGGAGTGCGTTGAGGCCAGTAAGCAGTGGACAGGCTTCCTACAAGGTGAGCAACCGCTCTACATATTGGGCCGCGGTGCGGCGTTGGGTGCAGTATCGGAAGGCGTGCTTCTCATGCACGAGACCGCGAAGAGTCCGGCTGTCGGCATGTCCGTGGCACAGTTTCGTCATGGCCCGGTGGAAGTCACCGACGCAAGTTTTCGCGGCATCATCATCGGAACGCAGCCTGAAACAACGCACCTGGATGCGGCACTCGCCGAAAACATCAGCGAAATGGGTGGACAAGTCCGTTGGATCGGCCCCGTGATCGATGAAACAAAGCTTGTTCCTTTGCTTCAATGGCCCTCCGCGATCCCGAAACGTTTCGTATCAGCTTTGGAAACGATTCCGTTGCAGTTAGCTGCTTACCGGAAAGCTGAATTGCGGGGAATCACGCCGGGAGACTTTCGTTGGGCCCAGGCAATTACGACGACGGAGGCTGGCTTCGCCTTCCCTAAAACAATCTGAATATGGCGCTGCCGGATACATTCGAATCGCCTGTGTTGTGCGTCGATATTGGCGGGACGTCCACCAAAGCAGGTATGCTCAATAAGCACGGTGAGGTCCAATTCTTAAGCTCCATTCCTACCAAGCCGGATATTCATACTTACATCGAAGGTCTCTCGAATTTAATCGCGCAAACCATTAGCTCCGCAGAAGCGCATGGGCAAAAAACGCGAGAGATTGGTGTAGCGGTGGCAGGTTTTCTCGATGGAGGGCGCGGTCACCTGTTGTATAACTCGAATTTGTCATGGCTGGAAGGCTTTCCGTTACGTCAAACATTAACAAGCCGATTCCCCTCCCTCGCCATCGAACTGGAAGTCGATTCCAATGCCGCGACGATGGCCGAATACCGGTTCGGCTCTGGGCAAAACAGCAAGCGTTTTCTTTGTCTCGCTTCCGGCACGGGACTAGGCGCCGGAATGACCATTGACGGTGTGCCGCTTCGCTTTACTTACGGTTGCATGGGAGACATCGGGCACGTGATGGTACTGCGCGACGGACCGCTTTGCACATGCGGGGGACGAGGCTGCGCCGAGATCATGGTCTCCGCTCCCGTAGTAGCCGAACGCTACAGAAAGAACGCCCGTATCGACCGCGAGCTTTCCTTACGCGACGTTGTCGTAGCAGCGGAAGCCGGGGATATGCATGCCATTGCGGTTTTGCGGGATGCAGGCGAATGGCTGGGCATTGCGACCGCATCCATGGCAAACATCTTATTTCCCGATCACATTGCTATCGCCGGAGGACTTTCTGCTGCGGGTGACTTCACGTTGAAGCCGGCCGAACAAACATTCCGCGCACATGCTTGTACGCCGGCGCGATTGCACACCACATTTACCCGTGCCAAGCTAGGTTCCATGGCAACTCTGATCGGAGCAGCATGGCCATTCTGGGAAAGCAGGACCCTGCGGAAAGATGGCTAATCAGGCGCCAGACAGACGAGCAGTGCTGGAATTAATGGCCAAAGCGGCCGTCGCCAGCCAGTTTCCAGGTTTCAGCCGTTGGATGTTCGCAGGTGAACATAAACATCCGACCGATGCTTACGCGCCACCTCGACCAGCCATTTATAAGCCGCTATTTTTCTCCCAGCACGAGTATCGCACCATTGATGTCGTGACCGAGTTAATCATTCCGAAAGATGAAAGCGGCGGTGCACACGAAGCAGGCGTTAGCGAGTTTATTGACTTCATGGCCGCTCATGGTGAACATGATATCCAGCAGCCAATGCGAGATGGGCTCCAGTGGCTCGACTCGAAAGCCCACGAAGACAGTAGCGGTCCGTTCACCCAGCTTGCGCCGGATCGGCAGACAGCAATTCTTCGGAATGTCGCTTATCAGCCGCAGAACGCAACAAGCGATTTGCAAGGACAAGCCTTCTTCCACCTCATTCGGCGCTACACCGTGATGGGTTATTACACCAGCCGCGTGGGTCTGGAGGAACTCGACTATCCTGGTCTAAAGTTTTACTCTCACTCTCCCGCTTGCCCGCACGTCGACGATCCCGAACACCTTCATCTGCCTGCTCCAAAATACTGATGCCAAAGCAAATTTACGACGTCATCGTCATTGGAACCGGTGCCGGTGGCGGAACGGCAATCCATGCGCTTTGCCAAGCAGGAGCCAAGGTTTGCGCGCTCAACGGAAGTAGGCGACTGAATCCTAGCAAGGACTTTCGGAATCATCGCATGCCGTACGACATGCCGTTCCGAGGATACGGCGAACCGGAGAAACGGCGGCACTTCATCGGCTACATGGATAACGAGTATACGGAGGGTATTTGGGAGCACGATATCGCATTCACCGCCGCTCCCGGAACCGAGTGGACGTGGCGGCGCTGCTTTGCCGTGGGTGGGAAAACCAACTTCTGGGGACGCTCCTCAGCACGCTTCAGCGAGATCGATTTTCAAGCCGCCAGCCGGGACGGCTACGACGTAAATTGGCCAATTTCTTACGAAGAGATTGCTCCCTATTACACGCGTGCCGAGCGGCTGATGGGTGTGGCAAGCACAGTCCAGAATCGCCCCAGTAACCCGGACGGCGAGTATCTGCCGCCTATGAACTTTCGATGTATCGATAAGATTCTCGAAGGCGGCGCGCACAAGATCGGTGTTCCGTACCTGCCCGATCGCATCGCGCAGCTAACAGTACCCCACGCCGGACATCCCGCTTGCCACTTTTGCGCAAATTGTACGGAGGGCTGCGATGTCGGAGCGTTTTTTTCCACGCCTTGGTTCTTCCTGCCCGCGGCCGAGAAAAGCGGCAACCTCGAACTGCGCACGAACGCGTTGGCTAAAAACCTCCTTACTGATGCAAATGGACGCGCTACAGGGGTCGCCTACATCGACCGGAACACAAAACAAGAAATCGAAGTCTACGGCAAGGCAGTGGTCGTAGCTGCGTCCTGTGTTGAGTCCGCGCGCATTTTGTTGAACTCTAAATCGCGCCATTGGCCGACCGGCATTGCGAATTCCAGCGGTCAAGCAGGTCGCAACCTGTGCGATCACATGTATGGCACAATCGGTCGCGGTTATTTCCCGCAATTGCTCGGGCAGCCCAGCTTTCCTGATAATGTCTCTGCCAGCACGATCGCCTGGCTGCCGCGCTGGCAAAATCTTGACAATCCGCGCGAAGAACAATTTATTCGTGGGTACTCGGTTTACCCGGACGGCGGATGCAGCGGCTTTCCTGGCTACTACGACAAAATTGAAGGATTCGGGCGCGAGTTCAAGCGACAGATCAAGCGTCGTTATCCAACGCCCGTGAGTTTCTATATCCAGGCCCCCACACAGCGCAGCGACCTGAACTTTGTGGACATCGATCCAGAGGTAAAAGACATTTACGGCATTCCCGCCGCACGGCTCCATTTTCAATGGGACAAAAACACGCAGCTCATGTTCGAACACGGCAAGTACGTTTGCGAACAACTATTGCGGGCAAGCGGGGCCGAGTATGAGGGCGCGGGAGAACCGGACATTCCCGGCACCAGTCTGCATGAAACAGGTACGCTCCGCATGGGAAACGATCCCAAAAACTTCGTCACGAACAGCTTCGGACAGACACACGACGTACCGAACCTTTACGTCTGCGATGCGAGTGTATTTCCGAACTGCACAGACAAAACCACCACTCTCTCGATTGTGGCGTTCACCTTGCGTACGTCGGAATACCTTCTCGAAAATTTGAAGAACTCGTAAGTTTTTTGGCGACTAACTTACGATGCCCCCAAAATCGCCGACCCCTTCCGCTTATCCCAGTGCCCCCGCGTAAAATCCGGAAAGCGAATCGGTGCGCTGCCGTTCTTGACCGACTCCGCACTCAACGGCGCTGCCGCCGACCACGAAGCGGCATCGTAAACGTCCATGTCCGGAGGCAAGCCGCGGCGCATGCACTCCATCAGACGGTAAATCATGATAAAGTCCATCCCACCATGCCCGCCGAGCTTTCGCGCGATCTCGCCTTCTTTCCTCCATAAAGGATGCTCATACTGCGCTTTGTATTTGTCGATACTGCCCCACTCTTCTTTCCCAGGCTGTCCATCGATATAGATGCGCGGCGGATAATCCTCAAAAATTCCTCCCGTCCCGGCGATGGTGTTCAAGCGACTGTAAGGGTGGGGGTTCGAAACATCATGCTGCAAATTGATCGTCAAACCGTTGGCCGTTTTTATCAGCGACGTATTCAAATCGCCGTCGATGTAATGCTCCTTCCAACGCGGATCGCTTTTGGCGATATGGGCAGCCCGGTATCGCGCCAGCCCTCGCGCCGGAGTACTCATCGACACAAGATAGTCGAACCGATCCCCGCGATTGATCCCCATATAGTTGGACACTGGACCCAGCCCGTGCGTCGGGTAAAGATTGCCTCGCCGCTCCGTGTGTACCGTACGACGCCATAATCCTTCGCCTTTCCCGGAAAAGAGCTCCTCCCGCAGATCGTGAAGATACGCCGCTTCACCATACAGCAATTCCCCGAAAAGACCCGCATGCACCATGCCCAAAACCATTGTTTCGTTGTAACCGTAACAGCAGTTCTCCAGCATCACGCAGTGCCTGCGCGTCTGTTCGGCCGTGTTCACCAGTTTCCAGCAATCTTCAATGGTGGTTGCCGCCGGAACTTCCGTTGCAACATGCTTGCCCGCCTTCATCCCTGCCAACGCTACTGGCACATGCCAACGCCAGGGCGTAGCCGTCACGATCAAATCTAAATCGTCCCGAGCCACCAATTGCTCAAACGCGTGCTCATTATCTACGTACAGCGCAGGCGGTTTCTGCCCTGCCTTCTCCACTATTTCCTGCGCACGAACCGCTTTGTCTTTCACGATGTCGCATAAAGCATTCACCTTGACATCGGCTGCCAGCATATTCTCCAGAAGAACCGTTCCCCGGCCGCCGGTTCCAACCAACCCAATGCGCGGATTCACCGCCTGGAATGGCATGTTTATGACGGTGGATGCCGGTGCCTGCGTATTCGCAGAAACCCCGGTGGCGGCGGAAACATTTGCGGCCACAACGCCTAAAGATCCCAACCGTAAAAGGTTACGGCGCGAAAGATCCATATCGGAAGCATCGATTTTCGGTCGGTCAGTCATTGTTTGATCGCTTTCTGGCGTGCTAATCACTCACGAATGACGAATATACCTCAACTCCAACTTCTGGAGGGTATACTCCTACCGGAATTTCGGCAAAGGAATCCCGGTTTCCGGGTATAGCTTCTTGCCTCTCGAAACTTCTACATTGAAATCTACATCCATAGCCTCGAAACTGACTGCCGATGCCACTTCCATCACCGAAGCTGACCAGCACCACTCTGTCCCTTTTTGTAAGCTCTGCTATGATCTTGCTTCTTGCCTCCTGTGGGAGGAAAGATGAGGCTGCTACGCCCGCTCCGCCATCACAGGAAACAATCGTCGGCGTTGTAAAAGTCTCTCGCCATCCATTGCAGCGTCGGCTTACCGTCTCCGCCGAGCTTGTTCCCTTCCAGGAAACCGATATCTACGCGAAAGAAGCAGGATATGTAGCCAAACTACTGGTTGATTACGGCACGCACGTAAAAAAAGGCCAGCTCATGGCCGTGCTGGAGATTCCTGAGCTGCAAGCACAAATCCGCCAGGATCAAGCAGCATTAGAAAGCATGAACGATCGCATCGCCAACGCCAGAAATCAGTTAAGCCGTACCGAGGCGCAGCACAAGGTGCTTCATCTCTCCTACCAGCGCTTCAAACAAGTCTCGGAAACAAGGCCTGGATTGATCGCTCAGCAAGAAGTAGACGATGTCGAAGGCAAAGACCTCGCCTCCGAAGCGCAAGTGGAGGCTGCCAAAGCGACTCTCAGCGCGGCGCAAAGCAACCTGGCGGCCTCGCAATCCAAATTAGAGCATGACCAGGCCATCTTCGCCTACTCCCGCATCACTGCTCCTTTCGACGGCGTTGTAACGCAACGATATGCCAATCTAGGCATGCTGATGCAGGCCGGAATCAATTCCAGCACCCAAGCCATGCCGCTGGTCAAGCTTTCCGAAGAAGACCGGTTCCGTCTGGTCATCCCCGTTCCCGAATCCTATGTCGGCTATGTCAAAATAGGCGATCCCGTCAGTGTGCAAGTACCTGCTTTAAATAAGAGTTTTCCCGGCAACGTAGCCCGCTTCGCGCCGGATGTACATGACGCTACGCGCACCATGCACACCGAAGTGGACGTGCCCAATCCCAAAGGTGTTCTCATCCCTGGTGTCTATGCCGAAGCAACCCTGACGCTGAATCAAAACGCAAACGCTCTCACCATACCCACCTCTGCCGTTCAACGGGAAGACCGGCGCGCCAGCGTCTATGTCGTAGATGCAAACAACGTCGTCCAGGTTCGCCCTGTCCAATTGGGCATCGAAGGCGAAGGCGACATCGGCGTCTTATCCGGTCTCTCCGAAGGCGATGAGGTCGTCGCCGGTGACCGCTCCAGCCTGAAGCCGGGACAGCATGTGCATCCTCAGATAGTGACACCGCCCGCCTATGGCAGCGCCAGTTAACGAGTTCCTTCCAACCCGTCATTGCCCCTAAATCATGTCACGATTTTCCATTCGGAATCCATACTTCATCGTCGTCGTTTGTCTGGTGGCCTGCGTTCTCGGCGTCACCAGTCTTTCGCGCATGCCGGTAGACCTTTTCCCGGCGATTAACCTGCCTCAAGTGGTAGTCGCTACCTTCTACACCGGCATGCCTCCGGAAGATATCGAATCCGACATCACCAATCGGCTGGAACGTTTCTTCACCCTCGCCGCCGGGATCGATCATATGGAGTCGCGCTCCACCCTGGGCACCAGCATCATCAAAGTCTATTTCCAACCCGGCACCAGCGCCGATGCCGACGCTTCGCAGTTAGCCAATCTAGCTCTCGCCGACTTGCGACATCTACCTAAGGGTACCCAGCCTCCAGTGGTGCTCAAAATGGATGCCTCCAGTCAACCCGTCTGCCTTGTCGCGGTGAAAGGCGCAGGCATGAGCGAATCCCGGCTCTACGACTTGGCGCGGTATACCATTCGCAATCAAATCGCCACCGTAAAGGGAGCCGAAATCCCGCCTCCCTTTGGTGGAAAACAGCGCCAGATCATGGTCTACGTGGATCCCTATAAATTGGCTTCCCGCAAATTGAGCCCGATGGATGTTGTCTCCGCCGTCAATAATCAAAATTTGATTTTGCCCGCTGGGGACGTGAAAATGGGTCCCACCGATTACTACGTCTACTCCAACAGCCTGATCGAGAACATGACGAAAATGAACCAGATTCCTATCAAAACGGCCGGCAACTCCTGGGTCTCTGTGGGCGATATAGGCAACGCCGAAGATGCCGACGCTATCCAGGACAACATCGTTCGCGTGGACGGCCAACGCTCTACTTATATCCCGATCATGAAGCAAGGCGGAGACACCAACACCATTCAGGTAGTGCAAAGCGTTCGTGACCTGCTGAAAAAATTGGTCAATATTCCTCAGCAATTGAAAACCAGTGTTCTCTTCGATCAATCCACGTTCGTAAAGGAAGCAATTAACACCGTACTGCACGAGGGCTTGATTGGCCTAGTGCTCACCAGCGTCATGATCTTGCTGTTCCTAGGCAGTCTCCGTGCTACCAGCGCCGTGCTACTTTCCATCCCGATATCGGCATTGGCTACTTTCATCATTCTTAACCTAATGGGCAACACCGTTGACACCATGATCCTCGGCGGCCTGGCCCTGGCCTTTTCACGCGTAATCGACAACTCCGTTATCTCGCTCGAAAATATCTATCGACATCTAGAACTAGGTGAACCGCCCATGATTGCGGCGGAAAAGGGCGGTTCAGAAGTCACCCTTGCCGTATTGGCCGCGACGCTCGTGGGCATTGTTGTCTTTTTCCCCGTAACCTTGCTTTACGGAGTCAGCAAATACCTATTCTCCGCACTTGCCCTCTCCTTTTGCATCTCACTCCTAGTCTCCTTTGTAGTGGCCATGACGGTCATTCCCCTTTTCTGTTCGCGTTTTCTCAAAGTGGCAAACCACGCCGAAGCAGCCCATATCAGTCCTCAGCCACCCATCGGCGAGCACGATCAAGGAGAGTGGCATCGCGAGCACATCCAAATCTCGCCCTCTCCTCGCCTCTCTTGGTGGGATCGCTTCAACATAGGATTTAACAACTTATTCAACAAGCTGCTCGACGGTTATGAGTGGTTAGTTCGCCGCGCCTTAGTTCGGCCGGGCCTGACCGTCGCGGCATTGCTTGGCCTCTTCGTAATCAGCCTCGGACTCTATCCATTCATTGGGGTCGCCTTCTTCCCCCGCACCGATGCCGGCCAGTTCACCATCAACATGAAAGCTCCTACTGGCTCCCGCCTCGAAATGACCGAACAGTACGTCAAGAAAGTTGAAAATCTAATTCGGCACACTATCCAGCCGACCGACTTCAACATGACGGTTTCCAACATCGGCTTTCACAATGGTTTTTCTTCGCTCTACACCACGAACGCCGGCTCCTACATGGCTACCGTACAGACGCAATTACGCGCCGATCACAAGATCAGCAGTTTCGAATACATGAGCCGTGTGCGCGAAGCCATCGCCAAAGAATTTCCCAGCATCCGCATGTTCTTCCAAAGCGGCTCCATGGTGGATGGCATCTTAAATTCCGGCATGCCGGCCCCTATCGACGTGCAGATCACCGGCCGGAACTATCCACAGGACTTTGCACAAGCACAAAATCTAGCTGCGCGTATTCGGCAGATGTCCGGTGTCGACGAAGTTTATATTCCGCAAGACATGAACTATCCCGGCCTGCGGTTAGACGTAAATCGTATCCACGCCGCTGAATTAGGACTGACCCAGAAAGACGTGGTCGATAACGTAATCACTGCCCTCAACTCCAACGCAATGATTGCACCCAATTACTGGCTCGACCCGAAAAGCGGTAACGACTATCTGCTGACTGTTCAGTACCGTGAACATGGCCTTGGCGCCATCCATAACAAGCTCGACCTGAAGAACATCCCGCTGAAAGCCCCCAATCTGAAGGAACCTACGACGCTCGACACGGTAGTCAATCTCACTCACGTCGAAACACCCACAGAGCTCGACCACTATCAAATCCAACGTGCCGCCGACATATATGTCACGCCGAAGGGCGAAGACCTAGGCAAGCTTTCTACGGAAATCAAGAAGGTCATCAAGAACTCACAAATTCCACACAACATGCGTGTCACTCTCCGCGGTATGGTGCAAGGCATGAACGAATCGTTCAAGAGTTTCGCAGTGGGATTCATTCTGGTCATCGTTCTTCTCTATCTCATCCTCACCGCTCAGTTCCGTTCCTTCGTCGATCCTTTTCTAATCCTGCTGGCAGTTCCCGTGGGATTTATCGGCGTCCTGATCATTCTTCCTTTAACCGGTACAACATTGAACACCATGTCTCTGATGGGCGTTCTCATGCTAATCGGCATCGCCAATTCCAACAGTATTTTGATTGTGGATTTCGCCCATAAGCTGGAGGAAGAAGAGCATCTCACTGTAGCCGAAGCCGTCATCAAAGCCTGCCGTGTCCGTCTGCGGCCCATTCTGATGACCTCGCTGGCAACAATCATCGGCATGCTTCCCATGGCCTTGAAAATGGGGACCGGCTCGGAGCAGTACGCTCCCATGGCGCTCACTATTATCGGCGGCCTCGCTACTTCCGTTCTCTTCACCATCTTTATTGTTCCCGCTGCTTATCTGCTGGTATATCGAAGGAAGGACAGGCAAAACGGAATAGTGCAATCTCCCGCCACCGCCTAAGTCACATGAGGAATTATCGAATTATCCTGGCCGTGTCCGCTCTGGCCGCCCTGCCCTGCTGCACGCTGATAGCACAGCAACCAAGACCCGAGCTGACGTTACAACAGGCGCAAGCCATGGCATTGGCAAACCAGCCGCGACTGCTCGCCTCCCAAGCAAACGCGCTGCGCGTTGGCCAACTCGTGCGGCAAGCAAAAGCAGCCTACTATCCCGACATCAACGGCGAAATCACCGGCTCACAAGCTAACGATGGAGCTCGCCTCGGAGCCGGCTCATTAGGCGGTTCGCGCTTGTTTACTCGCTTCGGATATGGCCTTAGCCTCTCGCAGCTCATTACCGATTCCGGTCGCACTCTCAACCTTATCGCCAGTTCCAAGCTGCAAGAACAAGCGAGCCAAAAGGATACGCAGTCCACTCGTTACAACGTGTTGCTCGCCGTCAATCAGGCCTACTATGACACTCTACTGGCGCAAGCTCTGGTGCATGTTGCCGAACAAACGGTTGCTACCCGCCAAGCCGTCGTCGATCAAGTGTCCGAACTGGCGAAAAATAAATTGAAATCACAAGTGGACCTCAGTTTCACTCAGGTGAATTTGTCCGACGCTAAGCTGATGCTCCTCCGTGCCACCAATCAGGTGCAGAGCGCATACGCCAACCTCGGTCGAACGCTTGGCACGGATCGATCGACTACCTATCGGCTACACGAGCAAGCTCTGCCTCCCGCTCCTCCCGACGGTCCCGAGCCGCTGATCTCCCGTGCTTTCGATAGCCGCCCCGAGCTAGCGAGTCTCCGTTTGCAGCGCGCCGCCGACCAGAAGTTCGTCTATGCCGAACGAGACCTAACCCGGCCTACCGCAAGCCTCCGCGCCGTCGGTGGATCGCTTCCATTGATCAATCCAGGTACCGCCAATCCCGACATCCCTAATGGTTATGAGAGCGTTGCTGTGAATGTGGAGATTCCTCTTTTTAACGGGCACCGCTCCTCCGCCCAACGCCAAGCCGCGCAGTACCAACTAGAGGTAACGAATCAACGTGTCCGCGACCTGCAACAGCAGATTGCGCGCGATGTACGTGTCGCCTGGGCCGGCTCGCAATCTGCCTTCCAAGCCATCGATGCTACGCAGCAGCTTCTCACGCAGGCGAACATGGCGCTCGACCTGGCGCAGGGCCGCTACCGTCTGGGACTCTCTTCCATTGTCGAGCTAACGCAAGCGCAACTCGCCCAAACACAAGCGCAGGTACAAACCCTGCAGACGAAATACGATTACCAGGAAGCTTATGCCTTCCTGCAATTTACTCTCGGCGAATTGCGATGATCCACCATGCCCGTCATCAGTAATGGTCATCAGACTCGCCGGCTTCTTTTAATCGGATTCGGCGGACTTGTTGCATTGCTCGTTCTCTCGAGTCTCTATACACTCTCCGTCTTAAAGACAATCGAAGTAAAAAATCAAAATATCCGCAACAGCTATGTTCGTCGCGACACCATTCTTCAGCAGCTTCGCTCGGCGCTTTACCTCTCCGGTACCTACGTTCGTGATTACCTGCTGGAACCCGATCCGGCGCGCGCCGGCAACCATAAAGCCGATTTCGAAGACTCAGAGCTACAACTCAAAAACATCGCCGAAGATTATGCCAATTTACTGAACGGCCGCGATAAAGAATTGTTTCACCACTTCGACATCGCCCTAAGCGGCTATCTGAATTCATTGCATCCCGCCCTGCACTGGACCATCGACGAGCGGCGCGATCGCGGCTACCAATTTATGACCGGCACCTTGCTGCCCCAACGCGCGGAAATGGTTCACCTCGCCGATGCATTCAGTCTCTCCAACCAGAAACAATTGGAGGCCGGCAACGATCAGATCACCGGCCTTTTCGTCACTTTCCGACATTCCTTGACGCTTCTGCTCCTGCTCACCGTCGCTGGCGGCTCTATTCTCGCCGTTGGCAGCATCTATCGTATTTTGCGTTTGGAGCATCTTTCTTCCGTACGTTTCCAGGAGGTTCTGCAAACCCGCGAAACGCTGCGCGATCTTTCCGCCAGAGTCCTGGAGGTGCAGGAGGATGAGCGCCGCGCCATCTCCCGCGAACTTCACGATGAAATCGGCCAATCGCTCTCGGCGCTACTGTTCGGCTTAGGCAACTTATCGGCATTGCTGTCGCCTGATGAACAAGCCGAAGCGCGAGAGCAAATCTCTGAAATCAAAAAACTCGGCGAGAAAACCGTCGTTACTGTACGCGATATGTCGCTGTTGTTGCGTCCTTCCATGCTCGATGATCTTGGTCTTCTTCCCGCCGTGCAATGGCAGGCTCGCGAGATCTCCCGCACCAAAAACTTGCCGGTCGAAGTGCAAGCCGATTCCATCTCCGAAGACTTGCCGGACGATCATAAAACCTGCATCTATCGCGTCGTGCAAGAAGCGCTGTTCAACGTTGCCCGGCACGCTCGTGCCAAACTGGTTCACATCTCCCTTGCTCAAAACGAGAACCGTCTTACGCTGAAGATCAAAGACGACGGCCAGGGTTTCCTGCCGGAGCGCGACAAAGGTCTCGGTCTCCTTGGGATGAAAGAACGTGTCGAACATCTGGGCGGCGAGTGCCGCATCCACTCGCGACCGGGCCACGGTACTCTTGTCGACGTACAATTACCGCTCGTCCGATCCTAAGAAGCAGCCGCTCTCATGTCTCTTCGTATTCTTCTCGCCGACGACCACACCATCATGCGTAACGGTCTCCGCTTATTACTCGAACGACAGCCCGACTTCTCGGTTGTCGGCGAAGCCAGCAACGGGCGTGAAGCCGTCGATCTGGCCGATTTAAAAGCTCCCGATATTGTCATCATGGACGTAGCCATGCCGATGATGAACGGCATCGAAGCCACCGCCCGCATCACCGCCGCCTCGCCAAAGATCGCTGTCGTCATCCTCAGCATGCACTCCGACGAAAGCTACGTACTGCGCGCGCTAAAGGCAGGTGCGCGTGGCTATCTTCTGAAAGACTCCGCCGAAGGCGATCTCATCGGAGCCGTTCGCGCCGTTGCCGCCAACAAAGCTTTCTTCAGTCCTGCCGTCAGCAAAGTCCTAGCTGAAGATTACCTCCGTCAGATGCGGCAGCGTGGCGTCGAAGATAGCTACGATCTGCTTACCGCCCGCGAACGTGAACTCTTGCAACTCGTCGCTGAAGGCCGCTCCACGAAAGACATCGCCGCCCTCCTCAGCCTTAGTCCTTACACCATCGAAACCCATCGCGGTAATCTCATGAGCAAACTGAACGTCCATAGCGTTCCGGAGCTCATTCTCTACGCCGTACGCAAGCGAATCATAAGCTGAGAGATACGTTGATACACTCTTCTCCATGTTTCGCTTCCCCGCCCCGTTACTCCTTCTTGCTCTTGCCTGCTCGCTCTCGGCTCAACAAGCGACATCGGACGCCCATGTGCTGGCCGCCACGCCGCCGATGGGTTGGAATAGTTGGGACTCTTACGGCCTTACCGTCACCGAATCGGAGTTCAAAGAGAACGTCCAATGGTTGGATCGGCATCTTAAGGAATACGGCTGGCAGTACGCGATAGTCGACGAAGGATGGTACATCCGGAACCCCGAGAGCAAAGGCAAACCGTCTTGGCACTTCACCGTGGGGCATAACGGGCGCTTTATGCCCGCCCCAAATCGTTTTCCTTCCGCCAAGGGCAACGCTGGCTTCAAGCCTTTAGCGGACCACGTTCACTCGCTCGGCCTGAAGTTCGGCATTCACATTATCAGCGGTATTCCCAAAGAGGCAGTGCAAAAAAATCTTCCCATCGCGAACTCCTCTTTTTATGCCGCCGACGCCGCCAACCAACTGGATACTTGCCCCTGGAACCCCGACAACTATGGCGTAAACGACAATCTCGCCGGGCAAGCTTACTACGACTCCATTGCCAAGCTCTACGCCGGTTGGGGAGTTGATTTCCTGAAGGTCGACTGCATTGCCATTCATCCCTATAAGGAGCACGAAATTCGGATGATTAGCCTTGCACTGAAAAAAACCGGACGACCTATCGTCTTAAGTCTCTCACCCGGTCCCACGTCATTAGCCACAGCGAACACCGTCCGCAAATATGCACAAATGTGGCGCATCTCCGATGACGTTTGGGATCACTACAGCCCCGGCGCGGGCGAGCAAGGCTGGGCGCAAACTCTCTACGGACAGTTCGCCACCGCCATCGGTTGGGCGCCGCATGTCGAACGGGGGCACTGGCCCGATGCCGACATGCTTCCTATCGGCTATCTCGGACCCCGTCCTGGTCTCGGCGAAGCGCGCCAAACCCGTCTCACTCACGATGAACAACGCACCCTGATTACCTTCTGGTCTATCCTTCGCTCCCCGCTGATGATGGGCGGCAATCTCACGCATGACGACGAATGGACGACCGCGCTTCTCTCGAACAAGGAAGTTTTGGATGTCGATCAGCACTCTACCGGTAATCGTCCTCTAATAACGACCGACCACACAGCGATCTGGACCGCGCAGCCTGAGGACGGGAACGGTCATTATTTAGCGCTGGTCAGCCGGGGCGACAAGGCCGAGCACATGCAGTACGGATGGGATGAGTTCGGCTGGAAAAAGAAGTCCTATAAAGTACGCGATCTTTGGGAGCACAAGGACCTCGGCCGGCAAAGTTCCTTGAACATCACGGTCCCGCCGCACGCCTCCGTGCTGTATCGAATCTCCGAGTAACTACCAACAAGCAAGGCCCTTCCAACGAATTTCATTGCAGCACGTTGACGGTCATTCCCGAAGTGATCTCCGTATCGCTAGGCAGCGCTACGCGGTCTCCCGGCTGCAATCCCGAAAGGATTTGCACATTGTTAATATCGCTTACTCCGGTCTTTACCGGCGTCCAGACAACCTTGTGGCCTACCAGCTTGTAAACCCCTTCTTGGCTCTGTAATCTGCGAAGCGCCTGCTTCGGCATCGCGGCGGCATCGTTCGCCACCACGGAAACGATCGTTGCATTCACCGTCACGCCCGGTAGCAAATCGTGGTCCGGATTATCGACAACAGTCGTTACTTCACCCACTCTGCGGGTATCCAATGTAACGATACGCGTAGGCAGCTTTTCCACTTTCCCGAACCAATGCCTCCCAGGGCGCGCCTCCCAGGTTACATCCACCGGCATGTTCTCTTTCACGCGCCCTAAATCCGGCTCATCTACGTATACCGTCACCTTCACGCGGTCCAGCCGTCCTACCTCCGCCACTACGTCGCCCGGCTGCAAATAGGCGCCTATTTTCAAGTCGAACTGATACACCGTTCCCGCTAGGGGAGCCTTTATCGTGCCAAGGTCCACTCGGTGCTGCGCTAGCGCTACCGCCGCCTTCGCATCTTTTAACTTCGCCTGGGAGACCTTCATATCTCCCGCGCCCACCAAAGTGCGGCGCTGGTCTTCAAAGGAGGCAAGCTGCATCTTGGCTCGCGTCAATGCATCCGCCGCATCTAGAACTTGCTGCCTTGTAGCTGCCTGTTTTTTTTCCAATCGTGCCAGGGATTCATACGTCCGTTGAGTAACTTTCACAGCACTTTGCGCGCTTTGAATCGAGTCGTTCACGCTGCTTAGTTGCCCTTCTTTCCCACCGCGCTTTAAATTCTCTATATCCGCTTCGGCTTCTTGTCGTTTCGCGACGGCCGCCGCCAACTCCGATTGCGCCAATGACTTGTCTAACTGCACTAAGCGTTGGTCTTGCACCACTTTTTGTCCACGTTGCACCGCGATCGATTTCACCACTCCGGATATCTCAGCCCGTGCGGCGCCCCACTCTTCCGGCTCTACTCTGCCGTTGGTCGGCACTGTGCTTTTGATGGCCTGGCGCCTCACCTCTGCAAAATGAATGCCAACCGATCCTTTTCTCGCTCCGAACGCCCACCACAATAGTCCCACCAGCAAAAACAGAGCTATGACAACCCAGTATTTTCTCATCTAAACGCGTATCGAAAAAAATCGTCCCCCAAGACCTCTCGTCCTCAATTGTGACAGACATGACGCGCGCGGCAGAAACCTCATCTCACCCTTCGGCCCGCGTTAAACTATAACAACATGGCGCGCTATCGCATTCACAGGATGAAGGACACGCCGAGAGAAAACTTTCGTTGGGCGGCGCATACCAGCGGCGCTGCCGTTGTCAAACCCAAAGATTATGAGGCGACCGAGGAACTGGAGGCTGTTACGCCCTACGCCGCATGGAAACAGCTTGGAGAAACAGGGTGTTCTCTTCGCCCCGGCGACCTTCTGGAAAGCCTCATCGAGGATGTCGCCGATAACTCTCTTCTCATCACAAAATACATTGGGTTTGAGCCTGCCCACTGGTTCGTTCCGCCGATGAAACCGGAATCA
This sequence comes from Bryobacteraceae bacterium, assembly GCA_965219315.1. Taxonomy (GTDB): domain Bacteria; phylum Acidobacteriota; class Terriglobia; order Bryobacterales; family Bryobacteraceae; genus Bog-105. The sequence goes on along the minus strand of CBDCNB010000001.1, from coordinate 345,200 downwards.
GGCACCATACCGGAACCGAATAACGAGAACGACGGTAGCAGCCTGGAATCCCATTCGTAATACGCGGGAACAAGTCGACACAAGACGGATGATCAGTCGCTCTATCCCAACACAGTGGGGCTCTATCGCTCTGGTAAGTTACGCCCCTCCTCCCATTGGCCTGGCTTTAGACCAGCTAAGGCAGGAGTTTGTATGTAGCGGATTTGCGCGGTCACACGTCACCTTGCTTCCTCCTCGTCCCTTGTCCGTCCCGGTCGAGACGGCCGCTGAAACAATTAGTGCCATTCTCCAACGATTTCCGCCTATCGACGTCTCCTTGTCCCGCGTCTGCTGTTTTCCCACCACGAACGTTATCTACCTAGAAATCGACGCCGGAAGCTCTTGCCTCCACGATTTGCACAGCACCTTAAACGCAGGCCTACTCGCCCATGACGAAATCTTCGAGTATGTGCCACACCTCACCCTGGGCTGCCCGCCTGTTCCCGATAAAATGGAGGAAGTATTGCAATCACTACACCGCGCTTGGCAGAACATCGCGGCCCTCGGCTTCTTTAGGTTGAACGAAGCTGTCCTTTTATGGAACAGCCCCGATAGTAACCAAGGCGAGTGGCACAATCTCAGAAGCTGGACGTTTGGAGGCCATTAATATCGATGACGGAGCGTGGGACAAAAGAGTTAGTCTTGCGCAGACGTTGCCGTTTATCTTCTGCCTCTGAGAAAAAGCTGAATCCGGCGGCTTCGCATATCGAAACGGGCCACTCAAATACTTGATGGCAAGACATCCTTCACCGGACGCCTACGTCGAATTCGCTTGGCAAAAAGTTGCTATGTCAAATGACTTCATGGAGCAATTGCAAGAATTCATGTGAAGATTTGGAGTATGACAAACCGCAAAGGGCGAATCATCCTGCTGAACGGAACATCGAGTGCCGGAAAATCGACTCTTGCAAGGGCACTCCGGCTCAGACTCGAACCTCAATTCCACTATTACGCCTCTGACCAGCTTGCCGAGGAAGGCTTTAGGCCGATCGACAAGAATATCAGCTATCAATGGAGACAAGCCTTCTTCGACGGTTTTCATAAAACCATACCGGCATTTGCCGGCGTCGGAATCGATCTCTTGGTCGAGCACATTATCGAGGAGCAGCGTTGGGCTGACGATCTAAAAAAGCTGTTAGCGCCCTTTGATGTTTTCTGGGTAGCCGTGCACGCGCCAACATTGGAAATTGAGAGAAGGGAGAATTTGCGGGGGAACCGCCAGATTGGCGAAGGTGTATACCATCTGAAGACGCATTCTTTCTGTCAGTATGATATCGAGATTGACACTATGCAGCTTCTCGACCAGAACGTTGCCAAAATTCTAGCTGCCTGGCAACATCGCCCTCGCAATACGAACGAATGACTCTTGCTAAAAAACAAGTGGCCTCTACTTGCCATCCCAGTGCTCTCCGCCGCAAAGTAAACAACTTCATAGGCCACCTGCTCCCACTGGAATCGCCGAAGGAATATTCAAGTTCAGCCGGAAGAGATTGTCGGGGTCCACTTTCCGCTTCAACTCTTTAGACGCCGGTACTTTCCGGTACCGAACGCCGACGCTACCCGGTTCTGCTGATCTCCTCGCATCCAGTTGTAGGTGACCTCTCCCGTGTATACCGATCCAAGCGAGTTGAACGCCTCTTTAGTGATCGGAGCCAATTTTTCAAGGTTTGTCTCTAGCGTGGGTGAGACTAATTTCAAGTAGAACGGTGCCTTCGGCGAAGTGTAGGACGCGGGCTCTACAGGCTCTTTGTTCAATACCCCACCGAGTTGCTGAAGTTCGATGAGGATCAGAGGCGGGATGCGAGTCTTCGCAATCCCCAAGATTCCGTCCAGAACAGCATCGCTCAACTCCTGTAAGCATTCCACGTGGCTGAACGTCGGCGATCCTTTCTCGTTCGAAGCTTCATCGAAGACTAGCGCTGTCCTGCTTGCCGCAAGTCGCCGTCGAACAAACCCAAAATAGTCTTCCGCACAACAGGCCAATATTTCGTTCTCGGGTCGATCGGTTCGAAGTGTCCTGCCCCGCGTAGCACAACTAATCGCGCATTGGGCGATGCTTTGACAAAACGTCGGCTCAGATCGGATGGCACATCTTTGTCTAGGGTGCCATGTAATAGTACCTGCGGAACTTTCAAAGGGAGCATCTCCATGGGCGAACTAGCTGCGTAGCAATGATCGCACTGCTCCGGGCCGCATCCCAGAAATGCCTTGACGGCGCCACTACCCAAGTGAAGTGAATGTCCGCGCCTAAGATCGCTGACCGCCGCCAGCCCCGCCACACCCTTCAGCGTGATTGTTCCACTCGCTGCCAGCCATAACGCTAATTGCCCGCCCGCGGAATGTCCCGCCGCAATCACGCGATTTAAATCCAGCTTAGGGATCTGCGTCAAGCATTGTGCCGCTGCGCGTATGTCGTCGAGGGTTCCCGGATATCCACCGCCTGGCTGTCCTATTCGCCGGTACTCCACATTCCAAACCGCGTACCCCGCCTTCACAATGTCGACACAAAGATGGCCGGTGTGCGCCAGGTCATAGGCAGCCTTCCAAAAGCCGCCGTGTATGAAAATTACTAATGGATGCGGTCCTTCGCCGTCGGGCATCCTCAACTCCCCGAATTGATTTGGGTCTTCACCGTAGGCAATGCGCTGCCCTGCTTTCGCCGCCGGAATGTGCAGAATGTTACGGAGCATAGCGGGTCGGTACTGGCCGCGATCGCTGCGATTCTTACTGCTTCGCTGGAGCACAATCCCGAATTTGCCTCACCGTATACTTCACTTCTTCGTCGCTGGTGTAGAAGTGAGGCGCAATCCGAATACCCGCTTGTGGACGATAGTCCACCAGGATCTCCCGTCGTGCCAGCTCTTGCGTCACTTCTTTGCCGTTCGGAACGTCAAGGATCACCACACCGCCGCGTCGGTCGGTCTCACGGCAGGTGCGCACAGGAATCTCCAATTCATCGGCCCAGTCGATTAGCAACTGAGTTTGCCGCAGCGACTTTTCGCGAATGATCTCCACCCCGATCTCATTCACAATCTCGTATCCCGATTTGGCCGAATACAGCGCTGGGATATTTGGCGTACCGTTCAGAAATCGCATGGCATCGTCGGCAAATTGCATCGGTCCTGCCTCAAATCTAAACGGTTCTTGGTGCGCCTGCCATCCTGTTGCAGCGGGCTCCAGTTGGCCCCATAAATCTCTGCGCACATACAAATACCCGGCGCCGGGGCCGCCGCAGAGCCACTTTACCGAGCCGCCTGTTGCGAAATCCACCTGCAGCTCTCGCACATTTACGGGCAGGCATCCGGCCGACTGATACAGGTCAGCCACGACAAGGGCGCCCACTTCGTGCGCACGTCTGGTGATCGCGGCTAGATCCTGCACATACGAACTGCGAAACGCAACATGCGAGACCGATACCAGTTGAGTCTCTTCGTCAATTGCCGCCAGCATGGGGTCGAGCGGCATCGTCATGCCATCGGGGGACGCCACCGAAAGCACGCGAGCCCCTTGCCGCTCCAGGCCGTAATGGATGTAGTCGTTTGACGGGAAGTTCAGGCCGTCGGTAACCACCTTATTGCGCTTCCCCCGCCAGTCAAAGCAGGACGCCACAATCCACTGACAGATGGAGACGTTTTGATGCATCACTACTTCGCCCTGGCCTGCACCGATAAGGGAGCCGATCAGATCGCCGACCGTCACCGGCATCTCCCACCAACCTTCCTCCCAGGCCCGAATGCCCCGAGTAGCCCAGGTGTCCGCGAATTGCTGTAGCGACTCCACTGTCCGCCGCGGCATCGCGCCTAGCGAGTGACTAATCATGTATGTTGTCTGCGCGAGAATCGGAAATTCTTTGCGCCAAGCTAGTAGCGGGTCGATCATGGCAGACGTAACGACGGCCTCCGCACCCGCCATAGTAAACAGAACAGACCCAGTGCAGGCAACCCGTAAACCAGTGTCATGCGGAATTGCACCGTGAAGGCGGTAGTCAGCAAAACGGCCAGCATCAAGCCCGCGCCCAGCAGGCTCGAATACGGGTACCCCCACATGCGAAACGCCAGATGCTCGCCGGCGTGTGCGCGTCGAAAGTATAGGTGGGTCACAAAAATCATTAACCAAGTGAACATCGCGCCAAAAATCGAGATCGAAAGCATCAGCGTAAAGGCTTTCTCAGGGAAAAGAATATTGAGCACCGTCGCCAGAGCAATACCGATTGAAGAGAGCAGCAGCGCTGACACTGGAGTTCCGCGCGCGCTCAATTTGCCGAATCGCCGCGGTGCATGACCGGCTCTTGCCAAGCTGAACATCATACGCGTCGTGATGTACAACTGGCTATTCATCGCCGAAAGGGCCGCAACCAGAATCACAAAATTCACTAATCCTGCGGCAAACGGCACGTGCGAACGCGCCATCACGGTGATAAACGGGCTCTCACCTTTCCCCGATTCCGTCCATGGCGCAATCGCGAGAATGATGGCGAGCGTCAAGATATAGAAGATGACTAGTCGCGCCACTGTCGAATGGAAGGCTCTCCCAATCGCCCGCTGCGGATCTTCCGCTTCTCCAGCCGCCACGGCGATCATCTCGATACTGAGATAGCTGAAGATGGAGACCACTACCGCTACCCACATGCCCCACGCACCTTTCGGAAAAAATCCCCCGTGAGCGGTGTAGTTGGAGAACCCTACTCCTGCCACTACCCATCCGCCTAGCAGAATGAACAAAGCGATGGCCAATATCTTAAAAGCGGAGAACGCATACTCCACCGCGCCAAATACCTTCACATTCAGCGCGTTCACAGCCACTAGCAGGGAGGCGAACCCCACAATCCAAAACCAGCCCGGCATGCCCGGAAACCAATAGCGCATGTAGACCGCGATCGCCGTCACTTCCGTACCCACAGCAAAGACAATGCAAGACCAGTAAGAATAGCGAACCAGAAAACCGGCGAGTGGCCCAATATAAAACTCCGCCCACGCACCGAATGAGCCGGAAGTGGGATGGGCAACTGTCATTTCAGCCAGGCACCCCATCAACAAAAGAGCAATCAAAGCTCCGATCGCGTAGCTGATGATGACGGAAGGACCCGCAAATCCAATTGCAAAACTGCTGCCCAAGAAAAGACCAGTGCCAATCGCGCCGCCGATGGCGATCATAGTGAGTTGGGCTGAGGTAAGCTCGCGCCGTAATCCCTCGTCACGATCTCCAATCGCATTAAAACCCTCATTGCTAATCGTCTTTGCACTCATACCGTTGGTAGGAACCTGTTTATTCATCTTTAAGTCCGCTCCCACCTCTGTAAGTATGGCCGAGAAGCGAAAAGGAGCGAATGATCCATACAGAATCGCTCGTCCTATGTGTCAAAGATCGACATCTGGTTAACATCTACGGGGGTCGACGGTTTATCTTTCCGGCGGCTCCCTTTCGCGCTTAAGCCCACCACGCCCCTCAACTCTGTACTCTCCAGGGCAAACCGGGGCAGGAACACTCTCTGCCTCCCGGGTCCCGCTTTGGGCGGCGTGATCCAAAAGCCCTGCCCAGGCCAATCCATCAGATTGTGAGAAAGAATACCTTCCAAACGGTCGCCGTCCCGGAATGAGAACCGCGCCCAAAGGCCCGCCAGCTTCGGACGCCGCTCGAATAAGTTGTCTTCGCTGAACAAATTTGTCTTCATTTCATCGGAGACAAAACAGACCGCCTTCACCTCACGATAGGAGGGCGTCTCTAGCACCCCGTCCGTCGTAATCATCTCCAAATGCTGTTCATGTAGGTATTTGGCTGGATTCACGATGCCCGCCACCGGCGGATATTGGAAGCGGTATAGGACGACTCTTTTATTAGTGCTGGAATACAAAGAAATTGATGAGTACTTACGATTACTATAGAAGTGTCCGCGGAATGGATCATTCCACTCGACATTTCGCTGCGGCGAAGCTCGTTACAGCTTTATTTTGAACGATTTGGCAAGTATTGTATCATTAACAAAATGAAGGATACATCGTCGTTCGAGCAAACATTGCGCTCCTACCTTCATTTTTGCCGAGCCGAGAAGGGCTTGGCTGTTAACTCTGTTCATTCTTACCGCCAAGATCTGACTCGTCTGGGTATTTTTCTCCATGGATCTGCTCTCGCGGTGGTCAATATAGACGTTTTGCGTGCTTACGTCGACCACCTGCGTACTTCAGGTCTATCTAATCGCACCATCGCCCGCCAAATCACGGCCATGCGTGGCTTTTTTGGCTATTTAGTGGAAGAAAATGAGATTTCATCGGATCCCACTGAGTTATTAGTGGCTCCAAAAATCGGTTCTTCGTTGCCGAGATACCTCGACGCATCGCGTGTGGAGCAGTTGTTGACCTACCCCCAGAAATCCTCCGCAACGGGTCTTCGTGACAAAGCCATGCTCAGCCTGCTTTACGCTACCGGATTACGGGTGAGTGAACTTATCAAACTCCGTATTTCCGATTTGGATGACGCGGAAGGTGTCGTTCGTGTCTTTGGAAAAGGAAATAAGCAACGATTGGTACCCGTCGGCAGGGATGCTCTCCGATCGGTGGAAGAATACTCCGTCCAAGCTCGACCTAAATTATTGAAAGAACGTGTCAGCCCCTACCTATTTGTCACCGCGCGGGGAACGGGAATGACCCGGCAGTGTTTTTGGAAATTGGTGCAAGAACACGGCAAGGCGGCGGGCATTTTTGGCGGCCTCAGTCCGCATGTCCTTCGGCACACTTTCGCCACTCATCTCTTGGAAGGTGGTGCGGATCTTCGCAGTCTGCAGGCCATGCTGGGACACTCCGATATCGAAACGACTCAAATTTATACCCATGTGGCGCGGTCCCGTTTGCGTCAAACTGTGAACCAGCACCATCCCCGGGCCGTCCGGGCAACAAAAACGAAAACATTGCTTAAGACTCGGTAAAGAAATGTCAGACAAACTATGAGCGACTACTTATTCATGCTCGAAAGCCACTTGAATAGTGGCCAAAATAAGGCGCTGTCCGTAGTAAAGAACATCGCCGAGGAAGCCGGTGTAAATCTGTTCCTTACCGGGGGCGCCATGCGCGACATGATGGGTGGATACCCGATCCGCGATCTCGACTTCACCGCTGAGGGCGGGACCATCAAATTTGCAAAGTTAGTCGCGCAAAAAGCAGGCGCGGATGTTCTCGGCGTGGAGGATATCCGAAAATCGGTGGAATTGCGCTTTCCGGAGCATGTAAATCTCAGCATCTCGCCTGCCCATACGGAAAAGTTTTCCCGTCCCGGAGCCAAGCCTCAAATTCAAGCCTCCACCATCCACGACGACCTGCGCTGCCGCGATTTCACTGTCAATGCCATCGCGCTCTCGCTCGGCAAAGCGTCTCGAGGGCTGCTTCTGGATCCTACCAACGGTCTTGGCGATCTCAGGAACAAAGAACTATGCGCCATCGGTAGCCATACCCTCTACGACGATCCTTCACGGCTCTTTCGCCTCATGCGCCTCAAAATTCGCCTCGATTTCGCTATTGCCGAGCGTACGAAGGCGCAGTTCGACCGAGCCTTAGAAGCCGGGCTGCAATCCAAGATCTCGCCAGAATCGTTGCACCAGGAGTTTATGCATATCGCAGGAGAGTCTCATGCCGGTGAAATCCTGCAAACCCTTGACGAAGCTCAACTACTCTCGGTGGTTTCGCCGGCTTTAACTGGTGCGAAACTGAATCTGCCTTCTTTTCAACGATTGCAAAAACTCCAACAGTCTCTTCCTGTCGAGTCTCAGGCCGGGATGGAGACCGATCGCCTGTTTTTCTATCTTCTTTTCGAAAAACTCACTCCCCGCGAACGAAGCCAGGTGTCCAAATCTTTAGGACTCGAAAAAGCCACTATCGATAGCGTAACCAAGCTGGATGCGAAAGCAGGAAAGGTTGAGAAGGAGTTAGCGGCATTCAAATTCAACCGCCCTTCGTCGCTCTATTGGTTGCTATCTAAGGTGCCGGGAGACCTGCTGTTGTTCCTGATGATGCACTCTAAGCAGCGCCTTGTTCTCGACCGGATCAAAAATTATTACCAGAAATACGTGCCTCTCGCCCAGGAAGTGACGGAAGAAGACGTTCTCCAGAAGAGTGCCGACGTAGGTACGCCCAAACACCTTAAAGTCCGTCAAGATCTAATTACCGCGCGTTTGGATGCCCGGCCGAAAAAAGTGGTTGTAGAGGAGACTCCTCCGCCCCCTCCCGTTTCCAGCACCGGTCGACGGTCGCCTAGTATCCTGAATCGATAGATTGTTCTTCAGTTTTGACTCTTAATGTCTATCGACATACTCTAGTAAGTGATGGAAAAGCCACTTGCCGCAGCGGAACAGGGAAAGCTGAACGCGCGCTATCTTCGAGGAAGTCTTTCCGAAGAATTGGAAAACTCAGAGTCCGCCTTTTCTAAAACAGCGATTGGCGTACTCAAGTTCCATGGTGTTTATCAGCAGGATGATCGGGATCTGCGCAAAAAAGGTGACAAGCAGTATTCCGCCATGGTGCGCATCGGCATACCCGGCGGAATTTTAACCCCAGATCAGTATTTGGCGCTCGACCGTTTAGCCGACTTAGGAGATGGTTCTCTACGCATTACCACCCGACAGGATATTCAGTATCACTACATACCGAAGCAGCGCTTGCGGGAACTGATTCGCGGTGTGAATGAAACCTATTTGAGCACTCTGGCTGCTTGTGGCGATGTCGTACGAAATGTCGTCTGTTGTCCTGCGCCATTCGAATCGGACCAGCGGCATGAATTGCAGCCAGTCGTTCGTTTCTTGTCCGATCGGCTGAAACCCAAGACAACGGCGTACCTCGATATTTGGATCGACAGTGAAAAAGTCGAAAGTTACGAAACGAACCCACCTGCTGCCGGTTCGCTCGATGTGGAGCCGCTTTACGGCTCCACTTACTTGCCCCGAAAGTTTAAGATCGGGTTCGCTTTTCCCGGCGACAATACGACCGATATTTACGCAAACGACATAGGTATTGTTCCGCGATACGAAGCCAATCGACTCATCGGCTACACCATTCTTGCTGGCGGAGGTATGGGTCAAAGTGCCGGGGTAAAAGCATCCCACCCGCGATTGGCCGACCCAATCTGTTCCATAGGCCCCGCGAAAGAAGAACTACTGGAAGTCTGTTCCGCAATTGTAACCATCCACCGCGATTTCGGGAACCGAACGAACCGAAAATTGGCCCGGCTGAAATATGTTTTGGACGAGTGGGGCGTGGAAAAATTCAAGACCGAATTGGAAGCGCGGGTGGGCCGTACCTTGGCTCCTCCCCAGCCGCTCGACTGGGTTCGTTCCGTAGATTATCTCGGATGGCACCGGCAAGGGCAGGACGGCGATGGAAAACCCCTTTGGTTTGTTGGAGTTCGCGTCATCGCCGGACGCGTCCGGGACTTCGATGCCACCCGGAGAGTTCGTTTCGCAATCAGGCGGATTGTGGAACGCTTCGGCCTCGCCGTCCACCTCACCGCGCAGCAAAATCTGTATCTGGCGGGAATCAACGATATTGACCGTCCGGCTATCGAAGCGCTCTTGCGTGAACATGGTGTCGCCGAACCGGGCGATCTCCCTCCCGTTCTCCGCCATGCAATGTCTTGTCCGGCCCTTCCCACCTGCGGCCAGGCAATTACGGAGTCCGAGCGTATTATGCCGGAGGTAGTCGCTGAGATCCAGGAAAAACTCGATCAGGCGGGGCTGTCGGATCAGGTCGTCCATGTGCGGACAACCGGATGCCCAAACGGCTGCGCCCGCCCGTATACTGCGGAAATCGGTATTGTCGGAGCGAGTGTCGACATGTACACTATCTACCTGGGCGCCTCGCCTTTAGGGACCAGATTGGGCAAAGTTTTCGCTCAAAACGTCAAACGTCATCAGGTTGCCGAGCAACTTCGCCCCGTCATTGAAAACTACAAGGAGACCCGGCAGCCGAATGAAAGCTTCGGCGATTTCTGTCATCGGGTGGGAGTGGAACACCTGAAAGAGTTGGCAGCTCCGGTTGCTGTCTAAATCCTATCTCCTCAGTGGGCCTCGTCGGTATTCCAAATAGAGCGCAGTTTCCAGATATCCAAAGATACTCGACCTGGTTTTCCACTTTTGGAGTAAAAACTGATTCCTGCGGCTCTAGGCGCAGGAAAAACCAGGTTTGTCATGGCAATACGACCCTGCTCGGCAAACACCTCGACCGAGGAACGATCAATAAAGATATCGATATTCAGCGATTCCCCGCCGAGGGACAGTGGTGCTGCCGTTCGCGCTGGAAATTTGTCGTCGAAGGAGATGAAATTCGCCTTCGTTCGATCCACAAACAGCTCCTTTCGGTCCCGATCATAGCCGATCAGCAGATAGGACCCGTCGCTCGATAATAGTTTCCAGCCTACCTCCCGAGAATTCCCCAGCGAAACAGTTGCTTGTAGCTCGTAGGTGTGGGAATCGTCCTGACTCACGATGACCATCGGTTTGTCGGCACCTACCGCTCCTCCTCCTGTTTCAAAGTGACGATGTACGTCGCGTAGCTTCGAAATCTCGTCGGCAGGCTGCTGCGCCAGTCGTATTCCGGAAGGCGTCTGGTGGAGACTCAACTTGCGCGGAATCGTCATCTGCCCGCGCCAAGGATGCGTCGGCAAGGCGGCGGCGTATTGCCAATTGTCCATCCAGCCGATCATCACCGGGGGATGATCAGGCGGGAGATGGTTGAAGGTCAAGGCGCAGTAGCAATCCTTTCCATAATCTGTCCATAGGGTGTCTTTTGAGGGATTATCGTTAATGAAACGCTTGCCATCGAAGCGACCAACGAAATACTGCTCGCCCGATCCGCCCTGTAAAGCACCCGGGTTGAGCCCAACCTTTAAGACCCACCGCTGGTTGGCTGGATTACTATCTACCGGTAAAGGAAAGAACTCCGGACACTCCCACTGTCCCTGCGTTCCTCCCGCTGGTCCAAAATCACTCAGATGCTTCCAAGACTTCAGGTCTCCCGACCGATAGAAGCTCGCCTTGTGATCGTTCGGAAGCGAAACAACCATGATCCAGCATTTTTCTTTTGGGTACCAGAAGACCTTGGGATCACGGAAATCCGCCATGTTTAAGTTCAACACGGGATTCTTGGAATACTTCGTCCAAGTCCGTCCACGGTCATTACTATAAGCGACGTTCTGCGTCTGCAACGCAGGTTTGTCTTTCGTCGCGGGACGATGGCCGGTATAGATAGCCACTAAACAGGGTTCGCCGCCCGAACAGAAACCGCTGGTATTGTGTTCGTCGACCACCGCGCTGCCGGTAAAGATCATCACTCCGTTTTCCTCACGGAGCGCGACAGGCAACTCGGTCCAGTGGATTAAGTCGCGGCTGACGGCGTGTCCCCAGCTCATGTGTCCCGATTCGTCACCGTAGGGATTGTACTGAAAAAACAGATGATATTCGCCCTTGAAGTACACGAGTCCATTTGGATCGTTAGTCCAGTGCCGGAGCGGAGAAAAATGGACCTGAGGACGATAGGGCTGGTTATATGCTCCGGTATCTTGTTCCGGTGCTCCCGGCAACAGAAACGATATCAGAAAGATCAAGCCGGCCGCGAGGTTCTGCATCAGGGAAGCTTATCGCAGTCGGTTTCTCAGTTCCATCCCAACCTTGGGAATCACGTGCAACTCAAATTTGGTAGTGTGAAGCCGATGGCTCTGGATTTAGAAACGTTGAGGCTGGAGTTAGAGGCGTACCTCGACGAATTGGGAATCGCCGTGTTTCATGGCTTTGGCCGAGTGTCCGACTCGCTGGCACACATTTTCTGGGATGTGGATGGACATCCCGACTTTCGGGATTTTCTAAAAGTGGGACAACAAGCTGGTACAAAGCTGGTGGTCTTTCATTACAAATCGCTTGCTCAATCCGAATTGGACGAGGCGAGCGAATATCTGGAAGACGACAATCTGACGAGGGAGGAACAGCGGCACTACGAAAACCGCATCAGAGAGTTTCAGGCCTACGAAGGCTTTACCTGTTCCCTGGCGCTTTCATTTGAAATCGATGGCCGTGTCTACATGTACGAACTCAATACGGAATGGTATCAGGCGTTTGGCGAACTCTTGGCCGAACTGGAGACCGTAACATCCGAAGCAGAAGAAGAGGAAGATGACAGGCCTATTACCGGCTTCTTTTCGAACAATTAATGGGAACCGCGCTTAGCCACGCCCGCACATGGGTACGCCCTGCCGCGCGATGGATTTTCCCAGACCATGACCACCGACAGGTTACTCGATTACGCGAGGAACTTGGCTTGCAAAGACTTCCGGCCGCCATACTGGCAAATCGAGGCTGGACCGATCCGATCGCCGCGCGGGAGTTCCTTGCAGCCGATCTTTGTTCGCTGCACGATCCGTTTCTAATGCGGGATATGGAGCAGGCGGCGACTCGTCTTTCTACGGCAATTGCCCGGCGGGAGCCGATTCTTCTTTATGGCGATTATGACGTGGATGGCACGTCATCGATTGCAGTTCTGAAGAAAGCCATTTCGTTGTTAGGCGGCGAGTCGGACTTTCATGTGCCACATCGCCTGCAAGAGGGCTACGGCATGCGGATAGATGTCATCGAGCGTGCCGCGATGGCTGGAGTACGACTGGTGGTGAGCGTCGATACGGGCATTCGCGCCAACGAAGTGGTGCGACAGGCAAACGCGCTCGGTATCGATGTAATTGTGACCGATCATCACTTACCGGAAGCGGCATTGCCGCCGGCACTGGCAGTCCTCAATCCGAATCGGTTGGATTGCCACTATCCCAACAAGAACCTTTGTGGAGCCGGAGTGACGTTCAAATTGGTACAAGCACTGCTGCTAAAAAGCAATTTGCCCGAAACAAGGCAGGCTGCCTTGCTTCGCTCATTTTTAAAACCGGTGGCGATTGCCACGGTAGCGGACATCGTGCCGCTGTTGGGGGAGAACCGCTCCATTGTCCAGCATGGGTTGTCGGGGCTTCAGAACGTGCGCAATGCTGGCTTGAAAGCTTTGCTGAAGGTGGCCGGATTGGAAGCGGGAATCACCCCTACCGCGCATCAGGTTGCATTTCGCCTTGCACCAAGGATCAACGCCGCGGGCCGGATGGCAACGGCACGGGATGTGATCGAACTTCTCCTCACGGAGGATGAGGAAAAGGCGCAAGAGCTAGCGGAGCAACTGGACCTTTGTAATCGGGAGCGGCAGCAAACCGAGAGCAAGATTGTGGAGACCATTCTCCAGCAGTGCGAAGGGGCGGATTTCGATAGCGATTCCCCAGCGATGGTTTTTGCGGCACCTGGATGGCATTTGGGTGTTTTGGGAATTGTGGCGAGCCGTTTAGTAGAACGATTTTGCCGGCCGATTTTCGTTCTCAGCAATGCGATGTCTTCCGATACAGCGGAGGAAAATTGCCTATCCGGCTCCGGACGCAGCATTCCCGCATTTCACCTGTTGGAAGCTCTGGAGACTATGCCGGGATTATTTATACGATGGGGAGGTCACAGGCAAGCGGCCGGGCTAACGATGAAAGCCGATCTGCTGGACGAGTTTCGAACGCAGCTATCGCAGTTCGCCGCGAGCAAATTGAGCCCCGACGATTTGCGGCCACAATACAAAGTCGACGGAGAAGGGTCGTTCGCGGAGCTCAACGAGCAGTGCGTGCGGCAGGTTCTTGCCCTAGGGCCATTTGGGGTCGGCAATCCCGCTCCGATGCTTTATGCCAAAGAGGTGGAAGTAGCCGGGCCACCCAAGGCGTTGAAAGAGGGAAAGCACTTCAATGTGCCGCTCCGGCAGGATGGCCGATTGTTGTTCTGCAAGGCTTGGAACTTCGGCGATCGGGCCGACCTGTTCGCTCCCGGTAAGAAGCTCGACATTTTGTTCCAACTGGAAGACGACGCATATTCTCGCAGCCGGGGCTACGGCTCCTGGTGCGCGGTGTTGAAAGACGCGCGGGGGAGCGAACAATGAGGGTTGAGGAACTGGTGCAAGCAGCGCGAGCGGCGCGTGAACGCGCGCATGTTCCTTTCTCGAACTTTAAGGTGGGAGCGGCGATTGCCGACGAGAATAACCGAATCTTCACCGGCTGCAACATCGAGAACGCGTCCTATGGATTAACAATGTGTGCCGAACGCGTGGCAATCTTCAAAGCCGTTTCAGAAGGTGCGGGCAAACTGAGGCAGATCGCGTTATTTGCAAATACAGAAACACTGACGTTGCCCTGCGGCGCGTGTCGGCAAATTCTTTGGGAGTTCTGTGGAGATGCCGAGCTCACTTTGGCAAATCCGGCAGGGAAGCAGGAAACGCTGACGTTAAAGCAAATCTTTCCAAGGCCATTCGATGCGTCATTTTTATGAAGCCGTTTTCCTGTTGGTGCTGTTGTGCGCCTTCCTTAGCGCGGCAGAAAAACAGCAAGCAGACTGGGTGATCCAGGCCAAATACGTGGTCACTATGGACGGTCGACATCGACTCATCGAGGACGGAGCCGTTGCTGTTCGCGGCCAAGATATAGCCGGCGTGGGTACGCAAAGTGAAATTGCGCGACAGTTTACGGCGCGGCACATGTTAAGCAAGCCGCAGGATCTGATCGCGCCGGGAATGATCGACACGCACACGCATGCGCCGATGTCTTTGTTTCGGGCGTTCGCGGACGACCGGCGACTGGAAGACTGGCTGCACAATTTTATCTTTCCGGCGGAATCGAAAAACGTGTCTCCGGAGTTTGTTCGCTGGGGTACCCGCCTTGCCTGTCTGGAAATGCTGCTAGCGGGAATCACAACGTATACCGACATGTATTACTTCGAAGAGACCGAAGCAGAAGCGGCGAAAGAATCGGGCGTCAGAGGCGTGCTGGGTCAAACGGTGATCGGCTTTCCCGCACCGGATCACAAGACTTGGCAGCAGGCGATTACGGCCGCTGAGCAATTTATCCAGCGGTATCGCAACGATTCCTTGATTGTGCCGGCAGTGGCTCCACATGCGAACTACACGACGCCGGACGACGCATTGCTGGCCGCTCATCGGTTAGCCATGAAATATCAAGTTCCTTTGTTGATCCATCTCGCGGAAACCAAAGCCGAACGCGAGGAAACGATTGCGAAACGCGGCATGACACCCACGCAAGTCCTGCAAAAATTAGGTTTGTTGGACGGGCGTGTTGTCGCGGCGCATTCCATTTGGGAAGACAATAATGACTTGCGCATCTTGCGCGAACACAATACCGGTATTGCGCATTGTCCCTCCAGCAATATGAAGCTAGCGGATGGTATTGCGCGCGTCACCGACATGTTGAAGATGGGCATCGATGTCGGTTTGGGTACCGATGGATTCGCGGGCAGCAACGACACGGCCGATCTGATGCGGGAGATGGATATCGCATCGAAGTTACAGAAGGTAACGCAGATGAATCCACGCGTCGTTCCGGCGGAGCAAGCGTTCGAGATGGCGACCATAGGCGGCGCGCGCGTGCTGGGGATGGAGAAGAAGATCGGTTCGCTCGAAATAGGCAAACGAGCGGACCTCATTACCATTTCGTTAACCCATCCCAATGCGATACCGCTTTACGACGTATACGCGCAGCTAGCATACGCGGCGAAGGCCGCGGATGTGGATGATGTTTTCGTCAATGGGCGGCAAGTTGTCAGCGAACGGCGTGTGCTTACGCTGGACCGAAACGCGATCTATGGCAAAGCCGAAGAGTACAAACGGCGCATTCTTACCAGTCTGAAACATTAATTTAATCCAGTCGTAATTTAGTGCAAAATGTTTCCTTTTGGAATTGATTTACAGGAATTTCTGGATAGACGTTCGCCTAATTCTGTTTTATTCTACAAAAGACAGCAAAAATTAGGAGAATAGATGAGTATTAGCAAACGGATCATTCTAAGTGTATTCGCGCTGGGAACAATGATGGCGGTCGGACGAGCTACCGCAACTACAATCACAACGACAAACTTCACCACCTGGAAAAACGGGCTGGTAGGCCAGCAATTTACGGAAATCGATGGTTCACAATTTGGGAACGGACCTTTCAACACTTCTACAGGAACGTCTCTGATGGGCTTTACTTTCACCGGCCCCAATGGTGGCGGTTACACGTTGAGTAAGCAAAGCTATAACTATTCCGGGATCGGTTTAGCAGCCAGCTTGGTGAGTGGAACGGCTGGGGGTGCCGGCATTAACTTTGTGACACCGACCGGCGGCGAGAACGCCTTGTTTTTGTTTGTGAACGGCACAACGAGCGCACCACTAAGCCTTACACTTTCCGATGGACAGAATTTTTCAGTCACGACGGGCAGCTTTGGTTTAAGTCTCTCCCATACCGTCACGTCTTTTTTCTTGAGCACGGCGGGCGGATCCCCAGTTGCCTTGCGAGACTTGGAGTGGGGTGCCAGCAACTTGCCGCAGGACAGCATGGGCAGCACGAGCGCTGTACCTGAAGCGGGGACGGTGACGCTATTCGGGATGGGTTTGTTCCTGATCTCTGTCGCCGGGCGCAAATGGACCAAGCAAACCCCTCAGTTATCCTGTAAAGCTTAATATGCGTCGGTGAATCGTCCTGCAAACAGCCCCGTGTTACGTTGGTTGCTGACTTTGCATGGCTTGGTTCACGCGACAAAAACCATCGGTTGACGCCGAAACGGAAAACGATGGCGAGAAAAACGTCCGTACGGAAGGGTTGTGGCAGAAATGCGAAGCGTGCGGACAGATCATCTGGCGGAAATCGGTGGAAGAGAACCTGGAAGTCTGTATTAAATGCGGACACCACTTCCGCATCGGGGCGCTGCGACGTTTGGAATTGCTGTTCGATAATGGGCAGTACCAAACTTACGATGCAAATCTTCGATCGACGGATCCGCTTCACTTTGTCGATTCCAAGCCCTATTTACAGCGCTTGCAGGAAACGCAAGCAGCAACCAACCTACCGGATGCATTAATTGCCGCCAGCGGTAAGCTGAACGGTCGCTGCGTCCATATTTGCGCACTGGAGTTGAAGTTCATTGCCGGCAGCATGGGGTCGGTGGTCGGCGAAAAAATCACACGAGCCATCGAGCGCTGCTTGCAAGAAAAAACACCATTAGTCATCATCTCGGCGTCTGGCGGAGCGCGCATGCAGGAAGGCGCCATCAGTCTGATGCAGCTTGCTAAACTTTCGTCCGCGCTGATGAAGCTGGATGAGGCGAAACTGCCCTACGTCAGCGTGATGACCGATCCCACAACGGGTGGAGTTACTGCAAGCTTTGCAATGCTGGGAGATGTCAACATTGCCGAACCAGGTGCGCTGATCGGTTTTGCCGGACCTCGCGTCATTGAGCAAACCATTAAGCAGAAGCTCCCCGAAGGCTTTCAACGCAGCGAGTTTCTTCTGCAGCATGGTTTTCTGGACGCTGTGGTCAAGCGCAACGAGTTAAAGGCGTACATTTCCAGCACGCTGGAATTTTTTATTGCATAGCCGTCGCGAGATTTGTAATCGATGCTGGCCTGCCAATAGACGATTCGGTGACGATAGCGATTTCCGAAAACCCTCCGCAGTGCAGCAAAACTTCGTTTTCCTCATTAGTAAAAATAAGAACAGATGTTGCAGTTGACTGGGGCCGGGAAGCGGTTCGGACACAAACTATTATTCGATGGACTGGATTGGCTGATCACTCCCAAGGAACGGGCGGGGTTGGTGGGGGGAAATGGAACCGGCAAGTCTACCTTGTTGAAAGTCATCGGCGGAATCGAGACGCTCGACTACGGCTCGATTACTGCCATGAGGGGCATTCGCCTCGGCTATCTTCCGCAGGATGGATTGCATGTCACCGGCAACACAGTTTTCGCCGAATGCATGAGTGTGTTCGCCGACGTAAAGGGTCTGGAGCGCGAGCTGGAGACACTTACCGCACGCATGAGCGAACTGGAGCCAACCGGCGAAGAATATCTGCAAGTAGCGAACCGGTTCGAGCAAGCGGATTCCGAATTTCGTGCCAGAGACGGTTACACCATCGAAGCTCAGGTGGGGTCGGTGTTAACCGGCTTAGGTTTTCGCAAGGAAGATTGGGCGCGGCGGACGGAAGAGTTTTCAGGCGGCTGGCAGATGCGAATCGCCTTGGCAAAATTGCTGCTGGAGAAGCCGAACATTCTGCTGTTGGACGAACCGACGAATCACTTGGATATCGAAGCACGGGACTGGTTAGAAGAGTACCTGAACAATTACGAACATGCTTATATTTTGATTTCGCACGACCGCTATTTTTTGGATGTGACGACTCGAAAAATCGTCGAAGTATGGAATAAGAAAGTCCATTTCTACAGCGGCAATTACGAGAAGTACAAGCAAGGCAAAGCGGAGCGGCTGGCACAACTGGAAGCGGCTTACAAGAATCAGCAGGACAAAGTACAGCAGCTCGAAGCATTCATCAACCGCTTTCGTGCGCAGGCCACGAAGGCGAAGCAGGTACAGAGTCGTATCAAAGAACTTGAAAAAATCGAACGCATCGAGCTGCCGCCCGAAGAAAAGACGATTCACTTTTCTTTTCCCCAACCGAAACCAAGCGGCCGCATTGTGGCGGAGTTCGAAAAAGTCAGCAAGAGCTATGGAGCGAAACAGGTTTTACGAGGCGTAAACTTTGCCATCGAGCGCGGCGATCGAGTGGCACTGGTAGGAGTGAATGGCGCGGGCAAGTCGACGCTAATCAAGCTGCTGGCAGGGACAGAGGCGCTGACCGCGGGCGGCTATACGCTGGGCCACAACGTTCAGCCCGACTACTTCGCCCAGGACCAGTATAAGGAGCTAGATCCGAACGCAACGATCTTAAACGATTTGGGAGAAGCATCACCCAGGACCACGCAAACGGAGCTACGAAACTTATTGGGATGCTTTTTGTTCAGCGAGGACGACGTTTTCAAGAAGATAGGCGTGCTGTCCGGGGGCGAGCGCAATCGGTATGCGCTGGCCAGGATGTTATTGCATCCAGCTAATTTTCTGATGCTGGACGAGCCGACAAACCACTTGGACATGCGAGCCAAGGATGTCTTGCTGGAGGCGCTGCAGAAGTTCACGGGAACGCTAGTTTTTGTATCGCACGACCGCTATTTCCTGGAAAATTTAGCAAGTCGCGTGTTTGAGGTTGCTGACGGCGAGGTACATGCCTTTCCCGGCAATTATGCGGATTATGAATGGCGCAAGGAAGGCAAGCATGAAGTAGAACCTACGTTGAGCGATATCCTTATCGGCGTACCGCCGGCTGAGCCGATTCCGATGCCCCAGCGCGAGACTCCGCAGCGGCGAGTCAATCCTATGAAGCTGAAGCAGATGGAAGATCAAGCAAAACAGCTAGAAAACCGGATTGCCGAAATCGAATCTCAAATTCAACAGGCGGAGCTGGCATTTGCGGATTTTGCCGGGCCGGAGCAAGCAACTAGGCTCGCTGCCGACCTGGACACGCGGCGCGCGGAATTGGATCGCGCGATGGCTGAATGGGAAGCCGTAACGGGTGAGATAGAAGCAATTGCATAGCTTTGTACAGTCTGCTATTACGCTGCCACGGGCAGAACGTTTTCCGTCGGGAGCTTTCTCAACAGAGCGTCGGTTGCAATGCGCAGAAGCGCGTCGACGCGGCCGCTAAAATCGAATTCATTGGAAAAGCGACGTAGTTGGGTAGCGAACGCCTTCTGTAGAAGGACCACAGCTTCGTCTAGTTCCATCTTGGGGAGATCGATAATGGCGAACTTCAAAATGGCATCCATCAGCAACGTTTCGGTGTTCAGCATTTTGTAAATAGCACGCCGGTTTTTGGAGACGTACTTCACTACTTCCTTGCTCCGGTAGGCGAAGTAATGTTCGCGGGTCAGCCAAGGAAAGCTCTTGGTGTCGAGCGTCGTGAGCTGGCGGCCGAGCTTGCTGGCGGCGGAGGCAAATGCTCGATTGAGGGCCTCTGTTTGCTGAATGTCATAGGTGAAGATGTTGGTGGGCTTCCCGGAGAATGGGTGAGTCGCTTGATAGACCAAAACCGGGTAAGCAGCATGGGGACGCATCAAAATTTCCGGATGGGCGGAGAACCATTCGCTGACCCACTGCCGCATGGCGGACTGCATGGCTTTCGAGATAGTCGAGTAGGTGGGAAAGTAGTTCACAGTGCGTTCTTTGGGTGCTAGTTTCCAAACGGAAAAATCAATCCCCGCAGTTTTGATCCCCTCGGCAGCGGGAACGTTTTTTTCAACTTGTTTTTCGGAAGCGACGTTCGAAGTCTCTGTGTTTCTCATTGGCATCTCGATCAAAATCCCCATTTCTTCTCTCCAAATGAAAAAGCCGGGCGATTGGCCCGGCTTTCTGTTTTTTTCACACCTGGTCGCAATCTAATTTGCGAACGACCTCAACGTAGCACGGCGAGCAAAATTTTCGAGCGACCGGTCGGCGGCTTAGCCGCCGAGGCAATCCGTAAGTCATAGTAAACAAAATAGAAATATTTTATGAGAAAAATTTTCTGCTTCTGTGACTAGCAATTTTTCGGGCCAGGAAAAACGCTTTAAATTGGTGTCGATTGATCCCAGTCAGGCGGGAGTAGCACAGATCGAAAGCCGGCGATATCCCATAGCCATAAGCGCGTGTTATATTGATAGTCGATGACCGTTTGGCGCTTGCGCCCTCTGGTTAGTGGCGCTCTGGACGAAGCAATCTCGTCATCCCTGTTGCAAACACGGCCGATCCACTTTTTTGTCAATCCCCGAATCACAGTGCGTGACGCTAGGCGGCATTTCTGTCCAGCCTCATTTTTCCAGCCTTAAATGAAATCTTCCGTTCAGATATCTCGCGGTATTGAATCTTTATTTGGAACTCGGGACGAAAACATCCGTTTTTTTGAGTCGGAGCTTGGCTTGCAAACTCGTCTGCTCGACGGCGATTCGTTGGAGCTCGAAGGCGAAGAGTCAAGGGTCCGACGTGCTGAGAAGTTTTTAGAGGATTACGCCAGTTTGGTGGACGAGGGCCATGTTTTCACAAATGGCGATCTGAACAGCTACATGCGCGTAGTGACCAGCGATCCCGATGTGACGCTACGCCGCCTGGTGGAGAGCGGTCGATCCCGCACCTTCGGCAAGAAGGTGCTTGCCCCCAAAACCTTAAATCAGCGCCGTTATGTAGATGCGATCGAATGCCACGATCTTACGTTCGGCATCGGGCCCGCAGGAACGGGGAAGACTTATCTTGCGGTCGCGATGGCCGTTTCTGCCTACCTAAATAAGCGCGTAAGCCGTATCGTGTTGACGCGCCCGGCGGTGGAAGCCGGTGAGCATCTGGGATTCTTGCCCGGCACCTTGCAAGAAAAAGTGGATCCGTATTTACGGCCGCTTTACGACGCTTTGTTCGACATGATAGATCCCGAGAAAGTGGAAAAGCTCATCGAAAAGAACGTGATTGAGATTGCTCCCCTGGCGTTTATGCGTGGGCGCACATTGAACGATTGTTTTGTCATTCTCGATGAAGCGCAGAATACGAGCATCGAGCAGATGAAGATGGTGTTGACCCGGCAAGGCTTCAACTCCAAGATGGTAATTACGGGAGATCACACACAGATCGATCTTCCTTCGGGAAAGAAAAGCGGAATTCTGAACGCAGTAGAAGTGCTGCGAGGGGTGGAAGGCATCGCCTTTGTTCATTTCGATGAAAGAGACGTAGTTCGCCATCCGTTGGTGCAGCGCATTGTGAAAGCCTATGATCGATACAACGAGCTGATCGGCGCTGGACGGCAACTGGCACTGAAGCTGGGCAGCAATGTGCCTCTACAAACTACCCCGGAGGCAATGCTTCCAACAGCAGTCGAAATTCCAGAGTTTCCTGCATTGCCCTAGCGCCGTAGCATGACTTCTGCTGACAGTACGGTAATCTTTCGGGCAATTCCCCGGCGATGCAAGTTGAGCCCGAAAGAGAAGCGCAATCTAGAAAAATTTGCGTGCACCTTATCGGAAAGCATCGCGAAGGGTCGTGCCTGGATGTGCCTGGTCACGAACGACCGAGCGCTGCAAAAGCTCAATCAACAATTCCTGGAGCATGATTATCCCACCGATGTATTGTCGTTTCCCTGGCCCCCGGAGAGCGCACTGCTCGGGGAGGTTGCTATCTCGGCGGAACGCGCCAATGAACAGGCGGCGCAGTTTGGCCATCCCACGGTGAAAGAAATCTGTATTCTCATGCTGCATGGCATACTTCATTTGACCGGCATGGACCATGAGCGCGACAAAGGCGAGATGGCGCGTGCTGAAAGAAGATGGCGCGGCAAGTTCGACTTACCGCCGACTCTGATTGTAAGGTCGAAAGCAAAGCAATGAATCTGCCTTGTTTAGTACTGGCTTTTGCGTTCACCGCGCTGCTTGCGTTTGTTTCCTACATCCAACTGCTGTATCACGAATCGCTTCGCTTGATTAAGCGTGAGGTTCGTTCGCTCGAGTATTTTCGCGAAACGCTATCTGGAAAAATCGGGCTGGACGCAGAGCAGGGATCGCTTCGGTTCTCCTTGATTAAGCACGTTTCTCTTCCGCTCACTGGCGTTTGTTTTCTTTGCGCGTTGGTTCGTCCCGGGGTACCGGCATGGCAATCTGTTTTGGAATCGACAGCACTCTCGGTTGCAGCAATGCTGGTCTCTGCCTACTTAGTTCCCCATTTTCTATATCGTCGGCTAAAAGGCGGCTGGATGCTGCCGCTGCTTCCATTCGCAAAACTGTTGGCAT
The DNA here is from genome assembly GCA_965219315.1 of Bryobacteraceae bacterium. Taxonomy (GTDB): domain Bacteria; phylum Acidobacteriota; class Terriglobia; order Bryobacterales; family Bryobacteraceae; genus Bog-105. Next base: position 322,455 of record CBDCNB010000001.1, on the reverse strand, counting down.
TCGTTGTATGGCCGCTGGCGGGTTTACTGCAGGTGTTTGAGTCCATTCTCGATTTCGGCAAAGAAGATATGGAAGAGAATTCGCAGAACGACTCCGTTGAGCATATCGAAGCATTGATTACCGCCGGAGCCGAGGAGGGCATTCTTGAAGAAGAAGACCGGAAGCTGATCCATTCCGTGGTCGCATTCAATGGCAAGACTGTCCGGGAGGTAATGAGCGCGCGGCCCAATATCGTGGCTATCTCGGCCGAGCGATCCTTGGAGGATTTGCGCCAGCTTGTCATTCACGAGCAATACTCACGCATCCCGGTGTATTCAGCGACCATTGACAATATTGTCGGCTTTGTTCATGTGCGTGACATCTTCGAACTCGACGAAGAAGAGCGCCAGAGCAAGCCCTTGGGCGACCTCATTCGTCCTATCTGCGTCGTGCCGGAGACGAAACCGGTGAGCGATCTTCTACGAGATATGCAGCGCGACGGGTCCCATATCGTGGTCGTCGTGGATGAATACGGCAACACGGCCGGCGTCGCGACGATGGAGGATTTAGTGGAAGAGATTCTAGGCGAGATACGCGACGAGCATGAACCCGGGCGCGATGTTCGCCAAGAGTCGGACGCTGCGTATATCGCTCCGGGTAGTCTCGATCTTGATCGCTTGCATGATCTTCTGGAGTTTCGTCCAGAAGAGGATACGGAATCGACCACGGTGGGCGGGCTGGTGACAGAGTGGTTGGGGCATGTGCCACAGGTAGGCGAGATGATCGAGCGCGATGGGATTCGCATCGATGTTCTTGCCAGCGATGAGCGGCGGGTGCAGGAAGTTCGCGTTTCACGCGTGCAGACCCCGGCAGCAATCGCCGTAAATATCTAAACCAGCGATGCCGGAAGATCTAACTAATAACAACACTCATCGCGCCGGATTTGTCTCTATTGCCGGTCGCCCCAATGCTGGAAAATCTACTCTACTGAATGCACTATTAGGCGAGAAAGTTGCCATTACCGCGCACCAGGCTCAGACAACTCGGACGTCGATACAAGGCGTTCTTACTCTGCCTGACTGCCAGATGATCTTTGTGGATACGCCGGGTATTCATAAGTCCGACACGATGTTCAATCGGCGCATGATGGATACGGTCCGCGTCGCTTTACAGGACCGCGACCTGGTTCTGTATCTGGCCGACGCGACCAAGCATGTCATCGACGAAGATGAGCATGCGGTCAGCGCGCTTGGCAGCAATACAAAAGCTCTGTTGGTCCTGACAAAGATTGATCGCGTCGACGATAAGCGGCTCCTGCTGCCATTGATTCAGCGCTATACAGGGCTGTTCTCTTTTGCCGACGCGCTTCCTGTTTCGGCGCGCAAAGGAGATGGGCTGGATAAGTTGAAGTCGCTCATTAAGCCATATTTGCCGGAGGGGCCAGTACTGTTTCCTGAGGATCATTTGACGGATCAGCCGATGCGCTTCCTGGCTGCCGAGATCGTCCGCGAGCGTATCTTACGAGCGACGCGCGAAGAGGTGCCGCATGCGACGGCGATTCTGATCGACTCTTGGGAACAAAAACCGAGTCTTACGAAAATCGCCGCAACGATCTACGTGGAGCGGACCGGGCAAAAAACGATCCTGCTTGGGAAAGGGGGAAGCATGCTGAAGAAAATTGGTTCGGAAGCGCGCGTCAAGTTGGAGCTGCTAGTAGGAACGAAGGTGTTCTTGTCTTTATTCATCAAGGTAAAGGAAAACTGGCGGGAAGACCCGGCATTTCTCAACGCGGTGGACTGGCGTTCGATGGTAGGCTCAGAAGATAGATGAAACATTTTGCGGCCATCGCTTTGCTGTGCTTGAGTATGCTTCTGATGCCCACGTTCACGTTTGCGCAAAAGGCAAGCAGCATGGACGACCAGATCGACTTTAAAGTACGTACGCGCTTGGCCGGCGATCCCGATGTGAAAGGCGGCGCGTTCGATGTATCGGTGAAAGACGGTGTTGTCACTTTGAAGGGTCGCGTGGATACGGAGAAGGGGAAAAATAAGGCGACTAAGCTATCGAAAAGGGTCAAGGGCGTGAAGGACGTCGATAACGAGTTGGTCGTGGGGCCGCCGAGCGATCAATGAGATCGAAGAAGACGTAGCGGCCACAGTCGTTCTGCTATCTAAAGATTCAGCCGCAAGTCTCCATTTCTTGCTCTGGGAGTCTGTGCTTGCTAAGCTAGTGATATTAAATGGCTCGGCTCCTGCTGGGCAGGAGTGTGTTTTATGGCAAAAACTTGTGAGATATGCGGCCGTGGACCGCAATTTGGGCATCGCATCAGCCACGCCCACAACGTAACCAAGCGTCGTTGGAACCTGAATCTGCAGAGTGTTCATGCTGTGATAAAGGGAGCGGGCAAGCGAGCGAAAGTGTGCACCTCCTGCATTCGCAATGGCAAGGTACAGAAGGTTCCTATTTCTTAGTATTTTCTTCGATTGATGGAAATCAGGCTTTGGGAAGGGCGATCTTGCTAAGAGGTCGCTTTTTTTGTGCGCGATCTTGCCTCGAGTGCTTGCGTTATTTGACGCGAAACAGGCAAGATGACAGTCATGCGTCTCCTTACCTTTGCCGCCGACGGTGAAGCGTCCCGCCCCGGTGCGGTGCTAGGCACCGATACTGTGCTGGACCTTTCTTCCCTCGGGTTCCCTTCCCTTCTCGCGCTTATCGAAGCAGGCCCTGAAGGACTGGCCCGAGCAGAAAATTTTTCCTCTGAAGCTCCTGAAGATGCTAAACATCCGCTTAAGAACGTCCGGCTGTTTGCCCCTATTCCGAAACCGGGAAAACTGATTTGTATTGGTTTAAATTATCGTGATCACGCGATTGAAACTGGAGCGTTGATTCCCGATGTGCCGACAGTCTTCAACAAATTTGCGACCGCGGTCATTGGGCCAGGCGACAAAGTGATATTGCCGAAGGTATCTAGCTCGCCCGACTATGAAGCGGAGCTGGCCTTCGTCATTGGTCGGAGTGGCCGCCATATCGCTGCCGAAAATTGGAAGGATCATGTTTTCGGCTATACGATTATGAACGACATCAGTGCTCGAGATTACCAGCGCGCAACAACACAATGGTTAATGGGAAAAACTTTCGACACCTTCGCTCCGATGGGACCATGGATTGTTACCGCCGACGAGATCACCGACCCGCATGATCTTGATATTCAATTGGAGATCGCGGGTGAGGTGCTGCAAAGCTCGAATACCAAGGAGCTGATATTTAAAATTCCGGAGCTCATCGCGTTTCTTTCTAGCGTATTCACCCTGGAGCCGGGCGACATCGTCTCCACCGGCACTCCCGCCGGCGTTGGATTTACGCGCAAGCCGCCGCGCTTCCTTCGCCCGGGCGAAGAGGTAATTGTAAAGATTCCGATGATCGGTGAACTCCGCAATCCGATTGTTGCCGAACAGTAGCGATAGGCTCGTCCGCTATTTTTCAATAATGGAGGTCAATCGATCGGCAGTGACGGCCAAATGCGACGCTGACCCGACTACTTTTCCCTTCCGAAAAACCACAATCTGGGGAGAATGATGCTCCACACCGCTCACGTTGGCAACGTGCCGCGAAACGTCCCTGCTATCAAGCACGGAGACCAAATACAAAGGCACGTCCGGCTGGTCGCGATGGAATTCGGACATCTCGTCATGCGCTCCCCAACTACGGTCGCACGCATTGCTGTGCTTAAAAATAACAACCAGTTCTTGAGAAAGTAAAGCATCGAAATCCCGAATGGTACCTAGTTCGGGGATGCTTCGCGTAGACTCTTTCGACTGCAACGGCATATTTAATAGGTTAAAACATGCACCCCGGAAACGTTGCAGAACAGTGACGATTTTGGGGTCTTCTTCGGGTGCTCTCTTATGATGAGTAGAAGGAACAAAAGCATGGAACGCAGGAAGCTGGGCAAGCAGGGCCTTACGGTGTCGGCGCAAGGCCTAGGGTGCATGGGGATGTCGGAATTTTATGGGGTTCGCGACAACGAAAGCGAATCGGTGGCCACTATCCATCGCGCTATTGATTTAGGAATCGACTTTTTCGATACCGCCGATATGTATGGCCCATTCACCAACGAGATTTTGGTGGGCAAGGCTTTAAGACCCAATCGCAACCGCGTCATCATTGCGACGAAGTTCGGCTTTGTCCGCGATCCGAACAACCCGGCCTCGCGTGAAATATGCGGTCGTCCTGAATACATACAGCAGGCGTGCGATGCCAGCCTGCAGCGTTTGGGAACAGACGCCATCGATCTTTATTACCAGCACCGGGTAGACCCGAACATTCCCATCGAGGAATCGGTCGGCGCCATGTCTCGTTTAGTGGAAAAGGGGAAGGTACGTTTTATCGGCCTTTCCGAAGCTGGTCCGGTGACGCTGCGGAAGGCCATGCAAGTTCACCCGATTACGGCGCTACAGACGGAGTTTTCTCTTTGGAGCCGTGATGTTGAAAGCGATGTTCTGCCCGCTTGCCGCGAGCTGGGGGTTGGATTCGTCGCCTACAGTCCCTTAGGGCGAGGCTTTCTCGCTGGAGAGATCCAATCCATCGATGATCTTCCGGCTGACGATGCGCGCCGGAGTCAGCCTCGTTTTCAGGGAGAGAACTTCGCTAAAAATCTGCAGCTCGTTGAGAAGGTAGGCGAACTGGCCCGTCAGCATGATTGCACGGCGTCGCAACTCGCCTTGGCATGGGTTCACGCGCAAGGTTCGGACATCGTTCCGATTCCCGGCACCAAACGCCGCAAATACCTGGAAGAAAATGTCGCCGCATTCGATATCGAATTGACGCCGTCGGACTTGGAGGAGATCGAGGCGATCTTCCAGCCAGGAGTTGTTTCCGGAGATCGTTATGCTCCGGCAATGATGGCGGCACTCGGACGGTAACGTCTTCCTTGCCGTTTGTACGTTATGCCTTCTTTTACGCTCGGTGAGCTTGGAGATTTGTTGGGCTGTCAGGTGGTGGGAGATTCGTCGATTGTAGTGACCGGCATCTCCACAGTCGAAAAGGCCGGTCCGAGCGAGATTACTTTTCTTACCAACATGAAGTATGCAGGGAAAGCAAAAGCGACTCGCGCCGCCGCCGTGATTGCAGCCGAGCCGCTCTCCGATGTCGCCGCGGCCACGCTTGTCTCCTCCAATCCCTATCATGATTTTGCGAGGACGCTCGGTTTTTTCTATCAAGCGCCTAAGCCATCGGGCGGTATTCATTCCACCGCCGTTATCGATTCCACGGCAATCATCGGCAGCAATGCCTTCGTCGGTGCTTATGTCGTGGTGGGGCCGCGGACAAAGATCGGCGAAAATGTGGTTCTGCATCCGCATGCCGTCATTTACGAGGGGTGCTCTATCGGGGACGACTTTACTGCGCACTCACATGTTTCTGTCCGCGAACACACGCGTATTGGACATCGCGTGACGCTGCACAATGGAGTCGTCATCGGCGGCGATGGATTTGGTTTTGCAAGGGCGAATGATGGCACGCATCGGAAAATTCCGCAGTCCGGCATCACCGTGATCGAGGATGACGTGGAGGTGCAGACGCTCAGCTCGATTGATCGCGCCTCATTAGGCGAGACCCGTATCAAACGCGGCGCGAAGATCGATAGCCTTGTGCAGATTGGGCACTCCTGCACGGTGGGCGAAGATAGTATTTTGTGCGGGCAAACAGGACTTGCTGGGAGCACGATGCTGGAAAAGAACGTGATCATGGCTGGACAGGCCGGTTCTTCGGGTCATCTGACGATTCATAAGAATGCGACGGTATGGGCGCAAGCGGGGCTGGTGGGAGACGTGGCAGCGGGAGCGGTGGTAGCAGGTTCGCCGGCGTTTGATCATCGCGAGTGGCTGCGCGCCTCGGCGAACTATCCGAAGCTTCCGGACTTGGTTAAGTTGGTTCGCGTTTTGGAGCGACGGATCGCGGAATTGGAAGGACAAGGAAAGTAAACAAGCGAGTTGCTAGCGGAGTAATGATTCCACCGCCTCGTAGCTCTTCTATTTATCGAGTTGGCCGCTTTCCAAACAGCCAATCGAGGAAACGTGTCATTTCAGCCTTTTGGTTATCTGGAATTAGAACTGTTCCGTTCTTTAGGCGAATCCATTGATCTCCGCCCTCTTCTGAAATTTTCAGATCGCTCGATGATTTTGGTTGCTCTCCCGAGTAGACGACAAACACATCGTCGTACAGGACTTCCCCGTTGATATTGAATAGCCGACAATGAACCTGATCCGCAGGCGTGAGTTCGCAATATTGCCAAGGACCAGTTCCCTTTGCACCGATTACCTTGACCGCACCTACAGGAACATTAGCCGGTCGCTGCTGAGCTGTAGAACAAGAGCAAGTCAGCCACGCAATCGTACCCATAGCGAGCAGTACAGGTCTGCATTTCATTGGCAGATCTGCTTTCCTTTGTCGTCTGCGAAGCAAAACTTCGATGTCACAGACTCTTTGGGCTGCTGTTGCGGGTTGCCCTTGTAATTGGCGTCAGATATGACTTGCAGATCAAACAGCAACAAGTTAGGTATTGCGGACATCGGCGTCATTCCTACAGGTGCTCCGCCGACCATAAGACCCCTCTCGCAGAAGTCAGCACAAATGTTGCCGACAAATGAATAATAATTGTTAAAAACTGAATTCTTTTTGTTTGTTCACGAATCCAGTTATCAAGTGTTATTGTGTCCGCCTCGGATGTCTTGAAAAAAGCCATCTTCACCGTTTTTGGATCTTGCCCTTCAACCCTTGCTACGGCTTTGGTTAGCTCCTGGAAAGAAGACTGAGTTGGGTTGCCGGATTGATCAAAGCTAACCTTTGGCAAGTCAGAAACCGTGGTCTGCCCGGCACCGAAGGGTTTGCCCGCAGATACCGGACCGTAGCGGGCGTATGTGGCGGTGCCATCCTGATGTAGCGAAATAATTCCTGCGTGCCCAAAAATTGGCACTTCGTTGGCAAAACCGACCGCAATTGCGTCTTTCCCCGTCGGGTCTGTATACAAAAGCGGGTTATTTAGGCCGTAGGCATACATGTTCCACCGCTGTGGGTTTATGAAATGAAGTGCAGTACCTGTGTGTGGGTCCGGGTTGGTAAACCGTCCCAGCGCACTGCCATAGTATCTGGCCCCGAAGTAATCGAGCCCCGATTCCTGATCGTGTTCTTTGCCGGTGAACTTTTGCTGGACGGTGTCGCTGCCTGCGCCCCACTCCGCGCCGCGTCCGGCAGTGTTGGCGGGAATCTCTTCGCCGAAGGGCAGGTAATCGTGCCGCGCCACTACTTTGCCTTCCTGGTCGGTGACCAGCCGCGTCGAGCCCAGATGGTCCCAGCTCAAATAGCACGTCCGGCACGCAGCAGTAGATACCGCTCCCTTGCTGTACTCGGCCGCTAGCTGCCCGAAGCCGTCGTACACGTACACCGTCGTGCTGCCGGGCAGCATCTTCGCTACCCGCCGCCCGTCGCCGTCGTACCGGTACGTCGCCTGCCCGCCGCCCAGCGCCCCGCTCTCGGTCGCCTGCGTCAGCCGGTTCTCGGCGTCGTAGACCAAGCTGTCTCCATTCACTACCGTCTGGTTCCCCGCCGCGTCGTAGCTCGCGCCTCCGATCCGGTTGTTGCCGTCGTAGGCGACCGTGTTCCCCTCCAGTGCCTGCCGGTTCCCATAGGCATCGTAGCCATAGCTCCGGCTTCCTACTCCCGAATCGCTGAAACCCACCAGCCGGTTTACTCCATCGTAGCGGTAGCTCTGCGTAAACGCCAGAAACTGCGGATAGCCCGCGCCGCCGTGGTACTCCGTGTTACTTTGCAGATTCCCGTTGTCGTCCGTCCGAGCGGCATGCGGGCAAAAGTCGTATACCGCCGCATTGGTGTTCACCCCCCAGTTCGGACAGCCGATCCACAGCACCCGCCCGGGATCGTTCTCCACCGCCTCGTAGCTCTCGGTCGGCTGCAAACGGCTGTTGAACGACCCCGCGCGATTCCGCCGCCCATTGCCATGAACATTCTGGGGCGATTCACCGTCTCGCCGAAACCGGCTCCGGCCGCGCCAAGAAACTGCAAGGCATTCACCCACCGGAGTTCCGCTTACGCGTCGGCGATCAACGCGTTTTCTTCTTCGAAGAACACGCCGGAACGATTCAGATTCGTGCCGTCAAGAACCGCAAAGACGCTTATTGCTGAGTCACTAAACGAGTCGGAAACCGCTCCCTATTCGAGTTCATTTCGGCACCGAAAACGGTACGCTATCGGCCCCGTTCCCCATTCAAAACGCGTTCCAAACCGGGCCGTCAACTCGCTCGAATCGGCATTCGCCCCAGTTTGCACTCTCAATCGAATCAACAAGTTGCCACTTAGTTACCGATCACCGCAAGGTGCTGCCCTTTCAATAAGCTGCCAAGTGGCACCCTGCAAGGGGTGGCCTGTCCATCTCCGACATAAATCGTCGCGCCAGCGACGCCCTGAAAACGCGTCAAGCTTGGGCGCTGCGGGCAACTCCACCTCCGATCCACCGAAGCCGATCCAGGCGCGTTTTGAGCGCCGAAAACGCGCTCTCCACGAGGTGGCGTGTCACCTAGAAGCCGGTGCCGCAGGCACCGGGAAACCTACTCAAGCAGTGAACCGTCGTTAGCCTGCCATACTAATATCTCTTCAGGGATATCTGTACCAAACAGTTCGAGAGCTGTTGAGATAGCCCCCGCCTTCGCTCTCTCAAGGCTTGGATACTCGACGCCGCCTGATAAGGCGCTACTGGGATCATCCGTTTCCTTAACGCTGACTCCCCAGAACGCTCCGTAACGAGCGACTGTCAACAATAGATCTTCATACCTAGCTATGCACGTATTTGTGTCAGTCATGACCGTTCCAATTACCGATGAAAATCAGTTATCCGTTCACGGATGGCCCTGAGCAACTGGAAATGCGCTATGCACGTTACCCACCTTGTCCAGAACGACCCTGATCGTTGTTGTTGGGTTTCCCGCAGGATCTGTCCCTATTGTTACTCCAAGATTGGCGTCTACGTACGCCGCCCCGTCGGCGTAGCCCCTTGCGCTGCTCGGCGATGATAAAGCAGACTCTATCATCGACTCAACGTGTGCAGCGTCCTCCAGCCCTTTGGCGAACTTACTAACGTTTTTAGCTAGTGACCCGGCAGAATGTCTCCGGAGTATTCGTGCAAGCCGACCAGCCCCGAATGCAGCTCGCTCGGCTCCTTCCGCTTCTCCGCCAGGCCCGATTAGGGTCGCTGCCAAGCCGATTCCCGCACCGACGTTGGCCGCCGTCCCGCTGCCATTTGGTGTTTGGCTTAGAAGCTGTGAGTTCGGCGCAATAAAGGAAAAGTAGCTGTTGGCTGCATTGCTGACTGACAGAAACACATTGGTTCCGACTGCGGCAAGCCATGAGCCTTGCTGGGCTGTGGCAGTAGCGCTCGGTGTGCTGTTTTGCTGTGGCGAGAGCGCCTGAGAGCAACTTTGTCCTCCGCTGTTGTCGTCAGAGTAGTTGCTGGAGTTATTTATATCCCCAGACCCGCTGTAGATGCAGGCATTCCCAGTCGGATCTATATTCCGCAGCGGGTTATTCCGAACGTAGCTATAGAGATTCCAGCTCTGCGGATTTTCCTCAAACTGGTCAATCAACGGCTCATCCGGGCTGGTAAACCTGCCCAACGCGGAGCCGTAGTATCTGGCGCCGAAGTAATCCAGCCCCGTCTCGGCATCGTGTTCCTTGCCGGTGAACTTGTGCTGGATCGTATCGCTGCCTGCGCCCCACTCGGCGCCGCGTCCGGCAGTGTTGGCGGAAATCTCTTCGCCGAAGGGCAGGTAATCGTGCCGCGCCACTACCTTGCCCTCCTGATCGGTGACCAGCCGCGTCGAGCCCAGATGGTCCCAGCTCAAATAGCACGTCCGGCACGCAGCAGTAGATACCGCTCCCTTGCTGTACTCGGCCGCTAGCTGCCCGAAGCCGTCGTACACGTACACCGTCGTGCTGCCGGGCAGCATCTTCGCTACCCGCCGCCCGTCGCCGTCGTACCGGTACGTCGCCTGCCCGCCGCCCAGCGCCCCGCTCTCGGTCGCCTGCGTCAGCCGGTTCTCGGCGTCGTAGACCAAGCTGTCTCCATTCACTACCGTCTGGTTCCCCGCCGCGTCGTAGCTCGCGCCTCCGATCCGGTTGTTGCCGTCGTAGGCGACCGTGTTCCCCTCCAGTGCCTGCCGGTTCCCATAGGCATCGTAGCCATAGCTCCGGCTTCCTACTCCCGAATCGCTGAAACCCACCAGCCGGTTTACTCCATCGTAGCGGTAGCTCTGCGTAAACGCCAGAAACTGCGGATAGCCCGCGCCGCCGTGGTACTCCGTGTTACTTTGCAGATTCCCGTTGTCGTCCGTCCGAGCGGCATGCGGGCAAAAGTCGTATACCGCCGCATTGGTGTTCACCCCCCAGTTCGGACAGCCCACCCACAGCACCCGCCCCGGATTGTTGTCTACCGCCTCGTAGCTCTCGGTCGGCTGCAAACGGCTGTTGAACGACCCCGCGTGCCAAACCCCGTTGCCCCGCGCAAAATAGTACGCTTCGCCCTGCGGCCAGTATGCCGCCTCGGTCACATAGTTCGTCTGCTGCCCCTCGCCCACCCCGGCCACCTGCTGCACCCGGTTGGCTTGGTCGTACGTGTCGGTCACCACCCGCCCCGACGGGTACGTCTCCGACACCAGCGCATCGGCCGCATTGTAGCTGTACGCGAAATCGTAGCTCTGCCCCTCGGTCACCTGCCGGCTCGCCGTCAAGCGCCCCGCCGCGTCGTAGGCCAGATACTCGGTCGCCGAGTGCGCATTCGACACCGAGGCCAACCGCCCCGTTCCGTACGCCACCGTCCCGCCATCGTACGCATAGCTCACCCCCGGCGTCCCATCCGAATAGATTTTGCTCAAAAGACGGTTCAGTGCATCGTAACGGTAGTCGATGCCGACCCCGCGCGCATCGGTCTTCTGCAGCAAGTTGCCGGCGTTGTCGTAGGCATACGTCGTGGTCCCGCTCTCCGGATTCTCCGCCCGAGCGAATCATAAACGAACGTCCGCACCTGCGGGCTCGTCCGCCCTTGCCGCACCCGCGTCAAGTTGTCCAGTGCATCGTAGTCGTAGAACGTTCCGTAGTTCAACCCGTGCGGGTCCTCCGCCACCGCCACCACCCGCCCCAACGCGTCGTAGCTCTCCTTCGTCGCAATATAGTGCGAGACGTCCTCGTAGCTGCGCTGCTCCACCAATCGGCCGAACCCGTCGTAGAAACTGTCGCTCCGCAGATCCCACTCGCTCGCCTGCGACCGGTACTGCACCACCTGCGTCGGGGTCGGATACACCAGGTTGGTATGGCTGTCGGTTCCCCCCGGGCCCCCTGCCGCCCGCCGCACCTGCGTCACGCGGTCCAGCGGATCGTCATAGGCGTAAGTGGTAGAAACCCCGTTCGCGTCGATCGTCGCCGTCGGTTTCCCGGTCGCGTAGTCGTAAGCGGCTATCGTCCCTTGCCCCAACGCATTGCCGCTCGACGTCGCCTGCGCGTACGTGCCCTGTGCATCGGCATACCCAACGTCGTCGTGTGCCCGTTCGCGTCTTGCACCGTACTAAAAAACGCAGTTGCAATATAAGCACCCGCGTTTGTATCTCTGCTTTGTTTTCAAGAGTTGCTATATGGCAACTTCGGTTGCTCTGCAGCAACCTCCCCAGGGGTGACGTGTCTATCCTAAGCCGGTGCCAAAGGCACCGCAATGGTTTCAGTTTCAATGAGACCGCGTCCTACTGGTTCACTATGTCCTGGAGTTTACTATCTTCAACCAGCAAACCCTTCAGTTCTCGTACGAGACTTGTCGAGCTTTCGGTCGGTGATACTTCCTGTCTACACCGGACGACACCGGAAATGATTTCTGTATTGCTCGCAGCCTGGGCTTCTAGAGCCTTGCGGAACAGCGACTCGGCTTTTCTCGCGTCATCCTTGACGTTCAGTTGAAACCAGCCGAACTCAACAAGGGCTTCGACACATCGCTGATCAATGTTTAGAGCAGCCACGAAAGTGCGCTCGACCTCATCGAGCGACCCGCTGTCATCAGTCACTTGAAGACACATAGCCTTTGTTACAAGCAACTGTGAAGTGACAAAGCCTGATGCTTCCATTTCGGTGATCAAGGCAAGGGCCTCCGCGTATCTTTTTTCTGAGCACAGCTTCTTGATTCGCTCTAAAGGCATATCCATTACTTGCCGCCTAGTTTCTGTATCAGCCGATCGCCTTGTTCAATCAGTTTTTTCATCTGTTGAGCTGAACGATCACCCTGTTTTGCGAGATTTTTAATCTCGCCATACGTCTTACTCCCGTACTCAGCGTGATATGACTTTGAAGCTTTAAGCCTTCCTCGTATTAAGTCATCGGCCTTCTGGTTGTCATTAGCCGAGGCTCCACCACCCCCGGTCGCGCCTCCCACACTGCCGCCTCCCCCGCCTCCACTTGAACAGACGATATTTCCGAGTAGGTAGCCAGCTCCAGCTCCGAGACCACCGCCGACCAAAGCACCACCCGCAGAACCGGCTGCCTCACCCGCGATACCTCCTGCAATGCCACCCCCTATCGTTCCAACCCCAGGAGCAACGAGCGTGCCACCAGCAGCTCCGGCACCTACCCCTCCAATAGCACCTGCGCCCCCTCCGACAAACCCTCCTACACCAGCCCCGACGCCAGCACCAGCCGCCGTGAATCCGGCAACGCAATTGCCGGTATTTCCGCCAGGCGGGTTAAAGACAGGTCCTGGCTGGGCAGGATTGGTCGGCGGCGGCTGTTGCGGAGGACCTTGGGGGAACGGTAGTGTTTGAATTGGATCGGGAGGCGTATCCGTCACGCACACATCTGCGTAGCCGCCATCCTTACATGTGTCCTCCCCATTTGGGTCGGTATTGCTAAGTGGGCTGTTTAAGACGTAACTGTAGGCATTCCAACTTTGCGGATTCGAAGGATCAGAACCGGCGTTATCTGGATCGGGACTCGTGAATCGTCCTAAAGCCGAGCCATAATATCGAGCCCCGAAGTAGTCGAGCCCCGATTCTACGTCTCTTTCTTTTCCGGTGAACTTCTGCGCGATGTTATCGCTGCCCGCGCCCCACTCGGCACCGCGACCGGCGGTGTTGGCGAGAATCTCCTCGCCGAAGGGCAGGTAATCGTGCCGCGCCACCACCTTGCCGTCCTGATCGGTGACCAGCCGCGTCGAGCCCAGATGGTCCCAGCTCAGATAGCAGGTCCGGCACGGCGCGGCTGCTGCCGCCGCATTGCTGTACTCGGCGGCGAGCCGTCCAAAGCCGTCGTAGACGTACACCGTCGTGCCGCCGGGCAGGATCTTCTCTACCCGCCGCCCGTCGCCGTCGTACCGGTACGTAGCTTGGCCGCCGCCCAGCGCCGCGCTTTCGCTCGCCTGCGTCGGCCGGTTCTCCGCGTCGTAAATCAAGCTGTTTCCGTTCACTACCGTCTGGTTCCCCGCCGCATCGTAGCTCGCGCCTCCGATCCGGTTGGCCGCCGTGTACACATTGGCGGTGGGCGTGGTTCCCGACAACGGCACACCGCTGTGGTCCGTCACCCAGCGATTCCCAAAACCATCGTAGTCGAAACGGCGGCTCCCCCCGCCCGAGTCGCTCACCAACGCCAGCCGGTTTACTCCGTCGTAGCGGTAGCTCTGCGTAAACGCCAGAAACTGCGGATACCCCGCGCCGCCGTGGTACTCCGTGTTGCTTTGCAAGTTCCCGTTGTCGTCCGTCCGAGCGGCATGCGGGCAGAAATCGTACACCGCCGTGTTGGTGTTCACCCCCCAGTTCGGACAGCCGATCCACAGCACCCGCCCCGGATCGTTCTCCACCGCCTCGTAGCTCTCGGTCGGCTGCAAGCGGCTGTTGAACGACCCCGCGTGCCAAACTCCGTTGCCCCGCGCAAAATAGTAGAGCGCCCCCTGCGGCCAATACGCCGCCTCGGTCACATAGTTGGTCTGCTGCCCCTCGCCTACCCCGGCCACCTGCTGCACCCGGTTGGCTTGGTCGTACGTGTCGGTCACCACCCGCCCCGACGGGTACGTCTCCGACACCAGCGCATCGGCCGCATTGTAGCTGTACGCGAAATCGTAGCTCTGCCCCTCGGTCACCTGCCGGCTCGCCGTCAAGCGCCCCGCCGCGTCGTAGGCCAGATACTCGGTCGCCGAGTGCGCATTCGACACCGAGGCCAACCGCCCCGTTCCGTACGCCACCGTCCCGCCATCGTACGCATAGCTCACCCCCGGCGTCCCATCCGAATAGATTTTGCTCAAAAGACGGTTCAGTGCATCGTAACGGTAGTCGATGCCGACCCCGCGCGCATCGGTCTTCTGCAGCAAGTTGCCGGCGTTGTCGTAGGCATACGTCGTGGTCCCGCTCTCCGGATTCTCCGCCCGCGTCAACTGTCCGAGCGAATCGTAAACGAACGTCCGCACCTGCGGGCTCGTCCGCCCTTGCCGCACCTGCGTCAAGTTGTCCAGTGCATCGTAGCCGTAGAACGTTCCGTAGTTCAACCCGTGCGGGTCCTCCGCCACCGCCACCACCCGCCCCAACGCGTCGTATTGCCGCACCGACTGCTGGCCCGCCGCATCGGTGGTCACTTCATAAAAACCGGGATGGTCCACCGTCGCCACCGCCCCGTCTGCGTTTTGCACTCGATTCAAACGATTCAGCCCATCGTACCCATATCCGGTGGTGTACCCCAAGCCATCGCCCGGCCGCGACGGATTGCTCCGCGCCGCCACCCGCCCCAACCCGTCGTAGCTCTCCGTCGTCGCAATATAGTGCGAGCTATCCTCGTAGCTGCGCTGCTCCACCAATCGGCCGAACCCGTCGTAGAAACTGTCGCTCCGCAGATCCCAGTCGCTCGCCTGCGACCGGTACTGCACCACCTGCGTCGGGGTCGGATACACCAGGTTGGTATGGCTGTCGGTTCCCCCCGAGCCCCCCGCCGCCCGCCGCACCTGCGTCAAGCGGTCCAGCGGATCGTCATAGGCATAAGTGGTAGAAACCCCGTTCAAGTCGATCGTCGAGGCGAGTCGGCCCGTGTCGTAGTCATACGCCGCCACAGTCGCTTGGCCCAACGCATTACGGCTCGACGTCGCCTGCGCGTACGTGCCCTGTGCATCGCCATAGCCGAACGTCGTCGTGTGCCCGTTCGCGTCTTGCACCGTACGCAGGTTTCCCGCCACATCGTAGCTCATTTGCGTGCCGATGTAATTGTTGCTCGCATTCGACCACCGATACCGCGATGTGACATTCGCGCGAAGGTTGAATCCACTGCCGTAGTTAGCGTCATCGTGCCCCACGATGCCGGCCTCCTCCTCCACCCCGCGCTCGTCATAGTGCCAAATCATTTGCGCAGCGGCTACGCCCCCGCCATCGTAGATCGTCTGAATGAACGGAGCCCTCACCAGATTGAAAGTGGAGGCTGCGTAGGCTGGATTCGATTGCCAGAAATAGGCCGTTTGCGTCTCCCGCAACAACGCTCCGTGCGCACCGCTGCCCCAATCGTACTCCTTCTTCCCGGTTACGTTCTGGTATTGGTCATAGGTATACTCCACCGCCGACACTTGATTGGCATCGTTAAGCGTGGTCTCCGAAACCAACTGCGGATTGCTCTCGGGAAAACCTGTTCCATTGGACTGACTACAGGTGTAAGGTGGTCCGGCGCTTGGGTTGCACCAAGCAACCGCCCCGCCCTGTTGCCAGGTGTAGGTGATGGTTTTAAGAATGGGCAAACCCCACTGCGTGGTCAGCTCCCTTCCCTCTCTCCAATCGTTATAGACGATGCCATTGTAATACAGGGAATCATAGGCATTCCCGACAAATGTATGTGTGATTTGAGCAAGTGAGCGACCGTTGGCGTCGGTATAAGCTTCCGTCGTGGTTTGACCTGCCCGGCCCACGCTTGTTTGGGAAACGATTGCGTAGGAGTAAGATGCAGATCCGGAGAGCGCCATTCCATTAGCGTACTCGCGCCGTTGATACAGCCTGCGGCTAATGGCGACCGGATTCGCATCGTTCGCGCTACCTAAGAAGCCGTCCGCACCTTGGCTTCCCACCCCGCCATAGTCGTACTCGACCGCGCCGCCAGTGGGAAGTGAAACGCGCGCTACTTCACCGTAACCGTTATACGAAAACAGAAAATTATTATTGATGTCGGGATAGTGCAGGTAGGAAACCACACTCTCATCGAAGTTACTCGTATCGCTGTTGTGATTGGAATTGATCTGCGGAAATAGCGAGGGCAGCGGCTGCGGCGAGTGGTCCGAACGAAGAACGCTATCCAAATTGCTGTGTCCGATTTCGGTTATGCGAGAAGATCCCGCATAACCGGCGTAGAGAATTTGATCACATCCGTAAAATGTTCCCGTGCCGGGAGGTGAACTACAACTACTCAAGCCATAGTTCACCGTGGTGGTCCGGCCATTCTGATCTTGCACACTCACCACCTGATTCTGACTGTTATAGGCCAGCGTGATCCTGTTTCCATTACGATCACAAATCCAGCTTACAGTGCTGTTGTCAATGCGATATGTTGTTCCATCCGGAAATAGCAAGTTGCCGCTGACTCGGAAGACGTTGCTCTTGAATGAACCACGCGTTGGAGGATAGTCCAAAACTGCCTGATCCGCGATAAACACCAAAGCAGAACCATCGCGGCTGACAAACTTGCGTCCGCGGCCTGCATCCCAACTAGACGGATGGGTCTTGCAGTAATCAGGAACTCTATAGGGCATTCCGTCGGTGGCCGCATCCCGGAGTTCAATCTCCGATCCGTCGCCCTTGGTGAGTGTCAGACGGCTCAAGGAGAACTGCGGAGTGACTTCTCCGCCCAGGCAAGGGTTGATCGTAACAGTGCTTTCGCGCCCAAAGACGGTCCCGGGTCCATAGCCCGGGAGCCAGAGCGCCCACGTGGAACCATTCTCAGGCCGTGAGACGAACGGCTCGCTACTATCGCCGGTAGGATATTTCCGAACACTCCAGTCATCGGCGATACGCAGATACATATCGAAACCGGCCGATCCCCGTCCCCCGATATGCCGTAGCGGAACAGCAATATTTACCTTTCCCGTAAACGGGGAGTAATGCTCGAAGCTGGACGCCGAATACGACGTCGACGGAGACCCTGGTGCCAGCGAGGCCGGCGTTGTTCCATCCATCACCGAAATGGTTTGCCCGTGCGCCAGTGACGCAACTGCTATGACCCACGTCATCGCAGACAGCAGAACAACAGCCTTATCCAACATTCCGCGCCATCGGCTCTTCAGCAGCCCAGTTTGTTTTCTACTCACTTCATCAAAAACAGGCATAAGCAATAAGTTCAGCTTTGCAATGCCAACTCATGTCATTCAATTACCCGTCGCATTTTCTGAGGAATAGTCGGTTCGGCATAAGCAGTTTTTAAAAGACAACTTTCGTGTAGATCGAGAGTACTTACTTAGTGCTTTAAAGGGAGATGGGTAATTGTCATCGCACCGCTATTTATGAAATTCTTTCGTTAGCTGTCTATTTGTCGAGAAGTAGTTTTCTTTGTCGATAAATAGTATTTGCCGGGAGAATATACTTGTTACTTCATAAGAACCGTGTTCTATCAACAAGTCTAATCGTGTTTATGTTACTGCTTGGCGGAGCTTTTCGCCTTCCAGCACAAGACGCGAATACTTACTACCAAATTGTAAGCAGAAACACAGGAAAGGTTATGGAGATATCTCCGGATGGAGTTGTCGATCAGTTCAGCAGTAATAGCGGAAATAATCAGCAATGGCAGATTTCTCCAACCGATAGCGGTTACTACACCATCACAAGTCGTTCTACGGGCAATGTCCTGGATGTGTCTGGCGGATCACATGACAACGGAGCAGTGATTCTGCAATATCCGAAGCACGGCGGTCCCAACCAGCAATGGCAATTCGTTCCCACGGACAATGGGTACTTTCAAATTATTAACCGCGATAGCGGAAAGGTAGCCGATGTCAAGGAGGTATCTACGGCAAATGGAGCCGGCATTTGGCAATGGGAGTATGCAGGCGGACTTAACCAGCAATGGAAGCTCGTGGCAGTAGGCTCTGTAGCGAGCGATCAATTAGACACTTCGGTATATTACCAGATCACCAACCGAAATAGCGGCAAGGCTTTAGAGGTTGCTAATTCATCGACAGCAGATGGCGGCCCGACCGACCAGTCGAACTACACGGGCGCAATCAATCAGCAGTGGCAATTAGTACAAGTGGACACAGGATACTACGAGATGGTAAACCGGAACAGCGGCAAAGTGCTTGATGTAGCGGGTATATCTGTCGACAACGGAGCGATTCTTCAGCAATGGCATTACTTAGGCGGAAAGAATCAGCAGTGGCAAATTCAAACAGCTGATACTGGTTACTACAAGATTGTCAGCAGAAACACAGGTAAAGTAGCCGCTGTCGCACAATCATCAATGGCTGACGGCGGCACCGTAGTTCAATATGATTACCACGACGGCTGGATCGACCAACAGTGGCAATTATCGCCAGTAGGCAGCATCGCTCCCCAGGACCCGGGAAACGGCACCGGCAGCAGTGGATCGACTGGCAGCACCACTCCTTCTTCTTCTCCCTCGACATCTTCGCTCGCCAAAGAATTCATCTATTTTAACGGTAGGGTGATGGCGATTGAGAACAGTCACTACACCATCGTCTCCGCCCCTCCCACTCCGGCGCCGCCTCCGCCTTCGGTTACAGTCGAGGTACCCACGTCACAGCAGCAAGTCTCGGCTGGCACCGTCACTTTTAGCGGCTATGTGCTCGACAAGAGCGCCGCTGTTGCGAAAGTAAGCGCTCAAATCGATGACCTGTCGCCGCAAATGACAACGTTCATTGGCCGACCGGACGTTTGTGCTGCGCATACTGATGCCCAAGGATGCCCGAATGTGGGATGGAGCGTATTAGTAAATACAGCAGCATTGTCTATGAATGCCACTCACACATTAAAAGTCATAGCTGATGATGGCCATCAAAGTGGTACCGCGACAGTCAGCTTTTCGGTAGTGAATCCAATCAGACTGGATATCGACGTGCCGAGTACCCAGAGCCCCGCTTTTGCCGGGATGGCGACTTTTGGCGGCTGGGTAATCGACGACGTGTCGGCGATTGCAAACGTCTCGGTTTGGCTCGACAATGGCCCACCGCAGAATGCGACGTATGGTATCTTCCGGCCGGACGTATGCAACGCTTACCCGAATCGGGCGGGCTGTCCCAATGTCGGATGGAGCTTTAACGTCAATACGGCTTCGCTGTCTAATACCACTCATATTCTTCACGTAGCAGCTACGTCGTCAGATGGAGCAAACTTCACTGCCGCACCAGTTTCCTTTTCGGTCAACAATCAGCCTTATACCTTCTCGCTGGACGAGTTGGGTTCCGGCACTCTCAACGCCGATCCGATGCCGCCGACATCCAATGGCTTTGGCATGACGACGCTAGTGTACAGCAGTCAGGCCAGCGACAATGAAGTGCACATCGGAAGTCCGGATGGACCACTTCTTACTTACGGAGGACCAGGTAAAGGATATGGCCCGACGGGAGCTTGGGTCTTCAACGGCGAGACCTTCTTCCTGCAAGATGTCAGCGATAATAAACCGCTGACCGTAAATCACACCATGGCTACCTACTCGGCAAGTGTGCGCCCGAATGGAATCGTTTTCGAAGCGTCCGCTAACCCAATTTGGGTTTCCGACGGCACGGGACTTGGTGCGTTCACCTTGAACTACAATGCCCCAGGCATATCAAACATCACTGTGACGGTCGGCAGTAGTTATCAGACCCTCTGTGGCGGTGGATCTTCCGGCTCTTGTGCAACTGGGAAATGGGTGACCAACGGCATGCAGTTTTTCTTGCATACTACTCCGAACGGCGTACCTCCTTCGGCCTCCAATGTCATTAGCCGTTTTGTTGCCACCGTGATCGACTATGGAGCACCTGGCTTTGTGCTGACTGCCGCACCTCGCGCGGTTCCGGTGGGTGGAACGTTTTATCCCACTCTGCAATTGCAATCGGCAAATGGCTTTGCCGGAGCTATCTCATTGAGCGCCGCTGGAATCCCGGCCTCTTCCTCGCTGACGTTCTCCAGCAATAACTTGACTCCGTCGACACAAACCACGATGACTGTGACAACTCCTCTCTCTACCCGTTGGTCGTACGTCACCCTTAGCGGTCAAAGCGGCGGTATACAACAAAACGATACGCTGGAGCTGCAGAACTGGCCGCCACAAATTACCGGATACAACACCGGCACTTATAACGCAGGCACCGTCACATTAACGGTAAACGCAACGGATGCCGAGGCCGATTTAGCCTATACGCAAATCAACATTCAGGGTCCCGACAACCAGGGGATCTGCGCTGCTGCTATCGCTTTCGACGGAGTTCCTTCCCTGCTGCCCAACGCCAACGCGAATGGAGCTTGTTCGATTGCTTCCACGGCACCTGCCTCCGGCAACGGGAGATCCGGCTCTTTCACCATTACTGTTCGCTTTGATTCCTCTCGTTTCTTCGGCCCGAAGAATGTCAGTGCATTTGTTGTCGAACAGTCTGGCATCAACACTTCTCAGGCATTAAATAACATCTTCATTCCACAAAACCAATAAATCCTATGCGAACGATCATCTTTCTTTCCATTTTGTGCGCCCTGCCGGCACTGCCCCAAGTACCCACACAGGAGACATCTGTTGCCGTCTCGGGCATGGTGTCGCTGGCGGACGGTACAACCGCACCCTCCGGCCTCGTGTCGTTCTACCGGATCGATCCGCCTCCCGCACCGAACGCTCCCCAATTTGTACAACATGCACCGGTGCGTCCGTATGGCAGCTACGCAGTTCATCTCCCACCGGGAACGTATCGCGTTTGTACTCAGTTGTGGGATGTGCCCGGCCTAAATCCTTGTCTCTGGTCAAAGCAACCTACCGAATTAACGGTACAGGATAATACGCCAAGTGTTAACTTTCCCTTAGTCCTGGAAACCGGGAGGTTTGTCCGCCTGAAAGTGGATGACTCCTCGAAACGACTTTTTTTATCTCATCCAGCAAAGCGCCACTCCGACCTTCGGCTGGGAGTAATGACTCACTCGGGCTTTGTCGATTCTGCCGCCGTCGAATCAAGCGATACCGACGCGATAGTATACCGAGCGGTTCTACCCGTGGATGAAGCTCCGCCTATTCTCATGCATCATCACAAGGTTGCGCTAGTTGACTCAAACGGAACGGCGATTTCGGATAGCGAGTGGTCCGATATTTCTGCTTATGCGCCAAGCCTGACTCACGGAAAGTCGAAAGCGGCCCTACCGAAAATCAATAAAAAAAGCCCCGATATCACGCTAGCCATTACAGACGTTGTTCAATGAAACAACTCTTCGTTACTTGAACGCCCGACGCCTCTTAGACACTTACCTTGGAATCTGTCTTTTCTTTTGCTTCGGCAACCGTCTTTGCTCCGCGTGTATTGCCGTTTCCCTGCTCCGAAGGAAATCGCTGTCCTTGGCCCGCGGCTGCTTCTTCTTCCGGTGTAGGTTTTCTGACTACTTCGCGAAACAGCACGGCGGAGTGCTCGACCAGGTCGTATGGTTTCCCGTTTTCGAGCGGCGTGTACTCTGGTTGCACCGGGTAACGGGTATCCAGCACGACCTCCCAATGCGAGTGAGCGGAACATTGTGGAACGAAAAACTCAATGTGCTCGTGATGCGGATTCAGGCAAAGCAGGAAACTGGCATCCTGAATCACTTCTCCATAGCGGTCGACATCGTCCAATGTTTGGCCGCTCAAATAGAGTCCTAAACAGCGTACCCATCCCGCATTCCACTCTTCCTCGGTCATCTCCTTGCCGTCGGGCCTGTACCAAGTAATGTCTTGCACGTTCACGCCGTCGACACTATGCGATCTTACCGATGCCGGGCTGATCTTACGATCCTGAAAGAATTTGCGCCGATGAAAATTCGCATGCTCTTTCCGCAATTCGATCAGCTTCGTTGTGAACGCCAGCAGCTCTTTCTTCCTGTCGTCCAGATTCCAATCGATCCAGCTAATCTCATTATCCTGGCAATACGCGTTGTTATTTCCACCCTGTGTACGGCCGATCTCATCGCCTCCACAGATCATCGGAACTCCCTGCGAAAGAAGCAGCGTAGTGAGCATATTCCGTTTCTGGCGCTCTCGAAATTCGATGATCTTCTCATCGTCGGTTGGGCCTTCCACTCCGCCGTTCCAGGAGTAGTTCTCATTTGTGCCGTCGCGATTGTTCTCGCCATTGGCTTCGTTGTGCTTCTGGTTGTAGCTCACCAAATCAGTGAGGGTAAACCCATCATGCGCAATAACAAAGTTGATGCTCGCCGAGGGGCGCCGACCGTCCCCTTGGTAAAGATCGCTGCTTCCTGTCAGCCGGTAGCCGAGCTCCGCCAGTTGGCCGTCGTCGCCTTTCCAGTAACGGCGCGCCACATCGCGGTATTTCCCATTCCACTCCGCCCATAGCGAAGGGAAGCGCCCGACCTGATAGCCACCTTCACCGACATCCCACGGCTCGGCGATGAGCTTCACTTTCGATAGCACTGGATCTTGATTGATTACGTCGAAAAAGGCGGACAAGCGATCCACGTCGTGCAACTCGCGGGCGAGCGCTGAAGCCAAGTCGAAGCGGAACCCATCGATGTGCATATCGAGCACCCAATATCGCAGGCTATCCATCACCATTTTAAGCACCTGGGGATGGCGCATATTCAGCGTGTTACCGGTGCCGGTGTAATCCATGTAGTAGCGTGGACTGCCGCCTACCAGCCGATAATAGGTAGAATTATCGATGCCTCGGAAACTCAGGATTGGGCCCATGCGGTTTCCTTCGGACGTGTGATTATAGACAACGTCCAGAATCACCTCGATATTTGCGCGATGAAGCTCGCGCACCATCGTTTTGAATTCGCCGATTTGCTGGCCCATGTCCCCTGCGCTGGAATACCGCGCATCGGGAGCAAAAAAATTGGTGGTGTTGTAGCCCCAATAGTTGTGCAGCCCAAGATCCAGCAGGTGCTTGTCGTCCAGAAACTCGTGCGTAGGCATGAGTTCCACAGCCGTGACCCCTAGCTTCTTCAAGTAATCGACGGACGCCGGACTGGCTAAGCCGGCATAGGTTCCGCGAATCGCTTCCGGCACATCGAGATTCTGAATGGTGAAGCCCTTCACATGTAGTTCATAGATCACCGAATCGTGAAGGTGAATGTCCGGGGAGCGGTCGTTCTGCCAATCGAAGTGCGAACTGGTCACCACGCATTTCGGCATTCCAGCAGCATCGTCACGGTCGTCGAGGCTAAGATCGGCTTTGGGATCACCCATCTTGTAAGGAAAAATTGGATAGTCCCAGTCCACCTTGCCCGCAATAGCGCGAGCATAGGGGTCGATCAGCAGTTTCGCCGAGTTGAATCGTAAACCATTTTGCGGCTCGTATGGGCCGTAAACGCGATATCCGTAAAGCTGACCGATGGTGAGGCCTGGAAGATAGCAGTGCCAAACATAGCCTGTGCACTCGCGCATAGTGATGGATTCGTGCTTTTCGGAGTTCAGCTCGTCGAATAAACACAAATCAACTCGCGTAGCGTTTTCCGAATAGATTGCGAAGTTGACCCCAGTTCCATCCCAGGTTGCGCCTTGTGGATACGGTGAGCCAGGGAGAATCTTTGTCGATGTCAAAATGTAACTAATTTTCCTCTCCGAAATACATTAGAATCTATAATAGTTTGAGATGAGAACACGTGCTTCTTTGTTTCCCTAACCTCGTGAGCAGGCATCTATTTGATCGAAACATCTTGAAGAAAATACATGTCAAAAGATTAAAGGTTCGCATTCATTTTTATCAACACCTAACGAAATAGAGCACTCAAATGGCAGTAATTAACATTTATGATCGGGCCGAAGAGCTACGAATCGAAATTTGCGGCGATTTCTCAGGCACTTGTGTGCGCGATACGTCGGCCACTTGGCGAACGTCACTACCCGAAGCAATGCACCGTCGTTTTACGGTCGATATTTCCGAAGTTTCCTCTTGCGATGTTGCAGGGCGAAACCTACTTCGAGAGATGTATCGACATGGAACTCAGATTGCGGCGGGAAACCCGGCCGCTCTTGGTCTTCTCCATGAAATTACCAGTCCTTCTTATAGTAAAGCAATCAGTATTTCCGAAAAAAGCCCCAGCCGCATCTCGATGACTCGGTCGTTGCGGGTGAATGTGGCCGCTGCTTCCTAAAAATTACGAAACGAACTATCGGTTCGGTGAGTTCGTTTCGTAATTTCGCCTATAATGGCCCCGTGCTGCCATTCCGACCCCATCTAGCTTCGTTAGTTGACGACTTTACCCGGCATGGAAACCAAATCGCAACCCTGGCGGCAAAGCGTGTTCGTCAACGCCGAACTACTTACATCCAACTAGTTACTCTTTGCCGCCGGTTTGCTGCCGAACTGGATCTTCGCGGCATCAACAAAGGCGACCGGGTATTACTCTGGGGCGAAAATAGCGCGGAGTGGATTGCCGCTTATTTCGGCTGCGTACTACGTGGCGTTTTGCCGGTCCCGGTGGATGCCGGGAGCGCCCCAGACTTCGTTAGACGGGTGGTTTCGGAAGTCTCGCCGAAGCTAATCGTATGCGACTTAGCGAAAAGCTCTATTTTCAGTGATGCTGAACAAACGATTCTTCTTGAAAATCTGAGCGAGACAATTACGCCTGAGATTGCGGGTGTCATTGACGACCTGGGAGAAACGGATGCTCTTCAGATCGTCTTTACTTCGGGAACAACTGGCGAACCAAAGGGAGTGGTACACACTCATAAAAACGTTTTGGCTAGTCTTCGCCCCATTGAAATCGAGCTGCAGAAGTACTTGAAGTATGAGCGTCTGGTTCATCCGGTTCGTTTTCTTCACACGCTGCCGCTCAGCCATGTTTTTGGACAATTCATGGGCCTATGGATTCCCCCTCTTTTGGCGGCCGAGATTCATTACCAGACACGCCCGGTAGCAGGCGACTTGATCGAGGGTATCCGCCGAAAGCGAATATCGGCGCTTGTTTCGGTGCCGCGGATTCTTGACTTGATGCAGGCGCACTTAGCGCAGCGCTTTCCCAGCCTGCAGGCGCGGATCGACGGGTCCCGAGGGATAACCGCCTGGCAGCGATGGTGGCGCTTTCGGGATATACATCGACTATTTGGCTTGAAGTACTGGGCATTTATCTGCGGGGGCGCATCTCTCCCCACGGCTGCGGAACAGTTTTGGAATTCGCTCGGATTTGCGGTGATCCAGGGGTATGGAATGACAGAAACCACCGCGCTCGTCAGCCTGAATCATCCGTTTCGGAGCGTTCAGGGCACCATCGGTCAGGTGATGCCAGGCCGGGAGGTGCGCCTATCGGACGAAGGAGAGGTGCTGGTACGGGGCGATACGATTTCGAATGCGGTATGGCAGGGCGGACAGCTTACGACCAGCGAATCAGAGTGGCTGGCCACGGGAGATTTAGCGTCCCGGGATGAGCACGGCAATCTCCGTTTTCGTGGACGGAAAAAAGATATTATTGTTAGCTCATCCGGCCTGAATATCCATCCGGACGATTTGGAGGCGGCGCTGCAGCGGCAGCATGGCGTCAAAATTGCCGCGATAGTAGAGACCGCCAGCGACATCGGCCCGGAGCCCTTGGCGGTGCTGGTGATGCAACCTGACGCGAGCGCGGAAGACGCAATCTCCGCCGCTAATCGAGAGTTAGCCGAGTATCAGAGAATTCGACGAAGTATCGTTTGGCCGGAACCGGACCTGCCTCGAACGTCGACGGGGAAAGTGTTGCGGCGGGAAATCCTTCGACGGATCGAGTCCGGCGAAATTACGGCAATCACTGAAGACGGGCGTCTCAACCTTGACAGCCTAGGACGAGTGGAACTGCAGGCACGGCTAGAGCAACAGTATGGAGTGACACTGGATGACTCTGCTTTGCAGAAAGTGCAAACCACACAAGATGTGCAGACCATCCTGCAATCGCAGCCTACCGTAAAGCGAGAACCTCATCGTTATCCTTTCTGGCCTTGGAGTCGACCCATGCAGGCGGTTCGCAGCCTTTTTTTGGAGTTCGTGGCCATGCCGCTAGTGAAGCTTCTGGCAAAACCCAAGGTTCGGAACCGGGTGAGGACGTGGCCGGCTTCGCCGGTGCTGATTGTGTCTAATCACGTGACCTCGTACGATGTGCCGTTCATCCTGTACGCTCTTCCGCCGCGTATTCGCAAAAGAGTGGCGGTGGCGATGTCGGGCGAGATGATTCTTGACTGGCGTTATGCGCGCCGTCAGAGGAACTGGTTCCTCAATCTAGTTGCTCCGATTCAATACTTGCTGGTTACCGCGTTGTTCAATGTATTTCCGCTGCCGCAATACAGCGGTTTCCGCCGAAGTTTTACGCATGCGGGTGAAGCTCTCGACCACGGATACAACGTCATAGTTTTTCCCGAAGGCAAACGTTCGCCGGATGGGGCGTTGCTGCCGTTTAAATCCGGAACCGGGTTGCTATGGCAAGAGCTCGGCGTGTCGGCCTTACCGGTTTGTCTGAGCGGATTGGGCGAAGTGAAAAGCAAGGGAGAACGCTGGTTTCGTTCAGGGAAGATTTCGGTATCCGCCGGTGAACCATTGCCGCTGCCGGCAAGCAGTTCACCACAGGAGTTGACCGACGCACTATACGAAGCAATCGCAAAAGAGCGCGATCGTTTTCTTTCTCCTTGACATCCTACATATTCGGACGTATATGTAGAACATCAGAGTAAGCGCAACATGTCGATGCCATGGTGGAAACAGATGTTATCGAAGCGGTCCAACGAATCAGCGCTCAATGCTGAACTTCGTTTTCATCTGGATGCGCTGATTGAACGCAAGATCAACGACGGCATTCCGGCCGATGAAGCGCGCCGCCAAGCGATTGTTGAGTTCGGCAAGCAGCAGCAGCTTAAAGAAGAGTTGCAGGACGTACAAGGTTTCGCGATGTTAGAGAACATCTTCGCGAACTTAAAGTATGCTGTCCGCTTCGTACGCAGGTCGCCGTCGTTTTCAGTAGCGGTAGTTTTGACTTTGGCGCTGGGAATCGGAGCAAATACGGCAGTTTTCTCGGCTATCGACGCGGTACTGCTACGACCGCTGCCGTTCCCCAATGCCGACCGGCTTACCGTTCTTCATGAATACAAGAAAAAACTGAAGACGCCCGAAAGTTTTGTCGCTCCCGTTCGGCTGGAAGATTGGAATCGGTTGAACTCGACGTTTCAGGCGATCAGCGGTTACTACGAAGACGATGCCACCGACACGTCCGGTTCTTTGCCGGAGAAAATCACGGTAGCGATGGTTGCGCCGCGTTTTTTGCAGGTGATGGGCGTCTCACCCGCTTTGGGACGTGACTTCGCTCCCGAAGAGGAGCGATACGGCGGTCCAGCGGCGGTGCTGATCAGCGATCGTTATTGGCGGCAACACTTGCAGGCGAATCCCAAGGCGATCGGCAAACCTCTTCGTCGTGGCAAGTCATCCTCTCTCGTTGTCGGTGTCATGCCGGCATCGTTTCATTTTCCGGACCGCAATGTCGATCTCTGGTTGCCAGTGGCGCCCTATGGACCTTATACGAGCGATAGAAGCGCTACGTGGTACACAGCAGTGGGACGGCTCAAGCAGGGTGTCGATATATCCAAAGCGCGGGCAAACCTCGCAACCGTGCAAGGCCAACTCGGCAAGCAGTATCCGAAAACCGATGCAGATATGGCGGCGAAGGTGGAAACGCTAAAAGAGACAACGATCAGTGGTGTAGGCAGATCGCTTTGGCTGCTTTTTGGCTCGGTGTCTCTGTTGCTCTTCATCGCTTGCACCAACGTTGCCGCTTTGCTGTTGGCCCGTACTATTCAGCGCGAACGCGAAATTTCGGTCCGTTTCGCATTAGGAGCTCCACGCCTGACGATTGTTGCTCAGTTGCTCGCCGAATCCCTCGTTTTAGCAGTTGCCGGAGCTCTGGCGGGATTGCTGATTGCCTGGACGTCGATCAAGATGTTTCGCGCTCTTGCGAAAAGCCTTCCGCGAGTCGAAGAGATCACACTCGATTGGAGGATTTTGTTGTATACATTGGGCTGTGCGGTTTTTGCGGCTCTTATTTGCGGGCTACTTCCCGCGTTGCATGCCACGCGCCGCAGTATTGCCCAGGCTTTGGCGCACACAAGCCGGACGCAAGTATCTAACCGTAACCGGCTGCAATGGTCGTTGGTAGGCGCTCAGGTGGCTCTTGCCGTGACACTGCTGATTGGAGCCGGTCTATTGCTGCGGAGCTTTCAGGCGCTTGGCCAGGTATCGCCGGGTTTCGATCCGTCGCACGTCCTGACGTTTCATATCACTGGAAGTTACGCAGAGACCGTCGATATGAAAAAACTACAAGCACGAATCGGCAGAACGTTGGATGCGCTCCGTGCGCTGCCAGGCGTCGAGGCGGCCGCGACTGCGGTCACTCTTCCTGGAGTAGCCGGTAAGTATCAATCGGAGTTCACCATGGCGGAGGGACGAAGAGATCCCTCGCGAAAGATTATCGCTGACGGTCGAGTTGTATCGTCTGGTTACTTTGCTGCTACGCGCATTCCCGTTCTGGCGGGTGCGGTGTGCCGAGAGGGCCGGGAAGGCATAGTCGTCAACCGCAGTTTTGTGAATACTTATCTTGGAGGCGCAACCGCTATCGGCTTCCATCTGACGGTTTCCCCCAACCCCTTTCATTCTCCACCGGGAGAGATTCGAGGTGTAGTGGCAGACGCGCGGGAAGCAGATTTAAAGGAAGAACCAATGCCGACGATCTATTCATGCTGGAATGCTCCTGGTCCGGATCCAAATTATCTTGTTAGAACTTATGGAGAACCGCTGGCAATGGCTCACGCAATTCGCCTTAAGATACATGAAATCGAGCCAAACCGCTCCGTATTCGACATTTCGACTTTGCAAGAACACATCGGCGAATCGTTCGCCGAGACTCGCCTGCGCACTGTATTACTGACGTTTTTCGCCGGTACTGCTCTGCTGCTCGCTTGCATCGGGCTGTATGGAACGCTCAACTATTTCGTTACGATCCGGCAACGGGAGATCGGTTTACGTTTGGCTCTCGGCGCTTCGCCCGTTAACATTATCAGACAATTTGTAAGCAAGGGATTAGGCGTGGCCGTGTTGGGCAGCATCGCTGGTTTAGGTTTGGCTTGGGCATTCACACGAGTGCTTTCCGGGATGCTGTATGGTGTTTCGCAAACTGACGCAGTCACCTTTTCTTCTGTTGTTTTGATCCTTCTTGTTGTTGCTGCTTTCGCCTCGTTTTTACCCGCGGCGAGGGCCTCGCATATCGATCCGATGCAGGTGCTACGCGAGGAATGACAGTAACGCGTCTATCATTCCTCGTGCGTTCGACTCGATGGCTTCGGTGGTCACCGAAGCTCCGTACTTTCGAACTGTGTTTGAAGTGATCGGCCCGATCGTCAAGATTTTCGAATGCCGCAGCCGGTCCAAACCGATGAGTTGCACGAGATGGACAACGGCAGAGGAGCTGGCGAAAGTCACCCAGTCCGGATAGGGCGGGAGAAAGACTTCCGACGCGAGGGCGGCGGCTTCCGGCGGGATGATATTGCGATAAGCTTCCACCACATCGACCTTTGCCCCCAACCGACGCAGCGCGGTGGGGAGGACATCGCGCGTAATCGCCGCGCTTGGAATGAGGATGCGGCTCTGGCTGAGATTCTCGCTTTGGAGAGCTTCGACAAGAGACTCCGCCACATACTCTTCGGGAACTACATCTACGGCAAATCCGGCCTGTTCCGCGGCAATACGAGTTGCTGAACCCACCGCAGCAATGCGGCGCTTAGACAATGCAGGCGCTTGCGAAGCAAATGCTTGGACGGCATTGGCGCTCGTGAAAACAAGCCAATCGTATTCATTGATATGAGCAGCAGCTTCTTTCAGCGGCATGGAATCGAGCGGGGGAGCAATGCCGATGACGGGAAGCAAAACCACCTCTGCACCGAGAGCACGAAGAGGCTTTGCCAGCTCTTCCGCTTGGTGAGCGGCGCGCGTGACAACGACGCGTAGCCCGTCGAGCTTCGCCATTTAAAGCTCCATCGTTTGCGGCGTTCCCAGGATATCGACTACACCTTTCAAGAGAAGATCTTGAGCAACGGTGTGGCCCAATTCTTCCGGGCGTTCTTGCGGTCCACGGGCCTCACCCCGAAGGTAACGGACGCCGTCGAGCGACGAAGCAATCGCAATCACATGAAGGATAGTGCCTTCTATCGCCGCGAAGGCACCGAACGGCAACTGACATCCGCCGCCAAGCGCGGCAAGCACGGTCCGTTCGCAAGCCACAGCACGACGGGTGGGCAGATGATCAAGTTGACTGCATACCGCTATTGCTGGATCGTCCTGACGCGTTTGGATGGCGAGCGCTCCTTGCCCAGGCGCCGGGCAGCTTTGCCGTGGAGACAGAGTTTCGGCGATCTCATGAGAAAGACCAAGGCGATGAAGACCGGCGGCGGCCAAGATGATTGCGTCGAATTGACCCTCCTTTAGCTTTCGAAGACGAGTGTCCACATTACCCCGGATGGGATCGATTTGAAGATCGGGCCGCAAGATACGAAGCTGCGAGGCACGCCGACCGGAGCTGGTTCCTACCCGCGCCTGTAAAGGGAGCTGCGCAAGGGAGCGCCCTACAACCGCGTCGCGAGGGTCTTCACGCTTTGGTACGGCAGCGATAGTAAGACCTTCGGGAGATTCGGTCGGCAAATCTTTTAGGCTATGAACAGCTAAGTCGATGGCGCCCGCCAGCAGAGCATCTTCAATCTCTTTGGTGAAGAGCCCCTTGCCGCCGGCTTGCGTTAGCGACATGGTCTGCAGGTGGTCGCCAGTAGTTTTGATTACCTTTGTCTCAGTGGCGATACCGAATCGACGCAGTTCCGAGGCGACGAAGTGAGCCTGCCATAGCGCTAAGTGGGAACCGCGAGAGCCGATAACAAGAGACATGGAGTTAGTGGTCGCGAAGCCGAAACATACGGCGAACGACACTGGTCAGCTCGCCTTCAGGCGGAGCTATCACGTCTTTGGGCATTGCCGCCGCCTGGCGACGAAGCTCCGAAATAGGCCCGTGCGCGATCTTATTGATGATACTGCGCGTGATCGCTTCCAACGCTTCTTCTTGATTGGCATCCAACGCACCCATGCGCGGTCGATAACGATCAAGAACTTCTTTTCGAACGGTTTCCATTTGCTCCTGAAGGCCAACGATAACCGGCGTCACATCGCGCTCGCGCAGACGGGCCTGTAGACGAGCTACCTCCTCATCGACGATGGCTTCGGCATGCTCGGCAATTTCGCGGCGCGCTTGTAGATTGCGCTCCGAGAGCCGCTGCAGGTCATCCATGTCGTAGAGGAAAGCGTGTTCGAGATTGTTGACGGTCGGTTCAATGTTGCGTGGGACCGCTATGTCGATGAGAAACATCGGTTGGTTGCGCCGTGACTCGATTGCGCTTCGGACCATCTCACAGGTCAGAACATAACCGGCAGCAGCTGACGAAGAGATCACGATATCGGCATCGGCCAGACGTTTCGGAAACAGGTCATAGGGAACCACCTGGCCGCGAAAGGAAGCAGCCATCTCCTGGGCGCGTTGCAGAGTGCGGTTGGTGATTAGGATTTCTGAGACACCGGCACGAAAAAGATGCCGGGCGGCCGCTTCGGACATCTTTCCTGCCCCGATGATAAGGACTCGCTTCTTATGGAGGGAGCCGAATATTTCGCGCGCTAGTTCAACGGCGGCGTAGCTTACCGAGACAGCGCTCTGGCCAATCTCGGTCTCCGACCGAATACGCTTTGCGACGTTGAAGGCGCGTGAGAGAACAGCTTCCAGAACCGTGCCGATAGCGCCGCCGTCCCGTGCAATAGCGTAGGCCTGCTTCAGTTGCCCGAGTATCTGCGGCTCCCCGATGATCATGGAGTCGAGGCTGGAAGCGACACGGAAAAGATGGCGGATGGCAGCAGCTTCCTCAAAGAGATAAACGTGCGGCTGCAGGAGCTCTAATGACACGTCGTCTCGGCCTGACAAAAAGCTTTCCACCAGCTTGCCTGCCGGAACATTGTCGCCGATAGTGGCCGCAATTTCCACGCGATTGCAGGTGGAAAGAATCAAGGCTTCTTTTGCGCCGCGAGCTTGCGCATTCAGCAGAGCGGCGGGAAGATCTTCCGTGCGAAACGCCAACTTCTCGCGAATTTGCACGGGCGCGGTGCGATGATTGATGCCGGCGAGAGCAAGCCTCATTGGGAGAGCAGGCTCCTAAAGCCAATGTGGGTAGCCCACGTAATGATAGAGCAACCAAGAACACTGACCGCGAGCCAAGCAATGCGACGGCCTCGCCAACCTGCGGAAATACGCAGAAAGATCATGGCGAGATAGAAAGCCCAGGTGAAAAGAAAAAACGCGATTTGCGGCTCGGCAATCCATCGCGTTCCGCTATCGATAAAAGCCCACACTACGCCGGTGACGGTACCAATAGTGATGAAAACGAACCCAAGATTCATCGATTGCGAAATCAAGTGATCTAAGGTGCCGAGCGGCGGCAGGCGGTTGGCGGACGGACTAACATCTTTCCGTTTCAGCTGCCGCTCTTGCAGCAAATAGTAGATGGAGGCAACAGCCGAAAAAACAAGGGCGGCATAGCCGATCAGGACCGTTGCGATGTGTATTGTCAGCCAGATGTTCCGGACTTGCGAGCTGCTCCACGAGGCGACCGGGAACTCCGTCGCGCCGATCAGCGTCATAAAGAACACTAAAGGGAAAATACAGACGCTCAAGATCGAGATACGGTAATAGGCGTATGTCCCTAAAAAGAACAGGGCGATGACAAAGGCGCAGGTCGAGCTAGTTTCATAGAAATTATTCAGCGGAAGAGTTCCGGTTTCGGCGTGAAGCTCCACTAAAGAGACAAGATGAAAGACGGCTCCCATGGCAAAGGCGATCAGTGCGGGAGTAAAAAGGCGAGTGCTTTTACGAAAAAGATAGATGAGTACATAGATAAGGCCGCAAAAGTACAACGCGGCGGCTGTACGCAGCCAAATTATGCTCATGTCGGGAAGAACACTCAATTCAGTATAGAAACCGTCTAGTAATAAGATGCAGTTCGGACAAGCCGGATGCGGGTACGTTGCGCAGAGCGTACAGATGTCGGCGGATTTGCATCTATTGAGAGACCGGCTAACGGCGGTGAAAGCCTAGACCGTTACGGAAACAAGGAAATCCAAAATGAGTGAACTTTTAAGCGGAAAAAAGGCGCTAGTAACTGGCGCATCCAAAGGAATCGGGTTGGAAGTGGCCAAGGCGCTTTTAGCAGAAGGGGCCGATGTTGTTATTTGTGGCCGCGACAAGAAGTCATTGGAGCAGGCGGTAAACAGCCTGAAAGCGGATAGCAAGGGGCATAAAGTGTCAGGCCATCCAGCCGACGTCAGCAAAAACGAGCAGGTGAGCGAACTTTTTGCGTTCGCAGATAAAGAGCTGGGTGGATTGGATATTTTGATCAATAACGCAGGAAGCGGTGTGTTTCGAGCAACAGGCGAGCTGAGCGTGGAGGAGTGGGACCAGGTTATCGGCACCAACTTATCGGGGTCTTTCTATTGCAGCCGGGAAGCAATCGACCGTTTTCAGCGCGGACCGGGTGGCTTCATCATTAATATAAGCAGCTTGGCTGGGAAAAATCCGTTTGCGGGTGGCTCAGCGTACAATGCCTCGAAGTTTGGCCTCAATGGATTTTCGGAGGCGATGATGCTTGACCATCGAAACGACAATGTGAAGGTAAGCTACATCATGCCGGGCAGCGTAGATACAGAGTTTGCCGGTCAGAGCGCCGAAAAGAAGTCGGAATGGAAGATTGCTCCCGAAGATATTGCCGAAATCGTCATCGATATCCTGCGAAAGCCAAAAAGAACGCTAATCAGTCGAGTTGAGGTGAGACCTTCTCGTCCTCAAAAGAACTAATCAGACAAGCCTGACACGAGAAAGTACTTCAGACCTATACAGAAGACGCGCGCTTCTGCCGATAGGAGGGGTAGAAGCAAGCAATACGGTTCGCAGCCGGTTGCTTCGGCTTATTTGAGAAAGAGGGATTGAAAAAATATGAGCCGGCTCCGAAAAGTGCTCGATCCAACCCGGACGGGCAAAAACGCCGAATCGCTAGAACGAACGCTGTTGAAGCTAGTAGTTGGCCAGGATGAAGCGATCGAACAGATCGTCAACATCTACCAGATGCATGTAACAGGGCTAACA
The DNA here is from genome assembly GCA_965219315.1 of Bryobacteraceae bacterium. Classification (GTDB taxonomy): domain Bacteria; phylum Acidobacteriota; class Terriglobia; order Bryobacterales; family Bryobacteraceae; genus Bog-105. Next base: position 288,076 of record CBDCNB010000001.1, on the reverse strand, counting down.
GCACCTGGACGCCCGGTAGGTAATTTTCTTTTTCTTGGACCGACTGGTTCGGGAAAAACACGGACGGTGGAAGCAACCGCCGAAGCACTGGTCGGAAACTCGCGTGCAGTCGTAAAAATCGATTGCGCTGAGTTTCAGCACAGTCACGAGATTGCTAAGCTGATCGGCTCGCCTCCCGGTTACCTGGGACATCGGGAGACGCACCCTCTACTCAGTCAGGAAGTTATCAATCAGCACCATACCGAGACAGTGAAGCTCAGCTTCGTGTTATTCGACGAGATCGAAAAGGCGAGCGACGCGTTATGGAATTTGCTGCTCGGGATTTTAGATAAGGGTACCTTAACACTCGGAGATAATCGCAAGGTCGATTTCTCGAAAGCTCTGATTTTCATGACGAGCAATCTGGGCGCAAGCGAGATGAGCACTTTGGTCTCGCCGAAACTTGGGTTTCGAGGACACGCCGGGTGCAGTAAAGCGACCGAAGTAGTCAAAGATCTGGACAAGAAGATATCCCGAAGCGGTTTGGAAGCGGCACGCAAGAAGTTTACGCCGGAGTTTATGAACCGCATCGATAAAACGGTGGTCTTCAAGTCACTGGGAGAGGCGGAGCTTCGAAAGATTCTAGATTTGGAACTAGGGCAGGTGCAACAGCGAATTTTGGTTTCTCCTAGTGAAAAGTCTTTTGTATTTACGGTTTCCGATACGGGTAAAGAGTTTTTGCTGAAAGAGGGAACGGATACCAGATATGGTGCGCGACATCTGAAGAGAGCTATCGAGCGCTTATTGGTTCATCCGTTATCGAATTTGATGGCGACCAGTCAAGTGGAGACCGGCGACTGGATTCAAGCAGATCTCGATTCTGAGTTAGGCTGCCTGATTTTTACGAAGGAAGCGGAAGGCATGGAGATGCAAGCCATGGCACGCATGTTAGGAGATAGTTTTCGATTGCCGCCAGCCGCCGCTGCCGCGTCCGTGCAACATGAAGTGAAGACGATTATGGCGAAGTCGTCGAAGAAGTAAGGTTATTTTTTCGGAGCCGCTGGGATATTAAAACCAGCGGCTTTTCTTTTTGCTTACACCGGCAATTGGCTGGAACCCATCAAGTATTTATCGATGTGATGAGCGGCCTGACGGCCCTCCGCGATGGCCCACACCACTAAAGACTGCCCTCGCCGGACATCGCCTGCCGAAAAAACTCCCGGCACGGAAGTCATGTAGGACTCATCCGCCTTCACGTTCCCTCTTGCATCTTGCGCAAGCGGCAATTGCGCCAGCAATCCTGTCCGAACTGGACCGGAAAAACCAATAGCGATCAGAATGAGATCGGCGTCCAGATAGAATTCGCTGTCAGGAAAGCGTTCCAAAGCGGGCTTTGGGCCGACACGAACACAGTGCAGCCGCTTCACATTTCCATCCTCATCGCCACTGAAGTGATTGGTGAGTACGCTCCATTCGCGAACACCACCTTCTTCATGAGCAGCTTCTACCCTTAACTGAAGCGGCCAGAGTGGCCATGGTGTGGAATTGTGGCGTTGTTCGGGAGGAATACCGTGAATTTGCAATTGATGCACCGAAGACGCTTTCTGTCGATGAGCAGTTCCCAGGCAATCGGCTCCGGTGTCACCACCGCCGATGATGATGACGCGCTTACCGGCTGCGGTAATCTGTTCCTCGTCTGAAAACCAGTTACCGGCCACGCGTTTATTCTGCTGCGTCAGGTAATCCATAGCAAAGTGGATACCCTTTAGATCACGGCCGGGAATGGTCAGGTCACGATGCTGTTCGGCCCCGAAGGCCAAGAGGACAGAGTCGTAATTACTGATTAGCTCGTTTACCGAAAGATCTTGCCCGACGTGAACTCTCGTACGGAACTCAATGCCTTCGGCGGCAAGCTGCTCCAAGCGGCGATCAACGACACTTTTTTCTAGCTTGAAGTCGGGGATGCCGTAGCGCAGCAAGCCCCCGAGCTTATCTTGCCGCTCAAAAACGACTACGGAATGGCCTACGCGATTGAGCTGTTGCGCGGCGGCAAGTCCGGCCGGACCGGAACCGATGATCGCGATCCTTTTCCCCGTCCTGCGCCGCGGTGGTTCGGGTTGAATCCAGCCCTCGGCAAAGGCACGATCCACGATATTTTGCTCTACGACTTTAATAGCGACAGGCGGTTCATTGATGCCAAGGACACACGCGGCCTCGCAAGGCGCGGGACAGATACGGCCAGTAAACTCCGGAAAGTTATTGGTGGCATGCAGTGTACGAATCGCTTCCCGCCAGCGGCCTTTCCAGACCAGATCGTTCCAATCGGGGATGAGATTATTTACCGGACAGCCGGTGTGACAGAACGGCACTCCGCAATCCATGCACCGGGCAGCCTGCTTTTGCAGTTTATTGGCGGGGAACTCTTGATAGACTTCGAACCAGTCGTTGACGCGCTCGGCAACAGGGCGGCGGTCCGGTGTTTCACGAGTATACTCTAAAAATCCCGTTACTTTACCCATACCTACTGCGCTCCTTTACCAATCGCCATGCCAGGACGAGGCATTTGCACCGGCACCTGTAACGTTGGTTCTTCCGATTTTTGTGCTGAACCCAAAACGCGCTTATACTCGCGCGGGAACACTTTGACGAAGCGCGGCAGGAGCTTGGTCCAGTTCTTAAGAATATAAGTGCCGCGTTCGCTGCCGGTGTATTCAACATGCTTGCTGATCAGGTTTTCAAGCAGCAAGATATCTGCGCGTTCGAAAATCGGCTCCAGGTCGACACCGGCGCGGTTACAGCGCACGTCGACAAACTCCCCGAATTCATCGAAGACGTAAGCAATCCCACCACTCATACCGGCGGCGAAGTTGCGGCCCGTGCTTCCGAGAACCACTACAGTGCCGTTGGTCATGTACTCACAACCGTGATCACCTACTCCCTCGACTACGGCAGTCGCGCCGGAATTCCGAACGGCAAAGCGTTCGCCGGCGACTCCGTTGAAGTAGCTTTCACCGCTGGTGGCGCCATAGAGGACAGTATTGCCGACGAGAATGTTCTCTTCCGGCTTAAATGTCGACGTTTTTGGCGGAAACACCACAATCTTCCCGCCGGAAAGACCTTTGCCTACATAATCGTTAGCATCTCCTTCCAGGGTAAGAGAAACCCCTTTGACTAGAAATGCACCGAAACTTTGGCCGGCGGACCCGGTAAGAGCGATTTGGATGGTGTCCTCCCGAAGTCCTTCCGAGCCATGACGGCGGGCAATTTCTCCGCTCAGCATCGCTCCGATGGTTCGATGGATGTTGCGAACCGGCATATGAAATTCTGTTGGTATACCTTGCTCGATGGAGTTTCGGGCGAGGTCCATCAGACTGTGATCCAGCACTTCATCTAGCCCATGTTCTTGCGCAACCAGGCAACGCCGTCCCACACGGCTAGGAACCTGCGGATTGTGGAGAATGGAGGAGAAATCAAGCCCGCGCGCCTTCCAATGCTCAACCGTCGGCTGCATTTCGATCATGTCGACGCGGCCGATCATGTCGTCTACGCGGCGGAAACCGAGTTTTGCCATCCATTCGCGCACCTCCTCGGCGATGTAGAAGAAGAAATTGATGACGTTCTCCGGCGTGCCTTCAAACTTTTTGCGCAGCTCCGGATTTTGCGTAGCGATGCCCACAGGACAAGTATTCAGATGACACTTGCGCATCATAATGCAACCCATGGCAACGAGCGGAGCGGTGGAAAAGCCGAACTCTTCGGCACCGAGAAGCGCGGCAATCACCACATCACGACCTGTCTGCAACTTCCCATCGGTTTGCACACGAATACGGCTGCGCAGATCGTTCATCACGAGCACTTGTTGCGTTTCGGCGAGCCCGAGCTCCCAGGGAATGCCTGCGTGTTTGATGGAGGTCAGCGGAGATGCTCCGGTGCCGCCGTCGTAACCACTAATTAAAACAACATCGGCATGCGCCTTAGATACTCCGGCGGCAACGGTACCGACACCCACCTCCGCAACGAGCTTGACCGAAATGCGGGAAGCAGGATTCACATTCTTCAGATCGTAGATGAGCTGCGCTAAATCCTCGATCGAGTAAATGTCGTGGTGCGGTGGGGGAGAGATCAGACCGACGCCAGGAATAGAGCGCCGAACATGAGCAATTTCCTCGTTGACCTTATGACCAGGTAATTGGCCCCCTTCGCCGGGTTTCGCTCCTTGAGCGATTTTGATCTGCAGCTCATCCGCGTTGACCAAATAGTTTGTCGTGACCCCAAAACGGCCAGAGGCAACTTGCTTTACCGAGCTCCTCTTCCAATCGCCATTGGGCAGCTTTGCGAAACGCGCCTCATCTTCCCCGCCCTCACCGGTATTGGAACGGCCCCCGATACGATTCATGGCGATGGCTAGCGTCTCGTGCGCTTCGGCGCTGATAGAACCAAACGACATTGCGCCGGTCATGAAGCGCTTTACGATCTCGCTGGCGGGCTCGACCTCTTCGATTGGAACTGTATGACGAGCTGCTTTGAAATTCATCAACCCCCGCAGAGTACAGAGGCGTTTATTCTGATCGTCTATTAAACGCGTGTACTCCTGGAAAGTAGAGTAACTTTGTTGCCGGACAGAGTGCTGCAACTTACTCACCGTTGCAGGATTGAGCAGGTGGTATTCGCCGTTGATGCGGTACTGATAATTGCCGCCAATGGCGAGCTCCGGCTCCGATTCGGAGACGGGCCGGAAAGCAAACTCATGTTTCACAATGGCTTCTTTCGCCAGAACATCCAATCCCACTCCTTCGATGCGCGAGGGAGTTCCGGTAAAGTACTGGGCGACCAATGCCTTATTAAGGCCAATGGCTTCGAAAATTTGCGCGCCGCGATAGCTTTGCAGCGTCGAGATCCCCATTTTGGAAGCGACTTTCAGTAGCCCTTTGTTGACTGCTTTAATGTAGTTCTTGATTGCTGCGTCAACAGAAATATCGTTCGGCAGTCCGCCAGAATTGGCCAGGTCCTCAATCGTTTCGATGGCCAGGTAAGGATTCACAGCGCTTGCACCGTAGCCGATGAGGACGCAATAGTGCATTACCTCGCACGGCTCGCCAGACTCGATGATCAGGGCAACTCCGGTTCGCGTACCTTCACGAACCAAATGGTTGTGCACTGCGGTGAGCGCGAGCAGACAGGGTATTGGCGCAAATTCTTCGTCGATGCCTCGGTCGGAAAGAATGAGCAGCGTATAGCCGGACTTAATCGCCAAGGAAGCGCGACGGCAAAGGCCATCCAAGGCGCGCTTCAATCCCACTTCGCCTTCCAGGGCACTAAACGTTGTAGGAAGAGTGGACGCCAATAGATCGCCGCGAGAGACACGCCGCAGTTTTTCCAGATCGCGATTCGTCAGGATCGGATGAGGCATTTTGAGGAGATGACAGTGCTCCGGCGTCTCGCTGAGAATGTTCCGCTCATTGCCGATGTAGCTGGTCAGCGACATCACCATGTCTTCGCGAATGGGATCGATCGGCGGGTTGGTCACTTGCGCGAATAGCTGCTTGAAGTAGTTGAAGAGCGATTGCGGCTTCTCCGATAAGCAGGCAAGCGGCGTGTCGATGCCCATCGATCCGATGGCCTCTTCGCCGTTGGAAGCCATGGGCGAGATGAGCATTCGAATATCTTCATCGCTAAAGCCGAAACAGCGCTGCCTTACCAGGATGGTTCTGTGATCGGACTCCTGCAGGCGGGTCGGCTCGGGGAGCGCGTCCAAGGTGACCTGATTGGCTTTCAGCCATTCACCATAGGGCTGGCGAGCGGCCAGCCCATGTTTTATCTCTTCGTCGGGAATAATGCGACCTTGCTCCAGGTCCGCCAGCAACATTCGCCCGGGCTGCAGACGGCCTTTGTATTCGATTTGTTCCGGCGCCAACGGAAGCACACCGCTTTCCGATGCCATGACAAGAAGCCCGTCCTTCGTCACTAAGTAGCGAGCCGGACGAAGACCGTTGCGGTCGAGTGTCGCGCCGATAATGCGCCCATCGGTGAAGGCAACTGCCGCGGGACCGTCCCAGGGCTCCATCAAAGACGCATGATACTCATAGAACGCCCGTTTTTCGGCGGACATGGTTGTGTCTGCGTCCCAGGCCTCGGGGATAAGCATCGCCATCACATGAGGTAAGGAGCGGCCGGACATAGTAAGAAGCTCCACTGCGTTATCGAGCGAAGCCGAATCGCTGACACCGGGCTGAATGACGGGGAACATCTCGGCCATGTTCTCGAAAAGCGGCGAAGCCATGATAGATTGACGCGCATTGAGCCAATTCACATTGCCGCGGACGGTATTGATTTCTCCGTTGTGACAAAGATAGCGGAAGGGATGCGCTAGCTGCCAAGTAGGGAATGTGTTGGTGGAAAAGCGCTGATGCACTAGGCACAGAGCACTGGTCGTATTGGGATCGAGCAGTTCGCTGTAGAACTCGCCAATTTGATGGGCCAGCAATAATCCCTTATAAATAATCGTTCGCGAGGAGAAGGAGGGAATGTAGAAAAAGCCTTTGTCGCGCAGGTCGGACTTTGCCACCAGGTACTCTACACGTTTACGCACAAGGTACAACTTTCGCTCAAATTGTTCGGAGTCCATCTCTGCCGGACGAGCGACGAAGAGCTGCTCGATGTAGGGCTGCGACGCACGGGCTAAGCGACCGATGGCGTTGACGTTCAGCGGGGCATCGCGCCAACCGAGAACGGAAAGCCCTTCTTCGCGCGACACTCTTTCCAGCAGCCCTTCGCAGGTAAGACGCTGTTGCCGCTCCACCGGCAGAAAACACATGGCGATTCCGTACTCTCCCGGCGCAGGCAAGCTAAACCCAAGGTTGGCTTCTGCGCCGGCGAAGAATCGATGCGGAATTTGAATGAGAATTCCTGCGCCATCTCCCGTTTCTGTATCGCAGCCGCAGGCGCCACGATGCGCAAGGTTCACCAGGATTTCTAAGCCCTTCAGCACGATATCGTGCGAGGGTTCCCCTTTGATATTGGCGACAAACCCAATCCCGCAGGCGTCGTGCTCGAAGGTAGGATCATATAATCCCTGGGCCGGGGGCAACTGGTTCCCCGTGTCGACTGGATACACTTCGGCCTCCTCTGGAATATTCATGGAATATCGCTAGTATAACGATGGCCGCAAGTATTCGTCAAATTGAATTTAACTGGAGTCAGTATTAGAGCACCTTATGATACGGTAGTTTCTGTGACGCTGGAGAATCTACGTCTTGCCCGTGATGTCGCACAATCGCATAGCGTCAGTAAGGCGGCTAAATTGAGCGGGATCAGCCAGTCGGCGGCTAGTCAGCAGATTCAGGAGCTGGAACGTGAACTGAACATTTCTCTATTCGACCGGCGGACGCGACCTTTGACGGTGACGAGCGAGGGGAAATTGTATTTGGCGTACTGTCGCGATGCTTTACGACGCTATGAAGAGTTTGAAGCAGAACTGCATCGGCTGAAGCAAGAAGCCAAAGGAACGGTAAGGGTAGCGGCGATTTATTCTGTTGGGCTGTCTGAAATGTCACGGATCGAGGCGTCGTTTGGGGAAAAGTTCCCCGAAGCCGAACTGCACGTTTCGTATCTACGCCCGGAGCGTGTCTATCAATCTGTTACGGACGAGCAGGTGGATTTAGGACTACTGAGTTATGCGGAGTCGACGCGGGATGTGATTGCACTGCCATGGCGGGATGAGGAGATGGTGGTGGCGGTCGCGCCCGGTCATCCCCTGGCCGATCGTCGATCGGCTCCGCCGGAGGCGCTGCGCGGAGAAGCCTTTGTCGGATTCGACGATGACCTCCCCATTAGCCGTGAGATCGACCGGTATCTTCGCGACCAAAAAGTGGAGGTGGACGTGGTTGTTCACTTCGACAATTTACAGATGATAAAGGAAGCTGTTGCTCATGGAGCCGGCATCAGCATTTTGCCGGAACGTGTTTTGCACGACGACTTACGGCAGCATCGGTTAGTAGCAATACGGCTTCAACCAGCAGACTTATTCCGGCCAGTACGCATCATTCATCGCCGCCGCAAGATATTCACAGAAGTTGGCAGCGGATTATTGGCGTTGCTGCTGGGGAAAGACATCTCGGATGTTATGGCTGTGAAATAGCGGGCTTACACCTTCTAGATACTTTTTTCAATGAGGCGTTTGTCGATGTGAGTGAGTCGTTGCTCGATCGCCGCCAGGCGTTCGTCGGTAGCGACATTGAGGTTACCTAAATCAGCCTTCATATGACGGAAGCGAGTTGTTTCTGCTTGCTGATAGTCCCCAAATGCCCGCAATAAGCGCGTTTCGGCGTCATGGGTACGCTCGTCGATGTATTCCTTAATCTGTTGAGTTTGATTGGAAAACATTTCGGCCCATTCGGCTCTGGTAATAGGCGTCTCGCTATTTATAGTCAATTCAAGTTTAGCTTTTCCCTCCAATAGGCGCAAAACAGGCGTACAATCATCTTTGGCTTATCAAACTGTAATCACCGAGCGGCAGAAGAAACCAAATCGCAATACCTTGCTGTTCATCGTCGTTCTGCTGTTCGCGATTCTATTTTGTTCGCGATACATCGCTTCGACATTGATCGACTACGCGTGGTGGTCAGAAGTTGGGCAAGTCGACACTTGGGTCAATTTGCTTTTGTACGGCACTGTGCCGGTCATCTTAGTAGCCATTTTATTCTTCGCTGTATTCTGGGGAGCCTTCCAAACGGCGACTCACGGCGAGCAAACATCCAAAGTCGGTTTGTTCTCCCGGAAGATGGTGGTGCGCATCGCGATAGCGGTACTAGCGGCGGTTGCGATTATGGCCGCCAGTGCCACTGTGGACAACTGGACAACAGTACGCTACTTCGGGGGGCTTGGCTTACCGTCCAATGCGCAAGGCTTCGTCGACCCGATTTTTGGCAAGCCGCTATCGTTTTATTTCTTTGGGCTGCCTTTTTATAGAATGCTGCTGCACGTTCTGTTAACGGGCGTTGTGCTGGCTCTTTTGATCTACTGGACAGCGGCAAACGTTGAGTCGATTAGCAAGCGTTTCCCCAACTTCAGCATGGAAACTTCATTCCAATTTGAGGATCTCTCGTTTCGCGATGCATTCAATTCGAAATTCATCCGCCTAGCGGTCGCAGTGTTTTTATTGGGGCTGGCAATCAAATACTTTTTAGACCGTTATGAACTGCTTTTTCAAAACCACGGGGCTTTTCTAGTAGGCGCCGATTGGACCGCGAATCATATTGTGCTTCCGCTGCAATGGATGATGATTTTGGCCGCTTTAGCGGGTGCGGCGCTGATACTGGTTCGGCAGGGACGCCTAGCGCTGTTGCTTCTTTTGTTGCTGCCCATTCGTTACTTCGTGCCTCCTTTATTCAGCAGTTTCTATGTACGTCCGAACGAGCTCACTTTGGAGTGGCCCTACATTCAAAACCACATCAATGCAACCCGCGCCGCTTTCGGACTCAATCGACACGTGAAAGAGGTGGACTTAGAGGCAGAGCCCGAGATTCCGATCAATGCCGTCAAGCAGAAGCCACTCCTAGATAATGTACGTCTCTGGGATTGGCGTGCCTTTCACGATACCGTGTCGCAGATACAGCCGCTGCGTCCTTACGTCTACGCCGACTCCGATGTGGATCGGTATCAAATCAACGGGCAGTTACGGCAGGTTTTAATTTCGCCGCGAGAGCTGGATATACAGCAACTGGGCGACGCGCGGTTTCGCTGGATCAACCCTCACTTTATCTATACCCACGGATACGGAATCGTAATGGCGGAAGCCAATCGCATTACTGCGGACGGCCTGCCTGTCCTATTTGTAAAAGACGCGCCGCCGATTGTCACGACGAAAAGTCTGAAGTTGACAAAACCCGAAATCTACTACGGAGAGGTGGCGCATGAGCCGGTGTTTGTCGATTCCAAGGAACAAGAGTTCAATTATCCATCGGGCGGAGAGACGGTCAAGACGCAGTACAACGGAACTGGCGGATTTCCCATTAACTCGCCCCTACGACGTCTAGCAGCGGCTTTGGATTACGGCGATATCAATATCCTTTTGACGAGCAATTTCACTTCTAAAAGCCGCATGATGATTCATCGCGCTATTACGAGGCGGCTGACAACGCTGGCAGGATTTGTGATGTGGGACCCAGACCCCTATTTGGTTCTTGCTGAGAATGGTCGGTTGGTTTGGATCGTCGATGGCTATATGACATCCGATTCGCATCCTTATTCCCGAAGTCTAGGGACGAATTCGGGTGATCGTTTCAACTACATGCGCAACTCGATCAAGGCCACGGTGGATGCTTACTCAGGCGAAACGAATCTGTATGTTTTCGACCCGAACGATATCCTGATTCAGGCTTATCGGCGATTGTTCCCCACCTTATTCAAACCCTTTTCCGCCATGCCGGCCGACCTTCGCGCGCATGCCCGCTATCCCGAAATGCTATTCAATTCGCAAGCGGAGATCTACCTGAGCTATCACATGCGTAATCCGCAGGATTTTTATAATCGCTCGGATCTTTGGGATATTGCCAAAACAAGTAGCCAACAAGGCCAACCGGCAACGCCGGTAGCGCCAACGTATGTGGTAGCGACTCTGCCCGGTGAAAGCAAGCCCGAGTTCATGTTAATTACTCCGTTCACTCCGGCAAACAAAAACAACCTAATCGGTTTTATGTCGGCCCGGTGTGACGGTGACCACCTAGGTGAGCTGGTATTTCAGCAGCTCTCCAAAAAGAACATTATTTTCGGCCCGATTCAAATCGAAGCGCGTATCAATCAGGATCAGACGATATCGAAAGACTTGAGTCTGTGGAATCAGCAAGGTTCACGAGTGCTGCGGGGCCAAATTTTGGTGCTGCCCATAGCGAACAGCTTCCTTTATGTGCAGCCGATCTACATACAAGCGTCAGAGGCAAGCATGCCGCAGCTCAAGAAAGTCGCATTGGCCATGGGAAACAAACTCGCTTACTCAGATACCTATGAACAAGCACTTTCGCAATTGATCGACTCCTTGAATGGGACCGGCGCACAGATGAGTACGAACGTTGCGCCGCCTGAAACCAGTACGGTATCCACCGGAGCCGCGCCTAACGCTCAGGCCATACAAACGCTCGAAAGCATTCGTGATCATTTAAGGCGCTATCGCGAGTTGAGTGCCCAAGGAAAATGGGCAGAGGCGGGCAAGGAACTCGATCAAATACAAGCACTCTCCCAGAAGTAAGTCTTCAAAGTGATCAGTTCGGTTTATCGGCCCAGATCGCGTCCAATTTATCTTTCCACCGCGAGTACAAATAAGACGCGGCCAAAAGCAAGATGCCGAGGGCGACAAAGGCAGAGATGCGATAGAAGCGATCCAATTGCCAGACATCATACACATAGAGTTTGAGAATCACTAATCCGATCGCGGCCAAGCCTATCAAACGATCAATAGTACGTTCTTTAAGGAAACCGGCGGTAATCATCACCACTGCATAACCTGCGAATAGAAATGACAAGCTTTCGCTGATGGTACTCGACTGGCTGGCTGGTAGCACCTGGTATCTGATGCCGATAATCAGCCATTGCGATACTGCGATCAGGAGACTGCTATGGGCGATGACGTAAAGCGCGATCTTGAAAGGCGATTGTGGACTTTTTTCGCGGTATAAAGCGAAATGCACGATGGCAAGCGCAAGAACAAACCAGGCGAATAAACCGGGATGCTGAGGACGCAAAACAGTGCCGGCGGCAACGACTGCCCAAATTGCATTGAAACCAAGCACAAGGATACGGTCCCAACGCAAGGCCAGAAAGAAAAGAAGACCAAATATGACCGCGAGAAGGCAAAGTAGAAAGAAAATAGCTTGATGATGAGTTCGATACTCGTCGAAGCCGAAGTACAGGGAGATATAAAAAACGGCAACACCGCATCCATAGACTCCCTGCGAGAATATTTTCTGATCCCGCTTCAACAGCCAATTACTGAATCCCACTAGAGCAACGCCGACAAGCAATCCCAATATAATGCGGCCCCAGATGGTGATCCACTGCTTCTCGACGGCGTAGTTGAAGAGAAATAAAACGCCAATTGCCAAAGTGACCGCCCCGATACGGTTCACCCATGTCAATCCAACCCGGGCCTCAATATCTCCTTCGTGGGAGCGTTGAGAAGGGAGCGATACGCTGCCCCGTTCCAAGACTCGTAAACGATTTTCTAAGACATGGACCCGATCACCCAAATTGCGGATTTCTTCACGAAGTCTTGGGATCTCTTCGGAGCCATTCGTCATGTGCAATTGGGTATTGAGGACGTCTTAAGCAACGGTTTCGGCAATGGGCTCGGCTACACCATATCTTTGCGCCACGTAATCATCGAGCAGCGTCCGAAACTCGGCCACAATGTGCTCTCCACGCAAAGTTGTGGCCAGCTTTCCGTCGATATAAACGGGCGCAACAGGCTTCTCAAAGGTACCGGGAAGAGAAATCCCGATATTGGCGTGCTTGGACTCGCCCGGTCCATTTACGATACAGCCCATCACTGCTACCCGCATCTCCTCCACGCCGGCGAACTTGTCACGCCACACGGGCATTCGATCACGAAGGTAGTTTTGAATCTGGTCGGCCATATCTTGGAAGAATGTGCTGGTAGTCCGGCCACAACCGGGGCAGGCCGCCACTTGTGGCGTAAAACTGCGAAGATTCAACGCCTGCAAAATTTGTTGGCAGACCACCACTTCGTCGCTGCGATCGCCATTCGGCAAGGGAGTAAGCGAAGCGCGAATGGTATCGCCGATTCCTTGCTGTAACAAGACCGACAAGGCGGCGGTGGTTGCCACGATCCCCTTCGATCCAAGTCCAGCCTCGGTAAGCCCAACATGAAGAGGATAGTCACCGCGTAGCGCCAGCATTCGATAAACACTGATCAAGTCCTGCACGTTGCTGACCTTTGCACTCAGGATGATTTTGTCATGCGCTAAGCCATAACGTTCCGCTGCTTCGGCGCTGCGAATCGCGCTCTCCACAATGGCATGCATCGTTACTTCCATGGCATCCAGCGGCTCCGGCAAAAAGGAATTCTCATCCATCATCGAAGTCAGCAGCGCCCCGTCGAGCGAGCCCCAGTTCACGCCGATGCGCACCGGTTTATCGTATTCGACAGCGGCTTCGATCATGGTGCGGAAATTATCGTCGTGCTTCTTGCCGATATCTACGTTTCCCGGATTGATGCGGTACTTTGCCAGCGCGCGGGCGCAGGCCGAATATTTCTTCAGCAGCAGGTGGCCATTGTAATGGAAGTCTCCAATGATCGGGACATCCACGTTGAAGTAACGCAGCGTTTCCACAATTTTAGGGACGGCTTGGGCTGCTTCGTCGGTATTGACCGTGACGCGGACCAGCTCCGAGCCGGCTCTTGCAAGTTCCACGATCTGATTTACCGTCGATGCGGAGTCGGCGGTGTCGGTATTGGTCATCGATTGGACAACGACAGGATGGGATCCGCCAACTTTCACTCCTCCGACATTGACAACTGCCGACTTCCGTCGCGGCAAAACAGCCATTTAGCAAAATCCTCCGTCTCAGATGAGACATACACCATTATAAAATTTATGGTTAACCGCCGCTGTGATCATATACTTTTAGATGCCGATGATGGAGAGCGGATGGAGGGCTCGGCCGATGCATGCTAGAGTCTACTTGCAACGCATAAGCACCCATCTACCATCCAATAAGTGGAACGGCATGCTGGTTGTTGCTTAATTGCTGTCCTTAAATCATCCGGATCATTACTCATGCAATTTAAGAATCGATTAGACGAAGCAGAGGCTCGGTATAGCGAGCTGACCGCGAAGATGGCGGATCCGGCCATCATCAATGATGCAGAGCAGTATCGCAAAACAGCGAAGGCGCAAAGCGACCTGGCCGAACAGGTAGCGAAATATCGCGAGTGGAAGAAAGCAGAGCAAGAGCTGTCGGACGCCCGCTCGATGCTGAATGAGAGTGATCCGGAGCTTCGGCAAATGGCGGAGCTGGAGATCGCTCGCCTGGAACCCGAACTGGCGCAGATCGAGCAAGACCTTCAGGTTTTATTGCTGCCAAAAGATCCCAATGACGAAAAGGATATTGTTCTAGAGATTCGCAAGGGCGCGGGCGGAGACGAAGCATCTCTATTTGCTGCGGAAGTATTTCGTATGTATACCCGCTATGCGGAAGAACGGGGCTGGCGCGTGGAAATCACATCATTAAGTGAGTCGTCGGTGGGTGGCCTCAGTGAAGTCATTGCCATCATCAGTGGCGACAAGGTTTATAGCCGTTTGAAGTACGAGAGTGGAGTTCATCGCGTGCAACGTGTTCCCGCTACGGAGACACAGGGTCGAGTACACACCTCCACCATTACAGTAGTTGCTATGCCCGAGGCCGATGAGGTGGACGTCCAGATAGACCCGAAGGATATTCGGGTAGATACATTCTGTTCTTCGGGACCGGGTGGACAATCCGTCAATACGACCTATTCAGCGGTTCGCCTGACTCATCTGCCTACAAATACGGTGGTTTCCTGTCAAGACGAAAAATCGCAGATCAAAAACCGTTCGAAGGCAATGCAGGTTCTTCGCTCCCGTTTGTACCAGATGGAACTGGAAAAGCAGTTGGCCTCCATTGGCGCAGAACGGAGAAGTATGGTGGGCACCGGCGACCGAAGCGAGAAAATACGCACCTATAATTTTCCGCAGAATCGCTTGACCGATCATCGAATTGGACTAACTCTGCACCAACTCGACCTAACTATGCAGGGTCGATTGCAGCCGGTAGTCGACGCGCTGACCACGTACTATCAATCGGAACTTCTCCGTGAACAGGGCCGAGCTGCTTAAGAGTTAGGTGACTGTTCAAACTGCCCTGCTACAGGGTGCGGAGATTCTTCAGAAAGCATCCGTTCCTGTCTCCCGCTTGACGGCGGAAGTTTTGCTCTGCCATGCGATGCGATGCGATCGGACGCATCTTTATGCTCATGGAGAAGATGAGCTGACCCAGTTAGCTTGGATTCACTTTGGACGCTATCTGAATGAGCGATTAAAAGGCAAGCCGACGCAATACATCACTCATCGCCAAGAGTTTTACGGACGCAACTTCTATGTGAACAGCGACGTTCTAATTCCCCGCCCCGAGACAGAGCATTTAGTAGAAATCGCCCTTAACTATTTAAAACAGAATACTGTAAAGCGAGTGTTAGACGTGGGTACCGGATCGGGCGCAATCGCCATCAGCATCAGCATGGAAGGTTCCCGGCACGTGATGGCATCGGACGTTTCTCTTCCTGCTTTGGCGGTGGCAAACCGTAACCGGCTTGCACTGGGGGCGAACGTAGAATTATTCGCGGCTGATCTTCTTGAAGCCGCAGCAGAATCGAGTATCGACTTACTGCTTTCCAATCCTCCCTATGTTCCGGGAGCCGATGCAGCCAACATGCAGAGCGAAGTACGGGATTGGGAACCGCACGTTGCCTTGTTTGCCGGCGACAGCGGGTTTGAAATTTACCGGCGGCTGATTTCCGCGGCAGCTATCTGTGTGAAGCCGGACGGCCGTTTGTTGATGGAACTAGGCTATCGCTCGCTGGATGGTGTTCGCGAAATGTTAACGGCTCGTTGGACAAATATCGAAGTCGTCACCGATCTAGCGGGCCTGCCTCGGGTGATCGGCGCTACACTACTTTCTTGATAGCTGTTTCCTATGCAGCGCCTGATCTGCCATGTCGATATGGATGCGTTCTTCGTTTCCGTGGAGGAGCTTTTCGATCCGTCTCTGAAAGGCAAGCCGGTTGTTGTTGGAGGCAGGGCAAATCAGCGTGGAGTAGTGGCGGCGGCTTCCTATGCCGCCCGGAAATTCGGCGTCCATTCCGCCATGCCACTGCGAACCGCTGCCCGGCTCTGCCCCAACGCGGTCTTTGTGAAAGGCAGGCCAGGACGCTACCGTGAGTTTTCCCAAAAAATTTACGGCATTCTCAATCATTTTACGCCGCAAGTGGAGATGGCGTCCATCGATGAAGCTTACCTGGATTTGACTGGAACCAGCCGCCTATTAGGGCCGCCGCTGAAAGCAGCCCATTCCTTGCATGAGGCGATCCTGGCAGAAACCGATTTGCGATGCTCATTAGGTTTGGCATCGTCCCGCCTGGTCGCCAAAGTGTCTTCGGATCAGGCGAAGCCCAATGGTGTTCTCTACATCGTTCCCGGTCAGGAGGCTGCATTTCTTGCGCCGCTCGACATTCGCAAGATTCCTGGCGTCGGTAAGAAGACCGAAGCATCCTTGCACCGCATCGGAGTGCGTCAGGTTGGAGATTTGGCTAAGCTGGAAGAGCATTTTCTAGCGTCGCACTTTGGACGCTGGGGCTTTGCCTTAGCGGGGAAAGCGAAGGGGCAAGATGCCGGCGGCTGGTTCGACGCGGAAGTCGGCGCGGATGACAATCCTAAATCGATCAGCCATGAGAACACCTTCGGTGTCGATATCTGCGATCGCGATAAGCTGGAATCCGCGCTCCTCAAATTGTCGGAGATGGTGGCGAAGCGGCTTCGCGAGCATAAGCTGTATGCGCGCACCATTCAACTGAAGTTACGATTTGAAGATTTCACCACCATCACACGCGCTTGTTCACTGGACCACGCTACGCAGCTCGACCGGGAGATTGCCGGAGCCGTCATCCAGATGTTCCGCAAGGCATGGGACGGTAAAGCACTTGTCCGTTTGTTGGGCGTACATGCCGGATCGTTGGAGACGACAGAAGGACAAATGAACCTGCTTGATGAGCCTGAGACAGAACGGCTGCGGCGTGCCTTCCGATCTGTGGATCATATCCGAAATCGCTTTGGTGCGGCCAGCGTGTCACTGGCAAAAAGTCTTCACACAGACATTCGAGAGCGAGTGCATGAAAATCCATTCGATTTGCCTGGCAAAGAGGCCGCTGACAAAAACAAGAGGAAGTAAATTCGCCTGATATGATGGCGCTTCATGAAAATGCACAGGCGTGACGCCCTGAAAGCGATATCCGCAGCATCGATCGCATTCCCTTACAGCCTAAGTCTTCAGGCCCAAACCAAACAGTATCAATCCACATGGGAAGCCATCGATAGCCGTCCGATTCCGGCATGGTACAGCGACGCAAAATTCGGTATTTTCATTCATTGGGGTGTCTATTCCGTTCCCTCCTACGCGCCCGTGCAGGTGAAAGGCGAAACACCGTATGCAGAGTGGTACTGGCATTCTCTGGAAGAAGGAAAGAAACACGACGGAACTACCGGTGATGGCGCCCACACTTGGGCATTCCATCAACGCAACTACGGCGCCGAATTCCCCTACTTTGACTTTGCGCCCAAGTTCAATGCCATGCTCTTCGACCCAGACCACTGGGCCACTGTCATTGCAGGCTCCGGAGCTCGCTATGTGGCGCTCACTTCCAAACACCACGAAGGCTTTACGCTTTGGAAAAGCGCACAGGCCAATAACTCATGGGGACGGCCTTGGAACAGCGTCGATATCGGACCGAAGCGCGATCTGCTTTTAGATTTGACGGAGGCGGGTCGGCGCAAGGGGCTGCATATGGGGATTTACTACTCCCTATATGAGTGGTACAACCCTCTTTGGCTTACCGATCGCAAGCGCTACGTAAGTGAACACCTTTTCCCGCAGTTTAAAGATGTAGTGACGCATTCGGAACCCGAGATCATCTTTTCCGACGGCGAGTGGGAGATGAACAGTGATCAATGGCACTCGCCTGAACTACTTGCATGGCTGTTCAACGAATCGCCGGTGAAGGATCGTGTCGTCATTGACGACCGCTGGGGCAAAGACACGCGGCATAAGCACGGCGGCTACTACACCACCGAGTACACCTCCGGTATGCAATCCGGAAATCATCCTTGGGAAGAAAGCCGCGGCATCGGTTTTTCCTACGGCTTCAACCGCATGGAAACTCTTCGTGACTATCACACCAATCGACAGTTGCTGCTGATGTTGGTCGATATTGTCAGCCGGGGAGGAAATCTTCTGCTCGACATCGGTCCGACTGCGGATGGGCGTATACCGATCGTCATGGAAGAACGGCTGACGCGGATAGGCGAATGGCTGCGTGCCAATGGAGAAGCAATTTACGGAACCCGAATCGGGCCGGCACCTCGCCAGTGGAGTAAGGGAACGGTTCCACGCCTGGAAGAAAAAGAGTTCATGAGCGAGTACGACATTACAAAGATGGTGGACACACCGCCATCCGGATTTGCCCAGGTACAAGCGTTCTTTACCAGGAAAAACGATGCGCTTTATGCAATGCTGCCCAGCTGGCCCGAGAACGAAGTTGTCCTACAGAATTTCCCTGCAAAGGAAGGCGCTAAGGTCACCATGCTGGAGACGGGCGACGATCTCCCGTTTCATTCCAATGGGCCTGAGTTAACCGTAACAGTAGAACCGTCCATCCGGTTTAAAATGCCGCAGCGCGATCTTTATACGTTGAAGCTAGTTGGCTTTCAGCTTGGCGGCTAACTCCTCGAAATCGGCGGCGATGATGTCCCAGTTTTCCTCGGCGTCTTTGTCGCTAGTCTGTTGCGGGCCGTACTCAGTGGGACGGGAGACGAAAGCCGTTCTCATTCCGCACTCTCGTGCCGGCCTTAGATCCCAATTGTGAGCAGCCACCATCATGGCCTGTTCGGGGGAGCAATCGAGTAATTGCATTGCGCCGCGATAAAGCTCCAGGTCCGGCTTATAAGTTCGAAAAACATTCGAGCCCAGCACGGCGTCCCAGGGCAGTCCTGCAAAACGAGCGACGGCAACCAAGCCTCCCACGCCGCCATTAGAAAGTGCGCAAAGTGTGTAGTTCTCTTTCAATCGCATGAGCGGCGAAACGACATCCGGCCAGGCGTGCAGCCGTTTCCAGCTTGAAACCAAGAGGCGACGGTCATTATCGCTGAGCTTTTCCAGTCCGTACTCCGGCAGTATTTGGTCTAGCGATTCACGGCTGATTGCTTCCAGCGGTATCCAGGAACGGACACCTGTCGTCACCTGCTTCATCGAAGGCGCAAAACGATTTCGCCACTCGTTTGCGAAAGCTCCCCAGTCAGCTCGCAGATGACGCTCGATCCCAAATTTTTCCAATTGCTCGATAACGCTGCTCCGCCAATCGACCGTTGTGCCGAACACATCGAAAAACAAAAACTTCACTTTGCTCGTATCCGCCATAGTTGCGCCCTACGCTGCTTTCACGATTTTCATGAACGACTGCGGATCCAGGCTAGCGCCCCCGACAAGCGCTCCATCGATCTGCTCTTCTTTCATCAGCCCGGCGATGTTATCCGGCTTTACGCTTCCGCCATATAGGATGCGCGTTTGTTGGGCGGCCTCTTCCCCGAAACGGTTATCTATCTCAGCGCGGATCAGCTTATGTGCATTCGCCGCAATCTCTGGAGTGGCCGTTTGTCCCGTGCCGATCGCCCAAACAGGTTCATATGCCAATACAATTTGTGCGAACTGTTCTTCCGTGAGACCGGCGATTCCACCCGCAAATTGCCGTACCAGCACTTCCGGGGCCTTCCCGGCCTTGTGCTCTTCCAACCGCTCTCCCATGCAAACGATCGGCGTCAGTCCGGCCTCCAATGCAGCTTGTGTTTTCTTTAAAACCTCGGCGTCGGTCTCACCGAAATGCTGGCGCCGCTCGCTATGGCCGACAAGCACCCAAGTTGCTCCGACAGCCTGCAGGATAGGAGCGGAAATCTCACCGGTGTAAGCGCCCTCCTTGCACCAATGGATGTTCTGTCCGCCAACTTTCAAAGCCGTACCTTTTGCTGCCTGAACGGCTGTTGGAAGGTCGACACTGACAGGAAAAATTACCACATCGCAGTCTTTTACGTCCGCGACCAAGGGCTTAAATATTTCGAAAAACTCTAGTGTTTCCTGTTCATTTTTGTACATTTTCCAATTTGCTGCCATCACGCGGCGTCTCATAGGCTTGTGGTTATTTATCTTCCTTGTCGAATGTCTTTCAAAAAACTGGTTCCGGCTTCGATCTCGGTTCCAAAGACGTCTGCTACGGTCCGACCGATGTCTGCCAGCGTGGCGCGCGTTCCTAGATTTACATCCGCCCGCACCTTTGCGCCGAAAGCGAGTAACGGAGTGTACTCACGCGAATGATCGGTGGACGAAGTAGTAGGATCACACCCATGATCGGCCGTTATTATCGCCAGATCGTCGTCGTGCAGCGGCAAGCCGGGCAACCAGCGGTCCACTTCTTCCAGCGCAGCCGCATAGCCTTCCACATCGTTTCTGTGTCCATATAGCTGATCGAAGTCCACCAAGTTGATAAAAAGCAAACCCTCGGATTGCTTTTGCATGGCCGCTTCCGTCTTCTGCATGCCGTCGGCATTATTTTTCGTCTTCACTGAGTTGCGAATGCCGCGTCCCAGGAAAATATCCGCTATCTTGCCGACGCCATAAACGGGAACGTCGGACGCGGCTAATCGATCCAGCAGCATTCCATCCGGCGGCGGTACCGCGAAGTCCTTACGGTCCGCCGTGCGAACAAAGTTTCCCACCGTCCCCTGAAAAGGACGGGCAATGACGCGTCCCACCTCATGCGGCCCTTTGAAAATTTCCCGAGCCAAGCCGCAGATTCGATACAGCTCGTCGACGGTCATGATGGAATCATGAGCCGCCACTTGGAACACGCTGTCCGCAGACGTGTAGACGATTGGGAAACCGGTGCGGAGATGCTCGGCTCCTAATTCGTCGATAATCTCTGTTCCTGAGGCTGCTTTGTTGCCCAATGTTTTACGACCGATCTCCGTCTCAAATCTTTTCATGATTTCGGAAGGAAATCCATGAGGATACAGTGGAAACGGTTTTGTCAGCAGCACCCCGGCCATTTCCCAATGCCCGGTTGTCGTGTCTTTGCCCGGCGAAGCGAGAGTGCACTTACCAAAAGCTCCGAAAGGCCGCTCGATAGGCGGTAATCCGTGCAACGGACGAATGTTCCCGAGACCGAGCCGGAGAAGATTCGGCAAACGCAACACACGCTGCTTTGCGATGTTGCCAAGGGTGTCACTGCCCTCATCGCCATACGCAGCCGCATCGGGCATGGAGCCGATGCCCACGCTGTCCAGCACAATCCAGACCACCCGTTTGAACGATAAAGGCAATTAATTTACCTGCTGTTGTGGCGAAAGATCCGCATTCTCGCTCGCAAGCGCCGCCTGGATACGAGAAGTAAGAAGCGCAACAAACGTATCGGGTCGGAAACCAACTAGCTCGCTGTAAACTTTACTATCGCGATCCAATAGCACCGTAGTGGGGAGGCTATCGACACCTAGCCGATGCGCAAGACCGTTATCGAGATAGACACCGTCGGTCCAAGCCATTTTGGTTACGAACGGCGCCACCGTTTCGCGTTCTTCGCCGCTATTCACCTGCAAGAACACAACGCTACTATCGTCTTTGAAGCTCTTCTTCACCTGTTCAAACAACGGATGCTGTACACGACAAGGCTGGCACCACGTTGCCCAGAAATCCATCACAACAATTTTGCCTTTGAACGACTCCAGCAAATTTGCTTTTCCTGTCATATCCACAATGGCCGCATTTGCCAGGGAAGTGTCACCCTGGTTGGCACTGCTAGAGTCCATCTGTCGTTGCAAAGCGATCATCCGGTCATATTCGGCAAGCACCACATCGCCTAAACCCTCAGTCGTCTTATGCTGTTTTAAGTAAAGCTCCGTCAGTTTTCGCCGGTCATCCGCGCGATGTTCGGTGGAATCTTTCAACGCAAATGCATCGGCATAGGCAAGCACCGCCAGGCTATTGTTGCCTGCATTTGCTTGCCATCGACCCAAGGATCGGGCAGCTTCAGCCGAAGGAAAGGTGTCAAGCGAGAGCTTTGCTGCTGTGACAGCCTCCGGCGTTCTTCCAGTCAATCCATAAGCATCGGCTTCTATCGCCAACGCAACTCCCAACGTATGCGCCTGATTCAGCCGTGCCTCAGTGCCTGCGGCATTTGCGTCCTTTCCGACCGATGTCTCCGCTTGCTGCCGTATAATCTTCTCTAAGCGCTGCCCAATTTGCAGAGCACGCTGCGATGCCGTTGTCTCTTCCAAACTATTCAATGCCGTTCCCACTTCCGCCAGTACGCTGACATCATCCGGCTCCTTTGCTAGAAGCTGCTCACCATAATGAGCAATGCGCCGCTCGTCCTTCAGCTCCACCGAAACGGTAAAGAGGGAGCGAACGATCTTTTCTTTGTAAGAAGTATTCGGATATTTTTTGAGGTGCTGCTCCAGTGCGCGAAGGTAATCGATCTGGCTGCCCGCCGCCTGCTGCATGGCAATCACCAAGTCCCTTCGTTCAGCATCGTCATGAGAGCTTTTGACAGAAGGTATCGGGGCTTCGGGGGTCTGCTGACCAGCCGAAGCATCAAATGCGAACTGCAAAGCCAACAGGCAAATTGAAACTAACGGAAACTTCATTTCGTTTCAGCATTCGCGACAGGTGCCGACGCCTGAAACTCCTCTTTCAATTTTGCCGCGCGGTCCCGCGCAAGGTGCATGTACGACGAATGTTCGATGATGCGGTTGAACAATGGTACAAACTGCTGTGGCGCAGCCAACTGCTTTTGCAGCCACAGCGACTCGATTTGCGACAAAGCCTGGTTAACGCCCAGCTTGTCGAAGTGAATAGTACGGTCCAACTCCAAGTAAGCACGCTCGCTGGAGGCAACTTGTTCGAACTTGTCCAATAGCTGTCTCGCTGTTTCGTCGGTAGAGTAGTTAAACGAAGTTTCCGTTGTCTTGCCGTCGGCGTCCGTGTAGCTAAACGTCTTTCTTCCTGTTTTCGCGACCTTCAAGCCCGATTCCAACGGAGATCGAAAGTATCCCAGTCGCTGCGCCTTTTCAAATATCGCCATAACCTCCGCCTGCGGCATCTGTGCCGTCACCGGCTGATCGTCTGTCGCGGCCTCTTTGTATTGCAGCGCGCCTGTTTGATCGATGCTGACTGACTCATAGGCAGGCGTACTCTCAGGAAAGCTCTTTGTGAATACCACCCTGGGAACTGCCGCGCACGTACAGCAAACCGCCAGCAATCCTAAAACAAGAACCTTCATCGCGCATTCCCAGCTAAAACTGGAAAGTTCATGCGCGTTCCATGACAGATGGCGACGGCCAGCGCATCTGTTACGTCGTAAGATTCAAACTCCTGTGAAGCGCCGAGGAGCGAACACACCATCATTTGTACTTGGTGCTTCTCGGCGCGTCCATATCCAACGACACTCATCTTCACCTCGAGCGGAGAGTATTCGCTCAGCACAATATCCGTTTCAGCCGCTAATAGTAAAACCACGCCTCGAACATGGGCCAGCTTCAGCGCCGACTTCGCATTGACGGCATGAAATACTTCCTCTACCGCCATCACCTCAGGAGAAAATGTCTCAAGTACTTTACGCAATTCCAGAGCAATTTGCCGCAATCTCTGGTGTAGGCTTTGGGAGGTTTTTGTTCGGACAACACCGGCTGAAACAAGCTTGTGCGTTCGACCATCGGTGTCAATAACGCCGTAGCCGGTTCTCTCGGTGCCGCAGTCTATGCCCACGATTCGCATATAGAACCTCGCCGGAGTTGCGGGTTCACTACGCCATCGCTTCCACTTCGGCTTCGTCTACTTCGTAGTTGCCGTATACGTTTTGAACATCGTCGTGCTCTTCCAGAACGTCGTACAACTTCAGCATCGCTTGCGCATTTTTGCCTTCCAGTTTTACTGTATTTTTTGGAATCATCGCAATTTCAGCCGACTCGTTTGGAATTCCTGCTTTTTCTAATGCGGCCAAAACCGCTTCATGGGCTTCCGGTTCCGATACGACCTCCCAAGCTCCGTCGTGGTCGCGAATATCGTCCGCCCCGGCATCTAGCGCGATCCCCATTAGCTGATCTTCCGTCGTTTTTTCGCCGTCGATAATAATCTGGCTTTTACGCTCAAACATCCAACCGACGCTACCCGGTTCGCCCAGGTTCCCGCCGCTTTTTGAAAATGCATGCCGAATCTCGCTGACGGTTCGGTTGCGATTATCGGTCGCCGCTGCCACCAACACTGCTGCCCCACCCGGGCCATAACCTTCGAAGAGAACTTCATCGATTTGGCCGCCCTCGATTTCACCGGTTCCGCGCATGATGGCACGCTTGATATTTTCAGCAGGCATGCTGACCGCCTTAGCCGCCAGCACGGCCGTACGAAGGCGGGCGTTGCCGTCAGGGTCGCCGCCATTCCGCGCGGCAATCATAATCTCCTTGATCAGCCGCGTAAATACCTTACCGCGTTTAGAATCGAGGGCTGCTTTCTTGTGCTTGATTGTTGCCCACTTACTATGTCCAGACATGGGAAAACCTCAACTATTCCTAACTTTCGAGCATAACAAAGGCGTTACGCGCCGGAGCGCTGGGGATTTGTCGAACACGTATACGATCAGCCGTTCAGGCTTTCGAAAGAAGGATGGCGGGAAATCTGGCGGAGAGAGAGAGATTCGAACTCTCGGTAGCGCTTTAAGCACTACGACGGTTTAGCAAACCGCTGCTTTCGACCACTCAGCCATCTCTCCGCTTTGGGCGAGTCTCTTTGAAATCGTAACACAAAAACCTGCGTTCACCGCCAGGCGTTCCGATCAGAACCCGCTTTCCATCGGCATTGCAAAGGGAGGCTCCACTAGAAAATCGGCTTCCCTCACCTCCAACATCGCATTACGGACGGCTTGTTCCATCGCATGTTCCGTTGTAATCACAAATGGCAGATCGCGCCAGTTATCGGTTGGCAGTTGCAGCACGGCATCGATCCCAATGTCATGTTTCGCCAGAATGGTGGCTAAAGTCGCGATGATACCGGCTTTATCCTCCACACGAAATCGCAAGTAATATCGGCATTGTTGCGATTGAATCGCCAGCGGCTTATATTCACCCAGCCGCTCGTGCGCAAACGGGCTCACACGGCCCGGGCTGCCATAGCGAATCTCACGGGCCACACGCATCAAATCGCTGACAATCGCAACCCCGGTAGGCTTGGGTCCGGCGCCGCGGCCATAATAGAACGTGTCTTCGCCGTAAGCGCCGCGAATCCAGATGGCATTATAAGCGCCTTTTACCTGCGCCAGAATCGCCGATTGCGGAATCAAACTCGGGCGCACCGAAAGGTGCAAGCCACTCTCGCTTTGCCGCGCCACACACAGCAATCGAATGGTGTGCTTCAACTGATGCGCATACTCGAAATCGACCGGCAAGATCCTCCGTATTCCTTCAGAAAAAATATCGGCTGGAGTTAATTGCTCACCAAATGCGAGTGCCGCCAGGATGGCCAACTTCGACCGCGCATCCAGTCCATCCACATCGGCCGACGGGTCGGCTTCCGCATATCCCAGTTGTTGCGCCTCCGCCAATACGGATTCGAAAGCAGCGTTACTTCTCTCTATCTCGGTCAATATGAAATTGCTGGTGCCGTTTAGAATCCCGTACAGCTCCAACACTCGGTCGCCGGCGATTCCTTCCCGCAGTACGGTATGGATCGGGATTCCACCCGCTACGCTCGCCTCCATGGCGAGATTGACACCATGTTGGTTGGCAAGCGACCAAAGCTCAGCGCCGCGCAGCGCTATCAACTCCTTGTTTGCGGTCACTACCGATTTACGGGACCGCAGCGCTTCTTCTATCACGTGGCTCGCCGTGGCCGTTCCGCCAATTGCTTCTACAACAATCTGTACATCGGGATGGGAAACAACCTCCCGCCAGTTATTTGTACGAAGAACCGTCTCCGCCAGCTTTGGCAGCTTCTTTGCCTGCACGGTTCGACTGCAAACCGCTTTGACATGAAGATCGAAGCCCAGCTTCTCCGCAATCGACCGGCTATTTTCAAGTAAGATCTGAAGCGAACCCCCGCCTACATTACCCAATCCGACAATGCCCACGCCTACTTCCATACGGCTTATCTTTGAAACCCTTCCGCCCCGATCATAAGTGGCTTATGATAACAACCGTATGGCTCTGGGTCGCCGAATCGTCTTGTTTTCCCTGATCAACTCCATCTTGCTCCACGCAAGACCCCAAGATGCTCAGCAGCAGGAGCCCTCGCGTCCCGGCTTTCCGCCGCCGCCTAACAAAGACGAGGCAAACGGGGACCGGAAATTACCCAATGGCAAGTCGCAGAACAATGCAATAGCCATTCGTAATCACGAGCTGGCGATTAAAGAAGCTAACGAATTGGTGGAGTTGGCCGGACAGTTGCGGAACGATCTTCAGCAGGCGGGAAATTACGTGGTTCCTTTGTCCTCGGTTAAAAAAACAGAGCAGATAGAAAAGCTGGCCCGGCAAATTCGTGGCCGGCTCAAGGCCTAGGCACATGCTGCCTCGCGTGTTCGGACGGTAGCCGTTCATAATAAATACCAATGCCTACCGTTCGCGAAAAAAAGCAGTTGATGAGCGCCTCGGAGATTGATCGCACGCTGGTTCGATTAGCACATGAAGTCTTAGAAAAAACAGCAGACGTTCAGCAACTTGCCTTTGTCGGCATTAAGCGTCGAGGTGTCCCGCTTGCTCAACGTCTGGCCGCGAAAATCGATAGTCTGGAAAAGCAGAAGGTTCCTACCGGTATTCTCGACATCAACCTATACCGCGACGACCTATCCACCGTCTCGGAACGTCCGATTGTTAACGCACAGCAGATCGATTTCTCGATTGTGGGAAGGGACGTCATTCTCATGGACGATGTTCTTTACACCGGGCGCACGGTTCGCTCCGCGCTCGATGCATTGTTCGATCATGGGCGTCCGGCGCGGGTGCAGTTGCTTGTGCTGATCGATCGAGGACATCGCGAGTTACCGATAGAAGCTCGCTACGTTGGCCGCATGGTTCAGACCAGTGCGAGTGAGATTATCGAAGTCAAATTCGCTGAGGTGGATGGACAAGACAAGGTGCTGCTTGTCGAAAAAGTGGATGACCTGGCTAGTAGTACCGGAGCGAAATAACCGCACCTATGAAGCGCGGTCTGCTCGACATTGAATCGCTGACAAGACCTGAGATCGAAGCGATCTTAAACCGTTCGAAAGATTTCCAGCCTCCCGTTGGAGAGCCGTTCGGACGTTTCGACCTGTTACGCGGGCGCACGATCGTCAACCTTTTTTTCGAATCGTCGACGCGAACGCGGACCAGCTTCGAAATTGCTGCCAGACGCTTAGGCGCCGATACCATCTCCATCACATCTTCGGGTTCAAGCGTCTCCAAGGGCGAATCTCTGGTGGACACGCTCAATACCATCGGTGCCATGCGGCCCGATGCCATCGTCATTCGTCATTCGGCGTCGGGAGCTCCGCATTTCATCGCGCGCTACCTACAGATCCCAATCATAAACGCGGGTGACGGAACACATGAGCATCCCACACAAGCTCTGCTGGATGCGCGCACGATCCTGGACCGGCGTGAATCGTTGGAGAATCTTCGCATCGCCATCATCGGTGATATCGCCCATAGCCGGGTGGCGCGATCCAACGTCTTTTTGCTATCGAAATTCGGCGTAAAGTTGGTACTATGCGGCCCGGCATCGCTGCTGCCCAGAGAAATGATGCAAATTGCTCCCGGGGTAGAACTCACTACCGATATGCAACATGCCATTCGTGACGCAGACGTCATTATGATGCTACGCGTCCAACTGGAACGTCAGCATGAAGCACCTTTTCCGGTCAATGAATACTTTCAATTTTTCGGTCTGCGTCTGGAGCATATGGAGCTTGCGAAGCCGGACGTTATCGTCATGCACCCTGGCCCTATGAACCGTGGTCGAGAGATTTCTTCGGAAGTAGCCGATTCTCAGCGCTCCGCTATTCTCAATCAAGTCGGAAACGGCATCTCCGTACGGATGGCTGTCTTAGAGAAGGTGCTGGCTCGATGAGTAAGTTGGTGATCAAAAACGGCCGGGTAATCGATCCATCTCAGAATCTCGACCGTGTCTGCGATGTAGCCGCTGAAGATGGCATTATACGGGAGATCGGCGGCAGCATCTCCCTTGTGGGCTGCGAACAGTTCGATGCTTCTGGATTGGTAGTAGCTCCCGGCTTTATCGACATGCACGTCCATTTGCGAGAGCCGGGGTTTGAGCATTCGGAGACGATCGAAACCGGCTCTCGGGCCGCGGCGGCAGGCGGATTCACATCCATCTGCTGCATGCCGAATACCTCGCCGATCAACGACAATGCCACGGTGACCAGTTACATTACCGACCGCGCACGTCGGTTTGCCGTGGTAAACGTTTATCCCATCGGCGCAATTACTAAAAACAGCGCGGGGGAAGAGCTTTCCGCCATCGCGTCGATGAAGCAAGCGGGCATAGTGGCCATTTCCGACGACGGCCGGCCCGTCATGAATGCTCGCGTGGTGCGGCGCGCCATGGAGTTTGCGCGGGCCCTCGATCTGCCGCTCATCGAACACTGCGAAGATCTACATCTAAGCGCTGGCGGCACCATGCATGAAGGAGTGCAGTCTACCCGTCTCGGCCTCCGTGGCATTCCGCGAAGCTCTGAAGATGTAATGGTGGCTCGGGATATCATTCTGGCCGAGCTTACGGGCGTTCGCTATCACGTGGCGCATATCTCATCGGAACACTCGATGGAGATGGTGGCGTTCGCAAAACGGCGTGGCTTGAAGGTCACCTCCGAAGTGACGCCGCATCATTTTACACTGTCCGATGCCGAGATGATTCCTTATGACAGCAGCTATAAAATGAAACCGCCTCTTCGCGAAAGTCGGGACGTACAAGGAATCGTTAAAGGCATTATGGACGGAGCCATCGATGCCATTGCCACCGACCATGCGCCGCATCCCGGCGACGAAAAAATGCAGGAGTTTGAGAGGTGCCCCTTCGGGATCATCGGATTGGAGACCGCTGTGGGTCTATCGCTGGAGCGCCTTTATCACTCCGGCAAAATAGGACTGTCGCATCTGATTGGGCTTTTTACGCAAAAGCCGGCCGGGATTCTTTCGTTAAATTGCGGGACACTTCGCGTCGGCTCGCGGGCCGACTTCACTATCCTGGGACTCCAACACGAATGGACATACGACGTGACGAAATCGCCTTCAAAAAGCCGGAACACGCCGTTCGATCGCCGCAAATTCCGTGGCGGTCCTGCTGCGACAATCGTCAACGGCAAGGTTGTTTGGCAATTCAGCTAATTCTCACTGCTTGCGCTACCGCGTCTACGAGACCTTGTTCCTCTTCATCGGCTACCGTGCGCATATCGAGCAGAATTTTGTCTTGCTCGATTCGTGCGATGACCGGCATTGGTTGCCTCCTGAGTGCGCGCTCGACTTTTGCCGCGCTTGAAACGGTTAGCTCCACTACCCAAGTTGGAAGCACTTGCCCCGGTGTCGAACCGCCTCCGATAGCGGATTCGCTCCGACGCACGTGGACCGTCAGCCCTGGAAGTTGCTGCCTCACTCGCTCCGCGCGTTCACGAATCTCTTGAAGATCGGCAAAGATCATTCCTAACGTCGGTATGGCTGACCAGTCTCTCGTCAAAAGATGACGAAGGGTCGTTTGCAGCGATTCAACAATCAGCTTATCGACGCGAAACGCGCGGTACATGGGGTTGCGGCCGATTCGCTGAATTAACGCTTCATCCCCGGCGATGATGCCGCTTTGCGGACCGCCCAGCAATTTGTCACAACTGAAAGACACCAGGTTGATACCGGCTTTCAAGCTATCGGTCACCAGCGGCTCGTCGATTCCGTTCTTATGAAGATCGACGAGGCATCCGCTGCCGATGTCTTCATAAATCGGAATGTTGTAGTCTCGCCCGAGCTGCGCAAGTTCTTCTAGGCTTGGCATCCCGATGAAGCCCTCCATCCGAAAGTTCGATGGATGCACACGAAGGATCATTGCGGTTTTGTCGTTGATGGCGGTTCGGTAATCGTCGATCCTGGTGCGGTTGGTGGTCCCCACCTCGCGGAGTATCGCGCCGGAGCGCGCCATGATATCCGGAATGCGAAAACCATCGCCGATCTCGACTAATTCGCCGCGCGAGACGATCACCTCGCGGGCTGCCGCCAGTTCATTCAACACCAGATAGACAGCCGCGGCGTTGTTGTTGACCACGACGGCCGGCCTTTGCAGTAGACGCTCCAGTAAACCACTGGTGTGTACGTCGCGTTTGCCGCGCTTACCGGTTTCCAGATCGTACTCAAGATTCGAGTAGCGGGCAATGGGCTGGAAATTAGCTACCGGCGCGCGGCCTAAGTTGGTGTGAAGAATAACGCCGGAAGCATTGATGACGGGGCGCAGAGACGGTTGCAGCAAAGATTGCAAGCGTGCCTCCACCGTCTGCTCTACCGCTTCGTCGGATGTAGTCTGATTCGCAAGAAGGTTGCTACGGTGTTGAGCAAGCACGCTTCGCACTTCAACAGCCAACAGTGCCGGCGGGACCGCAAGATGTTTTAAATTACGCAATACCTCATCGACGGACGGAAGCGTGCGAAGAGAATACACAGCTAGGCGGTCGCTCTTTGGACGAGTGTTTGTCTTAGATATTGCCCTGTATACGATTCGGGAACAGCAGAAACTGTTTCGGGAGTGCCGATGGCTACTACTCGACCGCCTGCATTTCCACCCTCCGGCCCAAGATCAATAATCCAATCGGCGGCCCGGATCAAATCGAGGTTGTGTTCAATCAGTAGAACACTACCGCCGTTGTGAATCAGCCGCTCGAAGGATTGCAAAAGCTTAGCGATGTCGTCGAAATGCAGACCGGTGGTCGGCTCATCGAATAAGAACAGCGTACCCTCGCAGCTTGCTTGCGCCAGATGAGCCGCTAATTTAACCCGTTGCGCTTCGCCTCCACTCAATGTTGTCGCCGATTGGCCTAAACGCAGATACCCTAATCCAACATCCTGTAGCACCTTGAGACGCTGCGCCAGCTTCGGCTTGTCCGAGAAAAACGAAAGAGATTCATGAACTGTCAGTTGCAGCACCTCATGGATATTCAGGCCTTTGTGCCGTATATCCAGAACGCTTTGCTTGTAACGGGTTCCCTTGCACTCTTCGCACACCAGTTCAACGTCCGCCAGGAACTGCATCTCCACTGTAACGGTTCCATCGCCTTGACAGGTCTCGCATCGCCCACCGGGAATATTGAATGAAAAATGGCCTGCTCCATAGCCCCTCTTCTCCGCTTCGGGCGTCGAGGCAAATGTATCGCGAATAAGATCGAAGGCCTTGATATAAGTCGCCGGATTAGAACGTGGCGTTCTACCGATGGGGGACTGATCGACCATTACAACGCTAGTCAATAAGTCAGACCTATCGACGCGCTTCACCGCAATTTTTCGCGCAGCTCCCTCGTCCTCGTTTTTGTCTTTGCTTACCTGTCGCGCTTTGTTGACTTTAAGATCGAGAGCACGATAGATCACTTCATGAACCAGACTCGACTTCCCGGAACCGGAAACACCGGTGATGGCGACCAATACGCCGAGAGGAATCTCGACGTCGACGTTTTTTAGATTGTTCGCCCGCGCGCCCGTAAATCGAATCGTACGTTTCAGGTTTATTTTACGGCGGTCGAGAACATGAGAAACGGCTAGCTCGCCGCGCAGATAACGGCCGGTAAGCGACTGTACCCCTCCCCGCGCTACCGGCTCTTTGGGCGGCAGAAGCATCTGATGATACGAACCCGCGAAAATAACCCGTCCGCCGTTCTCGCCTGCTCCCGGGCCTAGATCAAGAATATGATCCGCTTCCATCATGACTTCCGGGTCGTGTTCAACCACGATGATCGTGTTTCCCAGTTCTCGAAGATTTTTTAAAATGTTTATCAATCGCGCGGTATCACGACTGTGCAACCCGATAGACGGTTCATCGAGGACGTAGATAGCCCCGACCAATCTTGAGCCAAGGCAGGTGGCCAGTTGAATACGTTGTGCTTCTCCGCCCGAAAGTGTTGCCGAGAGCCGGTCCAGCGTCAGGTATTCCAGGCCGACCTCCAACAAGAAACCACAGCGTTGCCGGATCTCATCCAAGACCTTCTCCGCAATTGCCGACTCCTCCGGGCTGAGCAGTAGCGAATCGAAAAATGTCTGCGCCTCCGCGATGTTCATCCGCGAAACTTGCGCAATGTTGAGATCCTGCAAACGAACCCATAGCGCTTCGGGCCGTAGTCTCGCTCCGCCGCAAGTTGGACACTCGGTGTAGGCACGATAGCGGCTTAGAAACACACGGACATGGACCTTGTATTTCTTCTTTTCCACCTCGGCGAAAAAACGGTCGAGATGCCGACGTACAAAGTCCTTTTCTTTCTGTCGGAGATCGGCATAAGGAACATTCAATCGAACGTTACCTGGAGCTTTTAGCCTTAGTTCTTCTTCGTAATACCACCCATATTGTGGCTTCGTCCAGGGATCGACCGCGCCTTCTTCCAGGGACAAGGTGGGATCGGGAACCGCCAAATCCAGATCGTAAGCAATCGTGTTGCCGAAGCCCTGGCAAATAGGACAGGCACCCATCGGGTTGTTAAAGCTGAACAAGCTAGGCTCCGGCTGCGTCGCCACCAAGCCGCAAAGCTTGCAAGCAAACCGCTCATGGAAAGTGAGCGTGACAGGATCAGCCACAGCCGCCTGCTCAAAGAAAATTTCGCCGGTCTCCCGATAACAAATCTCAACGGTATCTACAACTCGTTGGTGCGAATCGGGCCGGATCACAAGACGGTCGGCTAGTATGTACAGCGGCTTCGAGAAATCGATTTCAAGAAGCGATTCCGGCGTAGAAAACTCAAATGTCTGGCCATTCTGGAAAAGACGGTTGAAACCCTTTCTGCGTAAATTAAAGAGGTGATCGCGAAGCGCGGCAGGATCGGCAGATTGCGCCTTCACCGGGAATAGCGCATACCATCGCGAGCCTTCCGGCTGACTGAGCATGGTGTCCGCAACCTGATCCACCGTGTCGCGTTGAATGCGCGTCCCGTCGTTCGGGCAAAAAATCCGGCCCGCCCGCGCAAACAGGAGACGCATGAAGTCGTACAACTCGGTAGCGGTAGCAACGGTTGATCGTGGATTTCTCGTCTGGTTTTTCTGTCGGATAGCAATTGGTGGCGCGATGCCGAGAATCTCGTCTACGTCCGGCTTTTCCATCCGCTCCAAAAACTGGCGCGCATAAGCCGACAAAGACTCCACATACCGTCGCTGCCCCTCCGCATAGATTGTGTCGAAGGCCAGCGACGATTTTCCCGAACCGGAAACACCGGTCACCACCGTCAATTTGTTGTGTGGGATGTCGACGTCGATATTCTTCAGATTGTGCACGCGTGCCCCGCGGATGGCGAGCACTGGCTCCGAGGCAGCCGTTCCGGCAGCATCGAAAAGGCGAATAGGTAAGCTGGAAGTCTCCGGCACAGTTGAGCTTAAACGTAGAGGGGTAATATCCATTATAGAATGCATGCGCGACGAAGAGCTGATCGATTTTAGGAAGTCGCTGCTCTCCTGGTTTGCGGTACATCGACGGGATTTGCCCTGGCGGAGGACTCGCGATCCTTATGCCATCTGGATCTCAGAGATTATGCTGCAACAAACCCGCGTTGCTGCCGTGATTCCTTTTTACGAGCGTTTTTTAGCCCGATTTCCAGCTGTCGAGATACTCGCGGAAGCCCCCGAATCCGAATTGCTCGCTCATTGGGCGGGTCTTGGATACTACTATCGGGCGCGCAACCTTCAAAAAGCAGCACGCCAAATTGTTGAAGCTGGCGAATTCCCGAGCACTCATGAGGAAATCTCGGAATTGCCGGGCATCGGGGATTACACAGCAGCCGCAGTTAGTAGTATCGGCTTCGATCTACCTTATGCGGTACTGGACGGCAATGTATTTCGGGTGTTGAGTCGGGTTCTCGATGACTCCGCTAATATCGCCTTGGGTTCGTCCCGTAAACACTTCGGTGGGCTAGCAGAAAAATTGCTCGACAAAGACCGTCCCGGCGATTGGAATCAAGCCATGATGGAGCTGGGGGCGACGGTTTGTTTACCGAAAAAGCCGCAATGCTTGATCTGCCCGGTCGTCACATTTTGCCGCGCTCGCGCTAAGAATAGGCAGGAGGAGCTTCCTGTCAAAGTTAAGCCAAAAAAAAGTACTGATGAAAGGCGAATCTTGTTCTGGGTTGAACAGGACGAAAAAATACTGCTCTGGCAGCGCCCGGCGAGCTCCCGGCTGATGCCAGGTTTCTGGGAACTGCCGGAGATGATCAATTTACCGGCAGTGAATGCGCAACGCAAATTGGGTTCGTTTCGTCATGGTATTACGACACATAACTACAGCTTTGATGTTATGGAGGCTTCTCCTCCAGAGATTCTGGCCGAATGTAAATGGTTGGAGAAAAACGATTTGCCTTTATTGCCGATAAGCACAATCGCCAGAAAAGCTGAATGCGTTGTTCGACAGTTTCGGCAGCAACAAGTCTCGGCAATGAGCGTCGCCGCTAACGCCGGATGAACTGTACGTAGAAAATCCCGTTAAGATGTATGTTGAAGGAGTAGTTGCATGCTCGGTTCGTTTCGCATAATTCTTTTAGCTGGAGCTGGATCGCTCGTAGGGTTCGCTCAGAACAGCATTTCGGCGCCGCCTTCCACTCCGGCGGCCGACCCACAGACGCTTAAACAGCGGGACGTCGCGCCCTCCACCAGCGGTAATTTACGAATCGAATCCGGTACCCATATTCTGCTGAACATGATCAATAGCGTCAGCACCAAACAGGCGGTAGTCGGCGACCGAATGTATCTGGAGACGGCTTTTCCTGTGCTGTCGGATGGTCGCATCGTGATACCGCAGGGGAGCTGGGTGACCGGAACCATTACGCAGGTGAAAAAACCCGGCAGAGTGAAGGGTCGTGGCGAACTGCAGGTCAGCTTCGATTCGATAACGCTTCCGAACGGCGTGACTCGCAATCTCCATTCCGATTTAGGAGCGATCGACGCCCGGGCCGACGAAAAGCTGAACCGTGAGCGGAGCAAAGTTACAGGTCCCGGCAACAAGAAGGGTGATATCGGAACGGTCGTTGGTACGGCCACGTCAGGAACCGTCATCGGTTCAGGCATAGGCGCGGCTGCGGGTAGCATTGCACGCGGCGCCGGCGTAGGAGCGGGTGCAGGTGCTGCTGCTGGACTCCTCGGCGTGCTGTTGTCGCGCGGACCGGATGCGATGCTTACCAAGGGCTCGACGGTCGAAATGATCGTGGACCGGCGCTTAACATTTACCAACGCCGACCTAAACTTTGCCAACGCACCCCCGCGAGCAAATTTGAGTGAGGGTGGCGACCCTACACAGCGGCAGATCAGCCGTTGGGCACCTCGTATTCCTTAAGCGATACCCAATCCAATATGTAGCTTAACGCCGGTTTTCGATAGTGGCGTCGCCGCTCTCAAGGACCGGTACAGTCACATCGGGGAGCTGTTTGTCTTCAGCTGTCGGCGTATAGTAGTCGTGATAGTAGGTGTACTTGCTGTAGAGTTCACCGCGTCTCGCGCCGTTTACCACTACCCCTAGCACGTTGTTTTCACAAAGCGACTGCATCGCCCGGGTCACGGCGTCGAAGGTTGTGCCTCCGATACGAACTACCAAAATTGTTCCATCGCACATTGTGGCGAGCAGATTGCCGTCGGCAGCGAATAGGAGCGGCGGGCTATCCAGAATCACCCAGTCGAATTGATCCCGCAGGTCGTCTATTAAAGCTTTGCATTCTTTCAAATTCAGAAGTTCCAGCGGATTTGGTACCGCGTCTCCGGCGGTGAGAATGTAAAGGTTTGTGCCTGCGACTCTGCGCATCATACTCGACAGAGATGATTTGCCGGTTAGGTAATCCGTAATGCCGGGTGAACAATCAATTTGGAATGCCTTATCCACGCTGGGCCGACGAAAATCGAAATCAGCGAGTAGTACGCGTTTATCGGCCAATTGAGACTGAGCGATCGCAAGGTTGGCTGCCGTAAAGGATTTGCCTTCTGCTGGAGAGGCGCTAGTAACAACAAGAGTATGCAAAGGTTGAAGCGTCTGCAGATGATTTAACCGCGTACGAAGACTCCGGAACTCTTCAGCCGGTGCCTCCCGCGGCTTATGGGGATTCATAAGTAGCGAGTCGCTGGAGGGAGAGAACATGATCTCCTTCGCGTTCTGAATGATTTCGCGAAGATCGGGTTCCGCTGTTTCAACCAAAACACTTGCCCCTGCACTACGTGCAGGAACTCCCCAATTGTCCTCCGGTACAGGAGGAGGAGAAGGAGGAGGAGCAGCTCGACTAACTGGAGCCCTTGCAGGTTCACGAACCGTGTCTCTGGTATTTTCGGAGCTTTCCTGCGTCACTTTTCGCAACGCGTCATGGACTCGACTCATATTCGTTATGCCTTGTTATGTATGTAGTAACGGGCTACGGAGAGCCCCATCATCGCTAATCCGGCCAAAGCAGCCGTCGCCCAGCCAACCCACATAATTTGTTTGCGGCGCTGTACCACCAAATCGTTTTCTAAAAGCGGGATGCTTCCCAAGATAGATAACTGCGTATACAGCCGCGCATCTTTGAGATTTTTCAACGAAGTGTCTTTCAATTCGCGGATAGCCACCAGAGCTAGACCAAGTATCAAGCCGCCAAACAGGCCTAAGGGAATAATCATCTGCCGTTTAGGAGCGCTTGGCGTGCTCGGCAACGAGGCCGAATCGAGCATTTCCAAAATCTCTCCCTGTTTACGCTGTTGCAGCTCCATTGAGTTATCCGCCTGCTGAAGATTCAGTTGGGCCTTCTCGTATCGTTGTTTTGTTAGATCGTGGTCCCGCATCAGCTCCGCGTATGCCTGCTGCCCAATCGGTGCAGAGTCGAGGCGACCTTCGTAGTTCTTTAGAGCCGCGCTTGCTGAGGCGGTCGCATTCTTGATCCCCTTCGCGTCCATCTTATTGGCGTTAACTTGGACTTCTAGCTGATTGATCTGGCCTTGTGCATCGAGGCGTTCCCTAGCGAGGTTGGAATCGTCTTGTGTCAAATCGAGGTCGGTTTTGGTAGCAGATTGACGAGCCACTTGGGTGCGTTGTTTTTTGTACAGAGCAAGCTGTTGGCGCGCGGTCTGTAGATCCGGAAAGGCTTCCGTATACCGGTTCTTCATCGTGGCGATTTGAGATTCCAAGTCTTGAATAGCGCGGTCAAGCTCCAGTAAACGTTCGTTTCGCTGAGGCGTTCCGTCCTTAATCGCATTGAGCCTTTCCTTCGCAATGTTTAGCTGCGTATCGAGCATCATTCGCTCTTGCGTATTTCTGTTCGCCGCCTGTCCCAGGTTGTCTAGACGCGACTGGAGATTGTTGACCTGATTCATGTTCATTTGCATTTCATCAGGCAACTTCCCGGCGTTCTTGATGCGGAAGTCCGTTAACTTTTGCTCGATTTGAGCCAGATCGGCTTGAGCATGTTTGACTTCGGCTTCAAAATACTGATGCGCGGCGCTCTGTGCCTCGAAGGTTCCTTGCGCGCCTTCGTTCATTAGGGTTGTCACAAGATCGGCGCACACTTTTTGCGCCATATTGCGATTGTTGTACTTGTAGGTGATTTGGAGGGCGGGCAAAGAGCCACCTACCACGCCGGAAGTCGGCCTAATTTCAATGGCGTTCTTCATCTTGGCAATGACATCTTCCATCGGCTCGCCTTTCAAGTCTTTTTTGTAAAGGCCGTATTTGTTGATTATGCTAGAAAGATTGTCACGACTCTCGATGGTTTGCGCCATGCCGCTGATCCGGTCGGCCAAATCCTGGCTGGTAACATTCGTCACCATATTCGGATTGATTTGCTGCGGCACGATACGTACCAAAGCCTGCGACTTAAAAGTATCGGGCAGAAGAAATGCGACAACCGTTGCAAGAACAAGGCCGGCAAACGCAGGAGCAACGATCCATCGGATATTACGCCTCAATATATCGATATAATCCTCGAAATCAAAAGGGCGGCGGGGTACGGAAAGCCGATCTAGCATGATTTATCCTTTCTCGCTGAACTTAGGGAACAAAGACGTGGTCGTCGGGTTTCAGCAGAATGTTTTGCTCCATATGTTTGCCGCGAATCACGTCTTTGTAATTAAATGAAATTTGCTTGCTGTTACGCAAAATATAGATTTTCTTCGCATTTGCGAAGAGAGCCAGCCCACCGGCCTTGCTGATCGCTTCCAAAACCGTAGTGGGTGCCACCAGCGAATATTCGCCTGGTTTCGCGACTTCTCCGTCAAGATAGTACTTCTTGCTTAACACCTGTTGCACAGTGACCGTCACTAGCGGATTCACGACGTATTTTGACAGGGCGTCGGCAACGATCTTCTCAATCTCTTTCGGCGTCTTACCACCTGCCTGCAAATCTCCGACAAGCGGCAAAGTAATTTTTCCGTCCTCATGCACCGAAACCGGACCAGAGAATTCGCCCTCCTTCCAAATGCTGATAAAGAGAATATCGGAAGGCCCTACCTTGTAGCTACCGGAATCGACCGGAGCACCGGCCGATTGCGGACGAGGAGCAGGCTGTCCACCACCCCCACTTTTAGGCCCGCTAGGAGTAGGCTCAACAGGAGACTGGCCGCGATCCGATGACGCCGAAGGCGCTTGCGGCAAACGTCCCGCACCTTGCTGCCCAGCCGCCATGACCGTTATCCCAAACACCAAAGAGGTTCCGACAAAAAACTTCTTCAGAGACAAAGACAACCGACCTAAACACTTCGAAAACTGAAACTTATATTCGATACTCTTGATTTTACACACTTTTTCTCTCTCCGAACAGCTTGCGGTTGTTCCGCGATCCAATGTAAACCAGCTCCGCTCAAGATGGAACCAGCATATGGACTGCACTTTGCCACTCTACACACTTATCGGCAATTTAGTCCCGAAACTTTAGGAAATATTTCATTTATTTTAAGTAGCTATACACCAGCGACACGGGAAGGCCTACCACGTTCTGATAATTACCTTCGATTGACGAGACGAACTTGGAGCCAAGCCCCTGAATAGCGTACCCGCCGGCTTTGTCGAAAGGCTCCTCGCTTTGAATGTATCGGTCGATTTCTTCATCGCTCAGGGGCAGAAAGTGGACGGTTGTGATGGCCAGATCGACAATGGCCTTATGTTGGGAAAGAATGCAGATTCCGGTGTAAACCCAATGCTTTCTGCCGCATAGCAGATGAAGCATTCTGCGGGCTTCGCTCGGTCCGTTTGGCTTTCCCAGAACATGATCCTCTAACACAACCGCCGTATCCGCCGCCAAGACGACGTCGTTGGGTTCGCACGTAATCGCGCGCGCCTTCGCCTCCGCAATTCGCTGGACGAATGCGGCCGGTGTTTCGTTAGGGAATCTTTCTTCCGGAATGAACGAGGGTTGGACGCGATGTTGTATACCTGCCGCGAGGAGGAGTTCATGCCGGCGAGGAGAGGCAGAGGCTAAGATCAACATACTTCTCTTCGGATAGCATGCTTTTGCGAAACGAACTCCCATTCTGGAAGTGAAAAGTCTATTAAAATTACGAAACGAACCCATTTGGCATGAAGACACGTTACCCTAATGAGTCGAAGACACTTATATTTTCTTCGTATGCTTATCACCGCAACCCTTCCATTTATTCTCCGTCGAAATAACCATCGAACAACATCCAAATGGGTG
This sequence comes from Bryobacteraceae bacterium, assembly GCA_965219315.1. Lineage (GTDB taxonomy): Bacteria > Acidobacteriota > Terriglobia > Bryobacterales > Bryobacteraceae > Bog-105. The sequence goes on along the minus strand of CBDCNB010000001.1, from coordinate 248,412 downwards.
TATCTTCGATATACTTTGGTTTAACCATTCTGGATTTTTAATGAATAGCCGTTTGAAATGGACTGTTATTGGAAGCTCGACCTGCGTCGTCGTTTTGCTTTTAGTCGGCGCAAGAAATGGGCGCGCGGTTGCGCCGGACGACGTATACGGTCATTTAAAGGTTTATACCGAAGTACTGGAGCGCATCAAGCTAGAGTACGTCGAGAACCCGAACATGAAGAATGTCACTCTCGGTGCAATCAACGGCCTCTTGGAATCTGTCGATCCTTTTTCCAGCTATCTAAATGCCGATCAATACCGTGAGTATGAAAAGACCCATGGAAAAGCTCAAGCAGGAGTTGGCCTCATTCTTGCCAAGCGATACGGGTATGTAGCCGTTGTCGATACAATTCCCGGCTCTCCCGCGAACAAAGCCAACATAAGTACCGGTGACTTGATCGAGAGCATCAACGGCGTCGCGACCAGAGATATGCCTTTGGCGTATGCACAAGAATTGTTGAGTGGTAAGCCAGATACCAAGGTGGAGATCACTCTTTTGCGCTTGAAGAACCCTGACCCCCAGAAGCTTACGTTGGACCGTGTCGACGTTAGCTATCCAGCCATCTCAGCAAAGATGCTGCCGAATAACGTTGGTTATGTCGATATCGCAAGTCTTGCGGATGGTCGGGTAGGCCAGGTGAAGACCAAATTGGCTGATCTGAAGACTCAGGGTGCAAAGTATGTGGTGCTCGATTTGCGTCATTGCTCTACCGGAAAGCAGGAGAATGGAATTTCTTTGGCGAACCTGTTTCTCGATAAAGGCGAAATTACGTCCTTAAAAGGTCAAAAAGTAGAGAAGAAAGATTTTACAGCGCAGCCGTTGAGCGACATTTGGAAAGGCCCGCTGGTGGTAATTACCGATCGTTCTACGGCGGGGGGCGCGGAGATTGCTGCCGCGGCGCTTCTAGGCAACAAAAGGGCTCAGGTAGTAGGAGAGCGTACTTACGGCGATGCGAGTCAACGTAAGACAATCGAGATGGAGGACGGGGGCGCGGTAATACTTTCGGTGGCAAAGTATTTTGCTCCCGACGGCAAGGCCATTCAAGATACCGGAGTGGTTCCTTCGGTTCAACTTGCCGAAAACGATAATGGCCCGGAGCTGGATCAAGACGGCAACCCAATTCCGAATTCCGCGCCGAAAAATACGGAAGATAATTTGCTGAAGCAATCGATTGACCTGGTGACTGGAAAGACGACCGTGGCCCAACTAACGAGCGGCGAAGAGAGTAGCGCGACGGCCACATCGAATCAGCAGCATCCGATTTTGCGCAAAAGTCCTCAGTAGAATAGAGGTTGACAAGGGAAATAGATCATCATTATGCCTCTCTACGAATACCAATGTGACAACTGCAATGAAATATTCGAAGTGATGCAGAAGTTTTCCGATCAGGCCCTAGAAACACATAAGAAATGTGGCGGTACGGTACGCCGCTTGATTTCGGCCCCGGCTTTCCACTTTAAGGGGAGCGGTTGGTATGTTACGGATTACGCAAAAGGCTCGAAATCACAGGGGAATGGCGGCAGTAATAAGACAGAAGATTCTTCTTCGACAAAAGATCAGAAGAAAGAGGCTGCTCCCAAGAGTACCGGATCGGATACATCGAACAAGAGCACTTCTTCTAGCGACTCCAGCTCCGACAAGAAGTAATTCAGTAGATTGTCCGCAGGTCAAAGCGGACTTTTTTCGAGCTCCGCAGCGGTAAGTGCTTGTTGATGTTGAAGGGCTTCACAAAGCTCAGGGTTATCTATTCTTTCGAGAGCTAGATCGATGCCGCTTCGTAGTTCATTAAGCACCTCACGATTTCCCGTGGCGGCCCTTCGTATGAACTGAAACGCCGCTTCGGTTAGCATTTCATAAGTCACCACCTTCATAACCAGCCGCAGATGATCCGAGGAATCGTAGCGGTGGCGTGGATATCTGCGGCGGTGGCCCATCATAATGATCGCCGCTGTAAGCCTATGAATGCAACTAATGGCAGTGAAGGGATCGTTTGTCCCAGGAGATAAAGCCCTCACGGCGATTTCTGTCACTTGCAAAAACGCATATATGGGATCTTGATCCGGCGTACGCTCCATTCCTATATAGAAGCAATTGTGCAAAGCATTGAAAAGCTCCTCATCGAGCGGTACGGGCGAGGATACCCTAGCAAGCGGCATGCCTGCTACCAAGAACTCACCAGGGCAACAGCAAGAAAGAATTGTGCAGTTGTGCTGCTTAGCCAAACTGAATAGCGCCTGGTCATCGGTATGGAGAACATAGCCTCTTTTCTTGGCAGGAATGATTTTTCCATACAGCAATTCTGGAGGTAAGGTTTTGTTGCGATCATCCGCGTGCTTCATCGCGTGAAAGTCATCCAGCGTCAGGAAATTATCTTCAATCGTGCATTCGAGCTCTTCCGAGACAGAGTTGATAAGCGTAGACACTTGAATCGATGCGGCGGTGTGGTGAATGAAATAAATCAGAACCACGAGACTGAGGACCGCCATGACAACGCCGAGCGTGACCGAGATTCCGGGGACATAGGTATCTCCATCCCCGCCTCGGATCGTTCTGAGGACCATGAGGCAGTACAAGAACGTTGCAATAAAAGTGCCAAGGACGATTTGGTTGCCCGTATCGCGACGAAACGTTCGCAGCAGACGCGGTCCAAACTGAGAGGAGGCTAACGAAAGGGCAGCAATAGTGATGGAAAATGTGGTTCCGGCTACGGTTATTACCGAACCGGCGATGGTCGAAAGCACCGCGCGCGCACCAGAAGGGCCACCCGAATACACCCATTTTATTTTCTTCGCAACGTCGAAAGGGATCAGCGATTCAAGACGAAGAAACGTGAGTGCCATCGCAATGGAAGCGATTGCCATGACCGATGGGACAAACCAATAACTGCTGCGCATGCCTTCCCAGAAGGCAATCAGTCGAAGCCGCACGTTTTAATGTAGCCTACCGGACAAAGGGAGCCGACTCAAACGAAGCTTTTTTGTTGGTCCTAAGGCGAGGCTAGCGCGGCATTTAGCGATCCCTGCCGATAACCTTCCAGATCGATGGTGACGTACAAGAATCCGAGCTGTTTGAAGATAGCGGCGAAGCGTTCCGCATTTTCCACCGTAAGAGCTTTTGCTAACTCCTCCTTGGCAATTTCGATACGCACTAAGTCGCCGTGAAAACGAACGCGGAATTGTTTGAAACCCAAGGCACGTAAGGCTTCCTCGCCCTGCTCGATGGTTTGGATCGTCTTCACCGTTACCGGCGTGCCATAGGGGACACGCGAGCTGAGGCAGGCGGCGGCAGGACGGTCCCAGGTGGAGAGTCCGGCGCGCCGGGAAAGTTCACGGATTTCGGCCTTCGTGAGACCAGCATCCACCAGCGGCGCCTTGACGCTATGGAGCTTCGCGGCACGTTGGCCGGGCCGGTAGTCACCGAGATCGTCTTTGTTTACGCCATAGATGATATGGTCGTAACCACGCTGTTCGGAAAAGGCCTCCAAGCGTAGAAACAGTTCGTCTTTGCAGTGGAAACATCGATTTTTGTCATTCTTCGCGTAGTCGGGATTTTCGAATTCGTAGGTATCGATGTATTCGTGCCGAAAGCCACACTCGTGAGCGAAGGCTTCTGCATCGCGCTTATGGGAGGCCGGAATAGACGGGGAATCGGCGGTGATCGCGATGGAACTATCGCCGAGGACCCTCTGTGCGGCCCAGGCCAGGTAAGCAGAATCGGTGCCGCCGGAATAGGCAACAATGACACGGCCGAGTCCATGCAGAACGTCGAATAGCTTTTTTTCTTTGGCGGCCAATTGACTGGAATCGAGTTGAAGCGGGGTGGCCTGCAGCGTGACGAAAGTGGCCATAGCTTAATTATAGCGATTAACCTAATCGAGAGCTTTTAAAAATTTGACAGCTATACGAAGGCGCTCGACAACCGAACTAGATCGAGCGCCTTTCAAAACAACCTATTGAATCGGAAGCTCCCCATCCGGCTCGCCATCTTTTGCCAAGACTTCAGCCGGCTCCGGTATGCAAGACGCCGCTGCGACTTGATCGCCTTCGGCAAGCCGTACCAGGCGCACACCCTGAGTAGAACGCCCGGCCTGCCGGATTTCGCTCGAATCGAGTCGGATCATCTGACCATCTTTGGTGATGATCATCAGATCGGTCGTTTCGCTAACCGACAACACCGCAACAACTTTGCCCACTTTGGGGGTCGTCTTCATGTTGATGACTCCCTTGCGTCCGCGAGAGGTCAAGCGGTAGTCTTCCAATAACGTGCGTTTTCCGTAACCGTTTTGCGAGATGGAGAGGATCAAACCTTGTTTTCCGACCACTTCCAATCCGACTAAATAATCGTTTTTCTCCAGATCCATCGCCCGTACACCGCGAGCCTGCCGGCCCATGGCACGAACTTCGTCTTCGTTGAAACGAATCGCCATGCCTTGATAGGAGCCGAGGAAAATAAAGCACTCGCCGTCAGTAATGGTGGCTCCCAACAGCTCGTCGCCTTCGTCCAATGCGAGTGCAATAATTCCGCGCGAGAGCGGATTGTCGAATTCGGTCAACTCGCATTTTTTGATGACGCCGTGCCGCGTCACCATAACGATGAACTTGCCCGAGACAAATTCCTTCACCGACAGAAAAGCCTTTACGCTTTCGTCAGGTTGCAGATTGATAAGGCCGGAGACATGCTTGCCTTTGCCGGTCGTACCGGCATCTGGTATTTCGTAAATTTTCAGCCAGTAGACCCGGCCTTTACTGGTGAAGATCAGTAGATAAGAATGAGTGGAGGCGACCACCAAATGATCGACCACATCTTCGGAGCGCGTGCCCATGCCGATGCGTCCTTTACCGCCACGCGACTGACGCCGGTAAATATCCACGGAGGTGCGCTTCAAGTAGCCGCCACGAGAAACCGTTACGGCGACATCTTCCATCTGCACCAGATCTTCCAGACGGATATCGCCCGGGTCCTCGATGATCTGGGTACGGCGCTCATCTCCGAAATCCTTTTGAACTTCCTTCAGCTCTTTCACGATGAGCGTTCTTAAGACCTCTTCGGAGCCAAGAATTTCCAAGTATCCAGCGATCAGACGCTGAATTTCGGCCAGCTCGTCGATAATCTTCTGCTGCTCCATGCCGGTGAGGCGTTGCAGTTGCAGCTCGATGATTGCTTGCGCCTGGCGTTCTGTGAATTCGAACTGCGCGACCAATCCTTCCCTTGCCTCGCGAGGTGTTCGAGCGGCGCGAATCAGTACAATGACTGCATCCAGGTTGTCCAGTGCCTTCTGGAAACCAAGCAGAAGATGTTCCCGGTCGCGCGCTTTTCGCAACAAATAATCGGTGCGGCGGCGTACGACGTCGGCACGATGCTCAAGAAAACGCTTGATGACGTCGACGACACCGAGTTCGCGCGGTTGCCCATTGACAATGGACAACATGATGACGCCGAAGTTTACCTGCAGTTGCGTCTGTTTATAAAGGTTATTCAGCACCACTTCGGGGTTCTCACCGCGCTTCAATGGGAACACGATGCGCATACCTTGGCGATCGCTTTCATCGCGCGGCTCGTTCATACCTTCGAGCTTTTTCTCACCGATGAGAGAAGCGACGTGCTCGATCAAGCGGGCTTTATTTACCTGGAACGGAAGCTCCGTTATGATGATGGCTTCACTGTCGCGGCCATATTTTTCCGTGGTGGCCTTTGCGCGTAAACGTACACTGCCGCGACCTTTCAGGTAGTAATCGAGAATGCCCTGTCGTCCAAGGATGAAGCCGCCCGTCGGGAAGTCGGGGCCGGGCATCATTTCCACGATTTTGGCGAAGGGTGTTTGTGGATTTTCTACCAGCGCGATGCTGGCATCGATTACTTCCTTCAGGTTATGCGGCGGTATGTTGGTGGCCATGCCGACAGCAATGCCGGAGGAGCCGTTGATGAGGAGATTGGGAACGCGAGTGGGGAGGACTTCCGGCTCCACTTCACTGTCATCATAGTTGGCGCGGAAATCGACCGTCTCCTTGTCGATATCTTCCAAAAGGGTCGCCGCGATCTTGGCAAGGCGCGCCTCGGTGTACCGCATCGCCGCGGGCGGATCGCCATCGACAGAGCCGAAGTTACCTTGGCCGTCGATGAGCGGATAGCGCATGGAAAAAGACTGCGCCATACGCACCAGCGAGTCGTAAACAGGAACATCGCCATGCGGGTGATATTTACCGAGAACCTCACCCACAATCTTGGCGCATTTGCGGGTCGGTCGATTGTAGTGAAGCCCCAGCTCGTGCAGTCCGTAAAGGATGCGCCGGTGCACCGGCTTCAATCCATCGCGCACGTCAGGCAAAGCACGACCTACAATTACGCTCATGGCGTAATCCAGGTACGAGCGCTTCATCTCATCTTCAATATTGACGGAAATTATATTTTTATTGTCGCCGGGCGGAAGCAACGGACTGCTGCCGGGCGGATCTTGATCGGCCAAAGAACACTCCTACAATGTGGCGATCGGCAGCCCAAAAAGCGCACCGGTTATCTCGCCTTCAATAATGTCTATAATCCTCTTATTTTACTCCTTTGTAACAGGGTTTGCCCGCATTTTTTGCGCCTTCGGCTACACTCAAGAAAGTTCCCCTAATGCTTTCTATTGTCATTCCCATTCACAATGAGGAACCGGCGATTCTTCCACTTTATGACCGGTTAACAACGGTGTTGGAAAGAATTCGCAGGCCTTACGAGATCATTTTTATCGACGACGCGTCCAGCGACCGCAGCTTCGATCTTCTAACAAATCTTGTAGAGACCGATGGACATTTGCGTGTGCTCCGATTACGTCGGAACTTCGGGCAGACGGCTGCTTTGGCGGCCGGCTTCGATGAAGCGCAAGGGGAAGTGGTGATCTCGCTCGATGGGGACCTGCAGCACGATCCTGAAGACATTCCTCTGCTGTTGGAAAAGATCGACGAGGGGTACGACATTGCCAGCGGCTGGCGAAAGAATCGTGTCGACAATGCCATGACGCGCAAGATTCCGTCCCGGATTGCGAACTGGCTGATGAAACGAGCCTCCGGCGTGGAGCTGCACGATTTCGGGACAACATTCAAGGCTTATCGCGCCGAAGTGCTGAAGGACATCAATCTTTATGGCGAGCTGCACCGGTTTATTCCGGCGTTAGCCTCCTTTTATGGTGCCCGAATTGTGGAGGTTCCGATTAAGAACATCGAGCGTCCGAATGGAGCTTCGCATTACGGCCTGGGTCGCACATTTAGCGTTTTTTTTGACATTTTGACGATCAGGTTTCTTCTGACCTATCTGACGCGACCGATGCACTTTTTCGGGAAATGGGGCCTGGGCGGTATTGCGCTGGGCAGTGCAGTGCTTTTGTTCATGTTGCTGGAGAAAATTTCGGGGCAAGACATCATCGTGGAACATGGACCGATGCTGATCGCAGGCGCCATGTTATGGTTTGCCGGATTGATGCTGTTCAGTACGGGCTTGATCGGCGAGGTACTGATGAGGACTTACTTCGAAAGCCAAGGACGCCGCATTTACGCGATCCGCGAAGTGCGAACACGGCGAGAACAGGTGGTCGATGGCGCTCGTTAGCTCTTATCAAGGATTTATTTTCGATTACGGCGGGGTACTAGCGAATCATCAAACAGATGCCGATCATTTGAAGATGGCGGAGATTGCCGGGATGCCCGAGCCGGTATTTACCGAAGCGTATTGGAATGAGCGCGTCGAGTATGACCGGGATCACATCGACGGAGCCGAGTATTGGGAGAAGATTGCCGAGCGAGGCGGAAAGAGTTTCTCGCAGCAAACCGTGGAACAGCTTATCGAGGCGGATAACAGGTCCTGGATGCAGTTCGATGAGGTGATGTGGGAGTGGGTCGGCCAACTTCGTGCGGGGGGCAAGCGGGTAGCCATTCTTTCCAATATGCCTCGTGACTTAGGGCAAGCTTTAAAAACGAGGACCGACAAGCTGAACCAGTTCGATCACGTGACGCTTTCCTATGAGGTACGATCCACGAAGCCGGAGGCGGCCATTTACGACCACTGCTTAAGCGGAATGGCGTTGTCGCCGGCAGAGACTTTGTTTTTCGACGATCGGCTGGAGAACGTGCAGGGTGCTGAAGCGTTGGGTATTCGCGCCATTCAATTCACATCGCGCGACGAAGTTTTGCTGAGAGTTCGAGCCTAGCGTCGGTCAACCAACACTATTCAGCCGGCCATTGAGATTTTGCCGGCTGTCGAGGCGCTACACTGACGGATGCGTAGGCGTTCCGATGAGCCTCAGAGTCTGTTTGTTTATTTTTGCCGGTTTGCCAATCACGGCGATGTTAGCTCTAGGCGCGGTGATCGAACCCGTTGTCAGCGATGCAATACCGGACCAGTATCGTCCGCTGATCTTCGATCAGCAAAGGCTGAGCGGCTTGTTTGCAAATCGGATGCGAGCCAATGTGGAGGGATACCTGAAGCCTCGCGTCAAGAGGAATTTCAGCCAGTCGGATGCGGGCGAGTATCTGGACGCGGCGGCGCACTCTTATGCTTATGATCGTGATAAGAACCTGGGCGCGGCTATGCATACAGCACTCAAGATCGCTCTGCGACCGCCATCGAAAGACGCCGGTAACATTTCTCGCCATTTGATCGGGTTACTTTCGTATTACCGCACGACGGGAAACCAGGCGGCATTTCAGGAATGCAAGAAGCTTGGGGACGCGGTTGTGGGTCTTCCCGCGGATGACGACGCGTTGGAGGCGATGGTAAAACTATACCGATTCACCGGTGACGAGCGCTATTTAAATTACTGCAAACGCTCTGCTGAATTGCTGCTGCGAAGTCCGGATGAAGACCTGGATGATTCAACAGATAGGTTGATATCCGGATCGATCGGCTTAGCGGAGCTTTACCGAGTGACGAGAGATGTGGCTGCTTTCAAATTCGCCACGAATACCTGGAACCACTTCTACGAGCACCGTCTTACCGCTACCGGAACGTTAGAAGCTTCTGCAAGCGACTCCAAAGCGATATGCCGCACATTTTCCTGGATGCAGCTTACGTTGGAGCTATTTCGGCTGACCGGGCACTCGAAGTACGGTGATGCCCTTGAGCGTGCGGCCTACAATCAACTGCTCGCCGAACAAGATAACAAGACGGGTGACGTCTATACAACGGTTCCCCTGAACGGCAGCAGGGAGACAACAACGACCGGCGATTGCAAGGGCCGTGTACCGCAGGGAATTGCAACGATTCCCTCACTGATCTGGGGCCGTTACGGAAAGGGGATCGCGATCAATCTATACTCTCCGGGCAGCGCTACGGTGACGCTTCATCGCCGTCGCGATGTCCGTTTTTCGGGCGGCATTGGGAGCGTACGCGTTTATCGCGGCACCGTGCGGCTCTACGAGGAAACGAACTTCCCGGAAAGCGGAAATGTTCTGCTGCATGTGGAGCCCGATCATGACGTTCGTTTTCCGCTTCGTCTGCGAGTTCCTTCTTGGACCGACAGCTTTACCGCCAGTATCCGAAAGACTCATCTGACGGGCAAACCAGGCCAATTTCTAGTGATCAATCGCCGATGGAAACGCGGGGACACTGTCAACATCAGCATGGGGATGACGGTAAAACTTGTGCATCCCAGCCCTTCCGCATCCAAGTTCATTTCGCTACAACGTGGACCGCAGATTCTTTCGTTAGGCAAAGAGTTGAACCCGGAAATTAGCAATTTGTCCCGCGTGAGGCTAGCAATCCCCGATGAGTCACGACCGACCGTGACAAATTTAGGAGACCCAATGCCTGCCGGACGTCCCAGCGACCAGGCCTATCGAATAGAAGGAGCAGCGCAACAGCCGCTGGTCTTTGTACCTTTCGCCGATGCGACAGTCTATCGTACTTCTTTTCCGGCGCAGCGTTGAAGAAGCGCAGGACAGCCTGGACGCGGCGACAAGTGCTCTGGATTCGAAGGTACGTTCATAGGCGATCCGACCGTCACCGCTTTTTGACAAGCTTCTAAAGCTCCGGCCGGGACTGGCACCAATAGCTTTCGAACAAACAGGACATTGCTTCGGCGAACCCGGCATGTTCGAAGATCACCGAAGTCCATAACGATGCGCTCCGTACCGGATCAAGCAAGGCAAGCAAGCCACGGCGACGATCGAACAACACAAGCTGTAAGGGCAGTTTGTCGAGAAAGCGAACCAGCACTCCACAATTGCGGCACTCCTCCAGGCGCTCGGCATGTTCCTTGTTGAACAGTTCGGCATCCATGATGAGACGGCAGGCTACTCCTCGGGCCGCCATCGCACTTAGCAGGTGCTCGTTGAACAAGTTGGTTTCCAGCGGGTGGGCACAAAGTTCGACATAATCCTGCGTGACCCCTTCCAGCATCCGGCGATGATGAACAGCGGTTTGCATCGGATCGTTTACTAGGCAAATAGAGTCGAGCGCCGCATTTCCACGATGACCGTCCTGATAAATAGTGTTCAAATCATGAATCAGGCCGTCGGCTAGCTGTTCCTGTTCTACCAATTGACGCTGGACAATCTGGCTGCGGCGAGCCAGAAAGCTGGGAATTGCCAGACTGGGATCGATGGCAGAGAAGAGCTTGGTTTTTTCTTGAACGACTTGGGCAAAGCCTTTGTCGACCAAGCTATCGAGCACCTCATATACCTTTTGGCGGGGGACATGGGCACGGCCGGCAAGCTCCAGCGCTTTGAAGCGCGAATGCCCCATCAACACGAGATAGGAGCGGGCTTCGTAGGCGTTCAGTCCCACTTGCTGTAGTTTTTGCCATTTCGGCCGATCATCAACGTCCAAGGGTGCTTAGCCTTTCACGACCCCGAGAAGATATCACAGATGATTTCGGGAAACGCGAGATGAATTCTTTATCTGTGTTGAAAATAGACTGCTAGACTTGTGGCTGAATCGCAGATAGCGAGTCTTCAATCATGCCTAACTCCGACTTGCCAAGGACGCTGGGCGCGCTACGCTCCAGCCATTTTTCCGAGCGACTTGTTCCCAGCAGGACATTAAAAGAAGAGTTGCGCTCGAATCTTATTACAAAACTGGAGCGCGGCGAACCGTTGTTTCCAGGCGTGATGGGATACGAAGATACAGTGGTGCCGCAGATAGTCAACGCGGTCCTGTCGCGGCACAATTTTATTCTGCTAGGGTTACGCGGCCAAGCGAAGACGCGGATTGCGCGTATGCTGACGCGGTTACTCGATTCTGAAACGCCGTATATTGCAGGCTGCGAAATTCGCGACCATCCGTTTCAGCCGATTTGCAAACAATGCCGCGACAAGGTGGAGGCGCTGGGAGACGAAACGCCGGTCGCCTGGATCAGTGGCGAGGAACGCTATGTAGAAAAGCTAGCGACTCCCGATGTGACGATTGCAGACATGATCGGGGACATCGACCCAATCAAAGCCGCGCGCACTGGGCAGGACATTTCGAATGAGTTGACCATCCACTATGGCCTACTGCCGCGAGCGAATCGTGGCTTGTTTGTGGTGAATGAACTGCCAGATCTAGCAGGCAAGGTGCAGGTGGGATTGTTCAACATCATGCAGGAGGGCGACGTGCAGATTAAGGGTTATCCGGTTCGGCTGCCGCTAGATGTCATGCTGGTGTTCACTGCGAATCCCGAGGACTACACGGCGCGAGGGAAAATTATTACACCGTTGAAGGATCGTATCGGCAGCGAAATTCGAACGCATTATCCATTGACTCTGGCGCACGGGCTTTCCATTACGAGGCAGGAGGCCTGGACGCGCCGCGATTCTCCGATCGAGATGGAGATTCCTCCTTACATCCATGAGGTGGTGGAACAGATTGCTTTTCTCGCCCGTGATGACAAGCGCATCGATAAACGTTCCGGCGTTTCGCAACGGTTGCCGATCTCGGTGCTGGAGAGCGTTGTTTCCAATGCCGAGCGCCGCGCGTTGCGGACGAAAGAAAGGGCTGCGGTGCCTCGTGTTCTGGATATTTATGCGGCGCTGCCCGCGATCACCGGCAAGCTTGAGCTGGAGTATGAGGGCGAGCTGAAGGGCGGCGATGCAATTGGGCGTGAACTGATCCGTAGCGCCGTGGGCAAGGTTTATAGTTCCTATCTGGACGGTGCGAACTTGCGCCAGGTCACGCAATGGTTCGAACTGGGCGGTTCGTTGAAGCTGGACGAAGACATGTCCGCCAGCGCGATGGTGCAGCAACTCGGCGGTATTCAGGAGCTGCTACCGTTAACCGGGAAACTCGGGTTAGGTGTGCGCGAGAGCGATGCATTACGTGCTTCGGCGGCCGAGTTCATTCTGGAAGGACTATATGCGCATAAACGAGTCAGCCGGAATGAAGAACTCGCTTTTGTGGCGGGAGAGCGTACTCCTCGCGAAGAACGTTATCGTGAGGACTTGGACGATTTTCAGCAGCGCCGCGGATTTGAGGGCGGTAAGCGCGGAGGCGGTGGACGCCGCAATTTGAACTAACAAGGCTTCTATGAGGCGGATCTCTTATTCTAAATTTTCGGAAGAAGATCTCGGCATCGAGACAGAAGATCTTTTACGCGCACTTTCGGATTACTTTCTTCAGAGCGGGTTCGACGATCCGTATCTTCAGTTTTCCGAGATGAATCAGCAAACCTTAGAAAATCTGAAGAATGCTATCGAGCAAGCTCTTGCGAACGGGGACCTGTTCGATCCTGAGCAAGCCGAGCAGATGCAGCAGCGCTTGAACGAGATGAGTTCGGCGCAGCGTGAAAACCTGGTGCAGAAGCTGATCGAAAAGCTGGAGCAGGGAGGATACATCAACACAGATGGCCCGTCGCCTGACGACCCTTCGGCTGCCGGATCGAAAGGCGGACCGGAGCGGGAAACACAGTTTCAAGTAACCGATAAGGCGGTCGATTTTCTCGGATTCAAGACGTTGAAAGATCTGCTTGGATCGCTAGGCAAATCAAGCTTTGGGGCGCATGAAACGCGTGATTTGGCTACCGGCATCGATTCCAGCGGCGGCGCTAAGCCTTATGAGTTCGGTGACACGCTCAATTTAGATATCAGCGCTACTTTGTTTTCCGCGTTCCAGCGTGAAGGCATGAAACTGCCGTTGAACTTGGAGTATTCCGATCTGCATATCCATCAGTCGGAGTACCAAAGTTCCTGCGCGACGGTGTTGCTGCTGGATTGCAGCCATAGTATGATCCTTTACGGAGAAGACCGCTTCACGCCAGCAAAAAAGGTGGCCTTAGCACTGTCGCATTTAATTCGGACGCAGTATCCGGGTGACTCTCTTCGCTGCGTGCTTTTTCATGACACTGCCGAGGAATTGCGTATTTCGGATCTGGCTCGAGTGCAAGTAGGTCCTTACTACACAAACACTCGTGACGGTTTGATTCTGGCGCAAAGACTACTCATGCAAGAACGGAAAGACATGAAGCAGATCGTCATGATCACCGATGGTAAGCCGTCCGCACTTACACTGGAGGACGGGCGCATTTACAAAAATGCTTTCGGTCTCGATCCGCTGGTTATCAGCCAGACGCTAGAAGAAGTGGGACGCTGCAAGAAGCAAGGAATACTGATCAACACATTTATGCTTGCGAGTGACTATGGGTTGATTCAGTTTGTCCAGAAGGTAACTCAGATGTGTCGTGGCAAGGCCTATTTTACGACGCCATACACCCTTGGTAATTATCTTCTGATGGATTATATGAATCGTAAAACAAAGACGATTCACTAAGAAGTTGTCCCTGGAATCGATCTAAGTTTGTTGGCGCCGTGATAGTCTCCGGCCTTTAAACAAGCCCTTAATAACTTATATCTTTGGGCGGGTTTATAGACCACTTGCACGGCTGATGGCCGCTAAAATGTAAACTACCGGTAATGCAAAAAGACTGCTGTCGACGCGATCCAGCATGCCTCCATGTCCCGGTAGCATATTGCCGCTGTCCTTCACTCGCGCGCCGCGCTTCATGGCGGATTCCGCCAAATCACCAAATTGTCCGGCAATGTTGGCAACGATCGCAATGAGGGCCACTTTCCAAAGCGCAACGGAGGGCAGGAAGTATCCCATATAAGCCAATCCAAAAAGTACCGAACCAACGACGGAACCGGCAGCACCCTCCCAGCTTTTCTTCGGGCTGACCAAGGGAGCAAGCCGATGCCTGCCGAAGCTCTTCCCGATGTAGTAGGCCGCGGAGTCTCCCGCCCAGTTCAATGCCAACGCAAATAAGAGCCAATGAACGCTGATTTGGCGCAGCAACACCGCGAAATGCCAGGGAGCGAACGCATACAGCGCGCCTAAAAAGGAGCAGGCTACTTGGGGCAAGACATTACGAAGGTCGGTGTAACGGAGTGCTGTTGCCATAGACAAAATGACAAGAAAACTTAGGCCGGGTAGAGCATCTTCGGCTTGAAAGAGGATGAGCACCCCGGCGAGCACTCCGAAGATTCCGGGCCGTTGGATATTATGGCCGGCGACTAAGCCGGAGTACTCCCAGTAACACGTCAGCCCCATATACGTGACCGTCAATAAGAACAGCCAGGACGGCGCGCCAAAGATCATGTAGACGGCAATGGCGATCAAGGCTAACGCGGTAAGAACCCGCTTCATGATTCGACAGAAGAGCTAGACATTTTCGCGGTTTAGCCCAGAGGCATTTCGAATTCTTCCAGCAAAAAAGAGGAATCCTCCATGGCAGCGGGGGCGGCCCGAGTCAATCCCCCGAATCGGCGATCGCGGCTTTGATAATCGAAAATAGCTTGCAACAGTTCCGTGCGCGTGAAATCCGGCCAGAGCGTCTCCGTAACGTAGAGTTCCGAGTAAGCAATCTGCCATAAAAGGAAATTGCTAATACGCATCTCGCCGGAGGTGCGAATGAGCAGGTCGGGGTCCTTTAGACCGGCCGTGTAGAGGTGGGCCGAGATGGTCTCCTCGGTAAATTCAAGCGAGTCGAGATTACCTTCCAGACGCGCGTTATCGATCATCGAATTCACGGCATCCACCAGTTCGGTGCGTCCACCATAGTTGATCGCTAAGTTCAAGCGCATTCCCCGGTTCTGCGCCGTCTTTTCCATGGCCGCCTGAAGGTCGTCTTGAACAGCAGCCGACAAGGACTCCAGCCGTCCGATGGCAATCAGTTGCACATCGTTTTTCATTAAACGGGGCAGCTCTCGGCGCAAATAAACGCGCAACAATTTCCAAAGGCCCTCTACTTCATGACGGGGGCGCTTCCAATTCTCAACGGAAAAAGCGTAAAGGGTGAGGGCCTCCAGCCCAAGTTGGGCGCATGTTTCCACGACCACCCTGACCGGGTCGACACCCGCACGATGACCCATAATCCGGGGCGAATTTCGTTGTTTTGCCCAACGGCCATTCCCGTCCATAATGATGGCGATATGAGCGGGCACTCTTTTTGGATCAAGCTGCGCGGCGATTCGCCAATCGCGCTCGCCGGGAGAAAGCGCCTGAAGCAATTCCTTCATATAACAAAGCTCAATCGTACACCAATGAATCGATGTTGGATAGCAATTTCTCTCCAATTATCGGCAAAAAAGGGAGGAAAACGTTTCAAATAACCGTAGCATTTCCAATCGTCTACTGTTTACTGATCAGAGGCAGGATCGATGCCGCCGCGCACAGAAAACTGCCGAAAGGAAGCCAGTAGTTGGAAGCATCTTTGCGGGTAATCAGAATGAATAGCAGACCGACAATCGATCCTGCTATCGAAGCGATAAGTAAGGCTTCCACTCCGTGTTCGACTCCTAGAAATGATCCTAGGAGCAGGAGCAACTTGAGATCACCCAGCCCGATTCCTTCCCGGTGGCGGAATCTGCGGTAAGCCAATCCCAGAAGGAACATGGGAATGGCGATGACGCAGGCACCGAGGAGAGCACTGAAGAAGGACGACCACGGCGGGGAAACGGAAGGCCATAACAAGGGGCCGAGTTCGCCGGGAACACGTATCCAGAAAGATAAAGCGAGGCCGCAGATGGCGCCGCCAAGCGTCAGTTCGTCGGGCAGAATTCTTTCTTCTAGATCGGTTCCAAAAAGTGCAATCATGATGGCCTGAAATAATGTCCATTTCAGCGCGGCGGGAGTCCAGCCGTATTTCGCCACGGTAATCGCGACCAGCAACGAGGTGACAATTTCAACCAACGGGTAGCGTATGCCGATGGGGTGCCGGCATCGACGGCAACGGCCTCTCAGCAGGACATAACTCAATACCGGCAGATTGTCGTACCAGACGATGGTTGCACCGCACTCGGGACAAAACGATCGGGGAGCAATGACGGACAGGTCACGCGGAATTCTATAGATACAAACGTTTAAAAAACTGCCGAATAGAAGACCGAACAACGCGGAAAGGAGAACTGGATAGGAGAGAAAGTCAGACCAAATCAAGCGCTCTCCGGTACGAAGCCAATGTATTTTCTAAGAGGGTTTCGCGCGTGAACCGATCGCGGACGCGCTTTCTGCCGGCAAGGATCAACCGCTGCGCCAATCCGGGCTCCGCAAGCACACGGCGCATCGCTTCCCTGATTTTTTTTTGGTCGTTCTCCACGTAGATACCAGAAACATTATCCTCAAAAACCTCGGCCATTCCTCCGACGCGACTGGCGATCACCGGGACTCCCATTTCCATTGCCAGAAGCGCGGCCGATCCGAAACCCTCCGAGCGCGTGATATAGACGAACATAGATGCCTGGGAGAGATCGGCAAGTAGGTTATGGGAGAAAAGGATCGGGATCGTTTCAGCGGAGGCGGATTGTTGGACAAGATCTTTGCCTTTTAAAGGATCGTCCGACGCAAGCGCTACGGCCGGTAGAGACCCGTTCCAGTTTTCCGCTTGCTGGAGCGGCAGGATGTTGGATGTGTCCACGGCATCATGGACAACGTCGATTTTTTCCCGCGGCACGCCGGCCGATTGCAGTTCTCTCATCACGAATTGGGAGACCGCCAGGAAAAGGGCTGCGCGGCGATACTTCCAAATAGAAGGGGCCGATCGTTGCACAGGAAAGGCGACTCGGCGTGAAACGACAAAACGGCCACCGGCGGCAAGCGCGGCAAGTGTGTGCGCCTTGGCGTCGTGGGCGTGAACGATGTCCACTTGCCGGGAGTGTTTCCATGTACCCATCAGACTAGCGGGATGTACTTGGAAACCTTGCTCAGCCGCAACTTTCGCGAGTTGTCCGTCCTGATGCGCCAGCAAAACGGAGTCGTGCCCCCCATCCCTCAACGCCTTCAGAAGAAGCAGCACCTGATGCTGCCCGCCGCGCATTTCCCGGCCTGTGTCGATGTGCAGGATGCGCAAACCTAAATTTTTCGTCCTGGAGTCATGTGACGGGCCTTCGAATACTTTACAAAATTGTAAAAAGCTGCCATATAAGCGATGGCCAGGCCTTCGGCTCCGTCCAAGAAGCCTCGTTTCAAAACGTAGGTGCTGAAAAAAGTCCAAGGAGGATTCAGCAACAGCTTTTCCAGCCCCACTGAGCTTTTACGGGATGCAATTTCCTGTGCGGCCAGAGTCGTGTAGCGGTCCATCGAGCGCACATGTTCCGATAGCGAATCGCAGGTGAAATGCAGCAAGTTGGACTTTAAATCTCCTACCGGTCCCGCTACGCTTACCGTTTCGTGGACAAATTCGCCGACCCACTTGGCTTTGCGCCGGTCGAACAATCTCACCTTGCGGTCGGGATACCAACCACTGTGCAGGATCCAACGGCCCAGGTACTGCGCTAAACGCGGCATGGTGTAGCCGTCGAACCGCGTACCGTTTTTCTTGATCTGCCAGATTTCGGCTTCCAGCGCCTCGCTCAGACTTTCATCGGCGTCCAAAGAGAGGATCCAATCGTGCGCCGCCAACTCAGCGGCAATGTTTTTTTGGGCGGCATATCCGTGCCATGACGCTTCCACAACGCGCGCACCGAGCTTTGTTGCCACCTCCACGGTGCGGTCGTTCGAACCACTATCGAGCACCAGGATTTCATCGCAGCAGCGAAGACTTTCGATGACCCGGGCGATATTTCGCTCCTCGTTGCAGGCGATAATGGTCGCCGAGATGAGCATCCGCATCTGTCTTAGCGCCCGTGCATCTCGACCGGTGTCAGCAAGATCGACATCCCAAAGATAACCAATGTGACGATACTCAGAAAATTGCGGTACCCACTGACGGGAGTTTGATCCTGGACCAACGGATGTCTCCGGCCGAAAAGGAACAGGAGCAACGCTAAAATCCACCATGGCCAGTAGAGGAACCCCATTCCGAGCAACAGGGCTACAAAAATACTGGAAGAGATGCGGTGGCCGCGATGATTGAGAACGGCATAGAGAATATGCCCTCCATCCAACTGACCCGCCGGCAGCAAGTTCGTTGCGGTTGCCACCAAGCCGGCCCAGGCTGCCATGGCCATAGGATGCAGTGAGATATTCATGGAGGGAATGCCGGGGAATCGCACAATTTCAACAAGTCTTAGCAGAATCGGAGTTCCAAATACAACGTCGCTATGCAGCGCGAGATGGGGAACTTCGCGCGACCAGTGTACGCCCAGGATAAGGAATGGGATTAAGACAATGAAACCTGCGATGGGACCGGATGCGCCAATGTCGAAAAGGACATTCCGGTTGTAGATGGGAGATTGAATTTTAATGAACGCACCCAACGTTCCCAACAGCGTTGGGGACGGCAGAAAAAAAGGCAGAGTGGCCTTCACGCGCCAGTACTTACAGGCGTAGTAGTGACCGAACTCATGGGCGAGAAGAATCGTCAGAAGAGGAACGGAAAAGTAGGTTCCTGAAAAAATGCTCGAATCACCACGAGCGAGGCGCGCGTACCCCTCGAAAATCAGGTTTACATCCAGTCCACGATTCGCAGAGAAACTCTCAAACAACGCAAACCCAAAGATGGTGCACGTCAGAAATGTGAGCAGAAACAGGACCAGATGCAAGGTGAGCGCAGCTACTCGCGGCATGATATCGGAGGAGGCGGAGGCAAGTTCCTTTGACAAATCTCGATGGCGGAGTATCGGAACAGAGATGTCCGGATTCCCTTGCGCTTGCCTGGTAAAGCCCAGCTTCAAAACTTCCCCTACTGCAGGGTCTGCAATTCCTTCCCGGGCTTAAAGCGAACGGCTTTGCCGGGAGGAATAGCAACTTCGGCGCCGGTTCGGGGATTGCGTCCGATTCCGGTTTTTCGCGGCCGCACGTTGAAGATCCCGAATCCCCGTAATTCAATCCGATCACCTTCTTTAAGGGCTTTTTTCATCGTGTCGAACACCGTTTCAACGGCCATCTCGGCTTTCGTTTTCGTAATGCCGGTCCGATTCACAACCTCGTTAATGATGTCGAGCTTAATCAAAAAGCCTCCCAAGCGCAAAAGAAGCCACACGCATTGCATGAGCCCACGAGCCTGATCTCGCAATGTTTATGATAAGAAGGAGTTTAGCGCTCTGTCAATCTATCCTCTACTTCGAGGGTTGTATTGCTAAACCGGCAGATTTTGCTACCCACCTTACCCTAATGGACTACTTCTTACCGGATGACACGATAAACTACTAGGAGTGGTCCTTTTCTAACAGTAACTTACAACAATGGTCATATAATTGCTGGTTGTTAGGTTTAGGAATTGTAAATCCACCATGCAGCTATGAAGTCCTTAAGTATACTCCTTGTCGAAGACAGCCCTAGCGACGTGCGCCTTATCCGAGAAGCACTTAAGGAAACACCGCTTACGGTTGAAATTACAGTGGCACAGGATGGCGTCAAAGCAATGGAGCTACTGTATCGACGAGATGGGGAATGCCAATTCCGACCGGACCTCGTTCTGTTGGATCTGAACCTTCCAAAGAAAAGTGGGCGGGAAGTGTTGCGGGAGATTAAGTCATCTCCTCGTTTGAAACAGATTCCTGTTCTGGTCATGACAAGTTCTCGGGCCGATGACGATGTGTTGCAGGCATATAATTTGAATGCTAACTGCTACATCACTAAGCCGATGGACCTGAATGAGTATCTTGCCGTAGTACGTGCGATCGAAAATTTTTGGTTTATGACGGCGACCCTACCGGATGCGATGCAGGCTTCCCAGAGCGGCGGGCGAAGCGGCGAGCAGCCACTCGATACTGGGCGTTGTCGTTAGGGCCTCTTCCAAACGGGCAATCGAGATCCTCGGTTTATCGCCAATCTTCACGCTGTTTACAGAGTAATTTTCTTTTTTAAATCAGCGTCTTCGCCGCGTTTAAAGCCGCATCGTAGTTGGGATGACTTCCCACTTCGTCGACATACTCAACATATTGAATCTTATCGTCGCGATCTACGACAAATATTGCCCGGCTTTCGATCCTCAGCTCGTCGATCATGGTTCCATAATGCTGTCCGAAGGAGCCGGTAATATGATCGGACAGCATGGTGATGCGATCCACTCCGAAGTCACCACACCATCTTTTTTGGGCGAAGGGTAAATCCATGCTAATTGTAAAAATCTTAACGGGAGTCAGCTTTTCCGCCTCGTCCTGGAATCGTTTCGTTTGCGCGTCGCATACCGGCGTGTCGAGCGAGGGCACGACGCTAAAGATTCGCACCTCTTTGCCGGTGTCCGCCAAATCGACTTTTTGAAGTGAGCTGTTGACCACCTCAAAATCTGGAGCAGTATCTCCCGACTTCAATTCTGGTCCCGATAATGCAAAACTTTTCCCTTGCAGTATCGTTACTCGGGTTTCTTTCGTTGCGCTGGCCATCGGCATCAGTGTAACAACTGTCCTGCGGCTAGTCACGCTAGAATTTTCGGAAGTTCACACGCAAAATTACGGCATTCATAGAGCATGATCTCGCCTTCTCGCTTCAATTGGGAGAGAAATGGGGCGACTGGTGCAAGCTCTTCCGCCGTATTGTCGGAGATGCCCAGGCTCAGGGAATATGGGGTAAACCGGCGTTGGTATTCCCGAAGAATGCTGCTCACCTTTTCGTCCTTCTCCTGGTACCGGATGACGATTTGCTCCGGCTCGGTTAACCATCGACCAAGGGCAACTGCCATCTGTGGCGCCATGGTTGGCTGGGCATCAAGTTTGGGAGCAACGTTGGTCAATGCTTTCTCCGCCCTACTGCGGAAGCTTTGCTCGCCGGTCAAATTGGCCAAACGCAGCAAGACGTCGGTTGCGACGGAGTTTCCCGATGGTTCGGCGCCATCGTAATCTTCCTTCATTCGCAGGACCAGGTCGGGGCAGTTGGCCTCAGTGCTAAAGAAGCCTCCTCCTTCGCCGTCTTCAAAACGGTTAAATCCTCGTTGTGCCAGATCGACAGCTAACTTCAGATACTTAGGGTTTGCGTCCGCCTCGAAGAGATCCAGCAGTGCTTGCGCAACAAAAGCATAATCGTCGATGAATCCGGGTACGGCCGCTTCCCCATCACAGAACCGACGCAGGAGCTGTCCTGAATCCTCTCGATACATTGTTTGCAGGAGAAAGTTCACCGCGCGCTCCGCCGCATGAAGATACGCCTCCTCGCCAAGAACCGAATACCCACGTGCCAGGGCCGAGATCATCAGGCCATTCCAGGACGTAAGCATTTTTCGGTCCAGGTGCGGCCTGGGTCGTTTCGCACGCGCTTCGAAAAGCACCGTTTTTGCAGAGGCTAAACGGCTGCCGACGTCACTGGAAGGAATTCGGGACCGGCGGGCTAACTCCTCTTGGTCAAGCGCCTCATAGAGGATGTTCCGGCCCGTGAATTCACCATGAGGGTCCATCTCCACATTGCCGTTTGCTTCCACTCCGTACCGGGCGCAAAAAAGCATCGTATTCTCTTTGCCCAGCAACGCTTCCATTTCGCTCTGGCGCCAGATATAAAACGCGCCTTCCCCAGAATGGGCCGGATCTTCGGGATAGGGACTGTCGGCGTCCTCGGCGGAAAAGAAAGCTCCCGTTTGATCGGTTAGATCGCGCAAGACATAGGAAAAAATATCCCGTGCAACACCGGCAAAAAACTCGTTCCGAGTGGCCTGGAATCCTTCAAGATAGGCGATGGCCAGCTGGGCCTGATCGTAAAGCATTTTTTCGAAGTGAGGAACAAACCACCGTTCATCCACCGAATAACGATGGAAGCCGCCGCCTAGCTGATCGTGCATGCCACCAGCGGCCATAGTTTTGAGCGTCTCGGCGACCATCTCCAAAGCGTCCTCGTCCGCACTCCTCGCGTAGTAGCGCAGAAGGTAGTTCAGAATGACCGGGCGCGGGAACTTCGGCGCACTTCCAAAGCCGCCCCACTGCGAGTCGTACGTGCGCCGAAACCGGTCATATCCTGCGTCAAACAATCTTTGTTCGAGCAGCTGAGCCTGTTTTGCGGAACTAGCCATTTCGTGCAATTGCCGCAACACCTGAGTACCAGAATCTTCGATTCGCACTCGTTCCTGCCGCCATGCGGTGGCAAGGTGTTGTAAAACATCGGCGAACCCCGGCCTTCCGTAACGAGAGTCCGGGGGAAAGTAGGTGCCTCCAAAGAACGGTTTGCGTTCTGGCGTAAGCCAGACCGACATTGGCCAGCCGCCGCTGCCCGTGGATGCTTGTACGAACAGCATGTAAATTCGGTCGACATCCGGGCGTTCTTCACGATCCACTTTCACCGGGACAAAATCACGATTGAGAATCGCCGCGATACGCTCATCTTCAAACGACTCATGGGCCATCACGTGACACCAATGACAAGTGGAATACCCAATTGACAAGAAGATGGGTTTGTCTTCGGTGCGTGCTTTGGCAAATGCTTCGTCACCCCAGGGAAGCCATGCAACAGGGTTATGCGCGTGCTGTTGTAAATAAGGGCTTTTCTCTTGAATCAGCGCATTGGTGTTCATGCGCCTTCAGTCTAACGTCAGTGGAAGAGCAAAGTTACTTAGTGCCGACGAACGCCATCTCATCCGGCGTTTTGTTGGCTTGCATTGTTTTCATAACCTTCCACGTTTTTGGATCGATGATGCTGATCTGACTCGGAGTAGCGGCGCTTACGAAGACTTGCCCATCGAACGGATTGACCACCAATGAGCCGATTCCCTTGCCTAGGTTTTCGACCGTCGCGACGACTTTGCGGCTGTTCACATCGACTTTCCACGCCAGCATCTCGCCGCTCCGGTTACCTGCATCGTAGAGATATCTGCCATCGTGGCTGAATTTAGCTACAAAAGGACCACCGTTGACCTCCACTGCGAAATCAAGCTGATAATCGGAGGTTCGATAAAAAGCGATCTTGTGTTCGGGACCCAGATTGGTAACGAACCAACGCCCATCGGGACTTAAAGTCATGCGTTGATCTTCGCTTCCGGTAGAAATGGTTTTTTCCAGTTTTCTAGAAGAGATGTCCAGGACAGAAACCGTTTTAGATTGGACATTGCTCACGAAGATTTTTTTCTCGTCTTTCGTGACCGCAATCATGTGCGAGTAAGGGGAACCTGTCGGTATTTTACCGATGATGCGCCGCTGCTTCGGGTCGATTAACAACACAGACTGAACGACTTCCGAGGTGAGATAGATCGTTCCGCTCTTACCGACGGCGATTCCATGCGGGCGTTTATTTTCTTCCGTATCCAAGACCCCGGTGTCTTTACAGTCGGAGGTACGAATGAAATGCAGAAGGTGTTCGTCGGTTCCGGCCAATCCCACGCTGCTGGAACCGTACACTGGCAAATAAGCCATTTGGCCGTCCGGTGAAAAGGCGGCCTCATGGGGACTCTTTTCCACTACCGCGCGGCAGAAAGGCTTTTCGTCATTTCCTTTGTAGAGCGAGATACCAGGTAGTCCCTTGCTCACTACCATGAACAAGTACTGGCTGTTCATATGATCGGAAGAATCCGGCGATTTAGTAGCCCCGCCCGCGGCATTCGCCGCCAGCGGCGCGATCAGCAACACAGCAGTCATCCAAAAAGAGAAACGCATGCTTTCTATTCTCTGCTATGTAACTTTTTCCGCTTAATTTCCCGCCCTAAACACGTCTACGTAGATATATGCGCCGCTTTTTCATCATCGCCGGAATTATTGTTGGCCTTCTCATCGTGCTGATTTTGATACTGCCTTTCATTATCAATGTCAATAAGTTTCGCCCTCAGATTCAATCCGAGATCGAGAAGAAGATTCATCGTCCGGTTACCTTGGGAGAGCTGAGCTTGAAGGTTATTCCTTTATCGGTGAAGGTGGACGGTTTTACCATCAAGGAATCTCCGCAATTTACCTCCGACCGGCCGTTTGCTACCGCCAAGGACGTATACGCTAGCGCAAGTCTCTTTTCGCTGCTTCGCGGCGCTCCCGCCATCAAAGACGTTACGTTGAATAAGCCGCAGATCGAATTGATTAAGAATGCGCAGGGCGTGTGGAACTACTCCACCATCGGCTCCTCCAACGGTAATGCTACCCAGCAGAATCAGCAGTCGAATGGCGAGGGAACCAAGCTTTCGCTCAATCAGTTGAAGATTATCGACGGCCAAGTTGGCATCACCAATCAATTTAAACATCAACCCCGCGCTGTTTATCAGCACATCAATCTAACGCTGTCCGACTTTGCCCCCAACAAACCCTTTAACGTCGATTTGGGAGTGCAATTCCCAGGGCAGGGTACGGAAACACTAGCTTTCAATGGAAAAGTAGGACCATTGCAGCAGGGAGATTCCTCGGCTACTCCGGTGAATGGCAAGATATCGATCCAGCAGGTTTCAATTGCAGGAATCAACACACTAGCTCCCGGTACAATCCCGCCACAAACCGATGCTGTTGCCACCGGAAACGCGGATGTGAACACAACGAACGAAGTATTGTCCATCAAGGGCGATCTGAAACTCGACAATGCCGTGGTTCGTGGCTATAAAGTGGACTATCCGATCAACGCCAACTATGATCTCAGTGATAATCGGAAGCAAGACCTCCTGCAGATTAACTCCTCTACGATTAAACTCGGTCCGACTCCGCTATCGATCTCCGGCACGGTAAACAGCTCCACGACTCCGGCGAATGTAGATCTTCACCTCGGAACGAAGAACGCATCGTTAGCACAAATCTCACAAATTGCGGGTGCCTTCAGCGAGTCAGCACAAGGATTGAAAGGAACGGGGTCCCTATCGCTGGATGTCACCGCCAAAGGTCCCGCGGATGCGGCACAACTGAACTACTCCGGCATGGGTACACTCTCAAACGCAAAACTCTCGTCGCCTTCTCTCACAAAGCCGTTGGTGGTCGACTCGGCCAACATGCAATTTTCAAAGAACAGCGTGGCGATCAACAATTTAGTGGCTTCTTTGGGAAGTACCAGCTTAAAGGGCAATCTCTCAGCGGCGGATTTTGCGGCTCCGCAACTGAAGTTTGCGCTGACGGCCGGGAACATCGATGTCGCCGAACTTCAACAGATTACGAGTCCTTCGCCGCAGTCGAATGGATCCCAACAATCTGCGGCTAAGAAGACAGCCCCGGCAGCGACCTCGAAAAAGCCCAGTTTAGTGGAAAGTACCACCGGTTCCGGGACGCTTGCGGCAAACACGATCAAGGCGGAGGACATCGTTCTGAGCAATGTACATGCCGATGTGAAGCTGAACAAGGGCGTTATTCAACTTTCTCCACTGACATCGGATTTATTTGGCGGCAAGGAAAACGGGGCCCTCACGCTCGATGTTCGACCAGCGACACCGACATGCGCCATCAAAGCAAAGCTATCCGGGGTTAATACGAACAGCCTGTTGTCTGCTGTAAGCTCTGTGAAGAATACGCTGTACGGCACGTTGGGTGCTACTACGGATGTTAACTTCGCGCTTGCTTCCGGCAACCAGCTTGCTCGCACCTTGAATGGAACGCTGGGGTTTGATGTCGCTGACGGACAACTGAAGAATATAAATGTTCTGGGTGAGATCTCGAAAGTAGCAAAATTCGTAGGTGCCGCGCCGGCACAAAAAGGCAGCGGGACAGACTTAAAGAAATTGTCGGGAAATTTCGATATCAAGAACGGTTTGGCGAATACCAGCAATTTGGTGGCTACAATACCGGAAGGGTCGATGTCCGGAGACGGGTCATTAAATTTAGCCGATCAAGGAATCAATATGCATGTCACCGTTGTTTTGGCAAGCGGTGCTAGTAAAGCGGTAGGCGGTACAAATATCGGAGGATATCTGAATACCGCCCTTGCTAACAACAAGGGTGAGTTGGTGATACCAGCGATTGTGACCGGCAGCATGGCTCACCCTATATTCGCTCCCGATGTGAAGGAGATTGCGCAGATGAAACTGAAGCATTTACTGCCGAGCACCGGTAATCCTGGCGCGCTGGCGAGCGGCATCCTGGGATCCGCAATGGGTAACAAAGGAGGCGGCGCGAGCGGCATTGTCAACGGAATCCTTGGCGGCGGCAACAAGCAGCAAAACGGTGACAATAAGGATCAGAAACAACAAAAAGGCGGCCTAGATCAGCTTCTGAATAAGTTTGGAAAAAAGAAGCCGCAGTAGGCCGCCGCAGCTTGGAAATCCTGCTTACTTCTGCTTGGCGACGATTAGGTCTTTTACTTTTTCGTAAGTAGAGGCAGGCAGGATTTTCTTTTGAAGAAGCTCATCTTTTCCTTTGTAGGGACGGCCTGCAATGATTTTTTTGGCATAAGCGGGGCCGATACCCGGTAGTTGGTGGAGATCAGTCGCGGAGGCAGAATTGATATCGACCAGATGCGCTGATTTGGATTGCATGGAAGAGGCGCTCATCCCACCTTGCTTCTTTGCGCTCTTGGCAGTTTGTGATGCGTAGGCTGTCAATAGCGAGAAAGATAGGGCGGCAATGGCAAGAAATCGGAGTATATTCATGTTCCTCATCCTGCCACATAGCTGAAGGGGAGTTCAGTCTAACTTGATCCGTGGGTTTAAACCGACTCCGTTAAGCGGCATCCAAAATGACGCAATCATCTTCGCTTGTAACTAAGTTTTTGAGAACGGAAAGCATTTGCTCTCCGGCATCCTCGGAAGTTGCGAAGGCGGCTTTAAAAGCCTCCGTAGCGACCGAATTTACTTCATCGGCATTATTACCCGAAAATGCCATCGACCAATCTGGAAATTCGCGCTTCACAGAAGGGCCGCTGTAAACCACGGTGACCTCGCTGTGGCGTGCATCACATTGAATTACTTCGAAAATCTTCTCGACGGATGAAAGTGGCCCCTCAAGTACCTGCGCGAAGTTTCCGTCGTTATAGAGAAGAGCGCCGGTAACGCCCGCACGAGCGTTCTTCCTTCGAGCGCTTGCCAGTATGTTTTGCAACTCTGCCGCAACTTCGGCATGATTTCCGCGAATTAAGTTGCGGCTGCAATAGACGAGCTTATACAAATCAGTATTCATAGTCGGTTCTTCTTTTGTTTGGAATCAGGTTAGGGAAGGGACGTAAAGTTGCGAAATAATATTCTTTAGCTCAGCCGCTGGGGCAGCTTTTCCGAAGAAATAGCCCTGTACAGAGGTGCATCCATCCACCTGAAGACGCGCGAGTTGATCGGCGCTTTCGACACCTTCGGCCAGTGTGCAAACACCCAGGCTCTGTCCAAGAGCGGTGATGGCTCGAACGATGGCTCTTTGTTTCGCGTCATTGCCCTCGAAACCGGCTAGTGAGCGATCGATTTTTATCTTGTCGAAAGGAAAGCGGGCGAGTTGACTCAGGGAGGCATAGCCAGTCCCGAAATCGTCCATTGCAATCCGAACGTTCATCTCCCGAATGCGATGAAGAGTTTCGAGAACCGCTCCATCATTGCGAAGAAGAATGCCTTCGGTGATTTCGATTTCGAGCCTTTCACCAGGCAGACCTGTGACGCTGAGAGCACGTTGGACTGAGTCCGCAAAATTACCGGCGTCGAATTGCAGTGGAGATGCGTTAACAGCGATTATTATTTCTTCAGGCCACTGAGTTGCTTCGCGGCAGGCTGTCCGCAAGACCCAATCCCCAATCGGTACGATGAGCCCGATTTCTTCCGCCATGGGTAGAAAGTCTCCCGGCGGGATCATTCCCCGTTCTGGATGCCGCCAGCGAAGGAGAGCCTCAAAGCCGACTAAACGACCGATTACGGTACTTACCTGTGGTTGATAATGTACTTCCAATTGGCGCAAGGCCAGAGCCCGGCGCAGTTCGATTTCGTTAGAGCGGCGCGCTTGGGCCCGTCGCTCCATATGAGCGTCGAAAAAGTGGAAACTCGAGCGGCCTGAATTCTTCGAGTGGTAAAGGGCGAGATCGGCATTTCGGAGTAATCTGGCATACTGCTCGCCATCGCCGGGAGATCGCGCAATTCCGATGCTTACGCCAATGTTTACCAGTTGACCTTCTATCAAATAGGTTCTTTGAACTAAATCGAGGACGCGCTGCGCGATGGCGACAGGCTCATCCATGCTCGGCGAGGGATGGACCAGGATGGCGAATTCGTCGCCGCCCAGACGCGCAACAATATCGGTTTTCCGCACTGAAGATTTCAGCCGCTCAGCCGCAAGACGAAGCACCGAGTCGCCGACAGCGTGTCCTAACGTATCGTTTACCGCCTTGAATCGGTCCAGATCCAGCATCAGCACCGAAACCGGCTCATGAGGCGTTCTAGCCAATACTTCCTTCACTGCGTTTTCGAAATAGCTTTTCGATGCAAGTCCTGTCAAGGAGTCGTGGCCTTCAGGTTCATTCAGTCCAAAGCGAAAACTAGCCAATTCTTCGGCGGTAATTGTCTCAAATAACGCTACGCGCTGCTCTTGTCCGATACTCCGAAGCTTCATACGAACATGCCGGGAGCGATCTCGGCTATGAAGCAAGGCAGGAGCGACGGGTGTCACATCGGTGAATTCGGCAACTCGACTTTTCGCCAGTTCGATGGAGGAGCGGTCCAAGTCGGACCTTTCCAGTAATTGGCCGACGGTCAAAGAGTGGATCGGCTCTTCCAACGGCAGTCCAATTAAGTAAGAAATCTGGCCGGCGGCATGCAATAGACGAAGCTGTGTGTCAAATATCAGCACGCCGATATTCGGGTCGTCCAGCGTGTCTAATAAGAGTGGGAACGGGAGCTGACCGAATTCCATCTTCAGCGTAGCGATCCCATTCATGGCTGTACCCGCCGAAGATCCATTTTGCTCGGTTGTAATCACAGCTTTACCTAATACGTAAGTGGCTGAAAGGACTGATTTTCTCTCTTCTTTTCTCAATCGATCAGTCGTGGCCGAATCGAATGCGTGCCAAAGCCGGGAAGAAGTTTTATGCATCAAATGTAGGCAGGAAGTCTTTTCTGGGTACCTGTGAGCTTTGCAAACGTCATCCGATTGAGGTTACACGTCATCACCTCATCCCTCGCGCCCGTCATCGCAAGGGAAGTACGCGTCGGCGCTTTACGCGAGAAGAAGCTACAGGACGCGTTGCCCTACTCTGCCGCGCTTGCCACCGCTTTATTCATAGCCGGCTGACCGAGCGCGAGATGGCGGATGAATTCGACACTATGGAAAAGCTTCGCGCGCACCCCGACATCGATACGTTTGTGAACTGGATTGCCAACAAAGCCACCGGATTACGTGTCCATTCGGCTAGAAAAAAGTAGGAACTAGTTCAGCAGGTATTTTTTTACAAATAACACTGTCGCGGCAAATTGAAATTCTTGGTTGCTCTTCTTCGCATAGCCATGACCTTCATCATCGGCTACCAGCAACCAAGCCGGCACGTTGCGTTTGGTCAGAGCCGCCGCCATCTGCTGCCCTTCCTGTACGGGGACTCGCGGATCGTTACGACCGGCCACGATAAACATAGGCTTGGAAATCTCCTCCACGTGATTGATGGGTGCAATCTTCGAGAAGAATTCGTGGATTTTTGGATTGCGCTCATCTCCATACTCCACCCGGCGGAGATCGCGCCGGTAAGGCGAAGTTTTTTCAAAGAACGTCAGAAAGCTGGAGATTCCTACCACGTCGACAGTGCAACGAAGCGCATCGTTGAAATGAAATGCAGAAGCAAGTGTCATGTAGCCGCCGTAGCTTCCGCCGGTAATCATGATTCTTGAAGCGTCCAAACCCGGTTGTGTTTTAATCCAATCCAGTAAGGCGCCAATATCTTTTACGGAGTCCTCGCGTTTCATGCCGTTGTCGAGGTTGATGAATGTCTTGCCATAGCCGTTCGATCCGCGGACATTCGGGAAGATCATTGCTACGCCCAACTGGTTGATGTAGTAGTTGTCGCGACCGATGAACCCAGGCCGTGTTTGTCCTTCCGGACCGCCGTGGATTTGAATGATGACGGGCCGAGGGCCAGTGAACCGCGTCGGCGGTCGATAAAGAAATCCTGTAATTTGCCGATTGTCGAAACTTTTCCAATGCACTAGTTCCGGTTCGACGAAAGTGCCGGCGTTTAGCCCGCCTGTTTCGCTGCAAGTCCAACGGTCCAACTTCCCGCTTCCGATGTCTACCGAGTACACATCGGAAGGACTACGCGCGGAGGACAGGCTGAATGCCAGCTCTTGTCCATTGCTACGCCACTTCAGATGACCAAGGACGCCTTTCGGTATTTGCGGCAGCCTCTCTTCCTTGCGGGTGGACGTATCCAATACGTGCACGGAAGAGTAGCCATTTTCATTGATTACATAGGCCAACCGCTTTCCGTCTTTAGTGAGCTCTACATCCTCAACGTCCCACTTCAGGTCCGGTCGCAAAAAGGTCAGCTTCTTGGTATCGATGTCCATGTATGCCAGACGGTTGAAGTCGCTATCGACGTCGGTTGTTAAATAGACGCCTGTGCCGTCGGGCGTTAGGTTTGCGTTTCCATAAGCATGCATCCCGGAAGTCAGTTGTGTTCGCTTTCCGGATTGAGTATCCACAAGGAACAGAACCGTCTCGTTTACAGAATGATAATCACCGACTAACAGCTTGTCGCCGTTTGCCGAGAAACCGAAAGAAGACCAGCCTCCGCCCTCGCCCTGCAACACCATGCGCGCCCAATCCGTCGCACCATCTTTCGCTTGCGATGGGTCACCAACGTAGATGTCGGTATCGCGCCCGTTGCGGACCGTCGATGAGAATGCCGCCAGCTTCCCATTCGGCGACCAATGCAAGCCGGTATTTCTCGATTTACCGTCTGTTAGTAAAGCAGTTTGCCCCGAGTCCATGTTGTAGCGATAGAGTTGAAAGAACTCGCCCCCACCTACGTCTTTGGAGAAGATGAAGGTTGAACCGGTGCTTGGCTGGAACTCCGCCGCCATCACCCGGTCAGGATAAAACGTAAGTTGCGTTCGAGCTCCACCGGGCGCAGTTACCAGGTGGATCTGCGGCGTACTGCCGAACCTGGTAGATATGATGATTTCCCGCCTGGTTGGATGCCAGTCGAGCAGTGTTGCTGTCCTGGTGTCCTCATAGGGGATCAAATTCTGGGTAAGTGAACTGGGGATGGCGGGAATTCCTTCTCCGTGCAGATTCGCTGGAACCGGAATGGTAGTTTCCGAAGCGGCAAATGCCGCAGGAATATTCAGCAATACAGCAAGACACAAAAACTGCCGCATAATTTACTCCTCTTTCTAGAAACGGAATTTGATTTGATACTTCAGAACGCGTCCGCCGCCGTCAATGAAATTGGTACTTAAGAAGCGCCCTGACGGGGCCGTATTGGCGTTGCTATTGATAGAGCCCAAGCTGGTGTCAAACGGACTCGCGCTAGTGTTACCAAATTGAGGATGATTCAACACGTTGAAGAATTCAGCGCGAAACTCCAATCCAAAACGCTCTTTAAACGAAAAATTCTTAAATATCGTCGCGTCAAGGTTATCCAAGGGCGGTGTGCGTTGCGTAGTTCTCGCCAGATTCCCCGACACGCCGCTGTTTGCACTCAGAACGATGAATTCCGCAGCGACAGGATTGATCGCGGCGTTATTGGCGTCGGGATTGATATAGCCGGTTGCGCTGGTTGCACTTGGCACCGCCCGGACGCCGCGCTGACCAGAGGGATTGAAGTTGGGCCGGTCGGCTACAGCGCCATCAAGTCCATCGGCATCCAAACCATTCAAGACAGTGAATGGCGCGCCCGACTCGAAGGTAAAAATTCCGCTGAGCTCCCAGCCGCCTAACACCTGACGCACGATCGCATTTTGGTTTTTGAAGAAAGGAATCCTGTAGTCGAACTGAGTGACGAAACGATTGGCGCGGTCATAGTAGGACAGACTCTTCTCCCGCGGAAGCCCGCCAAGGATAGTGGGCACCTCTGCCACGCTTACGTTGGTGACGCCGCTGGTGGTAAAGATATCCGATCCGTAGTCGATAAAACGAGAACGCGTATAGGACAACTGAGCGGCGAATCCATTAGAGAACCTACGGTTCAACTTCGATTGAAAGGCGTTGTAGGTGGACGATCCACCATTGGTTCGGATATTACGGGCGCCCTGCAACGGGTCGAGACGTCCAGTGTTATAAGGAAGTCGCCCTCCGCCATAGGTATATTGCAAGGCAGCGGGCACAACCGGATTTAGATTTTCCTGCAAGAACAGCTTCACGCCTCTTGTTCCTACGTAGGAAGCATCGAGCACAAAGCCGGCCGGCAGTTCGCGCTGAATGCCGAATGAGTATTTCAGGTAGTAGGGGTTGAGCAAATCTCCGTAAACCAAGGACTGCGAGTTCCTGGGCGAGATGGGGAGCGGTGTCACAGGCAGCGTGTTTGAAAATCCGCTTGTACCCCGGGGGCGCGCACGCGATACAGATACCGTGGTGACGTTGGAGCTTAAGTTGGGCGACGATGTCGCCGCATTCGAGGCGATGTTGTTGAAGAAGCTGTCGTAACCCATGGAGAAACCGGTGCGAACGACAGTTTTGCCATCTCCGAGGAGAGCGCGCGCGGCGTCGTCATGGGGATGCGGGCTCCAAGCGATACCGACCGATGGTGAAAAATTATTCTTATCGGTTTGGACGGTATTCGGCTGATCATAAGCACCCCGCAAAGTCTGTGGATCGACATTGAACAATCCCGTGAACGCCGGCGTTTTCAGCGAGTTAATCGGGGTGCCGAAGTATTCATAGCGCAGGCCAAGCGAGAGTGTCAGGCTTTCAGTTGCCCGCCATCGATCCATAGCGAAGTACTGCTGCCGGAAAAGCTTGGGGTAGTAAGCAGGGCTTCCGAAGTCTCGCTGGACCGAACCACCGGAGCCACTGTAATCTTCGATGAAGTTAGCAAAGGCAGTATACGTGTTATCGGCGTTATAGGTGAGCGCGCCTCGCTGAACAATGGGCGCAAACTGACGGGAACGTTGATCCAGCAGATCGATCCCCACTCGAATGCTGTGGGTTCCCAGCGTGTAGGTGACGGTGTCCTGTATGGTGTAGTTGTTCGCAATCCGCCCCTGCGGCAAGTTGGTCGCGATCCCCAGTCCGGTGATGCTTTGTCCATTGATGGAATAGTTCGGCAAAGTCTGCGCCAGCGGACTCGACGCATCGACCGGGAAACTGAGCTCGATGCGGTTGTAGGCAAGCCGCAACTCGTTTGTAAATACCGGACTAAAGACATGTGTTTCGGATAGGATCGCATTCCGGTAGGTGTTGTTTTGGCTGGTGTTGAAGCCAGGGAACCCGGCGCTCGACACCGGGATGCTTGTTGTATCGTTTCCATATCGCACCGAGAGCAGATCGGCATTGCTGAACCGGTGGTCCACCTTGATGAGATATTGGCGATCCTGATATTTATTGGGATAGGTGATGGTGGCCGTTCCAAACTGAACGGGAGGGCGGCTGTTACCCAAAGCGACATTAAAAAACTGACCAGTGGAAGGCGATGTCGCGACGATAGAGCGATAGAGATCCAGGTTGGGGCTGACTCCTAGCGGAAAGCGCGAACTCAAGGTGGCAAAGCCAGCTAACGAAGGAGTGGTGGCAGCCAATGAGCCGCTTGAAGAGCGACGGTCTTCCTGGTATGCAAGAAAGAAGAAGGTTTTGTTTTTTATAATTGGGCCTCCGACGGTGCCCGCCCAGATCTGTTCGGTGCCCGGCAGCGGTCTTTTGCGCAGAAGAACTTCGGGACTCTGCGCCTGAATATTGGTGATGGCGTCATCGAAGGTGCTGTCCAGAAAATATGACGCGGTGCCGTGAAGCTGATTCGTACCGGACTTCGTAATTACGTTGACGACTGCGCCGCCCGCGCGTCCATATTCCGAATCGAAGTTGGTGGTTTGCACCACAGTTTGCTCGATCGCATCGGGATTGGTAATTTGGAACGCTTGTCCGGCAATGGAAATGTCGTTATTTTCGGTTCCGTCGAGGAGAAAATTATTCGAACGGCCGCGGGCTCCGTCGACAGAAAATGTGCTCACTCCGAAGCTAAATCGGTTTGTTGTTACTCCGGGCAGTGTAAGCGCGAGACTGACAGAATTTCTTCCATTTACCGGTAGCTGGGTTGCTTCACGGTTCGTGATCGTGCCACCTCGTACGGGGGATTCGGTTTGCAATCTGGCAGCATCCGAGGAGACCGCGACTGTCTCTACCTGACTTCCGATTTTCAGCGAAATATCGACGGAGGCGACTTGGCTGGCGGAAATGTTGAACGGCTCCGTTTTGGAGGTCTGAAATCCGGCGCTGGTGACGGTGACTTGGTAATTACCGGGATCGACAGCATCGAATCGGTAGAGTCCGCTGCCGTTGGCAGTTGTTGTTCGCGGAACATTCGTCTCCGTATTCAGCAAAGTTGCCTCAGCACCGCTGACGACAGCTCCCGTAGGATCGGTGACAATCCCGGACAGCGTTCCACGACTGGTTTGTGCAAACAGGGCACTCAACGAGGAGAAAACAAGAAGAAACACGACGGTAAACATCGTGCGGAGTAGAGATCTCAAACATCCCCCTTTTGAGTTACTTGGTTTTAATTACTTCAGATAGAAGTTCAATGTAGCACGAACTTCGGTATTGCAAAAGGTCTAGGCAGATGCCTATGCCCCGCTGCACGATGCGATATGATCTGGAGTTCGGCTGCTACGGCGGTTTCTATGAAGAACTTTCTAGTTTTTGCTGCTCTGACAATCGGTTTACTACCAGTTCAGCTTCCTGCCGCCGATTGGAAGCAGCTCTTCGACGGGAAAAATTTAGACGGCTGGCAGCACGTCGGCAAAGGCGGGATGGTTGTCGAGAATGGCCTTATCAAGACACATGGCGGCATGGGCCTTCTTTACTGGAACGGCGGCAAGGTAGGAGACTGTACGATCCGCGTCGTTTATAAAATGCGGGATCACAACGACAACTCCGGGGTTTTCATTCGCATCCCCACAAAGCCGAACGATGCCTGGATGCCTGTCAATCGTGGATATGAGGTGCAGATCGATAATCATCCGGAGACGGGCGGCGAGGACGAGTACCACGTGACAGGTACGCTTTACTCGCTGACCAAGCCGCTGGCCGAACCGGGCAAACCAGGGCCGGAGTGGAACACCATGGAGATCACGCTCAATGGCCCACGAACGATCATCACAGTGAATGGCACGAAGGTGACCGACTACACAGAGGGGCAGCCGACTCCCCCCAAGAAATTGCCGTTCGAGCCCGATCGCGGACGCCGTCCCGACGAGGGCTGGTTCGGACTTCAAAACCATAGCGACACCGATGTTGTGTTCTTCAAGGAAGTCGCCATGAAGTCACTGAAATAGTGAACGCGGCAGCTTCGGCAGCGCCACAGAACGAACTTACGCGAGGACTCGGGCTCTTCCCTGCCCTCGCCTCCAACATGCTGAGCATGGTGGGCGTAGGTCCGTTTCTGACTATTCCGCTTATTCTTTCCAACATGGGCGGTCCGCAGGCATTGATCGGCTGGATTGTGGGTGCGTTTATTGCTTGTTGCGATGGCTTGGTGTGGGCCGAGTTAGGCGCGGCGATGCCGGGCAGCGGCGGATCATACGAGTACCTGCAACAGGCTTTTAGGCCCCGCGGGCTGGGCCGGCTAATGGGCTTTCTGTTTCTGTGGCAGGTGATGCTTGCCGCTCCTCTGACGGCCGCCTCCGGCGCGGTGGGCTTCGCCGATTACACGCGCTATCTTTATCCTTCTCTCACCGGTTGGCAACACACCGTCTTGGCAATTGGAGTATGCGCCTTGGCGACTGTGCTGCTGTACCGGGATATACGCTCTATCGGCTTTTTATCCGGCGTAATGTGGGTGGGGTTGATGGCTGCGATGGGGTTTATCATCTGGGGCGGCGTAGGACATTTCCATGCTACGCGCGCTTTCGATTTTCCGCCGGGAGCATTTACCCTTTCGCCTGCATTTTTCTTGGGATTGGGCGGCGCCACGCTGGTCAGCATGTACGATTACAGCGGTTATTTCAATGTCTGTTTAATTGGCGGGGAGGTAAAAAATCCCAGCACGACCATACCGCGCTGCATACTGCTTTCTATCGGCATTCTGGCTGTACTTTACCTGGCGATGAGCGTTTCCATTATCGGAGTACTTCCGTGGCGCGAAGCAATCCATTCCCACGCAATTGTTTCCGATTACATGGAGCGTATCTATGGAAAGAAAATCGCCTCGCTAATGACCTGCCTTATTTTGTGGGTAGCTTTTGCTTCCGTTTTCTCGCTGCTGCTTGGCTACACCCGCGTTCCCTATGCCGCCGCGGCAGAAGGCCATTTTTTCAAGGCCTTTGCGCGAGTTCATCCTTCTAAAAATTTTCCGTCGTTTTCCGTAGTGTTTATGGGGGTATTATCGGCCGCTGCTTGCCTACTCACGTTGGAAGCTCTGATAAAAACGCTGGTTGTACTTCAAATTATTACCCAGTTTGCGGCACAGTGTGTGGCGGTGGTTCTTATCCGCCGAAGACGCCGGGATATTCGACGGCCGTTTAACATGCCGCTGTATCCTCTGCCAGCCATCATTGCTTTACTGGGCTGGCTTTATATTTTGGCCACCAGCGGCGGGTCCTACGTAGTGAGTGGATTTGTGCTCTTAGGCTTAGGAATTGCGGCGTTTTTCTGGCGCGCTCGCGTTGTTGAGCAAGCGCACACCTGAAGCGACGATGCGGTTAGCCATTTTGCTGTTTGCTTCATTGGTTTCGGCGCAAAACTCCCAAAGGCCGATCACCACATTCTCCACCGGAGTGCAGGTGGTGAATCTATTTGCGGTTGCGAAAAACTCGTCAGGACATACGCGGAACAATCTTCGTAAGGACGATTTCAAGTTGCAGGTGGATGGCAAGCCGCAGTCGATTGCTTATTTCTCACAGCAAACGGACCTGCCTTTAACGTTAGGGCTGCTGGTAGACACTAGCGCCAGCATGCTCCGTGTTTTTGACACTGAACGCCTGGCAAGCACAAAGTTTCTAAAGCAAGTTTTACGACAGCATAGCGACCAAGCATTCTTGATTCACTTTGACCGGACGGTAGAGTTATTGCAACCGCTCACATCGTCTCGTCGAAAAATGCAATCCGCCCTGGGCATTCTCGACTCGCAAACATGGTTCCGAAGACAGATGGAAAGTCATGGAAGTGGCAGGCCTAATGGGAAAGGAACTAGCACCGCACTTTACGACGCGATCGTACTTTCAGCGACACGAATTATGAGCGGACAACAGAACCGGAAAGCGATCATCCTGTTCTCGGATGGTGTGGATGACGGCAGCACGAGCTCTTTGAATGAGGCCATTGGGGCCACGCTTCGCGCCGATACGTCAATCTATTCGATGCAGATCGTGACCAGTACCGAAGGTATACGTACTTCCGGCGAAGAAAAGCGCCGCCAAGAGAAATTTGCTTTGGGACGACAAGTCTTAACAAGCATTGCGCGTGAAACCGGCGGTAGTTTTTTTGAAGCAACGGACAAGAGGAATATGTCGTCGATTTTCTCGGAAATCGACGATGAACTTCGAAGTCAATACAATCTGGGGTTCACGCCGAGCAAGGAGGGCATCACGCCAGGTTTTCACCATGTTTCACTCACAACGGTGCTGGGCGATTTCACTGTTCAAACGAGAGAAGGGTATTTTTCTTCTAGCCCGTAGGTTCGATGATACGCTCCACATTCACTGCATAAAGCGTCGGTTTCCCTTCGCGATCGCCTCCGAAGTAAATCCGCCGACTATCGGGAGAAAAGACAGGAGAAGCGTTCATGCTATCCGTGGCCCGATGTTCGCATAGCGTGAGCCCGCGTCCGACTGACCGCAGGAGGATATCGATGGAAGGCTGTGCGCGGCTGCGGCTTGCGCCGACAAAAACCGACCCATCCGCATTCGGCGCGAAGGCGGCAAACTGGTTGGTGCGCACCACCCGCTGCTCCACTCCGGTTTCGAGCGACACTTCGCGAATTTCCGACGTTGCGACGCTATGCTGGTCCACCGCGCGAAGGAACAAGAACGACCGGCCATCCGGGCTCCAAACGGGATTCCAGATGTTTCCTTGCGCCAGAAGTCTTGGCTTCGTTTTCTCGCCGGCGGCGAAGGAAGCGTACCAGAAATTCCGCTCGCTTGCATCGGACGCCGTACGTCCAAAAAAACAACCGGCCCCCGAGGGATGCACGGCTATGGCTTGTTCATTTACGTTTTCTGCGATTGTTCGATTGCCGGTTAGGTGCTCTAGACATCCGTGACGTAAAACGATGATTTGCGATGAATTCGGTTCTAACGCGAAGCGACTGACGTTTTCCGCTATAGTACGTTGCCTTGCATTCGACAAGGCGACCTCTTTCAAAGTGGTGCCATCGAGAAAGTAGAGTAGTTTCTCCCGCTCATCGAGACATAAAGAGCTATGCACCAGCTTCCCCGTTGCGGCAAGCTGACGCGAACGCCCGGTATGCAGATCGACTTGAAACGGAGCAAGGCGTCCGTTGCGGTTAGAAGAATAAACTAAAAAGCGTTCTTTTGCGGAGATAAAGCGGTTGAGAGAGGACGGAAAAAAGCTGTCGAAATTCGGATAAGTAAGCCGGACAACTATGTTCTCGGTGAGCGGGTCTACCAACCGGGTAAATTCACCCGCCTGCGGCAGTGAACGGGCTGACTTCTTCGATAACTTTTCTGCCCCTAGAAGGCTGGACAAAAGTATCGCGGATAGAACGGAACGCCGAGTGAAGCCTCTGACCACTACACTCGAATTGTATCCATTTGAAGCTCAGCTCCTACCGCTTAGCTGAGGACGAAGCAACGTGGATTCATAAAAGCACCTAAAGGCCTAAGTCTCCGAGACCGGATTGAGCTATTTGAACATTCCGCGGCTTGTCCATATACCGATACGGATTCACAGGCGTCCCGCGCAGACGAACTTCGTAATGCACGTGCGGACCGGTGGAGTGCCCAGTGGATCCCGATAAAGCAACTACCTGCCCGAGCCGCACTTCCTCCCCGGGAACTACGAGAAACTGAGACAAATGAGCGTAGTAGGTCTGAAACCCGTTGCCATGGTCGATCACTACCAGCTTTCCATATCCATGATGCCAGCTTGCGGTGGTGACCACACCGTCGGCGGTAGAGTGAACAGATGTTCCCTTGACGACGGCTAGATCGACCCCAGTATGAAACGCACCTTCGCTGGAAAAGGGATCGGAACGGCCGCCAAATCCGCTTCGGATCACCCCATGCACTGGCCAAAGCGTGGGCGTGCCGTGAATCTGCCATTTGTAGGCGTACCGATGATAAATACTGGAAAAACTAGCCGACTTCAGAAAATTGTATTCTTCGACAGTTTCGTTAACACTCGGGACCGCATTGCTGTAAGCCAAGCTAGGCCCGTCGTTTCCTAACTCGGGTTGCGTAATGCCGTAGGCCACGGAAACTTCGCTCGCCAGGTTTTGCAGAGAAGCAATTTGCTGATTATGCTGCCGGGAAAGACGCTGCAGGTTTTGATAGCGAGTTCTCAGATGGTCGAAGTCAGCGTGCAACTGGGCATATTGCGACTCTTTGCCGAAAACGCCGAAGTAAGCCGCAATAGCGCCACAGAGAAGAGAAAACGAAAAGACAAAAACAACCGCAGCAATGCCAAGCGATTTGAAACTCACCTGAAATCGCTTCCCGCGGCCGTAAAATGAACGTGGAAGCTCGACGACTAAGAAATTTTGGGCCATTCTGTCCTAAACGAATCGGGCTGCAATGCGGGCACTCAGCCTCCTATTACCCAACTTGGGCTTGGGTATATATAAAAGCTTAATCTATAAGACTAGCTTTGTAAGTTTATGGTGTCAATAATGGTTAGGGTATTTTATGGAATCTCTTTTGACGAATCTTAGGGCGTGATTCGACAAAAGTTTTTGTTTCGTAATAATGGAGCAATGGCGTTCGAA
This sequence comes from Bryobacteraceae bacterium, assembly GCA_965219315.1. Lineage (GTDB taxonomy): Bacteria > Acidobacteriota > Terriglobia > Bryobacterales > Bryobacteraceae > Bog-105. Next base: position 208,196 of record CBDCNB010000001.1, on the reverse strand, counting down.
CGGGAAACGGAAATCGCTAAAATCTTGGCGGAAGAAGCGGGGGCCCTGGCTGCAGATTACCAGCGTCAAGGAGTAAGCGCTGAAGAAAAACCCGATGATTCGCCCGTCACAGCAGCCGATAAGGCTTGTGAAGAGCTGATTGTCCAACGAATCACGCGTGAGTTTCCCGGGGACGGAATTCTAGGCGAGGAAGGTGCGAATCGGCAGAGTGAAACGGGGCGGAAATGGATTGTCGATCCCATCGATGGAACGCGCGATTTCATTCGCGGCATTCCGCTTTGGTCGGTCCTCATCGGTCTGGAAGAGGATGGGAAAGTGGTGATGGGCGTCGCGCATTGTCCGCGGCAGAACCTGCTTCTCTGGTCCAGCAAAGGTTTGGGTACATGGGCGAACGGTTCGCGCCTTCATGTTTCGGACAAGTCCGATCCTGCCGATTCTGTTCTCTCATTTAACGGCTTTAATAAAGCTGGCGTTCAACGTTTCGAATCGAAACTGCTGCCGTGGGTGAGGCAGTTTTGGGCGGTTCGTAGCCTGGGCGGCTCCATGGACGCGATGTTGTTGGCGCAAGGCTTGGCGGACGTTTGGATTGAGCCTACGGCGGCGCCTTGGGACCTTGCACCGTTGAAAATCCTGGTCGAAGAGGCCGGCGGCAAGTTCGGGAGTTTCGACGGCGAAAACACAATTTACGGTGGAAACGCGTACGCATGCGCGCCGGGGCTGGAACCAGCGGTGAGGAAGTTGCTTTCCTGAAATGCAGGCGATTCGCAACCGTTTCAGCCAGGTTCGCGTCTTGGTAATCGGCGATTTAATGCTCGACGAATACCTGCTTGGCGCCGCCAATCGGATTTCACCGGAGGCACCGGTGCCGGTGGTCGAGATCGGCGAAAAACATCATGTGCTGGGCGGGGCAGGAAACGTAGCAGCCAACATCGTCAGCTTAGGCGGACAGTGCAGCGTGGCGGGAACTTGCGGTGCCGATAACTCAGCCGAAAAGTTGCGCTTCCTTTTGGAAGACGGCGGTATCGATAGTTCAGGCTTGGTGACCATACCCGGCCGGACTACAACCTGCAAAACACGGGTAATTGCCGGGCAGCAACAAATTGTCCGTTTCGATATGGAGGAGCGCACTCCGCTACCGGATGACATCTATAGGGAGCTTTACGATAACTTCGAAGACCAAATCCCAGCGGCGGACATTTGCGTGTTATCCGATTACGGCAAAGGGGTGCTCTCGGTCGATTTCTGCCGAACGGTGATTCAGCTGGCGCGAAAGCGAAACGTGCCTGTTTTAGCCGATCCGAAAGGCTTGCGATTCGAAAAATATCTCGGATGTACGCTGATTACTCCCAATCAAAGAGAAGCGTCACGCTTTACAGGCCTGCCCGTTGAAAACGAAGAGGACGTCATTGCCGCCGGCAACAAATTGCTTTGTTCGCTGGAAGGATCGGCGGTTTTGATCACCCGTGGACCTGACGGTATGACATTATTTCGTGAGGGACAGCCGGCCATGACCGTTCCCACTGTGGCAAGAACCATCTACGACGTCGTGGGCGCGGGCGATACCGCGCTGGCCGCCTTAAGTATTTCGCTGGGGTCCGGCTTCGATTTTTCCTCGTCGATCCACTTTGCCAATATTGCCGCCGGAATAGCAGTAGGAAAACAAGGCACCGTCGCCGTGACGCTTAGCGAGGTACTGGAACACGCGGAGATCACTATGCTGCCGGAATACCAAACAGACAGCACAGTAATCGATAATGGAGCGCACTTATACTCGAAGACGTGACTCCCTCTGACCCGACGATTATTTTTCATGTTCTTTTCCGCTTCATCCATATCAGTTCCGTCATTCTTCTACTCGGAGGGATTGTTTACGCGAGGCAGGTGTTGGTTCCCACTTTGAATTCCATTCCTGAAGACGTGCGGCTTCCGGCCGCTTCGCGCGCGCAATTCACGTATCGGGGCACGTTGTACGCGCTGCTTGTTTTGATTGTTGGTTCAGGCATTTACAATCTACTCGCCGGGCCCAAACACACGTTTGACTATCACCTTTGGTTCGGCATCAAAATGCTTTTAGTAGCCCACGTCGCGGCAACGGCCATTTTGTGGTCCACCTCGCCCTATGGAGATGTTTCTGTCGCCCGCAAAAGCAAGCATCGCCTGACCAGCCTTACAATTTCCGGCTTAGCGATCGTTTTGATCTCTGCTTATTTACGATCGCTGACGCAAAGAGGCCTTTGAGCCGCATCGAAAAAGAAAGCAGCAGAAACTTATGACACCGTACCAGTCATTACGTGAAAAAGCAGCATGGATCGATCTTTCCAATCGTGGAAAAATTCGCGTGAGCGGAGAGGATCGTGCGCGCTTGCTTCACGCCATGAGCACGAATCATATTCAAGGTATGCAAGCAGGAGACGGCCTTTATGCTTTTTTTCTAAACGCGCAGGGCCGCATCTTGGCCGATGCTTACATTTATGATCTTCAAGATTCAATCTTATTGGACACCGAGCCGGAGACAGCAACAAAGCTTCTCGATCATCTGGACAAGTACATCATTGCCGACGACGTCGAACTGCAGGACGAAACCGACCAATGGTTTGCTGTCGGTTTAGAAGGGCCGCAAAGTATCGATTGCGCTATTGGCATGGGGTTAGCCGTCCCGGAGAAACGATATCACTGGCTTCAATTCGGCGACGGTTTTATCTCACGTACCGCTAGTACAACGCCTGACGGTATTCGTATTTTTCTTCCCGTCGGGCAGAAGGACGATCTTCTTCGCAAATTGGAAGCGGCCGGCATCCCCCGAATTTCTCCGGAGGAAGCGCGCGTCGTTCGTCTAGAAAACGGCATTCCACGTTACGGAGAGGACATTACCGAACGGTTTCTGGTGCAAGAAACGCAAGCTTTACATGGCGTTCACTTCACCAAAGGCTGTTACTTAGGGCAGGAGATTGTAGAGCGCGTTCGATCACGGGGCCAGGTGCATCGGCTGCTGAGCCCTATTCGCATCAAAGGTACAGCTTTGCCTGCGCCCGGGACAAAATTTTTTGCAGGCGAGGCTAGTGCGGCGGAGCTTACCTCGGCTGCTTATTCGGCTGCATGGGGAGAAATTGCCGCGCTAGCGTACGTCAGAACAGAAGCCTTGCGAAGCCGTCCCGTGCTCACGGTGCCGGAGAGCCACCCGGCACTAGAAGCGTATCTGCCTTCTTAAATCCCAACTTGGGACTTCGGCTCAATCGCCGAGCAAGCGTCCGTACGGCTCCAACGTCTCGACATTGTCGCAAACAGCTTTAATCGCCGCCGTCACAGGCACCGCCAAGATCAATCCAACGCCGCCCCACAGGCTTCCCCAAAACATAAGAGCTATCGTGACGGCCAACGGATTCAAGCGAACGCGAGCGCCAACAATCTTGGCGTAAAGAAAATTCATTGCCAGCACATGCAGCAGTCCGGTGATGACAATCACCAGCAAGATGATCTTCAGCTTGTTAGGAATGGCCAACGCCGAAAGCAAGGGAGGCACAATGGAAAGCGGTAGACCGACATAAGGAACCAAACTGAGAAATCCGCTGATAGGACCGATGAGGAGCCAGTAAGGAACACGAAGAAAAAAGAAAGCGGTGGAGCTTAGAACGCTAAGAAAAATCCAAAGAAAGAAATTTCCCAGCACATAGGCGCGGGTGGAATCCGCTATTCCGGACCAGCTTCTCCCCACAGCGTAGCGTTCGTGCCCGTCAAATAAGCGAAGCACGCTTTTGCGAATGTGATCGCGCCAGCTCAACATAAAGTAAACCAGCACCGGGATGAAAGAGGCCATTAACAAAGCATGAAAGTAGCCGGAGACGTATCCGTAGATGGTAGCGATAATCGGCCGGGGAGCCGTATGGATGCGCACTTCCTGAATCGGCGGCAGAGTTTGCAGTCCTGGTTTGGAGGTAGGGTTTGCACGACGCCGTCTGGCGCGCATGGCCTCTTGCGGCTTCTGCTGAATTCGCTCGTCCTGTTGGCGGAGCGAACTCGGAACTAAGGTCTCGATAGTCTGCTGCTCTATCTGGTCTAGTTGCTGATTGGTTTTGTCCACCAGTTCACTGAGGCGAGAGGCCAATGCGGGTAAATCCCTTTTGAGAGTTGAAATTTGCGTTCCGGCTAGCACTGCCGCAAAGTAGAGAATGATCAGAGCGATTCCAAGCACGATCGCGGTAGCCGCGGGCCGTGGAATGCGAAGTTTCGTCACCAACACGACCGCTGGGTCGAGAAGAAACGCGAATACCGCCGAACCGATTAGCGTCACGAAGAAGTCCCGGCCAAAGTACAGCAGCGCAACCGCTGCAGCCATGGCAATCACCAACGTACCTACGTGTAGCGATTTATTGGAAATATGGGTGGAGGTGAAGAGTTCCAAAGCGTCGAGGCAGCCTCGGTAACGCTACTCTAGCATGTAGCGCTACTAGTTCGAAGTTGCGAGGTAATCACCATTGTCTGGCGGATGTTTGACGGAGTCATTTCAATCGGCAGCGCGGGGGCGTGTACTTGCGCTGGATGTCGGGAAAAAGAGGATCGGCCTTGCGATCAGCGACGAGCTGCACTTCACGGCGCAAGGGCTCGAAACTCTCGAACGCACTCGAATTCGCGACGATTTGGACAAGCTGGCACAGCTTGCCAGCCGATGGAACGTAGGCACGTTGCTCGTTGGACAACCGATGCATATGAGTGGTTCCGAGAGTCGGCAAAGCGAGTATACGCGCGAATTTGCCGAACGGCTGGGAAAGCATCTGCGGATAGAGCCTATTTTCTGGGACGAACGACTGACCTCCGCGGAAGCCGAGCGCCTGTTACGGGAAAGCGGCGCAACTTTGGAACAGCGCAAGAAAGCAGTGGACCGAATGGCGGCGGTGTTGCTTCTCGATAGTTATCTAGAGCACCAACGCATTCATGACGCCGAAGAAAAGGACGGAGCGTTTGAGTAAACGAGGCGGATGTCTTTTCCGATTGTTGGCTGTTGCGGTGCTGTTAGCGATCACTGTAGCCGCAGGTTACTGGTATCTCGATTTCCAACGTAAACATGTATCTGAAACGTTCGTTGAAGTGGAACGCGGCATGTCGTCGCAGCAAATTGCGAAGTTATTGGCCGACCATCGAGTGATCCAGTCACCATCCGCTTTCTTGTTGGTCAGGCTGCTGCATCCACTGGCCAAGCTGCAGGCGGGAGAATACCGGTTCGAGGGGGAACAAACGCCTTGGAAGGTCTTTCGCAAAATTGCGCGGGGAGAAATCTTCTTTCTGTATTTAACCGTTCCCGAAGGATCGAACATGTTCGACATTGCAAAGATTGTGTCGACTCAACTAGGCACAATGCCTGCTGGTGAATTCTTACGGGCCGCGGCCGATCCGAAATTGATTCACGACCTGGATCCGCAAGCACCCACGCTGGAAGGGTACCTCTTCCCGTCCACCTACCAGTTGAAGCATCGCACTACGGCCGCGCAGCTTTGCCGCATGATGACCGGCGAATTTCGCAAACATTGGACATCGCTTATTCCGCGCGGGCCATCTCCCGACGTTCACCGGGTAGTCACTTTAGCCTCGTTAGTCGAGAAGGAATCCGCCCTGCCCAGCGAGCGTCCGTTAGTTTCCTCGGTATTTGTAAACCGGCTGCGGCTTAACATGCCGTTGCAATGCGACCCCACTACGGTGTACGCGGCCTTACGTGAAAACCGTTATCATGGCGTGATACACCGATCGGATTTGGCGAGCCAAAATCTCTACAACACCTATGCTCATCCTGGACTTCCGCCCGGGCCCATCACCAATCCCGGCCTTAGCGCGCTGCAGGCCGCGTTACAGCCGGCCGGCACGGATTTCTTGTACTTTGTCGCAAAACCGAATGGTTCCGCTTCTCATCATTTTTCCGCCACGCTGCAAGAACATGAAAAAGCCGTGTTAGCCTTTCGCCAGGGCACACGGTAGACCGACGGGAGCGCCACCGATCCGCTACTGGGCGCCGCTGCCCAGCAAAGCCACCTTGATGGTGTGGAAAATGATGTAGAAATCGAGGGCGGCCGCGACATGCTTGATGTAGTACAAGTCGTACTCCAGCTTGATCATGGCATCGAGCTCGGTATCCCCGTATTTATGGTTGATCTGTGCCCATCCGGTAATGCCCGGCTTCACGGCTAGACGCTGTCGGTAATAGGGAATCTGATGCGCCAGTAGCTCCACGAACTCCGGACGTTCCGGGCGCGGTCCAACCATAGCCATATCGCCGCGAAGAACATTCCAAAACTGGGGAAGCTCGTCCAGCCGAAGCCGCCGAAGCCAATACCCGACCCGCGTGATGCGGGGATCGTTTTTCTTCGCCCAAACGGCACCTGTCCGCGCTTCGGCATTGACATACATCGAGCGGAACTTATAGACGGTGAAAATGTGTCCGTTCATCCCCACTCGCCGCTGTCCGTAAAAAATCGGCCCTTCGGAGGAGAGCTTCACCGCAATCGCAGTCAGCAGCATCAACGGCGAGAAGACCACCAAGCCAACGATGCCAAAGATAAAAGAATAGAAGTTCTGGACGGCGACCGCCGATGTTCGCGGACCCAATTCGGAAGTAAAGATGAGCTGCGAAGGTTGGATCTTTCGGCTGCAGACACGCCGAGTGGTCATTTCGTAGGTGTCGGCCGCGTCCTCGATTACCACGCCATTAAAGCGAATCTCCAGCAGCTCTTGCACGGGCAAGCGATTACGGCGTTCCGCCATTCCCACCACAATCCGGTTGGGCTTGAATTCCTCATATACTTGTCGTAAGTCTTTGAGACTTCCAAGACAAGGAATCGGAAAATCGCAGGTCTCATCTTCGGTCAAATAACCGAGAATGTTATAGCCAAAATGAGGGCGGTCGAGAAGATGCGAGATCACCTCGCCCAAGATGCTGGAATTTCCAAGCATCAGTACGCGCTCCGAACGAAGGGCGACAACGACGTACTCCCAGTAAAAAATTCGCCAAAGAGGCAGCAGGATGATGGCAAGGAAGCTGCCTAGAATGGTTAACCAGCGCGAAAGCAGCAGGTTTGGATCTAGGTATCCAAATCCGGCCATCAACAGCAAAGCGACCCCTACCGATAGGCATACTTGCTGTACGAGGAGAATGTGCGAAAGGATGCGGAGGTCGGAATACAGGTCTTGAAAATAAAGTCCAAGGATAATACAAGCAGTGATAAAGAGAACTTTCCAATAGTTCCCTTCCGTGAAAAGATAGAAATGCGGATCCTGCCCTTGAGTAAAAAAGGCAGCTAGCCAGTAACAGGCGAGAACGAGAATAATCTCGGAAGTGAGAAGCGCAACAACGCTTGCAGGGATAAAGACACGAAAAAGACGAATCACGCGAACTGTTCAGCTAAAAAGGATAACCGGGACGAGCGTTCCGAGTTTACCATGACTAACTGCTTTCGAGCATATAATGAAAAGAAAAGCATTCCAGTAGCGAATCGGCGCCTAGAAGAACAGCAAGCTATTGAAAACAATCGATATAAAAGCATCCCGGATTCCGGTTCGGCATGGTATAACAAGGTGTTGCCGCGGCGACGGACGTCCTCTCTAGCCTGCGACTTAATTAGGTAACGCCAATGCTCCGACTAACAAAGAAGGCGGATTACAGCCTAATTGCTCTCAAGCATTTTGCGGCTCGGCAAAAAGATAGCTTTGAGGCTGCTAGCGCTAAAGAAGTGGCTGAAAGTTCTGGAATCCCGCTGCCGGTTTTGTCCAAACTATTACAGAAGCTGGGAAAGTCGGGATTTCTGGTATCGGAGTACGGCACCAACGGGGGATATCGATTAGCACGAAAGCCGAACGAGATCTCCGTACTGGAGGTGATTCGAGCAATCGACGGGCCCATCGTTCTTGCGAACTGCTTTACGGAGGACGTAAGCTGCGGCCATTCGGGAAGATGTACCGTACGGCGTCCGCTGCGCCGTATTCACGAGGGCATTTTGCGACTTCTCCAAAATGTAAGCATCGAAGATATGCTAGAGGAAGTGGGAGACGAGCAGCCCGGCGCGATTCCTAATTCTCTTGTCGCCCTCCAAAGTCTTCCGAAGTCAGCAGCAGACAGTACTTTTAGAAAGTGAACGAATCGATGAAATTACCTATTTATCTTGATAACCACGCAACCACTCCAATGGATCCCCGAGTGCTTGATGTCATGGCACCATATTTCACCAAGATTTTTGGTAATGCTGCTTCACGAAATCACCAGTTTGGATGGGAAGCGGAAGAAGCTGTCGAGAAGGCTCGAAAGCAAATTGCCGATCTCATCGGTGCCACGCCTAAGGAAATCGTATTTACCAGCGGTGCTACTGAGTCGAATAATCTTGCATTGAAGGGTATTGCCGAGATGTACTCTGAGCGCGGCAATCATATCATCACCCAAGCTACGGAACACAAAGCAGTTCTGGATACGTGCAAGCGCCTGGAAAAAGACGGAGTTCGCATTACGTACTTGCCGGTGAAGCAAAACGGCTTGGTCGATCTGGATCAATTGCGCGACGCGATTACAGACAAGACAATTTTGATTTCCATCATGTACGCCAGCAACGAAATTGGCGTCATTCAGCCAGTGAAGGAGATCAGCCAGATTGCGAAGGAGAAGGGTGTTTTGTTCCATACCGATGCTGTGCAAGCGGTCGGTAAAATCCCTGTGAATGTAGTAGCCGACGGTATCGACGTTCTGTCTTTAACTGGCCATAAAATATACGGTCCAAAGGGCTGCGGTGCTCTCTACGTACGACGTCGAAATCCTAGAGTGCAGATCACATCACAAATGGATGGTGGCGGGCATGAGCGGGGCATGCGGTCCGGGACGTTGAACGTTCCAGGTATCGCTGGCCTTGGTGCAGCTTGTGAGATCGCAAACAAGGAGATGGCGGAGGAGTCCAAACGGCTTGGCTTCCTTCGCGATAAGTTGAAAGACAAGTTGATGTCGAGCCTCGACGAGGTTTATATCAATGGCTCGATGGAGCAGCGATTGCCGAATAATCTCAACATCAGTTTTGCCTACGTTGAAGGAGAGAGTCTGTTGATGGGCATTAACGAAATCGCGGTCTCTAGCGGTTCTGCTTGTACTTCCGCGACTTTGGAACCCAGCTATGTCCTAAAAGCACTAGGTGCTGGCGACGATTTAGCTCACTCTTCCATCCGGTTTGGATTCGGCCGGTTCAATACGGAGGACGAGGTCGACTATGTTGCTGACAAACTAATCGACGTAGTTACCAAGCTGCGTGAATTATCGCCGTTGTACGAAATGGCAAAAGAAGGCGTTGACCTATCAAAAGTTTCATGGGCGGCGCATTAGAATAGAAGATGTTTAGGAGAGATTAAATTTTATGGCTTATTCTGATAAGGTTCTCGAACATTACAACAATCCCCGAAACGTAGGCTCTCTGGACAAGAGCAGCCCGGACGTAGGGACTGGCATGGTTGGCGCACCCGAGTGCGGAGACGTGATGAAGCTTCAGGTCAAGGTTAATCCTGAAACTGGAGTTATTGAAGACGCTAAGTTTAAAACATTTGGCTGCGGAAGCGCAATTGCCAGTTCTTCGTTAGCCACCGAGTGGCTACGTGGAAAGACGGTAGATGAGGCGTTAGCTATTAAGAATACCGATATTGTGAGCGAGCTGGCTCTTCCGCCGGTGAAGATTCACTGCTCCGTATTGGCCGAAGATGCCATCAAGGCTGCTATTTCGGACTACAAAGGAAAACGCGGCGTCACCGATTCGAAAGCTGAGGCAGTTGCGGTTAGCTAAATCTCAGAAAGTTGAGACGATATGAGTGAGGTAAGCTACGAGGAACTCAACTCTGCAAGTGCATCTCCTTCTGCTCCGGCGGACGAATCTTCAAAGCAAATCCAGGTGACTCCTCGGGCGGTTCAGAAGATCCGCGAAGCTTTTGCCAGGGAGAATGTCTCTGGCGGGCTGCGTCTCGGCGTACTGGGTGGCGGTTGTTCGGGGTTAAGTTATCAATTTAAATTTGCTCCTGAGCCGCGTGCAAAAGACCACGTCTTTCGGTTCGACGACGTGCAAGTGTACGTCGACCCGAAAAGTATGCTGTTTCTGAATGGAATGACTCTGGATTGGAAGGATGCCCTTTTGCAGTCCGGCTTTGTGTTCCATAATCCACATGCGACGAAAAGCTGTGGCTGCGGCACCTCCTTCTCGTCATAAGCGAGATTCTCGTAAGCCCGTTTTTCTATTCTTCTAATTTTATGGTGGCGGAAGGGATAGCCTATTTATTGCCCTTCCGCCATTTTCGTTTCGGCTATGTCTTCAATCCCAAAAAATTATTTTGAGTTTTTCGGCCTGCAACCTAAGCTGTTGGTAGATGCCGACTTCCTGCAAAAACGTTTTTATGAGCTGAGCCGTACTTGGCATCCGGATCGCTTCAGTCGTAAAGCAGCGGATGAACAAGCCAAAGCGTTGGAGGCAACCTCGGTTCTAAACGACGGATATAGGACCCTGAAAGACCCCGTGAAGCGTGCCGAGTACCTACTGACCGAAGAAGGCTTTCCGATCGGCGAGCAGCGGTCGAAAGACGTGCCTCCGGAACTGTTGGAAGAAGTTTTTGAGCTTAACATGGCGCTGGAGGAGCTGAAATCGGGAGATGATGCAGCCCGTCCGCAATTGGAAAGCGCGAAAGAAAATTTTGTTGGCTTACGCGCCAGTGTCGATTCGGAACTGGAGTCACTCTTCCAGAAATATGATGCCGCCGAAGCGCAAAGCGAAACCGCCCAGCAAGCGTTGAGCGAAATTCGTGGCGCGCTCAACAGGCGTCGTTATATCGAAAATTTGATTCGCGATGTCGAGAAGGCGCTGAACCCGGCTTTAGCTTCTTCCGAGTCTTTAGAAGATCGTTTATAGATATTGGATACGCAATGGGAACCTTTCAGATAGACTTCGGAACAGAGCAGAAATCTAAGATCATCGGTATCGACTTGGGCACAACGAACAGCTTAGTCGCATACATCGATGTGACGGGTCCGCGCGTCATCGAGAATGAGGAAGGGCAGAAGATTGTTCCTAGTATTGTCTCGTTAGATTCACTAGGTAGCTTAATTGCCGGCGAGCCCGCGCGTGAGATGCTGCTCGATCATCCGGAGCGATCGGTGTATTCCGTGAAGCGGCTTATGGGGCGCAGCATAGACGATGTACAAGACGAACTGAAGCTGTTTCCTTTTCGCATTGCGAAAGACGATGGCGCAGTGATGAAGCTGAAGCTTGAAGACCGTACGTTTACGCCGCCGGAAATATCGGCGGCCATCCTTCGCCAGCTGAAAGCCAATGCGGAAGCAGCTTTGGATGCTCCCGTGACAGAGGCCGTGATCACAGTTCCTGCCTATTTCAACGACGCGCAACGGCAGGCGACCAAAGATGCGGGGCGATTGGCGGGTTTGAACGTGTTGCGCCTGGTAAACGAACCCACCGCGGCATCGTTGGCCTACGGATTGGATAAACGCAACCAGGGGATCATCGCCGTGTACGATTTCGGCGGCGGTACATTCGATATATCGATTCTGCGTCTTCACGACGGCATCTTTGAAGTGCTCGCGACTAATGGGGATACGCATCTAGGCGGCGACGATATTGACAATCTCCTGCTTCATATCGCTTTAGAAGATTTACGATCGGAGTGGAATCAGGATTTGTCGGAAGATCCTGAAGGCGTACAAAGGCTGCGTTTGTCCGTCATCAAAGCAAAAGAAGAGCTTTCCTTTGTACCGGAAACAAAGATCGAGTTAAACTATCGCGGCAAACAATATCAGCGTCAGATCGATCGCGAGTTATTCGAGCGCTTGATTGCACCGGTAGTGGAGCGAACCTTGGCACCATGCCGGGACTGTTTAAAGGACGCCAAGCTTTCGGCTGAGCAAATCGATGAAGTAGTAATGGTGGGAGGCTCCACCCGTATCCCACTTGTTCGCACGGCTGTAGAACGGTTATTTAAGGCCAAGCCGCACACGGAGCTAAATCCTGATGAGGTCGTTGCCTTGGGTGCCGCTGTTCAAGCCGGCATTCTGTCCGGTGAGGTTGAGGACACCTTGCTGCTGGACGTGACGCCGCTCTCATTGGGTATCGAGACGATGGGAGGCGTGATCTCAAAGCTGATTCATCGAAACTCGACCGTTCCGGCAAGTGCTACCGAGAGCTTCACCACCGCCGTTGACGGTCAGCGGAATGTCTTAATTCACGTTCTGCAAGGCGAACGAGAAATGGTTCGCGATTGCCGTAGTCTGGCACGCTTTGAATTGAAAAACATCCAGCCCATGCCGGCCGGGCTAGCGCGGATCGAGGTGCGATTTCTGATCGATGCGAATGGGATTCTGAATGTCACTGCTCGCGATGCACGCACTGGCCAAGAACAGACTGTCGACGTGACGCCTTCCTATGGCTTGAACGAACAGCAGGTGGAAGCGATGATTCGCGAATCCTTCGAGAAGGCGGAAGAGGATATGCGGGAGCGGCAGGTGCGCGAGGCGCGCGTGGAGGCCGACAACATACTCGCGGCCACGGAAAAAGCCCAGCGAAACGAAGCTTGGGACGCGCTAACTCCCGAAGAACGCTCCGTTATCGAGAAAGCAAAACGCGACTTACAAGGCGTTTATCATGGCGGCGACCATCGCGCCATCAATGAAAGGCTGGAGGCACTGAATAAAGCGACAACCGTGTTGGCGGAGAATATGATGAACACCGCTGTGCGCGGAGCTTTGAAAGGCACCACCATCGAATAAGCGTTGTGCTCGATGCCTGCCGGTAAGCTTGTAGCATTTCCGGATGGGCAATCGAGACATGACGATATCATAAAGAAGCATATGGCAGGACTTACCTGGGATCACACCGAAGATATCGCCCTGAGCCTTTACGACGCTCATCCTGAGATGGACCCGACCAATATTCGATATACAGACCTCCACAAGTGGATCGTTGAGCTTCCTAACTTCAAAGACGATCCCGAATCATCGACCGAAGGAAAGCTGGAAGCCATCCAGATGGCTTGGTTGGAAGAATACCAAGATAACCAGTAGGCACTGGCTTTTTTCGGCGGTCCGCGTCGTGCTATATTGATTTGGACAGCCTCCTGTTCTTAATTCCCTCGCACGTATTACCGCAACGGAAATTCCTAGGTTCAAACAATGCCGAAGTTGAAGACACATAAAGGCGCGGCGAAGCGCTTTAAGAAGACCGGTACGGGCAAAGTGACCCGTCATCACGCCAATGCTCGTCACATCTTGACATCCAAAAGCCGTTCTCGCAAACGGCGATTGGGTCGCCGAGTCGTGGCCGATGAGACGGATCAGGCGAAGCTGCGCAGCATGCTTCCGTATTAAAAATTGACTTATTTAGCTGAGTAGAAGCAGTGCGCTGCACGTGCCTGCCGTCTCTCGAATGTGAATTGCAGACGCGGTTCAAAATTTATTAAGGAGAAAACGTGCCAAGAGTAAAAAGAGGAACCAACCGGCGAGACTATCGCCATAAAACCCTTCGCCTGGCGAAGGGATATTTTCTTACCAAGTCCAAGCTTAACCGGGCGGCGCAGGAGGCTGTTGAAAAAGCGCTGCGTTACGGATATGTAGGCCGTCGACTGAAGAAGCGTAACTTTCGCTCCTTATGGATTGTGCGTATCAATGCGGCCTGCCGTAACTCTGAAATTTCGTACAGCAGGTTCATCAGTGGCTTGAAACGCGCCGGTATAGGATTGAATCGTAAGGTGCTCGCCGACATCGCAGTGAACGATGCAGCGGGGTTCGTCTCACTAGTTGAAAAAGCGAAAGCCGCTCCGAAAGCTCAAGTACAATAGCGGATAATTGTCGAAGCAAACTATGGAAGAAGCAGTTCAAGAAAGCGGTATCGATACCTTAGAGAGTTTGGAACAGCGCATCACCCACGCGGTGGAGCTGTTGCAAAATCTACGCTCCGAAAATAGTCAACTCCAAGAGCGGCTTAGTACGGCTCAGGAAGAACTAAACGGCGTCCGCGGCGAGCGCGATGAAACGCAAGCTCTATCGGCCGAGTACCAGCGCGAAAACGGTGAGTTGAATCAGCGTGTTCAGGATTTGTCGCACGAGTTGCAGGAGCTACAGGGCGAGCGCCAACACGTGAAGTCCCGGATCGAAAAACTGCTTGGCCAGATGGACTTGATAAGCGCAAGCTGAACGGACTAAAACGTTTCTATGAACGCACCGGACACCAACAAACAAACTGTCCGGGTTACTATCTTCAATCAGACGTACGCTGTTTCGACATCCGGCAATCCTTCGCAGACCGAAGATTTGGCTCGTCAGATAGACGAGTTGATGTCGACCATAGCGCGCCGCGCCGGTAACCTAGACTCCACCCGCACTGCGGTTTTAGCTTGCCTTCATTTGGCTGACCGTCTTCGTACAACCGAGCAACAACTAGGAAGCTTGCGGGAATCGGTTCAACATAAAAGCCGTGATTTTGCTTCGTTGCTAGATCAAGCCCTTACCAGCCCTGTACCGCGCCAATCAGACTGATTTCTGTAACTTAGAAGATCCGGTCCTGCTTCTGCATGGTGCCGAACGATCCCAGATTCGCTATCTGCAAAGCAATTAAATATTGATTCTCGTGACGTGCGCCAAACCCGGTGCCGAATGAAAATCGTCGGTATTGGAAGCTGAATCCGCAGCAATCGGTGTTATAGGATACCTGCCCGAGCTGATAAAGCAGGGTTTGCTGCACAAAGTCGTAATCCACCGTAGCCGCCGCGTTCCATCCTTTTCGGGAATTGCTTCCATACCCACCTCCTAAGCGGAACTGATTTGCCTGCGGTATCAGCAATGGATTTGTGCTGATGGATGTGTCTCCTATCGAAGCAAAGTAGAGACCCTTGCGCACAGTTGCGTTAACGTTATTATTAACGAACTTATGGAGCAAGGGATCGTAATCGGTCTGCCAGTCAAGCGATAAAAAGCTGTAAGGCGACACCTTCAGGTAAGAGTCAATCGGCGAATAGGCTCTCGGTCCGGCAAGGAACGCAAACGGTGTAATTTCCTCTTCGGCTAAGATGATATTTCTTTGATTTGGCCGCACTGCTCCTCCGAACTGAGGATCGAAGAAACGAGCGTAGGCCAATTGCCAGGCAAGAAACTCCGAGACGTGCCCTTTACTATCCTTTCGATAAAGCCGGTTTGTTACCGAAAAAGTGATTTGGTTGGTATTGGACCAATAATCCAGAATGTCGAACTTAAGTATTTTCTGGAAATCGTTTATGCCGGTAACGTATTGATAAGTCGCGCCGATATCGAACGTATGTTTTACTTTCTTGCCGAGATGAAGCCAATTGGGTGGTGCGTAAACTCTTTCTATCGTAGGTAGCGCAAGTTGAAGACTGAAATCTTCGTTATGACGGAGAAGGCCGGTGTTCGCCAATGTAACGTTCAACGCTGCTCCGCAAGCAGGATTCGAAACGGCTGCTGGAAAACATCCAGAAGAATACGCAATGGAGTTGGCTACGTAGGAATTTCCGTAGCCGGTCACCCCGAACTTGAAGCTGGGCGTTAAAGAAAAGCCCTTGAAGCTAAACTCCGTCGTCACGCGAGGTTCGACGTCTACTCGCGGCACAGTAAGCCCGGTTTGCACAGATTGCTCTCGCCTCTCCAGCAATCCTAGGCTTGTGTCAAACGAAAACCAAACAGGCAACGGTCCTCTCGAGATCTTCCGATCACGGCCATTGAACTCCAACGAAGGGAGTTTTTGTATGGTGACCTGGTCATTGGGCAGGGTACTCTCGTAAAGTTGGGTACGCGCAAAGGCAATATTTACGGTGTACAAGTCATTGACAAAGTGCCGTTGAAGAAATCCGACGGAATCTATTTCCGAACTAACCGCGCTGACGAATGAATTAGAAAACGATTGGCGAAACAAATACGAACTGAGATAGTTGTAGTCCAGGCGCCCGGTAAAGCCCGCTATTTGCGTCCGCGCCGTCAGTTCGAACTGAACACCGCTCTCGTCAAGCTTTTGGCCATTCCCGTAAGGCAGACCCTTGTCCTGTACTCCGTACAAACTGAAGTTAAAGTCGGTCACGTCGTTCGGCTTGCCACGGAAGTCGAACGTATGGGCGGGACCGCGCTTGGTGAAATACTGCAGAATGTACGTTGCGTCATAGCTTCGGTTGATTGCCCAGTAGTAGCCCAAACCAACCATGTAACCGCGATATGAGCTGTTGCCGATACTCGGAGTCAGAAATCCGCTCTGGCGCGGGTTCCGGCCAAGGTCTTTATAGAAATATGGCAGGTAGAGAATCGGTAGTCTTCTCAACCGGAAGACTGTGTTTCGCGCAATCGCCCGGTCACCCGGTACTACATCGAAAACAGGCGATTCAAATACCCACCACGGCTTCGGCAGCGTGCAGTCGGTCAAAAATCCATGATGTAGTATGTAGCGGTTCTTGATTCGATCTGCCCACTGCGCTTTGAAATAGAACGGGTTCGTGGTGGTCAACAACCCTTTACTGCTTATAATCTTCGGCGGCGTAGTGCCGCTGATCTCATAGAAACGGCCTTGTTGCGTTTTGATGTTGTAGTCGACGTGATCGGCGTCCAGCTTTTCGCCGGATTCAAACACCTCCATATGCACGTGGCCTCGCGCATAGGCCCAGTTTGTATCGGAGTTGAAATCGATCTGATCGGCGGAGATTTTCATCTCACTGGTTTCAACGCTGGCCACCCCATGTATATATCTCCACTCGCCCTTCGATTCGTTGTAGACACCTTCGGTCCGAATCTCGTCTTTTGCCGGCAAGTTGGGGCGGGTTACTTGTATGGACGCTTGCGCCAAGGCAGCGATGGGAGAGAGAAAAACAAGGCAACAGACTACAACCGCAAAAAAGTATGAGAAATATTCTTTACAAGATTTACTATTTCTGTTAATTAAGAAAGGGACGAAAAACTGCACCGGCGTAAAGACCTTCAGTTGGAGACCGTAGGATGAGCTGCTTTCGGGTAGCAAGCTTATTATAAGCATGGCGGATCTATGGAGCGTCCCAGCTATGATTGCATGTAGCACGCGATGAATTGCCAGCATTGTCAGACATGGATATTGGACGGCGATCACCGTTGCCGGCGTTGCGGGCGGCGGATCAGAAATGTGCCTGCGCGTGTCTCTCCGGCCACCTATCCCATTGCTGCGGCGGCAACCGCGCCTGCTTACAACTTTGACGAAGAAAGCCAAGCCGAAGCGGCTTGGCAGACAAACTCAACCCCTCCGGCGCAGCAACCCTTGTTTAGCGGCATGACGTCGGACCCGCATGTCATCCCCTTCGATTCTCTCGCCGCACAGCCGACCTATAATTCCTTTTATTCCCGGCCGGCGTCGTCCGGTATCAGCGAAGCAACACCTATCGATCAAAGCCGTTTCGGCTCCGGAACGTTTCGCCCTGCACCCGTGCCGGTCAAAAAAGTGGAGGTTTACCGCGCGCGACGTAAAAAGCATTACTCCGCTGACCAGCAAAGTCTAGAGTTTTTCGGAAGAGACGAAGTTTCATCGACGCCTCGCTCGACGTTAATCTGCGACACCCCCGTTGCCCCTGCTACGCTTCGTGCAAAAGCTGGCCTGATCGATTTTCTGCTAATGGGAGCGGGCTGTGCTATTGCCGCCGTTATCTTCGCCCTTTGTAGTGGCGGCGGGTTTTCTTTGGACAAACATAGTGCTCCCTTTCTTATGATCGCGTTAGTAACGGTGCCTGTAGCCTATCGCTTGCTTTGGGCCGTCGCCGGCTTAGATTCACTGGGAATGCGAATGACAGGTCTCCGGCTTGTCGATTTCGACGGCAATCCTCCTTCGCAAGAACGTCGCTACCATCGTATTTTAGGAAGCATTCTCAGCGTAATGGCTGCCGGCATGGGTGTGATTTGGAGTCTTGTCGACCAAGATTGTCTTTCGTGGCACGACCACATCTCCTGCACTTTCCCGACCGTCGTCTCCGAAGGCTAACTAAGCGACTTCCGGCGCATCTGCGGGAACAACAATCGCGGACATGGATCCTTTGGATTTCGGCATGCGCGGGTCCGCGCCAAACCCATGAATCTGATCTCGCGCAAACTGCGCTTGCAGCAGTTCACATCTCATCACGATGGTGCGTCCCGTCGTATCTACTTCCACCGCATGTTGAAACGCCATCTGAATGGATAAGAAAAACAATTTCTGAAGCATTTCGATGACGTAATCATATGTATGCTCATCGTCGTCTAAAAGCACTACGTGAAACAAACGTTCGTGCTGCTCTTCGGAAGTTTTTTTTCGCGCTGGAGTGATGGTAGGAGCAACTGGCATTATCTAAGGTAAAAAATGTCTCTACGATGCCTATTGCGAATTATGGCACGTCATTGAAATGTGTCACCCACCTGTTGCGTGTATGTTTAAGTGGAACCCAAGTACTCCAAGGCCCATACAAAAGTTGCTGAAAGTGTTACTATTAAGGTGGTTATCTCAGTATGTGGGGGGCGCAACGGTTTCGACGGGATCGTATCGTTGTGTGAAGGCGTGTCGGGTTCCGAGCTCCCGTAAAACGATCGGAAAACAATAACTGCCAATAATCAGCAGTTTGCTTACGCAGCCTAACTAAACACTAGGTTGTGCGCTTCGGTTAACGAGCCTGTGCGTTAGCTAGTAAGTGTTATTTTTGCAGGATAGGTTTACTGGCTTCGGTCCGTAGCCAGTGGCCGAGATCAACCGGACTAAGCGGTGTTCGCTCTTGCTAGTTCCTTAGGGCATCGCTGAAATACCTGGAATTGGATACACACGTAGTCTTTGCACGTCGGGCCTTTTCGGACGCGGGTTCAACTCCCGCCGCCTCCACCAAATTTCCTTCATGCCGCTTTGTTTTGCCCTGTTGCTATTGCTGAACCAAAGCGCATCCCCTTCCGCTGATCTCAGTGCGGTCACTGCGTTACTAAGAGCAGGAAATTTCTCCCAAGCATTGCAGCAAACTTCAGCTCTGCTGGGGCAATCGCCCGGAAATTCACAACTATGGACTCTGCAGGGCTTTGCGCATACCGGCCTCGGCCAAAAGTCAACAGCCGTCATCGATTACAAGCATGCTTTGAGTATTGCGCCGGACTATATTCCCGCACTCAAAGCGAAGGCGCAGATCGAATATCAAGAAAACAATCCCAGCGGCATTCCCACTCTACGCCATATCCTTAAGCTGCAACCATCGGATCAGGTGAGTCATGCCATGCTGGCCTCGCTCTCTTTCCAACAACACGACTGTAGGGCGACCGTGGAGAACTACTCGTTCAGTCAGGATCTGCTTGCCACGCAGCCCGCGGCGCTCACCCAATACGGCGAGTGCCTGATACGAGAGAAACGCCCCCAAGATGCCATTGGAGCCTTCCGCCAAGCAGCTTCTTTGCAGCCCGATGACTGGCAGCCGAAATATAACTTGAGCTTCGCCGAATTCACCGCCAATCACCCACACGAAGCGCTGGAGACGCTTCAGCCGTTACTTACTCTGAAACAACACCATCCCCAAATCCTTACTCTTGCCTCCACCCTCTATGAGGCAACAGGAGACACCCCGCACGCTGTGAGTATTCTTCGTCAGGCGATTATTGACAATTCGAAAGACACTAAGCTTTACCTGCAATTTGCCGATTTATCCTTCGTTCACCGATCATTTCAGGTGGGAATCGATATGCTGAATGCGGGCCTGACCCAGCTACCGGAATCGGCGGCACTATACGTCGCGCGAGGCGTGTTGCTGGTCCAACTGGGTCGATATGATGCGGCGGAATCCGACTTTGCAAAAGCAGATCGACTCGATCCAAATCAAAGCTTCAGCTCTGTCGCCCAAAGTCTCACCAAGCTGCAAGAAAACAAACTCGACCAGGCACTCAGCACGACAGAGGCGCAGATCGAACGCGCTCCCAGAAATGCCTTTTTGTACTATCTGAAAGCAGAGACTCTGCGACAGAAGGGCGCTACACCCCCTTCGCCCGAATTTACCGAGGCTATCGAGGCTGCACGTCATGCGATTCGCCTCAAGCCGGACTACCCATTGGCGGAGGACCTGCTAGGTAGTCTTTATCTGAAGCAAGATAAGATAATGCCGGCAAGACAGCAGTTCGAAACAGCGCTGAAGCATGATCCTACAAATGAGTCGGCTTTATATCACATGATCACGGTAGCCCGTAAACAGCACCGCACCGCTGACATTCCGGCGCTAGCAAAACGGTTAGCGGAAGCGAAAGCCGCCGGCAAGAAGCGAGACGACTTGGCCGGACAGTTCGTCATGGTAGAGCCGGGCAAGCCCTAATTAACGACTTCCGACGCTTCCAAAACCTACTGCTTGCGATGCACACTGCGACCGTTGTTGCAGGAATGGAAACTCCGTAATACGAAGCTTTGCCGCGCCATAGGGAACTAAAGTGAGTTTTTGCAACGAATCTTTCGACGTCACTGGGCTGGTCGGCACCGGTCCAGCGGAATGCTCCTCCACAGACCATTGCGGCAATTCTTTTCCTTCAATCGCCATGGTGACCGGCGGATTCTTTCTATCGAAAGGAGTAGCGGAGACGGAATGCTCCGACACCTTAGCGGCACATTCCCCCACCTCAACCGCATAGTTCCATTTCGTGGTTGGCTGAAGCTGCCAATCGGAAGACTTCTGTGCGTAATGTTTCAGTTCCTTCCACTTTGCGTCTAAAGGCAAAGAAAACACCAGCGGACCACGCTCGAAAACAGCCGCTTGCCGATACCAATGGCTGACCCGCGGAGTCATCTGAAACGAAACAGTCACAACATCGCCATTCCGCCATTTCCGATCCACGCGTGAGATCATCTTCGATACGTCACAATCGGCTTGCGCTTTTTGGAAACGGTCCGCGGTAGCGGGGCAGCTTGACTTCAACGTGGTGGCCAACTTCCCATTGACGTTCACAGTAGCGGTCTCAGCCCATGCCGGAAGTCGTAGGGCCAGCGGGAATGTCTGCGGTTGCTGCAACGTCATTGTGAATTTGACGCTATTGCCGAAAGGATAGTCCGTCGTCTCGCTCACAGAGACGGATTTGCCGTGAACAGTTGTCTGTACTTCGCTCGGAGCATACACCGCAGCAAATAATCCGCCATCGTTCGTCGCCATCCAGAGATTGGAAACTAGCTTTGGCCAACCCTGATGAAGGTTCGCCGTACAGCAGCCGAAATGCGGCGCTAAACCGAATAGATTTGATTCATCTCCGTTGGTGGACCACTGCCGATGAGCCAGCGTACAAGCAATCTGGTTCGGCTGTTGATCGTACTGATGCGACCACATATCGTCGGAAAGCGTCGCCGGAAGTGCGTTGTAAGCAACCCTTTCCAGCCGGTCGGCCAACCGCCCATCGCCGAGGATCGCCAGTGCTTCCTCATAAGAGAACATGCTCTCGACTACGGCGCATAGTTCGATGCCTTGCGAAGGATCGGGGCCGGCTAGGTGCTCATCGCCGCTAAACATCCCATTCGGCAGCCCATGATACTTGTCCAGCATGGCCATCATTTGATCGATTCCCATCCGGTCGGTCGCCTTGCCGCTCACCAGCCACCAGATGGGAGCCGCCTTCAATGCCATCGCATTGTTTACGCCGTGCGTTTGCATGGCAGCTTCGGTCGGCATCTGGCCTGGCTCCAAGCCCAGTTTGTGTTTATTTTGTTTCCCGGTATATTTAAAATCGGCAAATTGCGCTTCCCAGTCGTAACCTTGTTTGTGCAACAGGTCCGCTAACTGGAGCAGGCTTTTATCACCAGTCCTGTTATAAAGCCAAAGAACAGAATAAACATTGTCCTGCCAACGATACTTGCCCCAATCCTTCAACGGACGCTTTGGCAGTTCCCGTAACTCATACGTGAAATATTTCTTCATCAGTGGTATTACCCGGGGATCGCCGCTGACTTCCTGGTATTGCGTCAAGACCTTCAACATCACCATGCGCGGCCACCAATCGTCATTGCTGGGTGGACCAAACTGACCATTCGGTTGTTGATGCGTTAAGGACCAATCAACCCACTTCTGCGCTTTGGCTTTAAGCGTCGGATCATTCAACTGATACGCCAGCGGCAATAAGCCGTCCAGATAATATGGACCGCGCTCCCACGATTCACCGGTTCCGCCGAGCCATCCGCTATTCGACCCCACGTCATTCCAAAATTCCCCTAAATGCCCAGTCAGCCCCGATGCTTGAATCTCGAGCTGCTTTCGCAGCCAGCCTTGCGGGGTAACAGCTCCCAACGGCAACGGATTATAAGCATTCTGCTGCAGCGGAGCTCGATTAGCGACCACCTTTTCTTGCGAGGCTTGCGACTGTTGTGCAAAAAGGACGGCGGCAGAACCGAGGACGAAAAAGAAAACTTGATGGATTCGCACGAGGAACAATATACCTTCCAAAAAATGGGAGCGATCTTTCGTATCGCTCCCCCTGTAGTTTATAGCTTGGCTTGTATGAGAACCGCTAGAAAGTGATTCGCGCCCCGAACTGAATGTACCGAGGCGTGTATTGCGCGGTCGACCTGCCGAAATCACCATTGGCAATGTCGGTGTTGACGCCCATAAGGTTTGGATGATTGAAGATGTTATAAAACTCAAATCGAAGCTGCAAAGCAGCGCGCTCGGCAATTCTTGTGTCCTTAATTAAAACCATATTGGTTTCCGCAAAGCTGGGATTGCGGAAGCTGTTATAGCGTTCATTCCCTGTTGTTCCAGGGGTAGGAGCACTGAATATCCCGGCATTCGGTCCAGTAAAGAGACCACTGAGATAGTTGCTCCGCGCCGAAGGAAGCTGATAACTCGACACGTTCGGAAAATCGAAATTCACCCCGTCAGCGTTATAGTCGCCGCCTGCCGGAAAAGAAGCGCCGGTGAAAATGTTGAATGGATTTCCGTTCTGAATAACGGTAGTTCCACTGATCGACCAGCCACTGGCTATTCTGCCGACTAGACCATGATTGTCATGGAAATTAGGAAACTGGTAGTTATAAAGCACGGAGAAGCGATCGGGTGTGTCCCACGGAGAAGGCCCATAATAACGCGACAAGCCCGGATAGGTCGGATAATACTGGGCGTCATCTTTTGATACCGAATGAGTATAGGACCCGCTGAAAAACACTTTGTCTTTGAATAAACGGCCTCGAAGACTTGTAATGACTGCGTTGTAGCGTGCCTCCGCTGCGTTCTCCTGGTAAGTGACTCCTCCAAAGCTCGATAGAAGACGGCGCGGAGAGGGGAGCCCGCTCTGAATCAGATCACCACTGAATCGGTTGATATCAAACCCATAAGCGGTGTTACCCGTCTGCCCGTAACCATTGATGATGTTGTAAGAACTAGAACCCGCATAACCGACGCTTCCCACGACATTACCAAAAAGCTTGCGCTCAAGGGTAGCGGCATAATTGAACGTCGTTGGAACAGTGAGGTTCACGTCTACACCACCGACATTACTTCGCAATCCAGGTATACCGCCGTGCGAGTCCAGCGGTCTTGCCGGGATCGACGGATATTGGAAACCTTGCGGCATAGCAGCGCTTGTCCCTAGCTGGAAGATAGGCGCTGCCGTCGTTCCGTCACTATAGAAGGTTGGGGTAATGAAACCCGGCGGATTACTGTTTAGACCATTCTCCAAATTCCCCAACGTGGGCATGTCGTGATAAACACCGAAGCCGCCGCGTATCACCCATTTTCCGTCTTTTGCCGGATCCCAAGCCACACCGATACGAGGAGCAAAGGCGTACCAAAGCGGCTCGTTTAGCACATGCCCCTGCTGTTGCATATACCCATTTGCCACTTGTTGATTGAAACTGTTCCCCGGACCTAAATGAAAATTAGCGAGAATCGTACCTTGCAGTGCGGGATACGGATTACCGAAGTCATCCCACCGTAGACCATAAGTTAGCGTCAAATTGCTTGCAATCTTCCAAGTATCTTGGGCGAACGCTGCGCCAATAGTGGTCTGGTAACCATACTGACCCGGCTGCGGTTGTCCGGTTACAGGATTATAAGCTAAATTGCTTTCTGTATATGGCCTGTCTTGCACCAAATCCAACAAGTTGTTGAACTGAAAATTCGGTGAAGTATGCACCGGTGCAAACAAAGCGATATCGTTACCGTGCCATCCGTCGTAGCCAAGCGCTATCGTGTGCGTATCTTTAACGACGGTCAGCACATCGCGCCAATGATAATTATGCTGAATAAACTCGCCCTGAGCAAAACCACTGCCTGCCCCGAAGTTCGCAGTGCCGGGCGTGTTTAGACCAGTAACGTTGATGGTTGGCACGCGGAAATCACCTGTCGCATTATTAATTCCATCCACTGTTAGATAACCAAAATAAGCCTGATTCAAAACGGTAGGCGAGAAGGAATGTGTGTAGTTTCCTTGAACCGAATTTGTATAGAAAGAATTGGTGGTTGAAAACTGAGGACGAATAGCGGCCGTGCCGGTGTTTAGTCTAGTTAGAAAGAACGTACCGTAAAGGCGGTCGTTACGAAAGTTCTTATCCACACGGCCGTTATATTGAATCGCGTCGCGCGCTGCCGAAGCGCTTTGCACGCCGGAATCAAGCACCGGGAGATTACAGGGAATGAAAGACGTAGCGGCTGTTCCGCAACCGGCAAAAGCCTGCGCAGCCGTCTTCGACACTCCCGTTGTAGCTGCTCCGGTCGGACGGTAGGTAGTCAAAACGTTCGTACCGAGTGTATTCGGAAATCGCTGCTGCGCAAAAGCTACAAACTGCGGATCCTCGAAAGTGACACGGTTGATGGCCGCCTGTGACGAACGCAGTGGTTCTACACCGAAGAAAAAGAAGAGTTGCTTGTGTGGAATAATCGGGCCACCGATATTGCCGGAGACGTTATTCAAATGAAACGGCTGATATGTTTTGGTAAACTCGGTACCCGCGTACAAACCTTGGTAGGTAAAATAATCACTGGCTAAACCGTGGAACTGGTCTGAGCCTGACTTGGTCGTCATTGTGTAAACAACAGAACTACCGCGCCCATACTCAGTCGAGAACGTGTTCACCGCGGTTGTCTCTTCCTGAATGGAGTCCGGGTTCGGACTGAGATTCACAACCCCAGGCCGAATATTGCTGGTGACGTCCAAACCATCGACGACATACATATTGGCGTTGCTGCTACGGCCGTTGGCGCTCGCATCTACAGATTGCTCCGGTGAAAAGTTGTCTCCCGCCGCACCTTGCACGCCGCTACCGGCTAAGCCTCGCCCGGAGACACCGGGCGCCAACGTCACTAGGCCGATCATGTTCCGGCCCGATAGAGGAACAGCGTTCAGTTCCTTCTGCTGTATGGTTTCCTGATTACGCGTCTCCGCTGTGTCAAGCACCGGCGCTGCCGCCGTCACCACAACCGAAGTAGACGCGTTGGCCAAAGACAATTTCACCGGCAAGTTGAGGTTCTGCCCGGTCGTCAGCGTAATATTGACACTGGTTTTTGCGAATCCAGCAGCATCTACAGTAACTTCATAAGCACCGGGCCCTAGACTGACAAATTTAAAGTTGCCTTGATCATCCGCAGTAGTCTTCTGCTGTATGTCGGTGGCAGGGTTGGTCAAAGTGACCGAGGCTTTTGAAACTCCTGCGCCGGACGGGTCCGTAGCATTACCTTGCACACTGCTATTGAACTGAGCAAACGAAGTTGCTGCAATGAAGCTGAAGAAGAACAGGCGTGCTAGGCCTGCTAAACGAACACAATTCCACATGGTTGACCCTCACTCCCAAACAAAAGCTGTAATTAATCATACAACTTTTAACGCAATCGAAACTAAGAACAGAGTATGGGCCGAACAAAAAGAAGTCAATAGGTATATGGAAAGTTAACGGTTAACGGTACGGGCGTTAACTGTTACCCACGCTTATGCAACGCTAGCTTCGGGTTCCGGAACTTCCAACGGGCGTTTAAACTTGCACTCCGTATTGGGGCATTGCGCCACCGGGCCGGCTTTCAAGTACTTCTCGATCAAATAGCTGCTGCCGCACTCCGGGCATTTCTCCGGAATCGGTTTACCCCAGGCAACAAAATCGCAATCGGGATAGCGGTTACAACCGAAAAACGTCTTACCGCGTTTCGAACGCCGCTCCACAATTTCTCCTTCGGAGCAGTTCGGGCAAGGTACGCCGATCGTCTTCTGCTTAATGTATTTGCACTTCGGATAATTGCTGCAGGCGATAAACTCACCGTAACGTCCGAACTTCTTCACCAAATTGCTGCTGCAGCTTGGGCAGGTTTCTTCCAGTGGAATATCCTTGCGCTGCTCGCCGCCAAGCTGCTTGGTCGTCTTGCAATCTGGATAACCCGAGCATGCGTGAAACTGACCAAAACGCCCTTTTTTCAGGACCATCGTGCGGCCGCAGTTCTCGCAATATTCCTGCTCGTCCTGCTCCGTAAGGTCGCCTTTGTCACCGTCTGGAGTTTCCACGGGCAGCTCTCGCGTGTTGGTGCATTCCGGATACCCCGTACACGCAACAAAGCTGCCATGCTTACCCCACTTAATCACCATCGGCTTGCCGCACTTCTCACAAAGCTGATCGGTGGGCTTTTCCATGCGCTTGATGTCGGTCATGTGGCGCTCGGCATGTTCCAGATCTTTCTGGAAGCGGTCATAAAAGTCCGCCATGGCCACCCGCCACTCCACGCGCCCGTCTTCGATCTCGTCCAACTCCTCTTCCATCCGCGCCGTGTACTTCACGTCGAACAGATTGTTGAAGTTTTCCAAGAGAAGATCGGTCACCACCATCCCCAGCTCGGTCGGCGTAAACTTGCCGCCTTCCTTGATGACGTACTCGCGTTCCTGAATGGTGGACAGAATGGATGCGTACGTAGAAGGCCGGCCCACGCCATCGGCCTCCAGCTTCTTTACTAACGTAGCTTCGTTGTAACGCGGTGGGGGCTCGGTGAAATGCTGCTCCGGCTTGATGGCCTTGAACTTCAGCGTCTCGCCTTCAGTCACCAAAGGCAGCTTATTCTTTAGCTCGTCGTCGTCTTCGTCCTTCTGATCTTTGCCTTCTTCATAGACCTTCAGAAATCCCTCGAACTTCATCACACTACCCGTCGCACGGAACAAATAATCGACGTTGCCCTTGCCTTTGGCCGCGATATCGATGGTGGTCTGGTCGAAAAGCGCAGGCATCATCTGCGAAGCCACAAAGCGCATCCAAATCAATCGGTACAGCTTCAGCTCATCCTCGGCTAAAAGGCTCTCCAGCGATTCCGGCGTTCGCAACACCGAAGTGGGGCGAACAGCCTCGTGCGCGTCCTGGGCATCTTTCTTTGTCTTATAAAGGTTAGGCGTTTTCGGCACGAACTCCGGCCCGTAACGCTCCGTGACAAATTCACGAACCTCGTTCAGCGCATCGTCGGATACTCGCGTCGAATCCGTACGCATGTACGTAATCAAACCGACCGCGCCCTCTTTGCCGAGCTCCTTGCCCTCATACAGCCCCTGCGCCAACATCATCGTCCGCTTCACGCTGAAACGAAGCTTCCGCGAAGATTCCTGCTGCAACGTCGAAGTGATAAACGGCGCCACCGCATTGCGCTTCTTTTCCCGCGTGCCGACCGACCGGACAATGTAGTCCACTTCGGCCAAATCATCGACAATACCCGTTGCCGTTTTTTCATCACCGACGGCGGGCGTCTCGTCGTTCCGCTTATGGAGTCGCGCGTTTAAGACAGGCGGCTTTTTGGCGTTCAGCGAAACATCGATGGTCCAGTACTCTTCTTTTTGGAATGCCCGTACTTCACGCTCGCGCTCTACAACCAAGCGCAGCGCAACGGTTTGCACCCGACCCGCCGAAAGACCACGACGTACCTTATCCCAAAGCAGCGGTGAAATCTTATAGCCGACTAGCCGGTCCAAAATCCGGCGCGCCTGCTGCGCCTCCACTAAATGAACGTTTACGGCCAGCGGCTTTTCAAACGCCTTCTTCACCGCATTGGCCGTGATCTCGTTGAACATCACCCGGAAGATCGCCGGAGCGCCTGCCTTCTTCGGCTCCAGTTCCTCTTTCAAGTGCCAGCAAATGGCTTCGCCCTCGCGGTCCGGGTCAGCCGCCAAATAGATGGAATCCACGCCCTTGGCCGCTTGCTTCAATTCGGTAATTAGCTTTTTCTTGCCTTCGATCACCTCGTACCTCGGCGTGAAGTCGTGCTCCACGTCTACCGCCAGATCTTTTTTCGGCAGGTCTTTGATGTGGCCAAGCGACGCCTTCACCACATACTGTTTTCCCAGATATTTCCCGATTGTTTTCGCCTTCGCGGGGGATTCAACGATGACGAGTGATTTTGCCATACCGTGCTTTTTACCTATCGAACTAACGGCAGTCTTGTCCGCTGCCAGGAAGACGCTACCCTTTTACCACACCTTGACATAGTTTTTTCCGGGAAGCTGCCGGATCAACCCCGACATCTCCAGATCGAAGAGTGCGCCGATTAGCTCAGATGAAGAGGCTCCCTCGAAAGATTCAACCAGCGATTCAAGTTGTTGAGGCGTATCGACTTGCAGGTGATTCAGCAACTTGCGCGCCAGCAGCTTCATCGGTTCTTCGCTGCCGTCCGAGGCCGGCTGTTCGCCCATCGCCAAGCCTTCCAACAACACTCTTTGCTGCGCGTTCGTCACCAACTCTCTTCTTACTGCTGTCGGCAATTCGTTCGTGACATCCGTCCATTCCTGCACCAACTTTGCGCCCTGTTTGATGAGAAGATTCGGTCCCCAGCTCATCTTGGAAGTAATGTTGCCAGGGACGGCGAATACTTCCCTGCCCTGGTCCATTGCCAGCCGCGCCGTGATTCCCGAGCCGCTATGCTGAGCCCCCTCCACAATCAGAACCCCCAGCGAAATGCCGCTGACAATTCGGTTGCGAATGGGAAAGTTCTGTGGATAAGCCGGGGCACCTAACGGGAACTCCGAGAGCAGCAGGCCCTTACACGCGATGGTCTCATACAGCTTCCGGTTGTCCGCCGGATAAAGAACATCCACGCCGCACCCGAAAACCGCAATCGTATCGCCCTCTTCCGCCAGAACAGCTTTGTGCGCCGCCGTGTCGACGCCACGTGCCATGCCGCTGGCAATTGCTAGTCCGGCCTTCGCAAGATCGCCACTCAATCTCTCCGTAGCTGCGATGCCGTACGGCGACGGCCGCCGCGTCCCGACGACCGCAATGGAGTGCGCCTTCAACAACTCGGTCCTGCCCTTGGCGAACAACATCAGCGGTGGATCGAAGATCTCTCGCAGGCGCTGCGGATAACGCGCATCTTGATAAGAGATCAATTCCGCCCCGGCGCTTAGCAACCGTTGCTGCTGGTCGATGGCGTCATCGAAGGAACACCCGCTTGCTACATTACGCGCCTGTGCCGGACTAAGTCCCGCCGCCTCCAACTCCGTTGCCGACGCCCGGAAAATCGCTTGCGGCGAGCCCATCTTTTCTAATATTCTTAACCCGCTTACCGGCCCTAATCCTGGAACCATTCGCAGCGCTAACCAATGAAGCGTTTCTTCTTGCGTAACAACGGCACTTGCCATGTGGAATACGTGGATGGAGCGCGCTCACCCTCTCAGGAAGAGTGCTCCAGCCTTCGAAGAAGAAAACTAGATAGAATTACGAGCGTTACCGCTTCCTTAGGGTCGCCGTAAGATACTTGTGACTGTCACTTGCAGAATGTATCTGCAAACTTCCTTATGCGAATCTCCAGCGCGGCAAGCGCTCTTCCCCAATACTATTACCCGCAGAAAACCCTCATCGATGCGTTCCGCAAATTTTGGGGCCCGAAAATCGAGCGCTTCGACATTTTGGAGCGCCTGCATGCCGCCACGAAGGTCGACGGCCGCTATCTTGCCTTCCCGCTAGAATCCTACCCTCTTCCGAACTGGGGCGACGCGAACAACAAGTGGATCGACGCCACGCTCGACCTGGGCGAAAAGGCCGTTTGCCATGCGCTGCAGCAAGCAGGGGTCTCTAAACAAGACATCGGGGCCTTCTTCTTCGTTTCCATTACCGGGGTCGCCAGTCCGTCCATCGAGGGGCGCCTTATAAATAGGATGGGCCTCAATCCGCGCGTGAAGCGGATTCCTATTTTCGGACTCGGCTGCGTTGCCGGTGCGGCAGGAATCGCCCGTGCCGCCGACTACGTCCGCGCCTTTCCGAACGAAGCCGCGCTGCTGCTTTCGGTCGAACTCTGCTCGCTCACCATTCAGCTGGACGATCTTTCCGTGGCCAATCTCATCAGCTCCGGTCTTTTCGGGGATGGCGCTGCTGCCGTTGTTGTCTCCGGGGCCAATCAAGACGGCGCGCCCGGCCCCGAAATCATTGCTACCCGCTCCGTCTTCTACCCCGATACCGAGCAGGTCATGGGGTGGGATATCTCCGAAAAAGGTTTCCAGATCGTCCTTTCGCGCGATGTCCCCACCGTGGTTCTCAATAACTTAGGGAGAGACGTGGACGAGTTTTTAGCAGACCACGATCTGAAACGGGACGATATCTCCACCTGGGTGATCCATACTGGCGGACCGAAGGTGTTGGAGGCCACCGAAGCTGCCCTCGATTTGCCGCCCGAGGCTCTCTCCGCGTCTTGGGCTTGCTTACGACGCACTGGGAATCTATCCTCGGCCTCCGTTCTGTTTGTTTTAGAGGAATTCATGAAGAACAGGCGCCCCGAGTCCGGCACCTGGAGTATCCTCGCCGCCATGGGTCCCGGTTTCTGCTCCGAGCTTGTCTTACTCCGGTGGTAGCTCCCCGGGTATTTCCGTACCCGTTTGCCGAATGGCGGCATCTACTAAGCAATACATCTGTGCAACGCCTGGCATATTCCATCGTTTTATTCGGTTTGGCCGTTTCAGCTTCTTTCGGATTGCAAATCGGTAGTGGCCAGGGTCCAATGGGTCAAGGCCCTTTAGGTGGCGGCGGCATTCCTATTCCGCGAATCCATCACAAACATGGCGGAGAGGGAAGCTCCGGTGAGAAAAGCGTACCCACGTTTTCAGCGGACGGAAAGACGGTCTCGAACGACGGAAAAAAGCTGTTGATCGCCACTGCCGACGGGCGGACGATCACGTTAACCCTCAGTCCGCAAACAAAGTTCACCCGCTCCGGCAGTGAGATTTCTCCTGATAAGGTGACGCCGCGTACAACCGTCCACGTCGAGGCGGCGGAGAACGGGGAGTCCTATCTCACCGCTATGGAGGTGAATCTAGTAAAGGATGCTCCCCCTGGAGTTCCGATTCCTTCTACTGGAGCGACCGCAGCAAGCACTCCATCGAATCCGGACGGCACGAATCAGGACGCGATAGACCAAGATCTCACGCGACCCACCGTCTTAAAAACCCCTGACGTTCCCGATCGCCCTGTCCTCCAACATGGCGCGCCAAAGTTGGTGTCGCGCTCGGAAAAGCCGGTGGAGCAAGCTAAAATTCAACAATCTCCGGCAAAGCAATCGGAAAGCACCGACAGCAGTTCCTCGGACTTCACCATCGGCGATAATGCCAGTCCAGCGGCAAAACAGGTGCCCTCAAAGCGCGACGAGCTTCTCGATCATACCCGCGAGTGGGTGCAAACTTTCACCAATGGGTTGCCGAATTTTGTCTGCGAACAGTTAACCACGCGTTACATAGAAGAATCGCGAACCGCCGGCTGGGAAGCACAGGATGTAGTCGGCGCTAAGGTCGTCTATGAGGACGGTCACGAAAATTATAAGAACATCAGCGTCAATGGGCATAGCACGAATAAAAGCATGCTGGAGATAGGCGGAGCAACGTCCACAGGCGAGTTTGCCTCTATTTTGCAGAGTCTTCTGCTTCCGGGCAGTGGAGCACAATTCAACTACTTTCGCTCGGCAAGCATCGGCCAAACATCTGCGGCTATTTACGACTTCAAGGTGCCACTACAGCGTTCCAACTGGACCATCACCATTGGCGGCCAAACCCTTCGCCCGGCGTATAGCGGCAGCATCTGGGTAGACCGGAAGACCTCGGAAGTCCGCCGTATCGAGATGCAGGCCGACAATATCCCCAAAGATTTTCCTTCCGACTCGGTGCAATCGACTGTGGATTACGACTCGGTGCCGCTCGGTACCGCTAAATTTTTGCTACCGGTCCATGCTGAAAATCTAAGCTGCCAGCGCGGCTCCCCGATCTGCTCCAAAAACGCCATCGATTTCCGGAATTATCATAAGTTTTCCGGCGAAAGCACGATTACGTTTGGAAACAGCAAATAGGCTAAACCGCAAAATCGACTTCTAGCGGCTCGATCAACCGCATCAGCCAACTGACTAACTCCTGATGAACAGGATGAGGCCCATAGGCGTCCAAAGCTGCCCGATCAGCGAACTTCATCACACCGCCCAACTCATAACCTTGTCCTTTGGCCGAGAAATTCTTTCCCACATAGGTCTCCAGCAGACCTGGAATCTGCCCTTGTAATTTGCGGATCTCCGAAGCTGCTTTTTCTTTCTGTTCTTCGCTTACCTCCGGCTTCCATCGGAAAGCAAATACGTGGATGCACATATTTACAATTGTCGCTGACCAGGGAATGACAAAGACGAATTAAAACTATGAGGAATGCCGGTAATACAAACCCTGAAATGGCCGTTAGGAAGCGGTCTTTGGTCTTTTCAGAATTCTGTTGGACGATCTATTGGTGTCGGATTGCCGTCATTGGATCGATGCGCGATGCTCGCACGGCCAGTATCAGCGACGCCAATAGAGCTACCACCAAGAGCCCTCCTGTTGAAGCTATCAGCACTCCGGGACTATTCGGACGAACTTGATAAAGAAGATTTGTGATCAGCCGAGTACAAGCAAGTGAACCAAGCCACCCTACAATGCATCCGCCAAGAACAATAGCCGAATTCTCTCGCAAGATCAGCCAAAGAATGTTGCCGGGTTGCGCGTCCAAGGCCATGCGAATGCCGATCTCACCTGTACGCCGCGTCGTTGCATAAGCCAGGGTCCCGTAAAGGCCCATGGCGGTAATTAATAAAGCAGTGATGCCAAAAAACGAAGTAAGGGTGGCCAGCATCCTCTCTGTGGCAAGAGAGTCGGCGATCTCCTGCTTAGATCTCCATAATCACCGCAGGCTTGAGTACCGGAAACCTTATATCATCCGCCATCCCTCTAAACCAGACTGCGCATCCGGTAATGATGATGGAGCTAAAAATCAGTAAGACTGATCTACCGGCCTCCGCTTTCGCTGCAAGATGGTCGGGCGGGACGGACAGCAGATAAAGAACAGTTAAAGCTACAATCCCAATTATGAGAAGCCACTGAAGCATTATCAGCAGCACCCAAACCACTTTCCTCCATCCTTCGAAGCTGCTATCGGGCTGTAGTGTTCCCTGTCTCAATGCATCCAAGCGTGATAAACGCGCTAGCTCCCGGTCCGCGTCCCTGCGAGCATTCATAATCGCGGTACGGGCATCAGCCTTGACCATCTTCTCCTTCTCAAAGTCACCATTGCAAGCGGCCAGTTCGACCTTCAGATATTCACTCAGAAGGCGAGCCGCTTGTTTGCTAAATCCACGATAGCGAGTCGTCGATCCTGTTTTCGTAAGCTTGGGCCGAACACACCGAGAAAAGCGACCCCGAGGGGAACGGCTGCCGATATGAAAGTCGTCGTATTTGTTATATCCACATCAGCAGATTATAAACAGATGAAGTCGTTGCATATTGGATATCGAAAATCAGGCTTTCTACGAGATGCCATAGTCAAATAGATGCACTGTCATAGCAATCGAAAGCTTGCGCCTGAGCTCTTTCAAGTGTGTTCGCGTTGCATGGACGATCAAGCAAGCCACAGAAAGGACGATCGCAACCAGAGTCATCAACCCAAAAATAGGTTTTCGATAGTTGAAGCGCAGATGGTTGAAGCCGGTCGCGCCACTTTCCGCGGCAATGTAACGATCTGACTTCTTAGTTGGCGAGTTGCCCCAATACCAAGCTGGGCTGGAAACTGAACTCGCCAATAGGCTCTTCGATTTCACCCGCAAAAAGGCGTTGGCCTGTTGAAGCGCTTCCCCGTCCCGCAGCCGAGCCGCCACCGGCAACCACAAATAACCCGACCCCACCGACATCTGGCTATAGGGCGCATTTACCTCCAGCTCTAACGCCAACGGCGCAAAAATATCCGGCCTCTGTCCTACCTCCAATCCAAAGAACCCGGCCGGCATCACTCCTACAACCGTGAATGCTAGCCGGCCCAATACGATCTTCCGGCCAATAATGGCAGGATCGCCGCTAAACCGTGTCTGCCAAAGCCGAGAGCTGATAACAGCTACCAGCCCCATTTCGCCGCCTCCAGATCGATCGTCGGCTGGAGTGATCCAGCGGCCTTTCGAAGGAGCAACGCGCAAAGCCGCAAAGTAGTTGCCGCTCACCAACACGCCCGGAACGCTCTCTGTTCCTTCCGGACCGCGCAATTAAAATTTTTGGCGATAGAAAGAGAGGACGTTTGCAAAAACAGCAGATGTTTTCTCCAGGTCCCGGAACTGAGGGTATGTAAAACGGGACCCCTCACCAGGACGCATATTCAACACCACCAGCCGGTCCGCCTCCGGCACGGGCAACGGTCGAAGCATCAGTGCATTCAGCAAGCTGAACACCGCCGTATTCGCACCAATGGCAACGGTTAACGTCGCCAGCGCCACCAGCGTAAACCCAGGCGACTTCCGAAGCAACCGCACCGCCAACTTGACATCGCTAACTAAATTTTCAGTGCCCGCGGCCGGCCTACATCGCGCAACGCCTCTTTCCACTTCTCTAAACCGCCCAACTCGCGCCGTGCTTCACGAACCGCCGATTGCCTTTCTACACCGGCTCTCTCATGCTCGCCTTCCCGCATTGCCACGTGAAACGCAAGCTCGTCCTCAAAGTCCCGCTCCAGTCGCTTCCGACCCCGAAAGAATCGACCGATCCGTACCACTTCTTCCCGTAAACGCCGCAACATCACGCCTCCTTCCCTTCAAGCCGACTGCATTACCTGCGCAATGGCCAAGGACACTTTGGACCACCGCGCCGACTCCGCCGAAAGCCGTTTGCGCCCCGCCGCCGTCAGCCGGTAAAATTTGGCCCGGCGATTGTTCGTCGACAATCCCCATTCCGATTGCAAGAAGCCCTGTAGTTCCAGCCGGTGCAATGCCGGATAAAGCGCTCCTTCTTCCACCTGCAGCACGTCACTCGAAACGCTGTGAATCCACTCCGCCACCCCATAGCCGTGCATCGCGCCTTGCGACAATGCTTTCAAAATCAACATATCGAGCGTTCCCGGTACAAGATCGCCGGAACCGGCAAGCTGCTTTCCCATAATCTACTTATGGGAAAGCATACACCCCCTGTAACTTTTTCGTCAAATGATTTTTCTTGACGTCCCGTCGCACAAGTGTTAATTTTTTAGCAGGTTGTTAATTATTACGCATGCCGACGAAAGCTCCCGACTCCGCCCTCAGCCGACGCGAACGTCAACTTATGGATATTCTTTTCTCAGCCGGCCGCGCGACCGGTCAAGAAATTCAGCAAAAGCTCGAAGATTCGCCCAGCTACTCCAGCGTCCGCACCATCCTGCGAGTTCTGGAACGTAAAGGTTACGTGCGGCATAAAGAAGAGGGGCTCCGCTATGTGTACGAACCCGTGATAGCTCGTGAAACAGCACGGAAATCAGCGCTAAAACGCGTGTTGCACACCTTTTTCGATGGCTCCGCTCAACAGGCGGTAGCCGCCCTTGTCGATCCAAAATCATTCCGCTTATCACGGGCCGAACTGGATGAACTCGCTGAACTCATCGAAAAAGCCAAGGAGCAATCATCATGACATCCGCACTTTTTCTGACGAAGCTCACCCTCATTCTTTGCCTGGGCAGCATTGCCTTATTGCTCTTGCGGAAGGTATCCGCTTCGTCCAAGCATCTCCTCTGCGCGGTGACGCTGGCCCTCGCCGTCTTGTCGCCGCTCACATTGAAAATTCCCACCTTCGTTCACACACCGATGCTGACGTTGGTAGCGAATGCGTCATCCCTCGTCCCGACTCATCGTGTCCGTTCCTGGCATCTCCTCATGCTTCTCTGGACAGCCGGAGCGCTATTGTGCCTTCTTCGCTTTCTTATGGGCTATGCCTATCTCCGATGGAGAACACGCAGCGCACCTGTTGTTTCCTGCGCCGGGATCGTACCCATCCGTCTAGCAGACATCAACACTCCTCTACTGTACGGATGGTTGAAGCCAACCATGCTGATGCCCGAAGCCTTCCACACTTGGAGCGCCGAACGTAAGCAGCTCGCCATGGCGCATGAGCTGGCCCATTATCAGCGCCGCGACCATTGGACCACGTTACTCGTCATGGCCGCTCAAACGTTGTACTGGTTCCATCCTCTTGTCTGGTGGCTCACCGCCACCCTGGAAGAACATCGCGAACGCGCCTGCGACGACCTTGTTTTGCAACGTGGAGCCTCGTCTTCGGCTTATGCCGCGTTTCTGGTCGACATCGCTCGCCAACAATCTTCGCCAGTGCTCTTTGGCTGCGCGATGCTACACAACAAAAATCATTTGAAAGGTCGTATTATGCACATCCTGAATTCCAACAGCGCCCCTTCCTCCCGAAGAAACCGCTTTGCGATTGCTTCCGCGCTCTCCGTCATCTTTCTAGGTTGCCTGCTGCTCCCTGCCTCGGCAAATCAGCAGAAGATCTACAAAATGAGTGGTGCCGATGCTCCAGACACCCTCCCGGCGGTTCTTCACAAAATCGAGCCGGACTACGCCGAACGTCCGAAAAACGAAAAGATCCAAGGAGTTGTTTTGCTCGATCTCGTCATCAACACCGACGGACGATCACAAGACATTCATGTTTTGAAAAGCCTGGATCCCGATCTGGACCAAAAAGCAGTAGAGGCAGTCTCGCAGTGGGAGTTTAAACCCGCAACCAAAGGCGGCGATGCCGTCCCGGTAGAAGCAAAAATCGAGGTCAACTTCCGCCTCAAATAATCTAGGGCCGTCGGTAAACCTTTCCATCTTTCATCACAAACCCAACCTTCTCAAGGGCGGTCATGTCTTGCAACGGATCGCCCTCCACCGCAATGACATCGGCAAGGTAACCAGACCTCAACTCGCCTATTTCGCCCTGCAAATTCAGCAGCCTCGCCCCATTCAGCAGGTCTGCCTGCAACACTGCGAGTGGCTTCATCCCATACTTTTCCATCAGTACAAACTCGCGCGCCTGCGTACCGTGCGGAAACGGCCCCACATCGGAACCAATAGCCATCGGCACCCCCGCCGCAAGCTGCCTTTTAAACTCTTTGACGTGAAATTGGAGCATCGCCTGCAAGCGCTCCTTCTGTGCCACCGTTTCTGCATGTTCGGCAAAGTATTCGCTGATTGTAAATGTCGGCACCGCCGGAATCTGCTTCTGCCGCATCAGCCGCATCGTCTCGTCACTCAGTTGGTCGGCATGGTCAATCGAAGACACACCCGCTTGCGCCGCGTACAGCGTTCCCGGCTCACCCGTCGCATGCACCGCCACCAGCCCGCCTACGCGTGCCATCTCTGTCACTGCGGCCTTTAGCTCCGCCTCCGTGTATTGATACGGCGTGGAAAACTTTCCCTCTTTCAGCGAGTCACGTCCTGTCTCATAAATCTTGACGAAATCGGAGCCTTCTTTTCTCTGCTCGCGAATCACCCGCACCAAACTCGCTGCATCGTTCGCGTAGGAGGCATTCGAAAGAACATGCTGCGCCGGATTGAATCGATTCGCATCTTCGTGGCCGCCCAGAATATCGATCGCATTGCCGCTGACATGTAACCGAGGTCCAGGAATCAACCCTTGATCGATTGCGTTCCGCACAGCTGTGTCTGCCGATCCGGCGCCCTCGGTGCCCATATCGCGCTCCGCCGTAAACCCCGCCATCAAATCCGCTTTCGCGGCCAGCACCGCGATAATCGTCCTCTGCGGCACGGACTCTTCCACTGTCTGCAAATCTTCCGATCCGGGATGTAAAAACAAATGCACGTGAGCATCGATCAGTCCCGGCAACAAAGTGCGGTCCCCCAGATCGATGATCTCCGCGTTCGCAGGCCGCGGCACCTGTCGACCTACCGCACGAATCCGCTCGCCCTGCACCAGCAACTCACCCGGCGTCGTCATCTGCCCCGTTCGTACATCCAACAAACGCGCTGCATGAAGAACAATAGGCTGATTAGGCGTTTGTGCGCTGGCAATACTCGCTGCTGGGCACAAAGACATAATCGCCGCAAAAATACGATAGAATCGCATAACAATGCACGCGATGATAGCACCGTTTACCTCGCCTGCAGCGGCGTCGAAACGGATTCCAGCGATTGGCGTTCTGCCTTGATCCCGAGCATCGCCTCGGCTACCGCACCGGTCATCATCAACACTGCGCTGGCGGCATAGCCCCAAAACAGCTGCGTCCGCGAGTTCGACGCAATCAAGCCCGCAAAAAGAGACGGCGCACCCACCCCTCCTACAAACGTCCCAATCGCATAAAAAATAGAGATGGCAAATGCGCGAATCTCTAATGGAAAGATCTCGCTGACTGTAAGGTAAGCCGAACTCGCCGCCGACGACGAAATAAAGAAGATCACCGAAATCCAAATTGCCTGCTCGGTGACGCTGAGCATATTTTGCTGGAACAAGAGCGCCGATACCAGCAGCAGTATCCCGGACAACCCATAGGTAGCCGTGATCATCGTCTTGCGCCCGATCGAATCGAAGAAGTGACCAAGCACCAGCGGACCGAAGAAATTCCCCGCCGCTAAGGGCAATATGTAGAGGGGAACGCGCTCACCTTTTACACCGAAAAACTGCGTCAGCACCAATCCATACGTGAAAAAAATCGCGTTGTAGAAAAATGCCTGCGCAATCATCAACGCTAAGCCAAGAACGGTGCGTTTTGGCTGATCGCGAACCATCGCTTTCCACACATCGGGCAAAGGCGTGTGATCACAAACAGCAATTCGTAGGGAACCTTCCGGCATCGGCAATTTGCTCCCGCTTTGCACCTCGATACTTTGTTCGATCCCGCTGACGATCTCTTCCGCCTCCGCTACCCGCCCGCGCAGCATCAACCATCGCGGACTCTCCGGCACGGAGCGTCTCAAGAAAAGAATCCCAAACCCCAGCACCGCCCCGATGCCAAAAGCAAAACGCCAGCCCAAACTCAACGGCAGCGCTCCTGAATCGAGTAGATACAGCGTCCCTACCGACCCCAATGCGGCTCCAATCCAAAACGTCGCATTGATAATCAAGTCGACATTGCCCCGCACACGCGCCGGAATCAACTCGTCGATGGCCGAATTAATCGCGGCGTATTCGCCGCCGATCCCCGCTCCCGTAAGCGCCCGAAAAAGCATAAAGCTCCAGAAATTCCAGGAAAAGGCCGTGGCGGCCGTCGCAACAAGATAAAGCCCCAACGTAACCAGAAATAATTTCTTCCGCCCCAACCGATCCGTTAGCCACCCGAACACAAGCGCCCCGATGACAGCTCCGATGAGATATGCCGAAGCCGTCGCGCCTACTTCCTGGTCAGTAAAGTGAAGCGTCTCCCGGCTCTTTAAGATGCTTGCCAGCGAACCGGCCAGCGTCACCTCCAACCCATCCAGCAACCAGGTGATTCCCAACGCCGTCACCATGCGCAAATGCCACCTGCTCCAGGGGAGCCGGTCTAAACGCTGCGAAACATTGGTTTCAACTACTTGGTTGACTGCGATGTTGTCCACGGTGAATGGACTTCATAAGCGGTCACGATAGTTCAAGAAAACACACTTGCGTGATCCATCATTCACGTCAATCAAAATCTTCCGCTTCCTATCGTCGCCGAACAGTTCGTCGCTGAAGAATGTTGCCCCGGAGTTGACCCGTCTTCTTCACCAGCTCAAAAATCCTGATCACAACACAACCTCATGCTGCACAGAAGAGGTGCGAGGCTGAGCAGCTACTTGCTTGCTGCGCAACGCCCTTATTGCCAGCACGTGCAGAACAACAGCAAGCGGCACAAAGAAGCCCGGAATATATGTAAAGGGAAAGATGGCAATGGCCGTGTTGGAAACTTCGGCGTGGATCATTCGCAATGGACCGGGTGCCGTCAACGCGGAGCGAATTACGACATTAGCCAGTGTCATCAGTCCCATTACATTCCAAAGAAGCATTGGACCTATCCCCAATCGCTGTCTGGTAAAAAGCCAGGCCATTATCGGTGCTGAGATTCCGATTAGAATGTCCACATTGGCACCCTGATAAGTGAGCATCTTCGGCACCAGACCTTCTATCCAAAGCTGATGTAAAAAGAGTTCCACGCCGGCGCGGAAACTTTGCATTCCTAATACAACCCATAGCGGAAAGGCAAGTGCGATACGTGCTCCTTCCGCAGAGCGCACGAAGAGGAAAAATACTAATAACAATTCCGGAACAACGATGAAAGCAATCCCAGGAGGACGCAACGCCACGTTTCGAATGACGCCGAAGGAGGCTAAAACTCCGACATACAGAAGCCAAACAAAGAGACTCGCCAATACCCAAGCCGCTGTTCGGCGCGAAAGATAGTTCGCCGTGAGTGCTCCTACAACACTAACGATAAACAAAAGAAACATGAGGAACAGTACCCCCGTCATCGAGACACTCCGAAGCTCTGGCGCTGCACGACAATTGCTCCTGCTGGCAACAAAATCCAAAACTCTAAGCTCGTCATAACAACTCCTTTTTCAGCATTGCGCTCGGTAAAGATTTAACGGTCCATCTCAGTATGTCTTACAATAGTTGCATATGCAACTATTCCCGCTTCATAGTGTCCTGCTTGCCGCGATTGCGACCACCTCGCTCCTCGCGCAGCCGCCCACCCAACCCAAAGTCACCCAAGTGTTGGCTACCCTAACCGTCAAACCAGACATTACCCGAGACCAGATGATGAAAGTGATGCACACGGAAGTTCAAGACACAGTGCAACTTTACCTGGATGGAAAGATCCAACAGTGGTACGTCCGTGGCGATGGGAAAGGCGTGGTTTTTGTTCTCAATTGCAAAACCGTCGAGGAAGCGAAAGCCATGTTAGAAGTGCTCCCATTGATAAAAGCAAACTTCGCGTCATTCGACTACATGCCGATTGGCCCGTTGTCGCCTCTACAACTACTACTGCCTCCCAATAATAGGTAGTGCCGCAATGCCTAGAGCGTCTACAGTTCTTACGGAGCCATTACCTGATCTTCATTGCGCGTGCGCTAACCTCCGACGGGCTGCGCGCTTGGTGACACAACTCTACAGCGACGAAATGGGTAGCACCATGGAACCGTCCCAGTTCTCGTTACTTATGGCATTGAGCTACAGCCCTGGAACAAGTCAGGTTGCACTCGGAGGCGCGCTCGGCTTGGACAAAACGACTACCTCGCGCAATCTGCGACTATTGGAGAAAAACGGATGGATAGAACCGGCATCAGCCGACAATCGGCGTGAACGCGGCTATCGGTTGACACCCGGCGGAGAAAAGATTTTTGCTGCTACAAAGCCAGGATGGCTACGCGCTCA
Organism: Bryobacteraceae bacterium; assembly: GCA_965219315.1. Taxonomy (GTDB): domain Bacteria; phylum Acidobacteriota; class Terriglobia; order Bryobacterales; family Bryobacteraceae; genus Bog-105. Next base: position 166,651 of record CBDCNB010000001.1, on the reverse strand, counting down.
AGCCAAGCTAAAAGTCTTCTTTCAACCCACGGAATGGGAGAACGTTGTTGCTGTGGTCAGCCAGGTGACCGAAGCGGCTCGAGGAGCACGAAGACTTACCGCTAGGGAGTGTTCGTAACTCAACTGTGAATCGACGACCTTAATGCCCTCAATCGCATAATCAAGTAAATTATTGGAAATCTTTGGTCGGGGCGGGAGGATTCGAACCTCCGGCCTCCTAGTCCCGAACCAGATGAGGACGAGGAATCAGAGAGTTAGCGGGATTGCTATGCATTGCTCGCCCTTGCGCTTAAATGTTCCGAATGTGCGAGTTACCGCGCGCCAGCGGTCGAATGTGCGCAACCGAGAGCAGCCCTTAGCTGCAAGGAGTAGTCATAGTATCGGCCATAGTTGGTTTTATTCATCGAACGTCCTTCAGCACGTCTTCGACGCTGTCCGGGTGCTTCGCGATAACGGCCAACAGCACGCGCGTTGGAGTGTCGGGTCGAACGCGCCCTTGTTCCCAATTCCGGAGAGTGGCTGGAGGAAAACCGAATTTCAAAGCGAACTGCGTCTGGCTCAGCCCCATCCGCCGCCGGACAGCTGACACATCGATTTCCGGCACCTGCACCTGCGTGACTCGGACTGGAACCCCTTCGCCTTTCGACCAGGCGAGCGCCTCCTCAAGTCCTCCGATGATTCGTTCGCCGACGGTGGGCTGCTTCTCTGCCGCGTTTCGGACAGACCGATTCTTTGCCTTCATCATTTTGCTCCCCTACCTTTCGTATAGCCTTGAACAATTGCGGGCACGACCTTGGCCATCGCGTTACGTTCCGCCTTGCTCAGATTTGCCTTCTCGTTCTTGCGATACATCGCGAGCAGGAAAACTGGAAGGCTTTCGTTGTGGAAGAAATAGATCACGCGCACACCACCCCGCTTGCCGCCACCCGGCAGAGCCCACCGCAATTTTCTGACGCCGCCCGTCTCGGGAATGAGATCGCCAGCTTCCGGGTTCGCACCGACGAAAGCAACCAGCCGAGTCCGTTCCGATTCCGGCATCAAACCGTCAGCGTCTTTCAGGAACCGGGTGGTTTCAACGACCTTCATCGGCGGACCCTGCACAGTTTTGATTATACGCTGAATGCGTATAGACGCAAGGCGGTTCTAATTCTCTCACCAGCGGTGAGAGAATTTTATCGGATTCGCAGCCGCACGAAACATGCGACTTTGTCGATGCAAAAGCCAGTACCAGCCATTCTTGAACTCTCACTTAACTTGTGTTCTACTTCGCGTGGTGTCCTATGCCAGATGGCAATCGAGCTTCCATACTTGCCGACATACAAAAATGTCCCGCTGCTCTTTGAGAATATCGCCAAGGCGAAGGTGCCTGACGCCTTCACCAACAGCTTCCTCAGTGGTACGCTTGGCCTGAAGAGCACAAATGATCGGGCGCTCATCACCCTACTGAAGAAGTTGGGGTTCCTCGACAACTCGGGTAAGCCCACGCCCGCTTACGCCAGCTGAAGAACAAACGCCTAGCAAAGAAAGCCATCGCGGAAGGCATACGCAAGAGCTACGCGGGGCTGTACAAGGCCGATGAAAATGCCCATCAACTTGCACCGGATCAACTCAGGGGATTGGTAGCACAGGTCAGTGGAACTGAAGAGGCGATGACGAAACTGATCGCGCTCACCTTCGGCGCATTGACCAAACTGGCGGACTTCTCAGGATCAACTGAGCCAGTTACTATGTCATCAGAAAACGGAGGCAAGGAAGAGCCGAAAATGGACGCAGGCTTTACCCCTCCGAACCCTGCGACCGTTCATATGGCGAAGTTTGAACCGGAATTTCGCTTCAATATCGAGGTACACCTTCCGTCCAATGGCACCGAGGAGATCTACCTCAATATCTTCAGTGCCTTGCGCAAAGTTTTGGCATGAGGGAGCGTTTGGCTCATTTTCTCATGGTCGGACGATCGGCTCAGAAGTCAATCAAGAACCTGCCGAACACCGTGCCTCACAGTCAGCTCATGATCTCGGATACATTCAACGTGGCTGAAGTTCTTCCAGACGAGACACGCGACGCGATCGACGTGTCAGAGACGTTTCGGCTGTTCTATGTTCTGGAGAACTATCTGCGGGACTTTATTCTTACTGTCCTCTCCGAGGCAGACAAGGAGAATTGGTGGAACGCCGTCCCTAAAGATGTCCGTGACAAGGTGGGCGAGTACGAGAGCACGGAAGACGCAAAGCGCTGGATGAATCTCAACCCCAGGGGAAAGTTGGCTCTCACAACACTTCCGCAATTGCTTCGCATCATTGATGAAGACAACAACTGGAAAGCCACTTCCAAGCGCTTGTTCGCGATAAGGCGTTAATCACTCAGACTCGTCTCATTACGCACACGAGAAACATCGTCTGTCATATGAGTCCGGTTACCACAGAAGAGCATGAACGGGTTAAGCAGGTAATGCGTGACTGGTTCCGTGAGGTTGCGCCATAGTTCTGCGGAATCCATCTTACTCTCTGACGGCTTTCCAGCCGGAAGCCTTGATCTGCTCCGGCAGCACGTCAACTATTGTTGAAACGGCTCAGGGTTGAAGCCACGGCAGCATCGTCCCAAATCAATAATTCCACTGATCCCAGACATCAAAGCAACGCCACTGCGACGGCTTTGGGGCGACGTCTCAAAGAGTCGGGCGTCGGCTGCAAAGGCTCAGAGCGGCAAAGCTGGCCAAGATGATAGAGCGCGGCATTATGGCCGATACTATGGCTACCTTAAACCTCGCGCTGAAGGTTGGAATCTCAGCGTTTTAAGCAGATGCCGATGGGAGTAACCTAAGAACTCCTGGTTGCCCGCACTCGGGCTCACAATCGATTTGGTTGTAAGTTATTTGAAAGATTGGTCGGGGCGGGAGGATTCGAACCTCCGGCCTCCTAGTCCCGAACCAGGCGCTCTACCAGGCTGAGCCACGCCCCGAACTTTCTAGTCTATCAAGCTGATCATTGGCCAACTAACAATCGCGTTATGACGGGCCATAAGGCTGTTCCATCAACCGAAACTCATACCGCGACGGATTAAGGCCACGCACCTTCAACTGCTCGATACAACCCGTTGCGCTTCCCGCCACAGCCTCCATCACGCGCAACGGAAGCCGCTCCGGCGTGTAACGTTCCATCGCAATCCAGGAACCCGCCAAGCGCCACTTCTCAGCCAAGGACAGCCCCTCGAACGGACGTCCCACAAACTCGGCCAATTCCCCACTGCTTTTCTTCGTGTTTCGCAAGGTCCCTCCCGCTAAGTGCTTCAATGCACGCGTTTCAGATCAGCCGCTATGGCGTCCATTCCCTTCCTGCGATACAAATTTTGAAGGCGCTCCTGCTCGGGCGACATCGCCAACTCCCGCCGCAACACCGGACTATCCGTTGCCTGGCTAATGTCTCCTCTGCTCGGAATCCAAATCGACCCATCGCCAAACTCGACGCTATTCACAAATGCAAGTAGCTTGTCTACTGCCAACGGCTGTCCGCTCTGTTGCAGGAAACGCATTGCTCCCGATTGCGTCATCTTGCCGCTTTCCACTGGAGCCAACGAAAGTTTCTTAGGCATGGAGCCCGCCATGAAATCTCTCCCGCGGTCATCCCGTACAATCCATCCCATCTCCACACTGACGACCGGCCGCTTGGACAAGTTTCTAATCTCGATAACAGGACTGCCCACTTCATTGCGAAGTAATCTTGCCTCGCCGCTCACCGTCTCCACCGGAGAACTGGGGTACGCCAAAATCCCCACCGCTTCTGGTTCCTGCTTGGCGATCGCACCGGCTAACGCTCCCCGCCACAACTCCATTGCCAAACGTGGTAAGTTGTCGCCTTCCAATCCGAAATCCAATTCTTTCCGCAACTCCGCGATCTGTCCCGTACTCAGCAGTCTTGCCAGATAGCGCCGATCCCGGCGCGCCTCCAACTCATACACCATCAAGGCACGCTTCGAACCCAGCTTGTCCGGCCCATAAGCAGTCAAATCATCGAACATGGCGCAATCCAACGACACTTGCACCAGCGGCGACTGACTTTTCTGAACGCTGAACGGCCGCACTAATTCCATATCGATGCGCACGGGAAACACGTCTCCCGGCTGCACGTCTAAACTCGGCACCGTGACCGATCCCCTCGCCATCGGCGTAAGGTCTTCGGCCTCCACTCGCAAAGCTAAACCACTAATCGGCTTTGTTCCGGTATTCCTTAAGAGCAGCGATGTATGGATCTCTAATGCAATGGAGGTACCCCGCAGACGCGCTGTCGTGGAGCCCAATCCCGAGGATACGATCAATACCGGCGAGTCCTTCGGAAACGCCACATCCAACCATGAGTTGCCCCTGTTCGAAGCAAACATCTCCTGGGCCGCAAGGCTCTGCCCCAATACCGCGTGGGCTGACATCAGCAAAGGAACGATCGCGGCAATGAAGAAGGAGGAGCGCCTATTGGCCATAAACACTCGTAATCGTCACTTCGCCCGAGTCCTCGTCTACATATCGCGCCCGCACCGACGAGGCACCCGATAAGGACACCACTGCCGATCGCGGATGCATGATCGTCAACGTCGCTCCCTGCGCTCTCACCGAAATTCCATCCCGTGATGTTCGCAACACTGTATTCTTCCCCGACGCCCGGGGCGTCGCCACCAACTGCCGCAACGATGCCATAAGGCGAACGTTCTGCGCCTGCGGAATATGGGTCAGCCATCCAATGGCAAAAAGAACGAGCAGGCCCAAAATGACTGCCGCTCTACGAAAGTGTGTTGTCCGGCGATGACCTACTTCTCCAACGCATCGCGCCGCCGCCACGCCCACGCCGATGTTCCCCAACATCTCTCGCTCCAGCCGCGTCCAGTCGGTAATGGCCTCAAATCCGGTCAGCGTTTGCGCTGCGGCCTCGTTCTGTAGATGTTCCGTCGCAAAACGAAAACGCGCCACTTCCCCTTCGCATACCCTGCATCGCGCTACGTGCCGCCCACACTTCCAATGTTCCACCCATGGCAAATCGCCTCGGGAAAAAAGGGCTAGCTTCTCCGCAATCGGATGATTGCCGTCCCTGCTATGCACTCTCACGCCTGCCTCTTTCCCTGTAAATACCGCTTAAACTTCACTCGCGCGTTGGCGATATGCGAACGCACCGTCGCCATGGAGCAATTCATCTGCGACGCCACTTCTTCCGCCGGTAATTCCTCCACGTCGCGCAGCAACAAAGCCATGCGCTCGCGCTCTGTCAACACCGCCAATCCACCGTCCAATAACAATTTGCGCTCTCCCCGCAACAACAACTGCTCGGGATTTTCCGCCTCGGTTTCTCCTGGAAACTCGCGCATCTCACTCACGTCCGCAAACGAAAATCGCCTATTCCGTCTCAAATAGTCGAGCGCCGTATTGCTGGCAATCCTCGAAAGCCATCCGCTCGCCTTTTCCAAATCTTTCAACTGCGTTTGACGCTGCAGCGCCTTGATGAATGTTTCCTGCGTTAAATCCTGAGCATCATCCACATTGCCTACAATGCGATAGATCAAAAGAAAAATACGCCGCAGGTTCTGATGCACAAACAACGTTTGCGCATCAGCGCCGATACGTGCCTGTAGGTCCGATTCTTTCGGCAGCGGCTCGCTCACGGATTTCCCCACATCCATCGATGAAACGGCCCTCGTAGATAGCACGCCTCGTCTCGCGCGATAATCCGTGGTCGGCGGCATCCTTTGTCAAAGGGATGACGGACGGTTCTCGAAAACGTGCAAGGACGTCCTGGCATTAACGCTATCTTAATTTTATATGAGACCTGTCGCTATCATCGGCACCGGGAAGACGGCCTTCGGCGCCTTTGCCGACCGCGATCTCCGTTCTTTGGCGGTAGAAGCAATCGCGCACTCACTCGCCGACGCTCACCTATCGCCGAATGCTGTGGAAAGCTTCTTTCTCGGCAACTTCGCAGGTCCGTCATTTGTAGGTCAAAACCATCTTGCTCCTTATGTCGCCGCCTCGGCCGGTTTAGAACAGATTCCCTGCACGCGAATCGAGAACGCATGCGCCTCCAGTGGCTCTGCTTTCTTTCACGCGTGGCAGAGTGTGGCGTCCGGACTTTGCGACATTGTCATTGCTGCCGGCGTGGAAAAAATGACCTCGCAATCGACTCCCCGCGTAGCCGAAATACTCGCTGGTGCCGGCGACATGTCCACCGAAGGATTAGCTGGAGCCACCTTCCCAGCCCTCTTCGCCATGATCGCTCAACGGCATATGCACCAGTACGGCACTACTCGCGAACACTTGGCCGCCGTTGCCGTCAAAAATCACGCAAATGGAGCAAAAAATCCCCTCGCGCACATGCGTAAGCTCATTACGCTGGAGCAAGCTCTTGCCGGCAGGCCCGTTTCCGATCCCCTCACCGTCTATGATTGTTCACTGGTCAGCGATGGTGCGGCGGCGGTCGTTCTCGCTCCCCTGGAACGCGCCCGCGAGTTCACTTCTCGCGCTGTGCGTGTACTGGCAGTTGCGCAAACGTCCGATCACCTTGCTCTCGATAGCAAGAGCGACATCACCGTGTTTCCCTCCGTGCAATCGGCTGGCGCAAAGGCTTACGCGATGGCCGGACTCGGCCCCAAAGACATCGACTTTGCCGAACTGCACGATTGCTTTACCATCGCCGAAATTGTAGCCAGTGAGGACCTCGGCTTCGTCGGAAAAGGCGGAGGTGGACCCTTCGCCGCCGAAGGCTGCTCCGCCCTCGATGGTCGCTTCCCCATCAACACCAGCGGAGGACTGAAATCGAAAGGGCATCCTGTTGGCGCAACCGGCGTCGGCCAGATCTGCGACGTCGTTCAGCAGCTTCGTGGTGAAGCAGGCGACCGCCAGGTGAACCGGCATCGCCTTGGACTTGCCCAAAATCTCGGCGGCTCCGGTGCCACCTGTGTCGTCAGCATCTTAGGGAGGGAATTGTAAATGAATCCATACCCACACCAGCACGGGGTCGTCTACACGGAAACGACGATCTACTCACCGCCTGAGCAGTACGCCGCCGACGCTCCTTACCAAATCGCCATCATCGATGTCGGAAATGGACCTCGTCAAAAATCGAGTCGAGTGACCGTGCGTATTCTCGCCGCTTCACCAACTGAGCGCGCCCGCATTGGCGACCAAGTCACATTCGTCGAACAACGCAACGGAGTTCCCTACTTCCGCAAGGCCGGGCTGTCCTCATCTGAGTGAGCGATGCTCTGCGCCTTTGCTACTTCCCGCAACCAAGCAATAAACGCCTTCGCAGGCTTACTCGTAAACCTGCTCCGCACGCGAGCATATCCCACTCTCCGCACTTGTTGCTTTGCTAAAGGCACTAGCGCGCAGTTCGCCGCCTGTTGCGCAGCCATCTTCGGAACTAAACTGACGCCTGCTCCCGCCGCCACCATCGGAAATATTGTCCCGAAGTGATCGCTTTCGAAGACCGAGTGAAACTCCGCGCTTGCCCGCGTACAAGCCGTCAGCATATCCTCCCGAAAGCAATGCCCTTCTTTCAGCAACAACAGTCGTTCTCGATGCATCTCCCGAAGATCGACGGTTCGCTCACCAGCCAGCCGATGATTCTTCGCCACCGCCATCAGCATCGGTTCGCGCAACAGTTCGCTAATCACGATCTCCGCATTCCGCACCGGCAAACTCAACAACGCTAACTCTAAATCGCCCGACTGCAGGCGTTCGATCAATCGCTGCGTTGTATCCTCGCTCAGGCGCAGTTCTATCTCCGGATAGCGTTGCCCAAATTCGCCCAGGTGCGGCGCCAGCAGATAAGGAAGTACTGTCGGTATAGCCCCCACCCGTATCGGCCCTCGCGTCCCTTCCTCTAAATGCGCCAGTTCGTTTCGTCCTTCCGCTACTTGTTGCAGGATCGTCCTGGCGTGCGGCAGCAGCAGTTCTCCATGCGCTGTCAGCCGCACCGACCGCCCTAAACGGACGAACAACGTTGCTCCTACTGTGGTCTCCAACTTGCGAATCTGCTGCGAAAGTGAGGGCTGCGCTATCCCTTCCTCCTGGGCCGCTTTCGTAAAACTGCCTGTGCGCGCCAGTGCGCAGAAGTAACGCAGTTGATGAAATTCCATGCTCTTTCCTTATCGCCTACTTCGTGCGAGGTCACATCCTAGTACTTTTATTTCAAGACATTTCGATAGACGTCTCGTCCAGCTGAAGGAGGAAAAAAATCATGCAACTCTCTATTTCAAAGCTATTGGCGACCGGCATTCTCGGTGCGGCTTGCACCGTTTCGTTTGCCGCGCCGGTACAACAAAACTCCCAACAGTCGCAATCGGACAACGGCAGTTCGGCGAACAACAACTCTCAACTAAACAGTAGCGAACAGAAAACCATGCTCCGCATTGCCAAGGAGGTACGGAAAGCAATTGTCACCCTACCGCAATATGGTGTTTTCGATAACATTCACTTTGCCATTAAAGGCAAAACGGTCATCTTAGAAGGGCAGGCATCCCGTCCCACCCTAAAATCGAGTGCTGAAAACGTCACCAAGAAAGTCGAAGGCGTGGAGCATGTCGAAAACCAGATCGAAGTGCTTCCGAACTCCCCGAACGATGACCGCATTCGCGCAGCAGTCTATTACAGAATCTACGGCCAACCGCAGTTACAAAAGTATACTTCCAATCGAGGACCCCAATTCCTCAGCCTCACCCGCCGAACCATGGGCATCACCTATGACCCGCCGATCGGTTACCACGCGATCCACATTATCGTCAAAAACGGCAACGTCACTCTCATAGGGGCCGTCAATAATTCGTCCGATGCCGCCATCGCTGGTATCCAGGCTAATTCCACTCCCGGTGTCTTCAGTGTCGACAATAATCTTTTCGTCACCAGTGACGAAAAGAACCAAAAGTAGCGGGATCTCTATTTCACAAAGCCCAGCTTTTTCAACTCAGGCTCAGGCAACGGAACGTTGAACTGAGCCTGGCCAAATGTTTCTTTCACCTGGCCGTTGACCAATGCCACGCCATAAGGTGGATCCACGAAGGTGAACGTCTTACGCAATTTTTGTAGATCAAGGCTTGTGGAAGCTTTCAATCCTGTGTCATGCAAAAACGATCCCGCCCACTGTGGATTGATGGTCGGTATCGCAACAATCTTCGTACCGCCCCAATTGAGCTTCGACATAAATCGAGAAGCCGCGTCGCAGTGCATGCATGACGGATCGTAGAAGAACAAAAACACCTTGCCCTGCGCCAAGTTTGTGGGCCTTCCCTCCACCATGACCGGAACAGGCATCTCCACATGGCTTCTAGTCAAGGAGTTCATCGCGTAACTGCCGCCCGCTAAAACCACCAAAGCAGCAAATGCAATTGCAGGAATCTTGATACTCCGTACCGGAGAAGACCACAGCCAAGCCACAATCCCGAGCAACAGCATCAAACCATCGGTCACAAAAAAATTAGGACCTACCGCGCGTTTAATGATGGGAAAACAACTACAATCACGGCCTACTAAATTGGGATAGTAGTAACCGATCCAACCGATAAAGAAGAGCAGCAGCAACGACCCAAGCACGCCACCCCAACGCCGAAACCGCGGAACAAACAGAAGAAACGCCGTAAACAGCTCTAGGGTCCCTAAGGTAATTGCACCGATGGCACCAAGGCCAGCCGGAACCTTCGCCTGCTCCAAAACCTCGCCGGTTTGAAACGGGCTTAAAACTTTCCAACCACCCGAGGCTAAGAAGATAATTCCCAACAAAATCGCGCAGACGATAGCTACGACTCTCTTCCAGCCAGCATTAGCGGCCGGCACAGCCACGGTCGAGTTCTCTAGAATATTGCGCATATTCATCTACGATTGTATTCCGGCTATTTGCCAACTTGTCTTGGGGGTGGTTGATGGCCGCAGCCTAGGTAGAATGTGCGACGAACTAAAAATCTCTTGAAATTGCGGAAAAACACAACTGCAGCGAATCTACAACAAAGCCGGGGTGTGTCGCCAATTAGACTTCATCCTTGCGGCACATAGGACGCTAACCGTCAGTAGACAGATCAGAGGAAAGTCATTTTGCTGTTTAAATCCAGCCCGATTGTTTCCGCACGGAAGAATGACCAGACTGGACCGATTAGCAAAAACTAACGCTAAGCGCTATGAACAGCTAATTGATCCAATGCCGAGAGCCGAAGTGGCCGAAAACGTTCCTACGTGGTTTCGGCACCTATGTAGTAAAGGCCAAAGCACCCAAATCCCGCTGTCTGGCCTGTTTCGCGCCACCATCGGAGCACCTTCTGCTACCAACTCCGGCGGACTCCCCACCACTTGGCTTGTTCCTGTTGACTGTCGTCCTAGTTCTGCCAAGCATGAATCAGCTTGCTTCGCAGATCGTCCGAGTACTGCCGCATTCCATTTCTCACGCCCGCAGCTTTTATGAAGTTGAAACCCGCTTTAGGTTAACAACAGCAAGGTATATACCTCAATGGAATAGTACGCTTAGAACGAAAGTTATTCGAAATTCGAAGATTTAAGCTTGCGTACTGCCAAAATTTTTGGCAAGGTAGATTTCGCGTAGCAGTGATTTGCTGAAAGTTCTAGTAGTTCCCTCGTTGATGAGGCTGGCGTACTACTCAGGTGCGCCAAATATTTGCTACTTTTAATAGGTAGCTTCACCCTGGGAGGGGTGATCTCGATGCGACATACCCTTGCGTGTCCTCAAGCAGGTGTGCGTCCAATGGCGAAAAATACCGGCTTCGGGTCCCCACTCGATTCCGAAGCTCCGGAAAACCAACATCCCGATCCCTCTCCAGGGGTAGCCGTGGTCAACAGCAATTACCAGTATGTATCGATCAATTCGGCCTTGGCGGAGCTGCATGGCCGCTCCATCGAAGATCATATTGGGCGATCTGTGGTCGATGCAGTGCAGCAATCCGTCTATCATCTATTGCTTCCCGCCTATCGTGAAGTCATTACAACGGGTATTGCGGTGGAGAACGTTATGGTGGAGGCTCTCGTCGGCACTCGCCTCAAGCGATGTGTCGTGAGTTACTATCCCGTAAAAGTGGGTACCGATCCGCTTTGGGGTGTTCAAGTGGTCGCCAGCGATATCACCCCGGGCACTTCGGACCTCCCAGAAGTATCACGGAATTGTTATCTTTCTCCGATGCAGCTAAGAATTTTAAAGCTGATTGGTGAACGTAAATCGAACAAAGAAATCGCGGATTTGCTCCATATCAGTCTGCCCACGGTCTGCACACACCGAACAGCGATCCGGCAAAAAACAAATCTTGAGGGTGTAAAACCCTCGAATATTGCGAACTGCTAAAGGAAGGGACGATATGACAAACATCAAGAATCTCGCAAGACTGTTATTTATCTTCGCGGGATTGAGAGTTTCGGCTTTTTACTTGATTTCGTTTACGTCAAATAAACTGCAGGCCGCTGGCCCGCTCGCCGAGATCCATCCACTAACTGCGGAGATTACCCGAAAGATGTATTCGGGGAAAGGAGAGATCGGTAAAGGAACACTTTTTCAAATTACCTCGAAAGTTTATGCACAATTTCGTGATGGTTCGATCGTATTCCGAGTGTTGGAGGTTTATCCAGTCAAGAAGACACTCGCAAGTCAGATCAAAAATGCAACAACAGGCGAGTGGATGTTTTTAGATGATGCCACCGATTCTGTCATGACTTTAAAGAAGCGACCGGAAGTTCTAAGACACATGATTTCGGATTCAGAACCGATCGGTTGTCCAGAAGATGTTGACATGTCAAAGTTGCCCGACGAGGAAAAGCTTTTAGGCTTCAGGACACTACGCTATGTCACGTTTCCTCAAGATGGTGTGAAAGACGAAAAATGGTTAGCGCCGGAGCTTGGTTGTTTTCCACTTAAGGAGATACAGACGTCTTCTATTCATAATGGCGCGCACTGGAGTGGGCCCCCAAACTGAGACAACCGGTTTAGACTCAACTTTCATTGAATGGAGAAAGAAGAGTCATGAGGTCACGCAGGAAGTTCACGAAAGAGTTCAAGGAAGCCGCCGTGAGGCGGCTGGAAAAAGGGGCCACCATGGCCGAAGTAGCGCGGGCGTGCGAGGTGAGTCCGAACGTGCTGCACCGGTGGCGGCGTGAGCTGAGGGAACAGGGAGGAAAAGCCTTCCCCGGCGAGGGACAGAGACGGTTGGAGGTGACGACACCGGTCGCCGATTTGGAACGCAAGATTGGGCGTCAGGCATTGGAGATCGATTTTTTGCAGCGATGCTTGCAGCATGTCGAGGAGCAGCGGAGGCTGCAGGCATTGATTTCCCCCAACTCGCTTGTCCGTACATCGAGAAAGAAGTGACAATGGCAACGCCGCTAACGCTCGGACGGCTGTGCCGCATGGCGGGCATGAGCCGGGCCGGATTTTACCGCTGGCAGAAAACGGAAGCCAAGCCGGATGCCGATATGGGACTGCGCGATGCGCTCCAGCGGGTAGCGCTGGAGTGGCCCGCGTATGGCTGGCGGCGCATGACGGCGGAACTGCGGCGGCGCGGGTGGACGGTGAACCACAAGCGAGTCCGCCGTCTCATGCGCGAAGACAACTTGCTCGGTTTGCGGCGCCGTAAGTTCCAGGTGGCGACCACCGATTCGACGCACGCACGGCCCGTGCACCCCAATCTGGCCGGCGAGATGACAGTGACTCAAATCAACCAGCTCTGGGTGGCCGATATCACTTACATCCGGCTGGAGAGGGAGTTCGTCTATCTGGCGGTCGTGCTCGACGCCTGTTCGCGGCGCGTCATCGGTTGGGCGCTGGATCGGACGCTGGAAGACAAGCTGGCCCAAGCGGCGTTAGCCATGGCGCTCAACCGGCGCACGATTTTACCAGGCTTGGTGCATCACTCCGACCGCGGCGCCCAGTACGCTTCGCGCGACTACACCGGGCTGCTTGAGGAGCACGCCATTGTCATCAGCATGAGCCGCAAAGGAAACCCTTACGACAACGCCGCTTGCGAGTCGTTTATGAAAACGCTGAAGTACGAAGAAGTGTACCGGCAAGAGTATCGCGATCTGCGCGAAGCGCGACGATCCATCGAGCGCTTCCTGGAGCAGATCTACAACGAAAAGCGGCTGCATTCGGCGCTCGGCTATCGCCCACCGGTGGAGTTCGAAGCTGGTTCGGTTCCTTCTGGTTTGGCGGCTACCGCATGAGGAAAAAGATCGAGGGCCCTCGAAAAGCGTTTTTCAGGCATGACGGAATCTATCGGTCCGATGGGTCGCTCCCGCTGGTAAACCAGGGCCGGGGTCCCGCATTCCGGTCGGGTCCGGGCCAGGCTATAGGACGCGCCGGATGCCACACGCCCTGCCCATCGTTCGCGATGAGTTCCGGCCGGCTATTCCTTGAGGGGTCGGTCGCCACCGTTGCCCCTCTCCGCTTCGCCGACCACCCCACTATAAAATCAAGCCGCAACCAAGCCAACCGTTTTTCGTCCAATGGTAACCAGTGTCTAAACCGGTTGTCTCAGCCAAAGGGCCCACTTCACACAATGTCGAGGTGGTGACTTCATTAAAGCTTGGCGAGCCCTCCGAAAAGTTACTAATAGTTCCAGCCTCTTACACGGAAACAACACCCGATGATGTCGAGAAGAAACATATGGCTATGTCGGGGGGAGAACCTTATTGGGGCCTAGCATTGCTGCAAAACATGAAGAAGGAATACGCCAAAAATGACCGTGAATAATGCATTATCTATGGAGTAGTTGGGGGAGAGAACGTGGGTGATAGGCGCGCCATGACAACGAAGTGATTGTCGTGTTCGTGATAGGGAATTAGGTATGTCCAAAGCACGATGAGGGGCTTGATGGCGTAGCGGTAGAAGGTTCCGTGGGCGGCTTGGTATACGAGGGGTTCACCGGGTTGCACGAGGACGGCGTCGATGGCTTTGACCGTAATCGGCGTAGCGCGGGGGAGCAGGGCGTGTTGGATTTTTATTTGGCCCTCCAGGATATCTATTCGTACCGTGTTGTCTTCGTCGATGGCTAAGGAAACGGTCGCCGGCTGAGTGGACGAGAGAATAGCGGCGGGCGTGAAGATCCTTTGCACAGGCTGATCGCCAGTCGGGTGAAAGTGAGCGCGGACGCGGCCGGCGAGGACATCGAGGAGATCTCCTTCGTTGGCGGTGTTTCGGCGGAAGATCACTTGAGAGTTGGCGAAGAGCTCAAAGCTGCTGCCGCCGGCAAGTTCGAAACGGGCGTAGCCATCGGGGCCGGTGGTGATGGTCTGGCGAACGGGTACCGGCTCGCCTTCGATCACGGCCCAGGGCTGCTGGTCTCGCAGCCGGGTGACGTCGCCGGTGGCAATGACGACGTGAGCTTCATAGGGCTTTTGAACGGAGGAGTCAGGCGGTGAGATTTGGGCATTCACATGGCGAGGCGCCGTCGCTACGAGCAGGAGGGCGGAGGCGATGAGCGTGTGCGTCATTGAGCGGGCCGATTGTTCTTTGCCCTAGGCCCATTGGCAATGGCGACTCCTACTTTCGAATCGGCGCAGCCGTAATAGAGGAACCATTGGCTGTGAAAGTAAACCAGCCCTTCCAGGAAGGTGGTTCCGGCGGCGTACTGTCCGGTTTTTTCGAAAGGCAGTTCCGGCTTGAAGAATGGTTGGTCGGTGCGAGCGACGAGCTCCGATGGATCGTCGTTCGAGAAGAGCGCCTGGCCTCCGGAGTAAGCATTCGCACCCAGGCTCTTATCGCCGTCTACGGGATCGTTCTTGCCGTTATAGATGACGACGATGCCGTTTTCGGTGAGAACGGGCGGCGGCCCGGTTTCGGGGAAGCTGCTATCGAACTTACCGGGACGTTTTCCTAGAACGTCGACTAGAGTGCCATCAGGCTTCTCCAGGGGCGACCAGTGAATGAGGTCGTTGGAGGTGGCGAGATGGATGGCGCCTTCACCCCAGTACATCCAGTATTTGCCTTTTAGCTTGGCGGCGAGAAGACGGCCTCCGGAGAGCTTGGTGAGTATGCCGGCCGATTTGTAGGACATGGTCAGATACTTGCCGCCGAAGACCGGACCGTGCTTTGTCCAGTGGATGAGGTCGCGAGAGGTGGCGATACCAATATCGGTGGATTTGCGGTTCCATTGCGTATAGGTGAGAAAGTACGTTCCATTTTCACTTTCGACGATGCGCGGATCTTCGACGCCGCCGGGCCATTCACGCGATTCTTGGCTGTCATGGGCGGGATAGAAAACGGGCTCCGGGCGGCGGGTGAAGTGGATGCCATCGCTGCTTTCGGCGAGACCGAGGCGCGAGGTATGCATGCCGATGACCATTTTGCCGGTGTTGTCTTCCGCGCGATAAAGGACGTATATTTTGTCGTTGCGAACAATGGCGGCGGGATTGAAGGTGTGGAGAGCCTCCCAATGGACGGGTGCGTTACGGATGGGGTCATGAAACACAGACGAAGGCTGGGGAGAAATGACCGGGGCATTAACGGGACGGGTGAAGGGACCGAGGGTCCAACGGGACGCAGGGTTTTTGTTAGCCGGTAGAAGGCTGAGGGGGAAAATGAGCAGGCAGACGGGCAGCAGTTTTCGGATCATGGGGCAGCGACCATCTTTTTATAGTGGCATTTTTTCGTCGTTGTGGGAGATAGTAAGGCACTAGGCCGTAATGGGTTACGGTGTACGTCCAGCACTGGCGAGGGCGCATCGTTTTTGCTACAAAAAAGGTGCGGAAGCGAGGAGCGGTCGAGTGGCGATCAACGGTCAGTACAGTGTCAGCGTGGTAATTCCGGCGTATAACGTCGACAAGCACATCGGGCAGGCGTTGGATTCGGTGCTCCTGCAGAGGCGTCCGGCGAAGGAAATTATCGTGGTGGACGATTGCTCGACCGACGACACGCTCGATGTGCTGCAAAGATATGCGCTGGCTTTTCCCGAGTCGATTACCGTGTTGAACACCGAGGCAAGCTCCGGCATGAGCGCGGCTAGAAGCAGGGGCATCCAAGCAGCCAAAGGCGATGTAGTTGCGTTGCTGGATGGAGACGGTTATTGGAAAGATTGCCATCTGGAGATTGTTGTGGAACTGCTAGAGCGCCATCCGAAGGCGAGTTGGGCATTCTCGGAGACGGCGACCCTCTTTCCAGATGGAAGGCTGGAAAGATATGGTTGTGGCGGCAGCAAAGTGGATGATTATGCCTGCGACGGCTTCGATCGCTTTGCAGGGTTCTGCGGTGCGCAGAAATCAACGATGGTGATCAGGAGAGCAGTGTTCGATCGGGTGGAACGCTTGGCGACGGAGTACCGGCCGACGGAGGATTACGATCTACTTATGGGGATTTCCAAAGATCATCCTGTGATCCATAGCCCGGAGGTGACAACGTTCTGGCGCAAACAGGAGATGGCTTCGCAGCCGATTGCGGAGCGAGGTCGGCCCGGGCGCGTTGATTTCGCTGTGTCGCCCACATCGTGACGAGCATTGGGAGAGTAGGCAGAGTAGCGGCAGTGGGGGTGCTGGTCGGCACGGCCTTGGTGGCGGGGGCGCGGGAGAGAGCACCGGAGATGGTGGCGTTCACCCGGGCGACCGGCGACTTTCATCCGATGTTTCGCGTTGATGTATTGCCCGCGCAATGGACGGAGCGGATGCGGAAGACAACTTGGCATAACGGTTGTCCAGTGCCGGTATCCGAGCTGCGGGCATTAACAGTTTCTTATTGGGATTTTGGAGGTAAACCGAGAAACGGTCTGCTGATAGTAAATAAGGCCGTAGCAAAGGACTTACGCGGGATTTTGAAAAAGCTTTACAGGCAGGGCTTTCTGATTGAGCGCATGCAACCGGTAGAGGATTTTGAAGGCAACGATGAGCGTTCGATGGAGGCGAACAATACGTCCTCGTTCAATTGCCGCGACATCACCGGAGAGCCGGGTCGGTTCTCCAATCATAGTTGGGGGCGGGCGATCGATATCAATCCGTTGACGAATCCTTATCTGAAGGGACAGATAGTGTTGCCCCCGACAGGACGAGCGTACTTGGACCGAAGCCGTACCTATAAAGGAGGCATTGTCGACCATAGCTATATTCTTGGGCTATTCAAGAAGAAAGGATGGACTTGGGGCGGCGATTGGGTGGACAGGAAGGACTACCAGCATTTCGAGAAGCCGGCACGGGAAATCAGGAAGCGGTAAGTTTGATCAGATTTTTGTTTTTCCGAAAGCTTCCGACTTGATGACACCTGCGCCTTCGCGGATAGTCACCAGATGGTTGGCGGCAACTTTCGCGATTTTCTCGTGAACGCCATTCGGCCATTGGATATCGATGTCGGCGGTTTCGGCGGCGCCGAGGCCGAAGTGCAGGCGAAGATCGTTGACCGAATAGAAACTAGCTTGACTGAGGACGGGCTGGGTTTGCACTTTACCGCCATAACGAACGCTGACAAGCGAGCCGATGGCGGTGCGATTGGAAACAGTGCCGAGCAGTTTCACTTTCAGCCAGTGGCCGGAGCCGGACACGTCGTTACGCAGTAATGACGGCGGCTCATTGAGGTTCACGATGAGCATGTCGACGTCGCCGTCGTTGTCGAAATCGCCGAAAGCGCAGCCGCGACTGGCATGAGGAGCGGTGACGCCGGGACCGGCTTGTTCCAGCAACTCTTCAAACTTCCCATTGCCGAGATTGCGGAAGAGAATGCGCGGACTTTTGAACGGGTAGTTGGGGAGCTTGGCTTCGATCTCGGGATAAACGCTGCCGGTGACCCAGAACAAGTCGGGGTAGCCGTCGTTGTCGAAATCGTAGATGCCCGCGCCCCAGCTTATGTAGCGGGTTTCGACGCCGAGGCCGGCGGAGTTGGTGACGTCCTCGAAATTGCCTTTTCCGTCGTTGCGGTAGAGCACGGCAGTGTCATCGGCGAAGTGCGTTTTCAGGATGTCGATAGAGCCATCGAGGTTATAGTCGCCGATGCCGACGCCCATGCCGGCCTGCTCCATGCCGTCCTCGTTCAGGGCAACGCCGGTTTCGAGACCCGCTTCGGTAAAGGTGCCGTCGCGATTATTTTTGAAGAAAAAGCTGGGGGTGGAGTCACAGGCGACATAGATTTCGGGCCAGCCGTCGTGATTGAAATCGGCAGCCACGGCGGTCATGCCGTAGCTGCCCTTTGCCTTGGAGACGCCGGACTTCTCGCTGACATCGGTGAAGGTACCGTCGCCATTGTTGTGATAGAGGGCGGGAACGCTGGGGGGCAAGCCGCGCGGGCCGCAGTTGACCGGAATTCCTTTCCAATTGCAGTTCGGGTTTTCGCCGGGCTTAGGAATCGTTTTGGTGTCGAACTCGAGGTAGTTGGAGACGAAGAGATCGAGGCGGCCGTCGCGGTCGTAATCGACGAAGGTGCAGCCGGAGCCCCAACGATTTCCGGGATGAAGAAGTCCGGCCTTCTCCGTGACATCGGTGAAGGTGCCGTCGCCATTGTTGTGATAGAGGACGTTTTGGCCCCAGTAGGTCAGAAACAGATCGTCGAAGCCGTCGTTATCGTAGTCGCCGATGGCAATGGCGGAGGCCCATCCGTTGCGAGTGAGGCCGGCTTTTTCGGTGACGTCGATAAAGGTACCGTCGCGATTGTTTTTGTAGAGGCGGTTGGTGGTTCCCGGAGGCGCGCCTTCCAAACGGGTGCCGCTGAGAAGAAAAACGTCGAGCCAGCCATCGTTGTCGTAGTCGATAAGCGCGCAGCCACAGCCGACCGTTTCGATGATGTAGGTTTTTTTCGTTTCGCCGCCGTAGATGATGGGCGTGTGGAGGCCGGCTTGCGCCGCGACGTCGACAAAATGAGCACGGAAGGGCAACCCCGAAGGTTTTCCCCTGGGTTGCGGTTTCACCTCACGCGAGGAAACGCCTTGTGCCCAGGCCCCGGCAACGGGGGCTCCCAGCAAGGCGAGACAGGTCCGCCTTGTTAATCCTTTCCGATACATCGATTTGCAGTTTAGCAATCTGCGTTCCCGGGGAGTGCTTCACGCGCCAGCAATTGGCGCTTTCGTTCCACTCCCCAGCGATATCCCGATAGATTGCCATCGGTTCGGATAACGCGATGACAAGGAATAGCCAAAGCGATCGGATTGGCAGCGCAGGCCCGTGCGACGGCGCGAGCGGCTCCGGAAGCGCCGATGAGGGCGGCCAAGTTGGCGTAGGTGATGGTTGTTCCGGCGGGGATTGCTTGCAGCGCTTGCCAAACTTTCTGTTGGAAGACGGTGCCGCGTACATCCAGCGGCAAATCGAGTCCAATCCGTGGCGACTCGACGAGAGCCACGACTTTTGCTACCCATCGCTCGAATTCTTCGTCGTTGCCGACAAGAATTGCTTTTGGGAAACGGTCCTGCAGGTTGCGTACGAGTTTTTCGGGATCGTCGTCCAGTTCGATTGCGCAAATGCCTTCGTCGGTCGCGGCAACCAGTACCGGACCGAGGGAGCTTTCGCCGACGGCAAAGCGAATCCGTGTATCCTTGCCGCCAATGGCGAAGGTTCTCGGCTTCATTCCCAGCATATTTTTGGAGTTTTCGTAAAAGCGGCTGCTGGAGGAGAAACCAACGGCGTAAATCGCCTCGGTCACGGTGTTGGATTCCGAGAGCTCTTTTCGCATGCGGCGAGCTTGCCGCGCTTTGAAGTATCCTTTCGGGGTGAGTCCTGTTCTTGAGCGGAATAGACGGTGAAAATGAAAGGGGCTTAAGTCTGCGATCGCGGCTAAATCGACCAGGGCGGGCATTTCGTTAGCGCGATCCAGTGCGCGGCAAGCAGCTTCGATGGCTTCCGCGTGTTTTTTCGGTGCAGGGAGTTCATGGGGACGACAGCGAAGGCAAGGCCTGAAGCCGGCACGCTCGGCATCTTTCGATGATCGATAGAAGGAAACGTTTTCCCGCCGGGCTTTTCGCGAGGCGCAAGAAGGGTGGCAGTAGACACCCGTTGTTCGCACCGCGTATACGAAAGCTCCATCGGCGTGAGGATCGCGATGCATCACGGCTTTCCAACAGGCATCGACGGTGCTGTACGGAGGAGTTATGGGAATAAAATGCCTGGCTGATGAAATCGGCGTTGTACTAGTAGCGATAAGCATACCTACAGCATGATCCGCAGGTTAGCGGGCGCACACTCCGTTTTTTGCTCTAGAATAGCGCCAAAAAGAGTGACGCTTTCTAGCGGCTGAGAATCCAACAGTGAAATGAAACGCAGAAGTTTTTTGGCGGCGGCAGCGGTGATGGGGGATGTGTTTGGATTCCGGTCTTTGCTCGGAGGCGATGAACCGGTCCAAAATCCCTGGTCGCCGAGTGAATTGATGGAGCCGGCGACGCTGGCCGGCATAGTGAAATCGCCCGACAAGCGTCCGGTCATTCTCAGCGTGGCTTTCCCTTTTCTTTACCGTCAGAGGCATGTTACCAGTGCGCAGTTTGCGGGTCCGACCAGCAAACCGGAAGGGGTAGCGATGCTGAAACATACTGTGTCCCGGCTGTCTCACGACGCCGATATTGTTGTTTATTGCGGCTGTTGTCCTATGGAGCACTGTCCGAATATCCGGCCCGCTTATCGAACGCTGAAAGAACTCGGGTTTCGGAATGTCCATGTGCTGAACCTTGCTACCAATTTCCATACGGATTGGACGGTAAAAGGATACCCGGTGGAGCCGAAAGGACCCTCTCTTTCTTCGTCGAGTGGGCTGCTCAATTAGAAGTATGCTCGTGTTCCGGCTCATGGTCCGGACGCCGCTCGGCGCGCCGAGCTTGAATGGAAGCGCGGAGTTTGGAGAATGACATGCCTAGAGCCTGGCGTTTTCCGCGGTTTGCGGTTTCTTCCTGCTTCACCGAGGCTTCCCCCGGCGTCGTTGCGGCGTCGGAAGCGTTTGCTGTCATTGGAAAATTTAACTGGCCCTTCTTGGGAGTTGCCGCGGGGCGCGCTTTTACGGATTTTCGCTTTGTTGTGTTCTTTGTCTTGCTGCTACGCTTTTTGGGCGAACTGACCACTCTCGAAATGACATCGCCTTCTTCTGAGTTTCCGGTGCCGTTGAGCGCGGCGGCGAGCTCCCCATTTCTTTGTTGAAGAGCGCTGCAGCCTCCTTCCAGCACATCGAGCATTTCAAGTAAGGTCAACTGGATGAATCCTTAAAGTCACTGTTGAACCGCACATCGTGACCCTGGCCCTTCGAACCGGGAGCGTGGCGTTCCATTTAATGATAGTAATGCTACGTGTCATCGGAAAAAGAACCGCAGAATGGAGTTTACATCACGTGAGAAGAACGATTTTCCAAAAATATTTCTCCTTCCTTTGATCCGCCCACCCATTTCTTCCGTATCAGTGTGCGAGTGGTTCGAAAGAATCACGAAGGAGAAACATGAAAACAAATCGTTTAATGGTTGGAGTGCTTTGCTTCGGTATGTCGGCTGCCGCCGTCTTTGCCGCGAAAGATCCGATGGTCGGTGGCAGCAAAATGTATCCCAGCAAAAACATAGTCGAGAATGCCTCGCAATCGAAAGATCACACGACCTTGGTAGCAGCCGTAAAGGCGGCCGACTTGGTGGACACATTGGAAGGACCCGGCCCGTTTACCGTGTTTGCACCCACAAATGAAGCCTTCAAGAAGTTGCCCGAAGGTACTGTGGACACCTTGTTGAAGCCCGAAAACAAGGATATGTTGAAGAAAGTTCT
The DNA here is from genome assembly GCA_965219315.1 of Bryobacteraceae bacterium. Lineage (GTDB taxonomy): Bacteria > Acidobacteriota > Terriglobia > Bryobacterales > Bryobacteraceae > Bog-105. The sequence goes on along the minus strand of CBDCNB010000001.1, from coordinate 145,008 downwards.
GACCTATCACGTTGTCGCCGGAAAGCTTTCTCTTGCCGATATGAAGAAGAAAGTAAAAGAAGGCAACGGAACCGCGATGTTGACCACCGTCGAAGGTGATCCGCTGACCGTCACCATGGAGAGCGGCCAGATTATGCTGAAAGACGAAAAAGGCGACATGGCGAAGATCACCATCCCGAACGTTTATCAATCGAACGGCGTCATCGACGTCATCGACACCGTATTACAACCCAAGTAAGTTTTCCGTTCCCCAGTTCACCGTCACAGCGGCAGGGTCAATTCTTTTGCCTGCCGCTTTTTTTTTTGGGATGACTGGATTCGATAGGCACATTGGACATCCGTACCGTAAATCGATCACACTAGGTTCATAGTGCCGATTCACTTAGAACAGTTCCATCGACGAACGCCGGAACAATGTCACGATAGATTTGATGCCGCGAGCCGCCGACTCTAAAAAAGATCTTGAGCTCGTGGTCCGTCTTAAACGCCGTGATGCTCAGTCCGCGGTCGCGTTATACGATCGCTACGGAAAGTTGATTTACTCGATTATTCTTCGCGCTGTCGGCAACCAGGCAACCGCCGAAGATCTGGTGCAAGAAACCTTCCTCCGTGTTTGGACCCGCGTCCATACTTTCGATGAACAGCGTGGAAACTTCGAAGGCTGGCTGGTCACCGTGGCCCGAAACCGCGCCTTCGATTACCTCCGCGCTCTGCAAAATACCGGTCTTCCCGCTACCGCCAACATCGATGACCTCGATCAGGCGGGCTACTTCACCACCACGGAAAATCAAACCGAGCGTATGGCGAAACAGCAGGCTGTCGATGACGCACTCGATACTTTGAGTAGCGAGCAGCGCGAAGTGATCGAACTGACTCATTTGGAAGGATTGACGCAGACCGAAATAGCGAAAAAACTTCACAAGCCGATAGGTACCATAAAAGGTCTCGTCCGTAGTGCCCTGAAGAATCTACGTGCTGCCGCCATGGCTTACAGAACACAATGACTTGCGATCGGTTTCGGGAATCGTACGAACTCTACGCCCTCGGTCTTCTCGAAGATCCGGAGCGGGTGGAAATGACGGAGCACCTTCGCGAAGGTTGCTCAGCCTGCCGCGCCGAACTGGATCGAGCTCTTGAGCAGAACGCGATGGTGTCCAAAAATATTCCTCTGGTCGGCCCTCCCCGTCACCTCCGGCAGCGAATCGCTAATAGCTTCGCCGCTGTGCCGAAGGCCGATCCGGGCCCCTCTCCTTGGCAATGGCTCTATTGGGCCGTGGCTGCAGTTACGATTTTAGCTCTCACCGTCGGCCTGAGTATCCAAAATGGAGCCCGCCGGGCAGAACAGAATCGACTCCGCGATACCACCCATCAGCTTGAACGCATGTCGCACGCCGTCGAAATCATGCAGGCCCCAGGAACCCAGCAGGTCCAGTTCGGCAACGCTCAATCCAACAGTCCTCGCGGAAATCTCTTCGTGCACCGTCACCTCGGTATTGTTCTTGTTGCCGATCGCCTGTCCAACGCTCCCTCCGGCTGGAAATACGAAAGCTGGATCGTACCGAAAAACGGGCCGCCTCGACCAGTCGAAACCTTCGCGCCCGATTCCGCCGGCCAGGCAGTCAGCCTCGTCCCTGGGCCGGTAAAGTCAGAGGAATGGCAATCCATCGCCGTCAGCATGGAGCCGGATAACACCCATCCGCAAAGGCCTACGAAGTTGTTGTTCTCCGCGCCACTCAACGCCCAACGAGGTTGACTAACGCCCTCCGCGTCGACGGACGGCTTCTTCCCTCTGTTCTCTTTGCTTGTCACGTTCTTCTTCCTCTCGATGGCGCTTTTCTCGCTTCGCGATCAGCTTTTCATACTCAGGCACCTGCTGCGCCGAGAGTATCGACTTTACTTCATCGATCTGCTCTTTCTTAATCTTCACCATGGCGGGGTGATAAGAATCTCGCACCGCTTTGAACCGCGCCTTTGTGTCGTTTAGAATCGTTTCAAGCTGGTTGATCTGCCGGTCGGTTAAACTTAACGTCGACCGCATCTCTCGAACGTATTTTTCACGCCAATCCTCCGCCGTATTGGCATTGACGGTGGCCTCATGATAATAACGATCCGCCAATGCGCCCACTGCCGCCCCCAAACAAAATAACAAAGTGGCCAGAGCCGTGGCTGCCCATTGATTGCGCTTCATTTCGCGTCCTTGTCGCCTTTACCGCTGCAGTCGGCGAAGCGCCGGCGGAGCCTGGAAGCTGGTGGGATTACTCCGGATTGCCTCCGTGTAGTCGGTCTTCTCCGCTGTGTTGTCCGCCGCCAACGCATCGGCGTATGTTCCCGACGAACTGTTGTTCTGCCCTGTTCCCGTCACATTCAATACAAACAAGAGAATGCAAAGCGCTACCAGCACCGTCATCACCGGCTTTACCAACTGCTGAAAGGTAAATGCGAAGCTTCGGCGTCTCTCTATCCTGTCCCACAATATCGGCATGAAATTGACCTCCGGCTCCGGTGCGGAGCAGGACGACCGGTACTGCCGAAAAAACTCATCTAGCTGATCGTTGCCGTTCTCCATAAACCCCCACCGCGCTGACACCCATCTCCCACTCGCTATAGACGTCCATCTGCCTGGGCCGCCTCAAAGGCTTTCAGAACTCGTTGCCGGGCCCGGAACAAGCGGACCTTCAAAGCATTCTCTTTCGCTCCGTATATCTGCTCCAGCTCCTTCAACGAAAGCCCTTCTACTTCCTTCAGCGTCAACAAAAGTCGATCGTCTTCCGAGACGTCCCGAAACAACGCATCCATGAACTCTCGGGTTTTTTCGTTTCGCTGTCTCTCATCCTCATGCCTTCCCCCGGCCAGAAAGTCGGCCATCGTCACCTGCTGCTCGCTTAGATCGGCCATCCTCGATTCCTTTCGCCGCTTCACTCGACGCAGGTAATCATAAGAAGCATTCACCACCAAGCGATACAACCAAGGCTCGAAAACGTCTGCCGTCCGAAGCTGATCCAGCGAATAGTATAGCCGTACAAATACCTCCTGGGCCACGTCCTCCACGTCATCGGGTCGCCCGATCAGACGCGAAATGGTGCCCATAATACGCTTCCGGTACGCAAGAACAATCCCGTTGAACGCTTGGGGGTCGCCCGCGCGCGCTTTCTCAATCTGTTCCTGCTCAATCAGCATGCCGGCATCGGCCGCCGGCTACTGGGGAAGCCGCATTCTTCTAGGCGCTCCGGCAATTTGTTAGGTTACAAGCATTTGCCGCAAATTCCAAGCGAGGACTCACTGCCACGGACCTGTCCTGTCCTAGCCGCCACAACGACTGCATCAGTTCCAGTTCACGAATGGCTTCGTCAACCTGTGAGCGCCGCGCGTAAAGATACTCCAACTCCACGCGAAGCAAGCAATCTTCGTTACTTCGGCACGAAGTCTTTCTATGGGGCATAAAAATGCTGTACCGCTATAGTACTAGAACTCTCACAAAAAATATTATTATGAAACTATTTTTAATGTGAGTATTGCCTTCTCCTTGTTAACCGAGACAAGGCCATGCTAATCTAGCCTCGGTAACCGAGTAGAAGTCCATGAGTAAACCCTCCGATCTCGTCCAAGGCACGCTCGACCTCCTCCTTCTAAAAATTCTCGCTTTAGAACCGCTCCACGGCTGGGCGATCAGCCAACGCTTACGCCAGATTTCAGGCGAAGTGCTGCAGGTAAGCGACGGCTCACTCTACCCCGCGCTCCATAAGCTGGAGCAAGGAGGCTGGATCAAATCCGAATGGCGCACCACCGAGAACAGCCGCCGCGCCAAATTCTACTCATTAACACCATTGGGAAAAGCGCTGCTCCAAAAAGAATCTGCAAATTGGCAGCGTCTCTCCGGTGCCATCTCCTACATCGTGCAGCTCAAGGAGATATAAAAATGCGCTTTCTTCATTGGCGGTATACGATTCCTCTTCGCCTGCGTTCCCTCTTTCGGCGGAACGTCGTCGAAAGCGAGCTGGAAGAAGAACTCCGTTTCCACCTCGATCAGAAAACAGAGCAGGGTATTGCTGGCGGCCTCCCTCCTCAAGAGGCGCGACGTGCCGCACTTCGCTCTCTAGAAGGGCTAGAGCAGAAGAAGGAAGAATGCCGGGATATGCGTTACGTTCTATGGATGGAAAATCTCGGGCGAGACACCCGCTACGCCGCCCGTCAACTGCGTCGCGCGCCGGGTTTTACCATCGTAGCCGCCCTAACGCTTGCCTTAGGCATCGGCGCCACTACCGCTGCCTTCAGTATTCTCGACCCGTGGCTCATCCGGCCCCTGCCGTTGAAAGATGCCCATCGACTCTTCGTATTGTGGCGAACAGCCGCCGGCGCTCCCGGCCAGCCTGCTTTCTTCTTCAACTATTTCGACTACCAGGCGTTTGCGAAATCGAACCATGTTTTCACCTCCATGGGCGCATCTTTCTTTCGCAGCTTTACTATGACAGCGTCGGGCTCTCCCGTCTCCGTCAGTGGCCAAATCGCCTCTGTAAGCCTGTTCCCCACCTTGAAAGTACATGCGCAACTCGGCCGCGTCTTTGTCCCCGAAGATGTCTCCGGTCCCCCGGTCGCGATCCTAAGCGCGGCATTCTGGAGGCAGCGTTTCGGCGGATCGAAAAAAATACTCGGAAAAGACATCCGCCTCAACGATCAGCCGTATCGCGTCATCGGTGTTTTGCCGCCACGCTTCTCCTACCGCCTTCTCGACGCTCCAAAAGACGTAAGCGTCTGGACGTTGATTCAAGCCGGCGACCCACAATACGGAGTTCACGCCGACGATTCTCCGGTCGGTATCGTCGGCCGTCTTCTTCCTTCGATCACACCAGCGCAAGCGCAAAGGGAACTAAGTGCCATTCAGCATCGCACCGACTTGCAATATCCAAACCTTGGAAGCCTGAACAATAGCGGGACCCTGGTGGCTAGCTTACAGGCCGACAAAGCTCGGCCCGTGCGGACCTCGCTGCTTCTTCTCACTCTCGCTGCCGCCTGCATTCTCTTAATCGCCTGCGCTAACACCGCCGCGCTCATCCTCGGCCGCATGACGGAGCGCCGTAAGGAATTTGCCGTGCGCGCCGCGCTCGGCTCCGGTATCAGCCGGCTCGCGCAACAGTTGCTCGCCGAAAATCTCCTGCTCTACTTGGCAGGTGCATCACTCGGTTTACTAGGAGCATGGGTCGCCATCGACATCTTTCGCAATTGGAATCCATTCGGCTCCCTCCCGCCAGAAGGAATCCATGTCAACGGGCGCGCCCTTGTCGCCGCTTCGGGAGTCACCTTTGTCTGCGCATTACTCTTCGGTCTCCTGCCTGCCCTGCAAGCTGCGCGAAAAGACATACGTGGAACACTGAACGCCCGCAGCCACGGCCTCACATCCGGGAGAATGAAACTACCGGCGCGAATGTTCATTGTGGGCCTCCAGATCTCGCTTTGTTTGCCCATGGTCACTGCGGCCGGACTGCTTTTGACTACGTTGGCAAATCTTGAAAATCAACCCTTCGGTTTCGACACGGAGAACGTGCGGATGCTCAGCTTCTCGCTTCCATTGAATCGCTATTCGACGAAGGAAAAACAAACGCAGTTCGTCCTGGAAATGCTTGACGGGTTGCGCCGCCTCCCCGGCGTCCGCTATGCATCGTTAAGCCCGCTGATCACGTCGGGCGATCAATCCCTTTCACCGTTCACCATCGGCGGAAAATCCGCACAGCGTATAAAAGACTTGCCCCGGGCCGCCGATGAAGTGGTCAGCTCACAATTCTTTCAAACGGTTCGAATTCCCATCATTCGTGGACGCGGCTTCCTCCCTAGCGATACAGCGCGTTCCCATCCCGTTGCGGTTCTCAACGAAATGGCCGTCCGTCGCTACTTCCCGAACACCAATCCGATCGGTCAAACGGTACGCCTAGGCGATCCGAACGATAAAGAAACGCAGCGAACGCCTTGGTACACCATTGTCGGCATTGTGGGAGACACGCGCTCTGTTGCCTACAATCGAATGGCCTGGAAAACTGTCCCCAAGATCTGGACCGACTTCCGCCAGAACCAAAGAAAAGGGAAGGAAGGCGTCTTCGGTGCCGCTACCCCTCTTTTCGCGATCCGTTCCGAGAGCACAACTCTCCCCTTTTCGCGACTGCAAAAACTAGTTTGGAGCCTCGATAAAGATCTCCCAGTCGAACATCTACGGCCTTTGCAATCCGATATCTCCCGCCAACTCGCGCAGCCTCGCTTACGCGCACGCACCGTCGGGATCTTCTCCGGCTTGGCGCTGCTTCTCACCGCGATCGGCATCTACGGCGCTTTGATGCAGTCTGTACTGCAGCGAAGGCGCGAGATCGCCGTCCGCTACGCCGTGGGAGCGGACCGGAAAAACATCGTCGTTCTCATCTTGAAAAATGTTCTACTCGTCTGCGCCCTTGCTATTGTGGCTGGAACAGCCATCGCTTTCGCTTTCGTCCGCTATCTTCAATCGGTAGTATGGGGCGTCTCCCCGCTCGACCCGCTCTTCCTCGCCAGCGCCATCGCCATCATCTTTCTCGTGTCCCTCGCCGCCGCCTATCTCCCCGCGCGCCGCGCTGCCTCCACCGATCCCATGCAAGTCCTTCGCCAAGAATAATCAAGGCTCCGGCACCGGCTCCACCCGCCCCAACAGAAAAACATACGCCCCAATACCCACCAGCAAAATCAGCGCCGTCACTGCGAATGCGCCGCCAAACGAATTGTGTCTCCCCACCAAATACCCGGTAATAATTGGCGCCGTGATACCCGCCACCTGATTTCCCGAGTTCAAAATTCCGCCCATCTTACCCACGCTATCCTTCGGCGCAATCAATCCCGGCAAAGACCATCCCACCGGTGCCGCCGCCGCCAGCCCTCCAATGGAAACGCTGATCCAAAATACCGCCACAAACACATTGGACGTAAACATCGCCCCCGCTATGCCCAGTCCCAGCGCCGTTCCAACAATTAATACAGTCTTGCGTACCCTAGTCTCGTCATGTCCGCGCTTCACCAGAACATCCACCATCCACCCCCCGACAAACAGATCGGTCACCGTCGCCACCAGCCAGGGTACGCTCGTCCAAAGAACCGACTCCAAGGGGCTTAAGTGCAGCGTGGAAAAGTACGTCGGCAGCCACGTCAGCAGCAGATAAAAACAATAGTTATACCCAAAAAACCCGAGCACCATTCCCCATACCTTCCGCTGCCTCAATAGGTACCCCAACGGCGCGCCGCCCATCGCCCCGACCTGTGCCTTTTCCGTTGCGCCATGCTCAGCCAAGTACCGCCGCTCCGTCTCCGACAACCCGGGATCGTCTCCCGGATCCCGGTACACGGCATAAAACACCAGAAAATACACAAAGCTCAAAATGGCGGTGACTGCAAAACTCCATCGCCAACCGAAATGAAGGAGCAGCACTCCCACCAGCGGTGTGCCGATCGCCGGCCCGAATTTCGCCGCCGCATCGAAAATGGACGTGGCAAAACTACGCTCTTCCCGGGGAAACCAATAACCGGTTGCCTTGGCATTGGCAGGAAAGGTCGGAGCCTCGCCTACGCCTAACAGAAGGCGCGAAAAGATGAACGATTGCACGCCTACCGACATCGTGGCCGCGAATGTAGCAAGACTCCATAGCAGCGTGCTGACGCGGCCCACCGCACGAACGCCAAACCGGTCCAACACCACCCCCATCGGCAGCTGCAGCAGCGCATAGGTCCAGCTATACGCGCTCAAAATGTATCCGAACATCACCGTCGTCACGCCGAAGTCCGCATGCAGCGCATCCTTTGCCACCGAAACATTCACGCGGTCGAAATAATTGATCAGCACTCCCACCCCGAGTAGCGCCGCCATCCGCCAGCGCCTTCGAGGAACTTTTTCCCGCCGCTGATCGGCGCTATCCGGTACGGAATAGGGTGAATCGATGTTCATTTAATCCTGATTCGCTGTAAAGTTTTCCCGCTATCCCGCCGATAGGTGCGATGTGGAGGAAACAAACACAATGAATGCTCAAGAGAAACAACCCAGCGTAACTTGGTTGCTGTCGGTGCGGAACGGCATGCCCTTCTTACCCGAGACGCTGGCTTCCATCTATGCTCAAACATACAAGAATCATAAGCTGCTGGTCTGGGACGATTGTTCCAACGATGGCAGTTCGGAAGAACTCCGGCGCTGGATTCCGTATCGCATCCCTGGCCAAATTTTTAGAGGGGAAAGCTTCCGCCTCGGCCGAAACCTCGCTTTCCTCGTCGAAAAAGCCGATACCGAACTGTGCGCGCGCATCGATGGAGATGATGTCAACCATCCCCAACGCCTGGAGCGTCAAGTTGAGTTCATGCTCGCCCACCCGGAAATCGGAGTTCTAGGCTCCCTTACCGAACATATCGATGAACACGGAATCCAGCATCCAGCATGGTATTACCCTTTGTCCGATGCAGAAATTCGCTGGCGCTCGCGTTGGCAGCCATCCCTTTGTCATCCCACCGTGATGTTTCGCCGGTCGGCGGTCCTTGCGGCCGGAAACTATCGCGATTTCCGACTCGAGGATTTTGATCTTTGGATGCGGATGTCGCTCTCCACTCAGTTCCATAACCTCGCCGAACCTTTAGTCCAATACCGGCGACACACGTCCAGCTTGACCGGCAAAGTGATTGATTTCTACCCCTTCGAAAAAGAAACAGCCGTCTTGAACGCATCGGTTCTATTTCCGAACCTGCTCCACCCCGCTCGTGCAATGAAAGTCTGGGAAGCGACTCATCCCAACTGTTTGCAGCGACAGCCAGAACTGGGAAAATTGCCGATTCTCCTCCGTTCGCTTCATGACTATCGCCTACTAAGGGAGTTCGAAGGTGCCGCATTGTCTTTGGCGCGTCAAACTGGTCAACCCGACAACTACTTCACCTCCACCACGCTATTTCAAAACCAACGCTATTACTTTCGCCGTTACCTGTTACAACGCGCCGGAGTCGCGCGCCTGCAAGGTTTGCGTGCGCGTTTACTTTATCCCCGCAAGCAGGTTGCGTGATATTCACCGATATCCTATAAAGTTTCCGTGCCGTTCTGCCGATATAGTCCGTATGAGCGGCACACAAACTTCGAAATCGAACCAACAGCTTCCTGTCACTTGGCTGCTGTCGGTAAAAAACAGCCTTCCCTTTCTACCGCAAACACTGGAGTCGATCTATTCTCAAACCTACCGCAATCAGAAGCTTCTCGTTTGGGACGATTGCTCCATCGATGGCACTCTAGCCGAGCTGCAACGATGGATTCCTCATCGAATCCCCGGCAAAATCTTCTCCGGCCGGTCGCTTCGCCTGGGCGCTAGCCTTGCTTTTTTAGTCGAGCAGGCCGACACCGAGCTTTGTGCCCGCATCGATGGCGACGATGTCAGTCTTCCACAACGCCTTGAACTGCAGGTGGAGTTTATGCAAGCCTATCCTGAAGTCGGTGTTCTCGGCACACGAACTCTTTTCATTGATGAGCACGGCCAACCTTGCGACAAGTGGGACGTTGCCACTACCGACGCGGAAATTCGTTGGCGTTCCCGTTGGCAGCCCCAGCTTTGCCATCCGTCAGTGATATTCCGCAAAAGTGTCGTCATGAAAGCCGGAAACTATCGTGATTTCCAGATTGAAGATCTCGATTTGTGGATGCGCCTCTCAAATATCACCCAAATTCGCAATCTCGATCAAGTGCTGCTCCATTACCGCCGCTTCGAAAACAGCATGACCGGCAAAGTTCTCGATTTTGTCGCTCTCGACCGCAAGACGGCCACTTTGAACTCCTCGATCTTATTTCCCAACATGTCCGATTCAGCACCAGCCCGTATCATGCAGCTCTGGGAGGCAACCCACCCCTCGTTGCTGCACCGCCAACCGGAACTGCGCAAACTCCCCCTCATCCTTCGTTCGCTCGACGATCGCCGCTTCATCAAAGAGTTCGAAGGAGCCGCCTTATCCCTGGCGCGCCAAACCGGCCAACCCGACAACTATTTCTCTTCCACGGAGCTTTTCAAGCACCAGCACTACCACCTTCGGCGTCACCTTTTCCGTCGCGCCGGACTCGGCCAGTTGCATACCCTACGCGCCCAAATGGCATCCCGGCGTAAGACCATCCAACAAACAGCATAAAATCTCCTCTGCTACGTCTTGCGATCATCCACTGACGTATGAAGCCATCAAAACCGGGTGCGGGTCAAGAATCCGTCTGGGACTACCCGCGCCCGCCAAAGCTCGAAAAATCCAACAGGCGCGTGCGCGTCATGTTCTCCGGCGTGGTTCTCGCCGACAGCGCCCATTGCTATCGTTTACTAGAAACCAGTCATCCCCCAACCTGGTACATCCCTGCGGACGATACCGCCACCGAACTACTCATCCCCAGCCATAAACAATCCTTTTGCGAATGGAAGGGATCGGCCTCGTACTGGTCCGTGCAAGTCGGTGGTCAAACATCCTCGGAAGCCGCATGGTCCTACGAAAAGCCGACGCAGCCTTACGCTGCCATCAAAGACCATTACGCCTTTTATGCCGGTGCCGTGGATGCATGCTATATCGATGACGAAAAAGTCGATCCGCAGGCAGGCGGATTCTACGGAGGTTGGGTCACCGGCGACGTTGTCGGACCATTCAAAGGAGGCCCGGGCACCACCGGCTGGTAACAGGCATTACAATAAAGCGAAGAAGGTCCTCCGCATAATGGCGTCCATCACCGTCGAACCTACTCAAGCTCTGGAAAAAATCGATGACAGCCGCTATGAGTATGTCGACGGTCAACGACGAGAAAGACCATTGCCTGGCAAAACACATTCCGATATCCAATTCCAAGTCTCGAGTCTCCTACGCCTACTTGGGAAAAAGACTAATAATGCCGTGGGACAGGAATGGACTATTGCTCATAGTGATGACTGGCTGACACCAGACGTCACTGTGGCATTCCCCAACCACCAGGAAAACGAGTTAGAACGCCTCATCGCACCGGCGTTTCTTTGCGTCGAAGTCATCTCGCCAACGCAGGACATTCCCGAGCTAATCCAAAAAGCACAACTTTACGAAAGCTGGGGCGTCCCTCACGTCTGGATCATCGACCCGAAATCAGAGCTTTGCATCGAATATCACGGCAACGATCAACTGACAATAGCGAAAGAGACCCTTACCGCCGGGCCAGATATCTCTGTCCTGATCAAAGACATTTTCGGAAAAGAGCAGCAATAAACCTCTAGCTCCTCCCAAAAATCTACTTTGTAAAATGGCTGGTGCGGATGGGGAGACTTGAACTCCCACGCCCTTGCGAGCGCTGGAACCTAAATCCAGTGCGTCTGCCAATTCCGCCACATCCGCGCTCGGGCAAACAAATCCCTATCAGAGTACCATCGAAAAGAATCAACCGAAACCCGAGCGAAAACTTAACCGATCGCCGCCGCTGCGGTCCATTCCTGCAACTCCGCTGCAATTCGCTCGTTCATCCCACCCTCGGCGAACTCTTTCGCCACTCGAATCGCGTTCTTCATCGCGTTCGCATTCGACCGGCCATGGCAAACAATGCACATCCCATTTAGGCCCAGCAAAGGAAGGCCGCCGTATTCGGAATAATCTACCCGTTTCTTGAAATCGTGAAAAGCGCCCCGCGCCATAAACGCCCCCAGCTTCCTCGTCGGCGTCTCTTTAAACGATTCGCGAAGCATCTGCCCAATCGCCTCCGCCAGCCCCTCACTCACCTTCAACGCCACATTGCCCACGAACCCGTCGCAGACAATCACATCCACATGGCCCAGATACACATCGCGGCCTTCCACATTGCCGATAAAATTCAAGTGCTTCTGGCTCTTCAACAGTGGCGTCGCCTCATGCGTCAACGAATTGCCCTTATGCTCCTCTTCGCCGATCGACAGCAAACCTACCTTCGGATTTTCATTGTGAAAAATTACCCGAGAGTAGGTACTCCCCATCACCGCAAACTGCGCCAACATGTCCGGGGTACAATCCACATTCGCCCCTACATCGAGCATCACCGCCGGTCTGCCGCTCAGCGTCGGTAAAGCAGAAGCCAAGGCTGGGCGATCCACTCCCGGCAACATGCCCTGGACCATCTTCGCCGTTGCCATCACCGCCCCTGTATTTCCCGCCGAAACGACGCCTTGCGCTACTCCCTCGCGCACTAAACGCGACGCCACTCGAATCGAACTGTCTTTCTTGGTGCGAAGCGCCCGTCCCGCGCTGTCTTCCATCGTAATCTGCTCGCTGGCGTGCTTGACCTCAATCGGCAAGCCCTTCCACCCGCTATGCCGGTTCAGCTCTCTCAGGACAACTTCTTCCCGCCCTACCAGAACAACCTTCACGCCATATTCGACGGCTGCTTGCAATGCGCCTTCGACCTCTGGCTTGGGAGCATGATCGCCGCCCATCGCATCCAGGGCTATTGTTACCATCGCCGCGTTGTATCTCCGCTTACTTTCCTAACAGAAAGAGACAGAAACTAATCCGTCCGCTGGAGAAATTCATCGCTCCTGCCCTAGCTCTCCACCACTTCGATTACTGCACGGCCTTTGTACATTCCGCAATTGGGACAGGCCCGATGTGCCCGGATTTTTTGATGACAATTGGGACATTCCGTCATCTGCGGTATCCGCAGCGCATCATGTGCGCGCCTTGTCGATGTGCGCCGCTTCGAATGGCGTCTTTTCGGGTTTGGCATAAAATCTCTAAACTTCCTTCTGTTTCTTTTCCAGTTTCAGCAGATAGCGGTCGTTCTGCCTTTTAGTTGCTTGGGCTGAATTCAACCCGAAAACTCTTCAACTTACTCCATCGATCGTCAGCGGTCTCCGCATGACAATCGCAACTCTGCTGATTCCGATTCCCGCCGCACCGGGGACAAATACCTTTGCATTCCTCCCGGCAAACCACCTGCATCGGAAGGGCCAGCAGCACCACTTCCCGCAAAACATCATTCAACTGCAGGCCGCTACCTTCGTAGTAGCCTACCTCAACCCCGGCCTCGTCCACTTCCTTCTCTCCGCCGGCCTGGACCTCGTCCATCGGGACGTACACGAGATCGAAATCCCGAGCCAAACTCACCACCGCTGCTTCTAAACAACGGTCGCACGCCGCTTCCATCCGCACCGTCAACTTCCCCTGAATTCGGATTTCCGCCAACGCCGCGCTGATCAGTTCTGCTCTCCCTTCGGCATGAAGAGGAGAAGACTGAATCACCTTCCCGTCATAATCGATTGCATCGACCGGCACATCCACCGAAAACCGGACTGGCCGCTGCTCTAACTCTTGGAGGCTAATGAACACAGAAAAAAACTCCGTTCGCATCAGGCCCTCAAGCCCATGCTCCGGCTGATCGGGAAATTTAAAAGTAAATCACAACAACCACGGAATTGGCGTCGTGTGCGCAACTGAGATTATAGCAAGCCGCCAATCCGTTGGAAGCTCAAAAAGCTCCCCTATGGGACGATAAATGACGTCGGATTTCTTGACGTTCACAAATTGCTTCGATGGCCGATCTATCTGTTTCTTTTTCTCCCGATCGCACGGCTGTTATTGTCCCCTGCTACAACGAGGCGAAACGCCTCGATACGGCTGTTTTTCGACAGTTCTTGGAAAGCTCCGCCCCTGTTCGCCTTGTTTTCGTGGACGACGGCAGCAAAGATGACACCTCTTCGATCCTCCACCGGCTTTGCGCCGGGTCTGAATCGCGCGCCATGGTCGTCCAATGTCCAGTCAATGGCGGAAAAGCCGAAGCTGTTCGCCGCGGCCTCCTGCATGCCCTCCACCATCTCGGCCCGGAACTCGTCGGCTACTGGGACGCCGACCTGGCCACTCCCCTCGACGTCATCCCTCGCTTCGTGCACATCCTCGACACTCATCCGCGGATCGCCATGGTCTTCGGCTCGCGCGTCAAGCTGCTGGGACGTTTTGTGAAGCGCCAGCCCCGCCGCCATTATCTTGGTCGCGTCTTCGCCACCGTTGTCTCCCAAATGCTGCGCCTCCCCATCTACGACACCCAATGCGGAGCCAAACTCTTCCGCGTCGATTCCGGCATCGCGGAAATCCTGGAAAAGCCTTTCCTCTCTAAATGGATCTTCGATGTTGAAATTATCGCCCGCTACATCCAGCACCACGGCGGCAATTCCGCCCTGGTCGAAAACATGATCTACGAATATCCACTCGAGCGCTGGGAAGACGTAGCCGGCTCCAAGGTCCGCCCCGGCGATTTCCTCACTGCCCTCGGCGACGTCTTCAAAATCCGGTCTGCTTATCTGCGCTAACTACTCAGCTCAGTCTAAAGTTTTCTCCTTGTTCCGCCGAAAGAATAGGTGTGAACAAACTACTGATCGCTCGATCCAGAAAATTCAACGCCACTTTCACCTCACAAAAAGATCTCCTGATTGCCTGCGCTTTTTTGCTCTCACTCGTCCTGCTCTCGGTCACGACCTATATCTCCCATCTTGGCTTCTATTCCGATGACTGGGGTTTTCTCACTTTATTGAAAAACTCGCCGGATCAGTCCTTCAGTGGTCTATTCCGGTCCCTGATGTCCGACCACAACATCCGTGTGCGACCCGTCCAGGTATTTACGCTTGTCGTTCTTTACCAATTATTCGATCTTTCGCCGCTCGGGTATCACGCTTTTAACACTCTGTTGCTTGTATCGATCGCTTTCTCGCTTCTCTTTCTCTTACGAGAGCTTCGCCGGCCTCTTTGGCTTTCTACTGCCGTGCCTGCGGTGTACCTTCTTCTTCCGCATTACTCGACGGATCGTTTCTGGATCGCCGCCGTACAAGCGAACGTCAGCATGGTCTTCTACTTTTTAGGTTTCTACGCCGCTCTCCGTAGCTTGCGGTCCGGATGGCTCTGGCTGATCATCGGCGTGCTTTCCACCTTCGTATCCGTTCTCGCCTATGAAGTAGCCGTGCCCTTATTTCTGCTCACCATTGTTGGCGTTCTATGGAAAGGAAAGTTAGGCGTACGAGCAACGTGTGTGTCTGCTGCTGTCGCCGGAAGCGTTTTCGCATGCTTTCTGTTCAAAATCGCCATCAATCAGCGTCCGGTAATGGCGTCAGGTACTTTTGGGTCGCACGCCGTATGGCTGCTCAAGCAATCTCTATTTGTCAATTTTTTCCAGCTTGGATTCGCCTATCCCCGTGTTGTGTATAAAGTGCTTCGGTATCACTCCAAAATCGACACGCTGATAGTATCCGTCGGAATTGGTTTGCTTGTTTTCTTTTATATCCGATGGTCTCTTCGGCGCCAAGGCGAGCTACTCAGCCAAACTTCTTGGAAAGCGATGATCGCCGCCGGATTGGTGATCTTCGGCCTCGGCTATGCCGTTTTTCTCTCTACCGATCAGGTCTCTTTCAATAAGACCGGGATGGCTAACCGCGTGTCGATTGCAGCGACTCTTGGAATTGCTTTCTGCTTCCTGGGCCTCATCGGGTGGATCTCCGCTATAAGTGCGCCTCGATTTCGAAACATTCTTTTTTCTCTTGGCGTATCCACGCTCTGCGCTAGTGGCGCTCTCGTCATCAATGCCACCGCGAACTATTGGACCAGCGGATATGCAGAAGAGCAAAGTGTCATTCACAAATTCGAGAATCATCATCTCTCGCTTCAGCCAGAAAATGTATTTTTTATCGATGGAGTCTGTCCCTACGACGGTCCAGTGCCGATCCTGGAATCTTGGTGGGAGGTCTCTGGCATCGCCCAATTGGTTTTTCACCAACCTAAGTTACGGGGAGACGTCATTTCCCCTCGTGTTCACATAAACCCCACTAGACTTACCACGAGTATTTACGCCGAAACAAAGTCCTACGCCTATAGAGACAAGTTGGTCCTGTACAACGCGGCGCTAGATCGTGTTTTTGTTTTTCACAGTATGACAGAGATGAACGGATATCTGCAGCAGTATGGCAAGTTTTCGAACTTCGATAAGAGCTGCCCAGGATACCCGGGAGAAGGAGCTCCCGTCTTCTAACTGCTTGTTGAAATTCGGAGACTGTCATAGTGCCGATAGACTTACTTCCTACCAAGTCCGGTGTCCTATTGCCGTCGCTGTAGATTGATCACACTTTCTACTCATTCTTCGGAATCTCCGGACGATCTTCAAGGGCAGTAATCATCTCTGCCGCCTCTCCGTCGCGCAAATGAGGAACTGACGAGCATTCCGCGTCTGGGGCGGACCCCGAAATCTCTGCCGCCTTCTCGTCTGATTCGTCCGTTCCCGCCACCCACTCCTTCATCTCCGCAAACGGAACCTCGCCCCCGCGCTCCTTCGGCGTCGGCAGATTCCCCACCCCGGTCGGCCCGGCATGCTGCCCGGGTACTTCTTTTTCCCGCTCCACCACTGCTTGCCAAGTCTCATACGTCATCCGCTGAATCCCGCACCCGCCCCGCTCGTCCACCGCGCATAACGGACAAAATGCTCCCGCCGCGGTCTTCTCGCATTGGGTCGGATCGTGCCGATTCGTCCAGGCATACTCCGGCGGCACGCTATCGGGAAAGTTCATCCGCCGGTAGACCATCTGCGGCGTCACCCCGTTCTCCTCGCTCGCCCGCGCCTTTTCGCGCATTTCCTCATTGGTGGGCACGTATACCGTCGTGGTGACGCCCTCGGTCACCCGCGCCTCCACCCACTGCTCCAGCACCCGGAAGACCGGCTTCTTGTTCTTGCCCCGCCCCTCGTACACCACCCGGCTCTGCGTCGCCGCCTGCTGCCGCGCCTCGGCCTGCGCCGCCGCCCGCTCCTCCTGCTGCCGATCCTTGCGCAACTGCCGCACCATGGTCAGCGACCGCTGAAACGACCGCTCGGCGGTAGTCTTATACCGCACAATCCGCTCCAGCAGCCGGAACTGCTCGTCGCTCCAATCCGCCGCCGAACTCTCGCCCAGCCGCTCCTCCACGTCGGCGTACCGCCGCTCGGCCCGCCGCAAAAACCAGTGCTGGCGCGCCAATTGCTCCACCATCTCGCCCTCGGCCACCGATTCGGGCGGATACTGCACGAACCAGGTCTCGCGCATCTCGGCGAACTCCTGCTCGTTCTCCCCCGGCAAAAACAGCTTCTGCGACGTGAGCCCATGCGTCCGCGCATTCTGCGACGACACCGCCTTGCCCTCCGGCGTCTTCGGCCCGGTACACTGCCACCAGCGCGGCTCGGGTGGCGCAGGCGGCTCGGCCCGCAGCTCTTCTTCCCGCCGCTGCGCTTCCGGCGACCCAGCGAGAAAGAACCCCGGCGGCAGCCCACCGGTCTTAGAAATCACGTCGGCCGCGCGCAACCCGGCCTCGGCCCGCTTCTGCTCCTTCTCCTTGTGGCGATCCCGTTTGCGCATGTAGCCGAAAGCTCTTCCTAAACCGCCCAGTCTCGCCCACACCCCCGTTCCCTGGCCCCAAAAAACGAAATTCAAATCATTGCAAAAAAAAGACTTACAATATTTCACCCCTCTGTGACCGCCCGCTCGCACCACCCACTCGGGCCACCACCCCGCACCCCAAATACTTCGTTTCGCAGAAATTCCCCAGCTCGGCCGAACCGAGCGCCGCAGGCATTTGGCCGCACCGCAGGTGCTTGGACGCGCCGCAGGTGCTTTATCCCCCTGTAACATCTCTTCCCTAAAATAGAAACATCGTGAAAACTGCCTATCTGCCCGTTCTCCTCCTGCCGCTTCTAGCAGCCCAAGCCCAAATCGTCCACCCCAACCCCACCGCCATTCCCACGAACCAACTCCTCAGCCAGCCCGGCCCCACCTTCCAATTCACCGACGCCGACCTGGGCTCTCCCCTCCGCCTCATTGTCTACGGCGACCAGCGCTTCACCAACCCGGACAACACGAAAGCCACCGATCCCCGCATCCGCCAATATCTCGTCGGCGAAATCGCCATCGAAAAACCGGCCGCCGTCATCCTGAATGGCGACGTTCCGCTCGCCGGCAGCAACGAAAATGACTACGCCGTCTACAAAATCGAAACCGAATCCTGGCGCGCCGCCGATCTCCACGTCTTTCCCGCCCTCGGCAACCACGAATTTCACGGCGACCCCCAGCAGTGCCTGCAAAACTGGTGGAACGCCTTCCCCAAGCTCCGCGACCGCCGCTGGTACTCCGCCCAGCTCGGCTCCCGCGTCTACCTCATCGCCCTTGACAGCGACGCCTCCCTCCTTCCCGGCAGCGATCAAGCACGCTGGATCGACACACAACTGAAAGGCCTGTCTCCATCCGTCGATTTCGTCGTTTTCACCATGCACCACCCGCCTGTTGCCGACGTCCAGCAGCATATCGAGGTCAGCCACAATCCGCGCCCCAACGAGATCGCCTTCCGCGACTACCTCAGCAAAATCTCGCCTCAGCTGCATGCCAAAATCCTGGTCAGCGCCGGCCACATCCACAACTACGAACGCCACGACATCGATGGTGTGGTCTACCTCGTCTCCGGCGGCGGTGGAGCCAAGCCCTACCGGGTGGAGCGCACCTCCGGTGACCTTTACCAACAGGACACGTTCCCCAACTATCACGTCGTTCGCTTCACTCTGCAGGGAAATCGCCTCCACGGCGAAATGTGGCGCGTAGCCGACCCGGAAGCAAAAAACCTCACCCTGGAAAAGAAAGACGCCTTCGATCTCACCGCCAAATCGCCAGCCGCAAAGGCTGTCGCCAGCCGCTAATTGCTACGCTTTTGAAGGACCGCCGAAAAACACAATCGCCGCGCTCGACTCCTTAAATCGAGTCTCAATCACCGCATGCCCCCCATCGTCAAAGCGCACCCGTGTTCCCTCGGTAGCCCAAAACGTCCTTGCCGGTTGCGACAAAGTGACATAGCTGTAATCGCCCGCTGCCGTCGCAAAAAGACAAACCACGCCTCGTCCCGTCCGCCTAGCTATCTTTTCGTGTATCTCCGGCGATCCGCCCACCGCGCCCGTCACCACCGGATCGCTTATCGTGATGTCCCCGCGCACTTGTTTATACCGGCGCAGTACCTCGCCGATCCACTCCACTCCCTCCGCCGACACTGCTGGCAGATTCCCCCATATCCCGTTCTGTCCCAAAACTAAACTCGCCACATTGATGAGCTGCGACGCCCGCGGATCGTCGGGAAAATAGTGCGTCAGGAAAAGTACCGATGGGATCCATTTGTCATATCCCAGCGGAGAACGGCAAATCCACGTCCGTGCCGGCCCCGGATAAAAAAACAGGTTCCAATTCTCGTGCTGCCGGTCCATAGGAATGTCGTAGTTGAATTTGTACGGACCGTTGTTGATCAGAAAATACTTGCCTGCCGAAAGAAAACTGAGCCCCATCGCCCGTCCGCCTTCGGTGACGTCGAAATCCACGATGACGTCCGGCACCGCCGCTGCAATCTTCTCCACAACTCGTGCCATCTGTAAAGGCAGCTGAAACGCATAAGAATCCGCTCGCTCCTTTTGCGTATTGCCCTCTCCGCCATGCCAATGATGGGGGGAGTCGCAGCCATATTGCCCAATCGCGTCCCACTTGAAGTACCGTGCTCCCGTCTCCCGCGCCACCTGGATCAGCTTCTCCGCGAATCCGTCGCTGTACGGACTCACCAAACACATGGGATAACTCTCTTCGGTCTCCCAGATCGGACGTGGCTTGCCTTCGGCTCCCTCTTTGGTTCGCACGCACTGGCGATAGCGTTGCAACATGCCGCTCGATTTCGCCGCCGCCGTGGGATCGAACCACAGCCCCATCCTCATGTCGCACTGCTGCAGTCGCGCCTGCACATCCGCCAGCCCACCGGGAAATCGCGCCCGGCTCGCCTCCCAATCGCCCGTCTTCTCATACCAACCCGTGTCGAGCACAAATACGTCGATCCCCATCCGGTGCGCCACCTCGATCTCCCCCAAAATGCGCCCGCTGTTCATGGAATGAAGATACGGCTTGCTGTTCCACCATTTGTTCCGCTCTTGAAAGTTCCAGGTGTTGTAGAAGATGTAAGGCCGTCGACTCTCCCGGTGCAGACTCATGTCCTCCAGCACGAAGCGGCGGTACCGCGCCGCCAGCTTATTCGCCCCCTCACGTCCCGCCGCCGTTTGCATCCACACCGTCGAGTATCCATTCGCCAACTGCCCCGGAACGTAGTTCGCCTTCTTGGCCCGCAGTTCCACCCCCCGCGCCGCCGTTAGCCCAAACTCCAAAAATCCATCGGGAATCTGCGCTCCATGCTCATATGCCAGAAGAAGCGTACGCCCTTCCGCCCCGGTCCCCACTAAAATCGGCCCAATGACCGCCAGCCCGTCGGCAAATTGGCGCGGCGACACCTCCGACTCGGACGCCGTGTAGCTATGCAGCATGTCGTTGAATACCGAAAGCTGCACTTCTCGGCACTGGGGCAGTTCCGCAAACGAAACTTGCAGGTAAGAAAGCTGTGCGCCGTCTCCCGTCAATCTATGCTCTCTTTTCGACCGCACGACGTACCGGAAACGGACCACCGGACTCTGGGGAGCAATCCGGAAGATCATCTCCAGCGTTAAACCCGGCTCTGCGGCGAACTGCCCGGAGAACGAATGTTCGTACACGCCATTGATCAGCCTTTGTGCTGTGCCTACCCGATTTATCGAAGTGAGCGCCGCTGCCACACTCTTGCCACTGATAGCAAAGATCGGCGGCGCAAAGCGATGGATTCCCCACGCCGTGCGAAGGCGCCACAGCGCAGTCGCGCTCCCCTCTATCTCCACTTGCAGAACATCGTTTCCGCCTCCCAGCTCCGCTCCTTTTAGCGGCAAGCCGCCAAAGGCCGAACTTGTCAGAAAAGCGCTTTTTACCAAATCGCGGCGGTTCATAGCTTCAACGACTCACGAGCTTATCAGTTCCCCATTTCGCCGAAAACACAGGCCGGTTCGCTACGATAAAAGTACTCACACATGAACGTTTCCACCGTTGACCTGAAGAAGACGGTCAACCTGCCCAAAACGGATTTTCCGATGAAGGCGAACCTGCCTACAGCCGAGCCGAAAATGCTCGAGCACTGGGAAGCCACCGAACTGTACCGGCGTATTCGCGAGTCCCGCGCCGGCTATCCGCCATACATCCTGCACGACGGCCCCCCCTACGCCAACGGAAACATTCACTTGGGCACCGCCTTCAACAAAATCCTGAAGGATTTTATCGTCAAGTCCAAAACCATGGCCGGCTTCGACGCGCCCTACGTCCCTGGTTGGGACTGCCATGGCCTTCCCATCGAATTCAAGGTGGATGCCGAATTGGGCAAACGCAAGGCTTCCATGACCGTCGCCGACATTCGCGCCGAATGCCGCGCCTACGCCGCCAAGTTCGTCGATATCCATCGCGGAGAGTTTAAGCGCCTCGGCGTCTTCGGTCGCTGGGAAGATCCTTACCTCACCATGAGCCCCGAGTACGAGGCCGTCATCGCCCAGGCCTTCGTCGACTTCCTCCACGATGGCTACGTCTATAAAGGTCTGAAGCCTGTCCACTGGTGCATCAAAGACCGTACCGCCTTGGCCGAAGCCGAAGTGGAATACGAAGATCACGCCAGCCCTTCCATCTACGTGCGCTTCAAACTCGCTTCCGATCCTGCCGCCATCGACCCTCTACTAGCTGGCCGCGAAGTTTTCGCTCTCATCTGGACCACTACGCCCTGGACCATCCCAGCCAACCTCGGCATCAGTTTCAATCCTCGTTTTGACTACGTTGCCGTAGACACGCCCGCCGGCATCACCATCGTTGCCGAAGAATTGCTGCCGAAAGTCTCCGAAGTGCTCGGCTGGGACCGAACGGTCATCGCTCGCTTTCCTGGCGCCCGTCTCGACCGCGCCGTCTTTCGCCATCCCTTTCTCGACCGCGATTCGCTCGGTATGCTGGGCGACCACGTCACCCTGGAGCAGGGAACTGGCGCCGTCCACACCGCCCCCGGTCATGGTCAGGAAGATTTCGTCATCGGCCAGCGCTATGGCCTCCCTGTTTACTGTCCCGTCGACTCTGCCGGGCGCATCTTCGACGCCGAGGGAGCCACCGGCGCCCTGCCCGAAGAGCTCCTCGGCAAGACAGTCTGGGACAGCAATCCGCTCGTTATCCAACTCCTGCAAGCTCACGGCGCATTAGCCGGGCAGGAACGCCTCGACCACAGCTACCCGCACTGTTGGCGCTGTCACAACCCGACCATCTTCCGCGCCACCGAGCAGTGGTTTATCGGAATGGATCGCGAAGCTCTCCGTGCCAACGCGCTCGAAGCAATCAAAACTGTAAAGTGGCATCCCGCCTGGGGCGAGGAGCGTATCTCCAACATGGTCGCCGTGCGTCCCGATTGGTGCATCTCCCGGCAGCGTGTTTGGGGTGTCCCCATCATCGTCTTCTACTGCGAGAACTGCGCCGAGCCCTTCACCGACAAGCAAGTTCAGGAAAACGTCGTCGCTCAGTTCCGCCAACACACCTCCGACGTCTGGTACTCCACCACCACCACCGAACTCATGGGGCCGAATTGCGTCTGCGGCAAATGCGGCGGCACGACATTTCGCAAGGAAACCGATATCCTCGACGTCTGGTTCGATTCCGGCTCCAGCAACCTCGCCGTACTCACCACCCAAAACGGCCTGCGCTGGCCCGCCGACATGTACTTGGAAGGCGGCGACCAATATCGCGGCTGGTTCCATAGCTCGCTGCTCATCGGCGTCGGGCTGAAGAACAGCGCGCCTTATCGCGCCTCCGCCACGCACGGCTGGACCCTTGATGCCGACGGCCGCGCCATGTCGAAGTCTCTCGGCAGCCTCGGCCCCGAGAAAATTCTGAAAAAGTTTGGTGCCGACATTCTCCGCCTCTGGGCGGCTTCGGTCGATTTCACCGAAGACGTCCGGATTTCCGACACCATCCTCGACCGGCTCTCGGAAGCCTACCGCAAACTCCGCAACACCTTTAAATACGCGCTCGGCAATATCAGCGATTTCAACCCTGCCCAACATGCCGTTCCAGGCAAAGACCTCCTCGCCATCGATGCCTGGATTCTTGTGCGCGCCGAAGATCTTGTCCGCCAATGTCTCGTCTGGTATGGGGAATATGCTTTCCATAAGGTCTACCGCGCGATTTATAACTTCACGATCACTGACCTCAGCGCCGTTTACTTCGACGTATTGAAGGATCGGCTCTACACCACCGGCGCCAACTCTCACGGGCGCCGCAGCGGCCAAACCGCGCTTTATCGTCTCAATCTCGCCCTCGTCCGTCTGCTGGCCCCGATTCTCTCGTTCACCTGCGAGGAAGTTTGGCGTCACGCCCATCTCGGAAGCGATACCGTGGAAAGTGTCCACCTCGACGTCTTTCCGACACCCGAATCGTTAAGCGAAGGCATCAGTGCCGCCCAGCGTCGACAATCCGCTGAACTCGATCGCTTAGTCCCGGTCCGCGATCAAGTGTTGAAGGCGCTCGATACGGCCCGCCAGGATAAAACCATCGGCTCTCCGCTCGAAGCAGCCGTTTCGCTCACCGCCGCTGGCGATTCCTTTGCCTTGCTTCGAAATTATGCCGCCGATCTTCCGGCGTGGTTTATCGTCTCCCAAGTGGAATTGCAGGAAAGGCCCGCCGGAGAAATAGCTGTGGAAGTCGAACGCGCTCGCGGCGAAAAATGTGAACGCTGCTGGAAGTACAAATCCGATGTCGGCAGCAATCAGGACTTTCCCACCGTTTGTGCCGATTGCGCGACGGTTCTCCCGGAGTTTCCCCATTGACGTCCCGCGCCCGATGGTTTCCCGCCGTCGTCGTAGTTCTCGTCGTTCTCGCGGATCGCCTCTCAAAACTGTGGATCGATCGTCGTCTCCCCAACTTCGACAGTATTCCCGTCATTCCCGGCTTGTTTCGCATTGTTCATAATGAAAACCCGGGCGCGGCGTTTGGCATCTTGGCCGAAGGCAACGAATTCTTCCGCGCTTTCGTCCTAATCGGTGTGTCCGCCGTGGTCTTGCTGTTTGTGGCCTCTGCTTTGTGGAGCCGCCGCACCAACTTTACTGCCTGGCTGTCACGGCTCGGTTTGTCCTTAATTCTCGGCGGCGCAGTCGGAAATCTTCTCGACCGCGTTCTCCGTGGCACCGTCACCGATTTCCTGGAAGTCTACCAGGGTTCCTGGAGTTTTCCCTCCTTTAACGTCGCCGACAGCGCCATCACGGTCGGAGCCTTCCTTTTACTCATCGACATCCTGCGCCCGCGTCAAAAATCGACGACCCTCGCTCACGAATAATCGCATGTACCCAAAACTTATTAGCATCGGCTCTTTCTACATCCCCACCTACGGCGTGCTCGTAGCGCTGGGCTTTCTCACCGGATTAACGGTCGCGCTTCGTTTAGCGCGCCGCGTCGGTCTGCCCGCGGAAAAGATGACCAACCTCGCCGTTTACTGCGCGTTCGGCGGCATCGCTGGAGCCAAGCTGTTCATGTTCTTCTTCGATGCTCCTTATTATTGGCGTCACCTCGGCGAGATCTTCACGCTGCAAACGCTGCAAGCCGCTGGCGTCTTCCACGGCGGGTTTATCGTCGCGCTGCTCGTTGCAATCTTCTATATGCGTCGTCAAAAGCTCCCGCTGCTGCCAACCATGGACGCCTTCGCTCCCGGCGTAATCATCGGCCAAGCCATTGGACGTCTCGGTTGTTTTGCCGCCGGCTGCTGCTGGGGCAGGGAATGCTACCTTCCCTGGGGAGTACGCTTCCGCTCTGATTTCGCCGCGCCCGTGCCGCTCGACCGACCGCTCCATCCCGTCCAGCTATACGAGTCGGTCTGCGACTTCGCCATCTTCTATCTTCTTTACCGCCGGTTCGGTCGCACTCATCCCCCGGGACAGATCATCGGACTTTATCTCGTCTTTTACTCGACCGTTCGTTTTATCATCGAGTTCTATCGCGTCCACGAACAATCCCTCGTCGGCCCGTTCTCCCTGACGCAGTGGATTGCTCTAGCTCTTCTGTTTGTCGGCGCGCTCATTCTTTGGTTTACCCGCGGCGTAGCGCTCAACCGAACCGTTCTTGTCCAGGCCCAGCAACAATAGATGGTCATTTGAGCGACGGTTCCCTAATTGGTTCTCTTCGACCATGTCGATTCGCATGTCGGGCCGCCCGAGCACCGCAGCCAGTTTGATATTTCCATAATCCAGCACGTCGAAGCCGTGCAAAACAAAAACCGAATAAGTCGGCTCGGCCGTCGCCGTTCGCACTAAATCTATTTCGCTACCGGCGGGCATGTTTTGCAGGTAGCTGTTGATGCCCGCGATCATCTGTGCCGCGCGGCGTCCGTTGAGCGCCATCAGTTCCGATTTTTGGCGAACCGCTGCTGTCTGTCCCACCACCAACAGCAGAATAAGACCGGGCGCCGCTATTCGGCCAGTTGAATTCCATCGCCAAATCGCCCCGAATGCAATGCCGATCACCAAAGCAAGAAACGGAATTGCGTTATAAACATACAACTCGCTGACATGCTCCAGCAAAAACGTCGGAAACAGAGAAACAATTGCCAGAATCGTCATCCAGCAAATAAGTCGCCACCGTCTTGACAAAAACACACCTGCTAATGTCGCGAAGATAATCGATCCAGCCGCCACAATGCTGAAAAACAGCACCGCCCGATGATGCGTAGCCAAAGCAAGCGCGCTAGTGATCGTAGAAATCGGAGAAAATGCCGCTAAAGCAAAACTCACGAAGTTGCGAACTATATTCAGCCCCAAATGCATGCCATAGCGGCCATGCGTCGCGAGCATTCCGCCGGCCTTGTGCCTGGCAAGAAAATATACCGCTGTCATCAACCCGTATGGAGTCAGCAGCAGGAAGGCCCTTTTGATGTTTCTTCCCGGAAAGGTAAAGTACAGAATTAAAATACCGGTCGCCAGTAGGTATCCAAACGCTGTTTCTTTGAAAAATAAGCTACATCCATAAAACAGGACGCTCAAGAACCCAGCAGTTCCCCTTTGCCAAAGTAAAAAAACACTGAGGCAGCCAAAGAATGCGCTCGCGCTTTGGGAAAGCGTATCGTTCCCGATCACCGCTGGCGCCGTTACTTGCGCAAAGAACATCGCCGCGCCAGCTACGGTAGTTTCCACTGCTCCTAGCCGCATTAAACGAGCGGCAGCCAAAACAAGACACACCAGTCCCGCGTGACAAGCCAAAGCCAAAAGATGAATTGGCATCGTCTCGAACCCGAAATGCTGCTGAACAAAAGTCAGGATTATCGCTTCCAGGGGACGATAGGCGTGAATCGCCGCCCCCACCCGGAAGAAGTAGTCATAGAGATGCGCGGGAGGACTGGTGAAGAAAAACAAGAAATCGTCAGAAAAATAGCCCGCATGAAGCGCCGGCCAATAAAGGACGATCGCCGCGCAAAATACAAGCGCCCAAGCGGATAACCATACCCAAAGACCTCTTAGCAGAGTCTTTTTTCCCGCCGCCGGCACTGCAACTGTGTCCAATTCCTGCATACAAAATGCTTATCGGCCCGAATCCGGAGTTCCTGTAGTGTTAGCGGAAATCTATTTCTCTACAGAAACCGTACTAGTGTTCAACCAGAGTACAACGTTCTACAATGCTGATTAACAAAGATTTACTAGCTGCTCCCCAAACCACAAAAACAAATGGTAGAGTGAGAATCCTAGCTGGAGTACACAACATCGTGGTTTTGTTTTCTTGGGAACTGGACTTTGCCCGGAGAGCAGTATCCTCTCTCGGTCTATGGGGAATTTTGTTTTGTGCTGTCGGTCCGTTAACATATGCAGCATCTCCGGTCGTTGGAGATTTACAGGCGCAAGTTGCCCAGCGTGAGCTGTCCGGCGATCTGAACGGCGCGCGCGCATTGCTAGAACAGCGCTCGGCGCAAGGAACGGACATAGCGGCGACTGAAGCTCTCGCGAAATTCCTTGATCGCCACCATCAGGCGGGCGGGCGTAATGCCTATCTTCAATGGGCATCAGAAGAGAAGGATGCCGCGAAGCAGAAATTAGCTCTGAAACAGGCCGTGCTGCTCGATTTCCGGACCGAAAACGAGGTAAATCTCAAAGCTGACTTACAGAAATACCGTGCCGCTGGTGGAACCGACCTAGCTCTTCCAGGCAAAGCGCAGTCCTCTCGCAATTACTCGACGGTCGCGATTCCAGGCCCCTTGTCTTCTTTCGCCAGAATGGCCGCATTGTCTCCCGACCTTCGACCGGAAGAGCTGTTACCCGCCTTGGCGCGTAACATCGCGACGAATGGCTACCAAGCCTCTGGAAACGAAACATTGGATCAAACAGAGTACCTCCGATTGTTGATCCGCTATATCGGTCAGGCACGGGAGCTGCAGTCCATGACGGGAAACACCGGAAAGATTACTGTCCCCGCTTGCGATAGCGAACAGACAGGAAATCTGCTGAAAGTTGTCGGCTACCGGATGCGTGGTTCGTGTGGAGCCGACATCGTCTTGGAAACGGTAAATCCAACCCGCGCTTTTCTGACCATCGATTCGGGCTTTCCATTAACACAGCTAGAACAAGACCTTCGCGCAAACCGACGTTTCGAGCTACCCTACGGGACCACCTCCGTTCCCGTTCTTTACAATGCCGCATATTGGTTAAGCGCTCTGGAGAGGAATAATCAAGGCGACTTCTTGGACGGGTTTTTGTCCGATCCATCCATCTGCCGCATGTATCTCGGCTTATCTCATCTTGATCGCGAGACCGCCAACGCAATCCGTACCCAGGTTCCTGCGCCGCGATTGAAGTTGTATGGCCATGTGCTCGATTTCTACGGCAGTATGTTTCGCATTCGTAACGGCGCCGCCGTTGTGCCTGGGTCGCCAAAAGTCTGGACATCGCTTGTCGGTGCTTCACCGAATAATCCGGGAGCATTCTTCGGCAGATTAATCGCCAGGGACGATGGCTGGCTTGCAAGCTATTTCGATGCGCTCTCGCGTGTAGAAGGCCCAACAGCGGCTTATCTGAACGATCCTAATCACACGAGACGATTCTATGAGGCATTGCGGGGTAAGCTGACTACGCCCGGCCCGGCGCGCCCGGTGTTTCGCTCCAGCACCGACCTGCTTTTGTTGACCACTTCGCTTCGTCTGGATGCAAACGGGCAGCCGCACGTGCCCGGGAATATCGATGTATGGCGCACCTTGTTCGTTAAGCATCCGCATGGAAAATACGACGCTAAGCTCACCCGATCGGCCAACAATTGGAGGACAAACGACGATCTATTGGAAGCGCTGTTCGCCTTAAGCCGAAAGACCGTCGACAATGAACCACTGAAGATTTTTCTAACGCTGAACGACATCGACCGGGGCCGGCCATCGCCTATTTCCGCGCAACTTGCCGGCCGCCTGGTGGCTGGCTACAGACCCTTCGGCGCGCAATACGTGTTGTTCGCCGATGAGCCGAGCCTCAGCGAGTCTTCGATCCTTCAATGTCTTGAAATGTTTTCCGCTGTGGGCGGCATCCGTGATGCAGTTTTGAAAGCGGATGAGGTGGGGACGGTGCAGTCGCTTGTCGAGATTTGGAAAGTACTTTGTCGCCAAAATGCAATCGATCCTGCGGCTCAAAATGAGACATTCGCTAAACTCATCGCTTTATTTGGGCGCATGAAGAGCGAGAGCGAAGTGTTCAACGCCGGTCGCTCCGGGATCAAAGGCTTAGTAGCCGCAGCTACGCATCGAACTTCCACCGGCTCCATACAAGATCAGCTTGTCACGTTGTTAGTGGGTAACCTTCGCTTGAACGACGGCGACGGAATTCCTTCGCCCGCGGAAAGCTTTCTTCGCATCTTTGACGCACAACGCTTGCTTCCCCTCGACAGCCTGTTTTTAGTCGCCGATTCGCAAGGCAAGAAAATAGACCCCCAGGTGATGAAGCATATTTCGGATCAGATGGCTCGCTTGGAGGAGGCACAGTCGATGCGCAGCTCGCTTTCCGTCGAGGAGCGAACCGCCATGGCGCTTGGGTACTGGAGCGACCGCCACATCGATCAGGAGCGGAAGCTCGATCTTCAGAGCCTTGTCGACAATCCCGAGAAAAAAGACGCGCGTTCGGCATTGGCGCCATTCCTGCGCGACTCTTTAGTCGGTATCGTTTATTGTTATTACGCGCCGATCGGTGCGCAAATACTTCTCACTAATCCGTCTTTCGTTCGCAGTCACGATTTCCTCGGTCCGCAAGGCACGCCGATGGCTTGGCGCACGACGGAAGTATCTGGAAGCGGATGGCCGTCCAGCGCGGGAGGCCGCTTGATGGGTTCGCTGGTCGGAGTTCCATATGCGCTTGCGGAGGCTGAGCAGAATTTCCTGACTCCCAAGCGTGAGCAAGCTTTAATTTGGGGGGATTTAGCCCCACAGATTATGGTCGACCAGACCGTTACTCGCTGGCGGAATGTTACCCCAGAGCAGCTTCGCTGGGCCTCTTTGAATGTCCAGCGAGGAAAATATCTACTCGCGTCCGCCGCTCTCGATCCGACGCTGAAACCCCATGTGGCGGATGCGCTCGGACGGTTTCTCAATCCTGGCACGGTGGAGCAAATTTCCGATTATTTGCAAGCCGGTCGGTTTCATGCAGCGGAAGCTTTAATTCCTACTTCAGAGTTCTATTTTTTAGCCGGCGATCCAGATTTGCGCGAATTGTCCCCTAGTGTCGATTCAATAGCAGTAGCAGACTTGGCCGCGCAAAACCGTCCCGATCTTTCTCCTGCGGCGATTGCGCATGTGTTTGGAAGTCCTAAGCCGACCCTAACGCACTCGTATCAGCCTGGCTTGCTGCACCTGCGAACGTTTCCGGCTTTAATGGGTTACTCCAGCCGCATCCTTGCAGAGAGCTGGGAGTCCGACAATTTTTTCTACGCTTCCTTGGCCGATCAAGCCGGAGTGCCAATCGATCAGCTAGACGCCTATGTGCCCCAGTGGAACCGAGCAACAGTCGAAAATATTTTTGCGACACATCTGGAAGACTGGCCCGCGTTGTTGCGTTCGCTTCATACTGTCGGCGACCGAGTGCTGCAACAGGGACAGGCGGTAGGCGACATCAAGCCAGCAGAAAACAATAAAGCCTCAGATCTTTCCATGAATTGAAAAATGGCATCTATGAAGAGACCGCTGCAATTTACATTACCCTTCCTGTTTTGCGTCGCATTAGTCGTGCCGATATTGAGCACCATCGGCGTTCGAGCCCAGAATCTAAATCCTAATAGCCGAAACGATCAAAGCCCCACTTTTCGTGTCAAGGTGGACATGGTGGTGCTTGGGTTCACTGTGACCGACAACAAGGGGCGATACGTGAACGACCTCAAGCCAAGCGATTTTAAGGTATACGAAGATGCCATTCCGCAGAAGCTGAACACCTTCGCCGAAGGAAATCGCCCGCCGATGCAGGTGATGGACGATGGGACATTGAAGCCGCTGCGCTTTGCCGCCCAACAGGCGTTAGCCGACGCAATTACACCCTCCGGTTCCGGAGTGGTCGATCTTCGTCCTGAGGCGTCGACGGGAACCAACGTCTTTGTGCTTTTCGATACCAGCAATTACATGTATCGCGGCTTTGTTTATGCTTCCGATGCGATCGCCGATTTCATCCGCGGCTTGGATCGCGCCGATTCGGTGGCGGTGTATACCTACAGCCGTAATCTGAGCCGGGCAGTGGCTTTAAACCATGACCGCTCGACTGCCATCGCAGGGCTGCGCCACGCAGTAGCCGGCGACGATTCAGCGCTTTATAACAGCCTTTTATTGACTCTCCGTGACGCAGCGAAAGTGCCGGGCCGGAAAGTAGTGATTGTTTTCTCCAACGGTCCCGATAACGCCAGCATGGTGGCTCCCGACGATGTACGAGCGGTCGCCGAGGACGAAGGTATTCCGATCTACGTGATCTCCACCAACGAGATTGCCAAAGACCCTATCTCCAGCAATATCTTCAAACGCATTTCCACCACGACGGGCGGGAAAAGCTACTTTGCGAAAACTTGGCAAAAACAGGTGGAGGCGTTCGAATCGATTCGTGAAGATCTGGGAAACAGCTATACCGTCACTTATTATCCGAAGCAAAACCCAAACGAAGGATTCCGTCGCATCAATGTGCAGCTTACCTCGTCGGCTATGAAGAAATACAAAGTTCGCGCACGGCCTGGATATCGTCCGCAGCGAGGATTCTAGCTCCATCCTTCTCCGAACGTAGGTTTACAAGCTCCACAGGTGGGCAATAAAACACAAACGGGGAGCCGGTTGGCCCCCCAATACTGATTTGGTTTAGTGGGTTGCTATCGTTGCGCGCTGGTGATGGATAAGCGGGCGGTACCGGAACTTTGAAACTGACCACCGAGCCGTAGTGCGACATAAGATTGAAAAGTGCCAGTAGTTGTGCTGGGTTTGCTTTCCACGCCTAAACCGCAGGGGTAAAGTTGGGCACTCATAATTGCAACGCGAGTGTTGTGATTTTCGTTAACGGTTTTATTTTCGAAGTGTTGATAAGAGTTGCCCTCCGCTAGCGTATTGTCCAAATCATCCGGCTGGAACGTATCGACGACTACGGTTCCATCGGGCAGTGCAACCAAAAGGCGACCGTTTGGAACACTAACCGCCAAATCGCGAGAAAAACTTAAGAGATCGCCATAGGTATTGGCGTCACTTACAGCGTCGACCAATTGTGTAAGGTCATACACATTGGGCGAGAGTCCAGCTATAAGCGATGAATATTGGGATGCGTATTGACCGCGAAGGGCAACCTCAATGCCGGCCACGCAATTTGGAGTTGCTATGGCTTGTGGAGAGACGATTCTCTGCGCGATAGCGGTACTCGGGGATTTTTGTGCGAAGGCAGTCGAGCCGAACATTGACAGACCACATACGACGGACATCATTGAAAAAACACGTAGCATTTTCATCTTTGGGAATTCCTTTTTCTTGGGTGATTGTTGGGGTTGAGCGATGGGAAAACCAATCGTTGATTGAGCGGAGAGGGCCGCTGTTCGCAAACACCGGCATGCCCAGTTTGTGCTTCAAATATTTGCTTTTATTGACAATAACGTTTAAATCTAGTCAATTCTCACTAATCCCGGAACTTTGTACAAAGTAACTCAGCTTACGCCGGGCAATTCATCTACCCAAATCCTTTTTGAAATCCATCCTGCTCGACTGTGATGGAAGAGCTTTGTATGTGGTTTTTTCTACTATTTGCCGATCTTCTAACAAACTTGCCAATTGAAACATGCTCCAGGCGATACAATAGTACTTTACAGTTGGAAGGTGGTGAATTTAGTTTGGCAGAAGTCCATCTTCAGGATGGCGAGACTCTCGAAAGTGCCCTACGCCGGTTTAAGCGTAAGGTGCAACAAGAAGACATTGTGAAAGAGATCAAGCGTCATTCGTTTTACTTGAAACCAGGAGAGAAGCGCCGTACCAAAGAAGCTCTTGCTCGCAAGCGAAATCGCAAAAAGCGACCGCGCGATTTTGAGCCCGCGCCTACAGCGTAAAGAAAGCCCGCCTTCCTTATATCGGATGGCGGGCTTTTTATGTTCTGACGATCAAGGTACGGTAGGAAGATGTCTGGCTCTTCTCCTGCCGCCGATATACGCGAACATCTCGCCGCTGAACGTACCTTGTTAGCTTATGTGCGAACCGGCTTAGCCCTGATGGGGTTCGGTTTTGTAGTCGCTCGCTTTGGTCTTTTCTTGCGTGAGATTCGATTCGCCCATTCTGAAGCGTCAATGCATTCCAGTGAAACTTCCGTACTCTTCGGTACTGCCCTTGTTTCGCTCGGCGTATTGCTCACCATTCTGTCCGCTCGGCAATATGCACAACAGATTGACCGCCTCAATCAACTTGCACCGCCAGGCCATCCAGCGTCGCGGGTGGCTTTAGGCGTTTCCTTCTTGTTGGCCGCCATCGGTGTGGCTATCGCAATCAACTTGCTTATTCTTCATTATTAAAATAAAAAAGCCCGCCGACCTCTTGTAGGTCGAGCGGGCTTTTAATTGAGCCGCTATCCGGGAGTTAGTCACCCATGGCGCCAATTTCTTCTCTCTCGACCTCGACAGTCTTCTTAACGGCTGAACCAAGCAGGCCGTCGATGGACACAAACCCCTCAACCTTCTTCTCGCCTAAGATATGTTCGCGATAAAGACGTGCCATTTTTTCATCTTCCAGTTTCTTTTGCAATGCTAAATCTCGAGCGCGCTTCTTTTCTTCTCGCGCTGTTTTTGCAATACCTTTGGAATCCAAATCAAGCTGACGCTCAGCATTGACGTCTTTGTCGACCAACACCAGATTATGTTCCTTGCTTGCTAGCGGAACTGTTTTGTTGCCGGCGAAAATTTCGTGACGGCCTTTCTCCTCATACCACTTGGTCAACGTTGCCGTCATATGCATCTTTTCGATGATATTTCTCCAACCCACGCCGGTGTTATAAGCACAGAAGGAGATCTCCCCTTCCTGGGTTGCATACGGAATGATGCACTGCTCGGTACGACGGAAGTCGTAGTTAAACAGATCCTGGAACCACATGCCGGCAATAAATAGGAAATTCCAGCGATCGCCGCGGCGCTTATCGATGTCGGCCGCTGTCCGATCGGAGGTGACCTTACCATAGTTGGTCTTTGTCACGCCGAAGCACTTGTCGAACTTTTTCACCAAGTCCATCAACTTGAAGTGCTTGGGTGCCTTGAACGGATTATAGTTGCGAAGCAGCGCTAAGGTGACACCGACCATGGACATGAAACGCCCACGGCTGCCGTCGTTAATTCTAGCGATATCTTTTGCCAATTGATCGGCATGCAGGAAGGCGGTTACGGGAACGGATTCCTTGGTTTCTTTGTCGCACATAACTGCCATGCCGATCCCGCAATTAGGATGGCAACCGCAGCTCAGTTGTCCCCAATCCGCGTTCGGGCCGTGCACCAGATCCGCAAAGTCGGAGAAGGTGCTCATGAAGCTGATAGGAAACCAGTCACGCACCGGTTCGCCGATGCCGGTCTGATTCTTCACATCGTGCGCTAAATGAGAAAGAGTGTAGCGCTGCGCTTGGCGGCGCTCATCGGTAACGGCCTCATCTCGTCCAGTAAAAGACACAGGCTGGAAGGACAAGAATGGAATTTTCTTCGGATTATCGAGAGCGAACTGGACAACGCGCCCCACCTGCTCATTATTGATGCCGTTGATGATGGTGATAACGGGAACGATGTCGACTCCGTTGGTCCAAAGATTTTCAATAGCACGCAGCTTCACGTCGAACAAGTTGCCGACCGCGCGATGCGAGTTGGCGGCGTTGCCGACGCCGTCGAACTGTAG
Organism: Bryobacteraceae bacterium; assembly: GCA_965219315.1. Classification (GTDB taxonomy): domain Bacteria; phylum Acidobacteriota; class Terriglobia; order Bryobacterales; family Bryobacteraceae; genus Bog-105. The sequence goes on along the minus strand of CBDCNB010000001.1, from coordinate 110,766 downwards.
ATAGGCGTAACGCAAACCCGCCTCGGCTGCTTCTTTGCAGAACTCCGGGCTTTTGGCAAATTCGATGCCGTTGGTAGCAGCCTGTACGCTGTTGTAACCAACTGTACGCGCATAACGCACGGCGTCTAGAAAGTAAGGAGAAAGGGTCGGTTCGCCACCGGAAAACTGTACCGACATTTGGCGGCGGGGCTTGATGGAAATGGCGTTATCGAGTAGTGTCTTGATGTCTTCCCAACTCAGCTCATGAACAAAGCCCACCTGATTGGCATCCATGAAGCACGGATCGCACATCATGTTACAGCGATTTGTTAAGTCGACCGTCAGAACCGATCCGCGGCCATGAGTAATCGTGCTGGTACCGTGGTCGTGAAGCTTGCTGTCGTTGTGAGCGCGGATGTCGCGACCAGGGAATACGTCTTCCAAATGCTTAGAAAACTCCGGATCGATGGACATGAGATCCTCGAAATGCCCATGCTTAGGGCAGTCCTTCACCATCAAAATCTGTCCATCGCGCTCGATAATGTTGGCTTTGATCTCGCCGACCGGCTCATTCAGAAGGATTTTATAATCGATCTCGCCATCTACAATCCTCTGGCGAATCTCGGGAATACACCGAGGGCAAAGCGAATCGGTCTCCCGAGGCCAACCTAAGGGAGGCTTCGACTTCTGATAGCTCTTGAGGAGCGGCTTTTCCGACCACTTCGGGGTAAACGAAGGATTCTGGTTAATCTGATTGAGCCGGTCGTAAACCTGCCACGCGGCATCAGCGCCGACCGTAACTGCCTTTTCAATGTATTTTATGGGTTTGTGCATGCTTTAGCGACCTATGGGGCTACTCCGGTCTACTCCGAAAAAATTCATAGGAGAAGATATTCCCTTGTGCCCACAAGTATAGATGGGTTTTCCGCTCGAATTAATCAAAAGAAGGTGAAGTGCGCTGTTTGCGGGTTGTACGGAGCATTATTTCAGTTGATCGGCAGGCGCCGATCATGGTGAAAACCAAGTTGAATCAAATACTTATGTGTTACCAAGCGTGGTAAAAGTCACCGCGCATTTCCATTGTCACCGGTACGGCGAACAGGTCCGAAAGATTCCTCTCCGTCAAGATTCGTTCTTTAGGTCCGTCGGCAAAAACCTGTCCGCCGCGCATTAGCACTACTCGTCCAATCTCAGGAATAATGTCGTCCAGATGGTGGGTGATTAGCAATAACCCGACACCCTGCCGGGCAAGTGCGCGAAGCTGGTCACGAATTTCCCGCAAAACAGGGATATCCAGGCTGGTAGTCGGCTCATCGAGTAAAAGCGTGGTGGGGTGGTGAATTAGGGAACGCGCAATCAGCAAACGCCGGGCTTCTCCGGAAGAAAGCTCATCCATCCATCGGGTAGCGAGATGATCCACCTTCAACCGCGTCATGGCGTCCACGGCGATCTGCTCCATTTCTGGTGTGACTTTATGAGTAGGCCAAAGCCCGATGGAACCGAAGAATCCAGATAGGACGAGTTCGCGTCCGGTGATTTCCCGAGCGCAACGCGCCATTAAGTCGTTACTCACCAAACCCAAGTGAGACCGCAAGGAAAAGATGTTCCAATTTTCTTCTCCCAAGATGCGGAAGCGCGTTTCCGGTTTGCGAAGGGGATAACATTCGCGGGTGATTGTCTTGATGAAAGTCGATTTGCCGCATCCGTTTGGTCCCAAGAGAGCTACGTGTTCACCGGAGTCAACACGCAAACTGAAACCATTCAGCGCTATGTTTGTGCCGCGTTTTACCCAGACGTTTTGCAAATCGAGAAGAGGAGGAGTGGAAATCATGGTGGCGAACGACAAGGTTAGAGAATAGAAGGAAGGGTAGCAAAGGCTTCATTGGCAATAACGGCGGAACAGATAAAGACGCTAGCGCAGGATTGCGGGTTCGAACTGGCTGGGATTTCTTCGGCTGATCCATCGGCAGATTTTTCCCGCTTCGAAAGCTGGCGAGGCGAAGGAATGGCGGGAGAGATGAGTTATCTGACGGACCATCGCGGCGATTTTCGAGCCGATCCCCGTTCCTTATTGCCCTCGGTGAAAAGCATGGTTTGTGTAGGCAAACTGTACAACACCGATCATCCACGTTCTACCGAGAGTTCGCCGCAAAACGAAGCATGGATTTCACGTTATGCCTGGGGTGTGGATTACCATGACGTTCTACGGAACGGCTTGAACAAACTTCGCGACCGTATAGCCGCTGTCCATCGGGAGAAGTTCGAGTGGAAGGTATGCGTTGACACAGCGCCGCTGCTAGAGCGCTCTTATGCGCGCCTCGCAGGACTTGGCTGGATCGGGAAAAATACGTGTTTGATTAACCAGGGAAAGGGCTCCTGGTTTTTCCTGGGCGAGTTACTTTTGTCGATCCCGCTTGCCCCCGACATGCCGCCGCCGGATCGTTGCGGGACCTGTCGCCGCTGCATTGACGCTTGTCCAACGGAGGCGCTCATTCCCCAAGAAGGCGGGACGAGTTTGGATGCGCGGCTTTGCATTTCTTATCTCACGATTGAGAAACGCGGAGATTTCCCAGCGGCCTTGGCGACCAAAACGGCGAATCATGTTTTCGGCTGTGACATCTGTCAAGATGTGTGCCCATGGAATAACCAGGCCCCGTTTTCGGGCGAGTCATCTTTCCAACCTGGCATGTTTGCACCTCCACTGGAGCTTCTGGCTGCGTTGAATGAGGAAGAGTTTCGTTTCCACTTCCGTCAGTCTCCTATTTGGCGGACGAAGTATGCAGGCTTTCTTCGCAATGTGGCTTATGCGATTGGAAATAGTGGGACCCTCGAAACACGAGGTGCATTGAAACTTCTGGCTGCTCACGACCGCGAAGATGTTCGCGCAGCAGCAAAGGAGGCTTTGGAAAATTTTGACCGGAGATTCCAGCCGGCGGACGCGGACTTTGTTGAATGATTCGTCTCATCGCTCTTCTTTTCGTAGCAACATCTACATTTGCTGGTACGTATAAGCCCCCCGATCCTCGAACCGTCCCCGGTTTTGTGGATTTCTATAACAATGAGTACGACAAAGCTTATACCTACTTCAAAAATGAGTTGAATGCACATCCGGAGAGCGCCGACGCCCATAATCACTTAGCTCAGGTGGTGCTGTATCGCGAGTTGTTTCGCGACGGTGCTCTGGAAAGCCAATTGGTCAGCGGTTCCAATCCCTTTCTGCGCAGTCCCAAGCTCAATATCTCTCCGCGGACCAAGGCGGAATTCAACCGTTGCATCGACCAGTCTATGAGGCTGAACGAGCAAACACTCGCTAAGAACCCGAACGACATACATGCGCTTTATTCAGAGGGCGCCGCCCACGGATTGCGGGCGAACTACTCTTTCCTTATAGAAAAGGCGTGGACGGATTCATTAAGCGATGCTTCCGCGGCCAACAAGCTCAATAAGAAGGTGCTTGAAATCGATCCGGCCTTTGTTGATGCGCGTTTAGTTGTTGGGTTGTATGAGTACGTGGTGGGAAATCTTCCGTTCTACATGCGCATTCTGGGTGTCGTAGGCGGTTTCCATGGCGATAAAAAAGATGGTATTCAGCAAATCCAACAGGTAGCGAAATATGGAACTTTGAACAAGTACGATGCCGAAATTCTTCTGGCGGTTATTTATCGGCGTGAGCATAAGCTCGCCTTGGCTCTTCCGTTGCTGAAGGAAGCCGCCAATCAGTTCCCACGTAATTATTTGTTCCAACTGGAGCAGGTACAGATGTACAGCGATCTTGGTAAGAAGCGGGAAGCGCTTCAAGTGTTGGATAATGTGGATCGGCTTCGCCGCGAAGATGCTCCGGGTTACGACACGTTGCGAGCAGAGAAGTTAACGTATTTGCGAGGTAATTTGCTGTTCTGGTACGGCGATTTGGACCAGGCATTGACGGCGCTGCAGCAGGTTTCGCAAACGACAAGCGGATCCGACGTCGATGCGCTCGATCTGAACACTGCTTTGATGACCTGGTTACGCCTGGGACAGACTTACGATTTGAAAAAGGATCACGCTAAGGCGGTACGGGCCTACAGGAAGGTGGTCGATACGGCTCCACACTCCGAGTTAGCGGACGAGGCAAGCGGCTACATCGACGATCCTTATCATCAGAAAAAGCAAAAGAGCTGAATGTGACTTCGGTTTTCGGGAAGCACATGCCCGCGCGAGTAGCAGTGATGAGTGGCGTGTAAAATAGGCCCGATGCAATCCCCAAAATCTGTTATTTTATTTTGCGCCTTCGCCGCACAGCTTACATGGGCGGCTGCTCCGCCGATTCCCAGGCCCGAGTTCCCCGAACCGCAGTTCATGCGCGCATCTTGGCAGAGTCTCAATGGAAATTGGGATTTTGCGTTCGACGACGGTAACGTGGGCTTGACGAAAAAGTGGAATGAGAGCGGTTTGGAGTCTCCACGTAAAATTGTGGTTCCATACTGTTTTGAAAGCAAGCTTAGCGGTATTCAGGATACTAGCTTTCATCCTATTTTTTGGTATTCCCGCTCCATCGACGTTCCGAAGAGTTGGAGCGGTAAGCACGTGCTGCTGCACTTCGGCGCAGTGGATTATCGGGCTTCGGTTTGGTTCAATGGGCATTTCTTAGGAAGGCACGAGGGCGGTGGAGTCCCGTTCACTTTCGATGTCACCGAGGTACTGGGGAAAGGCGCGAACCGACTGATGCTACGCGTCGAAGATCCATCGACCGATAAAAGCATTCCCCGCGGCAAGCAAAGCTGGAATCTAAAATCGAAAGGCATCTTCTACACGCGTACGTCCGGCATCTGGCAACCGGTATGGCTGGAGGCTACGGGTGGACATTATCTGGACTATGTTCATGTAAAAGCCGGAGAAGACGGAACCGCCGAGTTTCACGGCGCGGTGGATGCCATTCCTTCGCAGCCGCTTACCTTGGCAGTCGACATTTCCGACGGCGGGCGAGTGGTAGGGCATGCGGAGACAACCACCCAAGAAGATCGGTTGAACGCAAAGGTGAAGGTGCCTTCTCCGAAGCTTTGGTCGCCCGGCTCGCCGGCTTTGTATACGGTTCGATACCGGCTGTCGCAAAACGGTCAGGTGCTGGATGAGGTGGAGTCCTATTTTGGGTTCCGGACAATCGGGATTGCCAACGATCGGGTGACGGTGAACGGACAACCTTACTATTTAAAGTTCCTGCTGGACCAGGGCTACTGGCCCGAAAGCATCTTGACGCCACCCTCGGATGCCGCCATTCAAAAAGACATCGATTTCATCACGGCAATGGGTTTTAATGGAGTACGGAAGCACCAGAAGATCGCCGACCCGCGATTTTTGTACTGGGCGGATAAGCGTGGGTTGCTTGTCTCGGGCGAGATTGCGGATGCGCAGGATTTTAACGAGGACACGGTTCGCCGCTTTACGGCCGAATGGACGGCGGAGTTAAAGCGCGACTACAACCATCCTTCCATTATTGTGCTGAACGCGATTAATGAGAGTTGGGGCGTTCCCAATCTGACGAACCCCAAGCAGCAGGATTACTTGAAGAGCCTTTATTGGGAAACCAAGACCTACGATCAACAGCGATTGATGATCGATAACGAAGGCTGGGAGCACACGAATGCTACCGATCTTTTTGCGATCCATGATTATGAAAAATCGGGCGAGAAGCTGTACGAGCGATATAAGGATGTGACGCCGACAAGCGTTTCCGTTCCGAAAAATCATAAGGAGGCGCTGCTCCCGGGCTATAAATACAATGGATCGCCGTTGTATTTGTCGGAGTTTGGAGGTATAGCTTATATTCCGCCGGGCGCGGAAGTGCCGGGTGCGTCTTGGGGGTATTCGGGTGTCGAAAAATCGCAGGAGGCGGCGATGGCGAGATTGACCCAGCTTTATCAAGGGTTGGCTAAGCTATCGAATCTTGCGGGTGTTTGCTACACCCAGTTGACGGACGTGGAACAAGAGGTGAACGGGTTGTTGACGTACGACCGTAAGTCAAAGTTCGATGTGAAAAAAGTTAAGGCTTTAAATGAGCTCCTGAAATAGCGATTCCATTTCACTGATTCTGTGCAAAACTGAGGAATGCACTCTAGCGCTGATGTAATTGCCGGTAGTGATAAGGCTGAATCGTACCGGCTGATTTGTGAGCAATTAGGAGAATTGCTCGGAAATGAACGAGATTTTGTTGCTAACGCGGCGAATACGTCCGCTTTATTGTTTCAGTTGCTGCCGGATGTAAACTGGGTTGGCTTTTACATCGCACAAGGAGACAAGCTGGTGCTGGGGCCGTTTCAAGGAAAACCGGCGTGCGTGCGAATACCGTTCGGCAAGGGTGTCTGCGGTGCTGCGGCTGCAAATGGCGAGACGATTGTCGTGCCGGATGTGGATCAATTTCCGGGACATATTGCCTGCGATACGGCATCGCGGTCGGAGATCGTCGTGCCGCTTCTCAACTGGGGCCGTTTGTTGGGTGTTCTCGATATCGATAGCGTTTCGCTGAACCGTTTCGATGAGGAGGACCGGGAGGGGATCGAGTCGATCGCCTCAGTGTTTTTGGCTTCTCAGACAACCAACGATTTGCCGGACCTCAGCGAGGAAAAAGCTAGTCGCTGAAAACAGTCGCTAAAATGGAATTTGGCGGCTTACAGCTCATTTTCCAATCAACACTGCTCCAATTGCGGCACTTCTCTACCTTCCGATGAGTTGGTATGTCCGAATTGCCGCCGTTTTGTGCATGCGGCGGCGTTAGAGCAGATTGCCGGTCGCGCGCGGCAAATGATGGCCGTGGGTCACCTGGAGTCGGCGCGCGATGAGTGGCTGGCGGCGCTAAAGCTGATGCCTCCCCAATCGAATCAATACCAGGCGACGCTGCGCGAAGTCGAGAAAATCAACTACAAGCTGAATCCTCATTTAGAGAAAGCGTCCAAAGCTCCCACCGACTGGAAGAAGCGGTTTGGGCCTTTGGGCGTGGTAATTGCATTCTTTATCAAATTCAAGACGCTGGGACTGTTGCTGCTCGCCAAGGGCAAATTTCTCCTGCTGGGGCTGACCCACTTTAAGACCATTTTCAGCGTATTGGCATTTCTAGGTGTTTATTGGGCGTTATTCGGATGGTGGTTTGCAGTTGGATTTACGATATCGATTTTTTTGCATGAGATGGGGCATTATCTGGCGGCGCGGCGATTCGGTTTTGCGGCTGAGCTGCCGATGTTTATTCCCGGACTTGGCGCATATGTGAAGTGGGCCGGCGCGGGAGTGGATCCGGGCATTCGAACGCAGATCTCGCTGGCCGGTCCGCTTTTCGGACTCATTTCGGGGCTGATCTCGTATGGGATTTATTTATCGACCGGGCAAGGCGTTTGGCTGGCGATTGCGCACGTGGCGGCTTGGATTAACCTGCTGAATCTGATTCCTATCGGGATATTCGATGGGGGCTCGGCGATGTCCGGCATCGGCCGCCAGGAAAGAATGGCGGTGGTGGTGGTGAGTCTGGTCATGTGGTTCTTGTTGGGAGAGGTTCTTTACCTACCGATTGCGGCGGCAGCAGGGTATCGTATTTGGAAGAAAGACTTTCCGGCGGAGTCGAATCAGGCGCTAGGGTTTTACTTCGTCGGATTAATCATGGCTTGCGGCTTTTTGAGCTGGTTCAGCTTGCTGCAAGCGCGTCAAGTATTCCCGCCACACTAGGCTTCCTTCCAGGCATGCTCGGCATCGGAGCGACGCACGTAGTTGGCGTCTAGAGCCGCCGGATCGGTCCAACGGTCGCGGTCCAGTTCCGCGCAAAAAGCGACGGCAGAGGCGAGATGGCGGTGCTCGGGTGCATTTTGCAAAACGAACTCTTCGGCTTCGCCGCCGGGTCCTTCGCGCCAGACATCTGCTTTGACGACTAGTTCCGGAGAAATTAAGTCCAATTGTGAGTTATAGATAGCGGCATAAACCTCGCCGCGCCGAGCATCGAGTAACACCCCTCGATGGTCTGTTTTACCGAACGAAGCCAAAGCGCGCAGATTGGACACTCCGGCCACGGGTTTATCCATAGCCTCGGCTAAACCCTTGGTGGTAGCAAGGCCTACCCGGACGCCGGTGAAAGCTCCGGGGCCGTTGGTAGCGGCGAAGCAGTCGATGTCCGACAGCGTCAATTTGGTTTCGTTCAGCAATTTTTCGATTGCCGGGAGGAGGAGATGCCCGTAGCCGGTAGCGGAGTCGATGATGAGCTCGGCGAGCGTTTGGCCGTTCGCGCGCACGGCGAGACTGCCGAATTCAGAAGTGGTGTCGATGGCCAGGATGGTCACTGGGTGATTTGATACACCTTATCCAGCTCGTATGCTTTGCCGTAGGAATTGATGGCCTGGACGCGAACATTCAAAGCGGCGGGGAGTTGGGAAATCAAGTTTTTGGGAAGGGAGAAAGTGCCGGAGTCGCCGAGGCCGAGGACGCGCGCGCCTTCGTTGCCTCCGGGAACTTCACCCCACCAGATGTATTGCATTTTTCGACTGGCGCGGTTCGCCCGCGTAATTTTTGCGGTAAAAGGCGTGGGAATGGAGGCAGGGAATGAGTCCTGCGGAGGATCGGCAATCGTAAACGGGATGCGGGCGGGATTGGTTTCTATTTCTTGCACCGGCGGTGATTGGGATTCGAAGTAGAAAGAGCGGAGCATGGCCTCTTTATGGCCTTCGCGGGGCACTTGCAAGATCCAGTCGTGATCGTTAGTCGGGGTCTGCTGACTGAAAACTTCGCCTTTGTAATCTTTCAATGGGATTTCTTCGCCGGTGATGGGATTGATCCACTCGGGGTTGTATTTGTGCTTGGGCAGAGTGATTTCGACGATGCCGGAGTGGGCGGCATAGGCCAGATACTCCACTTCGTCGAGGCCGATGGCGCGGGCGCCGTCTACCTCAAAATAGGGTTCCAGTTCCCAGTGGCGGGTGTCGCGCAACACGCGCGCCCAGATTTGCGCGGCTTTGACGTTGGCTTTGTTTTGTAGCGCCTCATAGGAGACGCTGGGGTACTCGCCGTTGGTAGCGGCGGTCCAAAGCTCACGGCGGAATTTGTCGGGGGCCGTTTCCTGCACGAGATGGATTTCCGGCGCCTGAGTAAATTGGTGTTCGACCGCGCCCAACTCGGGATCGGAACTTGCCTCGATCAGGTAGTTCATCCAGCCATCTCTCAGCAGGGGTGAGGAGGTCATGCGGGCGCCGGTGGAACGGGGATGATGGTACCCATCGTATTTTTCGAGATAGGAGTTCAGCTCCTGCAGGAGGGCGCGGGAATGGGGGATGGCTTCAAAACGCTCGATGCCTTGCCAGGTAACATTCAATGAGCCGTAACGGGCGGCCAGGTAACGGACAAGTGCTTCGCGCTGAGGAGCATCGGCGAACGATCCGCCTTCGATAAAGGCGTCGTCGGCCAGGAGCAAATCGAGGGTGAAGCCGCGATCGTCGGCGGCCAGGATGCGCTGGTCCAGCTCGGAGAAATAGGGAAAATTGGGTTGCCCGTCTGTCGTCAAAGCTTTTATGGGGCCAGTTGCGGTCAGCAGGGTGCCGCGAATGTGAGTGAAGCCGTCATGCTTGCGGGCGTCGAGCCAGGTTTCGAGGTGGCGCTGGTCGATTTGGAGGAACGGAACAGAGGCGGCAAACCAGAGATGAGGCTGTTTGTTGGTAGTCCGCCAATGACGCAAGTTGGCGACGCCGACAAACCCTGCGCGTCCGGTGTCCGCAGCGGAAAAAGTGGATTCCTGATTGTCATAGCGCTTGATGGTACTGGATACGTGGTAAGCCCAAGTACCCGCCTCGGTAGGACTGAATCGCACGAGAAGATTACGCGCGCCGTTCCAAAAAGCGTGTACAAGAACTGTCGTGTGGCTAGGCGAGCGGAATTCGACATTGAGAACATCGTCGGTATAAGGAGAGGTGCCGGGCGGCAGTTCGTTTTCGTTGTAGGAGAAGGCGATTTCGCAAGGCGAAAAGGTCTTCCCGCCTTCGCTGCAGGCGGGAAGCGCAAGGGCATAGCGCCCGGAAAGCAGGAGTAGAAGGGCCAGTACCGAGAGCCCTGGGCGAGACATACACTTCAGGATAGCGCCGGGCATTCTTCTGGCACTCGCCGGGAACTGCTGCTAAAAAACGGTACTTGATGAAATAAATGCGTGAAGTTTGCTACTTATGTGAGTAGGGACCCTATTTGGGGTTTCGAACGTCTGTACTTGAAGGAAGTTACTCATCGACCAAGTTGCCGATAAGGGAAATGAGGCTGCTGATGGACATCGTAGGTGACCGGAAGTTTGTTGAGGTGCCGGGAGGCAAGACGCATGAGTTGCCGCCGCTGTTGGTGAAGACTATTCCCGACGTGAAGCGGTTGGACAAGATGGTGGGCATGGCGGCGGACATGATCGACCAGGAAGACATGCTGCTGATGACCGCGTGCGGTGAGCTGGCCAAAGAGGACGAACGGGAGCAGCGCAGGATGGACCTTGCGTTAAACCTTGTGAATCAGTACATGGGCTTGCTCTGCCACTGGCATTGGGGCGACAGCGTGGTGGAGTGGATCCGGCAGTGCGAGATTACCTTCGGTGCGCGGTTGGAGCTTCGGAATCTGCTACGAAGCGATGTTTGGCCGTACGCCGGACGGAGCAGCTTTGTGCAGTTGCTGGAAGATAAAGCCGTAAAGACAGAAGGCGTTTTGCTGGAGAAAGCAGTAGGTCTCCGTCTAGCTTTTCGGCAGATGCCGCCGATACGTTGCTGCACCGATCAGTTTTTGTTCTACCTGAACAATTCGGTGGCTTCGACGGCTTATAGAACGTGGTTGACAATGGCTCCGAACCCGGTGGCTTCATTTCCGCCGGAGCGGTTTCATTTCGATATCGTGAATATGTCGCTTGAGGTGCAGTAGAGGCGGGCTTCGGCTAGTGTCTGCCGGCGTTGCTGTTCCGTTATAGATGCGGAATACGCTTGCCGGTGGGGATTTTGTTCATCGATCCGACATAATCTAAGAACGAAGATTTCTCCACAGGCGAAATTTGGCGACACCGGTCGTACAGACGAATCAATCGGACCTGGATATGGCCCGTAACATATTGGCGCGGGGTCGGAAAGCTACTGCGCGTCTAGTGGAACTGTCTACCGATACAATCCATCGTAGCCCTTCCACCCCAGCCCATGAGATTCCTTAGTAACGCACAAAGCGCTCTACTAATAGCCTTTAAAGTCTGGCTCGGTTGTAGCGATTTCAGGGAGACCAATGCGTTTGTCTTCGTCCGACCCAATCCATTGTAATTGCTCATGAAAAAAAGATTTATCGAGTCTCGCTATTTCCGTGCCTAGAAGCCACAGAACGTTATCTATTGCTTCTACGCTATCAAGACCCACGGCGAATATTGAGGATGTTACCGCACCGGTTGTAGCATACCAACATCGAAAACTTCCGGACTGATCTCGATAAGGCGCATAAATCTGCACTGTCAGCTCTGCTCCACTCGGAGTGAAGTAACGTCGTGTCGCTATTATGCTCAGATTCTCTAATGATTGCGTCATTCAGTTGCTACGGCTGCAAAAGGGGCATAGGCAGGTTCTTCATGCACAGCGTATATCTAACCATAGCGTGCGCTCTGGGCCACACAGTGCCGGTCACAGCGTCGCTTTTCAGCGCCCTGCTAGAGAAAATTGCCTCCTCTGATCCATTCGGAACTTCGCAAATGTCACGATATCCGGTACGGGAGGAGGCCCAAAAAGCTGTTGAGCATCTTAGAAACCTACGGAGAAAACCTTAATAAGGCACCGTTGTTACTATGATTTCTTTCGGAGATCCTTCCACGGAAATCTTGTTATCGAAAGGTACAACACTCAACGTATAGAATAGACGGCCAGAGGTCGGATTGTCGGGGCTAGTCGAGATCTCAATCGCAGGAACGTCATTAACATGCCCTGGTTTGATAATCACATTTTTATTCACAGCGTAAGCACCTTTCAAAAGTTTGACTCCAGAGGTAGTATCCCGATTTTTGTGTAAGTCGCTATTTGGAGTGGGCCCCCAAACTGAGACAACCGGTTTAGACTCAACTTTCATTGAATGGAGAAAGAAGAGTCATGAGGTCACGCAGGAAGTTCACGAAAGAGTTCAAGGAAGCCGCCGTGAGGCGGCTGGAAAAAGGGGCCACCATGGCCGAAGTAGCGCGGGCGTGCGAGGTGAGTCCGAACGTGCTGCACCGGTGGCGGCGTGAGCTGAGGGAACAGGGAGGAAAAGCCTTCCCCGGCGAGGGACAGAGACGGTTGGAGGTGACGACACCGGTCGCCGATTTGGAACGCAAGATTGGGCGTCAGGCATTGGAGATCGATTTTTTGCAGCGATGCTTGCAGCATGTCGAGGAGCAGCGGAGGCTGCAGGCATTGATTTCCCCCAACTCGCTTGTCCGTACATCGAGAAAGAAGTGACAATGGCAACGCCGCTAACGCTCGGACGGCTGTGCCGCATGGCGGGCATGAGCCGGGCCGGATTTTACCGCTGGCAGAAAACGGAAGCCAAGCCGGATGCCGATATGGGACTGCGCGATGCGCTCCAGCGGGTAGCGCTGGAGTGGCCCGCGTATGGCTGGCGGCGCATGACGGCGGAACTGCGGCGGCGCGGGTGGACGGTGAACCACAAGCGAGTCCGCCGTCTCATGCGCGAAGACAACTTGCTCGGTTTGCGGCGCCGTAAGTTCCAGGTGGCGACCACCGATTCGACGCACGCACGGCCCGTGCACCCCAATCTGGCCGGCGAGATGACAGTGACTCAAATCAACCAGCTCTGGGTGGCCGATATCACTTACATCCGGCTGGAGAGGGAGTTCGTCTATCTGGCGGTCGTGCTCGACGCCTGTTCGCGGCGCGTCATCGGTTGGGCGCTGGATCGGACGCTGGAAGACAAGCTGGCCCAAGCGGCGTTAGCCATGGCGCTCAACCGGCGCACGATTTTACCAGGCTTGGTGCATCACTCCGACCGCGGCGCCCAGTACGCTTCGCGCGACTACACCGGGCTGCTTGAGGAGCACGCCATTGTCATCAGCATGAGCCGCAAAGGAAACCCTTACGACAACGCCGCTTGCGAGTCGTTTATGAAAACGCTGAAGTACGAAGAAGTGTACCGGCAAGAGTATCGCGATCTGCGCGAAGCGCGACGATCCATCGAGCGCTTCCTGGAGCAGATCTACAACGAAAAGCGGCTGCATTCGGCGCTCGGCTATCGCCCACCGGTGGAGTTCGAAGCTGGTTCGGTTCCTTCTGGTTTGGCGGCTACCGCATGAGGAAAAAGATCGAGGGCCCTCGAAAAGCGTTTTTCAGGCATGACGGAATCTATCGGTCCGATGGGTCGCTCCCGCTGGTAAACCAGGGCCGGGGTCCCGCATTCCGGTCGGGTCCGGGCCAGGCTATAGGACGCGCCGGATGCCACACGCCCTGCCCATCGTTCGCGATGAGTTCCGGCCGGCTATTCCTTGAGGGGTCGGTCGCCACCGTTGCCCCTCTCCGCTTCGCCGACCACCCCACTATAAAATCAAGCCGCAACCAAGCCAACCGTTTTTCGTCCAATGGTAACCAGTGTCTAAACCGGTTGTCTCAGCCAAAGGGCCCACTTCAATTGTCCAGTTTTGTTCCTTTCTTAGATCTTAAGAGTTGCTCTTCCTCATTCGTTAACGAGGAGCCGGAGCGCCGGAGGCGCGGAGGCTTTTCGTTAACGGCCGGCTCTCGCCGCGGCGGCCTCGATCCGGTCACCCCACAGCAGCAGGAAATGGTTCAGGGATGTGCGCCAGTTGGGAGCCGCGCGCCAGCGTTGCGCAATGTTGCGTAGCGCCAGGTACAACAGCTTGAGTGCGGACTCCTCGCTCGGAAAGGACGCTCGGCTCTTGATCACTTTGCGCAACGTCATGTGCAGCGATTCGACCACATTGGTGGTATAAATCGCCCGCCGAATCTCTTCCGGATAAGCAAACTGCGGGCTGATGCCGGCCCAATGCCGACGCCACAACTTGCCGATCGCTGCGTACTTACTGTTCCAGCGCTCTTCGAAGTTGTCCAGTGCCGCCATTCCCGCTTCGACCGTCGGCGCGCGGTAGATACCGCGCAGATCCTCGGCCACCGCCTTGCGTTCTTTCCAGTTCACATACGCCAGACTGTTGCGCACCATGTGCACAATGCAAAGCTGCACCTCGGTACGCGGGTATACCGTTGCGATCGCGTCCGGGAAGCCCTTCAAGCCGTCCACGCACGCAATCAGGATGTCCGCCACGCCGCGATTACGGATCTCGGTTAGGATCTGCAGCCATAGCTTGGCTCCTTCTGTCGCGCTGGTCCACAGTCCCAGCACTTCTTTCGAACCCTCCATGGTCACACCGATCGCGACGAACACCGCCCGGTTCTCCACCCGGCCCTCATGCCGCATCTTCACCACCAGCGCATCCAGATACACAATCATGTAAAGCGGTTCCAGCGGACGACTTTGCCATACGCGCACCTCATCCATCACTTCTTCGGTGACCTGGCTGATCAGCGTGGCGCTGACGTCCACGCCATAAATCTCGCGCAGGTGCGCCTCAATGTCGCGCGTGCTCATGCCGCGCGCATACATCGAAACGATCTTATCGTCGAAGCCCGTCCAACGACGCTCGTGCTTGGGCAGAATCTGCGGCTCGAAGCTTCCGTTGCGGTCGCGCGGTACTGTGATCTCGACCGGACCGAAGTCGCCCTGCACCCTCTTCCGGCTGTTGCCGTTGCGGTTGTTGCCGCTGCCGCGACCCTCTGCCTGCCCTTTCTCGTAGCCGAGGTGATGCGTCAACTCAGCATTCATGGCCCGCTCCAGCAGCGCTTTCGTCAGCTGCTTCAGCAGCCCATTCGGGCCCACGATCTCTTCCGTCTTCTTGCCCTTCAGCAGCTCATCCAGAGCCGCTTCCAGTCTACTTCCTTCTTCTGCCATTCCGTTCTCCTATTCTCGGAGAACGCTTCTTACACAAAATGTTTTACACCCTCCTCCGGAAAACGCATCATCTTGTCCGGAGTGCTAACCATAATTCCCACATGCGCTAACGTCGATTTCTCACTGCTCGATTCGGTAGTCGCTATCCAGAAAGGCATGATTGCCGAGTAGCCTACAGATCCGTTCTCTAAGCCGCCGACGATATTTACATCGCCCACATGACCTTTGAATTTTAGTTGCAAGCCACCCTGTTGACTTTCAGAATCCGGCAAACCATAGGTCATATTTCTAAAATCCAACATCTCGGTAGCATGCGGGGGAAGCAGATGAGATTCCACTGGTAAATCTGTACCCTCCGCTCCCGTAACCTTCAGCGTAGCTGTGATCTCGGCATCGGTACTGTTGCTTAATGCAATAAATCCACCGACTTTCAAATCGCGCTTCCACCAAAGTCCTTCCAACGTTTTCGGCGCATCCAATCCGACCGCGGGCGCTGAAAATTGAGAAAGATAACTCAAGCTGGCCTTCTCGTTTGTTATTACCATCGAAGCTAAAATTGCTTTTGAAGTGCCATTAAATCTTAAAGAGACGCTGCCATGCCTTGAAAGATGACCCACGGCCCGATCCGGCACAAACTGAGTAATCATCCGTTTAACGTTAAGCGTTTCAACAGCGGCCGTGTCCAAATGAGCTACGGGCATCACATATTCTTTTCCATCGGCCATGTAAACCACTGGAGTGACATCCATCGGCCCCGTGGTCAGTGTGTTTTTAATTTGGATTATCGAAGTAAAGCCGCGATCTATCCGCCAAAGTCCGTCGAATATCTCCTGTGGCGCAGCTAACGACGCGGACGAATTCTGAATGGTTGCAGCAGCATCTCTCCCGATAGTGGCCGTCGCATGCTGAGGAGGGAGCTGCGGCCATAGCGAGCCTGAGAACGCAAAAAACGCAAGATATCTTCCTATTTTGCAAACCACAAAATTCTCTCTTTTAGTGAACGCATCGTATATTTCAAACGAAAGCTATTCACCGCATTTGCAGTTTGCTTGAATTGAAGAAGGTTTACAAATGAATTTACGATGAAGCACAAAGAATCGGTACGGAAAGTACTTTTGTACTGAAGCCGAAAATTCGAACCTTGCTTCACCATTCAAAGCAAGGAAGCTGCATCCCTTACATTGGACCTAAATTTTTTGAGAATTTCGGTTCTCTCGAAAAACCACCCTACAAGACGTGGTCAACACACTCCTAAAAGCGCTCTCCGGCGAAACTCTCCTTCACAGCAGCCCCATCGCCTCCGTAACTCCGAACAGCATTCTTTTCAGAACGCCTTCTCAACAACAAATCTGCATTCTTTCCCGCTCTCATATCACGAAAACGACAAGGATTACCATGACCTCGCCCGGCTACCTTGTGGTGTCCGCCGGAATGCTGGTGCTATCTGCTGCGACGTACTCCTCACCTCACGAAAAAGCCGTCTCTACTGCTCTCGGCCTGCTCAGCATCGCTTTTGTGCTCGCCTATTTACTCAGCCGAAAAGCCCTGCTGACCTTTCAATCCGGCAGCGTAACAAATTTCACCCAACAAGCAAGTTTATCGGAAATAGCGGCTGTCATAAAGGCTCTGCAAGTTACCCAAGGCAGCGAGTCTCCACTTCCGGAATACCAGCAAGCTGCGCAACTACACCAACTGATACAGCACTGATTACTGCCCCGCCGTCACCGCAAAATCCCAAATCAGCATCTCGATTTCACCCTCAGCATACTCCACCAGAGCGTACTCACCCGGAGTCAATGGCTTCTCCGGCCAGACCTTGTAAAGATCATTCTGCATCTGTTGCTCAAAGGTCGGCATCTGCTTGCGCGTTTCATAGTTCTCATTCGCCACCGGAATGATGGACACATTCTCCACCACCCGCACATTCTTCTTGGGAGTCAATTGAATAATGCCGAACCGCTCCTGTTTAGCCAAGCGCAAATAAAACTCTGGGCGCGAATCTGTCACCGTAAATGCCGAGTGATCGCCTTTGATCACAACAGTCGCTTTTCCCGGAATAATCGGAATTGGAGACAAATAAGTAAGCGCCTTCCGTGTTTTATTAGTGATGACCTGATACTCCGCCGAAGGCAACGCTTTAATATCCGTGCCACTGCCCTTATAGTAAGCTCCGGAGTTCATCGGTATCGACTCTATCTCATGCCGCAGCGCCCGCTCGGCCTTCTCTTCGTCATCGATCTCCTGCGTCTCTCTTTTAGTCTCGGTCTTAATTTTCGTATGCTCAGCTTCCGTCTTTTGTAGATCGACAAGACTGGCGGGCATCTCTTCCCACTCACCGCGCTCGGTGCTGAAAAACCGGACCCGGTCGCCTTGCACCTGATACTCACGCACGACATGATAACCGCCGTTCTTCAGGTACAGCTTGGTCGTTTCTCCAAACATCAGAACAGCAGCTAACAGCAGTAAAACAAGCGTCCGCATAAGTGTTATTTTATCGGCTTGTATTCAAGCACGTTCTTCGCTGGTGCCATTATTGTGCCTCCAGCCGCCCTTGACCCAGCCCCATCTTCATGATCTAGTAGTCATTCAAGATAGGAATACCGCAGCCTATGCTCAAATGAAAAAGCAATCGAATGCGGCACCGTTTCTTTTCGTAAGCCTACTCAGAAAAACACCGAAGTAGTGGTCCGACTTAATCCAAAGCGTGGTTACTCGAAGGGATATGTTCGATACGCACAAACCGGCAATCCCCTAAGCCAAGTGCGGTTTAAGTTGACACGTTCATACAAGCCCAATAGCTGCAGCTTGGCGTCACATCAGCCCGAAGCCCCAAGCTGCAGCTCCAGGAATTCGCGGATGGCACTGACGATGACGTCGAATTCGAACGGGGCGGCCAGACTCGACTTCCGAAGAAAAGCGCGCCACTGCACCGACTTATTTTGGTCTTCGCCTAATTCGACCAGCAGCTTTCCGACTTGCTCTCTGTCCAATTCCGTTCCTCGGCGGGTGAATGTGGCTGCGATGGCGCGGGATATCTTGTCGCCCCGGAATGGGAATCTCTTCGCGAGAAACCAAACGTCGAAAAAGTCTTTCATCCGGCTGTTCAGCATGCCGAGATGGACCATTGCCTCCACCTTCTCCGCAATTACGGTCTCCATCGGATAGGCGAGTATCCAAGGGGCGGGGCTGGCCAGAAGCGTTGGGTACTCGACGAGTTCAGCCGTGACAGCATCACCGAATCCTATGTCTACCTGAATCGGTATTCGTGCGTTCTCAAGATTCGCGGTGAACTTGATGCGGACGCCTTCGTATTCCTGCTCTTCTTTGATCTTCTCCACGACGATTGTGTCGGCGGAGAAGATAAGACCGTCTGGCTCTGTCTCCATCGCGCATATTTCGCCGAAAACATCCCGGCAACGCTCGATGGACGGGGTTCCTCGGCCGAGCAGGTCCAGATCTTTGGTTGGCCGATGAGGAGCTTCGGCCCAGACTTGAAAGAGCAATGCGCCCTTGAGCACGAAGCTGTCCTGATGGGGTGAGCAGCTGAGACGGTACAACAACCGTTCGAGTGCGTACCGGGTAAGAAGAAATCCGAAGTCGGCTTTGTCTTCCAATGCGATATTGAGTAGCCGCTGCCGTACAGAAGCCGCAACATATCTTCCTCCCACATTCTTCAAACCAGCGCCTCCATGTAAGGTCGGACGACGTTCGCAACCCTGCACACCGCCGCCGCTTCCCAAATCTGATTGGGTGTCGCTTTCTTATTGCGCAGCGAATCGCGCAGAGCTTCAAGCGCCACGTCGAGGCCAATCTTGTTGCGGTACTTGAAGCAGTCCGCGACAGTTTTGGCAGCCGAGAAGATGCGAACTGGAACACCTTCGATGTCGTGTGTTCCTACGCCGAACTCGAGCGCGCGTTTAGAGAAGCGCGCAATCCGAAGATGAGGATTGCCGGTCACGGGCCGACGGTCCTTCGCGCCGATCGCGATCCACACCTCGAACGGATTCTGCGTTCCAACTCCGTGATAGCTGAGCGCCGATAGCAGGCAGACGACGCCTTTGGGTACCCTTTTCGCAGCCCGCGCGAGGCTGTGGAACTCGGTTAAAGGTAAGTCTGCCGGAAGATACAAGCCGCGCCCGGATCGGACAATGATGCCTTGATCGGCCGCAATACGCAGGTATTGTCGCGCGATACCGTGAGCGACCAAGTCGCGGGGCCGCAGGACGCCGGAAGACTTGGCCAGTTCAGCGATTTGACTGAGTGGCGAAAGCGTCGTCACGCCTCATTTTACAAACTGTCGGAAGTTATAAGCAAGTTCCGACAGTCAGCTACCAGCCTACTCCGACCTCCGGACTTTGCGCTTTCGGCAGGAGATTCCGCGCCGCCACACTTAAGCGGCGTTGGCGAGCGCCCTAGAATTGGCAATGCGTACAAACATCCACATCACCTGGTTGAGGATGTAGACTTTCTGTTCTGAGCTGAGCGCAGAGACAGCATCTTCGAGGATGTGCACGACAGCCCATGTCCTTTGCATTAAGAGATGTCGATTCGATGCAAGCTTTAAGGGCATAACCAGCGAGGATCAGGGTGTCGAACGCTTATCAAAAGCAGCAACTTATAGAAACGAAACGGCTGCACGTTAAAAAACCGTTCCGGACCGCAGCACCAAACTGCAAACCGGAACGGTCACTCGAACAACAACAGTTAGCTACGGTCTGTCCATTCCCCGCGAACAAAACCGACACCCAGCAGACCCGCTAATCCAATGCCTAAGACGAAAAACGTAGCCGGTTCCGGCACAGCCGCCGAAGCCGAACTGACATTATCGAAGGTCACC
This sequence comes from Bryobacteraceae bacterium, assembly GCA_965219315.1. Taxonomy (GTDB): domain Bacteria; phylum Acidobacteriota; class Terriglobia; order Bryobacterales; family Bryobacteraceae; genus Bog-105. Next base: position 91,010 of record CBDCNB010000001.1, on the reverse strand, counting down.
GAATAACCCGAGCTTCGTTGCGCGCCCGTCACGTCGATAAAGGAATTATCGGAAGGACCGGAGCCAAACGCACTGGCCGTGAAGTCGCCTTGGCCAGTCCTCTCGAAGCCGTCGGCGAGATTACCGCCCGGCCCCGTGAGATGAAAGTTGTCGAACTCCGTTAGCGCCAACGTATAGGTCGCCGGCACTAATGACTGTTGAATGACGGCGTCATCCGGCAGGAAGCTACCAGCCGGGCCGTCGTTCTCCGACAAAAAAGAACCGGTGAAATTGAATAACGTCAGAATCGTATCGAATCCACCGTTGGCGACCGATGTGGTGCGCAGAGTGACAGGCGCGGAGTTGTCGACATTGAACGAAAACAGGCGAACGTCGTCGTCCCGGTCGAAGCTCCCGCTCAGTGTAATAGTGGCTGCCTTTGCCTGCGATGCCATCGCAACGCAAGCCAAAAGGACAGCAGTCATGCCGTAAGTTCGTAAGAGTTTCATGATTGTGGTCTCCTAAAAAATCGAGGCTTGCTTAGCGGTTATCCGCGTCGCGTGCAATAGAGGCCGGAACCGCGGGATTGACCAGAGTCAGATCGCCGTCCAGAACATAACCACGTTGGCCGGGAGCAAAGCGCGGCGCCAACATGCCATCGTTTAGCTCGCGGGTCATCGCGTAGCGGTTAAAAGCCGTCAAAGGCAGGAATAAGCGGCGGTTCGGCTGGCCGCCATCGGAGGTGCCGTCAATGCTTGCTTCGTCGAACGAAATCACGCCGTCTCCGTTCGTGTCTACCAGCGAAACTTCATAGGCATACGCATCGAAAATACGCTGGCCCACGTTGGTGACGTTTGGCTCGAAGGAGGCCACGCGTTCGAAGACATCCAGCAGAAGCTCTTCCGTCATGCCGCTGGGGATGAAGCGCAGACGTTTTTCGATTTGCGCCGGATTCAAGGTAGCTTTCTCTTCGGGAGTCAACGGCAGGCCGCGATCCGGATCGCGTGGATCATCGGGATTGTCTCCGTAAGTTACAGGATTGTTTTTAATACCGGACGGTCCTGAACCAGGAACAACGGAGGGACTACCGCTCAATGCCGACGAAAGATTGCCGACCATACCGGCCGCGAAAGTGCCCGGGACACCGCCTGTGAAAGGAAGTTCGAAGTGTGGGAAAACCCAATTGGTATTGGGATTAAATTCCCAATAAGCATGAACATCGCTTTGCTGTGAGGCGTTGAACGTGCCCAAACTGACTGGAAAAGGAACGGTATTGCCCACGTTGCTTGGAAACACGTCCGTCTTAGCCGGCAGTCGAGCGACATTCCCATCCATCGTGACAAAACGGCCGGTCACCGCGTTATTGCCGCTGCCTTTCGCGGCATTAGCGGCGGCGTCTTCCGTAGTCATGGTTCCGTAAAGTGCTCTACCATTCGCGCGTTTGTTGGCAGACACGGCGGGAACACGCACCTCACGAATAATCCAGCCTTCGTACCAGCCCGACTCGTTATTAATAACGAAAAGACCCGAGACATCGGTGAACATATCGACAGCCACGCCGGGGTCATTCGGGTCGGTTGGAAGACCCACCTTTGGCTCAACCACCACACGGACCGCGCCGATCGTTGGTTGCCCTCCGTTGGCCGAGTTCGCCCCGGTTTGCATCGCCTGATCATTGATGCCGGGAATCTTCGCGGTGAAAACGTTGGGTTGAAATCCCTCGGTATCCAACAAGTAGTACGACACAAGTTGATTCGGTTCGTCCGCCTCATTGAAAGCAGTGGCCGGCAGATATGTGTGCGGCCTTCCTGCCAACTCGATCAATCTGTTCTTGAGCGGAGCAGGCAGAAACTTAATGTCTCCTCGATTGGCAAGCTCTTTCTGATCCCGAGCCGGTATTTGCCGTTGCGCAAACAAAGTGTCTGCGGTGGCCGTAAGTAAGAGTGAGGTAGACAACATGGTTGCCACCCTTCGGGAAAGCGCCTTGGACTTCAAACGGTGCTTTTGTAGATTCACATCATCACGCGCACAAGACTCACCTATCCGCCTTGCCACTCTTTCACAAAGCGCGCGGAAGACAAACTGGGTCCGGTGTCCTTTGCTAACGCAGTCGTAATCCGATGGCAAAATCCCCCCTCGTACCGCTTATTATTTGAATAAAACCAGGTGCACCCCCACCCAAAAACGACAGTTTCCATGCGCTTGTCGACTTTCTCCAAAACACAAAGAGCTTTACAGCTGGCGGACACTTAAGCTACAGTCTGGAGTTGCGCCTACGCCAGCTCGCGATTGCTCTGAGTCTTTTATTGCCTAATGCCGCTTCCGCGCAAGTGTTTGTCACCGCGCTAGGCGGTGCTGCCGCTTTATCGAACGGCGCGGCCGCGGCGCCATCTCCGGCTCGTGCTTCCAACTACGATTCCAAGGTCGGGCCGGGCCTCACGGTCGCTGTCGGTTATCACTTCAACAATTGGTTCAGTGCTCAAGCCGGCTACTTCTGGAATCAAAACCGCATCATCGCCACGGAGGTCTTAGGCGAAGACTTTCGGCGTCGCGAGAGCACACAACGCCAGGACATTGTTGCAGCCGAACTGTTGGGATATGTCCGTCCGCGCGGCAATCGTATTCGGCCCTTTCTCTCCGCCGGGCCTGCCTGGATACACATTTCTTCGGTGAATAAGCTCGGCTTGCGCGTTGCGGTGGGCGCGGATCTTGCGATACGGCCCGGATGGGGCGTACGCTACACCTTCAGCGAAACCATGCTGTCAAATCCCCTGGGCACCGGTTTGAATCCGCCTATCCGTGGCAAGCTGATGAACTTCCGCAACATGGTAGGAATCTTCAAAACTTTCTAAGAATTCAGTGTCCGCAAAACCGCGAATAAGAGCAGCCCGGCCAAAAAATTGGCGCCCGTTCTACATGCTCGCCAAGAATTCGCGCATGGCAGACCGCGCAAGGATTCTTTGATTGCAGCTCCTGCGAAGGCAGAAGCGCCACCGCATGCTCGAAGACGCACAGCTCGGCACCGGCGTCCCTGCTTTCCGATAGGACGCGCAGTGGACCTTCCTCCTGTTCCAGCCGGATGAGCCGAGACAGAATTCTGGATTTCAATCGCGACGAACTTCGCAGCGGCGCGTCCATCGACTCCTCCGCTTTTCGGATTAGATCATCCATTCGGTACTTCCCACTGCTTGTAGCCAAAGAATTTTAAATCGTTCTCGCGCCCGTGCTAGCAATCTCTCAATGGCTTTCTCGCTCTTTCCCGTAGCCGTTGCCATCTCACGAGCCGAACGCCCGTCCCAATAACGCCAGCGGAGAACAAACGAATACTCTTCCGGGAGCTCACTTAGCAAGGCAGCCGCTTGCGTTGCTTGCCGGCTTGCGTCTAATTCCTCGTCCAAGTCGATCGGCGCAATCAGCGATTGCTCCGGCTCCGATTCGATGTCCGTCAACGAGTGGCTTAATATCCGCCGGTAGTGATCTTCCACCTTATTGCGTGCGATCCCGGTCAGCCAACTCCGCAACGACGACTCTCCGGTATACATCCGCATCGACCGCCACGCGGCGATAAAAACATCCTGGACCAGATCGTCCACCATATCCACCTTGGGGGTCAACCGCCGCCAAACGTACTGGTGAATCGCGTCCGTGTGCAGTTCCACCAGACGCGCGGTGGCTTTCCGATCCCGCGCCAATATAGCACCGGCCATATCCAGGTCCGATTGATTTGCTTGTACGACTGGTGTCGCCAACTTTTGCCTGTGGAGAAATCTTCGTTCTTAGATTATGTCGGATCGATGAACGAAATCCCCCTCCGGCAGAAAATGTTCTACGGCATCGCGTAGACGAGAGTAAATCGAACCTGCACGTCTTCAGCAGGTCCCTTTCTCTCATAGCAAGCTGCTTGCATTTGTTTTATCTTTTGTGTTTCAATCGTTATCGCCAGATTCATTCATAAATAGAACAAGTTCTGATAGGATTCGTCAATCATGTCGTCACTTATGAAAAATAAGACCGTGAGCAGTGTCCAGGACTGGCAATTGTAAACAGCAATTATCAGTATTTGGTAGTTAATGAAACCCTAGCAGCCCTTCATGGCCGCTCGGTTGAGGATCATCTCGGGTGCTCTGTTGTAGACACATTACAGAAATCGGTGCATCACATCTTGCTTCCTGCTTACCAGAAAGTGATTACGACAGGAATTTCTGTGGAGAATCTAATAGTAGAAGCTCCCGCAGGCCATCGGCTCAAGCGATGTGTAGTCAGTTACTATCCCGTGAAAACCGTCGGTGACCCACTTTGGGGCGTTCAAGTTGTCGCCATTGATGTAACACCCCTAATATCGGAAACACGACGTAATTTACCTCAACGTCACTTTTCTCCGACACAAATGAAAATTCTAAAGCTCATCGGTGAAGGCAAGTCCACAAAAGCGATAGCACGATTATTGAATATCGGCGCTTCAACGGTCTCTACGCACCGGAAAGCCATTTTCAAAAAACCAACCTTCACTCCGCTCCCGAACTGGTTTGCTACGCGGGGAAATTATATTCAGGGGTCCCCTCTCGAGGGGATTGTAAAATAATCCTCGCCGGTACATGCTTTCTATGAGGCTCTTCAGCGTTCTAGCTAAAGCCCAAGGAGGCGGTTATTTTTTCGCGTCTGATCTGCACCATAATTGTCGGCTATCTTTACCGGATTGGTAACCCCCTGGGGGCGCAACGGCAGGTTGGCCAGGAAGTAGCTATCCCGCAACATTTGCAGGACGGCGAAGAATTAGACGCATCGTTATCGAAACTTCTTCATTACGGCAAAATGCTCTTCCAGTCTCATTTCACTGCACAAGAAGGTGCTGGGCGTCGGCTTAACAAAGGAACCGGCGCGCCACTTGCCGATCTCAATAGCCTATTGGTCTTTCCCCGTAATACTAATCGCATTTCAGGACCGGACGCCAATTCCTGCGCGGGGTGCCGTAACCAACCCAGTACCGGAGGCGCTGGCGATTTGGCGACGAACGTCTTTGTCTCAGGAAAGCGCTTCGATTTCGCTACGTTCGACGCAAACGACGTGACGCCCACCCGCGGCGCTTCCGACGAGCGCAGCAAAGCAGTCACGCTCCAATCCATTGCAAATAGCCGCTCGACTTCCGATCTTTTTGGCGCGGGCTACTACGAAATGCTGGCGCGTCAAATTTACTAGCGATCTACAAGCGATAAGGGATCGTCTTCGCCCAGGTCAGCAGGCCCGCTTGCATTCCAAAGGCATCTTTTTCGGCGTACTGAGTCGGAACGGCGATGGCACTTGGAATACGTCGGCGGTAGAGGGTCTCACCCCTGAGTCCATGATCGCCTCGGATGCCCAGCATCCTCCTAGTTTGCTGATCCTTCCGTTTCATCAGGCGAGCACCACCGTCTCCCTGCGCGTATTTACGGTCGACGCTTTCAACCAGCATCACGGGATGCAAGCGACGGAGCGTTTCGGAATCGACACCGATCCCGACGGCGACGGAATCGCTAACGAACTCACGCGAGCCGATATTACGGCAGCAACGCTTTTCCAAGCAACTCTGCCGGTTCCTCGAAGAGCAATGCCTGACGCTCCTGCTCTTCGTGAAGCAGTCCAACAGGGCGAACGGCTCTTCCAGCAGACCGGCTGTGCAGGGTGCCACATTCCGGCGCTGCCTCTAGATCGTGAAGGCTGGATCTATACGGAGCCAAATCCGTATAATCCGGCGGGAAATCTGCAATCGGCACAGGTATCCATCATTTCCGTTGACCTAACCAGTGATCAACTTCCCCAGCCCAGGCTTCCTTTAACCAACGGCCAAGTGATCGTCCCTCTATACACCGATTTCAAAATACATGACATCGGCCGAGGACCAGATGATCCAAACCGCGAGCCACTTGACGTTAATCAGGTCCCAGGCACAGACGCCTTCTTTGCCGGAAACGGGAAATTTCTCACGCGCCGCCTCTGGACTGTAGGCAGCAAACCAAATTATTTTCATCACGGCCAGTTCACGACGATTCTTGAAGCTATTCTCAACCACTTTGGAGAGGCCCTCCCATCCCGGAAAGCCTTTCTTGGACTTAACGCTTACCAACAAGGCGCAATCAGCGAGTTTCTAAAAACGATGTGCGGTTGTCCCCTGAGGTGACACAAAAAGTTAAGACACAGTTTGCCGTTGGCTAAAAATTTCTATGCCGACGGAGGCCTTTTGTTGCAGAATGAATGCCGGTTGGCGAAGCAGAGGCGAGCGCTGCAGGAGTGCAACTCGCCGAGGAATAACCAACCGGAAACTCATCGAGACGATGAGCCGGGGAGCGGCGATTTCGCTGCTCCTCGGTCGATCGCATCACATCGGATCGAAAGATTTCGCGATGCCTGAAAAAACTCATAGAGAAAGCCGCCGCGAAGCGGCCTCCTTGCAGTTGTTAGCCACCACTAGATTAGACTCGAACTCTGTCGGCGGCAGATAGCCCAAGGCCGAGTGCAGCCGTTTTTCGTTATACACTTTCTCGATGAAACGGCGGAGTGAACGAAGTACGTCGGGCAGATCGCGGTATTCCTGGCGGTAGACCTCCTCGTATTTCAGGGTTTTCATGAAGCTCTCCGTCCGCGCATTGTCGTACGGATTTCCCTTGCGGCTCATACTGATTTCAATGCCATGCTGAGCGAGCAGGCTGGTGTACTCGTCGGCTGCATACTGAACGCCGCGGTCGGAATGATGCACCAGGCCCGCTGCTACAGTACGGCGCGAAAGGGCCATCTTCAGTGCCGCAACGGTGAGCTTCGCCTCCAGTGTGCGGTCCAGAGCCCAGCCGATCACGCGGCGTGAGAAGGCATCCAGAACGACGGCAAGATACACGAACTCGCTCTCCAGCCGAATATAGGTAATGTCGGCAATCCAAAGCTGGTTGACGTTGGTCAGCTTCATCTCGCCGGCCAGGTTGGGATAGATGCGGAAGGCGTGCCGTGAATCGGTGGTAAGAATGAACTTCCGGCGCCGCAAACAGAGCAGATTATCCTCGCGCATGATGCGATGAACCCGCTTGGCGTTTACCACCCAGCCGCGTCGCCGCAATTCCGCAGTGATCCGGGGCCGGCCATAGCTCAGCATCTCGAGCGCGATTCGTTGGATCGCATCGCGCAGTTCCATGTCGCGTTCGGCAGGTGTGGCTCCCGGATCGAAACGGTAGAAGCCTCTTCGGCTCACGCCTGCCAGAGCACACATTATGTTCAATGGGCAGCTCGGCGTTGCTCATTTCTTGCCGGACCTGCTGGTAGATAGCGGCTTTCCAGGTAACGCCTGCAGCATCCGCTGTTCTTCGATGCGCTGCAAGCACCGTTTCAAAAAATCGATCTCCAATGCCTGCTGGCCGATTTTCCTCTCCAACTCGGCTACCCGGTTCTCGTCGGCTCCCTTTTTGCCCAACCCGGGAAACGCCTGTTCGGGTCCCTGCTGAAAATCTCGCCGCCAACGATGCAGCAGGTTCGGATTGATTTCACACGATCGCGCAACCGCGGCGATCGAAGCACCCCCATCTATCTGCCGCAATGCGGCAATCTTAAACTCTTTCGTGAACTTCCGGCGCGATAACCCCATGACTCAAATTCTCCATTCGCTGAATTTTGAGTCTTAACTTTTTGTGCCAAAAATGGGGGCAAGTCCAAGATGTACTCAAGCTCTCCATTGAGCAATTCTTGAGGATAGCGGTTTCCTTGCCTGCCATTGCTAGCTATGCGGTTGCAGCCAATGGCGTGTCAAGAAAGGGCAACGCGTTAAATTGGCAAGCTTTTGTCGACCGAATCGCACAAGAAGCATCCCATCAGCACCAGTTTCCATGGAATCAAGACATATACGTTTCGAACGTATCCAAACTGCTACGTCAACTTAATTTGCGTGATGCACCTCTGGGTACGCCGCGGCAACAGTTGTCCTCTCTTAAGTTCCCGGGCATTGTTGATGTTCAGCAAACCGCAGATTTTCAAATATCACTTCTCACGTTTGAGACTGGTGATCGGATACCACATCACGATCATCCAGACATGACAGGTGTTCTAACCTGCGCTTCTGGGAAGCTCACGATAACTGAATACGATTTGGTGAGTGCAAAGCCCTCTGAAGATTCAATCATAAAGCGAAAAAAGCTGGAGCAGCTGATGTCTGGAGACGTTAGCACGCTAACAGCTCGCGACAGAAACATTCATGCTGTTAGGGCTCACCAATATTCACAGGTTCTTGATATCTTTACACCGCCATACGACGAAACCCGCACAAAGCGTACTCGGTGGTTCGAGGTGTCCGAAAGCTCTTTGGGAGCTGAGTCTGATCTCTTCTACGCTCGGCCCTATAGGTGGTGAGGAAGACAATCCCAAAATTCAAATCATTACGTTCAATGTCGATGAAGAAATCGGCAATGTCCTGACCTGCCCTACATGAAGGAGAATCATTACACATTCCCTCTCCTTTTCGCCTCTCGGTACGTGAACGATCTTCTCGAAAGTCTTAGCATTCCCCGCAAACCGATTGTGGACTCTAAAGGTCACTGGCAGTGGGAACAAATCGGCGTCGGTAACCTTGACAAGTGGCAAGACGAAATGATGAAGAAACTAAAAGCAGTCAACTAACGACCACGCTCCTCCTCCCTCTTCGCCTCTTGCCAAAACTCCTCCATCTGCTCCAACGAAGTGCCCGTTAACGCTTTACCCGCTGCTTCCACTTTGCTTTCTAGAAGCCCGAACCGCTTTCGAAACCGCCTGTTCGTCTTTCTCAACGCTTGTTCCGGATCGACTCGCAAAAACCGCGCCAAATTCACCACCGTAAACAGTAAATCCCCAATCTCATGCTCCACCTCTTCCTGCCGGGCATTCGCGCGAGCTTCCACCAGTTCCGCCGCTTCCTCTTGCACCTTCTCTAAAACGCCGTCGATAGAAGGCCACTCGAATCCTGCCCGGGCTGCTCGCTCGCTGATCTTTTCTGCTTCTATCAGCGCCGGCAGGTTCCGAGGCACATCCTCCAAAATCGAAGCCGCTTCCACGCTTCCCTTCGTCAAACGTTCCTGCTTCTTGATCTCCTCCCAGCGCAGCTTCACATCGTCCGCCGTCTCCGCCTTTGCCTCTCCAAAAACGTGCGGATGCCGCCGGATCAATTTCTCATTGATCGAGCGAAGCGAATCGGCAATCGTAAATAACCCTTGCTCCTGCGCCATCTCCGCGAAAAATACCGGCTGCAGCAGTAAGTCACCAAGCTCTTCTTTCAGCCCCTCCCAATCCTTGCGGTCGATTGCATCCATCACCTCGTACGTCTCTTCCAACAGATAGCTTTTGATCGTTTCGAACGTCTGCTTTCGGTCCCAAGGGCACCCACCAGGCGCGCGCAGTTTTGCCATCACCGCTACTAATGCGTCGAACTCTTTTCCCGCCTGCTCTTCGTTCATCGCGCCGCCTCTCCCGCCCCATAGCAATGCATCTCCAGCCCGACCGCCCAGCGCCGCTGAAAACCCTTCCAAAACAGGTCACCCTGCGCGTCCTTACCACCGCTATACCCACCCGTGTCCATCTTCGTCGGAGGCGCAGGCCACTTGCCCTCATCCGAGCGCACCGGTTCCACGTGAAGATAATTCGCCTTTCCTTTGTCTCCCTTCAAATTCAAATCAAGAAAAGCAGTGATGAAATGCTGGTTGATCGACGTAATCCGGTCCTTGCGCCAAACCGGCTCATCGAACGCTTCCAACAGAGGAAAAGGCATTCGAACACCGACCGGAGCAGGATTTCCACCCGTGTTGTGACGCGCATTTTCATAGACGAGCAGGCAACGCGGTGAGTTCACCGCGCCTTCAAATGCCGGCTTGATCCCGTTTACGTAATCTGCCACGTCGTCATGATCACCAGCGATAAACAGTGTCGGTACGTGAATCGCCGCAAGACCCTGCGCGTCCCAAGCCCGGTAGGGCGGCTGCTCACCCCAAGGCGCAATCGCCACAATCGCTTTGATGGCGCTTCGATCCAGCGATTTGAACTTTTCGCTATCCGCTGTCCAGTCGCTTAAGTAACCACCAGGAACTGCTTGAACCAGCGGACTGGCTTTGCTATAACCTGCCCCGCCGCTGGTCAGCGCCCCATAGCCGCCCATCGAATAACCGATAATCGCAACATTCTTGGTGTCGCTCACCCCATGGAGAAAGTGACCCGGCTGTCGCGCCATCTCCTGCAGGCTTGCGATAGTAAACAACTGGTCGTTGGACCGATTCAACAACGTACTCGCGAAACCTTTCATGTCGTCGAAAACCGAATCGGTGTGGTCGATCGCCACCACCACATAACCTTTGGAAGCCAAATTGGCCGTTAGATAACTGAGGAAGTAGCGCGAGCCGGGATAGCCGTGCGAAACGATCACTAAGGGAAACTGCTTTCCTGTAACCGCAGCGGCATCGCGCAGCGCTTTGCCAGGAATCTCGAAGACCGGCGATCCGCCGAAACCGTGCCCGCCAGGCACCGGCATCCGGTATATCGTCTGCTCCTGCTGTCCCGGAGGAATCGCAGCAGGGTACCAAACCTCTATTTTCAGCGGACGATCATAGAGCGGCGCTTTTCCCGTCTCCTTATCGAAGTGCAGCACGTCGGGCTGGTTTCGGTGCACTAAGTCGAACGTACGCACACCGACGGGAAAGTTCCCCCGCGCGGCTAATTCGGGCGCGTCGGCAGGCGGAACACTGAAGATAACTGGTGGGGTTGGCTGCGCCAAGGAGATGCCCGAAAGCGCCTGCAACAAAAAAACAGCGATGACAAAACGCACAGCCTTATGTTGCCATGACTTGTTTCGACCTGCGTTTCGTGCCGTATGATGGGCCTTACAATAGTTGTTTTATGGCAGAACCCGACATACCAAGCGATTACCCCATCCCACCCGCCGATTTCACTTTTCTCGTTGAGTCCATCCTGATGCAAACCCAAATCCAACTCGGGCTCCTCAGCTTTGGCGAGAAAGATGAAAGGCCGAGTGAGCCGAATCTCCCATTGGCTCGCCACTCCATCGACATGCTGAGCATGATCCAAGAGAAGACCAAAGGCAATCTCACGAACGAGGAGCAGCGTTTAATCGAAAACGGATTGACGGAGCTTCGTTTCCGATTCGTGCAGGCATCCGACGAGGCGAAAAAAAGCAATCAGCCGCAGCCGTCCTTATCCGTAAAAGCCGACGACCGTCCGCTTATCATCACTCCAGATGGCGGCAAGGGAAGCAAAACGGAGTAAATGCTCGAAGCCTTCGAGCATGCCTCTATCCTCGTTCTCGGCTCCGGAACCAGCACCGGCGTTCCCATGGTCGGCTGCCGCTGCAAAATATGTACTTCCAGCGATCCGCGGGACAAACGGCTGCGTCCGTCGGTTCTCCTTCGCCTGGGCGAAAAACGAATTCTCATCGATAGCGGTCCTGATTTCCGCTACCAAGCACTCCATTACGGCATCGAGCATATCGACGCCGTTCTCTACACCCACTCCCACGCCGACCACATCCTGGGCCTGGATGATTTGCGCCCTTTCAACTTTATGCAACGCACGGAGATTCCGATCTACGCCGCACAGACGGCGATGGAAGTAATTGTCCGCACTTTCGCCTATGTCTTTGAAAACAGGATCAGCGAGTCGAGCCGCCCTCGCATTACCCCGCACGTTTTTCAGAACAAACCCATTTTTCCCGCCGGCGTCGAGGTGCTTCCTATCCCGGTCTTTCACGGTAAAACGATCATCCACGGCTTTCGATTCGGCGACTGTGCTTACTTCACCGACCACAGCGACATCTCCCCTGAAAGCATCGAGAAATTACATGGACTCGATGTCCTCTTTCTCGATGCGCTCCGTTACAACCCTCATCCCACGCATTCCACCATTGAGCAGTCGCTTCAAACGGTGAAACTGCTGCAACCCAGGCGGGCGTTCTTCACCCACATCTCGCACGACATACTTCACGCCCAGGTAGAGTCCCGCCTCCCCTCGAACGTTCACTTGGCCTATGACGGTTTGGAAATTCCCATCGGGCGATTGGATCAGGCATGAAGGCGGCTGTCTTCCGTTCACTGAACGAAGCCAAATTACGATTCGAACCCAGTGCGCTTGCTATCGGGAACTTCGACGGCGTTCACCTCGGTCATCGCTCCTTGCTGGCGCAAACCATCGCCAACGCCGCCCCCAAAGGCCTGAAGCCTTCGGTTTTGACGTTCGATCCTCATCCTACTGCCATCGTTGCGCCCCATCGAACGCCGGAATTGATCACGACTCTGGAAGAAAAGCTGCGTCTCCTCGACTCATTCGGAGTCGAGCAAATTATGATCCTTCCTTTCACTGCCGAAATTGCAGGAACGAACCCAAGGGACTTCGTTTCGCAAATTGTGGTAGACGCGCTGAAGACCCGCCTGGTTCTCGTGGGAGAAAACTTCCGCTTCGGTCATAAACAAGCGGGCAACTCCGACGTTCTGCGGTCGCTCGGCGGCGAGTTTGGGTTCGATTCGCACTTCTTAAAACCAGTCATCTTCCGCGACGAAATCGTCTCCTCCTCGGCCGTCCGTCGGCATCTTTCCTCCGGGAATGTGACGCACGCCGCCCGGTTGCTGAACCGCTGCTTCTTCGTGGAGGGGCCAGTCGTCTCCGGGCAAGGTATCGGCTCGAAGAAGACCGTCCCCACTTTGAATCTGTTGCCCAGTCCCGGCCAAATCCTTCCACGCGGCGTCTTTGTGACGGAAACGCTGGAGCTTCCCTCCGGAAGGCGCTGGCCTTCCATCACCAACGTCGGCATCCGTCCTACTTTCGGGGGCGAGGAGCCGACCATCGAAACTTACTTGCTGGATCCTATAGACGGCAATTCCCCCCGACGAATTCAGGTCCACTTTCGGCGATTTGTCCGCCCGGAACAATCTTTCCCTGACCCTGCCGCTCTGAAAGCTCAAATTCTTCGCGACGTGGCCCGCGCTCAAGCCTACTGGCGTCGTCTTGCCAAGTTGGCTGCCGTGACTCCTTCGATATACTGAGAGCGTTTATGCAGCTTTCCGAAGGTAAAATCAAGCACCTGAATGCTCTTTCCAATAAGAACGGCGTGATTGCCGCAGCCGCCATGGATCAGCGCGGCAGTCTGCGCAAGTCGATTGCCTCTGCCAAGGGCGTTCCACAAGAGCAAGTCAGCGATGACATGATGTCTGAGTTCAAAGTGGCAATTGCAAAGGTACTAACGCCTCATGCCAGTGCGATTCTGCTGGATCCTGAGTTTGGCTTACCCGCAGCGAAAGCACGCGCCAAGAACGCCGGTCTCTTGCTCGCTTACGAAGAAAGCGGCTACGACAACACCCAGCCCGGCCGTTTACCCGACTTGCTGCCTCATATGTCCGTGAAACGCATCAAGGATAATGGCGCGGATGCCGTCAAAATCCTTCTCTATTACAGCCCTTTCGACAAGCAAGACATCAACGACATCAAGCACGCTTTTATCGAGCGTGTCGGCGCGGAGTGCGAGGCAAGTGAAATCCCTTTCTTCTGCGAATTTGTCGGTTATGACCCTGATGGAGGGGACGAGAAAGGCTTCGGGTATGCAAAGAAGAAACCCGAAGTGGTGTTGAAGTCGATGCAGGAATTCAGTAAGCCACAGTACAAAATCGACATTTTGAAAGTGGAAGTGCCCACCAACGCCGAGTTCGTGGAAGGCAGTAGCGTGTTCAAAGGACAAGCCGCCTACAGCCGTAAAGAAGCGCTCGAATATTATCGCAAAGCTGCCGAGGTGGCCGGCAAGCCATTTATTTATCTCAGCGCGGGTGTCAGCAACGCTCAATTTGTCGAGTCGCTGAACATGGCTGCCGAAGCCGACACCGACTATTCCGGAGTTCTTTGCGGCCGCGCTACTTGGAAAGACGGGGTGCCGGTGTATGCGAAGCAGGGCGTCAAGGCATTGGAGGATTGGCTTTCGGACGAAGGCGTAAAGAACATCAATGCCGTAAATGAAGCAATCTCCTCCGCCAAGTCCTGGCACGACAAGTACAGCGTCGCCGCGAACGCATAAGCCGGCACCGGCCTTTCAAAAATGACATTTGCTTCCGTTCCTGAAGCAATCGAAGATTTTCGTTCAGGCAAGATGCTCGTCGTGGTGGACGACGAGGATCGCGAGAACGAAGGCGATCTGACGATTGCCGGCGAAAAAATCACGCCCGAAATCATCAACTTCATGGCAACGCATGGGCGGGGACTGATTTGCCTGGCGCTCGATGCGGATATCTGTACGCGGCTGGACCTGCAGCCGATGTCGCCGGTCAATACGGCACGGTTCGGCACGGCGTTCTGTGAGGCGATCGATGCAGCCGAAGGCGTAACTACCGGTATTTCCGCAAGCGACCGTTCCCATACGATTCGTGTCGCCATGAATCCACAGAGTCGTCCTCTCGATCTTGCGCGGCCCGGTCATATCTTTCCTTTAAGGGCACGTCCTGGCGGCGTTCTGGTTCGTTCCGGCCAAACTGAGGCGGCGGTGGATCTGGCGCGGATGGCCGGACTTGCGCCAGGAGGTGTCATCTGCGAAATCATGAATGAGGATGGCACGATGTCCCGCGTGCCGCAGCTTCTCGAGTTCTGCCAACGGCATAACCTGAAGATGATTTCCGTGGCCGAACTCATCCGCTACCGGCTGCACACCGAAAAGTTCATTGAGCGGGAGGCTGCCGGGCGTATTCGTACGCCACACGGTGAGTTTCAAACCATTCGCTACCGAAGCCGACTAGATGGCGAAGCGCATCTAGCATTGATTCACGGGGAGATCGCCGGCAAAGAAGATGTGCTGGTTCGCGTTCACTCTCATTGCGTCTATGGCGATGTGTTCGGCTCACTCGATTGCGACTGCCATCAACTGATTGGCGCAGCGCTGCAGGTGATCTCACAGGCCGACAGCGGAGTGCTCATCTATCTTCATCAAACCGGACCCGGTTTGCAATCCGTTTGGCACGCGGGTCTCAAAGAATTGTTAGTCCACGGTCGTTCACAGCCCACGTTCGTGCCCACCGAACATCAGCAGCCGTTGCAACATGAAAGCGGAATTGGCGCGCAAATTCTGTCCGATCTTGGGCTCACCAGCATTCATCTTCTTACCAACCATCCGCGCAGGGTAGTGGGCCTAGAAGGCTTCGGCATCGTCATCACGGAGCAGACACCGTTTGCTCAATCCAAAAACACCAGCTTGCTTTAAGAAAGAAAATATGACCTCCGATTCTCCCGTTGTTCGGCCAGTTTCCAACCAATTCAGTCTTGCATTGCTGGTTCTAAGAATCGCGATCTCCGCCGTGTTTCTTTACCACGGCAGCGCAATCCTTTTTGGAGCATTCGGAGGACCCGGCCCGCTAAGGTTTGCAGCATTCATGCATGCGCCGGCAATTGTGGGATATCTGGTCGGATTGGCGCAGTTTGGGGGTGGACTGGCCTTACTATGCGGAATTCTCTTCCGGTTCGGAGCGATCTGTATCATCATCGTCATGCTCGGAGCCATATTTCTGGTGCATATCCAACATGGTTTTGAAGTTGGAAAGGGCGGATTCGAATATGCGCTCACACTTCTGTTAATTGCTTCGGCTCTCTTTCTTACCGGCCCCGGCGCATACTCTTTGTCTTCATCGCTTCCCCCTTCATTACAGAAGTTTTGATGTGACCATGCCTATTCCTTTCCAGCTTCCACGTTTTTATCCCATCCTCGATACAACGGTTTTAAGGACTCGCGAATATCCGGTTTTGCTGGCGACAGAAGTATTAATCGAAGCCGGAGCGAAAATTTTGCAGTATCGCCACAAAGCGGCTTGGACTCAGGCGCACTTTGACGAAGCACGAAGTATCAATGAGATATGTAATGAAGCCGGCGTTCTATTTGTACTGAACGATCGCGCGGATTTTGCCCAATTACTTGGCACTGCGCTTCACGTCGGGCAGGAGGACATCCCACCAGTGGCCGCACGCAAGATCATCGGCGACGAAGTGATGGGCTTATCCACGCACAGTCGGCAGCAGGTGATGCGAGGCGACGAAGAGTCTGTGGAGTACCTTTCGATCGGGCCCATTTATGCGACCACCTCAAAGGAAAAACCAGATCCCGTGGTCGGCTTGGAGGGATTAACACGCCTACGATCATTCACTAAAAAGCCATTATGTGCGATTGGCGGCATTCAGTTGTCGAACGTCAACGACATTTTGAAAGCCGGAGCAGATTCGGTGGCCGTGATATCCGCCGTGCTGCCGGAGCAATTTGATCGCGTAGAGCTGAGACGCAGGACCGAAGAGTGGATCGCAACACTGGGGAGTGCAAACGGCAGTTCCGCATCGCGTTAAGGCACGTGCCATACTCGAACATAATTCCCTTACCGAGGTGGTTTCATCCTGTGTCAATCAGCCGTTTGTTTCTCCTATCAGCAGTTCTTTTGACGCTTAGCGCTGGGTGTTTTGCTCAGCCAACGGTCGCTGTCCATTGTGGATCGCTACTCGATCCGGCAAGCAATACGGTGAAAAATAATGTTTCCGTGATCGTGGAGGGCGGCGTTGTTAAAGAGATCATTTCTAGTGTTGGTGAAAACAAGACAGCACCTGGAACCGAGACGATCGACGTCACCAAAGGGTTCTGCCTTCCGGGATTGATTGACGTTCATGACCATCTGACGAGCGATCCAACTAATGCGGGCTACAAGTCGCTTGGCGTTTCCGTTCCCAGGAGCGCCATCACCGGTGCAAAGAATGCCCGGGTGACTCTTCTCGCCGGATTTACGACCGTGCGGAATGTTGGGGCGGGAGAGTTCGCCGATGTAGCCGTACGTGACGGCATTAATGCCGGGGATATACCCGGGCCGCGCATGTACGTATCGGGTCCGGCGATGGGCATCACCGGCGGACACTGCGACGAGAACTTATTAGCTCCGCAGTTTCACGCCAGCTCCGATGGGGTGGCGGACGGCCCCTGGGCGGCGCGCAAAAAAGTTCGCGAAAACATTAAATACGGTGTCGATCTCATAAAAATATGCGCCTCGGGAGGCGTACTCTCCAAAGGAGATTCGCCGGGCGCCGAGCAGTATACGCCGGAAGAAATGAAGGCGATTGTGGAAGAAGCCCATAAGCTGGACCGCAAAGTAGCCGCGCATGCCCATGGCACACAAGCCATTAAAGATGCTATCCTCGCGGGCGTCGATTCGGTGGAGCACTCCAGCTTGATCGATGACGAGGGCATCGCTCTGGCCAAGCAGCACCACACTTATCTGGTTTTCGATATCTACAACGACGATTACATCTTGAAAGAAGGCGCGAAGGCAGGAATGCTGCCGGAATCGATTGAAAAAGAAAAGACGGTCGGGAAACTGCAACGACAGAACTTTCGCAAGGCTTATTTGGCCGGCGCGCTTTTGGCATTCGGCAACGACGGCGGCGTGTATCCGCACGGCGATAATGCGAAACAATTCGCAACCATGGTGGAGTGGGGGGCGACGCCAATTAATGCCATACGAATGTCGACTACCGAAGCAGCCAAGTTGCTGAACTTGGAAGGAAAAGCGGGAACGATACAGCCCGGTTCGTTCGCGGACCTGATCGCAGTCGATTCCGATCCGCGAGTGGATATTCAGCAATTGCAGCATGTTCATTTCGTGATGAAACAAGGCCAGGTTTATCGGGATGATCGGCAGCCCGCGCTGAGCACTGCGAGCTTCACTGGATCGCACTCCGAATCAAATGAGTAGTAAACGGGTTGTAGTGGCGATTGACGGACCGGCCGGCGCAGGCAAAAGCACAATCGCCAAACGGATCGCGGAAAGATTGGGTTACACCTACATCAACACCGGCGCTATGTACCGTGCTGTTGCACTTTGGGCGTTGCGCTTACATCTTGACCTCGACGATATGTACCGGTTGGAGCAGATTGCAAAAGAAGCAAAAATCTCCCTGGCGGGTGGGCGAGTGTTACTGAACGGAGAAGATGTCACCGAAGCGATTCGAGATGAACAGGTTTCGAGCGCGGCTTCGAAAATTTCTGCCATTAGGGCAGTAAGACGCTCGCTGGTAAGCGTCCAGCGCGACATGGCAGAGCAGACGAGCGTAGTCATGGAGGGCCGTGATATCGGCTCGGTTGTTTTTCCGCACGCCACGGTAAAAATCTACCTAGATGCCGGCCCTGAAGAGCGGTCGCGCCGCCGCTCGATCGAGCTTCAGCGATCAGGACAATCTATCGATACAGATAGGGTGACAGACGAACTACGGCAGCGCGATGAGAGAGACCGCGTTCGCCAGGAATCGCCGTTGGTGCAAGCGCCCGACGCGGAATTGGTGGATACGACTGGACTCTCGCTTGAACAAGTAGAAGAGGAAGTCCTGCGAGTCGTACGCGCACGAACCTCCAACGGACGAGAAGTCGGGTGATGAAGAATCTTCTCGTCATGAAGTTCGGCGGCACCAGCATGGGCAACGCCGAAC
This sequence comes from Bryobacteraceae bacterium, assembly GCA_965219315.1. Lineage (GTDB taxonomy): Bacteria > Acidobacteriota > Terriglobia > Bryobacterales > Bryobacteraceae > Bog-105. The sequence goes on along the minus strand of CBDCNB010000001.1, from coordinate 72,569 downwards.
GCATTCGGGCGGCGGCGGAGATCATCGTGCGGCAACAACAGCATCAACCGGTTCTGGTGGTCGTGTCGGCCATGTCGAAGGTCACCGACCTTCTGCTGGATACGCTGCGGCGAGCGGAACTGGGCGACCGAGCGATGGTCGACGCGCAGATTCGCGGCTTGCTGGAACGGCATATCGTAACCTGCGAAGAGTTGTTAGGACAGCCCGACAGCGCAGTTCAGTTTCGAGAGGCAGCTTACAACGCCATCCAAACATCGGTCACCGAATTTCACCGGATCGCGAACGGCATCCTTATGCTGGGTGAGCGCCCGCCGCGGTCAGTCGACGAAGCAATAGCCATTGGCGAAAGGCTTTCTTCGGTATTGCTTGCTTATTATCTGGAAGCAGTGGGAGTGAATGCGCAGCCGGTCAACGGCAGCGATGTTATTGTGACCGATGCCGTGTTTGGAAACGCCACTCCACAGATGGAAGCAACCGGAAGAAAATGCGCCGTCCGCCTGCAGCCGCTGCTGGAACGAGGGACCGTTCCCATCGTTACAGGATTCAATGGCGCAACAGCCGATGGACGCCCGACGACGCTGGGAAGGGGCGGCTCTGACTTTTCGGCGTCTATTCTGGCATCGGTGCTGGACGCCGGCGAGCTTTGGATATGGACCGATGTGGATGGCATCATGAGCGCCGACCCGCGATTGGTTACCGACGTGGCGGTCCTCAACGAGGTGACTTATGCGGAGGCGGCGGAACTGGCCTACAATGGCGCGAAGGTGCTGCATCCGCGGACACTTGCTCCCCTGGTGCAGAGAGGGATTCCGGTGTGGAGCAAAAACAGCTTTGCACCCTATAAGCCGGGCACAAAAATTGTAGCCGCCTTGGAAGAGCCGAAAGGTGTTCGGGCAGTGACGTCGATGTCCAATGTGGCGATGATCTCCATGGAGCCAGCCAATGCTGTGTTAAGTGGCACGCGACTGATGGCGCGAGCGCTGGACGCACTGGCTTTGGCAAACGTCGAAGTACTCATTTTTACCAGCTCCAGTTATCGCCAAAGCTTTTGCATTCTCATTCGCAAGAGTGATGTGACGTCTGCCTTGGAGGCTCTTCAAGTGAACTTGTCTATCGAGTTGGCGCACGGTTATCTGAAGCCAATCGATGTGGACGAGAACGTTGGACTATTAGCGGTAGTGGGAGAAGGTATGCGAGGAACTCCAGGGTTAGCCGGGCGTGTTTTCACGGCGATTTCTCGGGAAGACGTGAATATCATCGCCATCGCGCAGGGGTCCAGTGAGTTAACCATCGGTATTATCGTACGACTGGATGGCCTGGAGAGAGCTGTTAGCAGCGTACACGAAGAGTGCCGCTTAGGAGAGCGGAACGAAACACATTCCCTTCACAACTCTGTCGGCCTGTCGGAGTAGCAGCTCAAGCACGACAGTGCTTTCTTCATCGGTCAGTGAAAACGACCGTGATATATTTGGCGGCCAATACCGTACAACCGAAAGAGTAGCAAGACATGATCCTCTCCAAAACGTACTTGGTTACTTTGGCGCTGTTTTCTGGACAACTGCTGTTCAGCGTAATATGTTTCGCGCAAGTGGAGCGGGCCAGTATCACCGGAACCGTGTCGGACTCCAGCGGAGCCGCTATTGCGGCAGCCACCATTAGGGTCACCGGCGAGGCAACAAACAACACGCTAACGCTGCAAACCGACAGTGCAGGCGAATATACGGCTCGTAATTTGACTCCTGGTAGCTACACGGTAGAAGCGGAAAAAAGCGGGTTCAGCAAACATATCGACAAAGGTTTCGTAGTGCAAGTTTCTCAGATAGCCCGTCTTGACGTTAAGCTCTCGCTCGGGTCTGTCTCGCAGACCGTTGAGGTGAGTGGTGCTGTTCCTATATTGCAAACGGAGAACGCCTCAGTCGGCCAAGTAATCGGGTCGCAAGCCGTCAGCCAGCTTCCTCTTAACGGACGAAACATCGCGCAACTAGGGATTCTCGCGCCCGGAGTGACAGGGCTGAATTATGCGCCGGTGGGAACCGTAAACTCCGGCGCTCGACCCGACGAACTCCGTCCGGGAGGCACCACCATTGAGGCTAACGGCGCACGCGATACCGCAAACAAGATGCTGCTCGACGGCGTCGATAACACCGAGATGATCTCGCAAACATTCATCGTTCGACCCAGTGTGGAAGGAGTGCAGGAGTTCAACTTGATCACCAGCAATGCCGGTGCGGAGTACGATCGCGGGGGTGGCGCAATTCTGGTTACCAGCACCAAATCGGGCAGTAATCAGTTTCACGGATCTGCTTACGAGTTTTTACGAAATTCCGCTGTTGACGCTAAGAATTTTTTCGACAGAGCGAACGCGCCTATACCGCCCTACAAATTAAATGATTTCGGAGGCAGCGTGGGCGGCCCGATTATTCGCAATAAGACGTTCTTTTTCGCGAATTACGAAGGCTACTATGAGCGGCTAGCCTCGACAGTGGTCACTACCGTGCCGACATTAGCGGAGAAGCAGGGAGATTTTCGAGGAGTGGCTACGATTTACGATCCCACTACCACCGTAAGAAATGGATCGACCTACAGCCGTAGCGCCTTCGCCAACAACACCATTCCTTCATCGAGGTTTGATCCTATTGCCGCGCGCATTGTCAGCTTGTACCCTGCTCCCCAGACGTCCGCGCTGATCAATAACTATATCTCCAACCCTGTAAAAGCAACCGCCGAAAATCGCGGTGATGTTCGCGTGGATCACCAGATTACTTCTACGCAAAGCTTTTTTGGCCGGTACTCCATCGACGATGCGCAAATCAAGATGCCGAATACATACAACGACGTAATTGGCGGAAATGAGAATGCGTTCTCGGGCCCTAATTCCATTCGCGGACAAAATGGAGTATTGGCCTACACTAATGCGCTCAGTCCCAATATCGTTGCGGATTATCGATTCGGTTTCAGCAAATTCACCAGCTTTCTTTTAGCGTCTCCACTCTCTGATCCCGTATGGTCGCAGATTCCAGGACGCGATCCAACCGACCGCTTTCAGCCCACGGCACCTATCATCAGCCCATCCGGATATGGCGGTCTGGGTGATTCGCGATCTGAGCCGCAGGTTCGTTTGGAGCACACCTTCGAAAACATCGCCAACTTGGCTTGGACGCGCGGTAAGCATAATCTCAAGTTCGGCATCGACTTTCGTCATCGGCTGATCAGCGAGCCGAAAGTAGCGCCGGGACAAAGTTCGTTTGGGCGATTTAATTTCGATAACACGCTGACCAACAATCCTTCGTCACCGGCAGGAACCGGAAATGCTGTTGCAACCATGTTGCTTGGTTATCCAGCTAGCACGACTCGCTATTTTTTTCTTCCTCCCAATGCCCATGTGATTGGGAACGAGTTTAATTACTATGCGCGAGACGACTGGCGGGTAACGAACAAACTGACCTTGAACCTCGGTGTACATTACGAGATAGATACTCCTTACCACGAAGCTGACAACTATTGGGTGAACTTCGATCCGGTTACTGCACAGATTCTGATTGCCGGCAAGAACGCGTCTTCAACCGCTGGCTGGAAAACGGATTATCATTCCATTGCTCCAAGGATCGGTTTTGCCTATCAGGCAAGCAGCAGAACTGTTCTGCGCGGTGGATACGGTATTTTTTATGACCCGCAAGCAAATGAGGGCACCACCATCCGGCAGCAGCTTCAATGGCCGTTCGCGCTTGTCTATACCTTGACGCCCGGCTCTCTATTTCCTGGTAATCGAGTCTCGCAAGGCTTCATCAGTGCTTCCAGCCTTCCGCCAGGACTGTTCGACACTCCATTCGGCAACCTGAAAGGAATTCAATTCGACTTTCGTAATGCTTCCATCCAGCAGTTTAACTTCGGCATACAACAACAACTAACCATTCACTCGTCTTTCACGGCGTCTTACGTCGGCTCACTTGGGCGTCATCTTACTTGGACGGACCCGATTAATCAGCCTTCTCCCGGACCTGGAAACATTCAGACGAGACGTCCCTACAATGCGCAGTATCCTAACGTGCAAGGAATCAGCTATCTAGAATCGGCCGGCAACTCCGCCTATAATTCTCTGCAAGTCAGCTTTCAACAGCGCCTCAATGCTGGGTTCTTTTTTACAGCTAATTATGTATGGGCGCATAGTCTGGATAATGCGCCATTCGATGGCGGCGCGAATGGACCGGTGCCCCAGGATCCAACAAATCGTCGCGCGGACTGGGGGAACTCCGACAACGACATTCAACATCGCGCCAATATCTACGGCACCTACGAGCTGCCTTTTGGACCTGGAAAACCTTTTTTTAAGGGCAACTCCGCTTTGAATAAATATGCTTTTGGTGGGTGGCAACTTAACAGCATTGCGGTACTTCAAACCGGGTTGCCGTTTACCATTACCACCACCGGCTCTCCGACGAACACGGGTGCTGGCAGCCGCGCCAATGTGGTACCCGGTATTACATCGGCACCAGCTAATCAGTCCATTAATTCTTGGTTCAACCCGGCTGCGTTCTCCTTTCCGACGGCATACAATTGGGGGAATTTGGGACGCAATACTTTGCGGGGACCGGACGAGGTCAACGTCGATTTCACAGTGGAGAAGAAGTTCCCGATTGTAGAGAATAAGCTTCTATTATTTCGGGCGGAGTTCTTCAACATCTTTAACCACCCGCAATTTGCTATACCGGCCAGCACCATCGGCTCGGCAGGAGTTGGCACCATCACTTCTACATCGCATCCCGCCCGTCAGATTCAATTCGTTCTAAAATTTAGGTTTTGAAGATGCGCCGGCTCACATAAGTTTTACTGAGATACAGGAGATTTGACATTGAGTTCCTCAATCGGCCGTAGACAGTTTCTCGCTTCTTTAGCTACTCCTTTCGCTATGGCCCCGCTGTTGCGCGGCATGCCGGTGCCGAAAATCAAGGACGTATCGGTGATCGCTACAGCACCCGCCGGAGTGCGTTTGGTGGTGGTGAAGATTCAGACCGATCAGGACGGTCTTTACGGCTATGGTTGTGCGACGTTCACGCAGCGCGCAGACCTGGTGGTGGAAGCCGTCCATCGCTATCTCAAGCCGCTTATTATCGGACGTCCTACGGATGCTATCGACGATCTTTGGCAAGCGATGTACAACTCCTCCTATTGGCGCAACGGCCCGGTGTTGAACAACGCGATCAGCGGAGTCGATCAGGCTCTTTGGGACATCAAGGGTCGACAAGCGAATATGCCCGTCTATGAACTACTGGGAGGAAAGTGCCGAGTAGGCGCCATGGTCTATCGTCATGCCTCCGGGCGGGAGATCTCCCAAACCATCGATGAAGCGAAGAAATTAATGGCGGAAGGCGTGAAAGCCGTTCGACTGCAAGTGGGCGTTCCCGGCATGGCTGCTTACGGAGCTGCCGGGAGTCTCAGCCGAAACTCGCAACAGGATATTCCCGCGGATCCTGTGTTCGAGCCGGAACCGTACGTTCGCCGTACGCTGCAATTGTTCGAGGCAGGGCGCAAGGAGTTGGGACCGGATGTCGAACTGTTGCATGACGTGCATGAGCGCGTGCCGCCGCGTTTGGCCGTGCAATTTGCAAAGGATCTGGAGCCGTTCCGCCTCTTTTTTCTCGAAGATGCTTTGTCGCCGGAGAACATCGACTATTTCCGCCAAATTCGCGCGAACTGTACGACACCGCTTGCAATGGGTGAGTTGTTCAATAATCCTCATGAATGGAATCTGCTCATTAAAGACAGCCTGATCGATTACATTCGCGTGCACGTTTCGCAGGCTGGAGGCTTAACGCCGGCCTGGAAATTGGCAACGATGGCAGAGGCGTTCCAGGTGAAGACGGCATGGCATGGCCCCGGAGATGTTTCCCCGATCGGACACTGTGCCAACGTCACCCTCGACGTTGTTTGTCGCAACTTCGGCATTCAGGAATGGACCGAGCCCAACGACCACATACAAGAGATCTTCGCCGGTTATCCGCAGATGAAGAATGGCTATGCTTATCCCAACGATAAACCGGGCTGGGGGGTCGAGATCAATGAGAAAGCCGCGGCGAAGTATCCATTTGGAAAATCCGAACGCGACGAACGCAAAAGTCTGAATGGTGGCTGGGGAGTTGTTCGTAGAGCAGACGGTACGGTTATCAATCAGTAAGGTTTTTGACGTAAGAACACGATGTCATTAATCCGCCATACAAGTCTGCTGCTGCCGTGCGCGTAAACCCTTCCCAGCATGGGGAAGGCACAAAGTTTCGCTATACTTGCAAACGGATATGCACTGGTGCGGAAATGGCAATTAGTGCGAATTTTCAGGAGTTTTCTTTTCCATTATGTTTAATCTGTTCCGCCGCAAAGATCGAAGTGTACGCATTCTGCTGGGAGTGCTGCTCGGCCTGGTGGCTTTATCGATGCTGGTTTATTTGATTCCCGGTGGTTATGGGTTCGATGGGGCCGGAGGTCAAAACGTAGTAGCCAGTGTGGGGGGCGACAAAATTACAGCGCAAGAACTGCAACGAACGATTCAGCAGATTGCCAGCCGGCAACAGAATATGCCGAAGACATTGCTTGCGTTTTACATTCCTTCGATTGTGAACCAAATGGTGGACGCGAAGGCGATGGCGTACAAGGCTCATGAGCTCGGTTTGCGAGTATCGGACCAGGAATTAGGAAATTCGATCCAATCGGAGTTCACGGCGGCGCTCAATCAGCCGTTTAATATGAACGTCTACCAACAGATGCTGTCGCAACAAGGAATGACAGTCGCCGATTTCGAGAAGCAGAGACGCGAAGCAATGTTGGCCGCGCGGCTGGAGGATTTAGAAACACAGTCTCTGTTTGTCACTGATGAAGAGGCCCGCAAGGAGTATGCGCGCAAGAACGAAAAAATCGGATTGGAATATATCGCTTTTACCAACAAAGATTTTGCTTCGAGGGTAAACAAGGCTCCCGGCGCAGTGAAGGCTTACTTCGAAAAGAATCGTGCGGAGTTCCGAGTTCCCGAGAAGCGGGACGGTGATTTGGTGATGGGCTCCGTTGCTGATTTTATGCAGTCGGTGGATGTTTTGGATGCCGATCTTCGCAAGCGTTATCAGGATAATCTCGACAGTTATCGCGTGCCGGAACGCGTGGACGTTCGCCACATTCTTATCAAGACGCAAGGCAAGCCCAAGGACCAGTTGCCTGAGTTGAAGGCAAAGGCGGAAAACATTCTGAAGCAAATACAGAACGGTGGGAATTTTGCGCAGCTAGCGAAGAAGAACTCGGAAGACCCCGGATCGGCGGAAAAGGGCGGTGAGCTCGGCTGGATTACACGTGGGCAAACGGTGCCGAACTTCGATAAAACCGCGTTTTCATTGAAGCCGGGCGAAATGAGCGGCTTGGTGGAGACCGAATATGGATATCACATCATTCAAGTAGAGAAGAAAGAAAATGCGCAGGTGAAACCGTTCGATGAGGTGAAGCCGCAGCTTATGACCGAAGCGCGGAAGGATGCAGCGACCGCGAACTTGAAGAAAGCTGCCGACGACGCAAGGGCGGCCATCGCTAAAAATCCGTCCCAGGCAGGGGAGATTGCCAAGAAAAACAACCTCAAAGTTTTCACATTAACTAATTTCGCCAGCGGGGAACCATTACCGCAAGTGGGTACGCAGCCAGAGTTGATGACGGCTGTCTTTTCCACTCCGAAGGGACATGTGAGCAACGTCGTCAACATCGACGCCCAAGGCAAGGCAGCTTTCAGCGTAATTACCAATGTTCTTTCAGCGCATCCAGCACAATATACAGACGTAGAACAGGAAGTACTGCAGAAATACACCGCAGCCGAATCGGCCAAGCTCACCAAGCAGGCCGCGATGGATGCCGCTGCCGAAGCGCGTAAAGGAAAATCTCTTCAGGCGCTTGCCAAGCAGTACAACCTGTCGCTAAAAAAAGCCGCACCGTTTACCATCGATGGAGCGGCGGAGGGCATTGGGTCAGCCACTCTGTTTCCCGAAGCATTCAAAGAAAAAGTGGGCGGCGTGGTTGGTCCGATAGCAGCACAAACGGATCAATTTGTCGGCGTTCTTTCTGAGAAAATTCCAGCCGATATGAATCAGTACGCTAAAGAAAAGAGTTCGATCATTCAGAGTTTAACAGCTCAGAAACGTACCACTCAGCAGGCCTTGTTCCGGAATGCGGTTGTTACCGAGCTAAAGCAGCGCGGGAAAGTGAAGCTGAATCAGGACACAATCAATCGCATGGTTTCGGCGTTTCAGTCCTAATCGATAAGGATTTTTTTTGCCGACACAGATTCTTGAGTTCATTCGCAGCCTGACCGATCCGGAAAAGCTGATTCATTTGTTATCCACCGTCATGACCGGGTGGATTGGCTATGCAGTGATATTTCTCATCGTATTTGCGGAAAGCGGACTGCTGGTTGGTTTCTTTTTGCCTGGTGATTCCTTGCTGTTTACGATCGGCGTGGTGGCGGGCGCAGGCAAGCTGCCCATTGCGGGCATGATCGTACTTTGCGCATTGGCATCCATGCTGGGCGACGGTTCGGGATTTTTTCTAGGAAGTACGGTTGGATACTCGCTGTTCAGCAAGGCAAACTCTCGTATATTCCGCCGCGAGTATCTGGAGCGCACCCGCGTCTTTTACGAACGGCATGGTGGTAAGACGATCATCTATGCCAAATTTGTGCCAATTATCAGGACGTTTGCGGCTTTCATTGCGGGTGTGGGCCGAATGCACTATTCCCGGTTTCTCGCGTTTAACGTATTTGGCGCAATCGGCTGGGTGACGCTCATGATCTCCTTGGGCTACACATTGGGAAACATTCCTATCGTTCGCCATAATTTCGAGAAGGTAGTGCTCAGCATCATCGTCGTCTCCCTGGTGCCAGTGGGACTGCAAGTTCTCAGTAGTAGGAAAAAGACAACGACAGCGGCTTAAAAATGAACGCCGCCGCCGCAGATGAGCACTTCTCCGGTAACGTAGTTGGATAGCGGCGAGCAGAAGAAGAACACCGCGTCCGCAGCTTCCGCCGGGGTTCCCATGCGGCCCAACGGTATTTGCTTTCGCATCTGCTCGCGCACCATGGATTGCATTCCCACTCGCACCTGCTTTTCCCCGACGGCGATGGTTGTTTGACGGTCCTCCATCGGCTGAATCAGGCGGGTTTCAATCAAGCCGAATCCAACCGCATTGACGTTGACGTTATAACGACCCCATTCTTTTGCCAGGGTCTTTGTTAAGCCTATGACAGCGGCTTTGCCCGAAGCGTAACCAGCTTGGCCGGGATTGCCGTCGGTACCGGAGATGGAGGTGATATTGACCACCTTACGCATCACGGGCGCATCGCTTTCGGCTTTCGCCTTTTCGCGTATCCATTGAGAGGCGGCGCGCAGAAGCCGGAACGGTGTAACGACGTGAATGTCGAGCATGGATTGAAACTGCACGTCTGTCGTTTTTTGAATAACGCTGTCCCAGGTGTAGCCCGCGTTATTGACGATGATGTCGATACTTCCGAACTCAGCGAGCAGTTTGTCGATAACGGATTGAGGAAAATCCGGATGAGTGAGGTCACCCACGATGATGGCTGCGGCCGCGCCATTTTGTTCGAGGGTCGATTTTGCTTCCAGCAGGGCGGCCTCATCGATATCGGCCAATAGAACCGATGCTCCCGCGATACTTAGTTTTGTCGCTATGGCAAGGCCGATTCCACGGGCCGCGCCGGTGACAATTGCCGCTTTACCTGCGAGAGAAACGTTAATTCCTTTTCCGTCAGCCAAGTTCGAAGGATATCAAAAAAGCGAGAGCTGGCTTTGAGGAGGGACGATGGTACGCACGTAGCGAAAATCGCGTGCCGCCAGTTCCATACGATGACGGATTTCGCGGACAACACGGACAATACGGCTGGGATATTCTCCTCGAAGATAGGCACCCGTGCGGTAGCTTGCTTCATATTGCTCTAGGTAGTGCGGAAAATGTTCCGCTAGAAAGGGGAAAAAGACTCGCTGCGCCGCCGGCTTCAAAAAGAGAACGCCGGCAAAAAAACTTTCCGCGCCGGCCTGCTTGGCCGCCGAAGCGACCAATTCCAAATTTCCACGCGAATCGGTTAACAAGGGTAAAACCGGGGAAGCGATGACTCCAACGGGAACAGCGGCGTTAGCCAATACGCCAACGGCGGCAAGGCGGCGGTCTGGCGTTGGCGCATACGGTTCCGCAAGCCGTGCAAAGTCCCGGTCGAGCGTGATCACGCTCACCGTCACAAATGAGGTTGTTGTGCTGAGAGATTCGTTTCAGCAGCGCGGCATCGCGTCCTACCAGATCCGATTTGGTGGTGAGGCAAACGGAGGCGCCGCGCAGTGCAGTCATCGCCTCCAATATTTGCCTGGTGCGCTCGTAGCGGCGCTCGGCCGGCTGGTAGGGGTCGGTGGCGGTCCCTAACGCGATAACCTGCCCCGGTTTAACGGAAATGAGCTCTTTACGAAGTGAACCCATGTCCAAATCCTTGGCGTAGATCTCCGTTTCGAAGGCAGCTGGGCTGTGAAGTTCAAGGAAGTCATGGGTGAAACGGGCATAACAATACTTGCAGCCAAATTCACATCCACGATAGGGATTGATTGTCCAATGAAAGAGTACGCGGGATGAATGGCAGCGATTGAGTAATCGGCGGGTAGGCAGGGTACGATACTCAACGCGGCGTTTCTCTTCCAACAGATAGCCTTCTGCGGCAGAGCGAGCGATTCCGACGAGCTTAACAGGTTGATCCAGGAGAATAGACCCCTGCCTATATTCTCCTTTTATTCGCCTGATGTCAACTTTATGAAGCGAGAAGCGAGATCACGCCTTTTTGACGCAAGCCATTCAAAGCAAGCCCATGACGGCCGCGAACGCCGGTCTTCTCAAAGATATGCTTCAGGTGAATCTTTACGGTACCGGGACGAATGCCGAGTTCTTGTGCGATCTCGCGATTTTTGAAGCCTTGCTCGACCAACTCCATGACTTGATGTTCACGAGGGGTAAGATCGTTACGCACCTGTGTTTCCGCGGCGGCTGTTTCGCGGAAGACGGAATCCTGCATCCAGCTTCGGCCTTGTGCAACTGCACGGAGACAAGCAAGGACGGTCTGCTCATCCGCCGACTTACGGACAATTCCTTTCGCGCCGACTTGTAAGAAGCGCAGCGCTTCGGCCTCGGTGATCGACATACCCCAGATGACGACAGCCGGAACCTTCATCTGCGCACTGGAGGAGTTCGCCGGGAGCTGAGTCAGTGTCTCTAAGACGCTGCTTGCGCCAAGCCCTTTGTCGATAATCAATATATCGGTCTGATCCGCTCCGGCGCTCATCATCCACTCGGCCGGCGACGAATGCGCGGAGCCAAAGCTCAAGTCGTCCGTGGATTTGAGAAGATGCTTTAAACCATTCACCGTAAGCGGCTGGCTTTCGCAGATCGAGATGATGATTTTCTTTTCGTTTTTACTCGGGTCCATCTATTTGCCTAAGCTCCTTATCGGCAGAATTCTCTGATTCTTGAGTGCTATTTAAAAAGAAAACTCTCTTTATCGGGCCGCTTTCGGTTTAATCCTAGGGCAAAAAGTGGAAGTAGCAGGAAACTTGCAAGGGAATCGCGAAGTCGAATGAAACTGGATACAACATGATCAATAAGTGGTGGCCCACGGCAAGCGTTGCAGTATTTCTCATTCTGGGCTGTTCCTGCAGCCAGAGCAACAGGCAGGAGGCTCGGCGGCAAACAGAGCGGGCACAGAGGAAAGCGGAGAAAGCGGCGGACCGGGCGAGTGAAGAAGTGAAAAAGTTAGCAAACGAAGCCAAGGCGAGTGTGAACGCTAACAGCAAACCATTCCATCAACAGTTGAGCCATGCGGCGCTGATCGCGAAAATCAAATCGAAGTTAGTGAACCAGGTAGGACTTTCCACACTTACCAGCGTCAATGTAGACGCAAGGTCGAAAACCGTGACGTTACAGGGTACCGTGTCCTCCGCCGAGCAAAAGAGTCGGGCAGAACAAGTGGTGAGACAGATGGACGGCGTAGCGAGCGTGGATAATCTGCTGCAGGTAAAGCCCTAACCAGCGGGCTTACTTTAGCAAATTGATAGTCCCGCGGCACTTGGCGGCTCCGCACTTACAAATCACCTTTTCAACATTCTTGTCAAAGTGATAGTCAATGGTGAGCTCTTCGCCCGGCTGTATGTCTCGTAAAGTGACATAGATGATATGGCCTTTGACGATGCGAGCTGCCACGTTGGGCTCACAACAGTGGTTAATATATTGGGCGCCGGAGCCGCCGACCGAGCCGTCGATGGTCCAGTACTTGTCGAGGGTGAATAGATAGATGAAATCACTCGATTCACCCCTTCGTTTCGTTTCGCGACGGCTAATGTGTTCGCCGGTATACTCAATCACCTTGCGGCGGGCCGGTATGCGCTCCGTAGCGTACACACCCCAGCGATGGATTTTTGAAGGCGCCAGCTTGAGCCCGAAACAAGCTAGTTTCGGGTCGATACGGGCCACGCCATGGGCACTAACGTGCGGTTTTTCGGCAGTCGTGGGACGCGCCATGCGTGTGAGATGAAAACTTACAACCGATAGAACGCCATGTCAATTTACAAGCTACCGGCTTTTTGCTTAATGACGCCGATCAACTCTTCCACCGCAGCAACGCTCTTCTTTAGGGCAGCGGACTCGGACTCATCGAGTTTGATTTCGTAGATTTTTTCGACGCCGTCTTTGCCCAGCTTGACCGGCACGCCGACAAAAAGTTCATTCACTTTATATTCGCCGGTTAAGTAAACAGCGCAAGGCAGTACTTTCTTTTTGTCTTTTAAGATGGACTCTACCATTTCGACGGTGGAAGCGGCCGGAGCGTAGTAGGCGCTCCCCGTTTTGAGATACTTGACGATCTCGGCACCACCCTCACGCGTACGCTGTACCAGTCGATCAATGGTGGCCTGATCGGTCAGCTCGCTAAGTGGAATGCCGCTGACATTGGTGAAACGCACTAACGGCACCATCGTGTCGCCGTGACCGCCGAGGACCATCGCTGTGACGTTTTCAAATGAGACGTTCAGCTCCTCGGCAATAAAGGTACGAAAGCGAGCCGTGTCGAGAACACCGGCCATGCCGATTACACGCTCACGGGGAAAGCCGGAAACCTTCAACGCTGTCCAGCACATGGCATCGAGCGGGTTGGTCACCAGAATGAGAATAGCGTTCGGCGATTGCTTAGCAGCCTGTTCTGTGGCGGTTTTTACTACATCGTAGTTGGCCAGCAGCAGGTCGTCTCGGCTCATGCCGGGCTTGCGGGGAAAGCCGGCGGTGATCACCACGATATCGGAGTTGGCTGTTTCCTCGTAGCCATTGGTACCGGTAATCCGGACGTCGTAACCTTCCACAGGCGCCGACTCCAGCATGTCCAACCCTTTGCCTTGGGGAACGCCATCGACCACGTCGACGAGCACTACATCGGCCAGTTCTTTGGCCGCTATTTTCTGAGCAGTATTGGCACCTACGTTGCCGGCGCCAACAACCGTTACTTTCCTTCGCATTTATATTTTGGGAGTCCGAAACCGCTTAGTATATCAACCGCGCCAACCATGCTAACTCACTTGGCTGGAATGTTTACTTGGCCGGGATCTGGTTGTCCAAAAATTCATATCGAGCCCGATGTTGCGCGGGGGAGGCTTGCGGATGAAGGTTTAAGTGCATCACTTGGAACCGACCTTCCTTGTTATACGGTGGCCATTTCGGCAGACCGGCACCGTTAGGATCGCCGGTTTTGGCGAAGTTGGTCCAATAGCTTGACATTTGGTCCGCCAATGTTCGGTCCTCGGGCCGCCAGGGAAGATCTTTGAAGGCAAGCACGTCGAAGACAAACTCGATCTCAGCGGAGTGATACGCGCCTCGGGATTTCGCTTCACCGGTGGCGGGAGGGATTTGATCTTCAAACAAGTAGCGGTAGACCGGCGCCTTTCCGGTTTGACGCTGCATCTCGATCCATTTCCAAGTCGGATAACCGGTAAATTGCGCTCCCGCAAGGAAGTGCGCCGACTGCCGCGCCTGCTCATCGGTTTGCGCCGGGTAGGCTTTCAGAAATGCAGCGGCATTCGCTCCGAACTGTTGATGAGCCCATTGAGTGAAGCTCTTCGCCGTGGGCGGCGAGTCCTTGAATGCAGCGGGGTAAACGCCCTCATCAGAGTTCCATCCGGCAAGAAGCGGAACGTGGCTTTGCTTACCGGCGGCAAAGATCGACTGCACGCTTTCCGGCAAAAAGTAGCCATCGATATCGGGTGCAAAACGAGTGTCGTTTCGAGCCTTTAACGCCCCTTGCAGGATTTCGCCGGCGGGTTTCGCGCGAAGAGTCTCTAGCGAATCTGTTCCTAACGATGTTCCCGCAAATTTCACATCGGCCTGCTCTGTTGCTTCCAGCGATTTTGCTTCCAAGGTCGATCCAAAGAAGGCACCACTCTCGCCGATTGCGTTTTTAAAAAGTCCCTTCGAAAGTGGCGAGGCCATTAGCGCACTGACGGAGAACGATCCCGCGGATTCACCGAAGATCGTGACGTTGTGCGGATCGCCTCCGAATGCAGCGATATTCTTTTTGACCCACTGCAAGGCAGCAACTTGGTCCAGCAAGCCGTAGTTTCCAGCGGCACTATGGCCTGATTCTGCCGCGAGAGCAGGAAGAGCAAAAAAGCCAAAAATATTCAGCCGGTAATTTAAGTTCACAACGATGACGCCCTTCTTTGCGAGATTCTCGCCGTCCTGCCGCGGCTCAGAGGCAGCACCGGCCGCGAAACCCCCTCCGTAAATCCACACCATCACCGGAAGACGAGCTTCGGCGGAAGAGGCAGGAGACCAGACATTCAGATTCAGGCAATCTTCGCTAGGACCCTTGTCTCGAAAGATCATATCGTCGAAGATTCGCGCCTGCATGCAACGCGCCCCGAATTCCTTTGCCTGCCGGACGCCGGTCCAATTCGCAGGCGGTTCTGGAGTTTTCCAACGCCGGTCGCCTATCGGGGGCGCGGCATACGGAATTCCCTTGAAAATGTGGATTTTGCCATCGGAGCTGACAGTGCCCTCTAGAACACCATTGGCGATGTGAACCTGCTCGGCGGCTACGCAGTTGATGGCTAGCAGCAAGCCTAGACTAAGGGCAGGAAGTTGGCGGTGGAAACGGTTCTTGTACGACATGCAGTGACGAAGAGCATGTTATCAGGAACACAGCGAATACACTGAATCCATGTCAATCGGGAACCCACATCTTGTTCTGTTTTTCTTTGCTATTTGGCCGGCGGCAACGCAGACTCATGCCGTAGCGTTGGATTTCTCGGCTGCTGACGCGGCGGTCGTCGAAGAGATGCATCACTTGTGGGTGTCGAAAGTCGATGCTATTTGGGCGGGTGCAGGCAGAAGCAGGGTGCCGGTCATCTATATAAAGGCTGATACCGAGTATGCCATCGGCTTGCCCGACGCTATGCAAGGATTCAAACGTGTGACGGCTCCAGCCGGATTTGACATGTCGCTGCAGGCACGACCGCGTACGTTCGCAACCGATCTTTCGGCGTCCTTTCCTGTTGCCGGCAATGCGGCGGTTGTTATGGCTAGCCCTGAATTGTTGAAGAGGTCGCCGGAGGAATGGGTGATCATCGCTGAGCATGAGATGTTCCATGTATTCCAGGCTGCAAATGGGAGCGCGGCGAAGATTGCCGCTTTGGAGATCGCGGCTCGTAATGAAGCTTCTTGGCAGCTGAACTTTCCCTTTCCTTACAACGACGAAAACGTCATGCGATTGATTCACCTACAAGCCTATCCGCTATGGCTGGCCGCAAACAGCAAAGATAATGAAGATGCAAAGTACAACGTCGGGACGGCACTGGATGCTGTCGATGTGTACCGCTGGTTGCTTGAAAGTCTGAACCCGAAGGATTATCGTTACTCGAAATTTCAGGAATGGTCTGAAGGCGTGGCGAAGTACACCGAGTATCGCTTTGCCGAACGCGCGGCGCAGTCCGACTATGTTCCCGTAGAATCGTTTCGCAAGTTGCCCGCCTACAAGGGATATGCCGATCTCTGGAATACGAACTACAAAAATGTTCCATACTTGGTGAAGCATGCCGGTCGCGCAGCGCAAAACCGGGATGCCTTTTATCATCTCGGCTTGGGCAAAGCTCTCGCTCTTGACAGGATCGACCCAGCTTGGAAAAAACGGTATTTCACCAAAGAGGTTTGGATGGATGATTTACTAGAATTCGCCGTAAACCGATCCAATTAGCGGCGGCTACCTATCAGCACTGCGGCTAGCGAATAGAGTTCCGGACGCATTCTTCTTGGTCTTACGCTTGGCAGGATGAACTTCCGGTCGCGCCATCAGACCAATACCGAGAGTGCCAACCACAGTCTTCGCAATTTCGTCCGCGTCCGCGCCTGGGTGAGTTGCCTTGCGAATAAGGCCGTCAAGGATCAGGACAGCAGTGCCATGCACGGCAGCCCAGCAGGTTAGAGCAAGTTCTTCAACAGGCGCATTCGCCAGTACTCCGGCCTCCTGCCCTTCGCGAATGGCGGTTGTCAATACCTCGTAGGCGACGTTTGAGGCAGCCTCCACCGGGGAACAATCGTTGGCAGACAAACTAAGGGAAACGTTATCTACGTGGAACCGGGTGAGCAGGCGGAAATGGGCGGGGTGCGCCAAGGCAAACCGGACATAGGAGATACCGATAGCCCCCAGGCGATCAGAAGCGCTTCCTTCTGTTTGTTCGCAAGCGTTCTTCATCGTTTCTGCCAAACGCAAATAGGTCTCAACTGCCAGACCTTCCACCAGCGCGGTTTTGTCGGCAAAATGATGATAAGGCGCCGCATGGCTCACGCCCGCGCGGCGGGCTACCTCACGCAGAGTAAAGCCATCGATACCGCGTTCTTCGGCCAAACTGCTTGCCGCGTTCAGAAGCGCGCGGCGAAGGTCGCCGTGATGATACCCCTCCTTTTCCTGCAACTTTTTTTTTGCCGAAGCCGGATTTGATCTTGACACTGGTAACATTGTAGCGTATGTTTACAGTGTAAAGATTTGAATCGCACCAGAATGATTACACGAGTGCCGCTTATGAAATACTCCTTCACCGCCACTTTTCAATGTGTGTCGACAATTTCAATTTTCTTTTTTTTCTCGTTACTATTGCACGCACAAGAACGGCTGACGGTAGACGAAGCAGTCCGGTTGGCGTTAGCGCATAATCGCGCCATCCAGATAGCGGCATCGGAAGTGAGAGGAGTTCATCAGCAACTCCTGGCGGCGAGAACACAGCGACTGCCACAGATCAATTTGCTGGCCAATGGCGGACAACTACTAACCAGGCCGGGACTTTCGTTTCCAGCCGGATCACTGGGAAGCCTCTCCGACGGCACCTTACTTCCGTCCGAAAGTACGACCGTGCGGGCGGCACGGCGTCCGGCAGCCTTTGTGTTTGGCCAAGTCAACCAGCCATTGACCCAGCAGTACCGTATCCATTTGCAGCTAGCAAGCCTGCTTACGGAACAGGCAATTACCAATGAGAAGCGTCGTTTATCGGAGCAAGACATAGTGAACCAAGTACGCCGAACGTTCTACCAAATGGCGCAGGCGCAGAGCGCGCTGGCGAATGCCGAGGAGAATGTTCGGTTCTACCGGGAGCTGAATCATGTCTTGGATGAGCGCCTTCTACAAAAGGCAGCATTGAGAGCAGAAGCGTTGGATGCGCAGGCGCGGTTAGCGCAAGCCCGGTACCAAACGACGGTTCCGCGTGACCAGTTGCAAAACGCAAACGAGCAGTTAAATAAGCTTCTAGGGCAGCCGATAGATACGCCTGTTCAGATAGCGGACATAGACGACTTTCTCCCCGCTCTGCCAGAGTTAGCTGAGGCAAGAATAGCGGCGGCAAAAAACCGGCCAGAGCTGCGGGAAGCAGCTCTGCAAGTCAATCGAGCCGAACTCGATCGGCGCGCTAAGCTCGCCGAGTACATTCCTAATGTCAGCTTGAACGTCTCCTACCTCTCCTTTGTCAATGTGAGCAGCACGTTGGTCGGCAATGTAGCGAGCGTCGGCGTACAGGTGCAATGGGAGCCATTCGATTGGGGCCGCAAGCGGCATGAGGCGGCGGAGATCCGTGAAGGAAAGACGCAGTCGCAATTGAAACAGCGGGATGCGGAAGCAAGCGTAGAGGCGCAGGTGAACTCAGCATGGCGTAAGGCGAGAGAAGCAAGGCAATTTCTGGAAGTCACGCGGTTAAGTCAAACCAGCACCAAGGAAACCATGCGGGAAACAAATGTGCAGTTCGAACAGCACGCGGCTTTGCTGCGGGACGTTTTAAATGCGGCAGCAGCAGAGGCAAATGCAGAGGATGGAACCAGGCGAGCGGCGGCGCAGTTTTGGTCGGCGCGGGCCGATCTGTTTAAAGCAATGGGAACGGGGGAATAAAAGCATGACCATCAGGGTAAGTATTCTTTTTACAGCAATTTTGGGAATCGTTGTCTGTACTGCTTGTCAGACGGCGAAAACGGCTCAAGCACCGATGCCGGTTGTGCGTACAGTCTTGCCAGAACCGGCTGGGGGCGAAACGGATTCCATATTGAAGTATGCAGGCGTAATCGAGCCATATCGCCAAGTAGCTGTTGCCTTCCGCGTCGGCGGATACGTCGAAAGAATTCTGCAGCAGCGCGGCGGCGACGGACGGGTGCGGGTCTTGGAGCCGGGAGACATCGTGAAGCAGGGAGCACTGCTTGCCAAACTGCGCACAACAGATTACGACGCACGTGTTCATCAGTCACTAGGAATGAAAGAAGAAGCGGGCTCCGCCGTGCGCCAGTTTCAAGCACAGTCGGAACAAACCGAAGCACAGCTGACACAGGCGGCTAATGATTGGCAACGGGCACAGGCTCTATTTGATGCTGGAGCAATGACAAAGCCCGACTACGACGCGGCACAAGCGCGTTACGCGATGCTGAAGGCCGGCGCAGAGGCAGCGCGGGCGGCGATCTTTGCACAGAAAGCCCGCTTAACGCAGGCGAACGCGGGTCTGAAAACAGCCGAAGTTTCATTGGACGACACCGAGCTGCGATCGCCGCTGGATGCAGTAGTGTTGTCGCGAACGGTGGAAGTGGGCACGCTAGCCACTTCCGGCATGACAGGCTTTTCGTTGGCCAAGATTAATTTAGTGAAGGCTGTATTCGGGGTACCGGATACGGACCTGACCAATCTACGATTAGGAGCTCATTTGCCGGTGACAACAGATGCGCTGACGAGCGAGTGTTTTCAGGGCACTATAACCTCGATCGCACCCATTGCGGACAGTAATACGCGCACTTACAGCATTCAGTTGACGATCAATAATCCACAACTCCGGTTGAAGCCGGGCATGATCTGCTCCATTACACTTTCGCACGGAAAAACAAGGCTTCCGGCCGGACTAAAAGTGCCCCTGACCGCATTAGTAAGGGCGGGGACTGGTGATGGCAACTTCGCTGTTTATCGAGTGGCTCAGCAAAATGGTGCAAGCCAAGTTCATCTGCAGCGGATTCAAATGGGCGAAGTACAAGGAAACCAAGCGGTAATCATCGGCGGCCTAGCTGCAAACGACAGGATTGTGGAATCGGGCGGCAGTCAGTTGTTCGATGGCGCAACGATTACGAGCGTTCCATAGGAGAAAAACATGACACATAAAAAAGACGAAGAGCTCATCCGCACTTCTCACAACACATCGCGTTTTTTTGTCGAGCAGCCGCAACTTGGATACGTACTGCTGTTTGCGGTTGTTCTTTGGGGTATCTACGGATATCTGCACATGCCGAAGCGCAAAGATCCAGATATTCCTGTGCGCGAGGCGATGGTGATTGTACCTTGGCGTGGCGTTAGCGCTCAACGCGTGGAACAGCTGGTGACGAAGCGGATCGAGCAGCAGGTAGCGCAAAACACAGAAGTCTCGGAGATACGTTCATTCGCAAGGACCGGCATCTCCGTGACAACTCTGGAGCTAGACGAAAACCACGTTAAAGACCCCGGAAAGCAGTTCGATGACGTGAAAGCAAAGCTTGACCAGATAGGACAACTGCCGGAAGGAGCCGGACCTATTCAATTCATCAAAGATTTTGGAGACACGGCAACGCTGATGCTGACCGTGGCGAGTCCACCGGTGACGGAGACTGAGATTGCCCTGCGAACACAAGAGATTGCACCCGTGTTGAGCCAAATGCGGAGCAGCAACAAAGGAGCAGCGCCAGTCAGCCTAGTAACGTGCTTTCCACGCGAGCTACATTCCGAAAAGATCGGCGAGCCGATGAAAGCAATGGCCGGTTGGCTCCAGCAACGAGGTGTTCTCAAAGGGACAACTGTTCGGACAGGCGCCGGGTTCGCCGTGTTGGATGCGCAGGCTGCTACGGTAAGCGACACGGCACTTCGGGATGCCGTCGCCGCTTTCCTCCGAGAGAAGATTCAAGCCGATGAACTTCATCCTGATGCCTGGCACCCCGCCATTGTTCACTCGCCTACACAGTTGGAAAAAAGTTTGCGCGGAGCGGGCGGCAGCAGATATACCTACCGCCAGTTAGAGGACTTCACCGACTTGATTGCCCGCAGTTTTCAAACGGTGCCGCAAGTATCGAAAGTAAACCGAACAGGAATTCTTTCTGATGAAGTCTCGCTTACCTTTTCGCGTGACCGGCTAGCGGCGTACCACATACAGCCTTCGTCGCTGAAGGACCTCCTTAAGGCGCGAAACATCACCGGAGCGGGCGGCAGCCTAAATGCCGGCGGCGAGAATTTGCGCATCGCGCCGCAAGGAGAATTTCTCAACACTTCGCAAATTGCGTCGGTTCCGATGACCCGACAGGATGGGCAAAATACCCTCTACCTTCGTGATCTGGTCTCGGTGGATCGCGGTTATGAGAACCCACCTTCCTTCTTGAATTTCCTGACCTACCGCGCCGACGATGGACGCATGCTTCGCGGACGAGCCATCACCATTTACCTGCAGATGCGGGCCGGTGACCAAATCAATACCTTCTCCCAAGCGGTAAATCAAAGGTTGGACGAGATTAAACGGACGCTTCCTGCCGATCTGGTATACGCCCGGACGTCGGATCAACCCCTCCAGGTGAAGGAAAATGTCGATCTGTTTATGACCAGCCTTTTTGAAGCCGTCCTGCTGGTGATCCTCATCTCCTTGATCGGTTTTTGGGAGTGGCGTTCCGCGGCGCTGATGGCTCTATCGATACCGATTACTTTGGCGTTGACCTTCGGCATGATGTGGGCACTTGGCCTCGACGTACAGCAGATTTCCATCGCCAGCTTAATCATCGCGCTAGGATTATTGGTAGACGATCCGGTGGTAGCAGGCGACGCTATCCGCCGTGAATTGGCAAGCGGGCAATCACGCAAGCTAGCCGCCTGGCTGGGACCAACAAAACTGGCCCGAGCCATCTTGTTCGCCACGGTGACAAATATCGTCGCCTATCTTCCTTTTCTTCTGTTGCACGGCGACACGGGCCGTTTTGTGTTCAGCATGCCGATTGTGATTACATGCTCACTGGTGGCGTCGCGGCTGGTGTCCATGACCTTCATTCCTATGCTGGGTGGATGGTTATTACGGGAAGAAAAACGGCAAACTCTGGAAGATCGCAAACGGTCGCGTTTTGGCCGGTTGTATTATCGATTTGGCTCGTTTGCTATCGAGCATCGAAAGCGGTTCTTGTTGGCTTCTCTGCTGATTCTCCCATTAGGAGCTGTGTTTCTGGTTCAACTGAAACCGATGTTTTTTCCGCAGGATTTGCAGTACCTCTCTTATGCAGACGTTTGGCTGCCCGAGGATGCCTCGTTTGCGTCTACCCTCCGCACCAGCCGTGAAGTAGAAGATGTGATCCGCGATACGGGGCAGACCTTTAAGAACGATCCGCAGCGGGAAAATCGGGAAGAACCAGTACTGAAGACGCTAACAACCTTTATCGGAGGCGGTGGACCGCGTTTTTGGTTTTCGGTACCCCCCGAGCCGCAGCAGTTGAATTATGCTCAGGTGGTTATTGAGGCAAGCAATAAGCACGATACGCTGCAGCTTTTGCCGCGAGTGCAAGCGGCACTTTCGAAGAGGGTTCCGGGCGCGCGGCTCGACGTCAGAACATTAGAGACCGGGCCACCGGTTGGGATACCTGTCTCCGTTCGCATCAGCGGTGAAGACCTATACACATTGCGAACTGAGGCAAAGAAGCTAGAAGCAATTTTTCGCGGAGTTCCTATTGCAACGCGTATCCGCGACGATTGGGGTGAAGATCGCGTGGCAATCACGGTTCACACAGATGCCGACCGAGCTGCTTCGGCGGGCGTGACAAACCAAGATGTTGCCGATGCTTCCTTAACCAGTATTGATGGCCTGGAGGTGGGCACCTTTCGGGAGAAAGATCATCTTCTTCCGTTGGTCTTGCGCCAACGGGTAGATGAACGCTCTGCCGTCAGCGATCTTCGCAATCTTAACGTAATCAGCAGCGGCGATGGTCATCGTGTACCGCTTCGCGAAGTGGCAACCATTTCCGCGGGCTTTGAGCCGGAAACAATTCGACACTTCAATCGCTTTCGCACCATTACTATTTCCGCATTTCCGGTGGCTGGATCGATCCCCTCAGAGGTGCTCGGCGCGGCTATGCCGAAAATCGAGGCACTCCAACGGCAACTGCCGCCCGGTTACCAGATGATCTACGCAGGTGAGTACAAAGAGCAGACGAAGGGCTTTGCCGATCTCAGTATCGCCATGATCTCGTCGGTGATCGGCATCTATTTAGCGTTGGTCATACAGTTCCGGCATGCGTTAAAACCATTGATCGTATTTGCCGCCATCCCATTCGGTTTAGTAGGCGCACTGGCGGCCCTGTTCTTTATGCACGAGCCATTTGGATTTACGGCGTTTCTGGGGATCGCCAGTCTGATAGGCGTGATCGTCAGCCACATCATTGTCTTGTTCGACTTCATTGAGGAGCGCCGCGAAGTTGGTGAGCCTTTGCGTGAGGCGCTGCTCGAAGCCGGTATCCTACGGCTGCGCCCGGTATTAATTACCGTGGCGGCGACGGTTACGGCGCTGATTCCCTTGGCTGCTCATGGCGGGCCGTTGTGGGAGCCGCTTTGCTACGCGCAAGTGGGAGGATTGATCTTATCCACCTCCATCACTCTAATTTTGGTGCCTGCCCTCTATGCCTTTGTCGTTCTTGATCTGAACTGGATTCAATGGCCAACGGAATCCAAGGGATCTAGTGCGGAATTGGCAAGCGAAGAAGCAGCTTTAATAACCGCGTAATGCATAGAGCTACGACAGCAGGGCTTGCAGGTGAGCCCCTACGCCGAACGCTAGGCCTTCCAGGCTGTAGCCGCCCTCTAAAACAGATACTAGTCTGTTCCCGCAGTACCTCGCAGCAAGCTCCTTCATCAAACGCGTGAGTTCGGCAAAATCGGCGTCGGTCAGCGTGAATTGGCCGAGAGGGTCGCCCAGTCGGGAATCGAAACCGGCAGAGAGCAGGATGAGGTCGGGTTGAAACGCTTCGGCGGCCGGCAACAAGATGTTTTGGAAGGCATCGACGATTTCGGCACGGCCAGAGCCCGCCGGAAACGGACAATTGATCGTCTTCCCCGCCCCTGCGCCGTCTCCTTTTTCGGATGTGGGCCCAGTGCCTGGATACCACGGCGATTGATGCGTGCTGAAGAATAGAACGGATCCGTCGCTGTAGAAAATGTCTTGTGTTCCATTACCGTGATGGACGTCCCAATCAGCGATCAAGACTCGTTTCAGGCCGTGGTGATGCTGCGCGTAGCGGGCTGCGATTGCAACAGTATTAAACAGGCAGAATCCCATGCCCCGATCGGCACTGGCATGATGGCCAGGAGGACGCACAACGCAAAAAGCATTGTCGACTTCGCCGGAACAAACAGCGTCCACTGCCTGCAATGCGCACCCCGCGGCTAAGCGCGCCACCGCAGCAGAATGTTTGCCGATCGCGGTGTCGCCGGTACTCAATTGTCTACGATTTTGCGCCACCTCTCGATGGACGAGCTCGATGTACGGCTTTGTATGCGCTAACGCTACTTCATCTTCGGAGGCACTGCGACCATCGATAGAATGCAAGCGCGCAAGAATATCGGTGGCTTGCAAACGCTGCATCACAGCCGCATACCGAGCGGGTTGTTCCGGATGAGCGGGCCCGGTATCGTGTTGTTTCACCGCGGGATCGCAGACAATACCGGTTCGATGCATTTGTTGCTAGAAGAAGCTTTTTGATTGAAAGCAAGGCGCGGGTATTTACACGCTCATTTTGATCGAAACTAACTCTTCTTTTTGCTGGGGAACCGGATCGACTTGGCGCGTCTGCTCGCCACGGAAAAAATCAAAGTAAGAAATCTGATGAACGCAGGAGACCGTGCAAAGAGGTGCGCATCCCTTTTCTGTGTAGTATTCGCGGCGGATATCTTCGACGGTATACGTTTCCAGGGGCGTTCCGGGGAAACCACGTTGCTGGGAGCAATAATGCACTAAGCCGTCTTCACAAATGTACAGGTATCGGGCACCGGCACGGCAGCGCCATTGACTCGGTTTGCCGTTGGCGATGTTGTCTTGAAAATAGTTCAGGCGGGAAAAGTGTTTCTTATCGAAGCTCTTCATTTCAAGGAACACTTCGCGTTCCCGCTCGGCCAACGGTCGCAATTGGCCGTCTCCATCGTGGATAATACCGACGGTAGAGGTAAAGCCCAACTCCATGGCGCGGCGTCCCACCGTCAACGCGTCTTCAGGATTGTGAATGCCGCCGCCCAAGACGGAGTTGATGTTGATATGAAAGTGAGCGTGTTCCGCTAGAAGCTGCAGCTTCTTATCCAGAACTTTCAGACTCTTCTTCGAAACATCATCGGGCATAATGTTGTCGATACTGATCTGCAAATGATCGAGTCCCGCGTCGTTCAGCTTCTGAATACGGTCGGCGGTCAACAAGTACCCATTCGTAATCATTCCGGCAATGGCACTATTGCTACGGATTCGGCTGATAATCTGATCCAACTCCGGGTGCAGCAGCGGCTCGCCACCACTTAGAGTAATTACGCCGGTACGTAGGCGACCCAGCGAGTCGATCCGACGCAGCATCGTTTCAATGGCAACGGGCTTAGAAAAATCGTCATACTCGTTGCAGTAAGTACAAGATAAATTGCAGCGCCGAATGGGGATGATGTGCGCCATGATCGGATGATCCGTATCAAGCACGCCTTTTACGACAAGTTCGGCCTCGCGCAAGCGTAGGTTACGCGTGCGTTTCCGCCGTTGCGCATGAAGATTCCGTTCCGACATGAAGCAGGTTTACCTTAATTTAAACATAACGTTAGTAGAGTCTTACACTGGCACTAACGCCGGGTGAGGAAAGGGTGTTGTTCCAGTTAAAACCGCGCCACCAGCGCAAGACGAATGGCGCGGGGAGAGCCGGGTGAAAGATTCGTATTGCTATCGGCATTCAAAATGTACTTACGATCGAATAGATTTTCGACATTTGCTTGCAACCGGATTCGTTCCGTGAAGGAGTAGAAGAGGGCGGCATCGGCACGAAAGTAGCTGGGGATCGTCACAGAATCGTCAATGGCGGCAAACATCTTCGAGCGATTTAAAAGTCCTAGGCCCGCCGTCAATCTAGGCAGAATTCGATAACTGTTCCAAAGCGAAAATATGTGATGGGGAGCCTGGCCGACCTGCGCACGCGCGCGAGCAGCACTGGTAGGGCTGGTAACAAATGCGTCCTGATAGGCATAGCCGCCGTTCAGCGTCCAAAAACCAGTTAGCTTTCCCGTTAGTTCAGCTTCATAGCCGTTTGTTCGCTGACTGCCGGTTTGAATGATGCGCGTCGGATTATTTGGATCGATGGAGCGGGTGTTTGTTCGGTCCAACCGGTACGCCGCCGCCGTCAAGAACAATGAGCGACGAAGGTTCCACTTCACGCCTGCTTCATAGTTCGAAAACTTCTCCGGTTTTACTTGTTGCGTAAGATCCGTTAAAGAAGAAAATTGATCACCCGAGCTGGGCAGGTAACTGACTGCGTAGCTCAAGTAAATCGACATCACCGGCGCAGGTTTGAAGATGAAGGCGGCGCGCGGCGAAACCAAGTTATCGATGCGACGAAGATTTTGGTTGTTACGGTTGTTGTGATACTCGAGATCGAAATGATCGAACCGGACGCCAGCCAGTGCCTGAAAAAACCGCGAAAAATCAAGCTGGTCCTGTACGTAGCCGGCGACAATGTTCGCTTGCAGATGATTGTTGGCGTCGGTCGCTGATTGTCGGAAGACGGTGGGAACAGCGGTTGTAGGATCGTCGAAGGGTACCTGAATCGTCGTTGAGGTATTGTTGAAATAATCCGTATTTCGAAAATTGTCGGTCAATTGCCGGCCAAGATCGATACCGGCGACCAGATTATGCCGGACGGGGCCTGTGTTGAACGTGGAAATAAGATCGGTTTGGTTCAGCAAATTCGTCCGATTCGTCGCATTGTTGTAAGCCGACAAATTGACGAAAGTTTTAGCGGAGTTCACGTCGCGCGGCACATAGTTCTGGTAACCGCGATCGTAATTCGCCAGTAAGCTGCGATTATGAATCAGAAAATGACGGAATTGATGTTCAAAAAGAACAGAACCATTGTTGACAAAAGCTCTTGCGTAGCTATTTCGGGCATTGCCATAGTAGGTACCGACCGGCACATCGACAGGCCGTCCATCAAAAGAGGTGATGCCTCGATCAGCCGAACGATCATCACGGAAGTTTTCGAAACCGACGATAAACCGTGTCTGCTGCGTGGGCGCAAACGTAATGGTGGGATTCACTCCATAACGCTCCAGACCGACTCTATTGCGAAAGCTGCCTGAGTTCTCATAGACTCCATTCAGACGGAACGCAAAGCGATCACTCAAGGGTTGGTCAAAGTCGGCGGAGACACGTTTATTGTCGAACGACCCTCCCTCGATTACGACTTGGCGCAATGGTGTGAATCCCGCTTCTTTGGTGACCCGATTCAGCACACCACCACCGCCGCCGCGCCCAAAAGAGAGGGCATTCGGTCCTTTCAGAACTTCCGTACGCTCCACGTTGTAGAGATCGCGGTAATACTGCACGTCGTCCCGCATGCCATTTACAAAGAAGCTGGAGGAACTGTCATTACCGCGAATGATGATTTCGTCACGATTGTTCTCGCCTTGGTGCGCGCTGACTCCCGGGATGTAACGGACGACATCTCCCAGGCTCAGCATGAGTTGATCTTGCGCCTGCTGATCCGTGACCGTGTTGATGGTTTGCGGAATGTTAACCAGCGGAGTTACCGAGCGAGTCGCCGAAGTGATCTCGGGTGTTAGATAGTCCGACTCGTCCGTCACTTGAACTGTATTCTTCAACGGCGCGATGGGCAGGACAATGTCGTTCAACTTACTGGAAATCTGTGCGATTTCGACGGAGCGCGAGACCTGCGCGAAAGTCGTTTTAGTGATTTCCATATTGTATTTACCCGATTCAAGCTGAACCGAAAATCTTCCCTCTCCGTCGGACGTCGCTTGTTGTTCGGTCCCTCCATTTTTTTGTTTCAGGCTGATCCGAGCACCCCCGATGGGTAAGTGGGCAGAATCGACTACTCGCCCACTCACGCCGGAGCGATCCTGAGCAAATAGATCATCGACGGATGCTGGTATGAAGAGCAGGTAGAAAAGACAACGGAAAATCCACGGAGATCTGTATTTCATGACGCGACGGTATTGTTTTGCTTTCTTTCGATCAACGCAAAACAGGCGGATGGGAAGCCTTCGACTTCACACCTCCGTGATCTGCGACCTAATCGGTCCTATTTTTATGTACGACCTTTCTGGTCCAGCATAAAAAGATACGTTCTTCTCAGTCAAATGTTTCTATTAAACGGAAACAAAGCGGGACTGAATGGGAAAGTAATGTAGGTGAGAGAAGAAATTGCAGAGACACATCTTACCGAAGCAAAGATGCGTCTCCAGCCGATTTATCGGTGTGGGGCTAAAGGAGGAGCGAGATTATCATCCGGCTTTTGGCTGTTCGGGGATGATTTACCAGAAGGAACTGCACCGACCTCACCGTACTGTATGGTGGAGTTCGTCTTGAATTCGAATTTCTTGTAATTGTCGTATTTGATAACTACTTTAATCCTTTGCGGACCGGATGAAAAGTCGAGTGTGTCGTCGGCGTAGGTGTAGACAGGAAACCAATACTTGCCGTCAATCTGCTGCCGGTAAGTCTGAAATTTGGGAAAGCGCTGATCATCATGCCGACGGAGATAGCCAGTGGAGCGGCCAAAGGTTTTCACAATCTGCAGGTCTTTATCGTCAACCCAAATTTGCCCTTCGAAGTAGCGTTTTCCATTTTTCGTCAGTTCTTTCGGCTTAACCGAGAAAACATAGCAGGAGATTTCATCCACCGGTTCGCGACCGACATAAGTCACATCGTAATTGCTGGCGGTATCGGTCGTCATGACAAAGGGCATGACATTCCGCATATCCTGTTCATCCTCAGGGGTCATCATGATATTCACCAGAGTAGGAACCGGAGCACGAAGCACGCGCTCCGTACGACGACCACGGCTATCGAAACTCACCTCTTCTGTCATTTGGTAATTACCGCCCGAAGGCTGCCCCTCGGGATCGAGCTCTATAATTTTATTGGTCTGCTGATAGGTATAGTTTTCGCGCGCATTAGCAAACTCGGTTTCCTTCTGCGTGAACTGTCTGATGATGTTCTGAATATCTTGCGGGCTCGGGTCGGGTTTAGCAACGGCCGCGTTCAACAGTATTCCTGTTCCGAGTAACGATAAAAAAAGTGCAAAACTACGTCGAGCCATGGTACTGATCATCATTTTGACGCTGCGGGACGGGAAACGGGTTCGGAAAGCTTGAAAAAACAACGGCAGAGCGCAGTTATTTACCAAGCTTAACCAAGCAGAGCTTTCGCGATCGTGAGGCGTTGCATGTTGCTGGTGCCTTCGTAAATGCGCCCGATCTTGGCGTCCCGATAGAATTTCTCCACGGGATAATCCTTCGTAAAACCGGCGCCTCCGAAGATTTCGATTGCCTTCGAAGCCACCTCCTCCGCAATGGTGGAACAGAAATACTTGGCCATAGCCGCTTCCATCACGAAAGGGAGTTTTGCATCATGTAAACGGGCCGCGTTGTACACCAATAATCGTCCTGCCTCAATGCGGGTGGCCATTTCGGCAAGCTCAAATTGAACCCCTTGAAATTCGCTGATGAGTTTACCGAACTGCTTGCGCTCCTTCGCATAACGAAGCGCATGATCGAGCGCGCCCTGCGCTAAGCCGAGCGTCTGCGCCGCAATGCCGATGCGCCCCTCATTCAACGTTTCAATCGCCGCTTTATATCCTTTGCCGGGCTCTCCTAAGATCTGATCGCGCTCCACGCGAACATCCTCCAGCACCAGTTCACAAGTGGAGGAGGCACGAATCCCCAGCTTGTCTTCTTTCTTTCCCACCTGCAAGCCCGGCGCATCGCGTTCCACGATAAAGCACGTGATTCCGCGATACCCCAACGTCGAATCGAGGGTGGCGAAGACAAGAAAAATTTCTGCTTCGGCTGCATTGGTGATCCACAACTTACGGCCGGAGAGCCGATATCCTGTTCCCTCCGGCACCGCTCTGCTTGCCAAGGCAAAAGCGTCGGAACCGGACTGCGCTTCAGACAGGGCGTAAGCGCCCAGCGACCGAGAAGCGAGGCGAGATAGATACTGCTTTTTTTGCTCCCGGTTTCCCCAGCGTTCGATCGCATTGTTAACCAGCGTATTTTGAACATCGACGATCACCGCCGTGGTGGGATCGACTTTCGCAAGCTCTTCCACGGCCAACACCGATTGAAAGAACGTGCCGCCTTGTCCGCCGTACTCTTCCTTTACGTCGATACCCATTAGGCCGAGCGCAAACAACTCCCGCAAAAGATCGGGACGGAATTTTGCCTCTTCGTCCATGGAACGCACATGGGGCGCAATTCGTTCTTTGGCGAACTGCTTGACGGAGGCTTGAAACATCCGCTCCTCCTCCAAAAGCATGGTCAAGGGAGCAGCGGTTACTTCAGCTACGGACGGCATAATGGCTTCCTCATCATATCGCCAGTATTTGGACCGAAGCGGGTACGCACTGGGAGCGCAGCGTAGGGCGTAAAAGGATCGGCCGTTCGGGGTTGAGCGTGATGCCGTCCGTGGGCAGAACTTCCTCCCCAGCCACCTGCTGCAACCGCCAGCGTTGCGCAACAATGGCCAGCACCAAAACGCCCTCCATCTTGGCGAACGCATCGCCGATACACATCTTGGCGCCTCCGCCGAAGGGAAAGTACGCAAACTTCGGTGGAGAGATAGTTTCCCAGCGCTCAGGCTCGAAGGCGGCGGCTCGTGGAAAGAAACGCTCATTTCTCTGAGTCACGTAAGGGCTGAGGAAAATGCTGGCTCCGCGTGGAATCGTATAGCCACCAAGTAGGACCGGCTCCAGCGGACGGCGCCCGAAGGCAAGCGCCGGCGGATAGAGCCGTAGGGCCTCCGTAAACACCATTGTCGTGTAGGGCAGACGCGCAATGTCAGCCATGGTGGGCGTGCGGCCGCCTAGCACCGCATCCACTTCTTCGGTCAACTTTTCTTCTACATGCGGATGTTTCGCGATTAAGTACCACGCCCAAGTCAATGCCGTGGCGGTTGTCTCGTGCCCCGCCAAAACTAACGTCACCACCTCGTTGCGCAGGTCTTCGTCGCTTAGTTTTCCATTGTTCTCGTCGCGGGTCTGCAGCAGCAGCGAAAGCAGGTCGTCAGACACCGAATCGTCAGCGGCGGCATTCCGGTGCCGTTCGATCACAGGAGCCAGAATACGTTCTAACTGCATACGTTCTTTCCGATAAAACAGGCTAGGACCGTGCGGGAAAGCGCGGCGGTACATCTTCATTGCCGGCTCAAAAAGCGCCACCAGAGGAGCAATGCGGGAAGAGCGCTTGATCACTTGTTGCAGAATTTTCGCAATCTCATCAGCGCTTCCCGTGAAGTCCGCGCCGAACAAGCAGGCACCCACAATCGCCAAGGTCAGCCGCTTCATCTCCGCGCCGATATCGATGGTCACATTCCCGCGCCATCCATCCACGCAACGTTCTGTTTGCTGAACCATGGTGTCGGCGTAGGACGCCACTTGCCCGCGGTGAAAGGCAGGCTGCAGTAAACGCCGGCGTTCCCGATGCAACGGCTCATCGCGCGTCAGCATGCCGTCACCCACCAGCTCGCGTAAAATCGTGGCTCCATTGTCGCGGCGGAATTTATGCTGCTGCGTCACCAGCACCTCTTGTATCAATTGCGGATCGTCGAGCAGATAAATCTGCTGGTTCAAGAAGCGAAAGTAGGAAATCGACCCAAAACGCCTGGCCGTCTGCTCCAGGAAGACCAAAGTGCGTGAAACATTCCCACGTCCCACGAAGCCCATCACTTCTCGGCCTCGCGGTCCCGGCGGTCTCTTCATAACTTTCATTATTGCGATGATCGAGTGAGAACGATGTCCGCTTCGGAGTCAGAAACAGAACTATCCAGTAATAACCAGAAGATCGTAGAGCTACTGCGTGAAAGCTTCCGACCTTCCGAACAACGACTTTCGCCCGATGTGGACCCCGCCGTGGTGTACTTCCCTATCGCAAAGGGCGGGGACAAAGAATGACCATTCGAAGCTTGGGGCGGTTGCTTCGGGCGCGTCAGATCTCCTGTGTCGAGCTAATGCAGCAGACGTTGGCCGAAATAAAGCAGCGCGACACGTTTCATGCGCTCATCACGATCACAGCCGAACAAGCGCTGGCCGAAGCGCGATTGCGCGACGAAGAATTCGCGCAAGGGAAGGACCGTGGGCCTCTGCATGGCATTCCTACGGCCCATAAAGATGTTTTCTATACACAAGGCGTGCGAACGACCGGTGGTTCGCTGATCTATCGCGACTTTGTCCCGGCCCACAACGCAACCGTGGTCGACCGACTTGCGCACGCAGGCGCTATCTCCGTAGGCAAAGCAAACCTGCATGAGCTTGCCTATGGGGCCACTTCCAAAAATCCGCATTACGGTTTTGTACTCAATCCACGAAATACAGAGTATGTGGCGGGTGGCTCCAGCGGCGGTTCCGCAGCACTGGTGGCGGCTGGTCTTCTGCCATTTTCACTGGGAACGGATACAGCCGGATCGATCCGCATGCCGGCTTCTTACTGTGGCGTAGTTGGTCTAAAGCCGACCTATGGCCGCGTGAGCCGGTTCGGATTGCTGCCGCTAGCGTTCAGCTTGGATCATGTAGGTCCCTTGGCAGCATGCGTGGAAGATTGCGCCATCGTGATGAACGCCATTGCCGGTCCCGATCTTCATGATAAAAGCTGCAATCTCATGCCGGCTCCGGATTTCACAACAGAGCAGCCGGCAAACCTTGGTGGCTTGCGCGTTGGCGTTCCGAGCAATTTCTACTTCCATCGTGTTCACGATGAGGTTGCTTCGGCTGTAAGGCGCAAAGCTGCCGCCCTGGAATTGCTGGGCGCAACCGTCTCCGAAGTGCGGATGCCGGACATAGACGAAGCAAATATTGCGGCGCGCATTGTGCAGTTGTCGGAGGCAGCCGCCTTATACACCAACTACAAAGACTTCCGGTTATTCGGCGACGATGTTTGGGCGCTGATTGAGCAAGGAAGGATGCTGCGCGCGCATGAGTACGTGAATGCGCAACGTATCCGAACGTTGTTTCGGCGGGACTTTGACCAGCTATGGACGGAGATCGACCTGCTTGTAGCGCCATCGACCCCAATGACAGCTCCAAAGATCGAGCAGGCTATTGTGCACTTTGGTGATTACCAGGAAGACGTCCGCATTGCTTCCACACGATTATGCCGGGCGACAAACTTTCTCGGCGAACCTTCGTTATCCATGCCTTGCGGAAACACTGCGGCGGGATTACCGATCGGACTACAACTGATCAGTCCACCTTTCACCGAAACCCGGCTACTAGGAGTAGCAAAGCTGCTCCAAGATCAGGAGGACTTCTCCAGCGGCAATCCCGAAGCCTCGATCGCGCGCCAGCCCCCATCTAACGAGATGACATTTTCGTAGCCCATTCTCTGTAGATTGTCCGTTGCTAAGGCCGAACGATAGCCGCCGCCGCAGTACAGCACCAGCTTGGCTTTTTTATCAGGAAAAACTGTTTCGATATCCCGCTCGATGATGCCTTTGCTCAAGTGGATGGCACCAGCCGCATGCCCGGCATCCCATTCACTGTCCTCTCGCACATCGACGAGTTGACTCGCGTCTCCCGACTTGCGAAGGCGCTTGTACTCTTCAATGTCGATCTCATGGATGCGCTGCTTCGCATCGTTCACAATCCGCAGAAAACCTGGGCTGTGATCTTTCACTGCTGCACTCATGTAGCCTTACCTACCCGCTCGATTTTAGCGCCCACGGCAGCTAGCTTTTGCTCGATACGCTCATACCCGCGATCCATGTGGTAAACACGGTCGATCACGGTCTCGCCTTGGGCCACTAAGGCCGCCAGCACCAACGACGCACTCGCCCGCAGGTCGGAGGCAATCACCTGCGCACCTGTTAGCCGCTCTTTACCCGCTATAATCGCCTGCCGACCCTCGATACGGATATTGGCGCCCATGCGCGCTAGTTCTTGCGTGTGCATGAAACGGTTTTCGAAAATCGTTTCGGTCACAAAACTGATGCCGTCTGCTACCGTCATCAATGCCATGTATTGCGCTTGCAAATCGGTGGCAAATCCGGGGTACTCTTCTGTGGTGATGTCCACCGCTTTCGGCTTTTCGGAGAGTCGAATCCGTAAGGCATCCGCCTCTATCCGTTTTACTTCCACGCCGGCCTGTTCCATTTTTACGGTCAGCGCTCCCACGTGCTCAGGATGACAGCCGGTCACGACGACGTCTCCCTGTGTGATTGCTCCTGCCAGCATGAATGTACCGGCTTCGATGCGGTCTGGAATAATCGCGTGCTCGGCACCATGCAGACGCTCTACGCCTTGCACTTTGATGATGGATGTCCCGGCACCCTCGATTTTGGCTCCCATTTTGATCAGCAGTCGGGCCAAATCCTGTACTTCGGGTTCTCGCGCGGCATTGCGGATTACCGTTTCACCGCGTGCCAGAACCGCCGCCATCAGAACATCTTCGGTTCCAGTCACCGTAATGCGATCGAAATGGATGGTCCCCCCGCGCAAGCCATCTGGCGCTTGTGCCTCGACGTAGCCGTATTCTTGAACAATCGTCGCGCCAAGCTGCTCCAACGCCAGCACATGAAGATTGATAGGGCGAGCTCCGATGGCACAGCCGCCGGGCATGGAAACTCTCGCACAGCCGGTTCGCGCCACCAACGGACCGAGTACCAAGCTGGAGGCCCGCATCGTTTTCACCACCTCATAGGGTGCTTCCGGGCGGTCCAGTGTTTTTGCGTCGATGGACACGGTTCCATCCGAATCGACAACTTTCGCTCCGGTATACGCCAACAACTTTTCCATCGTGGCGATATCCTTTACCTGCGGAATACGACGGAGCGTCACCGGCTCATTGCTTAAAAGGCAAGCTGCCAAGGCGGGTAGCGCCGAGTTCTTCGCGCCGCTTACAGGAAACTCGCCGTTTAACTGCGTACCGCCTACGATCTTGAATTTATCCATCGAGTTCTTGAAATAGCAGTATAGGACTAACCGTTCCCGTTCTGGAGAGCGATCCGCAGACTCCCCTTTGCTGCCGCCAGCCGGCTTTCCGCTTTTTCTCGGGACAGACCGCCTTCGTGCATCAAAACCGCTATGCGCACGGAACCTCCTTGTTCCAGCAACATAGTTGCTGCTTCGTAAGAAACTCCGGTTATCCTTGCGATGATACGCCGCGCCCGGTCCTTCAGCTTGTCGTTGGTAGGCTGTACGTTCACCATCAAATTTCCGTAAACATAGCCCATCCGAATCATCACTCCAGTGCTGATCATATTCAGGACCAGTTTCGTAGCAGTTCCGGCACGCAACCGAGTCGATCCGGTGACAATCTCCGCCCCTGGAACTGGCGTAATGGCGATGTCTGAAGCTAACGCCACCTCCGACTGAGGTGTACAGCTTAAGCCCACAGTCAAAGCACCTATCGATCGCCCATAATGGAGGCCGCTCAGCACATAGGGCGTTCGTCCACTGGCCGCGATACCCACCAGGGCATCTTTGCTGTTGAAACCCCGGTCTATCAAATCGTTTTTGCCCCCATTGGGGTCGTCTTCGGCTCTTTCCACAGCATTTCGTAGAGCGCCGTCGCCGCCTGCGATGATGCCTTGCACCAGTTCGGGAGGTGTGTTGAAGGTAGGAGGACATTCCGACGCGTCCAACACTCCCAGCCGGCCCGACGTACCCGCGCCGAGGTAGAACAGTCGCCCACCATCCGCCATGCGCTCCCAAATGCTATCCACAGCCATCGCGATGTGGTCTATCTCGCGATTTACAGCGAACGCGACTTCTCGGTCTGCTTCGTTCATAATCCGAAGAAGATCGATGGTAGAGACCGCGTCGATGGATTGCGAAGCAGGGTTTTGAGACTCGGTAACAGAACCAGGTGACATGGACATGACGATAGTTCCTGTAAAACAAAAAAGGACCGAGAGGCTTTCGCCCACTCAGCCCTTCACGAAAATTAAGACCAATCTTTAAAAAAACCGCGCTCTAGGCGCTAAATGAACTGCCACAACCGCATGTAGACTTTACCTGCGGATTATTGAACTTAAAGCCCGACCCTTCGAGGGTTTCGACATAATCCACCTCGGCGCCGTCCAGGTACAACATGCTTGCCTGATCGACATACACTTTCAAATCGCCGAAGCTATATGTCTTGTCGAGCATATTAGGAGCATTCTCGAACGCCATCGAATAACTGAACCCGGAGCATCCGCCGCCCACAACGGCAATACGCAGCCCAGCTGGCTTCGGCTCTTGCATGCCTAAAATCTCCGCTACTTTTCCGACTGCATTTTCGGTTAGCTGAATCATCTCAAGTCTCCTTACCAATATGACTGTACCTTTAGTGTACAACTAGAATTCGCTATTAAATAGATGTTCGTAATTAAAGGAAGGCTTCGCACGGGTGTCGGCAACTTTCGTCGGGTACGCTAGAAAAAGAAAAGATCTCGGCGATCACCGAATTATTTTGGAACCTCTTCAAAATTCGTTGCGTCAATCGCAGCGTATGAGCGGGCTAGGTGCAATTCTTCCATTTCCGGCGGTAGCTGGCGAGACAAACCGGGCGAAAAGCAAATTGGATCATCGAACCACCGAAGAGGCGGCGTTAGTCCGGCGGGTGCAAGGTCACGATGAGTTGGCCTTCCGCGAAATAGTGGAGCGTTACCAGGCGAAGGTCTTCTCCATTATCTATGGGATTCTGCGCAACCGAAATGATGCGGAAGACATTGCGCAGCAGGTATTTGCAAAAATCTATTTCTCCATTAAAAACTTCAATTTTCAAAGCTCTTTGCTCACCTGGATCTATAAAATCACTGTCAATGAGTGTTATGACTATCTTCGTAAGAAGAAGGTCCGCAAGCTGGTCTACGAGAGCGATTTTTCTTCGGACGACTCGCTGCGTATGGAAAACTCGGAACCGGCAACGGATCACGCTCCCGCGGTAGACCAGCGCTTAGCCCAGCATGATCTTATCTTCAAGTTGCTTTCGAAGATCTCCGAGGAGGACCGCTCACTTATCCTGCTGAAGGAGGTGGAAGGCCATTCAGTGGAAGAACTTTCGGAGATGACCGGAATGAACGAAAATACCATAAAGGTGAAACTATTCCGAGCGCGGCAGAAATTGGTGAAAGCGGCGCAGAGGCTAGAGAAAGGCCCGCTATCCGCGTTGACTGACTGATTATCGTTTTTTAATCATAGGGTGAATGGAAAGCGGCGCCAAAGTCCGCAAATTGTATAGAGTTAAGTTGGAACGGATTGAGGAGACGATGCACGAGCCCGTTCGGGAGCGGATAGAGAGCCTACTAACGCCGAAAGTTTCGGCGATGGTTTATCCTGAAGCGCAGAAACATCTTTCGTCCTGCGTCGAGTGCATGTCGGAGCTGACGACCATGAAAGCACAATCGAAGATTTTATATTCGCTTCGCGCACCGGAGGAGATGGAGCCGGACGTTGGCTTCTATGCACGTGTACTCCAACGGATCGAAGAGCGCGGAGGTAATTCGATTTGGTCGGTCTTCATTTACTCGCCTTATGGTAAGCGCCTAGCCTATGCCTCCCTGGCCATCGCGTTGGTACTAGGCACCTACGTCGTATCGGAAGAATCACAAGATGGGCACTTAGATGCTAACAACTCGGTTGTCGGGCAGAAGAATGGATTTACTCCTGTGATCGGCAACCAGCAGGAGCAGCGTGACGCAGTGCTGGTAAACTTTGCTTCATATCAAGAAGGAAGCTCCCGATAGCCAACCTGGGGTTTATACAACGTCGGACAATGTTGCGCCAGAACGACACAGGCTGGTCGAATCCCAAGGTTCTTTCCATCCTTACGTTGGTTTTTGTTTGCGGGATCACCGTAGGCTCAGTCGTCACCCGGCAGTATCTGCATTCTAGAATGCATTTTCGCCGCGAGTTAGCGATTGAAGATGCCGGTCGGCTAGGAGTTCAAGGCCTGCAGCGCGAACTCGACTTAACGCCTAAACAGAAAAAGGCGGTCATGGTGGAGCTCGATGACTACGCAAAATACTATCAAAACATTGAGGAAGAGCGGGAGGATGTTGCAGAGCACGGAAGACAGCGCATCCTAAGTGTGCTCGATGAAAAACAGAAGAAAAAATTCAACTCTATTTTCCGTACTAGGGCAAGGCATTAATTTGTTTCACAGTGTTTGAGAAGCTTCGGCTGACGTGCGTTTAACTCGACATTTCCTTTGAAGAGCTTCAATTAACCGCGCTTCGATAGCGGGAGGTACAGCTTGCGCTTCCCGCCCTTTAAAGATTTTCAAAGTCTTCTCGGTTGTATCGCATACCACCCAACAATTCGGGCACTCATTCACGTGTTTCTGAAGCTCACTGCGTTGCTGCGGATCGAGTGACTCGTCTAAGTAGTCACTTAGTTCCTGCAAAAATTGTTTACAAGTAAGCAAATGCGTCGTCCCCTTTTCGCCTGAACTGCCGCGTGAGCTTCTCTCGAAGCTGGAGCCGCGCTCTTAGCAGACGGCTTTTCACTGCGGAAATCGATAGCTTTAATGCTTCCGCTGTCTCCTCAATGGACAACTCTTCGATGTCTCTCAGGACAAACACGGTGCGGTAAGCGGGTTTTAAACTCTGAATTGCTTCATCTAAAACTTCGCCCAATTCTTCGCGCGAATACTTTTCCTCAGGATTCTCATCCCAAACCGCGATTTCTCGTATAACGGAATCTTCGCCAGTGTCAATCGGATCATCTAAAGGGACAGTACGGTCGGAGCGCCGTTTTCGCAGCTTCATCAGCGCTTCGTTCACAGCGATCCGCACAAGCCAGGTGTAGAACTTGGAATCACCATGGAAGCTATCCAGATGGGTATATGCTTTCAGGAAGCTTTCCTGAAGCACGTCCTCCGCATCGTCATCATTTTGCGTGATCTGTTTCGCCATGCGAAATACACGGCGGTCGTAATGCTTCACCAACTCCGAAAATGCATCGAGATCACCAGATTTAGCCCGGGTGACTAGTGGCGACTCATCGAAGACAGGTATAACGCTTGAAGTACTCACGCGAGGAAGTATCTAACAGTTTAGCAATCTTTTAATTATCAAACGTTGCGATTACAGTCAAGTAAGGCTCTTCATGCACAGCCTCGTTTTCATCGACACTGCCGGCCACTCCGCAGGCCTTATTCTGTTTGGCCTTCTGGCGGTTTTATTTTGGCAGAATAAGCCGGCAGAGCAAAATCACCAGACCCGGCTCCATGTTTCCGCAGCATTACTAGTCTTTGTCTGGAATCTCGCGCAACTCCTACTCCTGGCGCCGCCAACACTATCCGAAACGACTCTGAACGTCGTGGAAGGTGTCAGCATCCTTTGCCTCACTTTTCTACCTGCAATTTTGCTTCATATTTCGTTAAATGAACGCCTGCAAGGAATTGCTTTCGCCGGGTACGCCCTCAGCGTATCAAGTTTGTTCTTTCAATACGCTTCAGGAAGTCTCGACAGCTATGAACGGTCACGAACTGCCCTCCTCGTGCTGGCTCTTGGATTCGCATTTCTGAGCCTGCTCACTTGGCTATGGTCGGAATACGACACCCGACACAAACCCGATCTCTCCCGCCCGTCGCGAATTGCCTTTGTTTCACTTTTTGTGTTTGCTACATCTTTCATTCATTTCCAACCCGGCCATAGCTCTAATCTTCGTCTCGGCGAAGCACTGTGGCACCATGCTGCTATCCCTATCGCACTGATCATTCTTTTGCAAAGCTACCGTTTTTTGCTGCTCGATACGTTTCTCCGCTTCACGGTCAGCACTCTTTGGGTTGCTTTTTGGATTTGGGCGTTTGGAGAGACGGAAGCCCAGCTTCATCTTTGGAAAGAAGCTGCTGCGTCGGAATTCGCACGCGGACTTCTGATTACAGCACTGTGCATTCTGATTTACGTCCTGGCGCGTAGTCTCCGGCCGCTACAGTCTCTTCTTACCAGATTCGCCTTC
This sequence comes from Bryobacteraceae bacterium, assembly GCA_965219315.1. GTDB lineage: Bacteria > Acidobacteriota > Terriglobia > Bryobacterales > Bryobacteraceae > Bog-105. The sequence goes on along the minus strand of CBDCNB010000001.1, from coordinate 32,831 downwards.
CGCCGCCCGCCGTTAAATCCTCTGCTGGACTTGCTTCGCCAGCTGAAAGGATCCTCCGAATTACATCTGCTGGAAACCGGAGCGGAGCAGATACGCCAACATTATGGTTGCCGCCATGCCGCCGTGATTCCAGCTGAATTATCAAGCGGCCAAGCCCATCCACTATTGGTCAGCGCCTATCGAGGCAAAGATCATACGACGCCGGATTGGACAGCGGTATTGCTTCCGCTCCGATGCTCTACCGGTAACTCCTGCCAAATCTGCCTCAGCTCGCGCAAGGGTGGACGCAGGTTTCTCAGTGAAGACTTGCTTGAGCTGCAGAAGGTCCAGGCGCTGCTGGTGGAACGAATCGAGCGGCTTCGTCGCGAACAGTTGGAAAGCCTGGCGCAGGAAGCCGAGTTCCGCGCGCTGCAAGCGCAGGTGAATCCTCATTTTCTATTCAATGCACTGAATACGCTTTACGGCACAATCAGGCGCGACGATGGGGAGGCGCGCCAGCTCGTTTTGAATTTAGCGGATGTCTTTCGCTATCGGCTGAAGAGCAATCGCCGGTACGTCACGTTATCCGAAGAGATTGAGATTGTTCGCGCTTACTTGGCAATTGAGACACTCCGGCTGGGCGCTCGCCTGATTACTGAAATCAAGGTCGACGAGCAGGCCAAAGATACGCAAATCCCGATCCTCACCGTTCAGCCGTTGGTGGAAAACTCCATTAAGCACGGCGCCTCGTCCAACGGCCAAATTTTCGTAAGCGTTATAGTGGTTGCTTCCGCTTCCGGCACTCGCATCTCAGTAGAAGACCGAGGACCGGGTTTTCAAACCGGTAAACCCTCGAACGGGGCTGGCGTTGGTCTAAAAAACGTCCACCAACGCCTACATCTTTGCTACGGTGCTGGCTCCTGCCTTGAATTCCATTCCGACAGCACCGGCTCAAAGGTCTGGTTTACTGTTCCGGACAATCCAGCCTCCTAGTCAAAAAGTGAATCCAATACGCCCAACAATATTTCTGGGCGTAACGAAATGGGTGCCGCTGAATGTAGAGAGGAAATTATAGAGGGCTACTTTGTTCGTGAGATTCGTTACCTGAACAGAAGCAGTGATCCGGCGATGACCTTCGGCATGTAGTAGATTATCGGTGCCCACCGACATATCGAAAAGGCTGCGGGGCTTTACGCGGTCGGGATTATGATCGTCGTCTTCGGCACCGGTTTGCGGTAGTGTCAGCAAGGTAGAAGTTCCTATCCCACTGCAATCGGTAATCGGCGTCGTATATGTCGCGGCAACTCCATCGCAGGCAAACCCAATGCTGGCCTGCTGCGCCGCCGTCAACGTAAGTGCTTCGGAAACGTCGGCAATTCCCGCTACCAATCCACTGTCATAACGCCAGATGAAGGAAACATATTCCGCATTATGCGGTCGTTGATAATACAGCGATACCGTCGATTGCAGCGCCTGATCATGATCGATACGGAAAACGCTGGTAGGCTGGTTTCCTTGTGGAATCAGACCGCCCGATTGCGGCGGAAAGTAGCGGGCTCGATTATGTCCCACCGACCAGGACGCCGTAAATCCACGAATGTTGGTGGTGCTGACTCGTCCGGTGACGCCATCCACCTTAGCCCGCTCCCAGGAAATAGGAAACGTGATGGTGGTATTCTGCAGCGTGCTGAAATCGTAGCCGTTAATGGTATTCTTCCAAAAATAATCGGCATCAATCAAAACATATTTTGCGATTGCCTGTTGAAAACCAACGTTAAACTGGTTGCGTTTTCCTACCGGCAGCGGTGGAGCGTTGCTGGCCCCCAAAACATTCAAAGCGTTCCCATTGTTCAGCCCCGTCGCGCTGGAAAGCAGCAGGTTCTCATTGAACGGTGTCTCAAACGTTCTCGAGTAGGCGGCACGCAACACAGTATTCGTCTTCTTAACGTTATAAGCAAGCCCCACCCGAGGCTCGGCGGCACTGTCCCCCGTCAGTCCATAGTAGGTATCGCCGCGCAGCCCGACATTCAACAGGAAATTGCCGATCGTAATCGCATCCTGAATATAGGTCGCGTATTGGTTGATGTGTTTTGCATTCCGGTAAGTGAACAAGCTGCCGCCGCGAGTCAAGTCGAACGGAAGCAAGCCTGTTTGGAAGCCCGAGTTCGCTACGTAACCTAAGGCGATGCATGAATTAGGATCTTCAATGCCAGGATCGGTGACCACATTGCCGTTGCTATCATTACAAACGGAGTTAAAGGTCGGATCGGTAATCCCGAAGGAAAATGATTCAAATAACCGGGTTTGCTTCAGGTCGATACCGATCTTCACGTTGTGACGGCCTTCCACAAAAGAAACATCACTCCGCACCCCGTAATTCAGTAGTTGGCGGCTTTGGCTTTGTGTCGAGGGCGTGTCGTTCAGCAAGTCCCGGCTCGGATAGTAGTTAAATTGGTCTTTCCGAATATAAGGATTCACTGTCAGCAGCACATGTGGACCGAAGGTGTGCTGGTATCCTGGCGCGATGTTCCAAGTCGAAACACGCTGTCTTTGGTCTTGTGCGAGTTGGTCGTAATCATTCGGAATCTGGATCCAGTTCCGCGCGGCAAAAAGGTTTAAATGGAAAACATTTGTGCCGTTCGGCTGATAATCCAGCCGATCGAAGATCGTCTCATTATTTCCTATGTCGTGAAAGGGTGTAAATTCAGGAGTATCTAAGAAGCGCCCACTTCTTGTACCGTCCAGCGCCAGAAAATTTCCAACCTTTTCATTGCCGAACCCGTAAGCTACGTCGCCACCTACGGAGCCAAAGGTTCCATAGTAGGAATCGATATTTCCGAACTGCCGGCCGGCTCCCAATCCCGACCGCGTAGTAATTTGGTCCACTAAGCTCGACTTGTCTCCGAACTCCGCATCAGGCGCTCCAGTGATGATTTGCATACTCTGGATAGCGGTGGTGGGCAACTGCGTAGAAAAGACTTTGCTCTGTTGATCGGTAATCGGCTGTCCGTCAATGATAAACGACACCTGAGCATGATCGCCCAGGGGATGAAAGAATCCGTTCGCATCGGCTGCAACGCCGCCTGTGTTGAGCGTGATTGCCTGGCTCAGACTGTCGCCCGGCGAAAACACAGGAATACTCTTCAACTGCTCCCTGCCTACATCCACGTGAGCGGAATTATTCAGTTCCACTAAGTCGGAACCCCCTGCTTCTACGTTTACCTCCGTCGACGTTCCTGCGACAGACAATTGCGCCGGCACTGAAATTGGAACAGAGTTCCTAATCACCACATCCTGCGCAAAAGGAGCTAAGCCCTTCGCACTCACGCTCAAATGATATGGATGAGGCGGCACATTGACAAATCGAATTTTGCCGCTGGCATCCGATGTCGCCCTCTGGTCGTAACCGGTAATCGGGCTGCTGAGCTCGGCTTTCGCTCCGGCAACAATCGAACCGGACGGATCGGTGACCTTGACGTTTACCGTTCCTGCATTTCCCAGCGATTGAGCACTGCTCATCCAACTTAGGGAAAGCAGAAGAGTGGCTTGAAGAAGAATACGTCTCATAAGAAGGTAACTCCTATCAGATCGAACAACAAACCAAAATTCATTATTGAATCGATGAGCGGGCCATTTCTAAAGGCTAGCGGCCTATGTTCGCCGGTAAGCGAGTCGGCAGTTCACCCTTGCAGCACGTCGCGGACATGTTTTGCCTGCCGTTTGCTGACGATAAATTCCTGCCCATTTGTAAGCGTAATCATCCAACGCTGACTGGTAATGATACTCAATTTTTGTATCGCGTCGATATTTACTAGAGCATTACGATGTACCCGCCGGAACCCGGCACTTTGTAATTTCACCTGGAGCGATTTTAAATTTTGAGTCGCCAGAAAACGCCGTTTCTGCGTAAGAATCCAGGTTAAATCTCCGTCTGCTTGAAACGCCAGCACATCGTCCGGCCTCAGCAAAAAGAACTCTTCCCCGCTCTTTCCCACGATCTTGGACGGCCGTTCGCCTTTTACTTGGGGCGGAACCGCATCTTGAATCCGCGCAACTTCTTCCGCAAGCTGCCGTGGATGGCCAAGCAGCCGTCCCACCTTATCTAACGACTGCCGCAATCTTGCCTGACGCACCGGCTTTAATAAATAATCGATCGCTCCGGCCTCGAAGGCTTCGATCGCATACTCGTCGTAGGCGGTCACGATCACAAACGCTGGAATATGCGAGCCTCGCAAACGGCTGATAGTTTCGAAACCACCCATCACCGGCATCTGTAGATCGAGGAGCACCACATCGGGCCGCTGCGCCTCAATCAGTTGCAACGCCCGCGCACCGTCTTCCGCCTCGTCCACGGCCTTCACTTGCTGGCAAGTTTCCAGCTCCTCCCGAAGGACACGCCGCGCCACCGGCTCGTCGTCTACAATCAAAACGCGCATGATTCGCAATATTGCGGCTTTACCGCTCAGGAATTTTTAGCTTATGGTGGATCAGCCGGCAAAGCAAGAGATTTCGGCACCCAATTCTGTCGCCTACTATTTGCAGTCATCACGCTCAAGCTAGCGATCTTCGCCATCGATCATCACCCCAGCCTGTTCCTAGGCGACTCGCAATCTTATCTCTACACGGCGATAACGGGCTACATACCAGACGACCGGAGCTTCACCTACGGCTTATTCTTGCGTGCTGTGGCACTCTGGCCGCATTCGCTTCCGACGTTAGTCGCTGTACAAACGATCATTTCTTCATTGTCCGCCTGGCTAATTGGTTTCGGCCTGATTCGATACGCCAACATTCGTTTTGGCATCGCAGCCGCATGCACCTTCTTGTGCGCAATCGAACCTCTGCAACTACTCTATGAGCGGTTCGTCATGACAGAAACGCTGGCGACCTTTCTTTTCTGTGTCTACTTCCTGCTCTGCCTCAAATACCTGAAGCAAGGCAGTATCTATGTTGTGGTTCTCGCCCAAGCGGTCGCAGTTTGCCTGATCAGCATTCGTATCAGCTTTTTTCCGCTGATTCTCCTGCTCAGCGTTGTTTTACCATTTCTGGGAACAATCCACTCTTGGCGCAAAGTAGTGGCTGCGCTTCTACTATCAATCACGGTCAGCCAAGGCCTGCTGTACAGCTACCGGGCATGGAACGGATCGCTCCTGCACAGACGTCCGGCTTATCTCTACCGGGATGGCATTCTACTTCTCGGCGCTTTATCACCCATCGTAAAACCCATTGACTATCCAATTGCCAGCCAACGCCACGTCATATTCGATGGCTTGAAGACCGACATTCCATTTCCCATCTATCGAGTCGTTCAAACTTGGTCGGATGACGGTCTCTGTAACCGTGTCATCAAAGAAGTTAAGGATGTGCAGATGGAGAATCGCATCGCTCGAAAAACGGCGATTCATGCCGCCCTGCGTGATCCGATTGGAGTGCTGAAAATTGCCGCGGCCACCTTTGCCGATTACATGAACGCTCAGCAGCTACGCGGTTGGATTTACGTTGACGAGTTGGAAAACCACCCTTTCCCGCCGGATATCACAACTACGCTGCGGGACCAATTCCACTCGCGGAGCACCGGAAACAAAACCGATTCTCCGGTAATGAAGTGGCATGCAAGCTCGCTTCGCTGGTATCAGTTCATCCTTTGCTTTTGTTTGGCGTCCCCTTTGCTTCTGCTGCTTGTAAGAACAGAAATTCGCGGATTCACTATAGTCGGCGTTATCTGCTGCTGGTGTTTTCTAATCGGAGCCTTGCTTCCCGTCGACCACACTATCCCGCGTTATCTGACGACAGCCGCTTGGATGGTGCTATTCATGCTAGGTCTCACCATCGACGCGGTCTGGAGCCGTCATCGACGCATTCGCAAAACACCGTCCATTTGATACCCTCGTAATGACCCCGTAATCATGAGCAGTTTGACCATCACCCTGCCGGATGGCAGTCAGCAGTCCGTCCCGCAGGGTACCCGGCCGATTGATGTTGCCGCCTCCATTAGTTCTCGTCTCGCCGCCGACGCAGTTGTCGCGCGCGTAAATGGTGAACTCTTCGATCTCACCCGTCCTCTGGACTCCGATGCCAAACTTGAAATTCTGACCACGAAAAGCCCGGAGGCGTTGCAGGTCTACCGTCACTCCATGGCACATCTGCTAGCGGCGGCGGTTTTAGAACTGTACCCGGAAACGAAGCTCGGCATCGGCCCGCCTACCGAAACAGGTTTTTACTACGACCTCCAGCGGGACGCGAAATTCACCCCCGAAGATCTCGAAAGGATCGAGGCGCGCATGGCGGAGTTGCAATCCAAAAACCTCCCCTTCGATCGCAAGCTCACCCCAAAAGGTGAAGGCCTCGATAAGTATAAAGATGATTGGATGAAGCGCGAGCTGATTGAGGAGCGGGCTGGCGATATCTTCTCCGAGTACACGTTAGGACCGAACTTTATTGACTTCTGCCGCGGTCCTCACGTACCTTCCACGGACAAGCTGAAGGCATTCAAGCTGTTGTCCGTTGCCGGCGCCTACTGGAAAGGCGACGAGAAAAATCCGCAGCTGCAGCGCATTCACGGCATCGCTTTCTTTACCAGGAAAGAGCTGGACGAGTATTTACAGCGCCTGGAGGAAGCAAAAAAACGTGATCACCGCAAGCTCGGCCAAGAACTCGATCTGTTCAGCATTCAAGAACTGGCCGGGCCGGGCCTGATCTTCTTCCATCCCAAAGGTGGCGTGATTCGCAAGCTGTTGGAGGACTGGATGCGCGACGAGTACGTGAAGCGCGGCTACTCCATCGTCTACACGCCGCACATCGCGCGCAGCGATCTCTGGAAGACTTCCGGCCATTACAATTTCTACTCGGAAAACATGTTCAAACGCATGGAGCTGGACGACGCCGAATACCAGCTCAAGCCGATGAACTGCCCGTTTCACATCCTGATCTACCGCGACCACCTTCGCAGCTATCGGGATCTGCCCGTACGCTTGGGCGAGTTAGGCACCGTCTACCGCTATGAGCGTTCCGGCGTCATGCACGGCCTTCTCCGCGTACGCGGTTTTACCCAGGACGATGCGCATATCTTTTGTACTCCCGAGCAGATTGAAGACGAAGTAGTCAATTGCCTGGAGTTCGCCACCGACACGCTGAAAACGTTCGGCTTCGAACAATACGAGGCAGAGCTCTCCACCTGGGACGGCGGGGCAAGCGGCAAGTACGACGGTAGTCCCGACCAATGGGAACTCGCCGAGAGTGCTTTAAAGCGCGCGACGAAACGGCTGAATCTGAAGGTGAAGATTTCGCCCGATGAAGCCGCCTTCTACGGCCCGAAAATCGACGTGAAACTCGTCGATGCCATCGGACGCTTGTGGCAGCTCTCCACCGTGCAGTTCGATTTCACACTCCCTCGCCGTTTCGGTTTGGAGTACGTCGCCGAAGACGGCAAATCGCATCAACCCCTCATGGTGCATCGCGCTTTGTACGGCTCCATTGAGCGCTTTTTCGGCATCCTCATCGAGCACTATGCCGGTGCTTTTCCCGTCTGGCTTTCCCCTGTTCAGGCAATCGTACTTCCTATCACCGACCGCCAAAATTCTTACGCGCAAGAGGTGTATCGGAAACTTGCCAATGCCGGGATACGTGTTCAGATCGATGAGCGTAGCGAAAAGGTCAACTTCAAAATAAGAGAGGCGCAACTGCAGAAAATTCCATTCATGCTCGTGATCGGCGACCGCGAAGCACAAGCAGGACAGGTATCGGTCCGCAACCGTAAGCAAGGAGACAGTGGCGTGATGGATACCGAAGCGTTTATCACGAAAATTCGTCGGCTGATCGACGACAAGTCGATCAACGAGTAGGTGATCCTTGTTCGCTGCATTCATCGCTTGTTTGCTGGCCGGCAGTCTGATTTACTGCCTGCTGATCGTGGTAGCATCGTTGCGATTTCTGCGCCAACCAGCATTCCCGCGAGCTTCTTTATCGCCCGCTTCTATTTCTGTTTTAAAACCGCTCTCGGGTAATGAGGACGGGCTACGCGAGAATCTTCTTTCATTCTTCACCCAAGACTACCGGACCTTTGAAATTATCCTCGCCGTTCGCGACCAAAGCGATCCCGCCTACACCATTGCCGCCTCTTTACTCGCCCAGTATCCGAATATAAACGGCCGCTTGCTGGTCACCGGGGAACCTCCTTCGCCAAACGCAAAGGTCCATAGCTTAGGCCTGATGACGGCAGCCGCCTCCCACGACCTATTAGTGATGAGCGATAGCGACATCCGTGTCCCGAACGACTTTCTCCGACGCATCTCCGACGAATTGTTCGCCGACCGGTACGATCTTGCCACCTGTCCCTACCGCGCTGTGCCGGGAAATTCCATTTGGTCCCGCTTGGAAGCGCTTGGCATGAATACCGAATTTTGGGGTGCCGCGTTTGTTGCCAAGCTGGTGGAAGGAGTTCGCTTCACCATAGGACCCACTGTTGTCACACGCCGCAAAGTGCTCGATGCGATTCCTTGGCATACCCTGAATGGATTCCTGGCCGAAGATTTTGTTCTCGGTCAACGTGCCGCCGAACTCGGCTTCCGGGTAGACTTTTCTTCTTGTGTCGTAGAGCATCGCTTAAGCAGCGACACCATGCAAAGAAACTTCGCACACCGTTTGCGCTGGGCCAGAAGTACTCGCCGTTCCCGACCTACTGGATACCTAGGTCAGTTCTTCACCTATCCACTCCCGCTAGCGATGATTCTCATTGCCGTCCAGCCTGCATTCTGGCCGCTGTTTGTTGTCACCGTTGTTCTGCGCGCCTTGGCAGCATACGTTGTCTCTACATCGACACTCGGAGGCAAACTTCGTTTGACGGATTGGATACTACTTCCCCTGCAGGACATCTTGGCGTTTGGTTTTTGGCTAGGCGGCTTCAGCGGAAATCACATCCACTGGCGAGGTAAACGCTATCGCCTCCATCGTGACGGCACCTTCGAATTGGTAACCTAGTCGCCCTTATTCTCCTCCTTCGCTTTCCGCACTGCCGCTTCTTTCTCGCCTTCGCGATAGGCTTCCTGTTTTATTTGGTCCGATGCGTCGGCGCTGTTCATCGCAGCGTAGCCTTGCAGCGTTGCATTCGAATCCGCCGCATCCTCCAAACTCCTCGCGGCGTGCTCAGCCTCATGTGGAGCTTCCACTAAATTCTCTGGTTTTTCGTGTTCTTCTTGACGTGGCATATTCAGCTTCTGCTAGGAAAGACTTATATGCCCCAGCGATAGTTTCCGCTTAAGCTGAACTTCTAATTCAATACGACTATGGTAGTTATCGCCAGTAACTTCCCACTCACGGCTCCAATCCAGTAAGTGTAGAAGATGCCCCGTTTTTCTACCTACTTAACTAATTTCAGAAGGAATGTAATGCATCTTAAAAATCACCTTCGCGTCTCCACACGGCTACTGCCGTTTGCTACTTGCGTACTGCTTGGAGCTTGCTCGCAGAACTCTTTTGCGCAAGTGGACGTGCTCACTTATCACTACGATAATCAACGCACCGGACATAATTTGTCGGAGCGAACTCTTACGCCGGCGAATGTCAATTCAGCCAATTTCGGTAAGCTCTTCACCGTTCCTGTGGACGGCAAGGTAGACGCCGAACCGCTTTACGTCTCTAATCTACGGATTGGCAATCAGGGCAATCACAATGTTGTGTTTACCGCCACCGAACACGACAGCGTCTATGCTTTCAACGCCGATACCGGGGCGGTGTATTGGAAGGTATCGCTCCTCAAAACGGGCGAAACGCCTTCCGATCCGCTTGCCTGCACTCAAGTTATCCCCGAGATCGGCGTTACCGCTACTCCGGTGATCAGCCGCCGCGTCGGTCCTAACGGAACGATTTACGTTGTAGCCATGAGCAAGGATGCCGGCGGCAACTATTATCAGCGTATCCATGCGCTCGATCTAGCAACCGGCGTGGAGGAACTGAATGGTCCGGTCGACATTCAGGCGACTTATCCAGGCAACGGCGACAGCAGTAACGGCACCGTGGATGTGTTCAATCCTAAGCAGCACGAAGATCGCGCAGCGCTCCTGCTTTCGAATGGTGTCATCTATACAAGCTGGACCTCGCATTGCGATCACAAACCATACACTGGTTGGACTATCGGCTACAATCAGTGGACTCTACGGCAAACCAGCGTCTTTGATTTCGATGCAAATGGTAGTGAGGGTTCCATTTGGGGAAGCGGTGGCGGCCCTGTCTCCGATCTTTTCGGCAATCTTTATTATCAGGTGGCAAACGGCACCTTCGACACCACTCTGAATGCGCAAGGTTTTCCCAGCCAGGGGAACTACGGAAACGCCTTCGTAAAGGTGACGCCTCAATTATGGCGGCAGCCGAACGCATCGCTTCGACCCACCGATTACTGGACCATGTACAACACTGTTGCCGAATCCGCTCAGGACGTTGACCTCGGTTCCGGCGGTCCGATGCTTTTCGACGTAACCGATGAGTTCGGGCGAGTTCATCATCTGGGTACCGGCGCCGGCAAAGATAAAAGCATATACGTATTCGACCGCGGCAACATGGGTAAATTCAATCCGGCAAACAACAGCAACATTTATCAGGAATTGCCTAATGTTCTTAATGGAAAAGAATATGGATCGCCGGCCATATTTAACAACACGGTCTATTACGGATCGGTGGATGACGAACTCCGCGCCTATCGTATCACCGGAGGAAAGCTTGCTCCGTTGCCTTACTCCACCACACAACGGGTATTCCCATTCCCCGGCACTACACCATCCGTCAGTGCTGATGGCACAAACAACGGAATTGTCTGGGCCTTCGATAACGGCACCTCAGGCGAGGATGGCATGACACCTAACGCGCCGGCGGTTCTTCATGCTTACGATGCCCGGGACATCGGCGTGGAACTCTACAATTCGAATCAGGCGGCGAACGGCCGTGATCAGTTCGGCATTGGTAATAAATTTATCGTGCCCACTATTGTCAACGGGCACGTCTACGTCGGGACCACCGACAGCGTCGCTGTTTTTGGCCTGCTAAATAGTACAGCACGATAAACTTCCAACTTGTTCCGAGCCGGAGATTAGTCCCTGGCTCGGAAGCTCCCATCCCTCAAACTCGATTCAAAAGTTATAGGTCAGGCCGACAAAAACATTGCGGCCCGGCTCGGATACAGGTTGGCCGGTAAAAGGATTGAACGAGTTCAGATGCTCATAGTAGAACTTATCGAAGATGTTCTCCACCCCGGCGAAGATCGTGAGGTTTGATTGCACAGAAAAACTGCCCTCCACATCGTAGGTTGTAAAACCCGGCGTAGGCTGCTCAAAGCGCGTATAGGAAACTCGTCTTTGGGCAAGCGCATTTCTAACCGAAAACTCAACCCATAAACGCTCATTCCAAGGCGAATATCGTAACGAGTGCCGCAAATTAAGCGGTGGAATCCCAAATACCGGCTGGTCTACCCCAATTGCCGGGATAGAAGCGCTAATCTCATCGGCGAGCGTATACGCGCCTTGCGTTCGTAGCTCTAACGAGGGCAAAATCGGAACCCGGGCGCTGTAATTGAACCCCCGGAAGTCTGCGTAATTTCCATTCAGGTATCGGAAAACACCGTTGGGACTTAGAGGCAACTCTTTCGGCACGCTGGGGTCCGGTGCAACCGTGATGAAATTCTCCAGGCGACGATAGAATAATCCTCCGTTCAATGCCAAACGAGAAAGCTGTACCTGCAAGCCGACATTACCCTGATAGCTCACCTCCGGCCGGATTGCTGGATCACCTAGAAACTCAGCGGCGGTCTGAAACAGCGTACTGGGAAACCGATCCGAGTAACGCTCCAGCACACTGCCTGTCCGTACTGCCCGGCCAAACCCGGCCGAAATAGTCGTACCTTCAAACAAACGATAGTTCGCTAGCGCACTGAAACTGGGATACACTTCGCTTGTATAAAGCGGTCCTGTGCTGTTGCTGAGGAAAAACGCCGACGGCGTGCGCGCCCTCGCCTGTACCGTATCCAGGCGTAATGTCGCGGCAACCGTCCCCCGCTCCCATTGATTGGTGGCGCTGAAGTAGTAACCTTGGTCGGCTACCGTTGCATCCGGCCAGATCGTATCCCGGAACAAAACCCGGCCATTGCTACGGCGTGAAATAAACCGCGAGGCGTTCTGGCGAAGATTGTAGAAATCCAGTCCACTGCTGAATCGCAGTTGCGGAGCAAGGTGAAAATCCGCGCGAACGGCACCACCCCAAGTGTCCGAGATAGTCGGCACTGAAATACTTAACGCAAACGGCGGTATTCGCCCTGGCATATCCATTGCCGTGGGCTTGCCATCGTTATTCATCCGATGCCCTTTTTTATTCAGGTAGAGCTGGAAGTGCAGTAAATCGATCAGCGGAGTGGGGCGCTTCACGTAGTAGTCGCCATCCCAGGAACGCGTGATCAAAAAGCTGGCGTTCAGCAAATTTCCGGGATAATCAATACCTGTCTGATCGTCATACTCACCGGAAAAATCAAGCTCCTGATTATCTGTAATGCCAAGCCGAACTTTGCCGCCGCCCTGGTAATCCCCAAAACGCGCCGGTATCGATTGCCGTATGCCGCCGCGTTCGCCAGCCACATAGTTGTTGGCCTTCGACCCGGTCCCGTATACTAGAAATCCAAACCGCTGGTCCGCCGCAAATAAAGAAGTTCGCGCGTACCGGTGCGTCCCGTTGAATGAGTACCCCGACGAGGCTTTTCCTCCAAAGGTCCACTTGTTATAGAAAGGCACCGGGTCGGTTTCCACTTGGATAGAGGAAAGCGCGCCCGCTCCTTTCGTCAACGCATAAGGACCTTCCACCACGGTGACGTTCTTGACGTTTGCCGGGTCAACATGACTGATCTCGGAATCCATTCTTGCCGGACCGGCCGCGAACGTCCGCATACCGTCTACCGTCATCGCAACTTGAGTTTGCCTCAATCCAGTCACCACCGGATCTACGTTGGTAGCTCCACGGCGAACAGTCTGCAATCCAGGAATTGACTTCAGCTTTTCGGCAAGCCCACGCTCCGGTTTACGGGCCAGGCTTGCGGCATCGATACTATGGTCAGCCAGCGATGGTGCATTCACCGCTTCCACACTCACCGTAGTCTGCAGGGAGCCCAATTGCAATTGGATATTCAGTACCACCGGGCGATGGGTAACCTGGAACTTAATCGGTGTTGGCAGAGTCAACTTGGCTGCCTCTGCCCCGGCCAGATACACTCCGGGTGCTATGTTCAGCTTCGATGTTCCTGCCGCATTCGTGTGTGATATCACCTCATTACCGAGTCTTTCGCCGGAAATCCGGACGGTGGCACCCGGCACAGGTTGCCCGGCCGGATCGACCACCCTTATTTGTACCGGGATTTCTAAAGTCGTCTGTCCTTCCAAACATGAAGCGTTTACGAGGCCCATACTCAATAAAGCGACATAGAGAGGAACTTTTGTTTTCAGCATCACGTCAAAACCTTTCGCAAATGCGGCAATTTAGGCAGAACATAACGGTCAACAAAGAAGGCAATCACCAGCGAAATACCCATCGCCGGAAACAGCATTGCTAGACCGGCTAAGAGCGCTATCACAAATGGTGGGATCGTAAACTCAATCGCTAGCCGTGGCGCACCAAGGCGCCCGGAAGGCCGTCGTCGCCACCACATCACGCCGCCGCTAAATGCCACCAGCAACACCGTCAGGCATGCCGCCAAACCGAGCAACTGATTGGCAAGTCCAAATAGATGCCCCTCATGGGCCGCGATCCCTAATGACACCGCCCGCGCCAATGGAGAAAGCTGTTCCCAGTCGACTTTCGCTAGCACTCGTCCCGAGTATTGATCAAGATGCAGAAAGACCGTTCCTTGCGGTTTGTCCGGAATTGTCCTTACCGTATAAATGCCATGCGGCTCTTGCGGCATTATGATTTGAAAAGGCTTTGTAAGCCCTTGTGATCTAGCGATAGCAGCCACACGATCCAGCGAAAGGCTCCCAGGTGTGTTTGAGGCGGGAAAGGAGTGGTTTACTGTATTTGTGCTCGACAAGGCGGAAAGCCAATCTTGCACCGAAGCGCCTCTAATCGGCAGCTGCGAATGGTATCGGTTGGAGTTTGCGATGGAGGATCCGTCGCGGCCTGAGTCGGACATACGCTTAATAAGCGTTCCTGAAAGTAAAGACCAAGGCATTCCCGAGGCAATTAGAAAACAAAGTAATCCACTTAAATAAACGGCAGGTACGGCATGTAAATCACGCCAGAAAACACGCCGTCCGGATCGCAGCCTAGGCAAAAATGATCCCCAAACGGAAAATGGGTGTTTGGGGAACCATAAGAACAGTCCCGAAACCAGAAGTACAAATGCCCATCCACCCGCGGTTTCTACTATGAACTGACCTTGCTTGCCGGCCAGAAGCTTGCCATGCAAATTGCGAACTCGCTGCATGAAACGTGCATTGGGATCCTGTACTCCCAGCAGCGCTCCTGTGTAGGGATTCAGAAATGCTTCCCGCATCCTATGACCCGGCAGTAGCGCAACAAACATCGCGCTGCTCGCTGCCCCATTAGGCGGTTGATAACCGGAGATCTGTGCAGTGGGAAGCTCACGTCGCACGTCCTGCAGTAGCTGGTCCGCCGTAAGCGGCTTCCCGTGTGGTGTTACCAACAGCAAATCGCGGTAGAGATAAGTTTCAATCTGCGGACGGAAAAGGTAGACGCTTCCTGTGAGTGCCAGTAGCACAACGAAGGGAATAACAAATAGACCCGCATAAAAATGCCACCGCCAGATTGCGATATACAGCGGCGTGCGCTTGACCGATTTGCTTGGCGACTGCTTGCTAGCAGAATCAATGTTCATGAATTTGCCTCAACATCCCTTATGCCCTCCACCGTGCTTGCGCCTTTAAGGCAACCTGTCGGCGGTGTTCGTGAATCGGCGCGAGCATCTTGCGCAAATGACCGGTAAGCTCGGGGCCGGCTTCCTCCGGCGTCCCCGCGTGAAAAGGTGGCTGTGGGTCGTACTCACAAGCAAGCTGTTGCATCCGCGCAAACCTGTCGTCGCGCATCTTCGCCGTTAGAACTAAGCCGAAGTCAATTCCAGACGTGACGCCTGCGCCCGTGATGCGATTGCGATCCACCACAACCCGTTCTTCCACCGGTTCGGCACCCAGTAGGGGCAGCAAGTCGCGCGCCGCCCAATGTGACGTTGCTTTGTAGCCCTGCAAGAGTCCTGCCGCTCCCAGAATTAAAGAGCCCGTACAAACGCTGGTGACATATCGCGCCCGCGCTCCGCGATCGGCCAGGAACTCGATCACCTCGGAATCCTCCATCATCGCTGCCGCACCCATTCCACCCGGCACAAACAGGATGTCTAGATTCTTAGGACAGTCGGCAAGCGTCGTCGTCGGTTGAATCGCAATCCCCCGGTCACTAGAAACCGCGTCCTTCGTCTTCCAAACCAAATGAACATCGACGTTCATTAAGCCCGCCATGAAATTATGTGGGCCGAACAAATCCAGCGCCGTTAATTTTGGATAAAGCAACATCGCAATCTGCTGGGGCGGCCCATGCGGCACGGCGCTATGCATCTCGCTCATAGTTTGTTGCATCTTGGGTGCCGTGCTCTGCGCTGCTAAGCGTTTCGTTACCAGGGAAGCCGCCACGGCAGCCCCTAAAGAATGGGTGAAGTTACGTCGATTCATACATTGTTCCTTTCAACTGAAAATTTATCTGTGTGTTAAAACCGAAGCCGCAGTGCTAGCTGGATTTCTCTTGGATCACCGGCAGCAGTAGCAACACCAAAACCCGGCGCCGGCGCAACGGGGTACGCGCCATTCCCGAAGATATTGTTGGGAATTTGCTTGTTGGTGTGATTCATAACGTTGAATGCCTCGGCCAGCGCCTCTAATCGAAATCGCTCCGTAATCGCAAATACACGGCTTAACCGGACATCCAAACTTAAATAATCGAAGCCGCGCGCGGTGTTTCTTCCCAAACCCGCCGGCCGGTCGTTCGCGTTGGTGTCACCGTTGTTATCGCTGCCCGTTTGCACATTGAACGGCGGAGCTGAATTGTAAGCAAAAATCGTGCTGAGCAAAAAATTGTTGCTCACATGCCGCCAAAAAGAAAACGCCGGACCACTCGGCGTTTGCAGCGTTCCGCTGAGATTGAGACGGTGCCGCTGATCGTTGTCGGACGGCCCTCGATCGGCCGCCACATTGAAATTATTCTGTGGCGTGCTGAAGAAAAAACCGCCCAGATCGTCGATACCTTTGGAGTAGGTGTAAGAGAGACGATAACTGCTCCACCGCGCCGGCCGCTTCACCAGCGAAACCGTCAGGCCATCGAAATAGGAGTCGCCAATCGATTGATACTGCTGATTGTTGCCGTAGACGGAGACGGGCCGGCAAAGATTGAAGCCGTTCCTGCAAGTGGGCACGTTCAGGTTTCGCGACAACAAAAGATTCAGACCCCGTAGGTGCTGATAGGCAACGCTTAAGCTTGTTCTGGTATCGATCTGTTGTTCCACCTCGAAGCTCGCCTGCTGCGAATACCCATTCTTGATATATGGATCGATGGTTGTGATATTCGTCAATACGCCCGCTGGAAAATTGGAAAGAGTGAAAGGGAACTGAGGCGCGCCTGCCTGCGCCTGTGTCAGAACGGCGGTCTGATACTGCATGCCGCTTCTCTGCAGCGCGTTAGAAAGAGCTCGCAGCGGAATACGGTCGTAGTAAATTCCATAGCTGGCGCGAACAACCGTCTTCCTTGAACTACCAGGGCTCCACGCCAACCCAATCCGCGGCGCCACATTGTTCGTGTCCGTTTTGACAGGTCCAGCCAAAAATTGCAGGTCATATCGTACCCCCGCATTCACAATCAAATTGGGCGTTGCGCGCCATTCATCTTGGAGGTAAAAACCCACGTTCGGGTTATTCTGCGGTTGCGCCGCCGGACCAAAAGACTGCTGAAAATTGATATACCGGCCCGTTAAGAAGTTGGGTAAGGAAGCATACGTATATTGCCCTTGCACGGCACCGGGAAAAACAATATTCAAATCGTTATAAAGAAAATCGACACCCGTCTTGATCGAATGGGAGCTGCGCTGCACTGCAACGTTGTTCACCAACTCGTAAAGATCAATGTCCCGCGCTGTAGGAGAGAAGCCTGCTGTTCCAAATAACGCCGCTCCCGAAATCGTGACCGCTGGTCCAACCAGGTCGTTCACCGGCGCCGCAAGCCGACTTCGCGTGTATTGAAATCGGGTCTCGTCGAAAAGATTAGGCGTTAGCGTCGCGACATTGTTCACCGCAATCGTCTGGTCCCGATTGGAAAGGCCCGCTCCCCGGCTCACCGTCCCCAGTCCGCCAATGTTACGTGCATTCAGGCTGGAAACATCGTAGAGGCTGTACCGTATGTTGAACTGGTCGCGATCGCTAAAACGATGATCCGCTTTCACAAAATAATTTGTTGTGTTCAGAGTGGTAGGATACTGGCCGGTACTAATCTGCTGGCCAGGGTAGCCCGTTGCCAGCAAACGAGCGTTGATCGTCGCAACCGAAGCGGGTGGAATGGTGATGAGTCCCGCCGTCCTCTGCCGCGTCTGTTCGAAATTAGAAAAGAAGAAAGTGCGGTTTTTTACAATCGGCCCGCCCAGCGATGCACCATATTGACTTTGCGTTAACGGCAGCCTATTGGCAGCAAGAGGATTGCGTCCATCAAAACGCTGGTTACGAAAAAACTCGTAGGCATCCCCATGAAGAGTATTCGAACCGCTCTGCGTCAGGATGTTTACGTATCCGCCCAAAGCTCTCCCGAACTCTGCCGACCCTCCGGAGGTCACCACCTGAAATTCGCGAATCACCTCTTGGCCGTAGAAAGTTCCCGCCAGCTCGGCCGCATCGTCATTGGCCGATAGGCCATCAACCACAAAGCTGTTGGCCAAGTTACGCTGATCACCTATCGAGATACCCGTGCTCGGCACGGCGGAAGTTTCGGCAAAGCGTTGGTTGCTCCCGATGTTTGTCCGTGACACACCCGGAATCAACAGCGCCAAATCAAGGTAGTTGCGTCCGTTCAAAGGTAGATGATCGATTTCTCGTGGCGTTACCGTGCCGGCTACCTCACTGCGCGCCGATTCGATAATCGGACTCTGACCTGTCACCTCCACCCGCTGCCGGCTCGATCCCACCGATAACTTCAACGGCAAGCGGAAAGCCGCTCCGACAGTCAACGTCAGGGTATCTGTTACATCGTTAAATCCGGGCTGATGGACGCGAACTTGATAAGCCCCCGGTTGTAAATACCCAAACCGAAACCGTCCTTGGGCGTCGGTCGACACACGGGAAAGCTGGTCTGTCGCCTCCTGCCGCGCCGTTACGTCCGCACCCTGAATGACCTCGCCCGACGGGTCCGAAACAACCCCGCTCAGGCTGGCGTAGTTCACCGTTTCTTGAGCATAAAGGCATCCCACAAACGCAGGTATGCAAAGCGAAAGAGCACACAGCTTCTTCGCCGATATAAGATAAAACACAACTCTCCTCCATTCCGGCAGCGCGGCAAAGCGACCGGACACAACTAAATTCACTCTTTATTAACAGGTAAAAGGGCGGCTAGCTGAGGAGTATGGAAGGAGGCCCGCGCTTTTGACGGGAACGGCTAAACGAGATACGAAAGCGCGCTTCGGTTTGCGCGTGAACCGCCGGATGGCTCACTAATTCTCCGAAAAATACTTGATAGTCCATTTGCAAATAGGTCTGCGAATGGAAGGCCATCATGCCTGCTTTCGGAAGATATGGACACTTTTCTTCGACGGAATTTTTCGATACGCCTGAATCTGCGCTGTCTTGCATCGCCATCATCTGCTTCATCGCGCAGTGGTGCTTGCCATGCGCCCGGCAGCACGGAGGCAATTGCAAGTTAGCGTTCTGCGAAACTGCGGGAGCAATCAGCCCAAAGCTGAGAACGCTCAACAGCAGAAACGCGAAAACGCGATGCATCGCTCCATTGTACTCGGCCCGCGCCGGACGCGCTTGATCGATTAGCCGATCGTAATATGAAAGCCGGGCAGAAATTTTGATGCTTGCCGGAGCTGAAATCACTCCAGCCACAAAACAACAGAAGGAACAGTAAATATCACATCTGCCGCAAAGATTCCTCAGCCACATTATTCCGGCTTCACCCGCAACACATCCTTCGCCTGCACATGCTCGAACTCCATCGGGAAACTACGCCCGACGTAATATGCCGGCCACTCATCTTTGTAATGATTGGAAGCCACGTTCCCGGATTCGCCGACGCGCAAGTTCATCACGGAGCCGTCGAGATTTCCCCAATCCACCACCATGCGCTCCGAAGGACCCAACGTTGCTGTAGTCTGTTTCACGGTTGTACTCGATCCACTCATCGCCACTGGCCCGATATCGAAGAAGCCGCTCACCAATGGCAGCTGCTTGCCCACCGGATGCTCAAACTTCCAGCTCAACGCCTGTCCCCAGCGCCAGTGCGCGATGCGTCCACCTTGCACCCGCCGTCCTTCTTGCAGAGCCGCACGGGCTTGACCGATCAACCAGTCATCCCAATCGTTATTCGGCGCCCACCCCTTTGGACGGAGCTGCAATAGCTCTTGAATCCTCTGGGGCCGGGGCCGGATAGCTGGACGCGCGGCGCCGATCCCCGGCTGGATCACGGAAGCAACCAGCGCACTTGCCAACTGCAGGTCCAGCAACTGTGTAACAAAAGGAGCGGCCTTGTCTTTGTCCATCTGCCCATTCCAAGACTGCAAAATCGGAACCGCCTCCCGCAGAGCCGGATCGCTGTTCGGATGCCGCTGAAAAGCCCTCACGGTTTGTTGCGCCAAAAAGCGATCGTACGCTGAATAAACGTCCTTTTCTACCGCCAAATTATCCTGCACGGTCAGTTTCTGTTTTGCCATCAACAATGCCCGAATCTGCTGCACCCGATAGCGATCCGCAAAGTCGCCGTTCACAAAGTAAGGGTAATTCGGCGGAAACGGATCCTGGTTTGCCGTCGCAATCAGGCCCGATGGGGGGTCGTACATCATCGGCATCTGCTCGTACGGGATGTAACCGTCCCATTCGAACTTCCCCGACGCGCCATCCAGGGGAACATCGCCGCTGAAGCCTCGCCGTATCGGCACTTTTCCGGCTGCTTGATAACCGATGTTTCCTTGTCGATCGGCATAAACAAAGTTTTGCGCCGGCCCCCAATAGCTCGTCAGCGCCTTACGAAACTGCTCCCAATTCTGCGCTCTGTCGACCGCAAAGATCGGAAATCCCGCCCCTTCCGCCGCGGTCCATCGCATGCTGAAAGCGACACGGCCTTCCTCAATCACCACCGGCCCATGTTCTGTCACCCAGATGTTCAGCGTCACCGGCTTTCCGCCCCTCACCGGAATCACCTGTTTATCCAATCGCGCCTGCCGAACCGTTCCCTGCGATTCATATTGGCCAGTGTGGCCGTCGATCTTCTCCCGATAGAGATCCATAAAATCCGCTTCCAGGTTCGTCATCCCCCACGCAATCTGTTCGTTATGCCCGATAATAATTCCCGGCAGACCCGGCACCGTCGCGCCCGACACATGCAAACCAGGAGCCTTCAAATCCGCCAAATACCAGATGTCGGGAATGCTGTAAGCCAAATGCGTGTCGTTCGCCAGCATCGGTTTACCGTCCGCCGTGTGTGCTCCCGAGATCGCCCACGCGTTCGATCCAGGACTCACCAAGCCCCCACGCACCGGCGGAAAAAGCAAGCGCCCCTTCACCGGATCGGCGTGTGCCAGCAACCAGCCTTTGTCGAACTCGAACTTAGAGTCGTCCGTTAAATTCCGGAACATCATCAACTCCACCAGCACGCTATCCGTAGGGGTCCAGTGGCGTGGTGTGTACCCGTGTCCTGGCAGCGAAAATTCTAACGGATAATCTCCCTTATGCGTATCAATGTAATAATTCACGCCGCGCGAATACTGCTCCACTACCTCGCGCTCCTCTGCTGAAAGCTTGGGAACGATGTTTTCGGCAATCGCCCGTATCCGCATGCGTCGCGCCCGTATGTCCGCCGCCAGCGATCCCGGTCCAAACACCTCCGACAAATCGCCCGCGCTGAAACGGCGAAACCCATCCATCTGCCACAATCGGTCTTGGGCCGTTACGTATCCTTCCAGGAAGATCGCGTCCTGCCAGGACGCTGCCTCGATGTGCGGAACCCCGCGCGCATCCCGACGAATCGTCGCGGCACCATGCACCGGCGCTTCTATCTCGCCGGCGGTCTTCGGCAAAGGCCGTATGGCATACCAATACACGGCAAATGCGGCAAGCAAAGCTAAAACAGCTATGCTCACATTGATGAACCGCATCAAAGGTCTCAACACGAACCGATTTTACTCTGAACCCGCAACGGTACGGCTCCTACGTTGCGCAAGAATGTTGTTGAATCGATGAGCATTCGTCTCGCTGCCCTGCTTTTCATCCTCGCCGCCAATGGCTTTTTCGCCGCTGCCGAGGTCTCGCTTGTCTCCGTCCGTCAGTCCCGCCTTCGTGAATTAGCCGAGCAGGGACAAGCCGGCGCGCAGGCCGCCCTTAGTCTTCTTGCCAACCCAGGACGCCTTCTATCGGTCACTCAATTCGGTATCACCCTCGCCAGTCTTGGCCTTGGCTGGGCTGGTGAGGACACTCTTTACCGGTTATTTCTCGGCGCATTCGACACGTTCGGTTTCGCCAGCTCCACCGTGATCTTGCACGGAGTCGCCTTCGCGCTTTCGTTCCTGATCATCAGTTATTGTCACGTCATCGTCGGCGAGGTCGTCCCCAAAAACCTCGCCATCGAAAAGGCCGATCGCATCGCGCTTCTCGCCGCCCCCGTTTTGCTCGTCTTCTATCGTGTCTCGCAGCCCTTTGTCATCGTGATCGAGCGCACTTCGAGCCTTGTTTTGCGCGCCCTCGGGCTCTCGAGCGGTCACTCCCACGGCGGACATACCCCCGAAGAGCTGAAGTACATCATCGAATCCAGCCGTCATGAAGGTCATCTGCAACAGTTCGAACAGGATGCCATCGAACGCCTGATCGAACTGTCCGGCTACTCCGCCCGCGAAATTATGACGCCGCGCCATAGCATGGTTTCTTTGTCGGTCGATTCCGATCTAGACAATGTCCTCAGCATCATGGCCGAACACAAGTTCACCCGCGTGCCCGTCTATGAGGATCGCCCCGAACGGATCATCGGCATCGTTCACTACAAGGACCTCATGCGTTCGGGTGAAGAGCGCCGCTTCGCTCATGAGCGTCGCCGCGTGAATCGTCCTTTCCGACTCCGGCGCTTTGTCCGCAAACCTCTCGTTGTTCCTGAAACCAAATCGATCAGTGAGCTCATCGACGAGTTCCGCACCCACCGTACGCACATGGCCTTGGTTGTCGACGAGTTCGGCACTGTCTCTGGATTAGTAACCCGCGAGGACGTTCTCGAACAGATCTTTGGCGATATCGGTGACGAGCATGATGTCGTCCGCCCCACGCCGTCCGATGAAGAACGAATTCTTCACCTGGACGGCAGCACCACCATTCGCGATCTCGAAAACCGCCACAACTTCATTCTTCCGGCCGATGCGGGCTTCGAAACTCTTGCCGGCTTTATGCTTTTCCAACTCGGGCGCATCCCCCGCACTAAAGACGCGGTGGAGTACGCCGGACGCCGTCTCACCATCACCGAAATGGATCGCAACCGGATCGCCACGGTCATGATTGAAAAGCTCACGCCCCAAGAACAGCCCCAACCTTCGGAGGCGCAATCCTCGCAAAGCATCTAAGACGAAAGCTTTCGCGCTTTCTGCCCCACAATCGCCGGTAGATAGTCACGAAACAGCTTTCCGGTCCTTGGATCCTGTAATTGCGGCGCAATCTCCTCTAACGGCTCCAGAACAAAGCGCCGCTCCAGCATACGGCAATGCGGTATTGTCAGTTGCGGCAAGTCCATGATCGAATCGCCGTAAAGCAGAACATCGATATCGATCACTCGTGGTCCACGCGGCGCCTCTCCCGCCCCCCGCGTTCGGCCCGCCTCGTGCTCTATCCCCTGCAAAATCGATAGCAGCTGAAGCGGATCGACCTGCGTTTCGCATTCTATCGCCAAATTGAGAAACCACGGCTGGACAAGAACGTCCTGCGGCTCGGTTTCATAGATGGAAGATCGTTTACCAACGGAAATATGCCATTGCTCGAGCAATCCGATCGCCCGCTCCAGATTCGCCTGGCGATCACCTACATTGGAGCCCAATGAAAGATAAACTGTTCTCTTCGGCATTGTACGCATCCTACTCCGGCCTCCTGGTTAGCTTGCGGAGACCAACCAACGTTCAATGACAATTCATTTATATGATCGGCAAAGTCGAACTATTCATCGCGCTACTGGCCATTCTCTCTTTCCTGGCCATTCTTGCTCGCAAGCTTCTGGTACCGTTACCGATCATGCTGATCGCCGCCGGCTTACTGTTGTCGCTACTGCCCGGCCTGCCGGCCCTGGAACTGGATCCGGAACTTGTCCTGATCCTGTTTCTGCCGCCTCTGGTTTATATAGCCGGAGTAAACGTTTCTTGGCCCGAGTTTCTTCACAATTTGCGGCCAATTACTTTGCTAGCCGTCGGCTGCGTCATCTTCACTGCCTTCTCCATCGCTTTGATTGCCGCCACCGTCATTCCCGGGCTTCCACTCGTTGCCGCCCTCGTCCTCGGAGCGGCAATCGCACCGCCAGACGTCGTCGCCGCAACATCCATGGCCGGTCGCCTCGGCATTCCCAAACGTACCGTCGCCATCCTGGAGGGTGAGGGCGTCGTTAACGATGCTACCTCGTTAACGCTTTACAAATTCGCCGTCGCCGCCTTGGTCGCCGGCAGCTTTTCCGCCGGTACTGCCACCCTCAGCTTTCTCGCCGTAATCATCGGAGAAATTATCTGGGGATTACTCTTGGGCAAATTCTTCTCCTGGCTATGGCCGCGCGTTCACGATTCCTCCGTCGAAATTGCCCTTTCTTTCATCCTCCCGTATGCCGCTTTTCTGCTGCCCAATCAGCTTGGAGGCTCGGGTGTGCTTGCCACTGTCGTCGCCGGTCTGTTTGCGGGCCACTCCGGCATTTCTCGCCTCACCTCAAGAACACGTATTCAAGGCTATTCGGTTTGGAACACCATCCGCTTTGTCCTGGAAAATATTCTGTTTCTCATCACCGGACTCCAATTACGAAGCATCTTGAACCACATCGAGCGCTACTCTCAGGCTGAACTTGCTTTCTATGGCCTACTCATTAGCGTCTCGGTAATCGTTTTGCGATTCATCTGGGTATTCCCCGCCACCTATCTGCCACGTCTGCTTTCCCGCTCGTTGCGCTCCAGGGATCCCTACCCAAACTGGCGCTATCCATTCCTCGTTTCGTTTGCCGGCATGCGCGGCGGTGTCTCCCTGGCCGCTGCTTTGGCAATCCCCATCGAAGGCAGACTCGGCGAACCCTTTCCACAACGAGACGTCTTGATCTTTCTCACTTTCTGCGTCATCATCGTCACCCTTGTCCTCCAGGGTTTGACTTTGCCGTACGTGATTCGCGCCCTCGGCATCGACCGCGAAGGTCACAATGAAAAGAAAGAACTCCAGACCGAAGAGTTCAAAGCTCGCCTCGCAGTCGCCGAGGATGCAATCGACCATTTAGAAAAGCAGGTCGGTGAAAATCCGCCGGAGCACCATCGCATAGTGCGAGAAGAATACCTGCGCCGAAGCCATAATGTTCAGCAATTGATCGATGGGGAGCCCTTTGAACAAGTAGGGCTCGAGTTGAGGTTACGGCAACAACTCGTGGACGTCGAACGCGCCAGCCTCGCGAAAATGCATTTCGAGGACCGCATTAGCAATGAAGTGTTTCGGCTTCTGATGCGTGAAATCGATTATGAAGAAGCCCGCCTAGTAGAAAAATTTCAGCGCGAAAACTAAATGTACCGGTTTGCCACCGAAGTAGTTATCTTTTTTACTTCGCGGCATCTAGCTTTGTACAGGCTAGGAGACATGGCGAATGAAGTTGGGCATTATTGGTTCCGGCAAAATAGGCGGAACGCTCGCAAAGCTATTCGTCAATGCCGGCTATGAAGTAGCAATCAGCAACTCTCGCGGCCCCAACTCACTTCAACATTTTGTAGAGCATCTGGGCTACAATGCAAAGCCTTCTACCGTGGATGGAGCTGCCTACTTCGGCGACGTTATCTTTATTGCTATTCCGTTCGGCGGCTATAGATCTCTAGAACCGGATATTTTTCTAGGGAAAATCGTCGTCGACGCCATGAATTATTATCCGCAACGCGATAGTCGAATAGCGGAACTGGATTCGCATGAGACTACCTCCAGTGAACTTCTAGCGAAGCATCTGAATGAATCACGTATTGTAAAAGCATTTAACACAATTTTCTATCAGCACTTGGCGAATAACGGGAAAAAAGATGCGCCGGTGGACGAACGCCAGGCGATTTTTGTGGCCGGCGATGATGCGAACGCGAAGCGAGTGGTCTCAGGCTTGATCGAAGAGATCGGTTTCGCTCCGGTCGATACGGGAACACTGGCCGAAGGCGGACGACGCCAACAACCGGGCTCACCTATCTATAACCAACAAATAACGGGAAAAGAAGCCGCAACGGTGCTGCGCGATCAATAAGAGCTGTGTTCCGCTTAACTATTCCGGGAAAGCGGTAAAACGACTCGCACAATCGGCCATCGAAAAAACAACCCGATTGCGCCCGCAACAAGTAAACGCCAGCTTGAAGCTTCCGGTGTGGCAACGCTGGCGGAAGCTGCGCCGGTATCTCCCGGATTCGTAACGGAAGCATCGTCACCGGATGCACCAGAATTTGTGGTCCTTGGTGCACCAGCGGCAGAAGGACGTTGATTCGCAGCGCTTGCCGCGAGGTTATTTACTCGTGGAAACGGCACGGTGCTACCGATCCCTCGTCCTCCGAAAAACGGATCGCCTTCATTACTCGCCAACGAGGTGGTGGGTGCTACTGCTGTTTTCGGAACGTTATTCAGCACATTTAAAAACGGCTCACTATCCGTAGACGGTGGCGCTGCAAAGAGCGGTGGTGCGTTGAAAGGCTCTACGTCCGCCAGATACGTATTCTCCGGCGGTTCCGGCTTATCCAGTCCGTTAGCGTCCGGCTCTCCTGCCTCGGCGATGGGTTCCTGTGGAACGGGGGAAAGCCGGTTCCCGCATCTTGCGCGCGCAAAGTTCTTACCGTCCGTCAACACGTATTCGCCGCCAGGAATCCGATGTTTCGTTTGCGTCCAATACACTCTGTCCTTCTTGCGATACGACACGTACATGAAATTGTCCCGCACCGTCTTGTGGATCGAAATCGAACCCCCGAAGCCCGCGTAGTGTTTCGCGACCACGGGATCGATTCGCCGCGAACGCGCCAACTCTTCGGAAGAATAAACGCCTCCCGGTACGATCGAAAACGGGTAAATCTTTCGCGCTTTACCTTCTTCTTGGGAAATGCCTGTCGAACTCCGAAGCATGGGGTTCGCATGACGTGGATGCAAAAATCGACGGACTTGGCTATGATTTCGCGTAGACAGACCGACGCACAACGCCAACAAAACTGCGGCGGCGCCAACGAAGCACAACATCGCTTGGACCCGTTTCGCACGCCTCACCGAAGCACCGGAATCTTTTCCTTCGTTTTGCACCTATCGATCTCCGCCCTTCTTCACCCGCACTACGGGCTACAAACAAGGTAGGAGCGAAAAACGAAACTTCTCAGTGATCTTCGCTAAATACGTTCACAAACACTGATCGAAAAACAACTGAGATTTATCCGACCTGCTGCAACTCCTTTTCCCAACCGATACACTAATTGACGGCAGCGGATCGTCAGGTTTAAGTACGCCATCCCCTGCCCTTGTAAAACCATGAAGCTCTGCGCTGCGTTTCTTCTTAGCACACTCGGAATGTTACTCAACACCGCCACTGCCGCGGATTTTCGACCGCCCGCCGTCCCGCTGATCACTCATGACCCTTACTTCAGCATTTGGTCCATGGCCGACCACCTTACCGATCAGCCCACCAAGCATTGGACCGGCACGAATCAGCCCTTGACCAGCCTTGTCCGGATCGACGGCAAGACATATCGCATCATGGGCTCCGACCCGAGAAAAATGCCTGTTCTTCCGCAAACGCACGTCCAAGTGCTGCCCACCCATACCATCTATCAATTCGAAGGTGAAGGTGTCGCCCTTACCCTGACGTTTACCACTCCGGCTCTTCCCGACGATCTCGAAGTTCTTTCTCGGCCCGCGACCTACATCACCTGGACCGCGCGCTCCACTAGCGGCGCTCACAAGGTAGCCGTCTATTTCAGCGCCGGATCACAGGTCGTAGAGAACATCCCTCAACAGAAGGTCTCCTGGTCCCGCTATAACGTAGGCAATTTACAGGTTCTCCGCATGGGAACCGAGGAGCAGCCGATTCTGCAAAAGTCCGGCGACAATCTTCGCATCGATTGGGGTTATCTCTACTTGGTTGCTCCTCCCGAAACCGGCGCCTCCGAAGCAGCCACGGTTGCGTCGGACGCAATCAAGTCTTTTACCGGCAGCGGCAGCCTTCCCGATTCCGATGACCTCCTGCAAGACCAGCCCTACGCTCAGCCCGACCCAGTCCTCGCCTATGCCTTCGACCTCGGCCAAGTTGCGTCCACGCCGGTTTCCCGCCATCTTGTCATTGCCTATGACGATATCTACGCCATCGATTACTTCCACCGTCAACTCCGCGCCTACTGGCGACGCAACGGAGCAGGGCCCGCGGATTTGCTGCAATCTGCGCTCAAAGACTACGATTCCCTCGAACAACGCACCAAAGCCTTCGACGACTCCCTCATGGCCGACCTTCGCAAAGTGGGTGGCGACCGATATGCGCAGCTCTGCGCTCTGGCTTATCGCCAAACCCTTGCCGCTCAAAAGCTCACCGCCGACCTCAACGGTACCCCGCTCCTCTTCTCCAAAGAAAACTTCAGCAACGGCTCCATCGACACGGTCGACATCACCTACCCCAGTTCGCCCTTCTTCATGCTTTTCAATACAACGCTGCTCAAAGCTCAACTTCGGCCTGTGCTCGACTATGCCAGCCTTGCCCGCTGGCCTTTCCCGTTCGCTCCGCACGATCTCGGTCGTTACCCTCTTGCCAATGGACAACAGTACGGCGGCGGTGAAAAAACAGAAGAAAACCAAATGCCGGTCGAAGAAAGCGGCAACATGCTGCTTATGATTGCCGCCGCGGCGCAGGTCGATAAAGACGCTCAGTTTGCCGGAGAGTACTGGCCCCTTTTGACCAAATGGGCAGAGTACCTCAAAGCAAAAGGACTCGATCCGGAAAACCAACTCTCCACCGACGACTTCGCCGGTCATTTGGCCCATAACGCCAACTTATCCATCAAAGCCATTCTTGCGCTCGGTGCCTACAGCAAGCTAGCCGGCATGTTGGGACATCAGGATGTTGCCCAGCAATACCAAAAAACCGCTCAGGACTTCGCGACACGATGGATATCCATGGCCAATGACGGCGATCATTTTCGCCTCGCTTTCGACCGCCCGGGTACCTGGAGCCAAAAATACAACCTGGTCTGGGATAAACTACTGAATCTTAATCTTTTTCCGAACAGCGTTGCCCGGAAGACCATTGCTTTCGATGACATACATATGAATAAGTACGGTCTGCCGCTCGACAATCGCGCCGATTACACGAAGCTCGACTGGCTCGCCTGGACTGCTTCTTTGTCCGATTCGAAAGAAGGTTTTGAGAAACTATTCGACCCGGCCTATCTCTTCGCCAACGAATCGCCCAGCCGCGTGCCACTTACCGATTGGTACGATACCAAAACCGGAAAACAGGTCGGGTTTCAAGCCCGCTCCGTTGTCGGCGGCATCTTTATTCAAATGCTCTGGAACCGCGATCTCTGGAATCAGTACTCCGCTGCTTCCCACAAGCAGCAATCTCATTAATTTTTAGTTATCCTATATCCTAATCGGATCAAAAGATGTACGTCATTACCGGAGCTACCGGCAGAACCGGCACGCCTGTCGCGGAAGCTCTTTTGAAAAACGGCAAAAGAGTGCGCGTGGTGGGTCGCCATCCAGACCGTTTGCAGCCTCTCGTGGAGAAAGGGGCGGAACCATTTGTCGCCGATCTGACGAATAGGGCAGCGTTAACGCAGGCGTTCACCGGCGCACAGGCGGTCTATCTGATGACCCCGCCTAGTGAAGCCAGTAAAGACTATCGCACCACTCAAGACGAAATGGTTGCCGCCATGGCCCATGCCGTCACCTTGGCAAAAGTCCCTTACGCTGTCACTCTCAGCAGCGTTGGCGCGGACAAACCGAGTGGTACCGGGCCGATTGTCGGACAGTACCATCTAGAACAAGCTCTCAACAAAATCGCGGGAATCGATGTTCTTCATTTGCGTTCCGGCTATTTCATGGAGAACATGTTGGCGCAGGTTCACGTGGTTTCGGCCATGGCCTCCACCGCCGGTATTTTCCACCCCGACCTCCTCATCCCCATGATCGCCGTCCGCGACGTTGCCGCGGCGGCGGCAAACGCCCTTCTCTACCTAAACTTCGAGGGTTCGGATACCCGTGAACTGCTCGGCCAGCGCGACATCTCCATGAATGAAGTTACCGGTATTATCGGCGAAGCCGTTGGACGACTGGACCTCACCTACACCACGGCCACCAGCGAAGAGTTCCAAACGGCGCTCACCTATCTTGGAATGTCGCAAAACATGGCCGGCCTTCTCCACGAAATGTGTACCGCGATGAACTCCGGTCACATCAGGCACCTTGAGCCTCGCTCCGCCGCCAACACCACGCCTACCTCGTTCGAGACCTTCGTCGTCGAAGAATTTATCCCCGAATGGAATGCCGCCATCCATGCCGAAGAAGTTCCCCAAATTGGATAAGAACAAAGAAGTGAAGGCCATCGCGCGGGAACGTCTCGGTACACCGCCGCCCGGGCGCCCTATGGAGGAAAAGAAGGAACGCTTGCAAAGAAAGCGCGAAAAACGTCCACTTCGAGAAGACTTATAACGAGTAGCTCAGAGGAGAAACGGCAACATGCCGATACTGCGGCTCGAAACCTAAGCCGCGCGCCACGTTCAATATTTTGTCGAATTGCAAATCGATGGTGGCGCCCGCCATCTGCGTTACCTCGTCCTCAATCGGCAAATCGAAGTCATCCGCGCCATATAACAAGCCCTGTAGAGCTTCCTCATTGCGCGTCAGCACCGACGTCCTGATCCGTGGAACATTGTCCAGGTAGATGCGCGAAAGCGCCAGATGCCGCAGATACTCACCGGTAGTGATCTCGATCCCGCCCACCTGCGTAAAATAAGGCTTATACGTCCAGCAGAGAAAGCTCGCCAGCCCGCCCGTGTCGTCCTGAAACTGCCGCGTCCGCTCCAAATGCTCCAGCCGCTCGTCCAAGCTTTCGTCAAAGCCGATCACCATCGTCGCGGTTGTCTTCAATCCGGCTTCCACAATCGCCCGCTGCGCCTCAAAATATTCGGCGACCGTGTACTTGAACTTACTATGCCGCGCCCGAAAATCCTCCGTGAGAATCTCCGATCCGCCGCCGGTAATCCACCGCACACCGGCCTGCTGAAATCTGCGCGCAGTCTCGGCGTGGCTTAACTTGGCATGGTCCGCCAGATACATGAATTCGGCAATCGTCAGCGCATAGAATTCCAGCGCATCGCCATAACGCTCCCGAATCGCCGCAAACAGATCGCAGTAGTAACTCAGCGGCAAATGCGGGTTGAACCCACCGTTAAAAGCAGCTAAATCCCCGCCCAGATCGAGTAATTCGTCCAACTTTGCAAACACTGACTCCCGGCTCAATACATAACCTTCGGAATGTCCCGGCAGTCGATAGAACGCGCAATAGTCGCACTGCGCCACGCAAACATTGGTGTAGTTGATAATGCGCATCACCATGTAGGTGCATGTGCGCGGATCATGAAACCGGCCCCGCATCGCCGTCGCCAATAGCCGCATCTCCGCATCGCTGGCGTGCAACCACAACCACCGCGCTTCTTCGGTCGAAATCCGCTCACCCCGCGTGACCTTTTCCCCTACCTCCGACAGACCCGCGACAACTGTGTTCACTTCCTCATTTTATACTTCAAAAGCGCAAAGCACGCGGATGCGTGCCACTAGTCAGGGAACAATCTCGCTGGTTCTTCGGGTGGCGCGCTTGACACTGCGCCCGTTTTGCGCGATTTTCTTCAAAGGGCAATGCGCGTTCTCATCATTGGCGGCGGCATCGCAGGCCTCACTCTGGCAGCCCTTCTCCGACAGCGAGGCATCGAGCATCGGGTCATCGAAAAATCGATCGGACCGCATTCGAAAGCATTTCGGTGCTGTATCTCGCGCCGTTCCGGCTGCCTTCGATGCGCTTGCCACGGAAAACCCTACTTCTGGAAACTGGAGGATGTCCGCTCCACAAAATGGCTTCAGCCCCGAGTCTTACTGCTTGGCGATGCAGCCGCCGCGTTTCTCCCCACCGCGGGCGTAGGCGCGTCCATGGCAATGGAATCAGCCGCGGCACTCGCCGACGAACTGACGCGTACCGACTCGCGACATATCAATAACTCTCTCGACGTGTTTACGACACGACGCATGCGCCGTGTCCGTCGAATACAGAACCAGTCCAGACGGCTGAGCCGCCTGATGTTTATAAAGTCCCCATTGATTTCGGCGCTTCGGAATGGAGCGCTCCGGTTTGCCACCCTCGACATGCTCGGAGGTCCTATCGCCACCGGCATGAATTCTCCCATCTGACTAGGCCGCTGCCAACCGCTTGACGCTAAAACAACGCGTTCTGCGATCCGCCCATGCGCATCCGCCTCGGAATCTGAAAATACTCGAACGCACGATCCGTGGCGATGCGTCCTCGGGGGGTCCTGTCCAAAAATCCTAACTGAATCAGGTATGGCTCGTAAACCTCCTCGATCGTATCCGCCTGTTCGTCAATCGAAGCCGCGATCGTGCTCAATCCGACCGGTCCTCCGCTATACTTCGCCGCCACCGTCATCATGATTTTCTGGTCGATCTCGTCCAGCCCGTAGCGGTCCACCTTCAACAAATCGAGCGCCGCCTGTGCCACGCCCAAATCTACCCGGCCATCCGCCCGCACTTCGGCATAGTCCCGCACCCGCCGCAGCAACCGGTTCGCAATGCGAGGCGTTCCCCGCCCTCGCCGAGCTATCTCCCGCGCCGCCTCGCGACTAACCTCCACCTCCAACAATCGCGCCGACCGCTCCACAATGTGTCCCAGCGTCTCCTCGTCATACGGATCCAACCGAAGCACAATCCCGAAACGCCCCCGCAGCGGTGCACTCAGCAAGCCCTGCCTGGTTGTCGCACCGACCGCCGTAAAAGGCGGCAGGTTGATCGAATGCGTCCGCGCACCCGGGCCCGCGCCGATCAAAATATCCAGCCGGAAGTCTTCCAATGCCGAATACAAAATCTCCTCGATATCGGGCAGCAGCCTGTGTATCTCATCGACAAAGAATACCTGCCGCGCCTTCACATTGCTCAAAATCCCCGTTAAGTCGAGCTTCTTCTGCAAAATCGGCCCCGCCGTCTGGTCCATCAACGCCGACAGCTCCTGCGCGATGATCCCGGCCAGCGTCGTCTTTCCCAACCCCGGCGGCCCGCACAGCAGCACATGGTCCATCGCCTCGCCCCGCCGCTTCGCCGCCTCGATGGCAATCGATAGCTGCTCCCGCACATGCGGCTGACCCGCGAAATCATCCAGCCGCG